>JACQZP010000013.1 GCA_016213825.1 Acetobacterium woodii | reverse complement strand
TTAAGTGTATTATAGACTCAATTGATTGCATGTCAATTAAAAGTAAGACAAAATCTCACTCTGAAATATTTGTATTGAATGAATTCATGTTAATCCAACCGTTCAGCAAAGAAGATTTCCAATTGAGAATGAATTTGACCCCAGTCTTTCCTCCGACCCGTCCACTTTTGGGTGATATCCATGGTGGCCAGATATAGCATTTTAAAGAGACTGTCATCCGTTGGGAATAGGGTTTTGCTTTTCGTCACTTTTCTGAGCTGCCGGTTGAATCCCTCAATGGCATTGGTCGTATAAATAAGGGTTCGAACTTCCTGCGGATATTTGAAATAGGTCGCGAGTTTCGGCCAGTTGTTTCGCCAGGAATCCGGAATTTTAGGATATTTTTTGCCCCATTTCTCTTCAAATGTGGCCAGTTCGCTCAAAGCAGCATCTTCAGTTGGCGCTGTATAAACCCGCTTCAGATCGGCCATGAGTAATCGGATATCTTTATAGGAAACAAACCGGGTGGTATTTCTGATCTGGTGGATGATGCATTGCTGAATTTCAGTTTTAGGGAAGACTGCTTCGATCGCATTGGAAAATCCGGTTAATCCATCCACACAGGCAATCAGAATATCTTCGACACCACGATTTCTTAACCCATTCATGACTGAAAGCCAGAATTTGGCACTTTCATTTTCCCCAATCCATAATCCCAGCACATCACGGCACCCGTCCATGTTGATCCCGATGGCGATATAGACCGCTTTCTTGATAATTTGGCCTTCACTTCGCACATGAAAATGAATCGCATCCATAAAAACGACGGCATAGATGTCTTCCAGCGGTCGATTCTGCCATTCTTTGGCAATCGGCAGAATTTTATCCGTCACCCGGCTGATGGTACTATCGGACATTTCGATCCCATAGAGATCCTTAATGTGCGTCTCAATATCGCCGGTAGTCATGCCTTTGGCATACATGGAAATGATTTTTGCTTCAATATCCTGAGTCAGGGTATTTTTGTGTTTGGGCATCAATTGGGGTTCAAACTCACCGTTCCGGTCTCTGGGAACGTCAATTTCCATATCGCCCAAACTGGTATGGACCGTTTTCTTCGAATAGCCGTTCCGGCTGTTCTCGGTTTCCTTATTCCGATAATCATAGCGAGTATAACCCAGTTCGTCATCCAATTCAGCGGTGAGACCACCTTCCACTACTTGACGCATCATTTCCTTCATCAGTTCCTGGATGTCATTTGGATCTTTGATGGGATTCTCACTTAAAAAACTTTCCACTAATTTCCGACGATTCTTTTCTTCGTTACTTTCGTTTCTTCTTGCCATAATAAAAACCTCCTGGCTAATGTATTTATTCTACATCAACCACGAGGTTTACACAATTTTTGAAACGGTCTCCCATCCTCTCCTTTTTTATACATTCAATCCCCAAACAGTCCCCAACTCATGGGTTTTCTTAAGTATTTCACTTTTTGTGCAATAAAAAAAGAGAACCTAATCGGCTCTCTCATGCGATTCTTACTGGAGCTAGCGGGGGGAATCGAACCCCCGACCTACTGAAATATCAAAGTATGTTTTTTTCAATTGCCGAATATTCACAAATGCCTTTATTATGCGGTTTATCGCCCTCTTCTATTTTTTGATTTTTAGAGAATAAGGGGCAAAATAGGGGGCAAACGAACTTCGACATTATGTAAACACGACTCTAAATTAGGCTCTTTCCTGATTCTTTTTAATAGTTATTTTGATCTAACAAAGCTATACAAAAGATTTTTTAATTCTTCGTAAGCTTTTTCATAGTTATCTAAAAAATCATCGACCTTCTTCTCGTATATTTTACAAAAATAACTTTCATTTTCAGAACTTTCTTCTTCAGAGTATATTTCTTCTTTAGAATTATTTACCGACTCACGAAATATTTTAGCACCTTTCTCGCCTTCTAAATATTCTTCATATTCTTCATATTCTTCATATTTTTTACGTTCTTCACATTTTTCATATTCTTTACATTCTTCACATCCTTTATAGTTTAGCAAGATTTCCGATACATCGGAAATATATTTGATGAACTTAATTTTTAATTTTTTAATTTTTTCTTTTTCAAGTTCATATTTAATAAAATAAAAATCAAATTTCATATACATTTCTTCAATGCTATTACACAACATATCAAATTTTAATTTGAAATCAAAATCGTATTCCTCAGTATTTTCAATTTTACTATTCAATTGATCATGAACTACATTTTGTATTTTTGTAAAACTGCATGTTTCCACGAAATCTATACATATTTTGATTCCATAGTCACGAATAATATTCTCTGTGGACACTAGTCGATCTTCTTCAGCTGACTCTTTAGTAGTTTTAATTGTCCAAATTACCGCAATGATCGTTGCTACCGCTCCTAAAATGGTTCCATAGTAAGTAAGAATGTCTTGTGGATTCCATATCGTAAAAATTACTTTATATGTAGTACTATAAGCATAATTTATTACAAACGGTCCGCCAATCCCCAAAACAACTCCTAATAAAATTCCAAAACCAACTTTGTTTTTTGATAAAAACGTCTTTTTTTTTTCAAGTCATTCTCCATTCATATTTATTTAGATAATGTCACAAATATATTCAAGGCTCCCCTCATCATGTGCGAACTGGGCAATCTTCATTCATGCTTTTCTTTGTTCGTTTAGTATCACTCTGAGTTCTTCTATGTCTTCCAGTGTAGCTTCTTTTTGAATAAATCTTTTAGCTGATTTTTCCAAATCATTGTATATTTCTTTTTCTCGCATATCCAGTAATTTTTTTAGTTCTTCTATTTTTTTTGCGTTTTTATCTCCTTCTAATTCTTCATCAACACTCTCTTTTAAAAATTTTTCTACTACACTTTTTCCAAATGAAAGACCATTTCCTCCGCTTTGATCACCTATATACCTTGCTAATGCAAAATAAGTGAGGCACATGCTTGAAAAAAGTTGTAGTATTAAAAACGAATTCTTCCAAATATTTGCATAAGGATCAAGTTCATTGTTTACAGGCACAAAATTAACATCTACAAAAGTAGATGTCCCTAAACTCGTTAAAGTTGAGTTTAAAAAATATTTAAAAGAAATAAAAGTAGTATTAATTATTGTTGTAACACAAAAGTCAAAATAAGTTGGATATACGTTATTTATAATGCTTATGGGCAACTTTATTTCTTGACTTGATATATGTATTAAATCTAAAAAATAATAAACTAAGATAAAGTTTATTATTATCTCAAAAAAGCTTCTAACAGCCAATTTAATCCTATCACTTGGGGCTAAATTCGAACTTTTATCGTCATCGTGGATATCTTTATAAAACGCTAATAAAATCTCGAAAGAACGGGATATTGCTCTCACTGAAAAAAAACTAAATAGAAATTTCCATAAAGCATTTTGTTCTCCAAATAAATATCCAGGTATTCCAATTAAATATCCTATGAAGAGCAGAATAAATGAAACTATAAAATTCCACTTATTAGAATTCTGTATAAATGTGGCCAACACACTTCCGTCAATTTTTTCTTTATTATACTCCTTTTTTCCATCTTTTAAAAAAGTATATTTTGTAAAATCTGCAATAAAATAATCATATGATATGAAAAAGCAAAAAATATTTGGTATTTTATCAGACATCTTTTTATTAAATAGTCGCATTAGAAATAAATAAAAACTAACATTGCAAAAAATAAATAAAAGTGATGTATTTACCCAACTAGAATCATGAAAAAAAGTGCTTACTAGCAAATAACTTGCCAAAGCAAAACACCATGCCTTAATTTCCTTTTTCAAACGTAAATTTCCATCAATCTTTTTTCTTATGTTCGCATGCATATATGTTGATATAATAACGTTTAGGCTCCATCCACATATTATAAAAAAAATCCAAGTTAATATATCTGAAAACTCCATCTCATACTCCACCATAATAATTTGCAAACAGTATATCACAAAGGATCAGAAAAAAAACACCCCAAGGTGGCAAAATCAAACACACCATACCAAACCCCCCCACATTGTAAGGCTTTTCAATATAATGTAATCTTTAATAATTCGCAATAATTACTTATTTGAATTCAATACTTTTCGATCTTACCTCAACGAATGTTTACTTCTTCCTAAAATATAGTTATTATTTAAAAAAAGGCGCCACTTGACGTGGCGACTGTTGGGTTCTCATTATTTTCCATTTCTTACTGCTGATATTTAAAGTATACTTGATTTTTAGATTGTTTGACTATAATTTTTTGTATCTCGAAGCACTTTTTATAAACTTTCCTCCGTTTATAGGCAAAGCTCTTGATGGGCTAAATTCAGTTTCATATCCATATAATTCCATTACATCTTTTGCCATTGTTCCAATGCATTGCTTTAAACTATCACTCGGGACGTTATTATCAAGCAGTGAGTTAATATTATAATCAACAGCAATCTGCAAAAATAATTCTACTTCAAAAAGAATCCCCTCCAAAGCTGGACGTCCATTTTTTGTCGAAGTAATCATATTGACAGCACTAGTATCACAAAAAACGAAATTATAAATTGCTTCGACTAAAGGTTCATTTTTAAAATTATTGTATAAACTTCTATAGGTATCTTTGGTAAAAAAATCAACATAACTCATATTTTTCCTCCAACATTGTGTACTTAGTTTTAAATAGAATACACCAATAACTACTTAAAATCAACAACAAATTTTTTTATTAATATTTCTCTTACAAAACGACTACAGCGTAACATAAATCAATATCTATAAAAACATGTTATCTCATACCAAAAAGCCCCCACACCGTAAGGCCCTTTAATATAAGGTAATCTTTTAGTAATTCGTGATTATTACTTCTTTATATTCTTTATCTTTTCCATCGTACCGCTCAATCAGCGAATTTCTCCGATTGACTTCAATTAGGTTAAAGTCCTGGTACAATTTCCCGACAAATTCATCATTGTTATAACTCAATATAAACTTTCCTTTGATTTTTTTCAAGCATTCTTTCAATCTTATATGATCGGCATCGCCAAAACCGGTCTGATAATATTTTTCTGTGCCATGATAAGGTGGATCAAGATAAAAAAGCGCACCGGGTCGATCATGAACCTTGATGATCCGCTCAAAATCTCTGTTTTCAATCACCACGCCGTTCAGTCGATCGCTAATCTCGCTCAGATAATCGATGCTTTTCATCAGGTTTTTCTTAGTCCCACCAAAAGTTTTTCTGTCAGCTCCGTATGATGTCTTGATAATCATAAAATATCGGCCAGCTCGTTGGATATCGGTTAATCCTCGCATATCAAGCTGAGATTTGAAATCATCAAAGAATTCCCGGGAATTCAGAACGCAGGATATTTCTTTTTTCACCTCATCCTGATGATACTTTACGCACCGGAACAAATTGGCCAATTGACCATCAAAATCATTATAAATCTCCAGATCGGCATGCTTATCTTTTGCAAAGAGCACCCATCCGGCACCGCCAAAGACCTCAATGTATCGATCAAAGTCCTTTGGGAACATTTCAATTATTGTTTTTCTTAACAGGCGTTTCCCGCCAATCCATGGTATAAAACTATTCATTTTTCCTCCTGAATATTAAATATGGCCACCCGAAAGTGGCCGTGAAACTTGCTTGACAAATTTTCGGTCAAGATTATTGTATTTTCAATATCAAAACGTCTAGACCTACAAATACCTTAAAACCAATCGTAAATACCTTGAGCAACGACCTCACCAAATGCTGAAGCATTGGTCAATAATCCGATATCCGGACGAATGCTGCCAGTTTCAAAAATACAGGCAGCCATGCCGGTATCAGCGACTTCCCAATCATCTCGCTGAATCATACCCCGGGTACCGAGCCCCAGACGAACTTGAGCTGAAGCAATCAGGCAGTTTGCAATCCGGATTCCGTCGCCACTCCCTGGATAGACAATTGGCAACGTCCCAGACGGAGCCTGATTATAATCACAATGAAGTGATACGTAAACATCGGCTCCCCACGAATTCGCTTCGTTGACGCAAACAGCAATGTTTTTATCATTGTCGGTGTCAGCATCCGTCAGGACCGTGAAACCGAGATCACGTAATCTTGCTGCAGCTACCTTCCCGATGGCCAGCATTAAATCGGCTTCAGTATACTGGCCATCAACGCACCCACAATCCCACGATCCGTCGCTTGAAACACCATGCCCAACAGCCAGATAAATCTTTCCGGACTTCTTACCCTGTGCAGATGTCACAGGCGTTGGGATCGGTACAGGAACAGGCGCAGGCGCTATTACAAACGTAGATCGGTGATCATCCACGCTAATTGGTTCATCACTTTTTAATAGCCGAATCGCTTCAATTCTCAGACTCCCGCCAGTCGTACCGGCCATTTCTCCATTTCTGGCAAAATCCAACCATCCGACATTCTGCACATGAACCTGATAATTCAGATTTTCGCATTCAATTTCAATTGCTTCTATTCTTAGGCCTTTGCCAACGGTACCGGCAATCTCATCTTCTTTAACCCAATCCATCCAGCCGATGTTCTCGACGTGGACACGGTAACGGTCAACACCCTGGATGCGAATCGCTTCAATCCGTAATCCCTGGCCGACTGTCCCGGCCAAGCGCCCTTCCTGGATCCAAGCGCCCCAACCTTTATTTTCGACGTGCACTTTATACAGTAACGTATTTGCCATTTTCATTCACCTTCACTTTCTTTTTCTGTCTCTGCTTTGTTTCCAATCTGTTTTAATGCCTTGGTAAGAGCTTCCGGAAGGGGAACGCCTAAATTGCCGGTATTCTCCAAGATACTCAGCCCTTCATTGGCAATGAACATCAGGCAGACGATGTTTTTAAAATATGATCCGCCCTGGTTGGTGGCAATATCAATCTGAACGGCCACCATGACCACGACCAACTCAGCCACCTTTTTAAACAGTCCTTTTAACCCAATGGATGAGGACAGTTTTTTGTTCTGGAACGCCACCATTAACCCGGTGATATAATCTAAAGCCATCAGCGCTACCAAAACACACATCAACGTATCCCACCCTCCAAATAACCACGTCAAAAATCCTACTACTGCCGTAAAAATGCTTGAAAATAAGGGGTTGTCTGTAAAATATCTCATTCTTCCATCCTTTCTTTTGGGGAATAAAAAAACAGCCTAAGCTGCCTGTCTGCTTGCCAATTCTGCTTCTACTCTTGCCCGGTAAATAACCGGTACCATCGGGCAATTCCATGCTGTTGCATCCGCTTCGGTCAGTGCTCGCAATTGCTGTTCTACCAGATCTGCATACATTTTTACGATCATACTGTGGCACCTCCTCCCATAATTGATTCAATCACTTCTGCCAAGGCCAGTTGATTACTTAGTTTATCTGCTTGCTGCTGTTCCACCAGTTCAGCCATGGCGAGTTTTGTGTTCAGGAGTTCATTTTCCAGTTGTTTTGCTTTTTCCTCCAATGGGATAAAAGGAACATAGTCTTGATTTTTTACAAACCCTCCATCTTCAGTATATTTGTAATATCCTGGTTTCACATATTCTGGCACAACCCCGATTTCGAACAACAAAAAACTCCCGTTATCCGGAATAATGCACTCAAACCCATCGGCAGCTCGCACTTTTATTCCATTTTCAACAATATCATGTTTAATCGCCAAATATGCGATCGAATCATTTTTTTTATCTGTTATTACTATCATCATAATCCTCCTGTTAAAGTGAAAACTTTTACCGTCTCACCTGCTCCACCTTTTGTTTTCGAAATGCCTTGTATCCCCTCTGATAATGAGCTTTTTCTCACACTTTCTACAATATTTAAAATTCTGCTCACAATATAGTAACCTCCATCGCCGTATATATTGAACATTTTTTTTGTCCCTAAAAATACAGGTAGAGGACTTTCCCATACGTTTTGACTGTAAGTGATATAACGAGTTTCTGGAATGATATTTTCTCCAACAAGATTCAGAACCATTACGTTGTGATAAAACGGGTTTGTACCACTTGCAAATGTCATAATTGATTTTGTGCTAGACAGATTTGTAATACTGACAAAGTAAAATGCAGAAAAGTTACCTAATAATCGAAAAGTGGTGTCAATTGTAATCGTATTTCCATTAATACTTACATTGTAAAACTTGATTGAAGCAGGATTTGTATTATCAAGATACAGTGCACATGCGCGTATGTCAGATACGAACCAAACATAAATATTTGATGTGCCTACATAAGGCGTCAATGCTACATTTCCAGCACTTATCGTAGTTCCCGATATTGCAAGCACAGCAAATCCGATATAATTAGATGCATCAAATCCGACAACGATAGTACCGTCAGCTCTCTGTCTAAAAATTATTGACGCTGAGTAACCATTAAAAAACATTATGTCCGTTCCTCTTGCTGTTATGCTTGTCCCTGAAAATGACAATATCGTGGCAAAACACTGTGAACCCCAACAATAAGTAAACAATAATGTTGAGCCACTTAAAACAATCATATCCAGCGGCACAACTCCAATATTATAGGCACTTCCTAAGCTCAATGAAGTTCCGTTAAAACTAACTATTTTTAGCATTTTAACTGTGTTACTGCTCACAGTGTATGCAATAATAGCAGTGGTATCCGATAATCGTTTAAGTTTTAATTCGGAATCTATTTGTGAACCACTGACATTAACAGGGGTAATAATTTGAGTTATTGTTGTGCCAGCAATATTTAAAACTGATGCATAACAAACTCCATCACTTCCCTTTCGGTAGCAAATTATTACTTCTGTGTCTGTTAATTTAGCTGCCCTAATCTGATAGGCAGAAAAATTACCAAGGGGGTTATTCGCAGTTCCAAGTGATATACTTCTAACAAATTCCACAAAATCACCTGCTGAAATTGTATTTCCGGCTTGGACAAGGTATTCTTTAACAATACCATTTATTTTCGCCCCACCACTCTGGCCGTTTAATCTTCCTCTACCCATATCATCCACCTACCAATTCTACATTAATAGCTGTTGTCGGGATTTCTTCCAGACAGGTTACCGTCATCGTGTTGGCTGTACAATCAATATATCCGATTGTATTCCATGCCTCTTTTTCCAACCGAGCAGTAGCCAGCGTTGCTGAAAGAATCGGATTGATATCTGGCCGCGAGTCAGTCAAACCCGGTACCGTGATTGTAATTGTATAAGGGGCAGTCCCACTCCATCCTGTTGTTGGAATAGTCGAAGTTAATAGCCGTTCCTGAAGGTCAAGTCGTGCATCGAGAGCCACAATATCCGCTGTATGATTTTCAATTGCTGTTTCAGCTGCAGTCATTCGTGCAATCAGATCATTAATCAGATTAAGTAAATTCCCTGCAGTATTCTCATCCAGAATATCCTGTATATTCGCAAACCAAGCATTGAAACTGCTTTGAAAAGCTGAAAGCATCGTTGCAATATCCGTTGTTGCCTGGTTCGTCCTCTCCAAATACCACGCCTGAAATTGATTGAAAATTGTGGTAGTGTCAACCTGATCTATCACTCCATGCACAATCCCACAATAATTATTGCTAAGTCTTAGATCTGTAATATTGGCCTGGGAAATACTCACCGCTCCATTTGCAACAAAAATATCCGCAACACCCAGCTCCCACATATCTGCATCACGTTGCAGGTTTGGTGCCACCGGCGTACTGGCAAACGTCCCCTTTTTTACATAAGCCTTAATTTCCCGATTTAATACTGTATATCGCAATACAATCCGGTCAATCCGTTTTAAAACACCATCCGCCGTTTCAATACTTAGACTTTTATCGCTGTCATTCTTGTACCTGTATCCATTGATATAGGCATTCCCAGGCTTCAGCGTTACAGTCATATCGTTATTTGCCAATACCTGGCACTGAGTTGATGGGTTCGGGTAAATCCCGTTGCTTATAAAATCGGCAAAATACTCAGCGAAAAAACTTGTGAAATACCTTCTGTCCCCATTGTAAGACGGAAAAAAACCACTTGATTCAGCCATAAACTCACCTCTTTCTTAATTGTTTAATCTTGTCTATCAATGTTGGCGCTTCATCCCCGAACACCACATTGATTTTTTCGTTTCCATCCTCATAGACCTCTTCCACTTCTTCGATCCTGGTATCCAGCTTGACGCCCCATTTTTTATTGATGTTTGTCACGATGTCCCCCAGGTCATAATCCTCTTTATATTTCCGGTTCGCATACTTATCAATGGAGCTGTCAAACACACAGATCTTTTTATTCTGGGTGAGAACTTCATTTCCCTTTCCCTGAAGCAGCGCTTGGTATTCTGCATCGGTCAATGTGACACTATCCACAATATTGCTCAGGCTCTTTTGATCTGAAAACACTTCGTACCGATCCAGACCGGCTGCGCTGCCAACAGTTGTAAATTTTCTGTCTGTTCCTTCTCCGATGCCGCCCACCAGACAAACATTCCGGTAATTACCGTCGCTTTCGGTAAACTCCTGTTTTTCAACGTTGTTATAGTCTTTGCTAAAAATACACCGGGGATTGACGCTCTGCCCGGCGGTCCGATTCAGTCCTTTATAGGTTTCAAACTGCATTGACTTGGTTGATCCGTCGTACCGGATGCGATAACCAATGTTTGACAGATTGCTCAGGTTTTCGAGTTCGTCAGTCAAATTTGCATATGATGTCTGGTAATCGGCTGTTTCGGTGTAGTTCATCAGCGTTCCCAGGGATAACCCGGTAATGATTCTGTCGGAATTCGTGGGGCTGATGGTGTTTTTTATGACCAACGTACGCATGGCCACTTCCACCAATCCATTAATGATTTCTATCCCCCAGATGATCCGCCGATTCAGGTATCCAGTTAAAAACTGCCCTTTAACAACAAGCAGCTCTTTTCCTTCATTGTCTTCCTGTAAATTGCGGTATGAGATAAAACCGGCTTCTGGATCACCGGGCTTGATGATCACATTACCCCGCTGCAGCTTTTCTATGTTCTGTGTGGTCGCCGAGCAATGGATTTCAAACTCTCCGGTTTTCCGGTACCGGCGCACCCACCGGAGCGATGTCCGGTTATTGATGGTACCCAGTTTATTAAAGCTTCTGTCTGCTACATAAAGATCCATGCTATACCCCCAGATATTTGTTTTGCCGATAAATGTTTACGACCAGGTTATCCAGGCCGGTTTCTGCATCATACCGAAATAGGTTGTCGCCCTGGTAAAGCTTCAGGAAGGTCATGTCTTCATCGATGTAATTAAATGCGTTCGTTGTCACCCCGTCTAATTCCATTTCCACATCCTCTTCAGCGAAATGCGTATTGACACGGATGATTTCGCCGTCCACCATGGTCTTGTTTATCTTTACATATTCCTGTGTGTTGACGTTCCGGAGTGATGGATTTGTGAGCGTGGCTAAAGCCCGGAATTCAATGATCATACCAGCTTCACCGTCGCCATCGTTGGGACAATTAACAATCAGACTGAGTTCCCGGTGGCCCATGATGATTCCCTCTTCTGGGATCTGCAGACCGTTAAAAAAATCAAATTCAAAGTCGCCAACCCACATGGCAATTTCTTCTTTTGTCTGGTTCATATCCATCCAGTACGGACTATTTGCCACCAAAGAAATAATACATTCACCTCTCCGATCGCTCTTATTGACTATGAACGGAACTTTTGCCGGTACGCACATTATTTCCAGGTCTTTTTCCCCATTATTATGAATAAGTGACCCTTTACCAAACTTTGGATTAAATACTCTTCTTAATTTTGCTTTGAGTTGTTCAAATTCGCTCTTTTCACTGCCTCTGATGGACAATTTCAAGGTAATATCACTATCATCAAGCGTATTTCCTAAAAAAGAATTTCCATCCTGTCCGGAGCCTTTATTGGTATAATTTACGACTCCTGTATTCTGTGAAAAATCTTTTAACCAAAAAGGAGCAGCGTTTGTAAAAATCACCTCTTCTCCCTGGCTGTTTCTATATTTCAGTGTTTTCAGTTATCTCAACTCCTTTACCCCATCATCAATCCCAATTCCTGAAACCCACGTTTGGCATATCGTGCAGATTCAGACGGGCTCAGTTCTTTGGGACTATAGTTATTCTGAGTAAACTCAATTTTTGATTGTGGCAAGACAGGCCCACCACTATTTGCATACGGGTTTTCTTTGGCCGGAATAATCGCTTCTCCTTTATGGATCTTGGCAATCATATCTTCTGGAACATATCTGGAACCAACATCATAACTTGCCCCTGACCATAGCATCATTGGATCAACATATTCACCATTGATTAATAAACCGAAATGCAGATGGGCCCCATAGGATGACCCCGTGTTTCCCACTGAACCAATGTATTGGCCCATTACCACACTTTGCCCAGCTTCAACCCCGATACTATCCAAGTGCGAATAAGATGCTGCAATTCCATTACCAAAATCAATGATGACCTGATTTCCATATCCGCCATTATATCCTGCAGATGAAACCATACCATTTTGAATTGCATAAAGCGGTGTTCCTTCTCCTACTGTATCATTGAAATCTAACCCCTCATGATATTGGCTTCCGACTGATCCGGCTCGATCCCCGAAGTCCTCATCCCATGCAAAATTTTCATTAAAAACACTTGATCCAGTTGGTGAACCCCAAACTTTTCCATTTAAACCTGCGGCACTAAAGCCTAATCCGCCCATGTTTATTCCAAGCTTTGACAGGAAATCCATTGCGGAACTGCCAAGCGTAGCCATAATATTGCCAACATTAAGTGCGCCATTAGAAAATGCGGTTTTGATCTGATCAACAATATTATTGACAAAAGCCATCAAGTTATCTCCAGATAAGCCATTGATCAAGCCCTGGACCATAAATTGACCGATTTCTTTTAGTACTTTTGAAGGTGAATTGATTCCAAACCCTTCTTTAAATTTGGTAATAACCTGGTTTACCAGTCCCGTGACCGCATCGTAAACATTGCTTGCAGTCTCGGTAATCCCTTCCACCATTTTATTGATCATTCCCATTGCAATCGCTTTGAGTTCATCCGGCAACCCTGAAACAGCACTAGAAATACGCTGCTTTATCTCATCCCATTTTGTTCCGGCGTCAGACTTGATTTTTTCCCATTTTAATGCCAGTTCTTCCAGGATGTTCTGAGCTTTTCCGATGGTATTCTCATAAATTTCACCAACCTTTGTTCTCAGGTTTTCTCTGATATCACTCCACTTCATATCCGCATCAAGTTTTGCATCTTCCCATTTCTGGGCGACATCCATGGTAGTTGCTTTTACTTTTTCTGTCACATTGGCATAGATCTCATTCCATTTCGTTGCCAGATCCTGCTTGATGTCATTCCACTTCTGCTGAGAATCTTGCTTTGTTTCCTGCCATTTGTCAGCAACGCCCTTGGCAGTTTCAGTTATTTTTCCAATGGTGTTGTTATAAATCGCATCACACGATTCTTTTAAAAACGCTGTGACCGCATTCCATGCTTCGGTTGTAGATGTTTGAATATTTGTCCATGTTTCCTGAATTTTAGTAATCAGATTGCCAAATACCAGAAAAAACATGTTCTGCATTCCTGCCAGTGCATTCCCCAGAAAATCAACAAAACTTTGGCCCATAGCCTGAGCAAATGTCCAGGCCGATGCCCAATCTCCATTAAACAGTGCAAATACAGCTCCAACAAAATTACCGATAAAGGCCAGTAAATTCCCTAACCCTTCGATGAATGGAGCGATGGCCACAATCACATTCGCAAAGCCATTGATGAAGTTTTCAAAAAAGCTTTTTACAATCGGTACAATATTATTTCCCAGGAAGTCCCCAATTTGCTGTAGAATCGGTGATAAATCGGCTGAAAATCCCTGGAATGATGCTAAAGCCGGCCCCATTGCTTCACTGATCCTGGCAAAGGCATCCTGAATGGTCGTTTTTACCGACTCAAACGCTGATCCCACTGAATTGCGAAAAACTTCTGAATTCTGCCAGGCTCCGGCAATTACGGCGCCAATGGCTGCAATTGATGCCACCGCTATGCCTACCGGCCCGGTTAAGGCGGTAAATGCGGCTGACAATCCGCCGGTCGCTCCGGCTGCGCCACTCATTCCGCCCATTAATCCGGATGAACCCAGCAATCCCAGAATATTTGATAAGCCTCCTGCCATTCCACCAAACACCATCAGCAATGGTCCAATAGCTGCAGCAATACCACCAATCCCAACAATTGCTTGCTGCGCTTGTGGTGGCAAATCTCCAAATCCCTTTGCCATTTCTGTCAATTTTTGAATGAAAGGTGTTAAGACTGGCAGAATGTTCTGCCCAAATTCAGCTCCCAGTTCTTTCATTGCCTCCTGAAAGGTTCGCAAACTGTTTGCTGTGCCATCAGACGTTCTTGCAAAATCTCCCTGACTGTTTTTTGTAGCATCCATCACAAATGCATAGCGTAAAGCCACTTTTTCAGCCTGAGACATTTCATCATAGGTTTTGCTGTATCCATTTGCCAGTGCATAGGCTTCGAGTGTTGAATCCTGCATGACAATACCAAGTGTTTTTAATGCTTCACCCTCTCCGGTGAAAACACCCTTTAACGCATCCTGAGCCTGATCAATCCCGATATTTTTAAAGCTGGCCAGATCCCCTGCTAGTCCGGTCAAACTCATTGACATTTTTGATGCTTCACCGGTTGACAATCCCATTGCGGTTCCCATGTCACCAAATAGCGCTGCCATATCAAGCGCCGAACCGCTTGCAATACCAAATTGACCCAGTGTCGTTTCTGACCAGTTAATCACTTCAGAAGCATTGTCACCAAAGGCCACACTAACCTTATTGAGTGACTCATTGTAGTCAGATGCCAGTTTTACCATGGCCGTTCCAGCAGCAACAATTGGTGCAGTAACACCTAAAGACAGCATCCCGCCGATATCCCGCATCCTGGTTCCTGCAGTATCGAGCTTGTTTGAAAATTCGTTTAACTTGAACGAATTGATTTCTTTGGAAACATCCTTCAGGGCTTTTTCCGTTTTATTCAGCTGTGTTTCATTATCTGAAAGCTTTTTATTGGCAACATTGATTTTACTGATGTTTGAATCAATGGCATTATCATTGTTTTTCTGTTGTTTCTCCAGCTTTGCAAGCTCATCAGCCAGTTTTTTGGCTTCATCACTATTTTTTCCATACTGGGATTTTGCTGCTTCCCATTTTTCGGTTGATTCAGCAATTTTTGTTATCAGCTCTGATTGTCTAGTTTTAAGTTTTTCCTGTTTTTCTGCCAGCGTATCAATATAATTCTTTTGATTCTGAACCGCATCAGAAGCAATTTTCACTTTTTCGGCCAGCAATGACTGCTGATCTTTGAGCCCTTTTAACTTATCATCTGCCAATTCTGCTGCAGAAGCTGAAGCTTTCATTGCGGAATCCAGTGTCTTCATTTCTTCATTCATTTGCCTGGTGGCTTTTTGAAATTCCGAAATATCAGCTCCAACTCTCAGGGTTGCGCTTGCCATTAGTCATCACCTCCGTTTTTAATTTTGAAAATCAATGCTTCATAGATGTCAATGTAATCCCCATTCCAGGCATCAAAAAAAGAGCAGTTTAATTGCTCAATGGCAAAATAAACAACCTGGTAGATCTCATAAATCAGTTCTTCTTTATGATCCTCCTCTTTAATGAGTCCTTTTTCTTTCAGGGCCTGCTTCATGGGGCTGTATTCTTTTTCAGAACCAATGAATTCTCCCAATTCATCCTGCTTTTTTTTTAATTTTTTCAGACAATAATAAAAGAACCGCTCATTCATAATCACATCAATAGCGGTTCTCTCTTTATAAAATTCTGGTATTCTTTGTTCTTCTATGAATTGTTTGAGATTATTTGCGCTAAAGCTTCGGCGCTTTTTTGAAAAAAATCCTGGTACATTTTGTTGATCCGATCAGCAGCTCCTTTTTCAATGTCAAACTGAACTTCACGGACAAAAGCAATCAGATCGGTGATATCTGCATTTTCATCAATCTCCTCAACCGACAATTCCCCATTGAATAAATTGGAGACCACCATGAATACCTCATCCAGCGCCTCATCGGTATAGTTATTAGCCCCGAAAAGATCCATGTCACCAACTTTACCAAGCATATCTCTAAACCGTTTGTATTTTTTCGGTGGCAGCTTTTTCAGGACATACTCTTTATCATTAATAATTAATGTAACATTCATCAGTAATCACCTTAAACCGCAAAGGTTGGTTCCTGAACTGCTGTAAACCAGTCATCCAAGGCGGCCAGTGCATTTGTATCGGTTACGGTTAATGCCTCCTCACTGACCGTTGTACTGATTAGATTCTTGCTTTTCCCATCAATGACTGTTGGTTTACGCCGCTGGTAAAATTTACCTTTGATTGATTTTGTCTTTGTCGGCGTTTTTTCTCCTTTGGTTTCGTATTCGTCACCTTCGGAATTGGAGAATTTCCCACAGTAATACCAGGTCAATTCCATTTTCCCGCCGGTACGTTCTGAAGCAAACCCGAAAGCCACTTCTTTAGACTCATCCTGGGCCGTTTTAATCAGATATCCCTCTTTGTTGATGTGGCCAAACAGTAACGCCTGTTCTGATGGCGAAAGCGCATTGAACTCAAAGTTCATTTCTGTACTGGTATAATCATTGATAACCTCTTCCAGCATGTTATTCGAATACAGATCTTCACTGGCATAATTATCGGTTACTTTCCCTTTAATAGCTCCGGATACAAATACCGGCGTTCCAACCGTATAGGTCGAATCATCGTTTTTCGTCACTTCTGCAACATGAACGTTGTATAAAAATCTTGATCGTGATTTCATAGTTCTTCATTTTCCTCCAAATAATAAAAATTTAATTGTATGTGGAAATATTCAATTTCCTGAATGAATTCATTAACATTTCCCTTCCAGTCAAAGCCGGCGGAAATCAGATTGCTTTTTATTTCGTCTTTATAACGGTGCGCGTCTGTTTCAATCTTCCCCAATATATGGAGCTCCAGATCATGTCCGGTACCTTCCACAGATCCATCTGAATAAAACTCCGGATACTCAGCTACCTCATTAAATACCACATAGGTTACATCCAAATCCTTCAAATATGTGCTCTGATAGACGTTATCCAGGCTTTGAAGCGCTTCATAGACTAAATCACTGATGATCACTGCCAAACACCTCCTCCAGCTTTTTCTGGTATTCAACCAATCCCATTTCACTTATAAAAGAAGCTACTTCTTTACTTGCCTTTCCAAATAAGCCTAATTTCCTTACACTTGGTACCGGGCGCTCATGATTTTTTTCGGCAAAGTGCTGATCCACGCCTTCTTCAAAGAATTTTGCATAAAAGTTTTCGTCATTATTGGCTGGTCGCCAACCAATAAATCCAAATACCTGATCATTGGACGATTTCAAGCCATCCACCGGAATCGCATCAATCGAATGTTGCCCCGGAACAGTTCTGAATCCACCTCTTTTGGGCCCTGACTTTTCCAGATTGTCCGATTTCGGCATTTTCCTGGCAATGATTGACTTCCCATGTTCCTGCCCAGCTTTGATGATCTTCTTATTGATCTGTTTGAGTGATTCTTCTGATGATGCTTCCCACAGTTTTTTCTTTATTTCTTCAAGTCCTTCAAAGGACATATAAATACTGCTTGCCATTATTTCACCGCCTCACATCTGATCTCTATAAATTTTTTGTCGTTCCTGGTGAAGTCAATGTCATAGATCCGGTATTTGCTCTCTTTGAAAATCACATGAAAGCCCTTGAAATTCCAGAGATCTTCCATTTTTTTACAATAGCGAACCTTAAAAATAATGGTATTGGTCAATTTTGCATTGATGCTGTTATAAAGTTCAGCACCTTTTAAGCTGATCGGCTCTGCCCAGCATTCCCGAAATAAAACAGGAGGCGCATCAACCGGTCGCCCGTTGACACGTCCTCCATCCACTTCCTTCATAATTTTAATTTTTACGTTTCCCATTGTGCACTCTCCAAATGTTCAAAGATCGTGGTTACAATGGTTGACTGCCTTGTCTGTTCTGAAACGGTTGTTGATCGTTCATCATACATATCCTTAATGATTTTCTTTTGTACCAGAATCCCGATTTTTTCATAGGCTGGGAAACTTTTATAAGATGATCCTACCGCTTTATCAATGTAAAAATCAGATACATCAATCAGATCACTGATATAATCATCATCGTCATCGTAATCAATCCGGAGGTAATCTTTAACCTCCTGGAGACTTATCTTTCCGCTTGCTAAATCCATTCATTATCCCCTCACGCTTAAGCTGGCTTTGCAAATTCCAGTTTCTTGCAGGCCCGGTCATCCAGTTTGGCCACATCAAAACGTTCCAGCACCCGGATAGCGGTTTGATTATAACCGAACAACGCATGCTCCGAAGAACTGATGGCATAGGCTTTACGGTCAAAAAACTTGACCAATGCCCACATATTGACCACATAGAAAATTAACTCCCCTGGGGTTGTTGGTGCCACATCGGCATCATCCAGCACAATCAATGGTTTTCCGTTGAATACTTCTGTCCCATTCGACAGCGTTTTTACCAGTTCCAGGCTTCTGCCCTCGTTATCCTTCACGCCTTTAAGGTAAACATAACCGGTCAGATTGGTGATGGTTACAATACCATATCGAAGTGAAGGAAGTACGCCGTTAATGGCTCCCTCAATATCTTCGTAGCTTGCAGCCGTGGTAATATCAGTCGCATTGGCTTTAATAACAGCCAGGATTTCATCATTCTCCGTTAATACCGATGCTTCGGCAAACTCAGGGGTAATGACATTTTGAATCAGTCCCACCACTTCATCTTCTGTCAGGCTGTTTTCAACCGGGATAATTTTCCCGTAATCATCCACCGAATAATCAATGCTTTGCGTCGCCTTTGATGCTTCCGGAATCGCTTGACCGGATACCAGTTTTGATAATTTATTTGTGCCAATCGTAGCAAAAGGCATTTTCCCGGTGTGGTTGGTTACCGGAATGATGTGGCAATAAGGTTTTAACGATGGGAAGCCTTTTCTCAGGAGCTGCAGCTGATTAACAAACCCTTCCGGTAAAATTGCTTCATTGTCGGCTACCGTTACCAGGGCTCTTTCCTCGGGTGTCATGTCCGCCTTAGTCAGAATCTTGGCAATGGCACGATATTCTTTCTGATCCCGGTCTTCCTGTTTTCCCTGGGATAACAGAACGTACTTTTCCCGGTTCTGCAGCTCTTTTTCCCGTTCATCGGCAACCTTGATTAAATCCTCAATGGTTTCAATTTCGTTGGCCAATGCCGAAATCTGGCTGTTAATCCCTCGTAATTCCTCTGCAGTTTCAGCAGTTTCGGCTTTTTTCCCCAATCCCTGACGCATTTCTTTTTTGGCATTCAACATTTTTAGTAATCGATCTTTCATTCTTTCATACTCCTATAAAATTCATTAAAATTTCGGTTCTGAACCGTTCAATTTCCATATTTTTCTGATCTGGCTTGTTTTTCTCTTCTTTCAATTCTTCAAAGCTTCTGACTTTGATTTCACTGCTTTCATATGCCGGGAAGGTACAGGGACTGACTTCAATCAGCTCTGCCCTGGTGATGGTCCGCTTGTCAATTTTCTTTCCTTCATAATCCACAACACTCCATTTTTCCTCTTTGGTAAAGAACCCAAAGCTTGATCCATCGACGTCGCCCCTCATAACAGATTCATAGGCATCGGCTCCCCAGGTATTCCCGGGTAAATCGACATCATAATTTAAACCCTCGGCATCGTCATTAAATCGAAGTGTTCCGCTTTTGGTTGATCCCAGCGGACTGGAAGTATTATGATTCCACAACGCTTTAACGGTTCTTTGCTGAATTGACTCATCAAAAGCGCCCTGGGCAAACTCTTCCAGAAACTCATCACCCCACCAGTCAATAATCCGGGTTGGCTGATTATACTTAAGCGCATAACCTCCGATGGTTTTCTTTTCTTCCCCATCAACATTTTTTGCCCGGATCTCAATGCCGTTTGTGGTTCTTAATTCTTTAACCTGCTTATTTTCTGCCATTATTCCACCCCCTTTCCTAATCTGGTGATATCTTTACCCAGATCTTTCAGCTTCATCACCCCGGAATTAACCACCAGTTCATCAGCTCCGTCTTTTGCCATCATCTGTGTCATGAGCCTTGCTTCATTTGGTGTATAGATTCCTGCTGTCACATATTTTGTCAAAATATCGGCCTGGGTCTGGGCCGTTGTCCGGAGCATGACACTAGTATTGAACCGGCATTTCTGCCCGGATGATCGCTGATCTTCTCTTAAAAGCTTCCAGTCTGCTTCCTGCTCAATGGATTCAAATAAAATAAGCAGCGTATCTACTAAAAAAGATAGCTGCTGCTGTTCTAAACTATTATTATTGGTATCCTTCAGATCATTGAGTTGAAACATCTTAATCCCAAAGCTTGATGCAATCTGGCTGATTGACATCCGCCGGATCTGTTCAAATTGGGCATCGGCCAGGGTTAAATTCATGGTGCTGACATTGTACCCAGCTGGCACCGTGAAAATACGACCATTATTCGAATAGAGCCGGTCAAACTTCTCCTGAACGGTCCTGAGAAACTTTTCATCTTTGTTATCAGATGTCAGCTGCACAATGGCCTTATTGGTCAGTCCATTGTTATACAGATCATTCAAATACTTCTGACTTTTACTGGCAGTGTCAATGGTTTTCTGCATCATTTCCCGGTTCGCCCGGCTGTTTATACCGTTGCTTGAAAATGATTTGAGGTGAATAATATCCTCATACAGACAATACTGCTCTGTATTGTTGCCAATCTCAGTATAAGTCACCAGCACCTTGTTTTTCATCCGGGACGAAATCAGACCTGCATTATCAATGGTTAAGTTTTTTAACTCAATTGGCCATAGGTTTATGATATTTCCCTGTCGGTCTTTTTCAATAAAAGCACAGCCATGGCCAAGATGATGCCGGTTTATTTCCAGCGCCCGCCAAAAGTCGATGGCTGTCATGTACGGATTTGGTCTTAATGACAAAATCTGAAATAGCTTTTCCTTATTTTGCCTGATATTCCCGGCTTCTGTCTCTTTGACCAGATACAACGGAACCTTTGCCACAGATTCACTTAACAGCTTGATACAGGTAAAATAGGTCGCTTCTTTTAATGCTTCTTCAGTTTGGTATCCATCCGCATCAATGCCAAAGGCTTTCAGCGCTGCCAGTTCCACATCGGAATAGCTGGCTGTTTCTCTTTTTTCAAAGAATTTAGTGATCACATTTAGTCACCCCCTCTCTTCCACACCATGCTGATTCCATATAGCAATAAAAAAATACCCAGCAGATAACAGCCTGCATAGGCATTGATTACAAACGTTGTTCCTATAAAAATCAAACCGGCCAAAACAATCAGTAATTCGGCAATAATAATCTTTTTAAACTTCATCACATCCTTTCCAGTTTGTCCAGAGCTCCCAACATGTCATAGTGATTAATCTTATTGGCGTCAATTGCCAAAGATAACCCCATCAGCATCCCGATGATCCCATCAATCTTAAACCGGCTTTTCTTTTTGGAATACTTCACATTCATGGCATCATCAAAAACCGCAACACAGTTTTTGGCCATGAAACGAAAACATTCATTATTGGCAATGATCAGCCGTTCATCAATAAGCATGCATTCAAAATCATTAATAATTGGCGTCATGGTCTGCATGCCCTGGCCCATGGGCACGATGTCCCATTTTTCTTCCAGGCGATTCAGGATAGTTGGAGATCCCCAGCGGTCGAAACCGGATTCTTTAAAATCAAATTCTGGTTCGATCTCATAAATATGGTCCATCAACAATTCAAAATTGATATATTTCCCCGGTAACGCAATCATGTCCCCTTGCTTAATCCATTTAGAATATGGAATTTTTTCATCTTCTTCCCGCTTCATCACCGTATCTTTCGGTGTAAACAGGTGTGGCCAGATAATAAACTTATCCATCAGCTCATCATAAAAAACCTGAACAAAAGCTGTCACATCATGATTTGATGATAAATCAAGACCATTCCAACAGGATAATCCTTTCAACGAGTCAAATGAGATATCCTTGGTGCAATTATCCCAGAGATCCATATTGATGGCTCCCTTTTCACCATCAAGGGCCACATGCTGATTTAAAAACATTCTCCGGAACATATTTTCCTGCAATGGCATAAGCTTAGCTTTTCTTGCCATAATCTCAATATCTTTACGGCTCCGGAAAACATCAATTCCAGGGTTTGCTTTTTCCCATTGCATTTTGTCTTCGATGTCACACCCTTTGTCAGCTTCATAAATCCGATAATAAAAAGTGGGATCGTCCAATCCTTCCAGTTCTATTTTTTTACATCGGGTGTAAAGCTGCTGTTCCAGATTCTTTTCATCTTCTCCGGAGCTTGCCGTTGTGATGGTAATAAGCAGCGGATCATCCCAAGCACCTTGGCCGGTTCCAAGCTTTCCATACATCAGATCATCCTTACTCTCGTGGATCTCATCCAGACAAGCCACATAATCAGAATAGGAATCAGCCCCGGATGCATCACTGGACAGCACCATCAATTTATTTCTGGTCTTTTTCCGGATCACAAGCCGTTTCGACTTCACAAAATGACAGTGCTTCCGGAGGGTTCTGTTGGTCTCAATAAAATAACAGACCGTGTCAAATAATTCTCCGGCCTGCTTTACGTCATTTGCGGTTAAAATAAAAATTGCCCCCCTAATTTTAGGCTGGCAAAAGAATAAATAGGTGATGATGATGGCAATGATAAATGATTTCCCATTTTTCCTAGCCATGTTTATGTGGACTTCTCTGTGTTTTCTCCGTCTGAATTCCCGATCTTTCACACATAGGATCTCGGTGATGATTTCAAATTGAAACCCGATAATTTCAAACCGTGATGATGTTCCTTTATCGTTTTTGAGTTTGCCGATGAAATTCCATATTTGTTCTGCTTCTGCTTCATCGAAAAAGTATTCTTCATCATTCCATTTTAATTTGAGCTCTTCGATTTTATCGACGATCCATTTTTTAAGTGCCATCGCTGATCATATCTTCAAGTTCATCATCGAACTCTTCTTCTTTTTCATAGATTTTATTGCGATTCATTCGGGCCCTTGCTGCAGGAGTGAGACCTAGTTCTTTAGCTGCTGCCAATAATCGCTCCTGGGCTTTATTTCCAATTGAAACTTCCGGACGTTGTTGCACATAACCGTTTGGGGTTTCAAATGTTAAACCTTGATGATCCAGGATTTCCTCACACTTAAGCCATTTCGCATAATTAACACAGTAGGTTTCCAGCGTCTTAAAATCTTTTTCTTCGAGCTCTTTTTCTTCTTCAATAATCAGCTTTATCACCCTGCGCCATTCTTTTTTGGCCTGATCGTTCATCCATGTTGGAGCAGTTTTCTTCACTCAGACCCCCCCTTACCCTAAAATTTTACATTGTCGTTCCTCCCTAGTTAGACATCGCGACCGTCAAAGGGGTTAAAAAGTTTTTTCTACCCCCACCCTGAAGTCCATGAAAAATTTAATTTTCATTTCAAATAAAATATCCTGCATTTGCTTTTTATTGCCCTTTCTATATTCATTGTGGACATATTGATGGCTTTTTTCTGTCAGAGGAATAAGATTGTTTGTATCATACCTTTTAGACCATTCTTCTTTAATTGGCATGATATGGTGAACCGTAGCAGCTTCAACGATCAAACCGGTTGTATAGTATTCAAAGATATCAATGCCAAAGTAATAGGACATGGAACCATCCCTGGCATTCAACCATGCTTGCCCTCGATAGAAGTCCTGCTCTTTATGATCAGCCCTATTGCGTTTGTACTCACGATCACGTGAAGCTTTATGATCTCTGGTCTGCTTCTGATGTCTGTCACAGTACTTCACATCTTCATCCAGCAGCACCCGGCATCCGGTATAACTGCAATATTTCTTTATAGGCATACTTTGTAATCCTAATTAATTATCAAACATAAAAAAGACACCAATTATGGTGTCTTTTAGCTCTTGGAAAACTACATTAACAACTTCAAATACTTTTACATTTCGACTCGTCAATTGGATTAAAGGCTGGTCTAACATGATATCTAATAGGTTTAATTTTTTCTTTTTCTTGACTCTTAAAAAAATCATCAACTGTGTAACTTTTACGTTTTACTACTCTACTAATTACTTTCATCAATCGTTTCAACATTAACCGCTCTCCCTTTTAGTAATGCATAATGATCCAAACATTTATCAAAATAGACATATAAAATATCAGCAATCCCGCTTAAATAATTGATAATAAAACCTCTTGATTTAAGTGAGAATGCATTAGTACTTAAAGAATCAACACATAAAAAACCAATCAAATCATACTCGGTGAATTCTTTTTCTAAGTTATCATCACCGTAATCCTTAACACAACGAATTGGTAAAACAATCGTAGTATTATATTCTTTTCTCCAATTAATATTACTGTTTTTATATCTTTCGTTTTTTTTCTTTAATTCTTTCTCATAAAGTTTCAAATTTTCTTTATAAAAAAAATGCTTTCTATTAGTTTTATACCCTTCATTAATCATAAATATCTCTTCAAAATCAGTATTTTCCGAAACTTTTATTTTATGATAATGTTCTTCTCTAGTCGCTGTCAAAGTCATCCCAGGATTATTTCTAACAAAAGTTATTAAATTCATTTTGCTACGATCAATTTCACCAGGACACGTAAAATCGAATAATTTCAAACATGTTCTGATCTCACATTTTGTTGCTAATGAAAGATTCGATGCTAATTTTACCATCATTTCTTTCATATCTGTAATCATCTGTTTTTTTAATTCATGCGAAGTTTTATATTTACTTGACTTTATATCTTTCTTAAGCTCTAGTTGAAAATCTCTGAGATCATGTGCAAAGGAATGAAATCCTTCCGCATAAGCTGTTGCTTCAAGCATTTTTCTCTCTTTTTGATTTGATAATGCAAATATTGCAGAGCCAAAAACTATCAAGAACCAAAAACATGCTATAATAGGTAAAATTAATGCACTTTTATCGCCCGTCAGTGTTGCTTGAGCGATTTCATACATATTTACAATTAATCCAACTGCACTAATTACTGTTGCTAGTACTTTCAGTAAGTCCCATAAAATTGATTTAACTTTAGCTTTCAATTCACACCCACAGATCATAAATATTTAATTATTATATCTACTTTTTGATCTCAATGCAACATCAATTTGAAAAATAAATTCTTATTTGTTTCAAAACATTAATTTAATTTTTTTCTTTGAATGTTTTATTTTCTTAGTGAATCACACATTCGCTTTTTCAATTCTCTACTTACTATAATAAGCAATAATAAATCTCCCAATGTTTATGCAATCATTTTTTAAACATTCGAATCTAAAAAAATAAAAAAAGCTTATCCCTTATTCACTTTCACAAAATCATTGAGGGCTTTCGAATAACGATGATATAGGTCACGATCCAAACCAAGATAGAGTTTCGTTTCCTCAATCGAACTATGTCCAAGCAATTCTTTAACCGCCAGGATATCATTGCCATTGTCCCGGAATATCTTATAAGCATATGTCTTTCTCATGCTATGCGCTGAGATATTTCTCAAACCAAAGTATTCGCCAGCATCTTTAAGAATATTACTCACTGCCGGAACTCCAATCGGCCCACCTTTACGACTGGGAAACATGTAATCATAATCCTGTTTACCCTTAATATAATCCTTCAGGATCTTTGCTACGGATGGCAATATTTCAGCAGATCGTGGCTTCCTATTTTTTTCTCTGATATTCTTGGCGTTCTTTTTCTTTCCCTCAAGAATCAGGAATTCTCCGGAACGGATGGCTTCCTTCACATCTCTCACCTGTAGCTTAACCAGATCACCGGCACGAAAACCAGTCGTTATGCCAACTACAAACAAAACATAATTCCGCAATCCTTCCTGTTCCCTTTGGCTGTTGGCTAGTAAATAATCTTGAATGTTCAGAACATTCTCAGTATCCTTTATGGGATTTGATGGTCGCTTTTTCATTTCATTATCACACCCTCCTTTTGAAAATTAAAAAAGCAACCTTTTCGGCTGCTCAATTCTTTACCTATTTTTCTATTTTAGATAATATCATGGTTTTAAAAAAATTGCAGTGGGTTAAATAGTGGGTTTTTAAATTACTTATTTATTCTTGCTGAAATCTCTTTAATATAATCATAGCTGTAACCCAATACCAAAGCTATTTCATGCAAGCTATAACCAACCTGATCCCTCAAATATTTAACCTTCACATTCACACTTTCAATGCTGCTTATTTGCTCAAGAATTTGGTTTTTCAAATTAATAAGAATATTAATCTCCCGGTTGTATTCATTAATTTGTTGCTGCAACTCCATGACCTCCGGAAGAATATCTTCAAACGCTTTTGATCGGCTACCGTGAATACACGAAGCATCTAGATCATCCCCCAAGTAACTTGTTTTAATACCATCTGGAGCAAGCTGGCTCATCAGTCTCCCTTTTCTGCGAACCAGATTGTCCCTACAATTCGTCTCTATATTGATCATTGCCGTAATACTCTTAATCTTTGACATTCGCTTCCCCCCATGTTAAAATAATTTTATGAGCAATTTGGGGCGAAAGCTCCTTTTTTTATACGTTTTTTCGGATCATCAACTGATTTCCTGAATACTCGTTTCATAATTCCGGCACTTGTCTAAACGATGTGCTCTTGCTGAAGCTGAACAATTATTTTTGAAATAATTATTGTAGTACTTACACTCCTTCTTTTTACAGGCGTTTTTCTTTTTCCCTTTCATGCTTTCCTCCTTTTCTGGGACACGCCCAGATACAAATATATGATGGACAATCAATGTAAGAACAACCTTCACAGATCCAATTCATCCTTTGGCTCCACCACCATACCACTTTGATTTCAATGTACGGATATCTTCTTTGGTCTTTTCAAGCAGAGCCTTTTCTTGTTCAATATCTTTCGGATCTGCATCTGGCCTGGTAATGTAATATTGTAAGGCGTGCATGATTGTCTGTAATTTTCGGTATTTATTCACATTACTCACCTTCTTTCACAAATTTCATTTGAAATCCAAAGGCCCGCATAATTTTTTCAACAGCTTCAAACTGAGGTTCTCGTTGTCCGAGTTCATAGTGACTGATACACCTTTGCGAAACACCCGCTGAAAATGCCAATGCTTCCTGAGACCACCCACGCTGTTCACGCTCGATTTTTATTCGCTCTCCAATGTTCATTTTCACATTCCTTTGCTGGTTCAAATTCTAGAATACTACCTTCCACTTTTATCAGATTAATCATTTCGCTGTACTTACTGCATAATCTCCCATGCCTATTTTGACAACTTTGACAATTGTTATTCACGTTTCCATTTCCTCCCGAAATTTATAAATCCTTGCTGGTCTGCCATTGAATAGCTTTGTAGCTCTACCGCAGCAAATGATGACTCTAATATGATTGACCGTAGTATTACACATTTTTGCAAGTTCATTTAAACTTCCAGCCGTAGCCAATGGCCATTCATACTTACTCGTATCTGCTATCAGGTAAATCATGCGCCTATTTTCTTTTCTTTCCTAAATTTTTCTTTTGCCCATTCAATTTGCTCATTTCTGATTTCCTGACGGTAGTTTTTGCCTGTAAATGATACTGGCACACATTTTTCAAGTATTCTGTCGTAGATTCTGGAATACTCCACCTTCTTCGGATTTTTCAACTCATTAATTGTCAAATTTGTAGTGATAATCATTGGCAGATTGTTTTTATACCGATCATCGATCACCTTATAAACCTGTTCCATCGCATAATCCGTCTGTCGCTCTGCTCCCAGATCATCAATGATCAGGAGCTTATAACGATTGAACTCCTTGAAATATGCTGCTTTGTCCTGAATAGAAAAGATATCATCCACAATTTTTGCAAAACTGGTCATCATTACCGGCACATTGTTCTCAATCAATTGATTGGCAATGCATGCCGCCGTAAAGGTTTTTCCACGGCCAACATTTCCCCAAAATATCATGCCCATGCCTGTTTTATAAAAATCTTTCAAGAAATTGTCGGCATAGATCTGGGCAATTTCTAAGTTTGGCTGTTCCCCATCGGCCACATCAAAAGTCCAGTTTCTTAATGCATTGTCCTGGATACCCATGGTCTGCAGACGCTGAATATTTTCCTTCTCCTGAAGTTCAATAAACCCCTGCGCCCTTAAATCCCGACTGGTTTTTTCACACTCGCAAATACAAAATACCTTTCGTGTTTTATCCATAAAATTAAGAACAACCTCCTTGGGAGTCTTACATTTATGGCAATGAATCAGGCCATCCTTGACATAATCCTTAATATCCACAATGTTACAAGCCTTGCTGACTTCCTCAATGTTAATTATTCCCATCATAACGAATCCTCCGGATTAAAACTGGTTTCATACACATAAGGCTGATTACTCGTTGTTTTATTTTTGTAAGATTCATAATTTGAATAGCTTCCGCCTCGACAACCCTTGTCTTGCTCCCTCGCTAACCAGTTTGTGATGAATCGTTTGATTCCGCCTTTCGTTTTCCGATTTTTTGGATTTGCATCCAACCAACCCCGCATTTTTCTAAGCTCCTGAATCACATTGACGGCAGGATATAGTTCTGACCAATCATCCACTTGGCCTTGGATGATTGAATAATTTGTTTTATCTACCAAAGGCAGCTTAATTACTATCGGCGTTTCCACTGGTTCGTGAGCTGAGTATTCAGCTCCGGGCAATATATCTATACTAACCTCACCTATACTACCCTTACCTAACCTAACCTTACCTATGCTGTCATTTGGCTGACATACGTCTGACATTTGGTTGACATATGGCTGACAAGCGGTTGAAGATGGCTTTTGATTGTTGTTTTTTGGCTTTATGTCGCTATTCCCACGTTGATCAACAGTATATGCGCCATTCGGTTTTTCTTCGAGCATAGCCCGTTCTTCCTGATATACTGTTGTCGTAAGTCTGTCCTTACGTATATAGTTATGAATTTTCCAATGCTTAATGACTATGACTCCGGTTTCAAAGACGATGACAAAACTCTTAGCTAGTAATAATTTAAAATCATCGTCTTTACAACCGATTATTCGCTGTATTTTTTTCGGACTATTTATAAATCCTTCATCGTCTGCTCTCATGCATAAGTGAAAATATAGAGCTTGGGCACTTAATGGCATATCTAAAAATGCATCCGAATCAATGATTGTTTTTGCAAACATCCTTCTTTCAGCCACTTAACGACCTCCTCATATAGAACTATAACTCACGCCACATCCTCCAGCTTTTCAACGCCTGCCCATTCCAGGGCAGTTCTCAGATTGGTTGTAAATTTAGTTAGCACCTTAAAATAATGCTTAACGCCATCTGATTTCATCTTGATTTCTTTATATCCCGGAGCCGTAAAATGCAGTACCCCATTATTTTTTGATTCTTCTGGTACAAATCCCTTTTTTTCTAAAATTTCAATTACTCTCTTTAATGAATAACTCATGTTTCTTCCTCCAAATATTCCGGTTCCAGCTTAATACTCTCCCGGAACCGGTTAATCATTTTTCTAAATTTCTCATCGCCTTTTCGACGTGTTGATTCTCTTTCATAGAGAGACATCATTTTCAGATACTGAATCTTATCCTCATCACTCGTTCTATTTTTCTTCATCCCGACCTTTCCCCACTATACAAACGCATTTTTTTATGCTAAAATTTACAAAAGAATATTTACCTAGTCAGGGTAATAACTTGAGATCGCTGTTCCCGCAGCGGTCTTTTTTCTATTGCGGAGAAAATCAAACTCCACCCGGACATAATGCCCTCCATCAATTCTTTTATAAATGTTTCCGAGGTTTCTATTTCGTGTTCATCAATATGATTATCCAGGATAACTTTTCTCATTTCGCTTTCTAAAGGCTGTATATCGCCTATTTCGGCTTGAAACTTTAAAAATGCCAGTGGTAAGTCTGTTAGCTCCACATCCGGGAATATTTCCCTGCCAATTAATGTATTTTCTTTAAGATGAATTAACGGTAACCATGGTGTATCGTATAGTTTTGCCATGTTTAAAACAATATCTTCCGGGGGCATATGTTTCCCAACATCGATTGAATAAGCTTCATAACTCCCCAATGCCCGAACCGAAATCCCAAGCTTTGGCGCTGCTTCTTCCTGGGTTAAACCGGAACGATCTCTGCAGATTCTGTAAATACTTCTGTATGATTCTTTCATGTTCTTTTCTGATCCTTTCGTATAGAATTAAAATATAGAAAATAAATTCTCCCAAATCCCTTCATTCAATAACCTTAGTAGATCCACGCTTAATTCTTTGATCTTTCTTCAACCCATTTTTCAGCTAAAGCTATGTTTACGTAGTACCGCTGACCAATTTTAAAAGCCGGAAATGTGTCATCGTATAGATATAATGACCGAATACGATTATAGGGTAATCCCAGCTTCTCAGCCGCTTCCCTTGGCTTAAGCAGTAATGTTTCCGGCTCTGCTTTTGGTTTTGCAACTTCTTCTTTTACCAACTGCTCGATTATGGTTCCAAGTAATGTTAAAATCTCTGTGCTTTGTGTCTGCATTTTTCTCACCTCCTAACTGGATTCTGAATTTTACACTTGTATCTACTGCATTCAATCTAATATAATTAGACTATCTGTTCTTATTAGAAGGAGTTGTAAAATAATGTTTGATTTTCTAAAGTCTTTTGACTCAATAATTGCTATTGTTCAAACAATACTTGTTTTTATTGTGGGGATGTTAACTGCAATAATTACCAAAAACTCAAATAAATATGATTCAGCAAGAGTAAGACTTGACAATGCTTATCATCCGCTCTTTATGGAGATAGAACCTTACTTATTTAAAACACCGCCAAAAGAATTTGTATTGAAATTCATAGTTTTTTTTAATGAAATCAATACAAAACAGTCTTTATATTTTTATCCGACAATTCGATTACGAATTGCCTTACTTGAAAAAGAGGTTATCTCTGATCAAGATTATTCTCAAACCTGGCTTATAATTTGCAATCGCATTAATTCTGACTATGATAAACTTTGTAAAACTTGTCATATGCCTTTGAGAAGTACAAGCTATAGGCTGAATAAGAATCAATACGAAACGAAATTTAAAATGTATTTAGGAATGGTGAAAACACAAATATTACAGATAATTTTATTTTTCACCTTACTTTTCCTTTTTTACATTTCCACTAAATAAGAAATTTCGTTACTGCAAATAAAAGCGTAACTGCTACTACCAAAAGATATCTGATCTTTTCTCCATTTTTGAAAAGTATGACTAGCGTTGCAAACATCAAGAAAGTAAACTCAATTAGCAATACCAATTCTTTTTCTGTCATGGCTCACCTCCTAAATGGCTTCTTGTTTTACTTAAGTAACGTTTCGTTACTATTTTCATTAAAAAAATATTCCCATTCAAAACCAAGTGCATTAGCAATCCGTTTTGCAACTTCAACTGATGGATTCCTGTTTCCATTCTCAATCATAGATATATACTCTCGAGAAACCCGTACTTTAACAGCCAACTCACTTTGACTTAACCCATTTTTATCACGATAATCAATCAACCATTTTTTCATTTCATCACCTCCCGCTATGTAACATTACGTTAATTATAGTGTAACAATCTGACACTGTCAATAGTTTTATTAACATTTTGTTACGTTTGTTGAGTAAACATTTAGTTACATGTTAATATTAATCTATTGAATAATTTTAGTTGGCAAACTTAAAATGCACGGGAGTAAAATGATCGGTTTTAAATTGAGAAATATGAGAGAAGCCAAAAATATGACACAAGCAGATCTTTCAAAAGACATAGGATTATCTAGAGAAAGGTACAATCAATATGAAAACGATCGAAGAACACCGGATCTTGACACGCTTTTGCTTTTAGCAAAATACTTCAATGTCTCCACCGACTACCTTCTTGGTAGAACCGACGCCCCTCTACCAGTGCGTGACGTTGACAGGGATCTTAACGACGAACTCGATACAGAAAGCAAATGGTTGAATTTTCTTAAAACACTAAGCGGTGATTCCATGTTCTATCAATATGAGAATATTGATGAAGAACAAAAGCTGGCTATCATGGATGAATATAAAGAAAAGCTGGAAAAGAAAAAGAAAAAAGTCGAGAAATTTATGGACTTCTCTGATGAAGTTATTGATGAAGCCTTGAATTTTGCGGCGTATAATCAGGAACAACGAAAGAAAAAGGGTGACATTTAAAAGCAGGCTTTATTAAAGTCTGTTTTTTATTTGATACTATCCTAAATTCAATTACAAATAAGAACGGAGATAAAATATTTATGGCAAAAGATTATGAACGCATTACAATACCTGTAGCCAATCTGTATTTACACCCGACCAATGCTAGATATGCATTAAAATCTGATCTTAAAACTATTGATGAAAATTCCGATAGAATTGCAATTGAAAGAATGATCGGATTAAACGAGACACATATTGAAAATTTGCTTCCGGATGTTGCTAATAATGGTTTACTTCCAAGCCAACTTCCCATCATTAGTCCAATAAATGCTGACAATTCAAAATACATTGTATATGATGCAAATAGACGAATGACTACACTAAAATTGCTTTTAGTATACAAAGATACTGTTGATACATTTAAAATCCCAACTAAAATAAAGAATCTGGTGAAATCGCTTTCCTATAGTGGTCCCGATTCTTTACTATGTGTTTCTACTAAAGACACAAACTTTATTAACGAACAATTAAGAAAGATACATACAGATGATCTCGGCATTGCTCAGGTTAAATGGTCTCCTCGTGCTAAAGATTATCACTTAGCTGAAGAAGGCACTTACTCAAATCGATATATCATTGATATTTTTTTATCTTTTTCCAAATATACAACTAAAACAGCTCTAAATAATCTCAAAATCAATGGATGGCGTAGCCTACTTGATCGTTTTGTTAATGACCCTGATATTGTTAAAGAATATTTTGGTATTGAATTTGATACTGAAAACGGAAAAATGACCATGTTTTACAAAGAAAAACAAACTGCGCTTATTCTTAGTTCTTTGGTTGATGATATGAAAAAATCAACAGCAGTTGACATTGCTCAAACAAAAGATGTAAGAACAAAATTTCTAGCTGATTTTCGTCAGAGAAATCCTCTTTCTGAAGAAGACTTAATAGACAATTTATTGGTTTTTAATGTAGTTAAAAATAAACTTGAAAAAACAACTATAAAAAATCCAATAAGCATATCACCATCTGAACCAGCGCCCATAACACCTGACACTGGAGCTCCTCGCCCTAGTACTGCCAATCCTAACACTCAAAATCCTGTCACCCCCGATACTGGCACTCAAAATCCTGGCACTCCCGATATTGTCACTCCAAATCCTGGCAAACCTGTTCCTGGACCTTCTCCTAATGCCAAAAAAAAGACCCAAAAATTTCTAATTGAAAACCCACAATTCCAAATAATTACAGATAACCGAGCTTATAAGATTTATGAGGAATTAACTCAATTGTCAGTTAACAGCTATCCCAATTCTGCGCTTATTACGTTCCGAAGTTTGTTTGATATCACCATCCATTGCTACCTCGAAAAATGTGGTGGCTCATCAGTATCCGCATTAATAAAAAGCAATGCACAGTTGGAAAACAAATTTAAAAAAGCATTGCAAATATTAGAACAAAAGCATCGGAAACAAGATCTAGAAAAAGATTTTGTCAAAGTTTATGAAGATTATTCATCCATTGTAAGCAATCAAATTTCTACGATAAAAATTTTAAATGCAGCTGTTCATAATAAAAACTATCATTTCGATCCGAATGACGCTTTAACAGTATCTTTTAACTATTTATCTTTTATTCACTTTCTTTGGGAAGAAATAAATAATTGACTGATTAACTCGCCCATGATATAGTTTATTTAACAATTATCATAGGAGTGAACATGAAAATCTTACTTGTCGAGCCAGATTATAAAAATAAATACCCACCAATGGGTTTAATGAAAATTAGCACTTACCACAAAAATAAAGGCGACTATATTTTTTTCTATAAAGGAATTTATGATTGTGATGAAATATGGGATAGAATTTATGTCACCACCCTATTTACTTTTGATTATGCGAAAGTCGTTAAAACTATTGAATATTATAAGAAAAAGGTTCGTTCCTCCAGCGATATTTATATCGGAGGTATTTTAGCCTCACTAATGACCGTTGATTTAAAAAATGATACTGGTTTAGATAACATTATTCCCGGTCGTATTACTTCTTCAAGTATCCTCGGTTACGATGATGATATCAATATTGACACGCTCCCTTTAGATTATGACATTTTGAGTGATACTAAATATAATTATCCGGCAAGTAAAAGCTATATTGCATACACCTCAAGAGGTTGTGTGAACAAATGCTCTTTCTGTGCTGTCCCAGATCTTGAAGGCGATCTAAAGATAACTAATAATATTGCAAATCAAATTACTTCAATTCGAGATAATTATGGTGATAAAAAAGATCTAATGTTACTAGACAATAATATTTTAGGTATTCCGGTTCCTGAATTAAAAAAAATAGTCACGGATCTGAATAACCTAGGGTTCAAAAACTCAAAAACTTTTTTATATCCAAATGTACTAGAGAATATTTTAAATACATATTATCGCTATTTAGATCACGGTAAGACAACACTACCTCTATTAATTAAATGCAAAAACTATTTGAATGATTTTGCTACCGGAAAAACCAGGCGAATTTCTCAAGCAAATAAGAAATCTCTAACGGAAATTATTGAATATCTTGAGGATCATTATGACTTCTTCGAAGCACTTGAAGAAAAATATGATGAATTGCAAAAGATATTGAATGTTTATCAAAATAAAATTTTATACCAACGATATGTTGACTTTAATCAAGGCTTAGATGCAAGGGAATTTACTGAAGAAAAAATTTCAATTCTTTCAAAATTACCATTGAAACCCTGCAGAATCGCATTCGATAATATAATTTTCAAAGAAACTTATTCAAATGCAATCAAAATGGCATATAAATATGGAATTCGATATTATTCCAATTACTTACTCTACAATGCCGATTTTGACAAACCTGAAGATTTATATAACCGATTGCTAGTGAATATAGAATTGGCAGAATCACTCGATATTCAGTTATTTTCATTCCCAATGAAATATGCTCCTATTGGTGAAAAGGATCGAAATTATGTTGGACCGCATTGGAATAGACATTATCTTAGGAGTGTACAGGCTATAATCAATGTAACAAAAGGCGTTGTCGTTAAAGAGAGAGATTTTTTTGAGCGCGCATTTGGATCTGATCTAAATGAATTTTTCGAAATTCTCGCAATGCCACACGATTTCATTGTTTATAGGAATTATTATGAAGAACATGGATACACACAGCAATGGAGAAATTCTTTTACACAGTTAACTAACGAAGATAGAATCTTACTCCTAAATGAGCTTTCTCAATCGAAGTATGCATCTGAGAAACCAGCAGTAAATGAAGTGTTAAAGTTCTATACCCAACCATATCGTTTTGATAAAAAAACTAAAACCATCTATTAGAAATCTAAAATTTATAATTAAGAATTATTCTCCATATCTAATCAGACACTCTTAATATAGAGTGTCTTCCCTTTTTAGTTCTGCTAATTCAAAATCATCTTCATTGCAAATTTTTACTCTATATTTTTAGAACACCCGTTCTATTTTTATGTTAAAATAAACAAACGTTCTTTTAAGGAGGCTTGTTTATGTTCAACACGCAACGGATGAAATCTGTTTTTTTGCACCAAAAATATAAAATCTCTACTTTCCCAATCCCTATCTGGGAACTCGAACAAATTATTATTGATCGTGGCTATGATGTTTGTATTTCTAGTAAATCACAAGCTTCTTTTATTCTTAGCACTACAGTTTTTGTACCAAACCTCAGTGACACCCACAATCGTTTCTGTTTAAGTCATGAATTGGGCCATATTATGTGTAATCATTATGATGTGTATCGTGTTGACAAATACACCAAAAGTAAATATGAAGCCCAAGCAGATGCTTTTGCGTTATATTTAATCATGCCTCCTTTTTGCTTTGATCGTGATTTAGAACAATTTAACGAATGGGATCTTTCTGAAAAATACGGCGTTCCTGTTGAATCTGTAATAAAGCGTGCAGCATTAATAACTGAACCAAGTAATAAAGAAATGAGGATATTTTAAATGGCAAGAAAAACGTATAAGAAAAAGACTAAGAACGGTACAGAGTATTATTTCTTCCGGCTGTTTTATAAAGATAATCGGCCAAAAGATATCTATGCAAATAGTGTTAGCGAAATGGAAGAGAAGATAGTAAAGGCAAAAAAAGAAATGGATGGAGATCTTTCAACCGATACCCAGCCTTTTGGCGAGTTTGTCAAATACTGGCTGTATCAGGTCCATTTGGTTGATAAAAAGCCCTCCACCAAAGAGTCATATGATAATAAGTTCAGAAAATATATTGAGCATTCATCAGTGTCCAAGGTTCAACTAAAAAAACTCACTCCAAAGAAAATTCAGGATTGGTATAACGACCTCTTTAAATCAGGCGTGTCTACCAGCGTTATCAATGGTGTAAATAAAATAGTACGGCCTGCCATCCGCTTTGCTGCAGAAACATCCCGGATACCAAATGACTTTTCAAAAATCATCAAGATCCCGGAGGATAGAACCATCATCAAAACACCTACTCCAACCGTCAGACCGCTAACGATTAAAGAACAAACAGCATTCGAAATTGCGATCAAAGATGATGACTATGAAATGCTTTATCTTACGGCCATGTATACTGGTTTGCGCCCTGGGGAGCTGTCCGCATTAATCTGGGAAGATATTGATTTCAAAGGAAAAACAATTCGGGTGAATAAAGCTTATAAAGTCAGCAAAGACATTGATTTAGACAAGTACATCGGGGTTACTGGCCCGCCTAAGACTAAAAACGCCAATCGTCTGGTGCCTATTCCTGATGGGATCCTGACCAAATTAAAGCAATATCAAATTAGTCAAAGAGAAAAGTTTTTAAAATATGGCGTTGCCGTTGAAGATGATTTTCTTGTTTTCAGTAATTCAATCGGCACTTACCTAGATCGACAGAATATGAATAAACGGATTAAGAAGATTTATGAATCCTGCGGAATAAAAAATAAAAGGTTTTATGATCTCCGGCATACCTATGCCACCCGTTTATTTGAACTTGGAGAAGCTCCTAAGACTGTTCAAATGCTGATGGGCCATGCGGACATCTCCGAGACTTTAAACACCTATACAACCGTATTGGAGAAACAAAAGGTGCTTTCATCAAAAAAACTTGATAAATTCTATAAGGGGCAAATCAAGGGGCAAAATAAAATGGACAAAAATAAAAAGCCCTCAGAAAGGGCTTAATTACTTGATACTGGAGCTAGCGGGGGGAATCGAACCCCCGACCTACTGATTACGAATCAGTTGCGCTACCATCTGTGCCACGCCAGCAGTAAAAACTTACTGCACTATCATAACACAAACCACAGCCCCACTTCAATATTTTTTTACCATTTACCTTTTGAGACATGTCCGGCTATTTCTGCTTTGCACATTTCTTTAATGACATAACATTCGGCTTCGGCTTTTTGAAAAATATGCAAACATGCTGGATCCAGATTGATTTCCGCTCCCTTTCTTGACAAGTGAATGATTTTCTCTGCCAAACCAATCACTTCCATGTGAATATCATTGGTGACATAAGAATCATAAACTTTTTTAGCTGCTTCTTCGCTTAATGATTCAAATTTTTCCTGAGGAGACCCACATTTGGGACAACTATCTGGTGCTTCAACACCTTCCATTGTATAACCGCAGACACTGCATTTGCACAGCTTTTTCATTTTTTTTACTCTCCTTCTGAGTGCATTTTGTTAAATAATAAACATATTGATAATATATTTACCCAAAATTCAATAAATACCTCAGTATCTTAAAAAAAACCGATAATAATTTATCCTTGTGTAAACCTTTACTGCCGTGTTAAAATGATGTCAATTAAATACCAGAGTAGATAAGATGCGTAAAGTGTTAAAGGATGGGAAGTTGCCTTTAAACGAAATGTGACCATTGCGGTATCTTGTCGCTTCCGCTGTTACAATGCAGATTGTAGGTTGCGGAAGCATTACTTTAAAATCAAGGAGGTTTTATGAAAAGTAATGCTTTTATTAGTGGTTCCTCACGGACGCGGGTTGTTGTCAATTGTGGACTGCTTATTGCCATCAGCATCGTGCTGAAAATTCTGTTTGAGGTGTATATCCCTCTTGGTGGTTTTCCTTCGCTAAGGTTGAACATTACCGCACTGCCAATTATGTTAAGCGGTATCCTGTTAGGACCACTTGCCGGTTTTGCCGTTGGTTTTATTTCAGATCTGCTGTGCTTTGTTATTAAGCCCGGGGGCCCATTTTTTATTGGGTTTACTCTCGCCAGTGGATTAACAGGTTTAATTCCAGGCCTTCTTTTTATGATGCTGCGAAAAAAAGAAACCAAACATCTGGAATGGTTCAACCTGGTATTCATCGTTTTGGCCACAATTATTCTCGCTGTTTCAGGCATATTCGATTTTGACAATGGTACTGTTTATTATGCCGGTGAACCATTAAGTATGGTTTACTTCGCTATCTTTATTGCTTTAATGATTGCTTTTGCAGTCTTCCCCATTATTGTTGTAAAGAAATCTAATCTTGATAGTGAATACCGAAGCGATCATATCCTTTTTATCGTCAGTGTTTCACAATTGGTCACATCAATTTTGTTGAATACCTGGTTTTTGAGTATTCTTTATGGACAGGCCGTTGCCGTATTACTCCCCGCTCGAATCATTTCGAACATTTTCCTGATTCCGCTTTATACCATAATGCTGGTAGCGATATTAAAAATACTTCCAAGTTTTATTAAACAGCGCTAGCAATAGAACCATTTTTCCAGAGGCAACTATTTTTTAGTTTGCCTCTTTTATTCTGACTTTTTTTCAAAACAAAGCAGCTACCAAAAAAGTTTTACAATTTAAATATATTTCACATCTTTTCATAATTTCTTTCCAGAAAAAAAAGTGTAATAACGGATCAAATTTGTCCTGACTGCTTGAGTATTGTTTTAAAAGATAGTATACTAACAGTGTCAATTAATTATAAATGTAATATTCTGACAACAGGCTAAAATATGATAACACTTAGGAGGTTTTCAAAAATGGGATTAGTTACATCGACTGAAATGTTCAGAAAAGCTTATGAGGGTGGTTACGCTGTAGGTGCTTTCAATGTTAACAACATGGAGATAATACAGGGCATCGTTGAAGCAGCCGCTGAAGAACAGGCACCCCTTATTTTACAAGTATCAGCAGGAGCCAGAAAATACGCCAACCCTGTCTATTTAAGGAAATTAGTTGAAGCAGCCATTGAAGTTACTGGCTTGGATATCTGTCTTCATTTAGATCACGGTGATGATTTTGAGATTTGCAAATCCTGTGTTGACAGTGGCTTCACTTCAATTATGATTGACGGGTCGAAACATCCTTTTACTGAAAACATAGCCCTAACAAAACAGGTTGTTGAATACGCTCACGACCATGGTGTTGTTGTTGAAGCTGAGTTGGGAAAATTGGCCGGCATTGAAGATGCTGTAAATGTGGACACTCGCAATGCAACCTATACCGATCCCGATGAAGCCGTTGAATTTGTTGAAAGAAGCGGATGCGACTCTCTAGCCATTACCATTGGCACAAGTCACGGGGCTTTCAAATTCAAAGATGAACCGCGTTTGGATTTCGAGCGGCTTTATAAAATTTCTGATCTGCTACCTGGCTTTCCACTTGTCCTTCATGGTGCATCTTCGGTTCCCAAAGAATTTGTTGACCTCTGTAATCAATACGGCGGACAAATACCTGGTGCCAAAGGCGTTCCCGAAGATATGTTACGAAAAGCTGCCAAATCTGGCATTTGCAAAATTAATATCGATACGGATCTGCGTCTGGCGATGACCGCATCCATCCGACAGGTTTTTGTTGAAAATCCCGGCTGGTTCGATCCGCGCCAATATTTGGGACCTGGTCGTTCTGCCATTAAAGCAATGGTTGCCCATAAAATTAAAAATGTCTTGGACTGCAGCCACAAACGATAATTTATATTATCATTAACTTGTTTCTCCGTTTTTAGGGCATGTCGCAAATAACAATTGGTTATTTGCAGACATGCTCTTTTTATTTGATGATTAAAGCCTATTTAAAAAATATTCACCAAAAACGTTTTTTTTTAAACTGCTCCGTTCTTTCTACACTTATTTTAATTGCTGTGCTCACAAACTTAATTTAATTACCTTGCTTTCATGGTATAATAGCTACAAAATACTACTTAAGGATTATAGATGAAAATAATTGTTATTACCGAGAATGAAAGCAACCAGCGTCTGGATCGCTTTCTAAAAAAACTGATGCCTCAGGCATCCACTGGATTTCTCCAAAAGATGTTACGAAAAAAGAGAATTAAACTCAACGGTCAAAAATCGGAACCCTCAACTGCTATCGCCGCCGGGGATGTGGTGCAGATTTATTTTTCTGAAGAAACCATTTCAAATTTTCGTTCGGCTTCAGCCAAAAAGAAACTGGATAAAAACAGTACGATCCTTGACATCATTTACGAAAATTCGGATCTGCTGGTGCTCAATAAACCGGCCGAGGTACTGACTCAACCGGATAAGACCGAAGAGATTTCTCTGATTGACTATGCGGTGGATTATCTGATTAAAAAAGGGGATTATAACCCCAAAACTAATCTGACCTTTACACCAGCCTGTGCTAATCGATTGGACAAAAATACCACTGGGATTATTCTGGTTCCCAAGAATTTCAAAAGTCTTCAGGACGTCAACAAAGCTATTCGTGAGGATCAAACCGAAAAAATCTATTATACGTTAGTCTGTGGCAAACCTCAGGCTGTCGGCGAAATTGTTGGTTATTTAAAGAAAGATCCCGATAAAAACACCGTCACTTTCTCAGAACAGCAAACTTCGCCATCTGACAAAAAATCCGTTTTAAACTATGAGACCCTGGAAAGCCATGGAGATTTTTCTTTGCTGAAAATCAATTTAAAAACCGGACGTTCCCATCAGATTCGAGTCCAGCTTGCAGCTGTTGGTTTTCCCATTCTTGGCGATCCTAAATATGGAAATCGCCTTATTAATAGTCGTTTGTATGAGGAATCGGGACTCCGAAGCCAATTGCTTCACAGTGCCCAATTTACCCTGGTTGATATGGGCAAAACCTTTACTGCGCCGATTCCACCTATCTTTGAAAAAATGCTGAAACGCTTTGGTTTCAAAGACCCCTTTCTATTGGAGAAATAGTCATGGGGTACTGGAACAGCAGAGGGCTTCGGGGAAGTCAGCTTGAAGAATATATCAATATCACCAATAAAATATATATGGAACAAGGGTTGGCTGTGGTTCAAAAAATTCCCACTGCGATAAAACCAGTGGAGTTGGATCCAGGCAAAGGCACCATTAAACTGGCTTATTTTGAAGAAAAAAGCACCGTGGATTATTTGGGAAACATTCAAGGCATTCCGGTGTGCTTCGATGCCAAGGAAACCAATCTGAAGCGGTTGCCGATTGCCAATATTCATTGCCATCAAATGGATTTCATGGACGCTTTCGAAAAACAGGAAGGCCTGTCTTTCCTGATTGTTCACTTTAAGTTTTGTGATGAGACCTTCCTGCTACCTTTTAGCATTCTGAAAAAATATTGGGATAACGCCCAAAATGACGGTCGAAAATCCATCCCTTATGCAGACTTCGACCAAAATTTACGCATTTATCCCTTTCACAATATTCTCCTTCATTACTTGGAGGCCATTAATCATTATCTTACCGGAAAGGAAAAAAAGAAATGAAAAAAATTGCCAGCTTTACCATTAACCACCTGGATTTACTGCGAGGAGTCTACATCTCCCGTAAAGATTATTGCGGTGACCACTGTATCACCACCTTTGACATTCGCATGAAAGAACCTAACCGGGAACCGGTCATCAACAACGCTGAACTCCACGCCATGGAACATCTTGGGGCCACTTTTCTGCGAAACGATCCGATTCTTAGTGATGAGATTGTTTATTTTGGACCGATGGGCTGCCGGACCGGCTTCTACCTGCTGATGAAAGGGGAACTCACCCCTCAGGATATTCTGCCATTGGTCATTAAGTTATTTACCTTTATGGCTGATTATGATGACGAAATTCCCGGTGCTTCGCCCCGGGACTGTGGCAACTATCTGGATATGAATCTCCCCATGGCTCGCTATGAAGCTAAAAAATTTCTTACCGAAATTCTCGAAACGATTCAGCCGGAAAATATGATTTATCCTGAATAATTAACATAAAAAAAGCCCGAGAGGGCTTTTTTTATTTCATCTTTTACTTGCGTGATTTCGGATCGGTTGCTTTTTCCAGCTTTTTATTTTCATCTTTGTTTTTATCCTTGCCCACCATGCGATTAAAGAATCGTTCTGAGTATGATTTTCGTTCGCTCATCTTTTTCTCATTCAGTCTGGAACATTTGTTAATCCGACCGACCCATCGCTTCGCTTCAGCAATTGAATTCGGATCGTCGGGATTCGGAATAACGGCTGTCCATTCCTGAAACAGTTTGCCATTACGGCTTAACGATTCATAATTAATGGCTAATACCTTATATGTTTTTTCACCATTATCATAGTTTTTAATTTTTGACTGAGCTTTGGTCCATTTATGAAAACGACCCATGATGTAGGCACTGTCTTCATTGATAATGGTTACATATGGTTTAACCATCGCTCGGTATTTAAAACTCTGTGGTAATACCAAAGTAAAAAGCAATGACATTGTTCCAAAGAAAACAAAAAATGCAATTCCCAACCATTTTATTTCAGGATCTAACATAAAAAAGAGTAATACTGAAATAACGAGTTCAATACCCAGCAGAATCCAGATTTTTTCCTTTTCAGAATTCTTTTGAATTTTGTTTAATTCTCCGATAAATCCCACATATAGATCTTCATCATATTCCCAAACCAGGGCTTCGTCTTTCTTTTCCAAAAACGTCTCAAACTGTCGATAACGTAGAAAGAAAAAGACCGCATAACCAATCGAAAACCCAATAATAACAACGCCCGCATACGTAAAATAAAATTGATAGCTTGCCACCGCTGTTATCACAAACGGTATAAAAATAATAGCGACCCCTAAAACAGCAACAATTAATGAGATGATGATATTCTGCTTCTCGGGATTTTTAATTTCCAACATACCTTTTCACAACCTTTTCAATATTTTGTTTGTCATAATTAATGTTTTAATAATAAATTGCTTATATTTGCTTAAATTTTTCTCTTGCTTCAGTAATCTTTCCACAGGTCATACTGCCTTCTGGACATGGTCCTTCGACACAGCGTGGTCCGCCGTTTTTAAACAGCAAGGGTGCCACTTTTTTACATTCTTTAAGCATTTGGGTGGCCAGTTCCCGAATTTCCCATTGCGCTCGATTACAACATCGCTGATTGAAGAAGTGTAAAAGCTCTCTGGTATTCATGGTTGTCACGATCTTTGTTTCACATGCATTCGGCAGTACAAACCGGGCATCTTCAATTCCCTGCTTTTCCGCTACCATAGCTGCCTGCTTTTCAGAAAGCCCAGTTGCAATTAAATCTTTAGTATACTTTGCGATCAGTTTTTCTGCTAATGTGTCATAGGTTTTTTGGGCATTTTCCATCCCTTCAACAAACACCTTTTCCCCATCCGGCAAGGCTTTTATTTCTGGTGGAATCACATAATTAAACTGTCCCTCACTGACATAACGTTGGGATTTTTGGCTAAAACTCGCCATTCGATGTCGTACCAGCTGATGGGTTAGCGCACGGCTTACCCCTTCAATTGCAAAGGTAAAACTGGCATGTTCAATCGGCGATGCATGTCCCATATCCATTAATCGGGTCAAAAACCGTTCGACATTGTCATCGGTCAGATCATCCATGATTTCACCAGCACCTGCTTTGGAGTAACATAATTTGGCTGCTGCTGCGACCAATTTCTCCGGCTCAGGTGTGTGTTGAATCAATGTTACACTTAGTGTTGTTTCCATAAATTCTCCTCTCATTAAATAACATTCCTGGCTACCCCCAACATTTTTACCTGGAACTTTAATATCTAATTATAACATTTTTCTCATGAATGTACAGTTCATATGGGGCTTATCAAAAATTTGCAACTCCAACACTAATTCTTTCCCTATGGTGACAACTATTTCTATTCAGATTTTCGCTTTTCTTGGATATAATGTACCGAAATGGAGTCGTTTTACAGAAAATGGAGGTACCCCCTTATGTTTGGCAATCTTGATACCGTTCCTGAGTTACTTAAAAACTATCAGTATAAAACTGGTGAAAAACATAAATTTCTTGGTGATTATTATCGTCTGATGGTCGAAGAATCGGCCAGTACCGGCGTAACCATCAATAATTATAATATGGTTCTGAATGTCCATGATGCCCAGTCCGTTGTCCATAAAGAGTTTATCCTCGATATGTGGTACCGGGAACAGGCCCGTGATGTATTCGTAGAAGCCATGGCTTCTGCCATTGTCAAAGCCGCTCCCTATCAGGTCCGTTTTCCTGATTTGAAAATCTATCGCCTGGACAACCGTTGGGGTGCCTGTTCACCCAAGAGTCAACGCGTTATTTTAAACCTGGAGCTGATTAAAACACCCAAAGAATGCATTGAATATATTGCCCTGCATGAAATGCTGCATTTCCGTTTTCCCAACCATAATTTATCTTTCTACGGTGCTCTGGGCACACTGATGTCGGATTGGAAAGAACGGGAAGATATGTTAAACCGCAAGTATCGTTTAACCTGATCCAAATTTAAAGAGCTGCCTCGGCGAGGCAGCTCTTTATTTATTCGGATTATTTTTTATAGCTTTATTAATTTTCTGTTGCTAAAACCATTTTACGTTTGGTGTTTCTGCTCTTCGCATACAATACCAAGGCAATAGCAACGATGTTAATGCCTAAGGTAATGATAAATGCCAAGTTGTAACTGCCACCGCTTTTTTCAACGGCATAAGCGGCGATTTGCGGACCGATGAATGCCCCAATCGAAAGACCGGTCATAACTACGCCGTAGTTCATACTCAAATGCTTGATTCCAAAATTATCTGCAGTGATCGACGGGAATAAACCAAAAACCCCACCATAGCTGGCTGCGATCAAACAGATACCGACCATGAAAAGTGGTAAATCATTGGTGAAATATAAAGCCGTTAAACCTGCTCCGCTTAAAACAAACATACAAATTAAGGTGTTATAACGCCCAATTTTATCGGAAACACTTCCCCATACGACGCGGCCAGTGGCATTAGCAAGGCCGATAAAGCCAACTGCAAAAGCCGCCTGCTCGGGGGATAACCCAACCATTACCTGACCAATCGGCGATGCCTGACTGATGATCATTAAGCCGGAGATACAACCCAATACCATTAATCCCCAAATTACATAAAAATCGGTGGTTTTTAACATATCCCGGGTGGTAACATCAATGCCGTTCTGGTTTGTGCCAGCTGCAGCCGCCTGCTTTTCGGTTTCCTGCACCGGCGGTGCTGCAATGAAAAATCCTAAAACCAGAATCACGCCGCAAAAGATTAATCCTAATGTTTGAAACGCTCCCAAAACCCCTTGGGTAGCAATAAACTGAACCGCCACCGGAGCAAAAATAAGTGACCCGGCCCCAAATCCGCCAGCTGTTAATCCGCCGGCTAAACCTTTATTTTCGGGAAACCATTTGACGGTATTGGAAACGGTAATGGAGTAAATAAGCCCGATGCCCGATCCGGCAATTAAACCGTAAGTGATATAAATTTGATAAACACTGGTGATCATGCCACTTAAGTAAAGTCCCAATCCGAACAAAACGCCACCTAATAATACAACGACTCGCACGCCGAAACGCTTAACCAATGGCCCGGCAAAAATCATCGCAATTGGCAAAACAAATAAGTTGATGGTGAATGCCATTGATGCCTGGGAGGCGGTCCAACCAAAATCTTTCATCAACGGTTTGGAAAAAACGCTCCATGCATAGGCAAAGCCGATACATAAGTTAATGACAATACTCACTGCTAAGATTAAATATCTTTTATTATTTTTCATTTTAGTCTCCTATTATTAAATCTTTCTAAGTAATTTCGATATGTTCCCATTCGATGATGTTTAAAATGGTGCCTTCGGTGAGCCGTTCGACTTCCGCTGCGGTCACTCCGGGTGCCAACTCTTCCAGATACAGCCCGCCTTCCCCCACCCGCAAAACGGCTTTGTCGGTAATGATCAGATCCACTACGCCGGCAGCAGTTAACGGCAGGGTACAGTTTTTTCGTATTTTCGGGTTGCCATGTTTGTCAGTATGCGTCATCGCCACAATCACCCGTTTACATCCATAAAGCAAATCCATGGCGCCACCCATCCCGGTTAAGAGTTTTCCCGGAATTTTCCAGCTGGCAATACTGCCCACTTCATCCACTTCCAAAGCACCCACCACGGTCATGTCAATATGTCCGCCGCGGATCATCGCAAATGAGGTTGCCACATCAAAAACGGCACCGCCTGGCAGCATGGTAATGGGTTCTGCGCCGGCATTGGCAATATCCGGATTGGTTTCACCCCGTTTAGGCTTGGGACCAAACATTAATCCGCCGTTTTCAGTTTGTAAATAGACATGGGTTCCCTCAGGAATATAATTTGCCGATTCAGTCGGAATCCCAATTCCTAAATTAACATACATTCCATCTTTAAATTCTTTGGCGATTCTTCTGGCAATATAATTTCTCGGCATCTTGAGACCTCCTATAATTTATTTGTGGCGATCCACAATTCTTCATAAATATTTTTACGTTCTTCATAACTATGGCCCTGAACAATATAATCCACAAATATTCCCGGGGTGCCAACATCTTCACAGGCAATGTCGCCGACTTCAACCATTTCATCAACTTCAGCAATGACAATGTCGGCCGCAGTCGCCATAATCGGATTCGTATTGCTCATGCCCTGATACTGTAAATTCCCCAAGGGATCACTGCGATAGGCTTTGATCACTGCCACATCGGCCCGGATCGGTTTAAATAAAAGATAGGGCTTCCCATCAACCATGATCTTTTCAGCCATCTCTTCAACCTCCGTTCCCAAACCAACTGGTGTCACCACTGCGCCCAGCCCGGCGCCTCCGGCTCGCACCCGTTCCACAAAGGTACCCATGGGACTTAACTCCAGTTCTACTTCACCGTTGACAATCTGTTTAATTAAATTAGGATCCGTTCCCACATGGGCGGTAACATATTTAATCACCTGTTTATTTAAAACTAATTTTCCAATGTCAACGCCACCACCACGATAGCCTGCTCCGATGCTGATAACTGTCAGATCTTTGACTCCTGCTGCCGCGATCAGATCCAGCATGATCAGTGGAACAGCCGCCCCTAAAAATCCTCCGATCATAACAGAAGATTTGTCAATAATCTTTTTTACAGCTTCTTCCGGCGTAATTTGTACTGCCATAGCAATGACCTCCTTTTGTACTTCGTATATCCCAAATCGTTTCGAGATGGTTCCTAAATTTAACACGAATCCGGCAAATTAAAACTATAATTTTTTGACCGATATCAGGAATTTTTCATGATAATTTCATAGGGTTTAAGCCTATGATTCTTAAGCGTACATTTGAGATATTAATGTTACTCTTATAATCGTTATTCAGGTATCATTAATCCCAGTCAAGAGCTGTTTTAAAAATCATCTTTTGGCAAGATATTATTCATTTATTAATAAAATTTAAGATTTCTTCAGATTTGATTCGTTTGTTTGTTAAATAACGAATTATATTCTTTTTACACAACGATATTTTACTCATCCGCATGTTCATCTATGCAAAACATAAAAAATACTGGATAAATCAGTCAATCTGATTTATCCAGTATTTTATTTATTGATACCATTTTATTATTATTTTAACGTTACTCTTAATCGACTTTAGTAGCGTATTTCGTTAATTTTTAGACATGCATTTTCTTTTTCAGCATTCTTCTTGTTTTTTCCGGGATCCGATGATAGATCGTCTGGAGCAGAATAATGATGCAAAATCCCGAAACGGCGACAATCAATGACCAGGTCAAATGAAGACTTCCCAATACGTTTAAACTGATGATCCCATCAATACCAATTGCCAGAATAATCACAAAAAGAATGAGATTAGAGGGGATAAAAATGAACTGGCTTTTGTGACGCGTATGTTTAAAGACAAAGCGAAAAAGACTGATATCTAAATAAATCAGAGTCGCAATGGGAAAAGCATAATTTAAGAACCAGGCCGTTTGGCTCCCACTGATCAGATAGACACAAAAGCAGGTAATTACCACCGTAATATAGGCACCAAGATAATTGTAATTCGGTTTTAAGTAACCCATGGCAAAAAAGACAATGGCAAAAATACTGAGATCCGCCAACACAATATATTTAAGCAGGACATGATTCCAGGGGTAAACCAAATAAATTACTCCAATGATCACCACCATACTGACGGCAATAATGCTGATGGAAAAAAAGGCCTTATTCTTCTTTCCTAAGTGGTCTTCGTCGTAGGTATTGATGGCCTGAGGATATTTACTGTCTTTGGGTTGCCGATCTTCATTGATGTCAGGTATTGGGAAATCGCATAGGGGACAGTTTTTTACGTCATCTTCGACTTCCACACCACATTTAGGACAATAAGCCATAGTCTCACCTCTTATTCGTTTCTATTTTTACCGGGACACCCAGTTGTCTGATTTTTCTGAAAAATATTTTTTCAACCACTGTTTCTCCTGTGGTTTTACCAAAGCACAAGGCCAGTTTTCCGTCATAACTGACAGTTACCAGCTTAAGCCTGCTTTCAGCACTGGGTGATGGAAAGACTTCAAAGCTCTTGACAAAAGGTTTTATCTCATCAGGAACTGTGACGACCCCTAAATTGGACAATCCGCTGGTATAGCCCCGTTCGCCATACCACTTGTAAACCAATGGCATAAACAGTTTTTTTACCCATAGCGGAATCAGCCTGAGAAAAAGCAACTGTTCATTTTTCACATTTCTGGAAATGTAACGGCTGATGTTTTTGCGATTCATATAAAGGCCCATATAGCCCTTAATTTGCTCGATAATTTCCGCCCGGGTGTAATAACCCAAAGCCAGATCAATCTCGGGATTCAGGCTGATAAAGAAATTTCTCAGTGTAATGGAAGGGAACATCTTTCTTAAATCGACCGGCACATTGATGGCAATCCGTTGCTGATGTTTCTTTTTTTCACTCATCGGAAGTCCCTGAATATACTCCTGTATACTTTCGAAATAAAGGGCCAGAATAAATTGAGTCAGGGTGCAATGATCGCTTTTTGCCAAGGCCAGTAAGGGCGCAACCGGAACAATCCCGGTCAGCAGCAGATACTCGCCCTTATCCAGCAGTTCAAAGGGAAAATGAAAGACTTTTTTACTGCTGGGCGGTGGCGGTACATTTTCTTCATAATAAACCTTAAACGAATCTTCAAACTCACCCGGATCCACTTCCGCATGAATATCCATGGCTTTCCCCAGATTTTGCGGAATAATACCTTTTAGCAGTTTAAAATACTCAATAATCAACGTTTGCAGAAAAGCCAGACCGCCACTACCATCACAGATACTGTGATTAAACTCCACATGAATATATTTTTTATAATAAAGCACCCGAAAAGGAAATGTTTTTCCCTGGCGTTGCCGCATGGTTTTGCAGGGATAATAAGCTTCTTCCTCGACCGTTGGGATGGCTTCGGTATGTTCATAATAATACCAGAAAAAACCTCGCTTCAGCGTGACCTGAAAATAAGGAAAGCGATGAATGATCTGCTCCAGAGCTTGCTGCAATGTTTTCGGATCAACTACTTCTGATAATTCCACGGTCATCCGATACACCGTTGTTATCCGTGATGACGCAATGGCCGTATAAAGGACCCCGGCATTGTCCAGGGAATAGAACTTTTTTTTATGGTTTTTTTCTTCCAAACTCAGCCCCCGCCCCTCAGAAAATTCTTCCGAAAGGTTCCCAGAAATTCATCGAATTGATCTTTCTCTGCGGCAATCGTTACGTCCACCGCAATAAGATTGAACTGGCCAAGGGATTCCTGTCGTTCTTCCGACAAGACTACCTGCCAACCATCCCCATTATAAGTGTCGCCTGTTACTGTTTTGGCTATTTTAATGAGGTACCGTTCAAATTCCCATCTGGGCACGCCACGCATATAAAGCGTTTTTATGGTAAATTCTTCAGGATTCTTTGTTATTAAAGTACTTACAGCTGGTTCATTCATCATCCTTCTCCTTTCTTTTCATATTTTAAATTATTTTAGCATAGTCATCTTAAGTAAACGATGCAATTCTTAAATTTTCATGATAATCTTTTAAGTTAGTTTTATTCATCATTTGCCAATTTTTTTAAAGAATAAGTAAAAAAAATGTCCATCGATTACATTTTTTTGATACTTTGTTAAAAAAATGGTTAAATATTTTCTCTTTACTTTTGCATTTTCATTGTTTATTTTTTAACAGGTGTTTTTAACCTTAATTTCTTTAAACTAATATGCTTATATCTTTTAAGAATGCGTTATATTACCCTTGTAACTAACCCTATCCCATGTTAAAATACACCCAATTAAATATAACAGAGTAGACAAGATGCGTAAAGTGTTAGAGGATGGGAAGTTGCCTTTAAACGAAATGAACTCATTGCGATATCTTGTTGCTTCCGCTGGACCCCTTAACGACCAATTAAGGGTTGCGGAAGCATTGCTTAAAACATTTTGTTTTATTTGAGTAATGCTTTTTTTATTTGGTTTTAGTAAAAACCATTCCGAATCGAAGTAATGTGATTCGGCGATAGGAGAAAAATGATTGATCAACAAAAAATTCAAGAAGCTGTAACCATGATTTTGGAAGCCATTGGCGAAGACCCCACCCGGGAAGGTCTGATTGAAACCCCGGCCCGTGTTGCCCGGATGTATGCCGAAATCTTTTCAGGACTGGGTCATACCGCTGAAGTCCACCTTTCCAAGACCTTTGCTGTCAAATCCGATGATATTGTCATCGAACGGGATATCCCGTTTTATTCCATGTGCGAACACCATCTGTTGCCATTTTACGGTAAGGTGCATATCGCCTACATCCCCAACGGTCGCGTAGCCGGACTTTCAAAACTTGTGAGAACGGTTGATTTGTATTCAAAACGACCTCAGCTTCAAGAAGTTTTAACCACCGATATCGGCGAAGCGATTATGGATTATCTTCAGGCCCGCGGCGTCATGGTTATCATCGAAGCCGAGCATTTATGCATGAACATGCGCGGTGTCAAACGTCCTGGAACACGGACAGTAACAGCGATGCAAGCCGGTATTTTCGCCCATAACAAAGAACTGAAAGATGAAGTTCATAAGCTGTTAAGCATTAAATAGGACGTGGTTAATGGATCAGTTGCAAAACACCAATCTGCTTTATCAGAATGCAGACTATCAAAACTATCTCAATAAAATAAAAAAATGTGAAAAACAACGCCGTTTCTGTCGTCACAATATTCCACATTTTTTATCAGTCGCCCGCATTGCCACCATAAAGACCATGGAAGCCGGTTTAAACTTCTCCCGGGATCTGATCTATACAACGGCACTGCTGCACGATATCGGTCGTTTTGTTCAATATCAAGATAAAACACCCCATGAAATTGCCTCTCATCAATTGGCAATTCCATTATTGGAGACCCTGGATTTTACGGATGATGAAAATAAACTGATCCTGGATGCTATCCTCAATCATCGTAACCCGGAAGCACAAGGATTCAGCCATATATTTTATGAAAGTGATAAATTGTCCCGGGCATGTTTTTCATGCCCGGTTGAACACGAATGTGATTGGTCAAAAGAAAAGAAAAACCTGACCATTGTTTATTAAAGGAGTTACCATGCAAATTGGCAATAAAAATTTTGACTTAACAAACGAGATCCTCATTATGGGGATCTTAAACGTTACCCCGGATTCGTTTTCCGACGGTGGCAAATTTAACACCCTGGACGCCAGTCTTAAGCAGGTTGAAAAAATGATCGCCTATGGTGCCGATCTCATCGATCTTGGTGGTGAATCTACCCGTCCCGGTCATACCCAAATCAGCGATGCCGAGGAAATCGATCGGATCGTGCCGATGATCACAGCCATTCGACAACGGTTCGACATCCCCATTTCGATTGACACCTATAAAGGCGCCGTTGGCGAAGCGGCCCTTAAGGCCGGAGCGGCCCTGGTCAACGACATTTGGGGCTTTAAATATGACCCAACCCTGGCTGATGTCACGGCGAAATACAAGGTTCCCTGTATTCTGATGCATAACCGTAACAATCAGAATTACAACCACCTGATGGCTGATATTAACAGCGATCTTCAGGAATCCATCGATATTGCTCTCGAAGCCGGTATTTCCCGAGACGCCATCATCCTTGATCCCGGCATCGGTTTTGCCAAGGATTACGCCCAAAATATGGAAACGATGCATAACCTGGAGGCTCTCCAAACCCTGGGCTACCCAATTCTACTTGGCACCTCCCGTAAAGGCTTTATCGGGCTAACCCTGGATTTACCAGTCACCCAGCGCGTAGAAGGAACGGTTGCCACCACCGTCATCGGCATTATGAAGGGTGCTTCCATTATCCGGGTCCACGATGTACTGGAAAATAAGCGCGCCGCCCAAATGACGGCCGGCATTATGAAAGGAGCACCATGGACAAACTCTATATAAAAGACTTTGAGGTTTTTGCCTATCACGGGGTTTTCCCCGAAGAAAAAACCCTGGGTCAGAAATTCCTGATTTCGGTAACACTGACCCTGGATATGCAGGAAGCCGCCCTTACCGGTGACTTGACAAAATCCGTTCATTATGGCGAATTATGCCATGCACTGGAAATCGAGTTTAAGAAAGAAAGTTACGATCTCATCGAAACCGCCGGCGAAATGCTGGCTGACTATGTTTTAAATAACTACCCGATGGTTAACCATGTGAGTATTATGATCAAAAAACCCTGGGCGCCGATATTAAAATCCATGGATACGGTGGCCATCGAAATTAACCGGGGCTGGCACGATGCCTTTATCGGACTGGGCACCAATATGGGCGACCGGAGTCAAAATTTAAAAGAAGCGATTGATGCAATCGCCAATACTCCCGGTATTCACGTGCTTACCCAATCCAGCATTATTGAAACCGAACCCTGGGGTTATACCGATCAGGATGCTTTTCTCAATTGCGTTCTTAAAGTGAAAACCACCCTGCCGCCTCATACTCTGATGACCCTGTTGCTTGAAATCGAGCTGGGACTCAAACGGGAACGGACGATTCACTGGGGCCCCCGGACCATCGATTTGGATATCTTATTCTACGACCATCTGGTAACTGATGATCCTCACGTAATCCTGCCTCATCCCCGTATCCAAGATCGGGCTTTTGTGATGGAATCCATGGCTGAAATCGCCCCTTATTTTGTCCATCCCCTTTTAAATAAGCGGATGATGGAAATTTTTGAAACGCTAAAAAATGCTTAAACTAAAAAAGAGGCTTAATAGCCTCTTTTTTAGTTTAAGCATTTTCTATCCAAAATAAATGGCATAAGCCGTGCGGCTCGGTGTGGTTAGTCCCATGTCGGTGACAGTGACACCAATTTCTTCTTCCACATTTTCAAAAAGATCAAAGATCCGCTTTCCAGATTCCAGACGAAATCCATCTTCACCGGGATAAATACAATCCTTTATCTCAACGCCGTAACGATTTTTTATGTCCCGAATCAGGGCTTCCCGGGCAAATTCACAGGCAAAATTACATAGCTCCATGATAATGTACTGTTCCAGGACATTTTCCCGGGATAAGCAATAATTTTCGATTTCAGCACCAGCGGTAACCACATTCGGAAAAACATAGGTCGCTTTCGAAATTTTTTCCACACCAATGTCACTGACAAATTCAATGCCATCCAGTGTAAAATGTGTAGCATCAATGATTTTTGCTTCGGAAACCCGATATAAAACCTTTGGTTTGGGAATATTTCTTGCTCGCTCTAGAATCCGTTCAATGGGTAGGGCCCGTTTTGATCCTTTTTTCATGCGGATATGATCATAAAATTCCGTTTCGTTTAAGAAAAATCCCAGATTAGTCATTGTTATGCTGCTCATCTTCACACACTCACTTTTTCTAATAAGCTCGGGCAAAGTAAGCCATTTTTTGCGCCGGCTTTCCACAGCATACACATTTGCCTTCATATAAAACTTCCTGTTCATCATCAAAAGGAACGCAACGGATGGAAGCGCCGGTTTCTTCCTTAACCATATCTTCACAACTGCGATCGCCACACCACATGGCTTTGATGAAACCAGGATTTTCTTTTAGCTTAGTCTTAAATTCTTCCATATTTTCTGCGGTTGAAGTTTTTTCTTCCCGCATTTTTAAAGCTCTGTCAAATAAATTAGTTTGAATTTCTTTCAGTAAATTATCAACTTCATTGGCCACATTATCCAAACTGACCTGAATTTTTTCGCCAGTATCCCGACGGGCCAGCACACATTGACCATTTTCGATGTCTCGGGGTCCGATTTCCAGACGGATTGGCACACCCTTCATTTCCCACTGGTTAAATTTCCAGCCAGGTGAATAGCCATCCAAATCATCAACTTTTACTCTGAAATCTTTACCTAGCGTTTTACTGATTTCCCAGGCTTTATCCAAAACGCCTTCTTTGTGTTGCGCAACTGGAATTACAACAACTTGAATGGGCGCAATCATTGGTGGCAAAACCAGGCCATTGTCATCCCCATGAACCATAATGATTCCACCGATCAACCGGGTTGACACACCCCAGGAAGTGTGGAATGGGTAGGATTGTTCATTGTTTCGATCCAGATAGGTAATATCGAAGGCTTTGGTAAAATGTTGTCCCAGATTATGGGAGGTTCCTGATTGCAGGGCCTGACCATCATGCATCAGTGCTTCCATGGTATAGGTTGCATCAGCCCCAGCAAATTTTTCTTTGTCACTTTTTCGTCCCACGACCATCGGCATGGCCAAGTGGCTTTCAGCGATTTCCCGATAGATGCCCAGCATCTGCATGGTTTCAGTCTGAGCTTCTTCCGGCGTTTCATGAAGGGTATGACCTTCCTGCCATAAAAACTCAGAGGTTCTTAAGAACGGTCGGGTGGTTTTTTCCCAACGCACAACTGAACACCATTGATTATATAAATAAGGCAGTTGTCGGTACGAATTCAGCCATTTTGAGTACATGCTGCAAATAATCGTTTCGGAAGTGGGGCGAACCGCTAAACGTTCGGCCAGTTCTTTACCGCCACCATGGGTTACCCAGGCTACCTCAGGCGCAAACCCTTCGACATGTTCTGCTTCTTTAGTCAGCAGACTTTCTGGAATTAAAAGCGGAAAGTACATGTTTTCGTGACCGGTTTCCTTGAACCGTTTATCATAGGCTTGTTGAATTAATTCCCAGATGGCATAACCATAGGGACGAATGACCATAAAACCTTTTACCGGTGAATAGTCCACCATTTCAGTTTTAGATATAACATCCGTATACCATTGTGGGAAGTCTACCGCCATCGGCGTAATTTCTTTCACTTGATTTGTCTGTTTTTTTCCCATTGTTTTTCTTTCTCAGACCAGTTCGTCTGTTAAACAAAAAAATCACCTGCGCAAGCAAGTGATTTTTAGTGGTTATCGAGTAATTATTTTACTTCGACGCTTCCGCCAACTTCTTCAATTTTAGCTTTAATATCATCAGCTTCTTCTTTAGTAGCGCCTTCTTTAATTGGTTTTGGAGCTTCGTCAACTAATGCTTTTGCTTCTTTTAAGCCTAAGCCAGTTAATTCACGAACAACTTTGATAACTTTGATTTTTTGGTCGCCAGCAGCAGATAAAATTACATCAAAATCAGTTTTTTCTTCTACTTCTTCAGCAGCACCACCAGCAGCTGGAGCAGCCATCATAGCCATAGGTGCAGCAGCACTTACGCCAAATTCTTCTTCTAATGCTTTTACCAGTTCAGATAATTCTAATACTGTTAAACCTTTTACGTCTTCAATTAATTGTGTTACTTTTTCACTTGCCATTTTATAAAACCTCCAAATATTCTTTCTTTAATTTAATTTTGAATTGAGTTAAGCTTGTTTTTGTTCTGCAATCGCATTTAATGCGACAACCAATCCACGCATGTTTCCGTTAAGTACGTTAACAAAACCTGAAATTGGTGCGTTTAAGCCACCAAGAACCTGGGCAACCAGTACTTCTCGTGGTGGTAATTCTGCAAGATCCGCAACGCCTTGAACGTCTAAAACCTTACCATCAACCATACCTGCTTTAATTTCTAAAGCTTTATGTTTTTTTGCAAACTCGCTAAGTAGTTTTGCTGGCGCAACTGGATCTGTATCACAGAAAGCAATTGCAGTAGGTCCAACCAAAACGTCAAGTAAACCTTCAAAGCCGGTTTCTTTAGCAGCGAACCGCATCATTGAATTTTTATATACCTTGTAGTCGATACCTGCTGCTCGAGCCAGGGATCGCAACTCAGTTACTTCTTCAACATTCAAACCACGATAGTCGACGAGAACCGCTGTTTGAGCGTTACGAAGTTTTTCTGCAATTTCTTGTACTACAACTTGTTTTACTTCAATCTTTGGCATGTATTATCTGCACCTCCTTTTAAAAATCGTATCAAAAAAGCTCACTCCACAGCGTGAAGAGAGCTTTATATTTAATAATAAGCTTTTTTCTCTTCAACCTCGGTAGGATTTATGTACACCTACTGTCTATGGATGAATGCGTCTTTAACAACGACGCTATTGTATCATTTGTCATTTTCTATGTCAAGTCGTTTTAGAGTTTATGTAAAATCAATCAATAAACTCCTAGATTTTTCCTGTGTTGACTTTAACTCCAGGACTCATGGTACTTGCCAGAGTAACACTTCTAAAGTATTGACCCTTTGAAGCAGCTGGTTTTGCTTTTTTAACAGTATCCAATAATACCATCATGTTTTCTTTTAAAGCTTCTTCGGTAAAAGATGCTTTACCAATGATTACATGAATAATATTGGTTTTGTCTAAACGATACTCAACCTTACCGGCTTTTGTATCTGCAACAGCTTTTGCAACATCCATGGTTACAGTTCCTGATTTTGGATTAGGCATTAAACCTTTAGGTCCTAATACTCGACCTAAACGACCAACCTTACCCATCATATCTGGAGTAGCAATCATTACATCAAAATCAAACCAGTTTTCTTTTTGAATTTTATCGATAATATCGTCTTCACCAAAGAAATCTGCACCGGCATCCTCAGCTTCTTTCAATTTATCACCTTTGGCGATAACAAGAACTTTAACTGTTTTACCTGTACCATGTGGCAGAACGATTGCTCCACGAACCTGTTGATCGGCATGACGTGAGTCAACACCCAGTTTTACATGCAATTCAATGGTTTCGTCAAACTTTGCAGTGGCAAGTTTTTTAACCTGTGCAATAGCTGCATCCAGTTCAAATAACTCTTGCTTATCAAAGCTTTTTACCAAATCTTGATATTTTTTTCCTTTTTTCATCTTTGCCTCCTTGTGGTAATAGCGGTTTCCCTCCCACTTAAGGTGTTTCTACCTTCTAAAATTATTCTTCGATTGTAATACCCATGCTACGGGCGGTTCCAGCGATCATTCTCATCGCTGATTCTACAGATGCCGCATTTAAATCAGGCATTTTTAATGTTGCGATTTCTCTTAATTGTTCAGTTGTAACCTTAGCTACCTTAGTTTTGTTAGGTACGCCAGATCCAGACTCAATTCCAGCAATTTTCTTTAACAGAACGGCTGCTGGTGGTGTTTTTGTAATAAATGAGTAAGAACGATCCTGATAAACAGTGATTACAACAGGAATAATCATTCCTGCATCATTTGCAGTTTTTGCGTTGAATTCTTTACAGAATCCCATAATATTAACCCCATGTTGACCTAATGCAGGTCCAACTGGTGGTGCTGGTGTTGCTTTACCGGCAGGAATTTGTAATTTAATCATACCAATTACTTTTTTTGCCATGTTAACACCTCCTTCATTTTATTATAGTATTTTTTCTCCCAGTGGGAGTAGCATGAAGAATAGTTTTTTCCTTAAGTGATAATTTTTTCTATTTGTTCAAATCCCAGTTCAGCGAGAGTATCTCGTCCAAACATGGAAACATTGACCTTAACTTTTGATTTCTCAGCATGTACTTCTTCAATAACTCCGGTGAAACCTTCCAATGGTCCTTCAATAACCTTGACTTCTTCTCCAACATGCATGCTTATTTCAACACGCTGTTGACGAATGCCCATGCTTTTTAGTTCAGCCTTGGACAAGGGTACAGGTTTTGAGGCAGGACCAACAAACCCGGTGACACCACGGGTATTTCTAACAACATACCATGAATCATCTGTCATGAACATTTTGATCATGACATAACCTGGAAATAGTTTCTTTTCTTTAACGACCCGCTTGCCGTTCTTACTTTCCACTACTTCTTGTACGGGAACCTGAACCTCTAGGATCACGTCCTCCATATTTCTGTTTTCTACTGTGGCTTCAATGCTTGCTTTAACCTTATTCTCATAACCGGAATAGGTATGTGCAACAAACCATTGGGCCTGTTCGTGTTGATTACTATCCATGGTTCTCCCTTACCTAAATGTTTATAAATAACGCGGCAAGTGCACCTAATCCTGTATCAACAACCCAAACGAGAAAAGTGAATATCCCAACAATTCCAGCTACAATACCGGTACGTTGAAGCAATTCTTCTTTAGTCAACCAAGTAACTTTTCTTAATTCATGGTGAACACCTTTTAAAAAGCCGACCATTCTTTGAAAAATATTTGGTTCTTTACTTTTTTCGCTTGACTTCTTTTGTGTTTTTTTCTCATTTTTTGCCGTTGATTGAGGCGTTTTCTTTTCCTCTTTTACCAGGTTTGTTGCCTTATCTCCGGTTTTTTGTGCCTGTTGCTGGGTGTTTTCTTTTCCTTGCTTACTACTGGCATTTTTAGCTTTTTTATTTGTTGCCATGATATTCCTCTTTATCCATTATTTCGTTTCTTTATGTGGTGTATGCTTCTTGCAAAATCTGCAATACTTATCCACTTCTAAACGATCAGGGTTATTCTTCTTGTTTTTCATGGTATCGTAATTTCTTTGCTTGCATTCTGTACATGCTAAAGTAACTTTTACTCTCATTCCAGCACCTCCTACATCCTTATATCAACACCCGCAGGAACACGCAGGCACACGTTCCCTATTTTCATAGTCACTAACATAGAATACCACGACAACCTTATTTTTGTCAATGAAAACATTGTTGATTATTCATGATTTTCTTTATCTTTGACCAATGCTTCTGCCCAAATAAAAAAAAGGCCAAGCCTTTTTGAACAACATTAAAATTATATCAGCAACGCCACAAATAATCAAGCGCGTTTTATTATTTTTCTATTTTTAATCCCCAATAATCGCAACCGATGCTTTTTCCATCAATATCAACTGCTTCTGGCATATGTCCCCATAGTTTAAAGCCAAATTTTTTCACCAATTTTCGGCTACTGATATTACTGTCAAACACCACCGCGACGAGATTGCGAAAACCGATTTCCTTTGCTGCTTCAATGGCACGGCTCATCAGCATCGAGCCAATCCCCTTTCGATGACAGCGGCTATCGATATAATAACTGACTTCGGATGTAAACCGAAAGCCTTCCCGACCAGCCCGGAATTCTGTCAGGGTGATCCAACCGACAACCTGATCATCTATTTCGGCAACAAACATCGGATGTCGTGGTGCTGAATGATGGATAAACCAGTCTTTACGCATTGCCATGGTCGCTGGTGACAATTGCGCCGTAAACTTCCTGGCGGCAATGGCTTCATTCAAAATATCCAGTACCCGCTGATAATCTTTCTCTTCTACTAATCGTATCTTCAACTTAATCTCCTGCTGTTTTTCTAAATTAGTTCTATCTGTTATATTTGTTCTTCATCTCTAGTTAATGTTAACCGCGTTATTTTCGCCCAATCTTTCCAAACCAGGCAATCAGAACCGTTACGACAAAGATGATCATTGCGACGCCAGCCGTTGTAATATAGGGCGAAAGGATAATATTCAACCAGGCCAGAATAATGGGTGATATCAGTGCAAACAACAATAAAAGCCCAAAAACGATTAAATATTTCTTGTAGTCTTCCATTCTAATCCTCATCCCATTCTGTTTATTTGCAATCTTTGAAAGTATAAACCTTGTTGTTCGACATTGCAATGGCTTTATTTTCTTATTTAAGATATTTTTAAAATAAAAAACGGCCAAACGCCGTTAAATTCTTTTTGGTGCACCCGAGAGGATTTGAACCTCCGGCACGCAGTTTAGGAAACTACTGCTCTATCCACCTGAGCTACGGGCGCACGAAATACCTGCTTATTATACCAATAAAACACTTTTATTTAAATAGTTTTTTATGATTCGTTTTTATTTTTTAAAAACAAAAGGATATCTTCAACAGATACCCTTTTGCAATCCAGACAAAATAGTTGCTTAATTAATTTGTTCCATAATATTCTTCCATGGTTTTTCCACTGTTATAAATCTCCGTCGCGACATCCACGCCCAAATAGCGCAGATGCCAAGGTTCATAGGCATAGCCGGTAATCTCTGTTTTACCTTGAGGATAACGAACAATAAAGCCATATTTATACGCATTGTCTTTAAGGAATTGACCTTCCGGAGTCGAACCGAAACTTTCCAATAAATCAAACCCTACCGTAGCGCTGGTCACATCCATGGCCAGCCCAAGCTGATGTTCACTCATTCCCGGTCGGGCGCTGACCAGTTCAGCTCCATCAACCCCATAGATATCGACATTCCAGGCGTACAATTCGGACTGAGTTTCGTAAGATCGGTAGCCGGAACAACAGGAAAGATCATAACCGGCACTACTGGCCGCATTAAAAAGTTTAACCAAGGCTTCCGCCGCTACGCTTCGCATCTGCGTTTCTCGGGTTGATGGCAAATTAACTGTCACCAGATCGGCGGGCACATAACTGGCTGCAATGCTATGGTTTTTATTGACCAGCATGGTGATGCTATCAGTGCTGGTCGTATTGGCATTTTTAGTGTCATCTTTCGTTTCGACCGGTACTGGCTGTTCAACTGCAACGGTTTGTGAATTGGATACCGGTGCTGTTTCTTTGGCCGTTGTGGTCTGTACGGTTGTTGTTTCGACATTCTGTTTATTGTTTGCCGATGTTTGGGTTTTATTATTATTCATAAACCCGATGGTTAATACTACAATAACCAGAATTACAATTGCAGCCAATCCCCCACAGGCAATTATAAACCGTTTTTTATCTTTTATTCGCATTTTTTAAAACCTTCTTTTATTTTTCTATTTTCACTTATTATACACTAACTCTAAATAAGCACATAACCTTTTATTAAAAAAGCCACCGAAAAAATGATTTTCATTTCTTCGATGGCTAATTACAAAATACATCTTCCCAATCACCAATCAATTCATGCACATAAAAAAAACAGAACTAAAAGTCCTGCTTTCAAGCATGGGTTGTGGTTGGCTTTTATTTTGCAGTGAAAAAAATTCTTAGAAACGCATTTTTGCTTCCATTATCTTCTTTTGCGCAGCTCGCATTTTTTCAATCGCTAAAAATATTTCTCTAGAAACACTGTCTTTTGATGTATCCTTTAATTTTTCTGCCCATTCCCGGTAACCTTCAATGTGATCACCCGTATGGTTAATCCAATGTGCCAGAAAAACTTTGAAGATTTCTTCATCCTTATCCATATTTAATTTAGCATCCATTTACACGTCTCCTAAATTGAGTTCTTTTTTAATCAACGACACGGCTTCACGAATTTGGAGCAATAATGGTTTTTCCTCCAGTGAAACAATGTGGTGATTTTCAGGAAGAATCGGGATATAGATTTTAAATCCGTCACTATTTCCAATGGCTTCAACCATTTTCGGCGTCACTTCGCCCATCATGGAGTTTGGAATCGTCATCGCAATTGAGCCGATAATAAAATCCGCTTTTTTTACTGTTACAGCGATGGCATTTTCACCAGTGGCCCCTTTATTGGCACCCTTTTTTAGCATCGCAGCAGTGGCCAAGGCGTTAGTTCCCAGCCCATATACTTCAATATATGGTGGAATTTCTTCTTTAAGGATTCCAACAATCCGTGACCCAATGCCGCCTCCCATACCGTCGAGCACAACAATGTTCATAATTAAACCGTTGTTCCTTCGATAATAATTTTGTGGTTAAGAAGTTTCACTTCTTTTAGTTTGCCTTGAACAATTTTTGTACCACCCAATAAATCGGACAGGGTCAAGCTACCATCGTCATTTGGAACGATATCGACAACATAGTCCATTATCTTTGTTTCTCCTTCAGGAGTAATCATATAAGCTGAAGATTCACACATGTTCTCAGTCTCCTTTCTTTTATTTGAGGCTATTTTAACACAGTCCACCCCTTAACACAAGCTAAGGGGCGACTATACATTTATAATACTATATCAGTCTTAATTTAAGGCTGTTTTATTACATAATTGGATCCATCGCCAAGGCTGGATGGCCTTTAGATTCCAGGAATTCCAATACCGCTTCAGAATCAGTGGCAATCGTTTCGTCGCAAACCATGTCGACGAAATTTTCGATCCCGGTTAACTCAAATGCTGCTTTATTTAAGCGTTCAGCCACATCGTCTTTTAATTCTTTTGGCATCCAGACAATTCGCGTTAAACCGCCTTCAGCTGACATGAATTTTTTAGAGCCGATGAAATGACGACCGTGACCCATAAAGCCAGGTGTCTGAACCCCACCACCAGTCATCGAAGCCAGTTCGCCAAAAGTCATTCCTACTGGCGAAATTTCACTAAACTCCCGGTTAACAATGACAACACCATTGGCTTCTGGCATGATTCCGCAGATACATTCAAAACAACCACAGGAGGTCATCGGATCTTCCAGGATTGAGTACAGCGTTACCCGCTCAACAGCACCCTGAGAAGCGGCCGCAACCGTTTTGTTAACCGATTCCCAAATACCTATTTTTTCATCAACGGCTTCGCCTTTTTCAATTGGTTGGGAAGGACCAGCGGGATCCAATTCCTTGGTAGCTTTGCTATCCAACCAGGAAACCGCGCCACACAAACCGAGCCGTTCCGGTGTGACCACACAAACGTGGCTTGGAGCAAATGACTGGCATAGCGTACAGGTATAGAAAGTTTCAACACTTTCGTCAGTTAGTGCACCCATTCGTTCATCACGTTCGGCGTAGATTGGTTTAACCATTTCTTCTTCCAGCCGTTCGACATCTGCCAGATTGGTGTATAATGTAACCTGGCATTTATCCACAACATTGTCAAAGTCTGCGCGCATTTTTGCGTAGAGCACTTCGCCAATGTGTTTTAACCGGAACCCTTTTTCAAAGGCTTCTTTAGTCAAACGAATCCAGGCAATATTCCGTTGTCCGACATGCATAGCCCCGTCGATGTAATTGGTGAAATAATGAATTCGACGTTCAAGAACCGATTCAAAATCTTTTTGCATACTCTTGCCAGCCACTTCAACCAAAATACCCAGTGGTAAGCGGACAACATCAACACCTTCAAATTGGGCGTCATCAATTTCCGGTCCCACGACTGTAATCTTATGGTCTTCTACTTCACTTAATTCTGCTTCTTTGACTAATTCCCAACATTTTGTTTTATTGCCGCCAAATTCGGCAAACATGGTGTCTTTACGGACCCGCTCGCCTTCAAAGGCAGAAGCAACCGAAACAGGAACATCAATTTTGGTAACTTTAATTTTAATATCTCGGGCTTCTAATGAGAATTCGACTGTTTTAGCATGATCAGCCTGGGTCATTAAGGCACCGGGTACCTCTGGTACTGGAACGTCAGCAATAACCGGGAAGCCCAGCGCAATCGCACCAGCGCCAACCGAAACAATGACTTCATTTAATTCACCGAAGGTATTAACAAAAGCCGGTACCCGTTCTTTGGTATAAGTCAGGAATTCAGGTAATTTACCGGGTTCGATCCCACCGAAGATCAAGGCAGCCCGAATAGCAACGGAGACAACATGAATAACCGAGGTCACCTCATGGCCTAACGGAATGACCCGGTAGTCCAGTCCCATTTTCACTCCGGCTTCTAAAGCTTGCTCAATAATATTACCAACCATAAAAGTCAGTAAGCCTTTTTCCTGATAATCTTTGACAATCGCAGCCAAAGCAGCCGGATCGGATGACTCTCCTAAAAGAACCGCAATCCCGGGAATATCGCCAGTTACCAATGGTACCCCAAGTGAACGGATGATCGGATCAGCGACAAAACCAATGCCAGAATCATTGGCATAGGGATCGCCATCTAAATAGCGGATCGCTTCGATAATTTCGGCTCCGACGGCGGTGGCCAGTCCGGCATTTAAAGCTTCGCCTAAATCTTCCTTATTGGTAATTAAACTTTTTAGAATGCCGACTGCTGCTGGCAAATCACCTAATGTTTTAATCTTAACCCCTGTTGCTGCATAAATGATCGGTAAAAAATAAGCCGTATCCGGGTATCCGACGGAATGACCCTCACCATATTTGGCGATGGCATCATTGACAGCTCCTTCGGTTAAACCTGCAACGGCATTTGAACCAGCATAAATTAAATCTGTTAAACTCATAAACACACTTCCTTTTCTAAAGAAATTCAATGCTTTCAAGCATTAATAAACGTATTCACAGGCGTTTGAATAAATCCAAACGCCCATCAATAGCATTTCTATTTTTATTGTTGATTTACGAAACCTGCACTTTTAGTGTAATACGACAACTTAAAACGCAGCTAATAACATTAATTCAGTTCTTTTTTTGCTTCAACCAGATGTTTATCTGCTTCGCTCATTAAAGCAATCGCTTCAATGAGCGATTCAGCTACATCATTTTTACCCAATCGGTTCATTTTTTCAACCCAAGTATTATATTCCATGGCATGATCCTGATTATGAGCAACCCAATGGTCTAATAACAAACCTAAAATCTCAATGTCTTTGTTTTCAACATCTCCACCATGACAGCAACCGGCGCCATTTTTACCATGGTTACCACAATGTCCATCTCCATGTTTGTGAGGATGAGGATGTTCATGTCCATGAGGGTGTTCATGACCATGGGCCTGTTCTTGTCCTTCATGTGGATGAGGATGTTCATGCTGATGAGGATGGGGATGAGCGTGTTGGTGAGTATGTTCGTGTTCATGCTCGCTCTCATGGGTATGATCACTGCCATGGTCGTGATCATCACTATGGGGATGGCTATGTTTGTGGTCATGTTCATGGCTGTGTTCATGATCATGGGCATGTCCTTCTTGACTGTCATGAGGATGAACGTGGTCGTGAGCATGTTCGGCAACATTGTTATGGGGATGTCCTTCTTCGTGATCGTGGTGTTCGCCATGACTATGAAGATCTTTATTATTACACATATTATTTCCTCCTAATGTTCTAAATTAGTTATAATTATAACACTTTTTCCTTAATAAACCTATAGATCATCAAGAATTAATCTAATTTACATTTGAATTTCTATTTAATTTCGAAAAAAAAGACAGAACACGTCTGTGTTCTGCCTTCAGGCATGTTACAAAATTCGACTTAAGTCAAATTTAATTACATAATTGGATCCATAGCTAAAGCTGGATGTCCTTTTGATTCTAAGAATTCTAATACAGCTTCAGAATCGATAGCGATTGTTTCATCACAAACCATGTCTGCGAAGTTTTCAATGCCAGTCATTTCTTTTACTGCTTTATTCAAACGTTCTGCAACATCGTCTTTTAATTCTTTTGGCATCCAAACGATTCGTGATAAACCGCCTTCAGCTGACATGAATTTTTTAGAACCGATGAGGAATCGACCATGACCCATGAAGCCTGGAGTTTGAACCCCACCACCTGTCATAGATGCTAATTCACCGAAAGTCATACCTACTGGTGAGGTGTCAGGGAACTCACGGTTTACAATAATAACACCGTTAGCTTCTGGCATGATACCACAGATACATTCGAAACAACCACAAGAGGTCATTGGATCTTCAAGGATTGAGTACAGTGTAACTTTTTCAACTGCACCTTGTGAAGTTTGAGCTACAACTTCGTTTACTGAATCCCAGGTTCCAAGACGTTCGTCAGTTGCTGTACCCTTAACGATTGGTTGATTTGGTCCCATTGGATCTAATTCTTTAGTAGCTTTAGCATCCAACCAGGATACTGCACCACAAAGACCTAAACGTTCTGGTGTAACAACACAAACGTGGCTAGGAGCAAATGATTGACATAATAAACAGGTGTAGAATTCATCAACACTTTCATCAGTCAGTGCGCCCATTCTTTCATCACGTTCTGCATAGATTGGTTTAACCATTTCTTCGCCAAGTCGTTTTACATCTTCAGCGTTTGTATAAATAGTTACTTCACATTTATCAACAACTTTGTCAAAGTCAGAACGCATTTTTGCGTATAAAACTTCACCGATATGTTTTAAACGGAAGCCTTTTTCAAATGCTTCTTTTGTTAAACGGATCCAAGCAATATTTCTTTGTCCAACATGCATTGCACCTTCAATATAGTTTGTAAAGTAATGGATACGTCTTTCAAGTACGGTTTCAAAGTCTTTCTGCATTGCTTTACCACCAACTGTAACAACAACACCCAAAGGTAAACGTACAACGTCTTTTCCTTCGAACATAGCGTCATCAATATCTGGTCCAACAACAGTAATTTTATGATCTTCCATTTCAGCTAAATCGCCGGTTGTAACAAGTTCCCAACATTCAGTTTTGTTTCCACCGAATTCAGCAAACATGGTATCTTTACGAACACGTTCGCCTTCAAATGCTGAAGAAACAGCAACTGGACAATCGATTTCGGTAACTTTGATTTTAATGTTACGAGCTTCTAAAGAAGTTGCAACAACTTTGCTGTTATCTGGTTGGTGTAATAATAAAGTTGGTACTTCATTAATGAAAGTTTCTGTTACTGCTGGGAAGCCTAATTCGATGGCAGCAGCACCGGCAGCGATAATTTTGTTATCCCATGGTCCAAATACATTAACAAATGCTTTAACACGGTTTTTTGTGTAGGTTCTGTGAGCCAGGAAGTCGCCTGGAGGTGTCGCACCAAAGATTAAGCTGGCACGAATCGCAACAGAAACAACGTGGATAACAGATTCGATTTCGTATCCCAAAGGAATAACACGAAGGTCAATACCCATTTTAATTTTTTGTTCAATTGCTTGATCGATTACTTTACCAACCATGAAGGTTAATAAACCTTTGCCCTGGTAGTCTTTTACGATACTAGCAAGCATTTCGGCATCTTTACACTCGCCGATAATTACCGCAACACCTGGGATGTCATCTGTTACCAATGGCACACCAAAGTTACGAACTTCAGCATCAGTGATATGTCCTAAACAACGGGCATCAGTTGTATTTAAATCTTCTACATGACGTCCTTCGTATGGAAGTTCAGTGTATACATATTTTACTGCTTCGATAATTTCTGCACACATTGCAGCAGCTGTACCAGCATCTAAAGCATCTTGTAGGTAATTTGTTCTGTGGATTTTTTCCTTAGCTAATGCTAAAGCTTCTTCCAATTCACCTACGTTGGTGATTTTTTTACCTGTAATAGCATAAATACAAGGTAAAGCATAAGCAGTAGCAGGGAATTTCACTGGTGTTTCTTTTCCCTTTTCAGCAACGACTTTGGCTACCATTTCTTCAGCACGTTGTAGGTACTGAGCTTGGCCGTCGTAAATTATATCAAAAAGATTCATATTCATATGGACTTTTTCCTCCTTAGATTAGTTCAATTAACATTAGATTTTTGTTGATTTTTTAAAAATTCGCTATTTCTTTTTTTCTTCGACAATCGCCAGAATTTTTTTACCTAAAGCGGCAATATCTTCTTTCATGACAGGATCGTCGTATGGCGATTGATTGTTGCGATCAGATTCTGAAATGGCATCCCGGTAGTTTAAAAAACCAATGATGTTTTCAGCTCCGACTTTTTCAGTAATAAAGGCGATATCTCCGTCATTCCGGATTTTATTTCCAATAACATAAACTTGTTTAACACCAATATCCATTGCCATGGATTTAACTTTATGAAACGTCTGAATACTACGGACTCCCGGTTCGACGACAACAATAAATGCGTCAACTGCACCGGCAGTACCTCGACCCAAATGCTCAATTCCAGCTTCCATATCCATGATCACAACGTCCTTTTGGTAAAGCACCAAATGGCTCATCAGCATTTTTAATAAAACATGCTCAGGACATACACAACCAGATCCTCCGGCGTCTACGGTTCCCATGGTTAAGAGTTTGACCCCATTAAATTCTTTGGCATAACGCTCCGGTATATCGGCAACCTCAGGATTCATTCTAAACATCGAACCAAAAGAACCGGTATCGGCAGCTGTTCGTTCTTCCACTAAATCTTTCATTTCAGAAATGGGAACAATACTGGCGATCATTTCCTCGCTCATGCCCAGGGCAAGACCAAGATTCGCATCGGGATCAGCATCAACTGTTAATACATTATATCCTTGGTCGGCAAAATATCGGCTTAAACTTGCTGAGATGGTTGTTTTTCCAACTCCACCTTTTCCTGTTAATGCTATCTTCATTTTTTCACCTGTCTATCTTTTTTAATTAGATACCTAATCCAACTCGTTTAGCTTCTAAATCTTCCATGATTTTATCAACCATGACAATTGGATCTTTTTCAAATACGAAGTGTGCTCCAATGAATTCCTGAACATCTTCAGTCATTAGTTTTGTGAAGTTTGGTGATCCTAATACTTGTGGAATAACTCCAAGGTAAGTATTGATACCAGAACCAACTACGTAGTTAGCGATCGCTACCGCTTTTTCTGACATCCACTCTGGTGCAATACCAACTACTGGTAATAATGCTGGATCAATTCCTTTTAAATCTGCACATAAGTTTACTAAGTGAAGGATACGGCTGATATCAACACAAGAACCCATATGAAGAACTGGTGGAATGTTTACACGTTCGCAAACTTCTAAAAGACCACGACCACATTTTTCTTTTGCTTCTAATGTCAATAAACCAGCTTTTGCAGCAGCTTGAGCGGCACAACCTGTAACTACACAGATAACGTCACGTTTGATTAGTTCTTCCATAACGGTGATATGAGCATAGTCATGTTGTTGTTTAGGGTTATTACAACCAACAACACCAGCAGCACCACGGATAACACCAGCGTAGATAACATCAGTTAATGGTTTAACGGTTCCCAATCCATCTTCTAATTGAGAGTTAACAACAGCATCCAAATGTTGAATAATGGTTTCTACAGAGTAACCTACCATTGTATCCTGTTTAATATCTGGAATTTCTACTTTAGCAGCATCTCTGTTAGGGAAGTTTTCAACCGCTAATTTAACGATTTCGGCTGCATTGTCTAAACCAGTTGCTTCTGAGAATTCAATATACATATCACCAGCAATTTTTGCTTTTTGTGAAGTACTGATGAATCGGGTATGGTATGTTTTAGCCAGTTCTGGAAGAGCCGGGAAGATACATTGAACATCTACTACAACAGCTTCAATCGCACCAGTAATGATACACATTTCTTGTTGGTAGAAGTTACCGGCAATTTTAATCCCATGTCTCATAGTCATTTCATTACCTGTACAACACATACCAACGATGTTAATGCCTTTAGCGCCTTTAGCTTTTGCCATTTCAACCATTTCTGGGTTTTGAGCAGCTAATACAACCATTTCAGCAAGGTTAGGATCATGACCGTGGATCAGGATATTAACCATTTCTGCATCAATAACACCTAAGTTAGAAGAAGATGCACGGGCAGTTGGTGTTCCGTATAAGATATCAGAGAATTCGGTTCCGATCATTGATCCGCCCCAACCATCTGCCATACCTGTTCTCATACCACGTCGGAAGATACTTTCGTAATCTGCAGCACAACCCATATGAGTAGAGTGAAGCAAAGTTACAACTTCTTGGTCAATCGCTCTTGGTGCAATATCTTCTCGAGCCCAGATATCTTGACGAGCTTGCGGTGCTCTTTTAAGGAATCGTTGGGTTCCAAAAGGTTTACCAAACTCTTCTAATGCAATTTCAGCCATTTGATGAGCTAGTGCATAAGTTTCTTTGGTAGCTGCATCTTCGATTTCCCATTCTGCTGCGATTCGTCGCAATTTTGCTTCATCACGGATTTTGAAAGGACCTTCAGCTTTTGCATGATGCATAGCATGAACGATATCACGGGCATGATCGGAGTGGGCAGATGTTCCTGCAGCAACCATTCTAGCAAAGTTTCTTGCTACAATTGTGTCAGCATTAGCTCCACAAATACCTCTTTCAGCGCCTTTTCCAGGTACTGGACTTACACGACATGGACCCATTGCACAAATTCTACAACAGACTCCAGCTTCTCCAAAACCACATTGGGTTTTTTGTGCAGCACGACGATCCCACATTGTTTCTGCGCCATCTCTTTGAGCTTTCGCTAGAGATTCTTCAGCGACCTTATCGTAATTCAAAATTTCATTGCTCATATTTTTTCTACCTCTCTAAATTTTATAATTTATATCAACGCACCTGTTTCGTATAAAAGATATTTTTTACGTATTTGCAAAAATATTTATCACATCTAAAAAAAATAATCAAAATAGTCTTTACAAACATTGTTAAATGTTATACAATGTAGGTGAGTGATACATTATACATAGTTGTTTGCTCCTGATAATTCATTTTCCCTGTGCAGCAAGGATGAATCGAAGTCAGGGGCTTCTTTTTTTTTGAGTATTTTCAAATACCTATTTTTTTATTTAAAAAGGTATCTTTCCTAAAACTCTAATACTGAATCTGCATAAAGGATATTATTTTTGACAATATCACAAGCTACGATGGTTTCTCTTAATCGTTTGTCACAAGGATTAACGATTGCAGAACTAAATCCACATTGCATAGCCATTGCTAAAACAGCACAGTCTAATAACGGACGGATATGTTTTGGCGCACCATTAGATACGTTACTTAATCCACCAGTAGTTAACAGACCCATGTCAGTAATCATTTGGATTGCTTCTAATACATCAACTAATTGATCTTGCATTCCTTTGATAACGATGAATAATGGATCAAACAATAAATCAGTTGGTTCCATACCGCGTTCCATACCGCGTTCTAATAATTCTGAACAATAAGCAATACGTTCGTCATTATTACCTGGTACGCCTTCTTTAGAACAAAGAGCGATAACCATAGCATCATTAGCTGCTGCTAAATCTACATATTCAATACGGTCGCCTGCATCAGCAGAGTTAACGATTGGTTTTCCTTTTGATCGGTTATAAACCTGAATACCAGCTTCGATAGCTTTCATGTTAGCTGTATCAAGTGCGATTGGCACGTTATCGAAGTTTTCCTGGAGTAATTTAACACCCCATTGCATTAACTCTTCGCCGCCTCTTTCAGCAGGTCCGATATTTAAATCTAAATAATCTGCACCAGCATCTAATTGTTCTTTTGCTCTTAAAAGAATTGGTTCTGGATTTCTATCTGCGAATGCTTGTCTAATAGCTGGAGAAATACAGTGAATTCTTTCACCAATAACCATGAATTTTGACATATTGTTCCCCTTTCAAATTGAAAAAAATATTTTAGGTGTGCTCGGGTTTAGCCCCGAGCACAGATTGTATATTATGCTTGCAGGTCTCGTAAGAACTTAGGTAATTGCATTGCTTCATTTGGTCCAACGATTACTTCCCATTCAGGCAGTAATTCAGCTAAATCGCCTTGAAGAACAGCAACTTTACCAGGTAAGATTAACTTACGTGATGTTGTTAAATCTGCAACGTTGTTTTCTTTGATGAAGTTAGCAATAACGGTAGAACCGAATTTACCAGCAGCCCAAGCAGTAAGAACTGAGTAACCACCAGCATCTGGAATTGCAAGATAAGCAGGAACTTTAGATCGTTCGATTTCACCAGCAACAACAAAGTAAGATAAAGCGAAGTCAACAGTTACTAAAACTGGATCTTTACCGGTTGGTTTGTTGAATTCATAAACCTTAGGTTCAACACGCATTGGTTTTTGAGGATCTGTAAAGATGTTTTGTCTTAAACCAAACAGTGGTAAAGCTGCGTTGAAGTCCATTTCGTCCATTACGATGATTGAACCGTAACGAAGAACGAAAGCTGATGCTAAAGCAATTTGCAGGTTAGTGTTAGCTGGTGCTAATTTGTTTGCAAATACTACTGAAGGATATCCGAATGTTCGGTCATTGCCCTTAATAGCTGCTGTACGGATATCAACTGCATTTGCATAAGCTTCTTTGATTGATGCTTCGCCTACGTTTAATACTAAGTTTTTGTATCCTAATTTTTCGATTTCTTCTACTAAATCGTGTAATGCTTCAATGCCATCTGCAGAAACACCAAGAACAGCATCTGCAGCTTTAGCTACGTCTACCATAGCTGCTGCGTTATCTTTGGTTGCACCCATGATAATCGCTTTTGCGCCTGCGCCTGCAACCGCTGCTTTTGCTACTTCAGCATCCACTGTAATGATCATTGGAATTTTGCCAGCATCTGCAACTTTTTTAACAAGAGTTGCAAATTTAGCTGCATCAGCAACAAATCGTACTGCTACAACTTCAACGAACATCATTTCGCCGATACGGTCATAGTTTACTTTTTGTAATTTTGCAAATGCTGCATCAACATCAGCGTCACTTAATGCATCTGATAATTCAATTGCGAATAAGTTTTTGTTTACTAATGTTTTTTCGTGTCTGAATAATACTGTTTCTCCACCAAGTGTTGCTTCAGCATCGCCAGCACCAACTTTGATTGATTTCATTGGAGGAGCAGTTGCTTCTGATAATAATTCTTTTGATTCTTCAGAAATGTATGGACATTTTTCGATAGGCACGCCACCGGTGGCTGCTTTCATTGAGAAAGCCATACATGTTGGGAAACCACACTCTTTACAGTTTGTTTTAGGAGTGAGTTTAAAAATATCTAAACCTTTTACTGCCATTTGTATTCGCCTTCCTTTCCTAACCTATGATTCCAGCAACTAAAGCTTTGATAGTTTTAGCTGATTCTGGATGTCTTACGATGATAGCGTTTGATCCGCCAACAACACAAGCTGATGCTGTCGTAACTTCCATACCAATACCACGTGCTTCTTGATCGCCCCATTCTGGTGCATCTTCAAGTGTTGACACGGCTTCTTTTACGCCCCATGATTCATTAGAAACATTAGTAACGATTGGCATCTGTAAAGCTTCATCATTTTGACCTAGGCCGGCTAAACGAATACGGTCCATGGTTGAAGCAACATATTCAAAACCGTAACCAGCTGCTGCTGTTCCAACATCCATGACGATATCTTTGCTCTTAACACCTAGTTGTGTTAATAAGATGTTTAATTGTTTTGCAAGGTTGATGTCTACTGCAGACTCAGCGGATACTTTTTGTCCGTAAGCCATTCCACCAGCAGCACCGATTGTTTTGTAATTATCTTCTACTGCAGAGAATAAAACAACATTTTTTCCTTCAAGAGCTTTAGCTACTTCTTCTAATAACTTAGCGTCTTTTTCTGCGTTTTTACATCCTTCTACAACTAAAGGTACGTTAATTGCAGCTTCTACTGCTACTGCTGTAGCAACACAGCTTTCGATTGATGCATCAGCTCCGTTTGGATCTGCACTTTCAAGTTTGATTAATAAGAAATCAGCACCTGATTTTTCTACTGCTGCTTTTGCTAAAGCTGCTGGGTTTTTAAGATCATCACCGTAAATTGTTCCAAAGCAATCTGACCAGTCACCTGTTGTATCAGAAATTGCGATTCCAACCGCGGTCTTGAAACCTTCAGTACCTAAAAATGGTAATGAGTTTTCACCACCTATGCTGATAGTTGCATCTCCAACACCTATCTCACATACGTTGATCTTGCCACTAAATTTTTGTTCTGCTTTTTTGTATGGCATTTTTTTGTTTCCTCCTAACCTGTTACCTTTTTTCAAAATATTTATTTCAAAGCATGACACTTTAAAACCAAATTAAAACCATTACATATTCTACAGCTTTTTACCTGTATATATAAGTATACACAGATTGTACTATATTAGTTAAAAGTTTGTCAATTAATTTTCGGCATTTTTCTAAAATTTATCCTAATTTTTTTCAGACCCTAAAGAGAAAGTAAAGGTTTTCAGTGAAATCATTAAAACATCACCTAAAATCGCTAGATCTTTGATATTAAAAACATTTGTTAATTTTTTATCAAACAGTATTTGCGATTCCGCTTCAAACTCATCATCCCCAAACCATAAAATCCAGACAATGTCGACTCCAGGCATTACCGTAAACTGCCAGGAAAGATCACCTTTGTCAAAAGGGACGCCATTCAATACTTTCATATAGTCTTTTAGGGACTCAGGGTTTTGATTCCCTATTTGTGCAAAAACCTGCAGACAACGTTTATGGAAATTAGCATAATAGATTGGGCCGTCTGGAAATTCTTTAAAACTAATCCATTGATTGGTATTTTCTTTTCCATCGGCATTCATTAAATATCTGAGAATAAAAATTTTTATCGAGTAATTGTCAAATTCTTCACTCTGGGCATTGAGCACAATACCACTGGGGTAGTCAATAAAATAAGTTTCACCAAGAACGGCTATCTCAAACCGCCCACTTTTCGGATCAAAACTGGATTTTGATTTTTCACTCATATCAACGGGATCATAATTTTTAAATAAATCACGGTTAACGATGTAGCTACTTTCCGAAAAATGGGGATCCATATTTATTTTTTGTTGTTGCATTATTTCTTACTGAGTTCTTTTAAAGCCGGAATGAAAATATCACCCATAACTGCCATATCCTCAGCACTAAAGGCACTGGGGAAATTAGCATCAAATAGTATCTGCGCCTCTGGCGGGAATTCATCATCACCGACCCATAAGATCACGGTCATAAACATATTATTGATAACCTCGAACCGGTAAGACAAGTCTCCAAGTTTTTGTGGTTCGGCATTTAAAGCCGCCATGGCTTTTTTCAAACCTTCAATATTATAGTTAAAGGTGAAGGCAAATCGCTTCAAGCAACGTCCTTCAAAGCAGGCAAAATAAACATTGCCACCTGAAACATCCCGATAAGCAATATTTTCGCCAGTCGCTTTGACCCCTTTGGCATTGATAAGATAACGCAAGATCATGGTTTTGAGTTTATAATTATCAAAGTCCTGTCCATTTATGTCGGTCACATCACCCTGCGGATAGGCAACCTTATAAGGGGTTCCCATCAGGGTAGCGGTAAAAAAGCTACCTTCTTCATCATAGGGACAGGTGCTGTTTCGAGCGATCGTTTGAGGATCAAGATCTTTTAACAGCCCTTTATAGTGATCATAGGGTATTTTATCTTTTCTTTTTTCTTCAATTGCGGTTTCATCCCGTAATGTATTTTCCATTCATAATCTCCTATTTTAGTTTTGCAGAGAAGGGAATAAATTCATGTTTGTATGCGGAATAAAGCAGGCTGATATAAATTCATCCATATAGGTTGGGTGAACACTTAATTCCATATAGGTCATATTTTGAGATATTTCCCTAATTTTGTCTTTGCCTTCACTGAGGGTCAATGCCAGATAACATCCCTGCATCGAACTATTGCCAATATAGAAATACTTTTCCACCGGTATATCAGGGAGCATTCCCAGGGCGATCGCATTGGTAATGTCCAGATTGGTACCAATACCACCGGCGACATAAATATTTTCCAGCACATCGATGGGCATATCCAGGCTTTCCATCAAGATATAAATAGCAGAGAATACTGCCCCTTTAGCCTTAATAAAACTGTCGATGTCAATTTCTGTGATATAAATATCTTTTGAGCCATTATCTAATTCCTTAGAGTAAAGATAATATTGGCCAATGCCATATTCATCAAATTTGATCCGGGGATGATTCAGATCCCGTTCCATTCGCCCTTTACCGTTAATAATGCCGGTTCGCTTCATTTCGCAGATTAAGTCGATAATTCCGGAACCGCAAATTCCAACTGGACTTGTATGTCCAATGGTATTGTAAAAAGGACGCAAATCTTCGTCATTTATTTTAACTTCTTCAATGGCTCCTGGCACCGCTCTGGTCCCACAACTGATTTCTCCGCCTTCAAAGGCTGGTCCAGCGGAACAGGCGCAGGTCATCAAAAAGTCTTTGTTACCGAAGACAATCTCTCCATTGGTTCCCAAATCCACCAGCATGGTGAAGTCTTCCCGCATCCAGACTGGCACTGCAAAGACTCCGGCAGTTATATCACCGCCAACGTAACTGGCCACTGATGGCGCCAAATAAATTTTTCCTTCCAGATTGACATTGATGCCGAGGTCTGCACATTTCATTTCGGGAATATCATTAATAGCCGGAATAAATGGTTCCCGTCTTAAATAATCCGGGTTTACACCCAATAGCAAGTGGTTCATGGTGGTATTACCTGCAGCACACACTTCATAGATGTCTTCTTTGGTGATGCCGACGGTCTTGACCATCTTTTCGATCAGGTTGTTAATGCTTTCATCCACAATCGCTTTTCGCAGATTTTCCAGGCCACCAGGTTTTTCTGAATAGACGATCCGATTAATAACGTCTGCTCCATATTTGACCTGAGCATTTCCCATTGAAGCTTTTGTCAGAATCTCATTGGTATTCATATCCACCAGACAGGCCGAAACAGAAGTGGTTCCAATGTCCAGGGCAATCCCATAGAGAACCGACTTTTCGCCGTTTGCCGGTTTGACATCAAGAATTTCAGCCACTTCCCGTCGTTTCAGATAAACTACTTCAATCAAAAAATCATTTTTTCTAAACGCATCTGGAAGCTTTTTAATGACATTCAAACTGATGGCAATATCTTCATAACCTAGGTTCTGTTTAAAATATAGTTTCAACCGATCTTCATCGGCACTGTTGTCTTCAATGCTGGGACATGGAAGCTGAATGATCTCTGACCAGAGCCGACTGGCATTGGTCATACCTTCCTTGATCATTTTCTTACGAACATATTTGATGTTTTTATTTTCATTGTTCGATAGATCGGTAATCTGCATTTCGTTTACAAAAGAAGACGCTAAATCAGGTACTTCCACCTCGATATCTTCAATGATGGTTGAGTTACAGGAAAGGACGATTCCCTGGGCCATTTCTTCCTCTGAAATATGTCTGGTTTTTTCCGTTTTAACCTGACCAGATTCAATTTTCACCTTACATTTACCGCAAGTAGCATTTCCACTACACGGTGAGTCGATCATAACACCAGCTCGTCTTGCGGCTTCCAGTAAATTTTCATCGTCTCTTGCAATTAAATCAACAGCTCTTTTACCTTTAATTTTAAATCGTACCTTATTCATCTAACAATCTCCCCTTTTCCGCAGTTTCCGTCTAAAAGGGCTGTAAACAGCCCTTTTTTTTATTATTTATTTTTTCCGTTTTTGATGATTTCCAATTTATTAACAATATCTCTCAAGGCAACTTTAGCTGGTGAATCAGCCGGAAGCTGAACCAATGGTTTGCCATAGGCGTCATATTCAAAAACATTTTGATCCAGTGGCACAACACCGATCAGATCCAAACCCTGTTTTTCAATTTCTTCAGCAGTTCCTTCGTTTAACACGCCATCTGGTGCGCGGTTGACAATGAGTTTAATCACTGGTACTTTTAATTTAAGTTCAGCCACTAACTCTTTAATCCGACCAACTGCCTGAATCCCTCGACGGGAACAGTCACTGACAAGAATAAGCATGTCAATTTTACCCAGTGTACCGCGACTTAAATGTTCCATTCCAGCTTCGTTATCGACAATGATGTATTGGTAATTTTTAGCTAACAGATCCAGTTGAGTTTTTAAAATCCCATTAACATAACAGTAGCAACCAGCGCCCTGACTACGTCCCATAACAAGCAGATCATAACCGTTACCTTCTGCAACCGCCTGATTTAATCGTAATTGAAGAAAATCTGATTTTGTAACGCCAGGAGATAGTGGTACCCCCTCCATTTCAGCCCGATTAACCTCTTCTTTAATTTCACCAATGGAAAGATCTACCTCTTCCCCCAGCACTTCGTTAAGGTTTGCATTGGCATCAGCATCCACTGCTAAGATAGGACCTAAGCCTTCTGCAACTAAATATTCAATAAGCATACCGGTCAGACTTGTTTTACCAACGCCACCTTTACCTGCAACTGCAATATTAAAAGCCATAATGTTTTCCTCCATTATTGTTTTCCCGGTCAATTTTCTTTTTACAGTGTATGTTATTATCACTGATTTTTCAACAGGAAAAATTCGTATTTTGTCAACTTGTATATATATGTATCGACAGGGCTATCATATCATAATCATTCTGATTTTACAACAGAACTTTATCATATAAAGCTCAAATTAAGACCTTTGTAAAATATTTTTTTCTAAGTTCTGTAAAGGTTTACGAAACTATGCTAGCACCAGTATTTTTTTGTCATTCGGACATTGCATTCTAATTTCAAATGCATTTCATTTTCGATCTCTAAATTGAGCTATTGTTCCATTTTTAAATAAAAAAAGTCCTATCCCTGGAGATTTGGGATAGAACCATATTTTAAAGGCAACAAATTTCAGGACAAATTTTTACAGGTTAGGGTGTTATTTGAAATTATTCTTTGTCAACTTATCTTAATTTACTCCCCCTATTGAGGGAAAACGACAACTAAAAACATCTTAAATTGTTCTTTTGCATAAACCGCATGTGGTTTATTAGCTGGCATAACAATCGTTTCACCTTTTTTTACGACATATTTTTCACCAGAAATTGTAATTTCGCCCTCCCCATCAAGGGCAATAATCATTGCATCGCCATCAGATGCGTGGGAGCTGATTTCTTCGCCCTTGTCAAAAGCAAATAATGTTAAGCTCAGTGCTGATGACTGGGCCAAGGTCTTGCTGACGATCTGATTACTTTGATATGCTACCAGGTCTACCAGCGTCAATACCTCAGCAACATCAATATTTTTCAAATAGTTTTTTTCCATAAGTTGGATCCTCCTAGTTTGTAATCATTTTTATACATTTTCTAAAACTTTTCCGTCGGTGGTGACAGTCAGTACCTGCCAGGGAATCATTTTTCCTGAATTTTGGAGCGCAGTGGTAACCGCTGCCGTGATTCCTCCGCAACAGGGTACTTCCATTCGTACGACGGTGACGCTTTTAATATCATTGAGTTTCAATATCTCAGTAAGCTTTTCCGCATAATCGACAGCATCCAGCTTGGGGCAACCAATTAGAGTAATTTTATTTTTGATAAAGCGATTATGAAAATCAGCATAGGCATATGCCGTACAATCGGCCGCAATCAACAAGTGGGCACCATTGAAATAAGGAGCATTAACCGGAGCCAGTTTGATTTGAACCGGCCATTGTCGTAATTGGGATTCTGGGGCTGCCGATGTAGTCTGTTTTTCTTCTACTGCGGTTTCTCTGACAATTGCTTTTGACGAGGAACCAGGACAGCCACAGGCCAACGGTTCTAAACCGTCATCCGCTGCCGTGGTTTCATGGGTAATTGTTTTCGCCTGGGTTCCCGGACATCCGCCCGATTTTTTCTCATTACTTTTTTGTGTCGCTGCTTTCTTTTTCATATTTTCAAGAACGGCCGCTTCGTCATAAGCCTCCGCTTCTCGTTCGACAAAGGTAATCGCTTCGGTGGGACAGCTTGGCAAACAATCTCCCAGTCCATCACAATAGTCATCTCTTAATAATTTTGCCACCCCATCAACCATTCCGATGGCGCCTTCGTGGCAGGCTTCTGCACATAGTCCACAGCCATTGCATTTTTTTTCATCTATCGTAATTATTTTTCGGATCATCTTTTTTTCCTCCTTGGAATATCGTGTATTGATTTCTTGTACCAATCATAATATAATCTACCCAAAACTACTGTTGCATATGCAACATAAAGGGAAATTATGAATAAAAACTTAGATATATTAAGAAAAGTAAAGTTATTTGATGGCATTGATGAAAATCTTGAAGCCATGCTTCAATGTTTGGGTGGTGAAGAAAAGTCCTATGACCGGGGTGAAATCATTCTGCTAACCGGTCAACCGGTGACCGCAGTGGGGGTCATCTTATCCGGAGAAGCTCAGGTGATTCAGGAAGATTATTATGGCAATCGCTCGATTCTCACAGAACTAAGTCCCAGCCATATCTTTGGCGAAGCCTTTGCCAGTGCCGGTATCAAGGAAAGTCCGGTGACGGTTCTAGCCAAAACCAACGCGACCGTCATGTTTCTGGGGATCGAACGGATTATTAATACCTGCCCCAACTCTTGCGTTTTTCATAATCATCTGATTGAAAATTTGTTAAAAATTCTCGCCCGGAAGAATATCCTGCTCAGCAATAAGAACCAGTTATTGTCGCGACGATCGATTCAGGATAAGGTTCTTTCCTATTTATCACTTCAGGCCGAAAAAAAAGGAAACCTCGCCTTTGAGATTCCCTTTACCCGTAATGAATTAGCAGATTTTTTATGTGTTGATCGTAGTGCCTTATCCCGCGTTCTTTCCAAACTTCAAAAAGAAGGCACTATCGAATATGATAATAATCATTTCAAGCTACTTTAAGAAATATTTGCAGCGCTTTTCAGCCTTTATGCCGGATTGACTGCCGCATCCTTTTCGATGTTGTTCTCAATGTCCTGATATAAGGTTCTGGACACCACAATCGAATCGCCCCGGTCATATAACCGATCCAAATAATCTAGATAGGCTCCAGGGGTAATAATACCATTTACCTTAATCAGATCGATCCCGGTTTTACCCACAATAACGTCTACCAGTTTGACGCAATTGGTTCCTAGAGCATAATAAGTTTTAAATTCATTACCCTGCTGAAATTTATAAAAGCTTGCTTTGGCGTCGTTGTAAAGTTGACTGGATACATCTTCAAAATCCTTTGGATCGCCTTCAATTTCTCCCTTATCGGCTTGTTCCGCCTTTGGTTCCCAGGGAAGCACCTGCGAAAGGAGGTTGTCCAATTGATCCTGGACGCCTTTTTTTTGTTCGGGAGTCAGCGAGAGGCCATAACCCATTAATATTTTCTTTTCAACTTTCAGCGCCTGTTTTACATGTTCGGCTTTGGGCATTTCAACCAGAACGCCATCGGCTAAAAAACCGCCCAGTTTCCAGGTGGAGTCGTCATAATTCCCATAACTGTAAACATTCTCTCCGATGGATGCGTCCACATGCCCCATCCCTGGAATCAGCCCCTCTTTAGTATGAATGAAAATCTCCATGTCTGTGGTACGTTCAATAGCGTGGTCTTCCAACAGCAACAAGGCATCGGGTTCTTCTTCCACCAGTTCATTCACCTTTTTCAACATTCGCATCGGTAAAAATGCTGCAAAAACCAACGGCAAGGTTACGCGCATGTGTTTCTTGGCTTTTTGAGCCCCATCATTGTGTTTCATCAAACTGACCAGCGCATCGCCAAAAATATTAAAGGCAAAAAAGATCAGATAGATTCCAAAAATGATTCCAAATAACCGACCAGTGGTAGCAAAAAAAGCCATGTCAATACCCAGCCCGATATACACCAGAGCTACCAACAGCGTCCATACCCAGGGAGCGCCATCGTTTTTTAGTTTCAAACTGCTGATCAAGACAAAACAACCAATAATGATCCCCAGCATCCCGACTGCAAAACTAAAGGGTCCTTTTAAAAACTGGGGATAGAAGTAGACAAAAATCCCACCCAGGATACAAACTAACCCAATCCCAAGCGCTTTAAACTTGCTCTCATCTTTTTGCAAAAATATCGATGCCAGGTACATAATACCCACGATAATCAGCATAATCGACATGCTCATCATCATAATGTCCCAGGCAAGTTTAACATTCAATAGCATAATTAGCCCACCAATGAACACGGCAATGGAAATCAGTAACCAAACAACTGGTGCGGTATTTTTAAAAGCTGACATAAGAACAGACCCCCTTAGTTTTTTTATTTTATTCTATCAGAATTAACCAATATCGACAATCATATTATTTAGATCAAAGGCAATAAAAAAAACTCTGGTTCAACTAAGCGAACCAGAGTTTTTTGTATTTTCAGATTAATTATCGTATCATTTTTTCTGATTTTGAGCAGATTCTAGTATGCTCGGCTATCCACATGATTTGCTGCCGCATGTCTACCTAATTCTGGCGAAAACAGTTCATCTGCTTGTTCACTCTTCTCCAGAATCTCAATAATGCGATCCAGCCAATTATTTTCAAAAAGTTCGATCAGCCCTTTGTCACAGGCTCCAGCCAGTGATGGATCAATGGGCATTTTTGCAACCACATCGATGCCATACTGTTTGGCCACTTCTTCGATCCGGCTTTCGCCAAATAAATAGTGTTTTTTATCGCAATCTGGACATTCGAAGTAGGACATGTTTTCAACCAGACCGATAACTGGAATATTCATCATTTTTGCCATCTTAACGGCTTTGGCCACAATCATTGAAACCAATTCCTGGGGCGAGGTAACAATGATAATCCCATCAACCGGAAGAGATTGAAAAACAGTCAATGGCACATCTCCAGTTCCTGGCGGCATGTCCACAAACATATAATCCACATCACCCCAAATCACATCGGTCCAGAATTGTTTAACCGTGTTTGCAATCACCGGTCCTCGCCAAACAACTGGATCAGTATCATTTTCTAATAAAAGATTTATCGACATAATTTCAATCCCGGTTTTACTGGAAATGGGAAACAAACCTAATTCTGTGGGCATCGCTTTTTTATTGATGCCAAAGGCTTTGGGAATGGATGGGCCGGTTATATCCGCATCAAGAATAGCGGTATTATAACCTTGCCGCTTCATGCTAACCGCCATCAGCGAAGTGACCATGGATTTACCAACCCCACCTTTTCCACTAACGACACCAATGACTTTTTTGATTCTGCTTAATTCATGGGATTGTTCCAAAAAATCAACTTTTCGATCGCCACATTCTTCACCACATGATCCACAGGATTGACCGCAATCTTCACTCATACAAATTCTCCTCTTTCGTTCGTTTAATTTATTGATCTTTTTTCTTCAATCTGCTATGTTATCACAACGATCATTCGCTCGACGTTTACGGCATCGGCTGCAGCCGTAGTTTTCCTGCCCCTCTTCACACAGTTTATAATTTCCGCCTTCGATCTTAAGGACATTGCCATTCACCAATGCATCGGCCAGCTTTTTTCGAGCCTCATTATATATTTTCTGAACCGTTGTTCTCGCTACATGCATACTTTCGGCACACTCTTCCTGAAGTAGGCCTTCCAAATCGATCAAACGGATGGTTTCGTATTCCTCAACCGACATTGTTATGATGCCATCTTCCAGATTTTTTGCATTGAGAGGACCAAATAAATCCGTTTCCGGCAGACAACAGACTTTTTTCCATTTTACAGGTCTGGACATAATCTAATACTCCTTACAAAAATGAGTGTTCTGGGATTTAGTGCTGGCATTCATGCCCTTCTTCGTGGGCATGACACATTTCTCCAGAATCCATTACCGAACCGGCCAACCAATTCAGCGCCACTTCTTTGACATCACCAGAACACCCGCGAATGACTTCAATGCCTGATCGACCGAGGACATTGACAGCGCCTTCGCCCATATTGCCTGCTAGCAATAGTTTTACACCCATTTCTGCCAGGGACGTGGCAATATTGGATTTACAGCCACAGCCCGCTGGCGATGAGATGATTTCCTGGTTTAATATCTCTTTGCTACTATCATCAATGGTAAACACCGTAAAATATTCACAGTGACCAAAATGGCCATCAATTAAATTCTCCCGCGTTGGTAATGCGATTTTCATAATACTAATACCTCCGATTATGTTTGATGTAATTTGTTCGCATAGTTATTGACATATGCTATCAACAACAATATTATATTACATAAATAGCATATGTCAATAACTATTTGTAATTCAAAACGCCGGATTATTTTGCTCGAATTTTTTTAATAGAAAAGCTGACTTCTTCACAGCAAAGAAATCAGCTTTTATCTTTCAGGCCATTTGATTAAATACTTTTGTGTTAATTTAAAAATCCATCAATAATTCTTACTTCTACTTCGGTTGAGCCAAGAGTCATTTTAAACTTCACTTAAAAAGGTTAAAAAAATAGCGGGTTCATTCAAAACAATAAAAATCGATCAATTTGAAGAAGGTGCACTTCCCCGAAAACTGTTTTTGGTTGTACAGAAAAACGGTCAAGACAAATAGCGATGACATAAGACAAAAATATAAGATTAGAATTAGGGGGCGTTTCCATAATCATAAATGAAATCGTCCCCCATTTTTTGTTTACTATATGTGGTCGCTGATTTAGTTGAAAAACAAGCATTTCGTTCCCGTTAGACATCGCTCTCCTGGGCAAAATCCATTTCCGCCAGTTTGTAGTGGGCTGTTTGATAGGTGCTGTAGCCCCCGGCTAAATTGTAAATATTGGTAAAGCCGTTGCCTTGCAAGATACGAATGGCAAGATAGGCCCGCTGTCCCACCTGGCAGGTGACATAGATTGGGGCATCTTTGGCAATGGAAATTTCATCAATTCGGTTTCGCAACGCATCCAGTTCAATATTGACCGCACCGTTAATGCCACCAGCTCTGACTTCACCCGGCGAGCGAACATCCAGCAGGAAGCCACCAGCGGCGACGATTTCGTCAATTTCATACCACTCCACGGTTTTGTAAACCCCATCAATGATATTTTCAGCAATATAGCCCAGTACATTTACCGGATCTTTGGCTGATGAGAAGGGCGGCGCATAACAAAGCTCAAAGTCCTGAATATCCAGTACGGTGGCTCCCATTTTCATAGCCGTGGCAATGACATCTATCCGCTTTTCGGTGCCCTCCTGACCGACGGCCTGAGCTCCTAGTATTTTCAGGGTTTTGGGATCATAGAGAAGTTTCAGGGCAATGTTGGTGGCGTTCGGATAATAACCGGCATGGTTGGATCGATGGGCAACCACCACCTGATAGGGGATTTTTTTCATCGTCAGCTGAGCAGCATTGTTTCCGGTAGCAGCGATGACCTTATTGAATACTTTGGCTACCGCAGTTCCCTGAACACCGACATTCCTGATGGTTTTCCCATTGATATAATCCGCCACCACCCGGCCCTGACGGTTGGCCGGCCAGGCCAATGCAACTGCTGTCTGATGGCCGGTAACAAAATCTTTCACTTCGATAGCATCGCCAATGGCAAAAACATCCGGATTAACGACGTCATTTTCGGCGCTCAGCACTTCGTAGTTTTCGGTGGTGACAATATGTCCACGGGGGCCGCATTTGAGGTTCGCACTTTTGGCCAGCCCATTTTCAGGTAAAACGCCGATCGCTAAAATTACTAGGTCGGCCGCCAGCACAGTGCCGCTTTCCAGAACCACTTCGGTTCCCTTCTTCTGAAAATGATCGACGCCATCTTCCAAAATCAGATTGACCCCATGAGCGTTGAGTTCCTGATGGACAAGCTGCGCCATTTCAAAATCAAGTGGTTTCATCACCTGATTCAGTTTTTCGACCAGCGTGACATTGATACCCAGATCCCGGAGGTTCTCGGCCATTTCAACACCGATAAAACCGCCGCCAATGACCACTGCCCGTTTCACTTTGCCACTGTCCACTACTGTTTTTATTTTATCAGTATCGGGGATGTTTCGCAGGGTCAGCGCATTAGAGGCTTCGGATAGTCCAGGAATTGGCGGTGCAATTGGTTTGGCTCCGGGTGACAAAATCAGTTTGTCATAGCTTTCGCGATACGTTTCGCCGGTCAGACGGTTTTTGACTTCCACCGTTTTACCAGACGTATCAATGAAAGTCACTTCGCTGAAATTCCGGATATCCAGATTAAACCGTTTGGACATTCCCGCTACGGTCTGAACCAGCAGTTTATTTCGATCCCTGATCACATCGCCAATATAATAGGGCAGACCACAATTTGCAAATGAAATGTACTCATCCCGTTCAAACAAAATAATCTCATCGTTCTCACTCAAACGACGCAGTCGTGCTGCCGCCGTTGCCCCGCCGGCGACACCGCCAACAATTACTATCTTTTTCATTAAATTCCCTCCTTTAATGATATAAACAAAAAATTTTATTTATTGTTATTATAAACCAAACAGTGGTCACTGAATCCTGCTGGTGGTATCCCTAACCCCTGATTCAACCTCGCCCAATAATTGACACTTGCAATGGTACTCGCCAACATTACGATTTCTTTTTCAGTGAATTCTCTGGTTAAATTTTCAATGAATTTTTCAGTAAGATCTGGTGGTGTACTTGACAAGCAGATGGCATACTCAATAGCCAACAGTTCACGCAGTTCGAATGTGTGAACAGATTGCACCGCTCGTTTGCCTTGTAAGACTAACAACTCTTCATCCGTTATTCCATTTTTGACGATCCCAACAGCGTTCATGTCAATACAAAACGAACAGGAGCAGATCAATGATGCCTGGAGCCTGACCAAATTAAGCAGCCGAATCTCCTGATTATCTTTCCCTTTTGCAGTCATCAGTTCCAATACACCAGAACCGATGGCAGCTCTCGGATACCACGTTAATAGACGCGCCGGCATCAAGTCTTTACCGGTTTCTTTTTTTGCTATGTACAATCCCATTTTAAGTAAAAAGGGGATTCTTTTGGGTGGATTTATAAAGGGTTTTTTCATAATGAAACCTCCATAGTTCTCCTATTTTAAATATATACCTCATTCCTTATCAAATAAGCATGGATTTAAATCTTCACTTGATTCTGCAACAGATCGTTAGAATTTTTGCGTCTTTATAACTACAAAAGTCTTTCATCAATCCGACTTTTGATTTAATAAAATAATCTGCTCTAAGCTTACACATAACGTTATGCCCTTTTTAATAAATATAAAAGCGACAGAAATTTGCTTTCTGTCGCTTCATTAATATACACAATTATTCTGTTTAATTTAGTCAGTCATAATGAATGGATCAGACGAACAAAGTCGTTCCGGCATTTTCATTGCTGGCGATGTAGGTTCCCACACCGGCATATTCAATGCCATCGATGAGTTCCTCTTCTTTAATCCCCATCAGGTCCATACTCATGGTGCACGCAATGAAACGAACCCCGGCATTTTGCGCTTTTTTGATCATCGTATCGAGATCATCCACATGTTTCTTTTTCATAATTCCTTTAATCATGGCGGGACCAGCACCCAACATATTCATTGTTGAAAGTGGCAGTTTTACAGCGCCTTTAGGCATCATTGCGCCAAACATTTTTTCAATAAAGGTTTTGTTATGTCCTTTACCATCTCGTTTTCTAAGAGCATTGAGTCCCCAGAAGGTGAAAAAGAGGGTGACATTTTTTCCTTGGGCGGCAGCGCCTTGAGCAATAATCATCGAAGCCAATACTTTGTCCAGTTCGCCACTAAAAACTACTAAGGTGGCATTTTTCTGAGTTGAAACTGTAGGCATCAAACTGCAGGCTTCCCCCTCGTTGCCTTTACGGATCACACTAATATAGCTTTTCCCTTCGGTTTCCTGAGAAACCAGGGTATGGCCGTTGGTTTCACACCAGCTTTTAATATCACTGACAAAACCAAAATCGGTTGCGATAATCTGCACCAGATCGTCTGAGTCCACGCTTTTTATGGCATCATAGGTGGCCATCAGCGGCCCCGGGCATTGAAGTCCGGTTACATCAACTTTTTTCTTAATCACATCGTTTCCTTTTCCACCTTGATCGATGTCACCATCATCAGAGTCATCTTTTTTGGCAATGCACTCGCCCACCGTAAAGTTCAATTCGGCCAGCTTGTAATGAGCCGTTTTATAAGTGCTGTAACCACCAGCCAGATTGTAAATATTGGTAAAGCCATTGCCTTTTAAAATCCGAATGGCAAGGTAGGCCCGTTGACCCACCTGACAGGTTACATAAATGGGCGCATCCTTGGCAATGGGAATTTCAGCAATGCGATCTCTTAAGCTATCCAATTCAATGTTAACAGCCCCTTTGATGGCCCCAGCACTGACTTCAACCGGTGATCGCACATCCAATAAAAATCCCCCTTTGGCGACAACATCGTCAATTTCATACCATTCAACGGTTTTATACACGCCATCTTCGATATTTTCAGCGATATAGCCGAGGATATTAACCGGATCTTTAGCGGATGAGAACGGTGGTGCATAACAGAGCTCAAAGTCCTGAAGATCCAGCACCGTCGCACCCATTTTCATGGCTGAGGCAATCACATCAATGCGCTTTTCAGTGCCGTCCTGACCAACGGCCTGGGCTCCCAGAATTTTAAGGGTTTTGGGATCGTATAACAGCTTTAGGGCAATATTAGTTGAATGGGGATAATAGCCCGCATGATTGGCTCGATGGGCGACCACAATTTGATAGTCAATTTTTTTCATATCAAGTTGAGCGGCATTATTACCAGTTGAGGCAATCGTTTTGTTAAATACCTTTGCCACCGCAGTTCCCTGAATGCCCAAATTACGAACGGTTTTGCCATTGATATAATCAGCAACGACTCGTCCCTGTCGATTAGCCGGCCAGGCCAGCGGGATAGCCGTTTGATTCCCAGTAACAAAATCTTTTACCTCGATGGCATCACCGATGGCAAAAATATCGGGATTAACGATGTCGCCTTCAGCACTGAGCACTTCGTAGTTTTCAGTTGTTACAATATGACCCCGGGGTCCGCATTTCAGCTTTGCCTGCTTGGCAAGGGCATTTTCCGGCACAACGCCAATGGCTAAGATGACCAGGTCGGCTTCCAACACTCGGCCGCTCTCGAGAACCACTTCAGTTCCCTCTTTCTGGAAATGATCGACCCCATCTTCTAAGATCAGATTAACACAATTGGCATTGATTTCCTGATGAACCAGTTGTGCCATTTCGAAATCCAGCGGTTTTAACACCTGATTCATTTTTTCTACCAGGGTAACATTTGCGCCCAGTTCTTGCAGATTCTCGGCCATTTCCACCCCAATAAAACCACCACCGATGACTACTGCCCGTCGTACCTTACCGCTATCAACCACGGCTTTGATTTTATCGGTATCCGGGATATTTCGCAAGGTTAGAACATTCTTTGCTTCTGACAGCCCGGGAATCGGTGGCGCAATGGGTTTTGCTCCGGGTGATAAAATCAGCTTGTCATAGGTTTCCGTATATGTTTTTCCAGTTTGATGATTTTTCACTTCAACGGTTTTGGCAACCGGATCAATGGCAATCACTTCGCTGAAATTGCGAATATCCAGATTAAACCGTTTGGACATTCCTTCAACGGTTTGTACCAATAATTTATTTCGATCCTTAATCACATCCCCGATGTAATAAGGCAAACCACAATTAGCAAAAGAAATATATTCATCCCGTTCAAACAGAATAATTTCATCCTCTTCACTTAAACGTCGTAGTCGGGCGGCCGCAGTCGCACCACCGGCGACACCCCCTACAATCAAAATCTTTTTCATCAATCTTCCTCCTCATATATTGCATTAATTATTTTTTTTGCACTTTCAGATACCACTTCATAATAGATTTCAGTTCCAGACCGATATCCTTTAACAATCCCAGCACTTTTTAATTTTGCCAAGTGTTGAGAAATAGACGATTGTGATACCCCCAGACATTCTTCCATATAGGTCACATTGCAGTTACCCTTTTTCATCAGACCTCGGGCAATGCACAATCTAACTGGATTTCCCAGAATTTTCAAAATCTCCGCTTGTTCATCACAATCATTTGGTTTCATTTTCATTTAATTTCTCCAATCAACTATGTTAAGTTAATCACAATACCATTATATTATAACATAATAATATGTCAAGTAAATTTTTTTATTTCACAAATCTATGTCTAATTTCACTTTATCTTCATAACATCAATTTTTACAAACAATACTCTCAACCTTTACTCGGTTGGTCTATTCCAGTTTTATTTTTTTCATCTGCTTTTTCCTGACAATGGTTGCAAACTCCATAAATTTCGAGTTTGTGATCGAGAATTGTGAAACCCATTTTTTCTTTTAGTTTTTTTTCGTATTCTTCAAATGGGCATTCATCAACCATGGTTATTTCTTTACACTCGATACAGACGAGATGATGCCTGTGCTCATTGTTATTCAATTCAAATAATGCTTTGCTGTCACCTTTTATTGTTGTTTTTATGACCAATCCCTTCTCGGTGAGGGTTTTTAAAATTCTATAAATAGTTGATAAATTTATCGACGTATTCTGATTTGCAAGTTCAGCATAGATTTGCTCTGCTGTTAACGGCTGAGCGTTTTTTTCGAATATACTTAATATTGAATTGCGATGCTTCGTGTTTTTTAAACCGCTATCTTTCAACATTTCTTTGTGGGTTGATATTTCATTCATATTGATCCTCGCTTCCTGGCAATTTAAAAATAATCCAGCTATTTTAATCAAATTTATTTTTAAGTATAAGTGTTAAGAAGAAAATAATCCCGGCTACCAAAACAATCGTCGCACCAGTTGCAGTATTTAAATAGTATGAAGCAATCAAACCGCACACCCCGGAAAAAACGGCAATGATAATCGCTACCAGTGTATATTGCCTGACATTTTTTGTTATATTTCTTGCTCCTGCCGCTGGCAATACCAACAGGGAATTGATAATCAGAAGTCCCACCCACTGAATTGAAATCGTAACGATAACCGCAATCATCGCGGTAAATATGATTTCAATCAGCAGGGTATTTACACCTCTGCTGTGGGCCAGGGATTGATTGATACTTACCATTAGCAGTTTGTTGAAAATAATCACCCACAGGGCAATCACAATAATAAACACAATGGTTAAAATTAAAATTTCTGTCGGTGATATGCTTAGCAAATCGCCAATCAGATAGGATGAATACTTGTTGAAACTCCCCCCGAACGACATCAACACCAGCCCCAAAGCAATAGCAATTGAAGAGAAAACCCCAATGATTGTATCCGTTGAAGCGCGGCTTTTATTTTTTATAACTGTTATAATCAAAGCAAAAATAATTGAAAAAATAACAGCCGCCATAATCGGGCTGATTAACCCAATCAAAGACCCTATGGCGATGCCGGTAAATGCCCCATGGCCTAAAGCATCCGAAAAAAAAGCCATCTTATTGCTGACAATCATCGTTCCCAGCAAACCAAAAAGAGGGGTAATGAGCAGGATCGCCAGTAAGGCACTTTTCATAAAATCATGTCCCGCCCATTGAAAGGGCAGCAGGAACTCAATAAAATCAAACCATAAATTAAGCATCATTGATTGTCCTCGTCATCCTTCCCCTGATCGCTGGATCTATTTTTAAACCAGGTCAAGCCAAATATTTTTGCGGTAATCGGATCATTGAAAACCGCTTTTGCAGATCCGCTGCATAAAACGGTGCCATTTAATAAAATAACCCGATCGGCATACTTTTCCACAAGATCCAAATCATGAGAAACCAGAATAATTGACAAATCATATTTTTTTCTTATTTCTGAAACCGTATCATAAAAAACCTCTAGCCCATTCTGATCAATCCCCGACACGGGTTCATCTAAAAGCAGCAAATCCGGCATCGGGTCGAGCGCCAAGGCAAGCAAAACCCGTTGCAGCTCGCCACCAGATAATGCCCCGATTCTTCGATTAATAAGATGCTCTGCTTTGGTGACCGCCAGACTTTCTTTAACCTTGGTTTTTATTTTTTTGGTACTTAATAACCACGCCGGAATATTTGAATTGCACGCAGTAAAAAGATCCAACACGCTGGTTGGTGTATCGGTATCAAAACTGAGATGCTGGGGAACATATCCGATCACTGGTTGTCCGCTGCTCTGATCTTTTTCATCCAGATACTTCAGTTCTCCAGAATGCCGCACTTCTCCCAGCATGGCTTTTAAAAGGGTACTTTTTCCGCCACCATTGGGACCGATAATCGCTGTTAATTCACCGCAATGAATATGCAGATTGACATCTTCCAGAACCTTCATATTGCCAAAATTCACGCAAAAATTCTCAACCCTGGTACAGCATAAACCTGAGCATTGATTTTCATTCGATTTTATTTTTTGAGGATTTTTTTCTTTCAACTGTTCCACTATTTTAATGCCTCTTCCAATGATTTTAAATTAGCTTCCATGACGTTCAGGTAATCATCATAAGCCGTTTCATCCGCTTCTCCGGTAACTCCGGGATCAAGCGAATAAATTTTTGCGCCAGTTTCATTTGCAATGGTCTCCGCCGCTGCTGCTTCGTATTGCGGTTCGGCAAAAAGTGCCTTAACCTTTGATGCCTTGATTATATTGATGGTCTCCTCAAGTTCTTTTGGGGTCGGAGCAGTTCCCGGTTCCCGCTCGATGACATCAACAATATTGAGATTAAATTCTTTGGCAAAATATGGGAACGCTTCATGAAAGGTGATAATATCGCGATTACTGATTGAATCTAACGAGGCATGCATTTTTTCTTTCAACGCTTCCAATTTGGCAATATAAGCGTCTGCATTACTGTTATATTTTTCGGCATTTTCCGGATCGATCAGCGATAATTGTTCAGCAATATTTCTGACCTGAGTGATTGAATTAGTGATACTTACCCAGACATGGGGGTTCTCTTCTCCTGATTCATCTTTTATCAACTCAATGCCCTTACTGGCTTCAACAATTTTAAGATCTTGTTGTTGTTTTAATACATCATCCAGAAACGACTCCATTCCGGCGCCATTAACAACAAAAGCGTCGGCCCCTTCGATGGTGATCAAATCCTCGGGAGTCAGCTGGTAATCATGGAGGCAGCCGGTTTGCGGTTTTGTCATATTAATGACGTTCACATTGGGAATGTCTCTCGTAACATTGAGGGTTGACACATACATGGGATAAAAAGAAGTTACGATGGTTATTCCCTCTTTTTTTTCGGCAGTCCCAGCACTTGTTTCCTTGTTTGATGCACAACCACCTAAAACCAAAACAAAAACCATTAAGCCAATAATAAATCGGATCTTTTTTGTAAACACGCACTTTTCCTCCAAACGAAAATGATTTGCATTTGCATCTAAATGTATTATAACGCAAATTTCTGCCAAAACAACTACTTCGTTCACAATTCATTATATTTCAATAAAAAAAGATACAAGCATCAACAAAGCATCCTTGTATCTTAAAAACATCGCAATTTTTCAATTCTAACTCCAATATCGATGAGTTTTGCACAGTATAAGCTGGTTGTTACAAGCCCATTCACATTGGTTTTGGCGTATTCCGCAATAATTGGTCTCATTGATACCTTCTGCTGACAGCAGAACTTTATTTGATCAACATTATGATACAATTTAGCCTCTTCAATTTGATACCAATGGCTCCAAATCATTTAATGCACATGATGATGATGACTATCCGGAAGGTGTCCATGTTTATGCTTCATACGCTGGTGGGTATGGGCATGACAATGTTCACTGATAATCAAAGAATGATCTTCGTGCTTATGATGATCATCTTCATGCGTGTGTTTGTGCTCATGGGTTTCATCACGATGGATATGGGCATGTTCATGGTTTTCAGATAAGGCCAGCCAACTCCCCAGCACCATAATTCCCAAAGCAATAAGAAAGGAAATCGTAATTGGTTCTTTCAAAACCAGCCAGGAAATCAGCACACCGATAAAAGGTGCAGCTGCATAATAGGCACTGGTTCGGGCCGCCCCTAACCCCCGCTGTGCTTTTACATAGAAGTAAATACTGAGCCCATAGGCAGCAAAACCCAGAGCCAGCGCCGAAATAATCGACAACAGTGATCCTGACAGCTCGCCCCAGATAGACGCAATCAGTAATGCACCCATTCCCGAACCGAAACCTTTTAGAATCACAATCTGGAGTGGATCTTTCAGCGAGATCTTTCGCGTACAATTATTTTCTAATCCCCAGCACAAACAGGAAAGTATAATTAAAACTGACCCGATGGATAAACTGATGGTCGCCGCATCGGTAACGGTTAGCAAAATGCTTGCCAAAGAAATAAAACCAATGGCAATCCAAAGCCGTTTTCCGATGGCCTCTTTAAAAATGATCATGGCAATAATGGAAGTCGCTGCGATTTCGAAGGTTCCCAACAATGCTGCCGTACTGGAATTGGACATGCTGATGCCGAACAGCAAAAAAATCGGCGCAGCAATATCCAACAAAATCATTAGAATGATATAGGGCGTCTCTTTTTTTGTCAGTCTGGCTTCTTTTGCTTCGATTTTGCGACTTTTATTAAAAAAAGTCAGCAGCGTCATCCCGATTCCTGCTCCAAGATACAGTAATGCAGCTAAAAAAAGCGGGTTTAGTTCATTGATCAACAGCTTGGAGAATGGCGCATTAAACCCAAACAGCATCGCCGCCAGGAGTGCATACAAAACGGAGTAATTCTTCATTCTTATCACATCCTATTTTTTATAATCAATTTATTATTAATTTATTACCCCAAATTATTTGGCATTATCCAAACGGTCTTCTTTTTTCTTGCGTTCCACGAACCGGCCCATGACAAAGGCAATGATACCCACGCCGATCCCGGTCTGTACACAAAAGAGCAGGCTTTCAATTTCACCTGGCAGTTCGCCGCCAATGGCTGTTTCCATAATTGGCGTAAACCAGGGCTCATACTCAGAACCGGTAATCTCCGAAATGGCCACGCTTCCAGCATCGTCTGAACCACCAAATTCAGCGCCTTTTAGCACAAATAATGGAACAACCGCAATTAACACAACCACCAATAAAAGACCGATCACTGTTTTCTTTGTTTTTGACATTATTTTACACCTCCCGCTAAATATCCAAGCTCTGCAAGTTCTGATGATGCATAGGTTTCAAGACCAATAATGATCACAACGGTCAAAATCCCTTCGATAATAGCCAATGGCAATTGTGTTGGCGCAAACACCAGCAGAAATTTTACCACCGAAACGCCAACCCCACCACTTTCAGACGGATAAGCCATTGCCAGCTGAAAAGCAGTGACACAATAGGTGAATAAATCACCGATGGCAGCTGCAAGAAAAACGCCCAGATGTTTATTAACTTTTATCTTTTTACACAAAACAAAGATGCCATAGGTTACAAATGGACCAGCAATTGCCATCGAAAAAGTATTAGCCCCCAAGGTAGTCAGTCCACCGTGAGCTAGCAGAATTGCCTGGAAAATCAGTACAATGATTCCCAAAATACTGACTGCCGTTGGTCCAAAAAGAATGGCCCCCAGCCCAGTCCCGGTCATATGCGAACAACTGCCAGTGACGGATGGTATTTTTAAAGATGATAAGACGAATACATAAGCACCGGCCATTGCCAGCAAGGTAATGGTTTTCGGATTCTCCTTGAGTGTTTTTCTAATGGACATATAACCAGCGATTAAAAACGGGATACAAATCGCGCCCCAGGCAATGCAGAAACCGGCTGGCAGATAACCTTCCATAATGTGCATCGCGTTAGCCACCGGGGTTAGCCCAAATACCAACGCAATAGCGGCAGCAATGGCGACAAATCTTTTTTCTCTGATGTTCATACTTTTGTTCATACCTATTCTCCTCTTGTTATAAATAATTTATCTATGATAAAGGCGTTTGCAAAACGATGTTACGCTTTGCCTGCCGATAAAGCGGTGTTCACAAGTAAATCTCTTAAGGCCTGGGGTGTTGTGGGATAAGCATTCGTGTTTTCCACCATTTCTTTTTCAATCAGCATCTCATAAACATCCAACATCACTGGCCGTTTCAAATTTGCCTGCTCCAGAATCTCCCGATTTTGAAAAATCTCCAACGGCGTGCCGTCGGCAATGATCTTACCCTGATTAAAGACCATCGCCCGTTCTGCCCAGCGGTAGGCAAAATCCACGTCATGGGTGGAAATCAACATGGTTTTACCTTCTGCGCCCAGCTTCCCCAGAACCTCTTCCAACATCTGGGCATTGAGAGGATCCAGGGCCGCCGTGGGTTCGTCGAAAATAATCACCTCCGATTTCATCGCAATAACATCGGCGATGGTCACCCGTTTTTTTTCGCCGCCGCTTAAATAATGGGGCGGCCGATCCTTAAAATCCAGAATATTCATATAGGTCAGGGCCTCGTCAACCCGCTGGATGACTTCTGCTTTTGGCAATTTTAAATTCATCGGTCCAAAACCAACCTCAGCCATTACCGTCGACGCAATAATCTGATTGTCGGCATCCTGAAAAACAATGCCGATATTTTTTCGTAGTTCTCTAACATTCTTTTTATTGATGATGGTCCCCTGATAACTGATTTCACCATGATCAGCCTTGAGTACGCCATTGGCATTGAGAAAAAAGGTCGACTTGCCGGAGCCATTGGATCCGATCACAGCAATTTTTTCACCTTGATAAATATCCACACTGATGCCATCCAATGCTGGGTTACCGTTTCCATAACGATAATAAAGATTGCTGAACTTAAGTATTGGTTCTCTCATTATTTATCCCTCCCAGGGTGTCATAATCCTAAGCAAAATCAGAAAAATTATAAAGGCGGCACCAATGATCAGATGACTCACCGCCATCTTTTTTTCTTCCTCCAGAAAAATAAGATCGCCTTCATACCCTCTAGCTTCCATAGCAGTATAGTAGGCGTTGGCCTTTTTTAACGAAACTACCAACATGTTGCTGGCTACACTGCCAAAGGTATAGCAGGATGTTTTAAAATCGCCGTAGCCCTGCCGGGAATCGGCCGAATTTCGCATGTTGTTAAAAACATCCAGCAAGATAAAAATATAACGGTAAATCAGGTTCATCAGTTCAATGATCAGCTTGGGTACATGGGCTTTTCGGAGCACCCCGATGATTTCAGAAGACGGTGTTGATAAGGTCATCATGATCATGGCACTGATGGCGCCAAAAACCTTCAGCATCAGAAATGCCATTTCCTGGAGTTTGTCAGCCGATGTGAACACATATCCAAAACCAATAAACAGATTAAATTGCCCCATTGGCAGGCTGGAAAAATCAATGCCGATAGCAATGGTTCCCAAAATGATAAAGGTGATCGGAATCATTAGCACCGAAATATAAGCTCCCAAGGGTAGCCCGCCTTTGATAACAGTCAAATAAGCCATACTTATTATCACCACAAGGGATACCAAGGGATTATTTAGCAGAATAACGAGCAGCAGCGTTATCAATGAAAAAATCACTTTAAAGGTCGGGTTCCAGTGTCTGATTTTTGATGCATAGGCATAAAAATCAATCGCCGAACCCTCCCCATGTTTATGTCCGATTCGGTGATGATGTTTCTCTTGACGATGGGTCTTCTGATCTTCACCTTTATTACCAGCTCGAAAGAAGCTGATCCATTTAGCTAAACTATTTTCCATCTGTAACCCAACCCTTTCAAGATTTGTTTTGCTTTTGTCAATTGCCGGTCAATGATTGGCATCAATCCGATCGACGCATTTTAGCAGCTCTTCAATCGAATTAAACTTGTTACTACAGCACGCTTCGATCCGATCGACAAGGATGATCTTCATACCCAGCTTTTTTGCAGCCTTAATCTTGTCCACCACCCCACCCATGTTGCCGCTTTCCTTTGTTACCAATACCGATGCATTACAATATTTGAACAATTCAATGTTTAGGGCTTCGTTATAAGGACCCTTGATGGCGATGATATTCTTCGGATTAAAGCCCAGCTTTTCGCATTTACATAGAACCTTCCAATCCGGCAGGACTCTCAAATAAACGCGTTCCTGAAAGTCGGGTATTTTTGTGAAAGTTTCAATTTTATTGCTTCCCAGGGTGAGCAGAATATTACCTTCACAAGTGATCAGCTGATCGCACGCCTCGCCATAATTCTTGACACTGTTAATCTCCGGATCATCTTCGTAACTCACCCGCTCCCGTTCAAAACGAAGATAAGGAAGCGCTTCGCATTTGCAGACATTTATTGCATTTCGGGTTACTTCTGACGAAAATGGATTGGAAGCATCAATTAAACAGGCCGGATTAAGCGTTCTGATTAACTGAGTTATATGATCCTTATTCAGCTTTCCTTGATAAATATCCAGATTTTCAAACTCCTCCAGCATCCCGCATCCCATTCGGGTCGTAACGGTTACCGCCGTGTCATGGTTCATCTCCAATAGTTTTTTAATCACTGCTTTTGCATCTGTTGTCCCGGCTATCACCAATACTTTTGACATCATCCCTCCATCATTCGATCACATATTTTTTGCACAAAAAAAACCTCACTCTCTCTTTAAAAAAGACAGTGAGGTCGCAAAAAAAGCCCGCAAAAATAAACCTCCTCTATCTCTCGTAGAGTTTGAGTTATTAAAGCAGGCAGGTCTTCTGGCTCAAGCGTCAACATTACCTCCTGCCTTCCCAATTAAATGGTGGCATTCCTGGAGGAACTCTTCTCTTACAGCGGCGGGACCGCGTGGGATTTACACCCAACTTCCCTTTTCACCGGCTTATAATACATTGATTACAGCCGACACCTGTTTTATTGATTTTATTTAATTTTTAATTCTCAGTTACTATACCAAATAAATTCTATTTTGTCACGGATTTTTTTTGCACAGAATCCAACTGTTTTTAAGTGCTAATAATTTCTATTATTCATTGAACGATTATGACGTTAAAAAATGACTTCTTAATCGATTGTTGGCTCATTATGTTTATTGACATAAAATCCAATGGCAATCACGATAATCAGCATTCCGGTAATCGCACCACAAATCAAAAATCCCATTCCAGAACCAAACCGATCCGTAATAAAACCTGCTACCAGATTTCCGATGGGCGTAGTTCCTAAAAAGGCAAAGGAATAAACGCTCATAACCCGCCCTCGGTAGTCATCGCTGGCATTAATCTGAAGGGTCAGATTGGCGGTGGACATAAACACAAGCGTCAGGAAACCAATGATAATAAGCAGCACAATCGCCATTATATAGGCGTGAATTAAATTGAGCAAGATAAATAAGGCTGAAACAACAAGTGCCGAAGCGAATAGCCGCGCCATCTTTGTTTCTGATTTTCCTCTAAAAGCAATGAGCAGCGAGCCCAAAAGTGAGCCAACCCCCAAAGCAGACATCAGAAATCCATATCCGCTAACGCCTTGATTAAGAACATCTGATGAATAGAGAGGAATGATGACATTATAATTCATAATAAACGTCCCTAACGCAAGTACGGATAAAATGGTACTGAACATCTTGGGTGATCGCCGGATGAAGCGAAGGCCTGCCATGATTTCCGAAAATACTTTTACTTGTACCTTATTTATCACAGTACCCTTGACCTTTATTTTAAATAAAAAAATAATAACGGGAATAAAGCTGAGTCCGTTGATCAGAAATAGTAAGCCGGAATCGAATTTCGCCATGAAAATTGCTGCTAAAGCTGGCCCAATAATACGGGCACTGTTAAAAATTGTCATATTCAGTCCGATGGCACTTCCCAGGTCACTCTGATCCACCAGATCGTGGATGAATGATTGCCGGGCAGGTGAATCCAGGGTATTGACAAATCCTGAAAAAATTGCCAGGAGTAGAATTTCCCAGTAGACAACGTGGCCGATTAAAACAAAAGCGGATAAGATAAGTGCCTGAATCATGGACGCAACTTGAGTAAAGATCAAGATATTTCTTTTCGAGTGTCGATCCACAAAAACCCCTGCAAACAACGAGAATATCATAATCGGTCCGAACTGGGCAACCCCTAGAAAACCCAGCAGCAACGCCGATTTGGTGATGGTATAAACCAACCATTGAAGGGCTGTTACCTGCATCCATGTTCCCACCAGGGAAATGCACTGACCAAACCAGAAATAACGAAAATTCTGATATCTTAAAGCTGGAAAGACATGTCCAAGATCGACAATTGCTGCTATTTTTTTCATCTTCATCAGCCTCCAATGTTTTAAGTATTTCCAACAAAAATAACCGTTTTATCGGCGTCTTGCCAGGCCATGTCGCTAATACCAAGCGCACAATTAAATTCTTTTGGTAATTCGCCGTCACCTGCAAGTCAGCCCTATGACCAAAAAATTTTATCCTCCAATTTGAATTACAATTGAAGGATAAAATTTTTTAATGTGTTGGTGTTAATTAATATTCCTCACGTGGTCCAAATTCAGCGTCTTCCACCCATTCTTCAGGTCGTTCAACCAGGGTGATCAGATTATCAAATATTTTGAAATGATTCTCTTCCTGCTTAACCAGATAGCCAAATAATTTTTTTGTCTGTTCATCCGTGGCTTCATTTAAAAGTTTTTCATAAAGCGCGATGCTGTCCTTTTCCATTTGGAGCGCCATCCGATAAACATCCAACTGATTGGGAATTTCTTCGAAGTGATTTTTAAAATCCCCCTTGTCTTTAAAAACATTGTTTACATTTGCAGGGGTTTCATTATCTGATAATTCATAGGTCATTTTCTTAAGCTCGTTTTGTAGCAACTTGGCATGACCATTTTCATCTTCTGCCAGCAATAAAAACACGGCATTTAAGCTGTTATCCTTATTAAATTCGGCCTGTTCCCGGTAATATTTTTCTCCATCAATCTCCATATTAATTGCAAATTCAATACTATTCATTCACTTTCACCTCATGATCAATTATAATTCTTTAATAAATCAGGATTCTATCCCCGGAACTTCTTTTTCCCACTGGGCAATGAATTCTGCCATCTCATCTTTCATAACCGGGATCCGCGTTCCGGTTGATCCACAATGGAGACATTTATCATTTTTAAAGCCCTGTTCGGTGCATTTATCCAAAACTTCCTGATCACAACCATAATTTCCGCATTCAGAACATCGAAAGACCGGATTTTTACAAGGATGATCATCCTTAATCCCGGTACAGGTAGCAATATTGGCTTTTTCCTCTGCGGTCATATCAATGTGTCTTTTCTGGTTCAATCGGCCGCCTCTTGGCCATCGTTTGTTGTTTGGTAATACCTTTGGCATTTAAATCACTCCTCACAAAATAGAATTTATTAGATTTTTGTAAAGTTATCATGTGCTTCACATTCACCCATCGTATTCATACTCTGTATATACCCCTGATTGACAAATTCAACCAACCAATTTCAAATAGTCACCATAACCCTGGGATTCCATTTCATCGGCCGGGATAAAACGAAGCGATGCACTATTGATGCAATAGCGCAGCCCCCCTGCGTCCCTCGGACCATCGTCAAAAACATGACCCAGATGAGCATCACCGGTTACACTTCGCACCTCAATGCGCTTCATTCGCAGTGTGGTATCACTTAATTCTTTCACAACTTTCGGGTCAATCGGCTTTGAGAAGCTGGGCCAGCCACAGCCGGACTCGAATTTGTCACTAGAAGAAAAAAGCGGTTCTCCGGTGGTGATATCTACATAGATTCCTTTGCGGTATTCGTTATAATATTCATTCTGAAACGGTGGTTCGGTGGCATTTTTCTGAGTTACCGCATATTGATCGGGCGTCAGGGTTTTTACTAAGGTATCCTGATCTTTTTTTTCGTATTTCATAATGGTTCCTGCCTTTCCTGTGATTATTCTGTTCGTACCCCATCTTTTAAGATGCTAATCAATCTTCAATAATTTTAAGAAAAGCTTCAAGATCATTGACTGGCTGCTCACAGCGATAATTTTTACAGATATAGGCAGTGGGCTCGCCATGAACCATTTGCTGATTAACGGCAAATTCGTTGATCTTTTTTAAGTCCTTTTCACTTTTATTAAAAAGGACCACTGAAAAAGGTAAAAACTGCTGGTTCAGATGCCGATTCATTTCCCGGATTGTAGGATCATTTTCGTGACCGGCAAATACCACTTCGGTGGTGGGTCGTTCATGAAATAATTTTGCACATAGCATCATCGTACCAGCCATCGGGGCCTGATTCAGGTTTCCGGCAAAATAGGCAAACATGCCATTGACAATATCAATGTACTTTTGTTCCCCGGTTATTTTCCCCAGTTTAAGCAGACAATAAGCCGCCAGCGCGTTTCCCGATGGTTTGGCATTATCATAGACTTCCTTGGGTCGGGCTATCAGTTGTTCGGCATCATTTCCGTATAGAAAAAAGCCAGCAGTCCCAAATGAATCGCCGAAGAGGTTGATCATATCCACCGCTCTTAGAATCGCTTTTTCCAGATAATCGGTTTTAAAAGTGGCCTGATAAAGCTCCAGATAGCCCCAGATGACACTGGCATAATCATCCAGATAGCCCAATATTTTTGCCTCACCCTTGCGATACCGGGCATAGAGACGGCCGCTGCGTCTGGTCATATTGGTTTCAATGAAGGCCATCGCCTCTTCAGCCTGTCTGATGTATGCGATTCGATTAAAAACACGACCCGCCATGGCCAGGGCGGCAATCATTAAACCATTCCAGGAAGTCAGGATCTTATCATCCTTATGGGGATGGACCCGCTTTTCCCGCTGGGCAAACAGATCGGCCGTCATTTCATCCAGGGCTTTTTCAAGCTCCAGATTGGCTTCGATCAGGTCAATATCACTATCGATCATATTGGGAATGTTCTTGCCTTCAAAATTTCCCTTCGCCGTCATGGGATAGAATTTAAAAAACACCTCAGCTCGTTTTTTACCCAGTATTTTTTCAACCTTATCCATCGACCAGACATAAAACTTGCCTTCTTCCCCTTCCGAGTCGGCATCTTCAGCACAATAAAAAGCACCTTCCGCGGATCGCAGATCCCGGTTAACATAGGTAATTGTCTTTTCGGCAATTTTTTTATACAGTTCATTACCGGTCGCCTGGTAGGTTTCGGCATAAACCATAATCAGCAAGGCATTGTCATAAAGCATTTTTTCAAAATGGGGAACCAGCCATTGTTCATCGGTGGCATATCGGGAAAAGCCAAAGCCGATATGATCAAAGATCCCGCCCTTATACATTTGCTGCAGGGTTTTTTCTACCATTACCAAGGCGTCCGGTTGTTTAAAGGCCTGGTAGCATCGTAACAAATAGAAAAGATGATGCGGGGTTGGGAATTTCGGGGCTTTTCCAAAACCGCCGTATCGGTCATCGAAGCTCTCATCAAAGAAATCATAGGCTTCAAAGAAAATAGTGCGTTTCAGTTCTTTTTCATCTTTGCGAATCTCCAGATCATTTAACAGCCCGGTCATCCGATTGGCTGATTCAACAATGTTTTCTTTATCTTTTCGCCACTGGCTTTCAATTCCGATCAGTACATCCATAATTCCAGGATGACCATATCGTGACTGTTTAGGTAAATAGGTAGTGACATAAAAAGGTTTTCGGTCCGCCGTTAAAAAAACATTGAGGGGCCAGCCCCCCTGACCCGTGCTGACCTGGGAAAAGGTCATATAAATCTGATCAATATCCGGCCGCTCTTCCCGATCCACCTTGATGCTGATAAAATATTTATTCAGGATTTCAGCCACTTCTTCATCCTCAAAGGATTCCTTCTCCATCACATGACACCAGTGGCAGGTGCTGTAACCAATGGAAAGAAAAATGGGTTTATCCTGTCTTTTAGCTAAATTAAATGCCTCATCCGACCAGGGATACCAATTGACCGGGTTATAGGCGTGTTGTAATAAATAGGGACTCATTTCATGAACGAGTCGATTCGATTTCTTTTGAACGTCGTCGAAAGCCATTTCTTCAACTCCTTTTTATTTTATTAACAGATTATCACAATTGTTAATCTCTATTATGATTCGCAACCTTTAACTTAGGCTTTAATTCAGGATTCAAAGTTCAGAAATTCACTTTCCAACCGCTCATTAATCACCTTGTAAAAAACAAAACTGAGGATTGCACTGATCAAAACGAACACGCCATAACCCAAAATAGAATTGACAAAATATCCCAGCAAGCCACTGACTCCAATTAGCAGTCCCGTATAGGCCATGCCGACAAAAAGCGTGATCACCACATTCATATTGTTCTTGATGGCCTTTTGGGGATTATCCCAATTGAGCAGCGGGCGATTCATATCCATGAATAACCCAAATAGCAAAATCGGCAGTGATCCCAGAATTCCCAGTATAATAGTTAACAACAAGGTGGACAGAGCTAAGGGAAAAATAGACTGAACCGCGATGATGGTAAACAGGATCCCCAGGCTTTGAATCAATATAGCGACACCAGTTCGTCCCATAATCTGGTCCTTTGCGGTTACCGGAATCATCCGGGTCAACCAGGAGGCCTTTCCTTCCCGGGAAAAGGTGGTAGCGGTCGTCGCGGATGTTCCGCCGAAAAAAATAAAGAAGGCAATCAGTAAAAAGTTGACCAAGACGGGCATCTCTCTAAAAAAATCCTGCATCCCTTGTAAATCTTCTGGGGGAATTTGAATGAATGAAAAACTGATCCAGACACACAGTGGGGCAATAATGACGACGCTGACATTATTAAAAAAGTAAACCGGCGTCCGCAATAAGAGGCGCAAATCCATGGTAAATACAGCCATGGCTCCATGACTTTTTTTAATCAAGGCTTTGCTTCGCTCGTCACTGCTTAACCGCTTACCCTTTTTCATGATTTTTCCGCTGACAATACTTTTAATATAAACCCGTTCACCGATTGCGACCATCAATGCACAGGCCAAAAATGTAATTCCCAGCAACGCAATCACCCAGACAAAAGACATCAGGGTGATTTTATTCAGGGCCCAAGCCATTAAAAAGCTGGTCGGCATAGCAAAGCCAATCATGTTTAGTAAACCCTCATTATTGGTCAGCAACGTATTCATGATGCGTTGAAAATCTGCCTCGTCACCATTTCCCAGTTGACTGGTAAACCAGATCTGCACCCCAAAAATAACCGCAATGCCGATAAACACAAAAATAATCTGAAGCATGTCTTTTCGGCCTTTAAGGGAAGTTGATTGCATGATCAACATAATCAGTGCCGTCATTAATGAAAGCGGCAACACCGGGATTGTGACAAAGACAAAAAAGGACAGCAACACATAAAATAGTCCCATTCCCTGACCAACGCCATAAATAATCAAAATCGGCAGAAAAATGAAGGCGGCAAAAATATATTCAAACACCAGAATGCTAAGAAATTTTGAAATGATCAGTTTTCTGGGACTGATCGGCAGCGGAATGAGTTCCTCCATATTATCTGAGAAATAAAACTCCGAAAGAATATACATAACGCCAAAAACGATGATCAGCACCGTCGCCATAATATACCCAATGCTCAAGAACACCGAGGTCTGATTAATCATCGTCAGTCCAAAATAGGTAGCTGACATCAGGGAAACATACATAAAAAATGCCGGGATCAGCGCCACTGGTACAATAATCAGGGTAAATAACTGTTTGTAATATTCTTTTTTGTTAAACTTGCGATTGTAGAAAAACAACGAAAATCCCAATGATTCGTTGATAAATAATTTGGTTAAATTAATGATCTCTTTCATTATTCGGTCAACTCCAGGAAAATATTCTCCAATGATTCCTGGCTCCCGGCTTTTTCTCGAATTTCGGCCATTGTTCCCACTTCAATGATCTTACCCTTTTTAATGATGGCAATCCGATCGCAGATTTTTTCAGCCACATCCAGAACATGGGTCGAAAAGAATACTGACCGACCTCGATCGCAATGATCCCGCATGATCTTTTTCAGCTCAAAGGATGCCTTGGGGTCCAATCCAACCATCGGTTCATCCAGGATAAATACCTGCGGATCGTGAATCAGTGCCCCAACTAATGCCAGTTTCTGCTTCATCCCATGAGAAAAGGATCCGATCGGATCGTTGACAGCATCTTTAATTTCAAAGATATCCAGATATTTCTCGATCCGTTCCTGTCTTGCAGCGGTTGGGACCTGATAAACGTCGGCCATAAATTTCAGATATTCGAGGCCTTTTATTTTTTCAAACAGTTCCGGGCTGTCCGGCACATAGCTAAACTGTTTTTTTGCTTCCAAGATATTTTCCTGATTGTCGATACCGTTGATTATAATTTTTCCGCTATTAGGCGCTAAAAGGCTAACAATCATTTTAATGGTGGTGGTTTTTCCGGCACCATTAGGTCCGACAAACCCAAATATTTCACCAGCATTTACCTCAAAGCTGACGTCATCCACAGCTTTTTCGTTTTTATTTCCATAGGTTTTTGAGACCTGTTCAAGTTTCAGCATACGATGCTCCTTTTTCTTCTGAATTTAGTTTATTTTAACACAATCACAGTCTGATGGGATGATAAAATTTAATATTGTTTTTAGAAATATGGCATACAATAGAGGAAACAAACCTTTAGGTGTTTCGTAAAACGTAACTGGTCAATGATGATGAGGTAGAACTGCGCATCCATGACCACTTATTTTTTTGGAATCACCTCATACCTTTATATGAAAGCAGGTAACCGCGTGATCACACAAAATGAAATTGCAGCATTGAAAGCTCAAGGGATCTTAGCCCAGCAGCAGGAGGGTTATTTTTCTATTCGGGTTTTAAGCCGGGCCGGAAATTTCACTTCAACAGAAATCCAGACCCTGGCGGTCATCGCCGAGAAGTATGGCCGGGGTTATCTGGGCGAAACCACTCGATTAGCCATTGAAATTCCCTGGATCGCTCTGGAAGACATTGAATCGGTCAAAGCTGCCCTCACCGCCGGCGGATTGGTTCATGGTGGTACCGGCAAAAAAGTCCGCCCTCTGGTAGCCTGTAAAGGCACCGTTTGCCAACATGGTCTTTATGATACTCAAAAGCTGTGCGGCGACTGTCATGATCAGTTTTTTGGTCGGGACCTCCATGCCAAAACGAAAATTACCTTTGTCGGTTGCCCCAACAACTGTGCCAAGGCCAATACGAATGATATCGGCTTGGTGGGACAGGCGTATATTCAATTTGACTGGGATGCCTGCGTTAACTGCGGAAAATGCACCAAGGTTTGTCGCACCCAATCACTTACCATGCTAAATGAAAATTTAGTTTGGGATGAACGGAAATGTCTCAATTGCGGCAAATGTGCTCAGGTTTGTCCTACCGGTGCCATCGCTGAAGAGGTGCGCGGAATTGCTGTCTATCTGGGTGGTCGGATGGGTCGGGGCTACCGTTTCGGGGATCGCTTAACCGATTTGTATGCTGTTGCTGAAGTCCCTAACCTAATTGAAAAAATACTTGAAACCTATCTGGAATTGGGCCGAGATGGCGAGCGAATCTGTGCCGTTCTTGATCGCATTGGGATTAATGCTTTTGAAGAGGCTTTACTGGAACGGTTGGAAAGCTAAATTAATGATTGATCGCAAAAGGGATCTGAGTAGCTGCTCAGATCCCTTTTTTTATTTAAAATTCTTTTTTTTCGTAAATTCTTAGTGAAATTATAAATGAAACGATTAATCCAACAATTGTCAGACCAACTAACAAAATCAGGTATACCCAAGGGTTCGCGGTGTTTGGCAAAGGGACATTCATTTGTTCAACCAGCAAAATTAAAGCGGTGGGAATCAGGGCACAGAGAATCAGCATCAAACGGGCTTTTTCGGTGCCGAACTTGTAAATCAGGGGAATGATGACACTCCCAAAAATAAAAGCGATCAGAAAGATCACCCCAGTGATGGCTAATATTTCCAGATCAAAGCTTTGTCTCATGATTAAGGTTCCAAGTATTCCCACAACTAAAGCTAATATCGCTCCCAACACATTTAGAATTGCCATGATCAGATATTTGCTGGTCACAATTTCTTTTCGGGTCACGGGCATTGTCAATGCATAGGTATCCCACTTGGCCAGATCATCATAACTGATGGTCGTCACCACCATCATGGCAAACATCATAATAATTATTCCAAAAACAAAACTATTTCCCTGGGGAATAAAGACACATGCAAAAAAGATGATCATGATTCCCAGGGTTTTAAATGTACTTTTAAGATTTAGCAAATCTTTTAAAATAAGACCTTTCATTATTTCTCTCCCTTGATGTAAAACAACATGATTTCTTCGATGGTTACACCATCAACCACGGCATCTGGAAATTTCTTCTTAATCACTTCCTTGTCGTTGACCAACACTTCAAAACCAAAATGATTTCTTCGGTAACGAATGCACTCATCTTGCTCAAGCTTTCTGAAATCCTCTTCGCCGCACTTTAGTATTCCCCTCGTTGAAAGAAGCGTCTCTTTTTCTTCATCCAGCAAAATTTCACCCTGATGAATAAACACAATATAGTCAGCGATTTTGTCCAGATCACTGGTAATGTGGGACGATATCAGAATGGCATGTTCTTCATCCTGGATAAATTCCATAAAGACATCCAGAATTTCTTCCCGAACGATGGGATCCAGTCCACTGGTGGCTTCATCGAGGATCAGTATCTTAGGTTCATGGGACAAGGCCACGGCAATTTGCAATTTCATTTTCATGCCCCGGGAATATTCTTTAATGATCTGATTCTCAGGCAATTTGAATTTTTTGAGAAATTGCTGGTAAACTGGCTCATTCCATTTTTTATAAATGCTGGCCATCATCCGAGATATGTCACCGGTTTTTAAGTTGTCATGAAAATTGCAGCCATCCAGAACAACACCAACCGATTCTTTGATCGCTTTCTCTTCTTTACCCGTATCCATTCCCAGCATCTGGATGGTTCCGCTATCATGCTTAATCAGATTAAGCATGGCTTTGATGGTTGTCGTTTTCCCTGCACCATTTTCACCGATAAATCCTACGATACACCCTTTGGGCACATTAAAACTGACGTCCTTTAAGTTAAAATCATGATAGTTCTTGCTTAAGTTTTTAATTTCGATGGTGTTAATCATTTTATTCTCCCTTATACAATAGTTCCAGCAACTCTATTAATTCATCCCAGGAAATATCACTGCTTTTGGCAATATCCACAGCCTTTTGCAAAAGATCTTCGGTCAGCCGTAATTGCTCTTCTCTGATAAATGACAGATTCTGGCTGGCCACAAAACTGCCCTTGCCAGTGACGGTTTCAATAAAGCCATCCCGCTCCAGATCTGAATAGGCCCGCTTGGTGGTAATCACGCTGATACGCAGTTCCTTAGCTAAAAAGCGCATGCTGGGCAATGCCTCTCCGGTGCTTAGCTCGCCGCTGATAATCATTTTTTTGATTTGATTTGATATCTGTTCATAAATGGGTTTGTCACTTGAATTACTAATGACGATATTCAATGGATCACCTCTGTTCGTTTGGCATAGTGTATATATACTATATATACACTATGCCAAATTTTCATGGTCTTGTCAAGTTATTTTGCAAAAAAAATGGCCGATTATTGATAAATGTATACCAGAAGCATGCATTTATCAATAATCGACCTTAGGTCAGAGATAATTTTATTTTTTCAACTCATCGTTTTTTATGCATTTTGTAAAACATTTTCGCTGACGCCTTCTTTACTTGGCTCTTTATGGAATATTTTATTCCATTGGGTGGTCAGCAGTATAGTAGCCAGAATAAAGGCCAGTAAATCTGATACTGGTCCTGCCCAAAGCACCCCTTCAACGCCCATAAACATCGGCAAAATTAATGTCGCAGGGATAAAGATGATAATCTGTCGGGACATCGATAAAATGGTTGCCTCAACCGGTTTACCAATTGCCTGAAAAAAGATCCCGGTACACATTTGAAAAGCGCTGAAAACAGAAAACAACAGAAAAACCCGGAAACACATAATCGCAAAGGTTGTGTACAGTTCGGACTCTGTTCCAAAAATATCCACCAGTGCTTTGGGAAAGAATTGGAAAACAATGGTTGCTACCACCATACAAATCGTCGCTGCGATAATGGTGATCTTGAATGTTTTCTTCGTCCGTTCCATATTTCCAGCCCCGTAATTATATCCAAGAATCGGCTGAGCACCAGTTGCGATCCCTAAAACGATGGCCATACTCAATTGGCTGACCTTCATTGTAATGCCCATGGTTGTCAGAGGGATATCGGCTCCGTAAACAGACATGGCGCCATACTTAACCAGCACATTGTTACTGACGGCAATCACCACGACAATGGCTATCTGGGTAATAAAACTTGAGACCCCCAGACTGCATACCTTTGTAATCACACCAGCTTTTAATTTTAGGTAGTTTCGCTTCATGTCAATGCTTTTAAATTTTCTGATGTAAAGCAAATACATGCCACAATTTAACGCCTGACCAATAATTGTCGCCAGCGCTGAGCCCTGAACGCCCCAATGAAAGATGAAGATAAAAATGGGGTTTAAAATTACATTGGTAATACATCCTAAAATCATTCCCATCATCGAATATTTTGGGTTTCCATCAGCTCGAATCACCCCACTTAGAGCGATGCTGATCACTGAAAAAGGAAAACCGATAATAATGATCCGTCCGTAATCCAGGGCGTATGGCAGAATGTTTTCGGTTGCCCCTAACAGTAGGCAAAGAGGTTCCAGAAATACCATGCAGATGACGGCAAACCCGATGCCCAATATAACAGCGAGGGTCACCACATTACCGACTCCCTTTGCTGCCGCCTTTTTATCGCCCTTACCCAGTTGCAGGGCCATGTATGCAGCCCCGCCATCACCGATTAACAGGGCCAGGGCGATCACCAGAATGGTAATTGGTAAAACCACGTTGGTGGCACCATTTCCCAGAAAACCAACCCCTCTACCAATAAAAATCTGGTCGACAATGTTGTAAAGGGCATTAACGACCATCGCAATGATACTCGGTACTGCAAACTTGACCATTAATTTCCCGATCGGATCTGTTCCGAGCGTGTTTTCTTTAGTCGCCATTGTTGCTGTATTGTTCATGTTTAAATTTCCTCCTAAAAACTGGCTTTTATAATCATTACCTTAGCTTTAGAATTTCAAAGTCTTAAAATTCCAAAGTCGTCTCCAAATCACCGATAAATGACGCCTTTCTGATTTCCGATTTTCAGTGTCTGGTTTTGCTTAAATCCATTGTTTTGATAGACGTTTTTTGCTCTCCCTGATATACTATAAACTATCCCACTGTGGGAGAGTCAACTGCAAAGGAAAGAAATCCGTGAAAAATTATTTATCAATTGGGGAAGTTGCGAGAATAAAAAATATCGGTATCAAATCGTTGCGTTATTATGAGAAAATTGGCGTCCTGATTCCGTCCTATACAAATCCCGAAACGAATTACCGCTATTACTCATTGGATCAGCTCATGACTGTGGACTTGATTATCCTGTGCATCGAGCTGCAAATTCCCCTCAAAGACATGAACAATTACACCAATGACGAGGGACAATTCGAAATAAAAATGCTCCTGGAGGATGGTAAGAAAATTGCGACGCAGAAAATCAGGCAGATCGAGGATGCCCTCAAGAAAATCGAAATTAATCTAAACCGGATTAATGAAAGCGCCGCCTATCAAGGCATAAAAGGACTGTATACCAAACATATCCAACAGCGATATGTTATTTGCATCCCCAATGCCCCTAAATTGACAATCAGAGAATATGAAGAGCAGTTGTCCCAGCTCTTTGTTTTAGCTCAGGAAAACAATATCTACGCTACTTTTCCCTTTGGCACCATCGAAGATTATGATGATGGGCAGATGGCGGCTTACACCTTTCTTGAAACCATCATGCCGGACTTTGAAACGGATCTGATCCGAATTCTGCCTGAAGGGGATTATCGATGCTGCCAGATCTTGTCTGAAACCTTTCCTGACCCAAAAGATTTATTTGCGACGATTTTTGACGCCAAAAAACAAGCATCTGTTATCATTACCGGTCCATCGCTAGAAACCATTGATTATGGCCGGCCCTTACTTGAATTCCAGGTGCTGGTATGAGTTATCTCACAAAAAAAGAGTCCCTTAGGACTCTTTTAATACTGACTATCATTTAAATGCTACTCTATTTTTATTCCCAGTTTTCGGTTTTTAATTTTTTCTGGAGCTCTTTGAGTTTTTCCCGTTCACTTCTATAATTGGGCAGCACCTGTTCGACAATTTCCCAAAAATTAGCCGAATGATTCATTTCGACGAGATGGGCCAGTTCATGAACCACCACATAACGAATGGTACTTTCCTCAGCCATCACCAGATACCAGGAGAAATTCAAGTTCCCGGCACTGGAGCAGGAACCCCAACGGCTTTTGGCCCCATTTACTTTCACCAACCTGGGTTTTAAACCCATATGTTTGCTCAGCTTATCTACCTGATCCTCAATCACTCGTTTGGCCAGGGTCCGGTAGATGTCAACCTGGCTGACTTTTAATTCCTCCGGCGATAGATGCGCATAGGCATAGAAATGTTCGCCACTAAATCCGGTGGTTTTCTTTTTTACCGGAATCAATGGAAAAGTCTGCCCCAGGAATAAAAGCGCTGCGCCAAATTCCAGCTGAAAATTCTCCCGTGCTTCCACCTGCTGGGCCACTGTTCCGTGGTGGGTGTTAATCCAGTGCTTGTGCTGGCTGACAAAATCTTCAATATATTTAGTCGGAGTTCCTGTCGGAACCCGCACTTCAATCTCAGCGTTTTTAGTAATATAGAGACCCATGGTTTTTCGTTTTGAATACTTAATGGTATAGTCTGTCATCATTTTATGGCCTTTCGTTGCTGCTACCGTTCAATCCGCACCCGACTGCCGCCAATACCGGCTTCACCCGGGGTAATCAGCAGTTTTACCGGCATCCGGTTTTTGATGGATTCCACGTGACTGATAATCCCCACCTTTAATTTATCGTTATGAATCATTTCAATGGAGTTCATCACCACCTCTAAAGCATCCTCGTGGAGGGAGCCAAAACCTTCATCCAGAAAGAAAAATTCCAGCGGAGCCCGTCCTTTTAACTGGATTTCTGCTGAGAGCGCCAGCGCCAGCGACAAGGAGGCCAGAAAGGTTTCCCCACCGGACAGGGTTGAGGCATCCCGGGAGGCGCCGCCATTTTTGTAATCCCGGATAATGAATTTTCCTTCATCATCCGCTTCCAGTCCATAGTTGCCATTGCTGATGTCGGTAAGCCGTTTAGAAGCCTCAATGGAAATGTATTTAAGCCGGGAAACCGCCACAAATTCAACAAAGCGTTTACCGGAAAACAGTTTTTCCAGATCTGCAATCAATGCTAATCGATGATCTACCTTTTCCTTTGCTGCCAAATAGTTTGCCAGCTCCGCCAGACGTTTTTCCAGATCGTCAATGCTGGTTTTTAAGCGAATTTCCAGAGCCTTTTGCTGTTCAATGCTTTCTTCCAGCAACTGGTGGGATGACCGGATCTCCTCATAGGTCGCTTCAGTCATATCCCGACCATCAATTTTTTTGTTCAGGTCTTCCAGCTTGCCACTTAGTTTGGTGCGGTTCTGGTAATAACTGTCAATCTCCGCTTCCAATTTTTTGATGGTTTCGTCCGCGATACAGGCATTTTGGGCGGTGGGCAGATCTTTAAAACCGAGGGTATCCAGCTGTTTTTTCAAAGCTACCGCAGCGGTATCAAACTGACTTTGCAGAGTTTGGCGATTGGCTTTTTTTGCGGTCGCCGTTTCCTGGGTTTTTCCGTATTCTTCCCGGGTAATTTCCAGTTTTTTCTTAGCAGCATTCCAGGCATTTTCGATCCATTTGATATTACCGATGAATTTATCTTTTAATTCGCTCAGCTCTTCTAATTGATAATCTTTTCCCAGCTTTTCCTCGATGGCGGTTCTTTTTTCTTTAAACTGCCTCGCTTTTTCACCAATACGCAGTAAATACTCCTGAACCTGACGGTTAATGCCATTAATGGTTTCACTCTGTTTTTCCAGTTGCTGCTGATGACTGTTCAGCTCTTTTTCCAGTATTTCAAGACTGTCCATCAATTCACCCCGGCGCTGATCCATTTTTTTGATGGTATCATTCGTGGCATAAAAATCAAAGAGTTTTGAAACCTTCAGCTTTGTTCTGATGGCATTGCCTTCAGCCAAAAGTTCGGCTAATGATAATTCCTTATTTTTTTTAAGTTCTTCCAACTCCCGGGTCTGAAGTGCCAATGCTTCCCGGATTGCCGCTTTTTCTTTAAGATCCCCTTCCAGCTTCAACAACTGGTTTTTTTCTTCCTGCTTCCGGGTTTCCAGGTTTTTAAACAACACTTCCCAAGCTTCCATCGCCTGGTTCAGCTCGGTATTGGCCACTTCCAGCAATTCCGGCTGTCCCTCGGGAATGGCTTCCCCAAGACCGGCGATTTCTGATTTTAGACTTTTCTGATTTTCCACCAGGATGGTAAAACTTCCCGTCAATTGGGCAATTTCTGCCGTCAGTTCAGCCAACTCTTTTTCCTGTTTTTGATGGGCTTTTTTGATGACCTCCTCCCGGATGGCATCATCTGATTCATCCGGATAGTCAGCCAGTGGGTGTTCGGCAGCGCCGCAAACCGGGCAGGGTTCCCCAGCTTTTAGTTGTTCTCGCAGTTTATGACCCATATTTTTATATTCCAGATGGATCAGTTCTTTCTCTACCGCTGACATTTTTTCTTTTAATATTTTTTCAGTATGCTTTTTCGTCTCAAGGGTCTGGATCAGGGTATCAAGCTGATCTTCCACTGCTTTAAGACTCTTGTTCGTTTCGCTTTGTTTCAGAAATAGATTCCTGATCTGAATGATCTCCTCTTTTCCCTTTCCAATACTGTCCCAGGTGGCTGGCTGAACCTTCTGATGCTCTTTTAGTTCCAAATCGACAACTGACAGCTGGTCTTCTTTTATCTGTTTCTGCTCATCAAGGTTTTTTTCTGCTTCGATGCGTTTGTTGAGATCGCTGTGGTTCTTCTCCAAACGCTTTCCTTCATTTTCGATTTCGTTTCTTACCCGGGTGATGCTTTCGGTGATGGCAATACCCCGGTTGATTTTCTCCCGATAGTCTGGTTCAATCCGACACTTCTTTTCCTCCCGACGCTGGCCTTCAAGCTGCCTCTTTTCTTTTTCCATGGTCTGAAGCAAACGTGCTTTTTCATTTTCCAGGCCAATTTTCTGATGATTGTCCGCATCCATTTTTTTATTCAGCTCATGGATTTCCTTATCCAAAGCGAGCTGAGCTTCTTTCCAGAGGATGGCATCGGCTACTTTTTCCAGCTTGCTCTGAAATTTAAAGAGATTTTCATTTTTATAGTCATCGGTTTGATTAAAGCTTTTTTCGCAATTTTCTTTTTCCGTAAGCAAGGCCGCCAGTTTTTCTTCACTGTCAATCAGACTGTTTTGACTTACTTCGACCTGATTTTTAAGGGTTTCAAAGGCTTCCAGAAAAGGTTTCACTTCCAGGGCCTTTTTTCCCAGAACCACCTGCGCTTCTTTTACGGTGATTTCCGGTTGCTTTGCGGCAAGGTTTTGGACTTCAGTAGCGGCGTTCTTCAGCTCGGCAAGCAAATCCATTAAAGCCTTGGCTTCTGTCAGTTGGGTGTCCAGCTTTTTAAATCGTTCCCGGTTTTCTTCCAGCTGTTGATGATTTTGCTCATGGCTGCTCTTCTTTTCTGCCAACGCCTCCAAGGTGACGCCTTCATAGGTCATCATACTGCCGACTATTTGGTTGAGCTTTTCAACTTCACTGATTCGTTCTGATTTTAGACGATTGGTGAGATCATCCCCATATTTGGACAAGTTAAAAAGCCGCTCCAGCATGTCCCGGCGGGGTTTCCCCTCCAACTTTAAGAAATCGCTGAATTTTCCCTGGGGCAGTACCACCGTCCGGGTAAAATCGGTAAGACCCAGGCCAATGATCGCTTCGCAGGCACTGGTTACCTCGGTGGTTTTGTCAGCCAACACTAGCGAACCTTCCGGCCTTAATTCCAGCAGCTGGCATTTCCCCTGATTGATGCCCTCATTTTTATTGCGCTTGAATTCCCGACTGACCTGATAGGTTTTTTCTTCCTGACCGGCGATGATAAACTCATAAATCACGCTGGCCTTTTCTTCGTTGACATTGATATAATTGGTGCTGTTCCGGGATAATTTGCCGTACAGCGCCAAGGTAATGCCATCCAGAATGGTCGATTTACCGCTGCCGGTGGGCCCGAAAATACCGAAAATTCCGGCCTGGGTCAAGGTTTCAAAATCAATGAGCTGTTCTTCCTGAAAGCTGTTGATGCCTTTAATTTTTAGTCGGATCGGTCTCATTGTTTTTCCTCCTCAAGAACCAATGAAAGCAGCAGTTCCAGAACCTCATCATCAGCTTCGGTACCCCTTTCCCGGCGGTAAAATTCTTTGAAGACATCCCCAAAGGATTTCTCGGTCAGCGCTTCCAGACTGGCCTCGGTTTCCAGGGCGGTCAGTTTGGGGATCACCTCCAGAATATCACCCTTAAAGGCCTTCATTTTTTTGATTTCATCTTCCCGGATATAGTGATCGGTCTCAATTTCCAGGTAAACCCAGCAGGATCGGTCGGCGTTTGCTGCGCATCTGGCAATGGCGGCATCGACATTTTCACATTTCCAGACTTCAATGGGTTTGTATATTTGAAGATCAATCTCTGTGATCTCATTTTTGACAGTATTATCATTTTCTACGATTATCTCAGCGATGATGCATTTTTTTCCATAGGCAATTTCCCGACGGTTAAAATGGATCGGGGAACCGGCATAACGGCCCCGGCCATTGGTACCCGGGATTGCCTGAGGTTTATGGATATGGCCCAATGCGATGTAATGAGCCTTTTCCGGAAAGCACTGACCATCGACAATATAGGTACCACCCAGCTGAATAGTTCGCTCCGATCCGGATTCTTCGCTGCCCATGGTAAAGATATGGGTGGTCACCAGATTGATGGTGTCCTCTCTGAAATGGGACTCCAGTTGTGAAAAGTAGCTGTGAATCCGATCACTGTAGGACTGTTGGTTCGTCTCATCTTCGGTGGTTATGTCGTACAAAACTTCATTCAATCGTTTTTCGCTGGGATATGGCAACAGCAGAATCACGGCCTGTTCCCCATTGATTTCGATCTCGACATAGCCTTCGCCGGATTTTACGACTCGATGGTTGCCGTATTCCCCAGTTTGAATGACGGTTTTAGGGATACCCGCCATCAGAATGCCGTGATCCCTGGCCAGTGGCCCTGGGGCTTCAAGCCGCTGAGGATTGTCGTGATTTCCGGCAATCACTAGGATCAGCCGTTTACCGCCGTCGGACAATTGCTTAAGGGTTTCATAAAACAATTCCTCTGCTCTGGCCGGCGGGTTATAGCTGTCATAAACATCCCCGGCAATGATGATTAAATCAATCTTTTGTTCATCTACTATTTTAACAAAGTCCGCCAGAAAGCTCGCCTGCTCATCCATGCGGCTGTGACCTTCGATGTTTTTTCCTAAATGCCAGTCGGCAGTATGCATTATTCTCATTTGTCCGTCCTCACTCTTGTCCGTTTTGTTTATTATCCCACAGCCGCTTTTTTTTGTATAGACCAAACAAAAAAAGCTCCGGCAAATGCCAAAGCGGGAATATATGGTATGTTTATATAATTTTTTATTTTTCTTTTAAATAAAGGCTTCTATTTAGGTCAAACCAAGTCAGTCATTTTCACTTTCTTTTGAAGCAAGCAAGCCTTTTGTCAAACAAAATCCAGCCAGGGTTGGGATGAGATAGCAGGCTGGCGCACTTATAATCAAAACCGAGTTGAAATTTATATATGAAAACAGAATAAATGCCGGTGTATAAGGCATATAATATAAAAAGCCAATAATAAATGCGATAATCAGAAACGATCCGTTTATCTTGATTTTAAGTGCTGCTGGTTTTCTGGTCAATAATTCTAACAACATTCCAAAAATCATGCTAATCAGCGGCAGCGTAACAAACGTAAAGAAAAAACCATCACCGATAAAAAATGGCAAGGTTGAATTAAAGTTTGAATCTATCGGACTGCTCTTATATAATAATTTCATCTTGGCAATAATACTGATATACAACATTACCAATGGTATAACAAAGTATGGGTAGATTTTTTTTAATATATTCAAAATAAACACCTTTCTTTTTCTGTAATCTCTTTATCATTCTATTGTTTGTATTTATACATTGCATTAAGAAGATGCTTCACTTGAAAACAAACCTTCAAACATAAAAAATCCAGATAAAATCGGGATGAGAGAAATCAATTGAGTCATAAATTTCCCGCTATAAATCGTTGGTATTGGAACAAGAATGGAATAATTTATCATAAAATATATCGCTGCACACGTAATTGCAATGGCAAGATAAATGATGTCAACTTTGATTCTGAACTTTTTGCTCTCACTTAAAAAATGCAGCAGCAAGCCAAGAACAAACCATTTCAAAAAAACTATCAGCATCATCCCCCAAAAGCGAATAAAATAAAAGCTCTCACTCAGCGGTTCCATCGTATTAAAGCTGTTTTGAATCGATAAAATCCAAAAATCCATCAGTATAAAAAATAATAGGTACCCGATCATTAAACCAACTGTTATTATTCTTTTATTCATCGTATCATTCCCCTCTGACTAAATAGCACCATCAATTACCAAATAATAACCTCCGCTACTATAATTTCCAATATGAACGCTCCCCTTTATTCCGAACTTTCGCATTTGCCGGTATTTTTCTTAATACACCAGCAAATGATATGACATCCATACTCGATAGAACCATATTCATCAAGGCAATTTTTGACAAAAGTGGATAATTTACATTTAAGATCAATAGCATTAGGATCGGTACCACCGTTAAAATAATGATCGGAAATATGAGCTGCAATAATAGCCGTTCTTTTTTTATGTCTCCTAAAAAAGATCGATAAATTGACCCTTGATAACTACCAATGAAAATCTCTGCAAACGAAATCCGATCGGGATATACTATTACATGCAGCATTTCATGAATTGGAATCAAAGCTACGAATAAAAAGACATCTCGCCAACTATTTGTCATACTCAAATGATAATCAGCTCCAAACCGGATCTTTAACATTAACCCAATTATAAAAATCGATATAACAATAACTGGCATTGCCATCAAGCAAAGTTTTAAAAAGCTTGGCTTACCGATAGCATGATAACCCTCAATCTCAGGATCAAAATTATCATTTTTCGGAATTTTTTCTAATAGGAATCTCACATTACTCACCCCTTTCCATCATTGCTTTCAGTCACATATTAACTTTGTGCATTTTATATAAGCATACATGACAATCAACCTTACCACTATTTTTATGATCTCATAAAATTATAACTTCATTATTTTTGTAGCTATTACAATAATTGTCAACATAAAAAGCACTAAATATAATATCCCTAAATTTCTATTAGCTTTTGCATTCTCTTTTCGATAATATAAGAAAAATTTTATTGTGTTCTTCAAGAAAAGAAAACCTAGAATAGCATATATAATATAAATCCAATCAATCATTACATTTCCCTTCATCCTTGCATCAAAGTGATTCAGGCATCTGGAAATCGCGAGAGGTCCCCGCCATTAAAACTCACCTTTATGTTTTTGTGAATACTACAGATTAAGTATTTGGATTTTTGATAGAATACCACTTTTTTTCATTTTTCAGACGGAAAAGTTCAATCAATATAAACAAATAAACAATTAATATTAGACTGACTTTAAAAAGCATCGCCGAATCATAAGAAGTAAAAAATTCATTTAATGATATTTTATAAACTAATGTACTAAAATATGAATCGAGACCCAAAAAAGCCAAGAAACTTAAACAACCGATTAAAGAAAAAAGAATACCAATTACACAACCAATCATTGCAGGTAGACTGGCATAAGATGAGATATTTCGAATAATAAAAAATAATATTATTCCAGCAAGAAGACCCGTCAATAATCCAGAAAAATAATTCACATAATTGGGATATAGAAAAGGATCTATGTTCAAAATACCTGTATTAGATATCCAAAGACTGTCAGCATATGCATTGATCTTTTGCTTAAATAAAGGCATTATGGAAATTATAATTATTGGCATTATTGCAAGTAAGGTAGAGTAACAGATTATTATCAAGTTTTTTTTTGATTGATCTTTCATAAATTCTCCTATGAGTTTATAAATATTACAGGATAATAGTAATCTCTGCTACATGTTATTGGTACATTATTTGCAAAAAAACATGATCAAATACGGGATTCACTACGACCAATGGCTCTAACTCCGTCAGCAGATCCCCTTTTTTTATCTTTTACCTGCCTAAATCTACCACACATTTTCATTTGTGCCAGATTGTGTTGAAAATAATATATTTTTTTGTAGTGAACTAAGGTTTTTTAATTTAAATAAAAAGCGAGCAATCATATTAAAAGAATGCTCGCAACAACCATCTATACAAACAATAGCAGAGAAACCGAAAAGATATTACCCCACTGGGTAATATCCATCGAACGATCATATTTTTATAAAACAGTTTTTATCTTTTCAAGCCCCCATGTTAGCTTGCATTTTTATTCGCTGTTGGAGATTGTTTCTCCACTCTTAGACGTTCACCCTGGCAAGTTTTATAAAATCCATCAAAGAAACCGCTCGTTTTCAAATTTCATCTGTAAGCCTCTGACTTCTTTTCGTTTTAACTGACTGATAGGCAGACAAACCGAATTAGACATCACAACCTCGTCATACCTGAACTTGGCGATGTATTCATAATTAACAATGTACGATTTATGGATATTCATAAATTGATACTTAGCAACTTGATGAAAGACATCCTGCAGTTTTCCATAAAACAATTCTTCCCCGGTTGTGGTCACAATTTTAATTTCTCTGTTTATACTTTGAAAATAAATGATGTTTTTTATGGGAAGCTTATGTGTATCCGATCCTTTTTTGTAGCTAAAAAGACCACCTAAACGATTTATCAATTTCATTGCCAGCTCGATATCTTTAATCACCTTATCCGGCTCCACCGGTTTTGACAGAAAATTCATCGGTCGAACCTCAAACAACTCTCTGAAATAACTGTCTCTGCCAGAAACGTAGACAATCTGGGTGATTTGATTATCCATCTCTTCACGAATTTTCCGTCCCAGTTCGAGTCCATTTAAACCTTTCATTTCGATGTCTAGAAAGATCAAATCAAAATTATGTTGATGTTCCATAAAAACGCCGAGTTTTTCAGCTGAATAAAATACTTCAATTTGGATATCCTGCAAGGTTAATTCTTGATATTCTAAAATAATATTTTCAATTGCCGAACAGATTGCAACCTGATCGTCGCATATCGCAATATTAAACACTCCATTCACCTTCTTTTTGTTGTTTATAAAATCATTTTACATGACAATAAAACAACTGTCCAGCCATATGGTTGATTAATTTTCTTATTATTGTAATTAAAACAAAAAAACATGGTCTAAACAAATTGAATTGTCTAGACCATGCTATAAAGTATTTATACTTCTAATGTATTCATTTCGTCGACTGCTATCATCAGTTCCGAAATCGAGCTGTACCAGTTTTTAATCATATGGCGCATCAGCCCAACCTGTTCAGCTTTTGCCAGCAATCCGAAAATCGGAATCTTGGAACCGTAGGCGGCACCGATTTCGGCCCAGGCATCACAACCGGAAGGTCCCACATAAATGATCAGATCGGCACTGGTAACGGATGAGATACAGAAATCAAAAACCCGTTCACCCTCAGACGATTCGATAAAATGAGTCAGTTCTTTTTGGGAAAGAAACGCTTCTTCTGGTCGTCCTTCACGAATCCAGGACAAGATCGTGTGTCCCTGGGTTTCCAGTAAATCCGTCAGCATTTCGACAGCGTGTTGATGCTTCCATGAAGCGGCAATATATATTCTCATGATTCCTCCATTAGCGGTATATTTAAATTTCCTGTTTTCTTAAAATATCCATGGGACTCACCGGTTGATCCATTTTTAAATGATAAATCATTTTGGGATGGGGCGTGGCGTCGATCGGTTCTCCAGCTTTGTCGGTCAGTACCGTCACTTTTTGGGTGAAAAAACCTTTTCCGGGAATCATAACTTCGATGTCTTCACCCAGGGAAATCTTGTTTCGCTGTTGAATCACAGCCATTTTGGTTTCTGGGTCATATTCCTGCACCAGCCCGACAAAATCATAATGCCTGGTATAACTGCCAGTGCCATAGTTTTGATCCTCTGATGTGGTTTTGCCGTTAAAAAAACCGGTGGTGTAATTACGGTGACTGACTTTTGTCAACTCTTCATAATAACCTTCATCCAAATTTCTAACTTCCGGGTGGTCATAACAGTAATCAATGACATTGCGATAAGTTGAAACAACCGTTGCCACATAATAGAGGCTTTTCATACGGCCTTCGATTTTAAAGCTGTCTACCCCTGCTGCCATCAGCTCTGGTATTTCATTGATCAGGCATAAATCCTTAGAGTTGAAGATAAACGATCCGGTTGCGTCTTCCTCAATAGAAAAGGCTTCATCTGGTCGGGTCTCTTCAATCAGGTGATATTTCCACCGGCAAGGATGGGCACAATCGCCCTGATTCGAATTTCGACCAGTCATGTAATGACTCAGCAAACAGCGTCCGGAATAAGAAATGCACATAGCGCCATGAACAAAGGTTTCAATTTCCATTTCGGGATCGACCTTTTCGCGAATTTCCTGAATCTCTTTCAAACCCAGTTCTCGGGCTAAAACGATACGTTTAGCTCCTTGGGCATGCCAGAATGCCACGCTGCGCCAATTGGTATTATTGGCCTGGGTGCTGACTGAAATTTTAAGCTCCGGCGCGACTTCGCGAATGATCGAAAAAACGCCGGGATCGGCAACGATAACACCGTCGATTCCGATATCTGAAAGTTCTTTCACATATTCCGGTAAGCCTTCCAGATTTTCGTTATGGGCAATAATATTTAAGGTCACATAGATCTTTTTATGATGAGCATGTACATAAGCAACGGCTTCGCGCAGGCCTTGCTCGTCAAAATTATCGGCTTTGGCTCTGAGTCCGAATTTTTTTCCGGCACAGTAAACTGCATCGGCCCCATAATGCAGTGCATATTTTAATTTTTCAAAATTTCCCGCCGGTGCTAAAAGTTCCGGTTTTTTCATGCTGTTTCTCCGTTCCGTTAACATAACTCTTTTTTCCAGCTGATCGCCAAGCCATCGCCCAACGGTAAGATGCTGGTAACCAGTTGGGGGTGATTGGATATGGTTTCCAGATATTTTCGCATCCGTTTCACAATCGTTATTTTCCGCCGAATGACCAGATCGTTGGACGCAATCATACCCTTAAACAGCACGTTATCCGATATCAGCAAGCCGCCTGGTTTTAGACAGCGAAGACAATCGTCCAGCAAATGGATATAATGTCCTTTGGCACCATCCAAAAAAATCATGTCGTAGGTTTTGTCCAGTTCTGTCAATTTTTCCTGGGCATCTCCGATGATCTGCGTAATCTGATTTTTTAAACCTAGTCGCGTGATATTTTCATCTGCCTGAACCACCATTTTAAAACTCCGCTCAATGGTATCCACCAGACCCTGGGGGCCCATGGCCTGAGCAAAGACTGCAGCAGAAAAACCCACTGCCGTTCCCACTTCCAGAATCGACTGAACTTTATGAGACTGAATTAACAGCTCAATGTGTTTTTGAACTTCGAGATGAATAATTGGTATTTCATCGGCTATTGCCTGATTTCTAAAGTCTTCCATTTGAGTATTACTAGCTGGAATTAAACCTCTAATATAATCCTCAATATAATCTTGTACAATTTCACTCACGATATGGCCTTCATTCTTTTTTAATTTATAACCTTTTTTATTTTCAAATGGTTTGTTTTACTAAATTTGCTTAATTTCCCATATATTTTTCTACATCTGCCAGATGTTCTTCATAGGTTTCGTTAAAATATATTTTTCCGGAATTCATATCGGCAACAAAGTATAAATACTTAGTTGTCGCTGGATGTAAGGCTGCTTCCAATGACGTTTCTCCAAAGGAACAAATCGGTCCAAAGGGCAAACCGGTGTTGATATAGGTATTATAGGGCGAGGCAAATTGGGTTTGGTCGGTGGTCAGTACCGCCGTTTTTTCACCACGAGCGTAATCCACAGTGATGTCAGATTGTAATGGCATATTTGCGGCAATACGATTGTAAAATACACTGGCAGCATTAGCCTTGTCTTCGACTAACTTTGTTTCCAGTTCGACAACGGAGGCCATAATGACAATCTCATCCACCGTTTTACCCATTTCGGTGGTTCGCTTTAAATCGTCTTTATTGTAAACTTCCACAAACCGATCCAGCATGGCGGTCACCACTTCAGATGGTTCGGTATTCGGAGTAAAGCTATAGGTATCAGGAAACAGATAACCTTCCAAGGTTCGGCTAACACCATCCTTAGGCTCCAATGGAATACTGCTTAAAATCGGATAATTCTTTTGATATTCGGCTACTTTTTTTGTTTCTTCAATAAATGCATCAGCATCGCAGATGTCTTTTTCTTCTAAAATCTTAGCAAATTCTGAGATGTTACGCCCTTCCGGGATGGTTACCGTTGCGTCAGCCACATCGCCCGAGATCAGACGATCCAGAATCTGTTGAGCCGATTCGGTGGGACTGAAGGCATAATAGCCGGATTGAATCTGATTGGCGGTGTTACTTTTTTTGGCTAACATCTCAAATGCAAAGGCATCCCGAATTAGCTTATTTTCGACCAAAAGCTGTGATACATCACCAATGACTGCCCCTTCTTCGATTTGAACATAGACCAGATCCCCATCACCGACTGGCTCCAACATTTGTCCGATAAAATAGTTGTAGCTAAAAATACCGGTTGCCCCAAAAATCACTAATAATAAAAGAATAATTGCAATGAGTTTCCCTTTTTTTCTTTGGGGACGCTTTCCTGATCGAACTGTTTTATCTCCCATACTTCACCTTCTTTCCGTTTATTTAAAACCATAAAAAGAATATAGGACCGCGATAGAGGTGGGCACCTATATTCTTTTCGAATAGTTACTATTTGAATGGATGTTTAAGCCCCACAGCCTTCTTCTTCTGAGTCAAAAAGACCCATATCCAAGTCAACTGCTTTTGCCATGATGTCGGTGATGTCCTGGAAAACGACTGAAAAATACATTTGCGCCTGAAAAAATTCGGCGATTTCAGGGACCCCCATAATCGTGTTGGCAATGGCATTATAGGAAGTAATCTGTTCCTGGGAAAGTTCATTTCCCAACATTTGGAAGGATTGAATTTCCATTTGCTTGCGCATGTAATCCTTGGCCATTTCATACTTTTCCGGATCTAGTTCCAGTTTTTCTTTAGCGGCTACAAAATTCTTGTATTCAGTGGATTCCTTGAGTGCTTTTGCCAAACTATTGGCTTCATCATATACGTTCATGCTAAACTCCTATTTTTATAAATATTTCAGGCGAATGCTAAAACAATGGGTTTGCATCAGCCTAATGTTGAAAATCTATACTTCCATCAAGATGGGCAGTATCATCGGTTTTCTTTGGGTTTTTTCATACAGGTATTTGAACAGACTTTCCCGAATTACATTTTTAATGGAATTCCAGTCGATAATACCCTTTTCTTCACATGATATCAAGGCTTTTTTTACTTCTTCTCGGGCATTGTTGATGAGTTCTTCTGATTCTCTCACATAAACAAAGCCCCGGGAAATAATATCTGGCCCTGAAATCGCTTTGCCTTTATGCATGGTACAAACCACTATAAAGAGACCATCTTCCGATAAACGTTTCCGATCATTGAGGACAATGTTCCCAATATCCCCAACCCCTAAACCATCCACTAGCACTGGTTCGGCCTGGGTTTTGCCGACTACCTGAACAGTTCGCTTATCAATCTCCAGAATATTTCCATTTTCAATGATAAAAGTCCTATCTTTATTCATGCCGACATTATGAGCAAGCTCGGCATGCTGCATCAACATTCGGCTTTCCCCATGAACAGGAAGAAAATGTTTTGGTTTGACCAGTGTGATCATCAACTTCAGTTCTTCTTGTCTGGCATGCCCGGAAACATGGATTTCAGCAAAACGTCCATAAACGACGTCTGATCCCAGTTCTACCAGCTTATTGATGACTTCGGAAACCATTTTTTCATTACCCGGTACTGGCGATGCTGAAATGATGACCATGTCTTCTTTTTTGATAGTCAGGTGACGGTGCTCACCAAGTGCCATTCTCCCTAAAGCCGCCATGGGTTCGCCCTGGCTTCCAGTGGTAATGATCACTAATTCTTTATCTTTATAGTTTTTAATATCCTTTAATTGAACTAATAAATTAGCCGGTACTTTCAAATAACCGAGATCCATGGCAACTTCGCTGACGTTTTCCATGCTACGTCCACAAATAATAACCTTACGGTTATATTCAACTGCGGCATCAATCACCTGCTGCAGCCGATGCACATTTGAAGCAAAAGTGGTCACAATGATTCGTCCTTTTGCGCCTCTGAATAAATTATATAAGGTTGGTCCCACGGTACTTTCAGATGGGGTAAAGCCGGCGCCCTCCACGTTGGTGCTGTCTGACATCAGCAGATCGACACCCTGAGATCCAATTTTGGCAAATCGCTGCAAGTCGATTACTTCTCCGCCAATTGGATGGTAGTCTATTTTAAAATCGCCAGTGTGGACAACCGTTGCGGCCACACATTTAATACATAATCCCACAGCATCGGCGATGCTATGGTTAACCCGAATAAACTCAACATTGAATTCACCAATGTCAATCCGCTCTTTTGGTTTCACAATCACTCGGGTGGTTTTAGTTAACAAACCATGTTCTTTGAGTTTTTTATCGATGAGCCCCATGGTGAATTTGGTCGCATAGATGGGGATGTTTATCTTTTTGAGCAGATATACCAGCCCCCCAATGTGATCTTCATGACCATGGGTAATGACAACGCCTTTTACCTTATCCTGATTTTCCAAAATATAATTGAAATCCGGTAAGACAATGTCAATTCCAAACATGTCATCATCTGGAAACTTCAAGCCGCAATCGACGAGAATGATATCATCCTTGTATTCAAATACCGTCAGGTTTTTTCCGATTTCGCCTAAACCTCCCAATGGTATCAACCTCAGTTTATCTTTGTTCTTTTGAGCCTGCGGTTTTCGTCTCGATCGTGATCGGCCCTCCAATCGTTGGGCTCCCGACGCTATTATGTTGTTGTTTTCAGTCAAATTATTCTCCTTTCGTTATTCCATAACAATCCGAACAGTATCCGTACACCTTAAGTTCGTGATTGATTATAATAAAATCTTTCTTTTCTTCTATTTCTTTTTCAAGGGCTTCGAGGAAATCGTCTTGCATTTCGATAACCTTTCCGCATTTTACACAAATCAAGTGATGATGCCAGTGTTTTTCATCCAACTCGCAGAGTTCGTACCGAGCAAAACCATCATCAAAATTACGTTTGGTAATGAGTCCCATTTCTTCTAATATTTGCACCGTTCGATAAATGGTCGACATTCCCACCTCAGGATTGCGTTGTTTAACACCTTGGAATAATTCTTCAACACTAAAGTGCTGCTGTCCCAAGGTCATCAGAACCTCTATTGTAACCAGACGTTGAGGGGTTACTTTGTTCCCTCTTTTTCTGAGTGCATCCACAATTTGATTTTCGTTATTCATGGCTGTCACACCTCTTTTTTCGTCTGTTCTGATAAAACAGTTACAGGCAACTCACTGATTATTTCTATGTTTACTCCATCAATATCACAGGAAAGCGCACGGATCTCTATTCCCAGACTATGACATTGACCCAATAAACGAGAAAATTTTGGATCCATTTCTTGATTCGGTTGAAACGATTTCGCATCACTGCGTTGCACAACAAAAATAACCCCGCAATGATAACCTTCTTGTCGAGCTTTAATTAATTCGGCCAGATGCTTGGATCCTCGCTCCGTTGGTGCGTCAGGAAACATGGCAATCTCATTAACTACCAGGTTGACACTTTTCACCTCATAATAGGCATATTTTCCACCACGATAACAGGCCAGGTCGAAACGACTATTCCCATAGGTAACTTCTTGTTTCAATTCTAAAACATCCGCTTGATTTTTTAAAAATTCGTAAGCAACCTGATTTGCCAACATCGAATTGACCGATACCCAGCGCCTATCTTTTTCAATAAGAATTAAAGTGTAATCGGTTTTTCGATGGGGGGCCGGATTCCATGCCAACATAGCTCGAACCCCGGGAACAAGAAGCTCACTCATGCGACCGGTATTGGGCACATGAGCAGCAATCTCTTCCTGGTTAATCATTACTTTTGCAATAAAACGATTCGGTCTGCTAAGAAATATCCCATTAACTAATGGATACTTACTTAGTTTCACCTTCATCTTCGTCTTCCTCGTCTTCTTCATCTTCGTAATCTTCAGCGTCCATAATTTCATCGTAGGCAGCTGCAACGAGTTCAAACTCCGCTTCATCTTCTACTGGCATTAAAACTTCCCCATCTTCATCTTCAGTTACAACAAATGGGAACACGTCGTCACTTTCTTCATTTTCTGATAACAACACGTAGGTTTTATCTTCAATATCAAAACTCACGACTAAATCGAATTCTCTTTCAACACCGGTGTCATCTACTAACATTATTTTTTCTTCCATATCAACTTCTCTTTCAATTTTATTTTTTTCGCTCATAATCTTATGATTATACCTTTTGATGCTTAAAGAATTCATAAATTATGAATTTCTTTTATTTAACAGCCCGATCCATATAGGATTGGAGGATGATCTGGGCTGCCAGCATATCAATATAATCTTTACGGTTCTCCCGGGAAACATTCCCTTCGATCAATACTTTTTCAGACCAGGCTGAGGTCAAACGTTCATCAATATAGATGATTTCAATGTTCAACCGTTTCTTAATAAATTGACAGAAATTCACTGTTTTTCGGGTTTGAGCGGATTCAGAACCGTCCATGTTCAGTGGCAATCCGGCCACCACTTTTTTGATCTCATATTTTGCGATGAGTTCCGCAAATGCTGCTAAATCATCGTCCCGGGTCTTGCGTTTGAGAGTCATCACTCCCTGTGCCGTAATTTGTAAAGGGTCCGTCACTGCAACCCCAATTCGTTTATCGCCAACATCAATTCCTAAAATTCTTTCCATTCATTATCCCATCTATTTGTTATGTTTGTATTAAATCACTTTAATGCAAAAATCTTTGCAGGCGGAGCTACAATAACAGCAAAGCACACATTTCGTTTCATCAACGCTGGCTTTTCCGTTGACTAAAGCCAGAGCCTTCTGGTTACAGCGCTTGACGCAGGCACCACAGCCGGTACACCAGTCGCTGATGTGCAGCGATTTTTTTGCAGAGGACACGGCTGTTTCCAATTCATCCGGAATCCTGTCGCCATTGAATTTTTTGACATTGTACAATACTTCATCAACCGATTGAACGCCAATAGCAATGGCATCCAGATCATTCAGTTCCAATACATACTCAAAGCTTGCCTGTTTTTGCGCCAGCAGATTTCCACCACCCAGTGGTTTCATCCCATAAATACCTTTACCGCATTTTTTAGCCTGATGAATGGCAACAGCCATTTCCTCAGCCGTTCCATCTTCAATGCCAATGCCAGTTAAATTAATCAACGGATGGATCACATCCAATTCAGCAAAGCGATTTGCTCCGTAAACCCCTTCCACCCGATGCGTTGAAATGCCGATGGCTCTGACTTTACCGGCCTTTTTCTGTTTAATCAGTGCTTCAATGGCTTCCCAGTGCCCTTCAATGGTTTTATCACTCTCCTGCTCATGAAGCAGGTAAAGATCCACATAATCCCGATCCAGTTCAGCTAGCGCCCGATTTAAGCTTTTCATTACCCCTTCAGCTGTGTAGTCATAGGATTTTGTGGCGATGACCACATCCTTTTGCATCTGGATGGCCTGACGAAGGTGATCATAATTGTTGTATAAATCAGCCGTATCAAAAAAATTGACGCCTTGATCCAACGCGCAGGCGATGATTTCTCGGCTCTCTAAAAGGGTTTTGTTCTTTTGCATGGGCCCAATGGTTAAACTACCAAAGCACATCCGGGATACGTAAATACCGGTGTTCCCTAGCATATTTATTTTCATATTTCTTTGGTTTCCTAACCGTAAAAATCGTTCTTCAATCTTTACCTGAATAACTTAACCTAAATTCACCAGGCTAAAATTAAAATAGGACTGCCTCGGTTGAGACAGCCCCAATTTATCAGCCTACTAAATACTTTTCAAGTAACGTCGTACAAGTTCTTCGAGCAACTCATCCCGTTCAATTTTCTGTATGGCGTTTCGCGCTTCTCTGTGACTTGTGATATAGGTCGGATCTCCTGACATGACATAACCTACAATTTGATTGACGGGGTTATACCCTTTTTCAACTAGAGCCTTATGTACATTTCGCATCACTTCGTCGATCTTCTGAGACTTTTCGCTATCGACCTCAAACATAATGGTTCCTCGATCAATCACCGTATTTTCTCCCATTGTCATCTGACCTCCTTCACAATCAATTTATATCATTTTACCCCAAAGCTAAAGAAAAGACAAGTCAAATGCGATAATTTTTCTTTTTCTTAATAAATTAATTCAACTGCTCCTGAATGCATGTCTCTCCCTTTGCAAGGGATTCTGCCAGTTTTTCGGGAAGTTTTCCTCCAGCTTGCGCCATATCTGGACGTCCACCGCCACCTCCACCTGCTACCGTCGCCACTTCCTTAATGACTTTACCAGCATGGAAGCCACGTTTGACAATATCTGGAGTTGCAGTTGCAACAAAATTAACCTTGTCATCAAGAGCACTTCCCAGCAGGACAACCCCTGACCCCATCCGATCTTTAAGTAAATCACCCAGGGTTCGCAGTTCTTCCATCGGCATTTTTTCGACTTCGGCAATGGTCACCTGGATGCCATTAATCAGGACCATTTTCTGATGGATTTCCATAATAGCATTTCCCGCCGATTTTTGTTTAAGTTGGGCAATCGTCCGTTCCTTCTGTTTATTGGTCTCGTTTAATTCAGTCACTTTTTCCAGCAATTGATCTGGGTTTGTTTTCATCAAGTTTGATACATCAATAAGGGTATCATCCATTTTCTCGACCAGGTGGAGCGCATTAAACCCAGTTGCCGCTTCAATCCGACGGACACCGGCAGCCACGCCGCCCTCACTGATGATTTTAAACAAGCCAACTTTTGAAGAATTACTGATATGACATCCTCCACAAAGTTCGGTACTAAAGTCGCCAACTTTGACAACCCGGACAATTTCACCATACTTTTCTCCAAATAATGCAGTTGCCCCAAATTCTTTGGCTTTATCAATATTCGTTTCAAAGATTGATACATCATAGGCTTCTAAAACAGCCGCATTAACAATATCTTCAACCTGACGTTTTTCCGCTCGAGTCATCGCCTGGAAATGGTTAAAGTCAAAACGCAAGCGATCTGGTGACACAAATGAGCCCGCTTGTTCGACATGATCACCTAAAACCTGTTTCAGGGCTTTATGTAGCAAATGGGTGGAAGTGTGATTTCGTTGTACAGCTTCTCTTAATTCTTTGTTCACTTCGGTAATTACCGTTTCGCCGACTTTGAAATTACCTGATTTTACAACCCCAGAGTGAATATGACGACTGAGGCTACCTTTTTTACAATCCTTGACTTCAATGACCCCATCACCCTTTTGGATGATGCCATGATCTCCGGTTTGACCACCGCTTTCGGCATAGAAAGAGGTTTGATCCAAAAGAACCAGGACTTCATCGCCTTCATAGGCTTCTTCAACCAGTTTTCCATCGACATACAGTCCGATGATGTTTCCTTCTGATACCAAATTGTCATAACCCACAAAGGTATTAACCGCATCGGGACCCAATGGGTTAAATGGATCATCTGCCCAAACTGCTAAATCACTATTTAGCCGATCCCGGCGGGCACGATCGCGTTGCGCCTGCATTTCTTTTTCAAACTCTTCGGCAATAATGGTAAGTCCCCGTTCTTCAACAATTTCCTTGGTTAGATCATAGGGAAAACCATAGGTGTCGTAGAGTTTGAAAGCACCCCCACCTGGGAATACCGTTTCTTCCATTTCGATAATTTTATCCAGTTCTTTATTTAAAAGCGCCAGACCCTGGTCAATGGTTTCTTTAAAACGTTCTTCTTCGATGCGAATCAGTTTCTGGATAAAATCCTGTTTTTCTCGGAGTTCAGGATAAGCATCTTGGGAAACCCGAATGGCTTCTTTGGCGACGTCAAACAAAAACAAGTCTTTGATGCCCAGGAGCTTACCGTGGCGCACCGCTCGACGAAGCAGACGTCTTAAGACATATCCGCGGCCTTCATTACCTGGCATCACGCCATCGGCAATCATAAAGGTAACACTGCGAATGTGGTCGGTAATGACCCGAATGGAGACATCGTCAGCCGGATCATCCCCATATTTTACGCCGGCTTTTTTACAGATATAATTAAGCACATGACCGACTGTATCGATTTCGAAGATGGTACCCACGCCCTGCATCACAACGGCAAGTCGTTCCAGTCCCATCCCGGTGTCAATATTGGGGTTAGGCAAAAGATTATAATGGCCCGAATCATCTTTATCAAACTGGGTGAAAACCAGGTTCCAGAATTCGACATAACGGTCACAGTCACAACCTACACCACAGGTAGGGCTGTCACAGCCATATTCCTCGCCACGGTCGAAATAAAGCTCAGAACAGGGACCACAGGGTCCTAAACCATGTTCCCAGAAATTGTCTTCCTTACCCAAACGAACAATCCGTTCTTTCGGGATGCCGACTTGCTGATTCCAGATTTCAAAAGCTTCATCATCTTCCAAATAAATTGAAATCCAAATCTTGTCTTCTGGTATTTCCATTACCTCGGTGCAAAATTCCCAAGCCCAGGGGATGGCTTCTTTTTTGAAATAATCGCCAAAGGAAAAATTTCCCAGCATTTCAAAAAATGTTCCGTGTCGGGCGGTCTTCCCAACATTTTCAATATCCGGCGTTCGAATACATTTCTGACAGGTTGTTACCCGTTTTCGCGGCGGAATTTCGTCGCCGGTAAAATACGGTTTTAGCGGCGCCATCCCGGAGTTGACCAGTAACAAGCTCTTGTCATTAATTGGTACTAAGGGAAAACTATTTAATCTCAAGTGTCCTTTTTCTTCAAAAAATACTAAAAATTTCTCTCTGATTTCATTTAATCCTAATGGTTTCATTTTTTCTCCTTTTAGAAAATTTATGCGATTGTTGTTAAAACATCTTCTGCCTTATCACGTGTTTTATCAAAACAAAAAAATCCCCTGCATCCATGCAAGGGACGGTTTAATCCGCGGTACCACCCAAATTAGCTGCAAAATAATTTGCAACTCACTTTCTTAATAACGGTTTCCCGGCCGAAAATACTCATTCAATGATTCCAAACTTTCTTCGCAGCTGCTCGAACGGGGCAACTCTAAAATCACTATAAAAGACTCTCAGCCACGTCTCTTTCTCTGTAATAATTATTTTTTAGAGCCTTCGTTCTCGATGCATTTAATATTAACCTACGAAGATGATTATATTAATTTAGTATTTAATTGTCAATCCTTTTTTAGTTCTACCGTATCCTTTGAGGCAAACAACGAAATAATATATCCGGCTACCACCTTAATCGTTCCGGCGATGGGTACGGCCATGATCATGCCGACGCCCCCAAACATAGCACCAAAAAAGAAGATTGAGAAAATAATAAAGACCGGGTGAAGCCCGACATTTCCCGACATTAAAGCTGGTGCCAGAAAATTACCGCAGACTACCTGAACGATCCCAATTACAATCAGCATCGGAACGATCATCATCGGATTGGTAAACAGGACCAGTAGAACGATCACAATGGTTCCTACAGCCGGACCAAAATAGGGAACCATGGTGGTCACCCCGGCAATCACGCCAATAATACTGGCATAGGGCAATCCCAAAGCAAAAGCGCCAATCCCAGTGGCAATCCCGGCGATTAGTGAAGTCAGACCTTGTCCTTTAATAAAACCACCAATGACCAAATCAATATCACAACACATTTTAAGCATACTCTCACGATAATGAACCGGGACAAGATACATAATCCCTTTGATAAAGCGCTCTTTATCCATCAGCAAGAAAATTGTCACCAATGGCACGATAATAATATTCATCAACTGACCGCTATTCTGAAGCAGGGCATTAGAAATCCCCTGAAGCGCCGCCGCAAATCCCTGGAGCACATTTCCCAGAATTTGTTCCAAATTAAAAAACTGGGTAATATCATAGCCGGTAAAATTCGAAATATAATCGGACAGATTTGTAATATAGGTCTGCATTTGAGTAACAAAGCTTGGGATGCTTTTGATCATGCTGGCAATGTTGGTAATGAGACTAGGAATAAAACTCATAAATGCACCAATCACGATTGCCAGTACAGCAAAAAACACAATCAGAACCGCAGCTCCCCGATTCAACCCTTTTCGTTCGAAATTTACAACCAATGGATTCAGCAAATATGCTAAAACAATGGCAAAAAAGAATGGTGCAAACATCCCTGCCAGAGTCGGCCAGACAAAAAGGCAAAGAATACCAATCAAAACAACAACAATCAGATTAAGCAATAACAATCTCTTTTTGTTTGATGAATCGTCCATTTATCTTACCCCCAACAATTTATTGGCAATGCCAGTGCCCTGGTTTTTAAAACTCAGATCGTACATGTCTTTTTCATAATAGAGTACCTGATCTTTATAAATCAGTTCTGATGCCTGAATAATCGCAAAACCATGATCAATATCGTCAAAAAAACTCCGGGAAATTTCATATTCAGAAATAATAAAGGTTCCTTCTTCAATGGTTGCATTGACCACGTGACCAAATGCCTCACCGTTTTTATCGACCACCGGATAGTTCATCAACGGAAACGCCTCTTCCAAATAGGTCTTCACTTTTTTTCGTTGTGTTTTGATGATGTCCTTTTCGTTTTTAATGATCAAACGTTTATAATTAACATCAATAATGTTTTCTGGCTTAAAAAATTGGGCTTTAGAAATAATGCCGCCAGGATTAATAATGAGATACTTTACGACATGATCCACCACCACCAGGCTTTTAACCAACCCATGTCGGCGACCATTTGATTGCGAAACAACTTCCACATTGAGTAAAATGTTTGCTTTCATTCTTTATTCCTTTCATTTTTAGTTATATGCTTATCTTACACTATTATTTTTTTTATGGCAACGTTGTTTTTTCTTTTATCCTGCGCCTGGATCCAATTGATTCAGTGCAACTAAATAATTGACAGGGATTCTTTAATCTCAAATTCAACAACGAGATCTCCGACTGATAAATCATTGACATGACCGCCAATTTTTTTGTCAGCTGATAAAAAGTGAAAATGCCAGCCCACTACATTCATTCCTTGAGCGGACTCTGGACAGTAAATTCCCACTAAAACACCTCTGATTTTTTCCATAACAAGAATGGATTGATCGCTGACAATTTTATCAAGTTCTTCATAGGGCTTTTTCTGTGGCCATACGCCATGGAGTTCAATAATATCAAAAACACTGGTGAGCCTAGCTAAAATTGGTTTTTGGCTGATGCCAGTCAGAATGTTCAAGTTTTTCATCAACGCTCTTAGATCTCCATTTACTGCCAAAAACTGTTCTTCATCTTTTTTCAAAAATCCAAGGGTAGCAAAAGGGGTTGTCTCAGATAAATTGGCCACTTCGACTGAACAGTCTCCCCTTGCCCGATAAGCTACACCATCCAGGACAATCATTTCACCATTAAGTTCATGGTATGTACCAAATCCCGTGTCCCCATATGCTAGCATGGTTTCTATCGAAATCTGCCCGTCATATCCTTTTTTTTGAAAATCAGTCAAGGTTGAAACCTGAAATAATGTCTCACTTTTCATGAGTTCCTCCATTTTTATTCATAACCAAAAGAAAGACGTGGCCTCTAGTCAATAGAAACGACGTCTTTATCAATCTGTTTATGCTGTTTATGCTTTTTTCTTTTGATAGTCTTCAATGGCTGCCTGAATCGCTTCTGCGGCCAAAACTGAACAGTGAATTTTTTCGGCTGGCAACCCGCCCAGGGCATCAACAACATCCGAATTTTTAAATTTTCCGGCTTCTTCAATTGTTTTCCCAATGATCATATCGGTTGCCATACTGCTGCTGGCTACTGCAGCACCGCAGCCAAAGGTTTTAAAGGATGCATCTTCAATAACACCATCATCATTAATCTTTAAGAAGATTTTCATGATGTCTCCACATGCTGGGCTTCCAACCTGACCAATACCGTTGGCGCCTTCAATTTCTCCCACATGTTTGGGACAGGTAAAGTTCTCCATTACTACATCTGTATATTCCATTTTATTTTCTCCTTAGTTTTATATTTATATTCTATTATTTAAATATTAATGATGATGGGATGCTTTTTCAAAAACCGCATCATCGATAGGGCACTCTGCGTTAATTGGGGACATTTTTCTCAGTCGGTCGATAATCTGAATCAGATTTTCCACGACATAGTTAATATCTTCAACGGTAGTATGGTTCCCAATTGTCAGTCTCAGCGAACCGTGTGCAACCCCTGCCGGTAAACCAATTGCTAATAATACATGGGATGGATCTAATGAACCGGAGGTACAAGCTGATCCACTGGAACCAGCGATGCCGATAATATCCAGGCTGAGCAGAATCGATTCACCTTCAATATAATCAAAGCAGAAGTTCGCATTTCCTGGTAATCGTTTTTCCGGATGGCCATTTAACCGAACCTGGGGAATGTTTTCCATGACCCCTTTAATTAAAAGGTCTCTTAATTCTTTCATATGGGCAGCATTCTTTTCAAGATTTTCACTTGCCAATTCGGCCGCTTTTCCAAAGGCCATAATTTCGGCGGTATTTTCTGTTCCGGCACGTTTTTTTCGTTCCTGGGCGCCACCATGGATTAAATTATCGATGGGTACACCTTTTCGGATAAACAATGCGCCAATTCCTTTGGGGCCGTAAATTTTATGTCCAGAGATAGAAAGCAAATCGACATTTAAGTCCTTCACATCCACAGGAACATTTCCCAGCGCCTGGACGGCATCGGTATGAAAAATAATGCCCTTTTCCTTAACGATCTCACCAATTTCTTTGATTGGCTCAATTGTTCCGATTTCATTATTCGCAAACATTATGGTTACGAGGATGGTATCTTTTCTGATGGCATTTTTTAAATCATCCAATGAAATGAGTCCAAACTCATCAACCGGTAAATAGGTTACTTCAAACCCCTGTTTTTCCAGATATTCACAGGTGTGAAGAACGGCATGATGTTCAATGGTTGTGGTAATGATGTGTTTTCCCTTGGCCTGATTTTTCATGGCAATCCCTTTGATTGCCCAGTTATCGGCTTCTGATCCGCTGCCGGTAAAATAGATTTCCCGGGGATCAGCGTTAATCGCTTTTGCTATTTGTAAACGCGCTACCTCAAGACTTTTCTTTACCGTCCGACCTTCTGTGTAAACAGATGATGGATTTCCAAAATTCTCTGTGAAGAATGGAAGCATTGTTTCAACAACGGTTGGATCAACCGGAGTCGTGGCCGCATGATCTAAATATATTCTTTTCATTTTATCCCTCTTTCGTGATTTATTTGCCTAATAAATCCTGTAATGATCGATTATCAATAACATTGCTGATACTGTCGCTGATGTCTTTCCAAAGTCCGCGGGTTACACATTCCGGTGATTTGACACAGGTCATGTTGCCACCACCGTCGATGCATTCCGCCAATTCAATGGGGCCTTCCAGAGCTCTGATAATTTCACCAACAGTGATCTCTTCCGGATCTCTTGCTAAGATATACCCGCCGCGAGCGCCTCTCAGGCTTTTTACCAGTCCGGCATTTTTTAGCGTTGAAAAAAGTTGCTCCATGTATGAATCCGAAAAATTTTGTTTTTCGGCGATTTCTTTAATAGAAACTGGGCCATCTCCATATTGAAGCGCCAGTTCCACCATGGCAAGTACACCATATCTTCCTTTTGTTGAAAGTCTCAAGTGTTTAACCCCCCTTGGATTATTTCCGAGTATTCCACCTGGATTTAATGACTATTATAGCACGTTTTAAAATTTTTTCAATAGTTATTTTAAAAATATTTTTCTTAAACCTAAAAAAAACAATCTTTGGATATTCCAAAGATTGTTTTGATAAATATTATTCTTATTTGTCGTCTTCGCTGTCTTCGAAAGTAAGACCGCTGAACATATCAGCAAATGCATCCCCAAGGGTAACATTGGCGGTTTCTTCGTAAACTGTTTTGTTGCGATTATTGTTGCTGTTATGGCTTTGTTGCGGTCGACGATTTCTGTCTCCGCCACCACCGTAGTTGCTGCTTCTGTCGCGATCGCCAGAACCGGCATTGCTACTGCTGTTGCTGCTTCTTGGTGTTGGAGCAGGACGAGCCGGAGCTTCTTCGGTTGCTTTTTTACTTAAGCTGATTTTTTCTTTTTCTGGGTTAATTCCGATAATTTTAACAGTTAACACATCACCTGTGTTTAAAACTGAAGCTACGGATTCAACTCGGTTGTAGCTGATTTCAGAAACGTGAATTAAACCTTCAACGCCTGGAATCACTTCAGCAAATGCGCCAAAATCTAAAATATTAGTGATGGTAACTTCAACTTCATCATCAACATTATATTTAGCAATGAAATCATCCCATGGACGATCCATTAATGCTTTTACGCTTAATTTGATTTTTTTGTCTTCATCATTTTTAGCGATAACCTTAGCTTCAATTTCCTGGCCTTTTTCAACGATGTCTTTAGGCTCATTGATTTTTTCCCAAGTCAGGTCTGAACGATGAACAAAACCATCAATGCCGTCAAGATCAACAAAGATTCCGAAATTAGTAATGGTCTTAACCACACCTTTGACAACATCATCAACGTTTAATTCGTCAAAACGTTTGTCTTTCATTTCTTTTACTTGTTCCCGACGTTCTTTCATATCTTTTTCAAGAATAATTTTCTGAGAAAGAATTGCGCGACGACGTTTTGGGTTGTAATCAATGATGATTCCCTTAACTTTTTCGCCGATTAGGGTGTTCAAGTCTTTAACGTAACGAACATGATATTGGGAAGCTGGCATATAAATATCGGTAAATCCGATATCGACGATTAAACCATTTCCAGAAATATCTTTGATTGTTCCTTCTAAGATCGTTTTATTATCAAAGGCGTCACTTAACTGTTTTTGTACGAGACGGTTATCATATTTGATTTTTGAAAGTTTTACATTTCCTGAACCTTCATTCAAATCAGTAACGATACACCAAACTTTGTCTCCTAATTGTACAAGTTCAGATAATACCTCATCGCTTCTCCATGTGAAATCATTCTTTTTGATGATACCATCTGCTTTGTAGCCAATGTTTAAGATTACTTCATCTTCAGCAATGTGAATAACTTCGCCTTCGATTTCAGCACCTCGACGAATTGTTTTTAATGATTCTTCAATTTCTGCAGCGAAATCGAAATTAGCATCATCATATTCGTCTTTTTCAATGGTTTCCACCACTTCCTCAACTACAACAGTTGGCTGTTCTTCAGTCGTCACTTCTACGACCACGTTTTCCTCAGCAATTTTGTTTTGCTCTTCCATACCTTCCAATACCTCCTTAACGATCCAATCCGGTGTTGATGCTCCTGCCGTAATACCAATTTTCCGATATTTCATTACTTCAGCGAGATCCAGATCCCGGATGGTTTCTATGTGACAAGTTTTTTCGCAATGGGACTTACAAATATCCGCCAGCTTTTGTGTGTTCGAGCTGTGGTATCCACCGATTACGATCATATATTCTACTTCTTTTGCAGTTTTCGCTGCCGCTGCTTGTCTTTCAGCGGTGGCACTACAAATAGTATTAAATATAACGGCTTCATTGACTCTCGACCTGATCGCATCACAAATTTCATTGAATCTGGATTCGATGATGGTGGTCTGAGCCACGATACATATTCTATCATAACTTTCAATATTTTCCAACTGATTTATATCATTAATTATTAAAGCTTTATCATTGCACCAGCCATTTGCTCCAATAACCTCCGGATGATCTTTATTTCCGACAATGACCACCTGATAGCCTGCCGCATCATAAGCTTCGACTTTTTTTTGAACCGCTCTTACAAATGGGCAGGTAGCATTAATGATCGGCAGTCCTTTTTCTTGTATGGCGGCGATGATTTTTTTGCCGACCCCATGGGAACGGAGGATGATGCATCCCGTTTCAATATTTTTCACATCGTCATCTTCAATTATGACAATCCCCTGGTCAGCTAATCGCTGGGTTTCCTGGGTGTTATGGCTGATGGGGCCTAAAGTATATATTTTCTCCTGACCAGAATCAATTGTATCTTGAACCATTTTCATGGCATTTTCGATTCCAAAGCAATACCCGGCTTTATCGGCAACGATTATTTCCATTTTAACCTCAAGCGGATTCCAATTCATAAACGGTATCCATTATTTTTTCGCTTAACTGATGGGTTTCCTCATCGGATAATTTTTTTCCATAGTATTCTTCCAGATAAATGGGTTGACCAATAATAATTTCAATCTTACCTCTGAATTTGTATTTTCCTTTGATTCGCACCGGAATAATTGGTGATTTTGTCTTGATGGCAAAAACCACAAAACCACTGGCTGGTGCAGTTCGATCTTCCGGGTCAACTCGATGTCCTTCCGGAAAAATACCTAGAATCTCTTCTTCTTTCAGAATTTTCAAAGATGTTTTAATCGTTTCAATGCCAACTTTTTCCCGATTAACGGGAAAAGCTTTGACCTTACGAAAGAACCAGGCTAGGAGGGAATTTTTAAACAGCTCCGCTTTGGCCATATAATGAATCTCCCTGGGTGTGGTAAATGAAATCACCACCGGATCAATATTACTGATGTGATTAGGGCAAATCAGCGCCCCTCCCGTTTCCGGAATGTTTTCTTTACCAATAATGGTGATCCGAAAGAGGATCAAGCTGATAAGATAAGTAATGAAACGGCCAAGTTTATAAATCATCGGCTGGCCTCATCAATGTATTTTTTCATTTCTTGATAAACAACCTCGATACTTTTCCCAGTTGTATCGATAACAATCGCATCAGCTACCTGCACCAGGGGGCCTTCAATACGGTTTCGGTCATTAGTATCCCGATTTTCGATGTCGCTCCTGATTTCTTCCAGCGCTTTGCTGCTGCCTTTTTCATCCATTTCTTTTTTTCTTCGTTGGGCCCGTTCCAGAACATCAGCATCCAGAAAAAATTTAAGATCCGCATCAGGCAATACTACCGAACCAATATCTCGGCCATCCATAACCACCGAATGGTTTTTGGCATAATCACGCTGTTGATTGACCATCAAATTCCGGACTTCTTTTATTTTAGCAACGTCTGAGGTATGCCGGGAAACCAGGGGGGTGCGTATTTCCTGGGTGACATCTTTGTCATTGCAAAAAACCTTGTCACCATCAAAAGTGATTTTTGTAGTTTTCGCAATTTCAATAATGGCCCGATTATCATCGAATCGATCACCCTGCTGATTCAAAACACAGTGGGCGATACACCGATACATGGCTCCAGTATCTAAATAGGTCATTTTATAGGTTGCTGCTATTTTTTTGGCAATGGTACTTTTTCCTGCTCCGGCAGGACCATCTATGGCAATTTGCATCTTACTCTCCCTCATCCAACTCTTTTTTAATTCACTGAATTTCCAGCCAGCCAACCGGTGGAAACGGCAATTTGGATATTATATCCACCAGTCAGGGCGTCCACATCCAGCATCTCTCCGGCTAAATAAAGATTTTTAATTATTTTTGACTCCATGGTTCCCGGGTCCACTTCTTTTACATTCACACCGCCAACAGTAATAATGGCTTCTGTAAAATCGCGCAGACCGGCAATGCCAATCGTTAATTGTTTAAAACATTCGACCAGTTTTTTTCGCTGGTCCTTGGTGATCTGATTGACCTTGGTTCCCGAATCAATCCCGGATAATTCAACCATTACCGGAATCATTTTCGAGGGCAGTAAATCGCCCAGAGAATTGCCAAAATCTTTGTTCTGATATTTCAAAAAATCCCGTTGGATCCGATTGTCCATCTGTTCCAAACTTAATGCTGGTTTTAAATCCAATTCCAGGCTGAAATCTTTTGAATTTCCCACCAAATAGGAACTCAATGATAAAACCAATGGTCCGGATATGCCAAAATGAGTGAACAACATCTCCCCCAGCATGGATTTTACTTTCTTTTGGCCCTTAGGTGTTTTTTGATAAAGGGTCAGAGCCACATTTTTAAGGGCCAGCCCCTGTAAATCCCGGGGCCAATCTTCTTTAGTATTAATCGGTACCAGTCCCGGCGCCAGCGGGCTGATTTGATGCCCATAACTTTTCAACACCTTAAAAAAGCCCCCATCTGAACCGGTAGATGGATAACTCTTTCCGCCAGTTGCCAGAATTACCGCATCGTAGTTTCTGGTTTCTCCGTTTTCAAGAACGATACCATTAATTAGATTGTTCTCGATCAAGAGGTCTGTTATTTTTGTGTTTAAATAAACATGACAGCGACTTTGTTTTAAAGCCGCCTTAAACCCACTGATCACATCACTGGATTTATCAGAAACTGGAAATACCCGGTCACCCCGCTCTGTTTTTAATGGCACGCCGTTTTTTTCCATGAATGCCATAAAATCTTCATTCGTAAACGAGTATAAGGCACTATACATAAAATTGTGGTTATGTACAATGCTATCGAAATAGTCGCCAATCTCAACTGCATTGGTGAGATTACATCGACCTTTGCCCGTTATATAGAGTTTTTTTCCCAGTTTTTCGTTGCTTTCATACAAATCAACCTGATGTCCTTTTTCTCCGGCTGCCACTGCCGCCATCATGCCGCCAGGGCCGCCACCAATTACTGCTATTTTGCTCATTGATTATTCTTTGTCCTTTCGTGAACTGTTTTCTGATTCATCACCAGTATAAATATAATGTTCTCGCCAGATTTCTTCAAGTTCATTAAAGGTTTCTTTGGTTTTGCCAATATTTCTCAAACCTACCGAAATCACCAATGCATTGATGAGCGACAAGGGTGCCACCAGCGAATCCACAAATGAGTAGACATTACTTTTGGCAATCAGCCGATATTGAGTAAATACATTAATCGGAGCATTTTCATTATCAGAAATCGTAATGATTTTTACCCCTTTATTCTTTAAAAATTCAACTGCTTCATAAGTTTTTTGGGCATATCTGGGAAAACTGATGGCAATCACCACATCTTCTTCATTAACCCGAATTAAATGTTCATAAATATCCGAAACCCCATAATTAACCACCCGGACGTTATCCAGGATCAGATTGAGATAATATCCCAAATGCTCAGTTAGCAGGGTGGTTGTTCGAAACCCAATAATAACAACTTTTCTGGCCCCCAAAATTAAGTCAATACACGACTTAAAAATCTCATAGTCAAATTCCTCAAAGGTTGCATTGATATTGGATAGATCCGATTTTAGCACATTATGAACGGTCTCCTGAAGGGCTCTTTCTTTTTGTTCATTTCTTAATGTCATGTCAATTCGCTCAATCGTTGTGAGCTTGCTATTGATTTCGTTTTTTAATGCTCTCCGAAACTCCGGGTAGCCTTCGTATCCTAAAGTCACCGAAAAACGAACTACCGTAGCTTCGCTGACCCCAACACTTTGAGCAACCTTCACAGCTGACATTTCAGAAACTCGTTCATAATGACTAAACATGTAGTCGGCAATTAATTTATGGGATTTGCTTAATTTAGCATACCGTTTTTTAATGACTGAAAAAATATCTCGGCTTTCTTTTATATTTGATACTTCTTTCATTTCCTACCTCGTTCTTTGGATCATGGCTAATGTGGGCGGCGATTTTCGATTCAAGGTGCGAAAATGATGGCTGATAAAGGGTTTTTCCAGCTTTTCACACCAATTAATTACCGCTTCGGACTCTTCTAACCCGCCAGAATGACCCGGGTATAAACAAATGGTAATCAACCCGCCGGAAGCTAATAATGCCAGTGCTCCATTGAGAGCCTTGATGGTTGTTTCAACTTTTGTAATAATGGCATGATCGCCGCCTGGGAAATAGCCTAGATTAAACATAATAGCCATTACCGTTTGTTCTTTAATTCCTTGTTGCTTAAGCACATTCAAGATTAAATCATGACTTTTATGGACCAGGGTGATGTTGCCGGCAAACCCGTTTTTTTCAACAACCGCTTGCGTTTGTTTCAAAGCTGCCGCTTGAATGTCAAAGGCAAAAACGTGTCCGGTTTCGCCGACACATTGGGTCAGAAATAAGGTGTCCTGACCAGTGCCGGCGGTGGCATCAACCACAATATCACCGGGTTTAATAATTGGTTTCAAAAAATCCCAAGCTAAATTAGTTACCCGAAGTGATTGATTATTCACTGCAACCGGCACAGGGTTTAAAAAATTCACCAGGATATGCTCGATGAATCAGTACACCGTCTTCCTCCAAAAATTGATGATCTTTAAAATAATCTGCAAATTCGCCAGTTGCCCCTTGAACAGTTAGCGTCGTACAGCCCTCTTCGGCCATCTTATAGAGTAGCGTTCTGATAATTCCATCAAATACGGCAATGACTTGTTCGCCTTCATAAGTCATCAGCATTTCATAAATATCAACCTGTTCATCATGATAAAAAAAACGAACCGCTCCGAGGATCTCAGAATTAGCGGTGTTTTCTGCCACAATATATAAATCCCGTTCTTTTTCTTTTTCTGGAAATAAGGCCTTAATTTGATTAAACTCTCTTGGAAATCCTATTTTTACCATTTTTTATCTCCTTTTAAATACATAATTTCGTCTTTATTTAAATAACGCCATTCACCCGATTTTAAATTTCCCAGGGTCAGCTCGCCAATGGCAATCCGTTTAAGCTCGATAACTGGATGCCCTATGGCGGCACACATTTTGCGAATCTGTCTTTTTTTTCCTTCATGAATCTTCATTTCCAGCTGGCTGGTATCTCGGTTCTCCTTGATAATCTTGATCGCAGCTGGCGCCGTGTGATAATCTTCGATATCCATTCCCTGTCTAAACTTTGCTAAACTGTTTTTATCCGGACATCCGCGCACCAAGCCTATATAGGTTTTTTCAAATTCATGCTTGGGGTGGGTTAAGAAAAAGGTCAGATCACCATCGTTTGTCAACAGCAGCAAACCTTCTGTTTCCATATCCAATCGTCCAACGGTGTAGAGCCGTTCTTTGATGGGCACCAGATCCAGCACCCGCTGTCGTCCATGAGTATCTTCGGATGTTGACAATGCGCCTTTGGGTTTATTAACCATCACATAGATTTTTGAAGACTCGGATATTTTTTTTCCCGCAACAATGATTTCATCTTTTTCAGGATCAATTGGAAAACCCGGTTCTTTAATGATAACCCCATTTATCTGAACTAAGCCCTGTTCGATCATTGCTTCCGATTTTCTGCGGGAAGCAACGCCGCATTGCGCCATAAATTTTTGAATTCTCATTGGGCAACCTCAATTATCGCGGCATCGCCCATCGTCTTTTCTAGCATATTTGCTAATAAATCTTCACCGGACTGGCCTTTGTTTTCTGTTTCATTGTTTAACAGTTCCAGATCGAAACTTTCCTGTTTACCTTGGGAAAACACTTCAAACTCAGGTATTTCATTAAGACTCGTAAAGCCCATTGTTTTTAGAAAAGCATTGGTGGTTTTATATAAAATTGGCCGCCCGGGAGCTTCCAGGCGCCCCCCATCGCAAATCAGTCCCCGATCCAGCAAACGCTGAATGGCACTGCTTGAACTCACCCCTCTTAACTCATCGACTGTCAATCGGGTGACTGGCTGACGATAAGCAATAATTGCCAGAGTTTCCAAGGCCGCCCGGGAAAGACCTGTTTTTTCCTGATGCCTGGTGATTTCTTTAATGTAGCCATAATAATCAGGTTTTGTGGAAAGTTGGTAGCTGTCCTTCACCTGAACCAGGCGAATACCCCGGGCTTTGGATTGATAATCCTGTTTCAGTATTTCGATGGCAAACTGTACTTCTGTTATCGGTTTATCCAGACACCGACACAGTTCAGTCATCGAAACACCGTCACCTGCCCCAAATAGGATGCCTTCGATAATACCGGCCAGTTCATCGCTGTTCATTTTTCTCCACCTCCCTGTGAATTTGGAAATCAATAAATACCCGGTTTTGAAGCAGTCGCAAACCGCTGGTTTTAACCATTTCAAGCAGCGACAACAAGGTCACTACCACCTCTTCCCGGCAAATATCCGGGTGCAGCAGTTCTGAGAAGCTGACACCTGACGCTCCTGCCTGAACCAGAATCTCAGTTATTTCGGCAATCTTTTCTTCGATACTGAACAATTCCCGGATGATCTTTTGGGGCGGAGCCATGGCCTCTATTTCTTCTTCTCGCTCAAAAAGCAGACGCTTAAAACATTGTTCCAACGAATAAGGATCAATAACCAATGGCGCTTCTTCCATGTTCTGAGGAATATACTCCGGATCTCGATAAATAGCGCCTAGTTCCCGCTGCTCCTGCGACTGAAAATAATAACTGATCTCTTTAAAAATTTTATATTCCACCAATTGGCGAACAAGCTTAGCCTGCAGATCTTCTTCATCTTCTTTTGCTTCTTCATTTTTGGGAAGCAGGGCTTTGGCCTTTATCTCCAACAATCGGGCTGCCATAACAATAAATTCGCTGGCCACATCCATATCCATATCCTGCCAGGTTCTAATCTGTAATAAATATTGATTGGTGATGGTTGAGATGGGAATATCACAAATATCAATTTTGTTTTTCTGAATCAGATTGATTAAAAGATCTAATGGACCTTCAAATCCATCTAAACTTACCGCATATGCCATTGTTAAGACCAGATTAGATTGAAAATTGGCAATAAAATCGTCGAAAACAGACTCACTATTCCATTAATAACGGGGTTAATGATGATTCCCAACAATCCAGTCAGGGCCAGAACAAAAATTGCAATCATTCCATACCGCTGATATTTATAATAGGTCATCTTCGCCTTTGGCGGTAAAAACAATTCTAGAATCTGAGATCCATCCAAGGGTGGAATGGGAATGATATTAAACACCGCAAACATAATATTATAAATATAAACATACTGTAAAACAATCAGCAGGACTTCATTATTCAAGGGAACTACTGCCAAATAAGCGGCCATCCCAAAAAAACCAAGGATTAAATTAGTAATAACCCCAGCTAAAGAGACTACAATCATTCCTTTTTTTCGGTCTTTGAAGTTTCCGGGGTTGACTGGCACTGGTTTAGCCCATCCAAAGCGGAATAAGAGCATCGACAAAAATCCCAGTGGATCGATGTGTTTAAGGGGGTTTAAGGTTAAACGCCCAGCATTTTTGGGGGTTGGATCGCCCATTGAATCAGCTGCGTAACCATGAGCCATTTCATGAAAACTAATGGCAATCAAAATTCCCGGCAGGCTTAAGAGCAGATTGAAAAAATAGTCCGGGGTAAAATTAAACATGATCTACCCACCTCATTACATAATTTCTTGCAGCTGATTTTCTTAGTCTGGAAATTTTAACAAAATCCCAGTTCGACTCTAAACAAAATTTGCTTTTCATTAATTTCTCCTTAACTTATGCGTTCATTCTTTGATGCATAATACAAAATAGATGATTCATTCTAATGCTCTGCATTGAAATAAACCATCTATTCACATTGAACATTATTCTTATTCTATAAACACTCTCTGGCCGCAATCGAAAAATAGTATCCCAGCGCAGCTACCGTTTTACCATCGATGAATTGTCCATTAATAAACAGAGTTCTGGCTGTTCGGATCGGAATTTTCACCACCCGGATAAATTCATCCGCATCTTCTTCTAACGGGTCCCAGATTAATTCGGTGGCGCAAAAGAGCGTAATTTTTTCAGTACAATATCCTGGCGTTGGAATAAATTCTCCCAATTTAAACAAGTTAAGTGGGCGATAGCCAATTTCTTCCTGACATTCCCGGATAGCGGCATCTTCAGGATCTTCGCCGATTTCAAGAATACCAGCGGGAATTTCGGTCAGTAGCTGCTGACTGGCAATACGGTATTGCTTGACAAAGAGCATTTGGCCATCTTTGATAACTAAAACCGCCACAGCACCCTGATGGGTTACGATCTCACGTTTAGAAAAACTGCCATCAGGAAGCTCAACCTCATCAACTCTGAGCTTAACAATCCGCCCATTGTAGATTTCTTCACTTTTTATGGTTTTTTCAAACTGTTTCATGCATTCCCTCAGCCTGTTTTTCTGAAATCAGACGCTCCAGCTCATCCATAAACGAGGCTACATCTTTAAATTGTCGATATACCGACGCAAAACGAACATAGGCTACCTGATCCATGGTTTTTAATGCTGCCATCACCTGTTCGCCAATTAAAGAAGATGGGACTTCCTTCATTTCGCTTTGATAGAGTTTCCGTTCCAGGTCATCAACCACAATTTTTATGGAATCAATGGGCACTGGCCGTTTTTCGCAGGCTTTGATCATCCCATTAAATATTTTATTTTTATCAAAAGCCGTTCGCTGACCACCTTTTTTTACAACAATCAGAGGGATGTTCTCGACCCGTTCATAGGTTGTGAAACGTTTATTACATTTGTTACACTCCCGCCGTCTACGGATCATTGTCCCCTCTTCAGATGGCCGTGAATCGACCACCTTGCTGTCATCAAACGCACAATACGGACATTTCATCGGTATTAATCTTGGGTTAGGAAATCTGGAATTGAAAATTCACCAACGGAGTCGCTGGCACTCTTAACAACTTTTTTGATAACAGCTTTCTTTTCTTTTTCGCCACCGGACAAAAATCCTGTTGCAATGACCGTGATTTTGATTTCATCGCCCAGCGATTCGTCAATCGTTGCACCAAAAATAACGTTGGCATCTGGATCTGAAGCTTCTCTGGCAATACTTGCTGCCTTATCCACTTCAAATAACGACAGATCTTCGCCAGCGGTGATATTAAGCAACACGCCGGTTGCGCCATCGATCTGAGTTTCCAGTAAGGGACTGAGAATTGCCTGTTTAGCAGCTTCTTCAGCACGATTATCGCCACTCGCACGACCAACACCCATGTGAGCAAGGCCAGTATCTTTCATGATGGTTTTAACATCCGCAAAGTCAAGACTAATTAGTCCTGGCATTGCAATCAGATCGGAAATACTTTTTACCCCTTGGAGTAAGACGTCATCAGCAAGTCTGAAAGCATCTTTCAGCGAAGTCGATTTATCTGCCATTCTTAAAAGTCGGTCATTTGGAATGGTCACCAGAGAATCAACATTTTCCTGTAAAAACTCACTGGCAATCTGAGCGTTGCGCATTCGCACCCGGCCTTCAAAAGAGAACGGCTTGGTTACAACGCCAATGGTTAAAATATCCATATCCTTGGCAATTTTGGCAATAATCGGTGCCGCACCAGAACCGGTGCCGCCGCCCATACCGGCCGTCAAAAACAACAGGTCGGTATCTTTGATCATATCGGCAATCGCATCTTTGCTTTCTTCGGCAGCTTTCTGGCCAATCTCGGGATTCCCCCCGGAACCAAGTCCCTGAGTAATTTTTTCACCGATCTGCAGCTTTTTTTCAGACAAAGCTAAAGCAAGGGCTTGTTTATCTGTATTAACAGCAATAAAATCAACGCCCTTCATCCCTGCTTCAATCATTCGATTAATGGCGTTATTTCCACCACCACCAACACCTATTACACGAATTTTTGCGAAATTATCGTAATTTCCATCTAATTCAAACACTTTTTTTCCTCCTCTTACTAAACAGCTTTCTCTTGTAAATCGAAATCTTTTGTATCTTTTTTCCAGAAACGTTCAAATTGTTTCAGATGTTTTTTTCATATTAAATAACACATCTTCCCAAAACTAATGGGGAAAGAAATGTTCACCTCTTTATATTAACCTTTATTTACAAATTTTTCAACTATTGAATCATAAATTAAGTAAAATATCACGCAATATTTTATCTCAAGGCACGATCTGAACTAAATATTGGATTTCGTTGATTTGTTATCGCCCTTTAATAACCGGTTTTGGTCCTGCCGCCAAGTTAATAATCATATTACTGGTATTTTTATCCAGATTGTTCTGAATATAGGCCTTGTTGTCATAATAGTTATTATAATCCCAAAGTATAAAAATGGTACCATTTTTCGTGACAATCTCATAGGTATTAACATCCGTCATTCGCACTTCAGATATTTTTCCTAAATTACCATCATTCCTTAAATCCTTTAGGATGTTCATAATCGTATCAAACCGCCAATAGGGCTCAACCACGACTTCTTTCCCAATTTCTGAGATGGTCACAGCATCACTCCCAAAAACAAGTGGGATATCTGTTTTTCTTAAATATTCGCCATCTTGGATCAGTTCTTTATCCTCAGTCAGATAATAAACCTTATTGTCAAAATTAACTGCGCAAATGGGCGTGGATTCGACCATCCGAATCAGAATTTTATTTGGCATGATCTTTGAAATTTCCAATTCCTTTAAATTCATCAATGCATTGATATTATAGTTTGCCTGATTGACATCAACTAAGAAAATACTTTCCCCAACACTGATCCCTGACGCTTCAATTACCGTTTGAGCATCAATAATCTCATTCCCAACCACTTCTATTTCCACTACGTTAAAGACACCCAGTTTCACTGCCTGATAGGAGGCGAAGCTGATCAGCCCGATAATGCCAAGGATGATCAGAATTGTAACCAGACTTTTAAAGATCCGTTTGCGTTTATTAACTTTCCGTTGTCGCCGTCGCTGCTCCCGCAGCTCCTGCTTCGTTAATTCACGGGGTAGTGGTTTTTCATTTGATTTTTCTTTGGGCCTTTTCTTCTTTGATCGTTTCATTAATTCTCCATCAATTTCTTTATTTCATCATAAATCCGATCTCCGGCATTGATAATGCTTAATTCCTTTGATATTTGAGACATCCGCTGAAGTTTCGACTCATCCCGCAGTAATGCTTCGGTTGTCTGAATCAACAGATCACCGGTCAGATCCCGATCCTTGATGAGCATTCCACCACCCGCATCGGTGATCACCCGGGCATTGAATTCCTGATGATTTCCGGCGGCCATGGGATAAGGAACCAAAATAGCTGGTGTTCCCACCGCCTGGATTTCAGCCACTGACATGGCCCCGGATCGACTGATCACCAGATCAGCGGCACCCAGAAGCCGGTGAACCACATTGCTGTAAGCATCCACATAGACACGACCTGATGTTGCCAGCCCCATATTTTCCACTTCTTTTTTGATCGTTTCATATTGATCTTTTCCCGTCAAATGATAAATAACCCGATCCGTTCGCTCCTTATAAAACTCAATCAGTGACAAGGCACTACGATTAATGGAGCCCGCCCCCTGGCTACCACCCATAATCAATACCATCTTTTGATTTTCTGAAAGATTCAATTTTTTTCGCAAATCATTTCTGTCAATCTGATGATATTCTGACCGTACTGGATTTCCTGCCAGGAAGGTTTTTTCTTCTGGAAAATACTTTTGTGCTTCTTTAAAACTGATCGCAATACGGTCCACCCGTTTGCCCAGCATCAGATTTGTTTTGCCCGGATAGGCATTCTGTTCATGAATCATGGTTTTTATTTTGCGTCGGCTGGCAATTAAAAGTAAGGGTCCGGCCGTAAATCCGCCGGTACCAATAACCAGATCTGGTTGATGATCTCTGATTATTTTTTTCGAATCATTAAGACCATCAAAAATGCCCTTAATCGCCGCCAAAGTTTCCAATGAAGCTTTTCGTTCAAATCCTCTCACGCGAATATACTCAATGGGATATCCAAATTGGGGAATGATGTTTTTTTCCATCCCCACTTTGGAGCCAATAAAAATTATTTCAGCATCTGGATTTTCCTTTTTAATTTTTTCAGCAATGGCCAGTCCCGGATAGATATGCCCTCCGGTTCCGCCAGCTGCAATGAGTACTTTCACAGACTACCTCACAATCTTTTTCTTTTTGATAACCGGGTTCGGTTTTAAATCAAGTTTTTTGCTCAGATCGACGTTTCGGGAAATGTTTAAAATCGGTCCCATCATCGCAAACAGGATAACCACCGAAGAGCCGCCAGCGCTGACAAACGGCAGCGCCATCCCAGTTACCGGTATGATTGCCGAGGCAACGCCGATATTGACCAAGACTTGAAATGCCAGTAACAGCATAACGCTGCTGGTATATAAATAAGCAAAGGTATCTTGTGATTTTTGAGCAATTTGAAATCCCCGCCAGATAATAAAAGCAAACAGACCTAACACCAGCAAACAGCCAATAAAACCAAATTCTTCGGCAATATTGGCAAAAATGAAGTCATTCTGTAGCTCCGGCAAAAACAGATACTTCTGTTTACCATTTCCCAGGCCTCTGCCAAAAATGCCGCCAGTTCCGATGGCTAAAAGCGATTGGGATATCTGATAATCATAACCTCCTTTTCCTAAAAAAACATTAAAGCGATCAAGTCTCCAGGGTTCGGCAATCATTAAACCAACAACTCCCAAAGCGGCAAAGCCGAGATAGGGATAAAAGAGTTTGAATTTAATTCCCCCAAAATACAATACCGCACCAGCTCCGACAGCAATGGCCATCGCCGCACTAAGTGATGGTTCAATCGCGGTAATCCCGCAAATCAGGAAAAGCGGCAGCATACAATTTAATAGAAATGGCAGGTTTTCCTTAATGATCTCTGGTTTTCTTGAGACAATGGTACTAAAATAAAGAATCATCGCTACTTTAGCAAATTCTGAAGGCTGAAAAGTCGTTACTTTTAAATCAATCCATCTTCTGGCATCATTGACCTTTAATCCAATTCCCGGGATTAAAACGATGATCAACAGAAAAATAGAAATCACAATACCAACAAGATAATATTTTTTATAAACACGATAATCGATTTTACTCACGATGACCATCACGATCACGCCTAATAAATCGAAAATCAATTGTTTCAGAAACAGGGCGTATCCTTTTTCACCGCTAATCGTCGATGAGTACATACTGGCACTAAAAACCATTATAACCCCGATTCCTGCCAGCAGCAAAAGGGCAATTAAAAAAGGTCGATCTATTTTTCCTGTTTTCATGGTTTACTCCTCAGTTTCTTATTGATTTTCGGTCACCAATTCTTTGAAAACACGACCTCGGATTTCATAATTATCAAACATATCCCAGCTGGCACAGGCTGGAGATAATAACACGGTATCACCATTCTGAGCCTCTGCTTTTGCACAGGCAACAGCTTCTTCATAGGTTTCGACCCTGGAAATTGCCGTCACACCTTTAGTCTTGGCAGTTTTGATTAAATCATCCGCTGTCACGCCTAAAACAATCAGCAACTTCACTCGTTTGGCTACCAGTTCCATGAGCTCGGAATAATCTTCTTTTTTATCATACCCCCCGGCCAGTAAAATAATCGGTTCTTTCACCGCATTCAAAGCCGTGATGGTAGCATTGGTATTCGTTCCCTTGGAATCATTGATATAAGTCACCCCGGCAAAACAGCCGACCATTTCCAGGCGGTGTTCCACCCCTTTAAAGGATTTGAGCACCTGAACAATTACCGCTAATGTAACCCCCGAAAAATAAGCCAGGGTTAGGGCGGCCAAGGCATTCATGGTGTTGTGGGGACCAATAATGCCCAATTCAGATTCGTGGCAGACAAAGATGGTTTCTATCCCATTGTTAATCCAGATTTCACCATTTAAACACCAGGCACCATAATCGACCTTATTTTTATAACTGAAATAGGCTTTTTTTGAGATCGCTTTTTCACCCAATTGACAGACTAGCTCATCATCCCCATTTAAGACCAACAGATCTTCAGCGGTTTGATTTTCAAAAATCCGACCTTTGGCTTTCACATAATTTTCCATGGTCAGATGACGGTCTAAATGATCTGGGGTTAAATTGAGAATTGCTGCCGCTCGTGGACGAAAGGTCTGAATGGTTTCCAATTGAAAACTACTGATCTCCGTGACAAATACTTCAATTTCTTTGGCACTGCCTACATAGTTGGTGATCGGATCTCCGATATTTCCGACCACATAGGTTCCTCTGCCGCTCGCCTTAAAGATTTCTCCTAGCAGCGTAGTTGTCGTGGTTTTTCCATTGGTTCCGGTAATCGCAATAAAAGGTGTTTTTGTCAATCGATAGGCCGCTTCAACCTCTCCAATGACAGGAATACCCTGTTCGTAGGCTGCTTGGATAATCGGAATAATCAAGGGAACCCCGGGGCTGACTACCACTTCATCAATGGCATTTAAAATCTCCGGACTGGGTTGAATGCCAAAGATTGATTCAAATTCTGATTCTTTTTCATAATCCAAAATTTGTGGGAACTCTTTATGAACAATGCTGGACGCTCGGGTATCTGTTAAGACAACCGTCTCTCCACGATTTAATAATAATTCTGTTACCGCTACACCACTTCGGGCAGCGCCAATTACTAGGGTTGTTTTTCTCATAGTGTGCTTCTCCTATCCTAAACAAATAAATGCAATGCTTACAAAAATTGCTGTAGCGACCCAAAAGACGGTAACCACCCGGGTTTCACTCCAGCCGGATAATTCAAAATGATGATGAATCGGAGCCATCTTAAAAAAGCGCTTGCCTTTGGTGGCCTTAAAGTAACCCACCTGAATAACAACGGATAAAGCCTCGATAACAAACAAGGCTCCGGCAATCAGTAAAAAAACTTGCAGCTGGGTGATGATTGCCATCACCACAACAGCTCCACCTAAAACCATGGAACCGGTGTCGCCCATAAAAATAGCAGCAGGTTTGGAATTGTGTCTCAAAAAACCCAGGCATCCACCAATAATAGCACCAATAAAAATGGTTGTGCTGGCTTCTGGCAAGATTAGGGACCCTACAAAAAAGAAGATGGCCACAATCAAGGTCACTCCTGACGCCAATCCGTCCAGTCCATCGGTTAAATTAACCGCATTGACGATTGAAACAATTGCAATAAAGGTAAAGGGTACATACCAAAACCCAAAATCTACTGGCTGTTTCATAAAAGGAATAATCAGTTCCGAGCCAATTGTCGGCGAATAGTATGCATAAAGAGCGATGGCAAGAGCACCGACGCACTGCAATACCATTTTTTGCCAGGCTCTTAAACCGAGATTATGTTTTTTGGAAACTTTAATATAGTCATCAATAAAGCCAACACAGCCAAAATACAACATCACCAGAATTGGGAAAAAATCCCAATTTCCCGTAAATGCGGACAACAGCACAAAAGCAACCACGACCCCCAGTTGAATAACCAGACCGCCCATCGTCGGCGTGCCCGATTTTTCTAGATGACTTTGGGGACCTTCTTCCCGGATCGCCTGACCGAATTTCAGCCGTTTGAGCATTGGAATAAAGCGGGGCGTTACCAAATAGACAACACCGAAGGAAATCAGCAACCCAATCAGACCTGCCTTTAATATTGTTATTTCCATTATCTGTTCCCTTCCTTTATGAAGTCAATAATTCGTTCCAACCCCATTCCCCGGGACGCTTTAATCAAAATAATATCGTTTGGCTGGACAATCTTCTTCAGGTATTCCCCAGCTGCGAGAGCATCCAAAACGTGATAAACTTCGCCGCTGTCTCCATAGCCATTACAGATCTGCTGTCCCAGTTCGCCTACCCCAATCAGTAAATCTGCCTTATCTTTAGCATAGTTACCCACCTCGTAATGAGCTGGTGGACCATATTCACCCATTTCCAGCATATCCCCGAGAATGGCAATTTTTCGTTTATAATCGCGCCCCAGGGTTGCCAGGACATCCAGGGATGCCCTCATGGCGTCAGGGTTGGCGTTATAAGAGTCATTGATGACTTTGGTTTCGCCAATGGTGAAAATATCCATCCGATTACCGCTGGGGACAAAGGCATCAAGACCCTTTTGAATTTGAGCCTGAGACATTTTATAAAAATACCCCAAGCCAATGGCAACCAGGCAATTATAGACATTATGTTCACCGGGATAATTAAAGGTATACCGTTCACTTCGATCTTCCCAAGCGACCTGGATTTCCAGGCCGTCCTGATGGGAACGGTAATCAAGCGCTTTTACCGTATGGTCGCCGTGAATCCCAAAAGTTCTGATCTCAAAATTATTTTGTTCTTCAGATAATTTTTTTAAAAAAACATCATCACCATTAACATAGGCGATCCCCTGGCTTTTTAGGGTTTGCAGAATTTCTTTTTTGGCCAGATAAATGTTTTCCTGAGTTTTTAAACGTTCAATGTGACTTAAGCCAACATTGGTGATCACGCCGATATCAGGTTCTACTATTTGGATTGACTTTGAAATGTCCCCTAGGTGATCCATTCCCATTTCAATGACAGCCATTTCATGATCCGACTCCAAATTAAATAGCGTTTGAGGAATGCCATATTCATTATTGAAGTTGCCTTCCGTTTTTAAGGTATTATACTTCTGAGCCAGAACCGCTGCTACCAGATCCTTAGTCGTTGTTTTACCACTGCTGCCGGTAATAGCAATTACTGGCAAATGATAGCGATGGCGGTTAAACCCAGCCAATGCTTTCATGGCCGCCAAGGTTGAGTCAACAAAAATGACTGCTAACCCCTCTGGAAAACTTCGCTCTTTCTCCTGGGTCAGACAAACCGTACATCCATTTAAAAAGGCCTGATTAATATAATCATGTCCGTTGTTTGATTCCCCAATAATTGGTACATATAAATAGCCATTTTCTATTTTCCGACTGTCAATGGCGACATTTGTAATGGCCTGTGACCGTGTCCCCTGGAGCAATTCTCCCTGGGTAATGTGAAGTATTTCATCAATACTGATACTTTCCATCAATAAACAACCTGAACTTTCTCTTTATTTTGCGTCAAGTATCATTCGATGCTTTCGGCAAGATCATCTGTCCAAAAAGACCATGACATTATATCAAACTTTGAACATAAAGAAAAGCAAGGATTTGCCCCCTCGCTTTTCTTTTAAATTACTATGGGGTAAACGTTACGCTGACGTCACTGCCCTTATCGACAACTGTTGTTGGTGCCGGAGTCTGACTTGATGCAAATCCATTGCCGGTGATTTTAAGTTTCAGGCTCAATCCCGTCAAGATTTCGTTGGCGCTTTGGATGGACAGACCTTTTAAATCAGGAACAACAACCGTACCAGCAGTGTCCGTACCCGAATCACCCAGAGCCAGAACAAGTTCAGTGTTCGGATCATACACAGAATTTGTCGGCACACTTTGACTGATAACAGTACTGCCCGTAGTTGTTGGATCAATCGAATATTTTATCCCTTTTTCATTAAGGATGCTGGCGGCAAAATCACTATTTTGGCCAACAAGATCTGGAACAGTAATCGTTCCACTTTGAATCTCCTGCGTAGCGCCTCCGGTACTTGTGGCATCCGCCGAATTATAATTAAGCGCTTGTTTCATTAAACTAATTGCGGTTGGGGCTGCACTGGTACTCCCGTAGGCTCCGGCCGCCGGTTCATCCAAGACCACATAAACCGAATATTTAGGATCTTCTACCGGTGAAAAACAATAAAATGAGGTAACGTATTTAGAGCTGGAATACTCACCATTAATGAATTTCTCCGCTGTTCCCGTTTTTCCCCCAATGCTATATCCTTCCGAAAGTGTGGTCATGTCGGCATCATAGCCGACCACCTTACGCATAATTTCTCTCATGGCAGAGGATGTTTCTGTTGAAATTATTTGCTTAGGCGACTCAATCGGTTCTCCTTTCGTTTCACTGGAAATGATTGTCGGTTTCTCATAATACCCATCATTTACTACACAGTTTAGCGCACTTATAATTTGTATCGGTGTAACCGCCAGGCCCTGTCCAAATGAAAAGGTGGCATAATCCACTTCATTGACTCCCCCATTGGCGGTGGATAGACGATTGACAATCCCTGACTCTTCACCATCTAACTCGATACCAGTTGTTTGACCCAGTCCAAAATTATAAACATATTGATAAAAAACATCTGGGTTTAGTTTTTCAATAATCTGAACCAAACCGGGATTACAGGAATGAGCGATGGCATCTGAAACCGTAACACTGCCATGGGGACCAGTTGCACAATTAATGACAGCATCCCCAATTTGTATGGATCCGCCACAATAGACGACTGTATCTGGCGTAATGACCCCTTCTTCCAACGCTGCTGCTCCAGTAAGTGCCTTAAAGGTGGAACCCGGCTCATAGATAAAACTCACTGCCTGATTTTTATACATTTCGGCCAATTTTTCTTCATCTGTTTTTCCAGCCAAGTCTTCAGCATGGGTTGCCGCAAAGGTTGGATCTAAAGTAAAGGGATCGTTGAGATTATAATCCGGGGTGGTGGCCATGGCGACCACCTCACCGGTTTTTGTTTCCATAACAATGGCGGTAACACTTTTTGTTTTCCAGGTTGCAGCAGCTTCCTTCACTGCTTTTTCAGCCATTAGCTGAATATTACTATCAATGGTCAGGACGATATCTTCACCCTGAACCGGCTCTTTCAGAATTTTCGTCTGGGAAGGGATTTGGTTACCATCCGCATCTTTTTGAAAATAAACAACGCCGTCTTCGCCACTGAGCACATCATTATAGGTAGCTTCGACACCGTATAAACCACTATAATCCATTCCGGTAAATCCCAAAATGTAGGAAGCAAAGTTTCCATTGGTATAGTATCGACGGTAGTCATCTAAAAGTTCAATCCCATTGTAGCTTTGAACTTCTCCTGAATCGTCTTTGATCGCCTCTGAGTCTTTGATTTCCAATGCCAGAGCGTTATCAACTTTACCGCGGATGAGTACCGGCTGATTTTCTTTTCGGGTAGCTTTATCATAAAGTGACTCATAATCATAATCCAAATCACCGGATATTGCTGACGCCACTGCCTTAGGATCTTTAATTTTTATTGGTTCAAAATATAAGGTGCCATCTTCAATGGTGACCCCATCAAAATTATGACTCAGTACAATTACGGCGGCTCCCTGACTAATCCCGGTTTTGACCTCGACTATGTCATTTTCCAGCACCGATATTTTGGCCATAATGTCTTCATATTTCAGGCCAAGCTTAGCGCTTAGCGTATTTGCTAACCGTTCTGGCTGCTCCACTTCATAGGGTATTACATTTAATGCCGTAGCCGATGAATCTTTAGCTAAGACATTTTTGTTACGATCATAAATATCACCCCGAGATGCTTTGATCGGCACTTCTTCAACCAATTGATCGACCTGTCGTTCATATTTCCCGGTTGAATTCACAATTTGCAGGGAAAACAATTTTCCAATAACAATAATTAAGCACAATGAAAGTACAACCAAGGCAATCATGATTCGATTCTGTTTGCCGACTGGTCCAATCTCTCGTTGTGCCTTCTTTTTTATATTCACGTTTTTTCTCCAAAATATTATTTATTCAAGCTTACCTGACACAGCTTAAATAAACCCTAACTTAAAACAAATTTTCAAACCAACTTTTGACAATTTCAGAATCCGACATAATCGATTCATCCTTCTTTTCAGTAACCAGTTCCCGCCGATATTGTTCCTGAACCGGCTCGGTCATTCCATATCCTCGGGCCTGAGCTTCGATGGATTGGAGATTCATGTTCGTTACTAACTGACCTTCCTTGCTGTCATTGACCTGAATCGCATCCTCCAGGGTTTTCTGAAGACTTCTGATTTCAGTGTTTTTTTGTGTGATTTCAGCGTGTTGAAACAATATTCCAACCATCGCCAGAAATGTTAACAGACCAATGATCATGACATATGAACTAATGGTCATTCGCTTTTCTTTCTTTTTGGGTGTAGCTACTCTTTTTTGTGTGGTCGCCATGGAACGCTCCTTTTTTCTTAACTTCCTGTTCCCAGCTTTTCAGCAATCCGCAGTTTGGCACTTCGCGAACGCCGATTCTCTGAAGTCTCATCGACACCTGGAACAATGGGTTTTCTGGAAATAAGCTTTACTTCCGGTAGTTTTCCACACACACATTGAGGGAAATCTGGCGGACAGGTGCAGGGATTGGCTTTCTCTTTAAAGAGATGCTTAACAACCCGATCTTCCAGGGAATGAAAGGTGATCACACACATTCTTCCACCAGGTTTTAAGGCATCAAGACCTTGGGTTAAGGCATCTTCCAATATTTTTAATTCCCCATTGACTTCCAGTCGAATGGCCTGAAAGGTTTTTCTTGAGGGATGTTTTTCTTTAAAACGTTCTTTCGGAGGGTAAGCATTTTTGACAATCTCGCTTAACTCCAGGGTTGTGGTGATTCGCTTTATTTCTCGGGCTCTGACAATAGCCTTGACAATTTGACTGGCAAATTTTTCTTCCCCATACAGAAATAGAATCTTTTTCAATTCCCCGGGGTGATAGTCATTGACCACCATTTCGGCGGTTAAATCAGCTGACTGATTCATTCGCATATCTAGCGGTCCATCATTATGATAAGAAAAGCCTCGGGTATCGTCATCCAGTTGAAATGACGAAACCCCGAGGTCATATAGAATACCGTCGATCCCAAAGAGATGGAGGCTCTTTAGAACCTTGGCTAAACTGGCAAAATTACTTTTCACAAAATGACGCTGGCAGGTGTAAGCTGCTAAACGATCTTTTGCATAATCCAAAGCATAATCATCTTGGTCAATACCGACCAAAATGCCACTTTCATCCAATGATTCACAAATCCATTGGGAATGTCCACCACCACCCAGGGTACAATCCACATAGACGCCGTCCGGTTTAATGGCCAAGCCTTCGATGGATTCCCGCAGCAAAACAGTGGTATGAGAAAATGTTTTAGGTTTCATTTAAATTCCCAGCATTGCCATGTTATTGGCAATGTCCTCATAGTTTAGATCATCATTGTCATTATAGCTGGACCATAATTGACTGTCCCAAATTTCCAAACGATTTGAAACGCCGATAATGGTCACCTCTTTTGTTATTTTTGCATATTTGCGAAGCGATAGGGGAATACTGGCCCGCCCTTGTCGATCCAGTTCACAATCGGCAGCACCGGCAAAGAAAAATCGGGTAAATGCTCGCGCATCTTTATCCGATACGGGTAGTGATTTTAATTTACTTTCGAAATTCTCCCACTCTTCCATTGAAAAAACAAACAAGCAGCAGTCCAATCCTTTTGTTAAAACGAATTCCCCGCCCAGAGATTCTCTGAATTTTGAAGGAATGATCAATCGTCCCTTGTCGTCGATATTATGTTCATACTCTCCAAAAAACATCCAGATCCCCCTCCTTCTTACTTTGCTCTTCCATTTTCTTCCACATTATACCACACTCCACCACCCTTCACAAGTTACGAAACTGGCTATTAAGCAAAAAATAGCGATTTATTTTGTTAAAAATTCACAACATTTGTATTGATTTTATATCAAAAAGCTTAATAATAAATTCTCTATCGTCTTTCCTTTAAGATTTCTACATTATAACTTGTGATTGTACGTATTTTGGTTTAAACTAATGTAATAATGAAAATTAAGGAGTTATTAAACAATGAGAGCAGTAGTTACGGTTATTGGAAAAGACCGCACCGGTATTATTTATAATGTATCAAAGATTTTGGCAGAAAATGAAGTCAATATAGAGGATATCAGTCAAACAGTTATGCATGATTTTTTCACCATGATCATGCTAGTCGACATGAAAAATATGTCTGTGGATTTTGGTGTGCTTAAAGCCGCCCTGGAAGAAATCGGCAACACCATTGGCATGTCCATCCGCATTCAGCATGAAGATCTTTTCAATGCCATGCACACCATTTAAGGCGGCCGAATTATGGCAATGTTTAAGGACGTCCTAGAGACGGTAAGAATGATCGAAAAAGAACGGCTGGATATCCGGACCATCACCATGGGAATTTCTTTGCTTGATTGCATCGATTCTTCCGGCGCGAAAAGCCGACAAAAAATTTATGATAAAATCACCCATCTGGCTGAAAACTTAGTTAAAGAAGGCGAACGGATCGAAAATGAATTGGGGATCCCGATTGTCAATAAACGGATCTCGGTAACGCCGATTTCGCTTATCGCCGGTAGCAGTGATGATTTGAATTATGTGGAATATGCCAAAATTCTCGATGCGGCCGCCGCAACGGTGGGCATTAACTTTATTGGTGGGTTCTCGGCCCTGGTGCCCAAGGGCTTTACCAAAGGCGACCGGATTCTAATTGATTCCATTCCTGAAGCGCTGGCAACTACCAATTGTGTCTGTTCGTCAGTCAACCTTGGTTCATCCAAAGCAGGCATAAACATGGATGCTGTAAAGCGTCTTGGTGAAGTGATTAAAGAAACAGCTTACCTGACCCGGGATGCTGATTCGATTGGCTGTGCTAAATTTGTCGCCTTTGCCAATGCCGTTGAAGACAATCCCTTTATGGCTGGCGCTTTTCACGGCGTGGGTGAAGCCGAATCAGTTCTTAACGTCGGCGTCAGCGGCCCCGGTGTTGTGAAACGGGCGCTTGAAAAAGCCCAGGATGCATCCTTCGGAGAAATGGCTGAAATCATCAAGAAGACAGCTTTTAAAATTACCCGAGCCGGACATCTGGTTGGCACCACAGTGGCTGAACGCCTCAATGTTCCCTTTGGGATTTTAGATTTATCGCTGGCCCCAACCCCAGAAATCGGCGACAGCGTTGCCCGAATTTTAGAAGAAATGGGACTGCAGCACTGTGGTACCCATGGTACTACCGCCGCCCTTGCGATGCTCAATGACGCCGTTAAAAAAGGCGGTATCATGGCCTCTACCTCGGTGGGTGGCTTCAGCGGGGCCTTTATCCCAGTCAGCGAAGACGAAGGCATGATTGAAGCAGTGGAATGCGGAGCCCTGACCTTCGACAAACTGGAAGCGATGACCAGCGTTTGTTCGGTTGGCATCGACATGGTCGCCATCCCTGGCGATACCCCGGCTTCCACCATTTCGGGAATTTTAGCTGATGAAGCCGCCATTGGTGTCATCAATAATAAAACCACTGGTGTTCGGGTTATTCCGGTTTATGGCAAGGATGTTGGCGATACGGCTGAATTTGGTGGTCTGCTTGGACGAGCCCCAATTATGGCGGTCAATAAAAATGACTGTTCTGTTTTCATTAATCGCGGCGGACAGATTCCCGCACCGATTCACAGCTTTAAAAATTAATTAACAAACATGCTTCAGTAATTTGGGAGACTTGCGAAAGCGGGTCTCCTATTTTAATAAAAGGAGAAACAACTATGAATGAAGAATTATGGGCCAAATGTGTGGCCTATCACGGCCATCACTGTCCCGGTCTGGCCATTGGTGTTCGGGCTTCCCTGGAAATAATTAAAGCGCTCCCGATTGATTTTGAAGCTGGTGATGAAATCGTCTGTGTGGCTGAAAATGAGTCCTGCAGTGTTGATGGTATTCGGGTGGTACTGGGATGCACCGGGGAAAAAGGTAACCTCTTCTTTATTAAAGGCGGTAATCAGGCCTTTTCTGTTTTTAACCAAACCACCGGAAAAAGTATCCGATTGGTTTTAAAAGACCTTCCTGAAATGGAACGAGATCAAAAAGAAGCTTTTCTACTTAATGAACCTGACGCATCAAAACTTTTTGAGTTCATGAAACCACACTTTGAGCTTCCCCAAAAGTCCTAACCTGTCTGGCCTTTTTAATGATTGATCCTGCCAATATTTATTCTTTTACGCAGATCCTGGCGAACCGGCTCAGTCGTTTCAACAGCTTGTCATGAGAATTGAATATTGGTTTTTTTATGCCCACTATCAATAATATTTCTAACTGTTTAAGATTCTATCCCAACACTTAATTTCATATGCTATAATTAAACAAATTACTTAATGAGGTGCATCTATGTTTAAATTACCAGATTATATCGCTCCCGACTTTACCGAAACCTTTTTTGAAAAAGCCCCCAGTGTCCGAACCATGCCGGCTCCTATGGATGGTGTCGTTCCTGAAAATTTTTATGCGACCACCATCTTTCCTGAGTATTTTAAAATTCATAACTCTTGGCAACTGATGTCTGAAAGCCGGATGGACTGCGTGGTTGTCATCGAAAACGATCGACCAAACGCCGTCGAATTCAGAAATGTCAGAAAAGGCGATGCGGTTGTTGTCGGACGTCACGAAGACGGTGGCAACGGTGTTTATGTCGATCATTTTGCCTTCAATAAAAAACAGAACGAGGGGGACAATTTTTCGTTTCGAACCTCCAACTCCCGAGAAACTGCGTATTCCCGAGATTATGACCGACTCTACGAATTGTTGGAATTCGAGCGGGATAACGGTTATATCTTATGGGTTCTTGGCCCAGCGGTGACCTTTGATCAAGACTCCCGAAATGCCATGACCCACCTGGTCGAAGCAGGTTATGTGGATGCCCTCTTTGCCGGAAATGCCCTGGCAACCCACGATTTGGAATCCCACTTTTTTAACACCGCTTTAGGGCAGGATATATATTCCAAAGAAAATAAATCACTGGGTCACTATCACCATATCGAAACCATCAATCGGGCTCGGGGTTGCGGATCTCTAGATAATTTAATCGAAAAATATAAAATTGAAGATGGTATTGTCAGTGCCTGCATCAAAAATAAAGTTCCCATGGTCTTAGCCGGCTCCATCCGGGATGATGGTCCTTTACCAGGGGTCTATTCCGATGTTTACAGAGCTCAGGATGCACTTCGGGTCCATACTAAAAAGGCAACCACCATCATTTGCCTGGCAACCCAGCTCCACACCATTGCCACCGGCAACATGACCCCATCTTATCAGGTGGTTGATGGCGTGGTCCGCCCGGTTTATTTTTACACCGTGGACATTTCTGAATTTGTTGTCAATAAACTCAAAGACCGCGGTAGTCTCAGCTCCAAATCCATTATTACCAATATTCAGGATTTTGTGGTCAATTTACAACGCAATTTATCATTGAAATAACAAAAAATACCAGATGCTTTTGAGATTGCAAAAGCATCTGGTATTTTTATGCTCATTACGACGATCATGTTGCATTTTGTTATCATGCCCAATAATTCGTACTTAGCTACGTTTTAGATGTTTAAAGACTTCACCGATGCTTCCTTTAATGATCAGATTTGCTCGGGAATCCATGGGTGTTGAAGATTTATTTACCAGCACCAGCTCGTTCCCACGATAATAATCAATAAGCCCTGCAGCCGGGTAAACGCCCAGCGATGTCCCGCCGATGATCAAAACCTCTGCTTTGGCAATCGCCGACAACGATTGATTCATAATCTCATTATCCAGACCTTCACCATATAGCACCACATCTGGTTTGATCGTCCCCCCACAGGTACATTTGGGAACCCCTTCACTTTCAAGAATCGCTTGAACCGGATAAAACTGCTGACATCGCATGCAGTAATTGCGATGTACCGAACCATGGAGTTCCAACACATTTTTGCTCCCGGCCAGATGGTGAAGTCCGTCAATATTCTGGGTAATTACCGCCTTCAGCTTTCCCGCTGCCTCCAATTCAGCCAAGGTGATATGTGCATCATTTGGTTTTGCATCCAGATACAACATCTTATTACGATAGAAATGATAGAATTCTTCCGTATTATTCATAAAAAAATTATGAGAAAGAATTGTTTCTGGGGGATATTGATAGGTTTGATTATACAATCCATCGACACTCCGGAAATCGGGAATCCCACTTTCAGTGGAAACACCAGCCCCGCCAAAAAAAACAATATTGCCTGATTCTTCTACCAGTTCCTTTAATTTTTCAATGTCTGTCATCTTATCCTCTTTTCTCAAATCTGTTCTGATTGTTCAGTTCTACTTAAAAAGTATTCTACCATAGCTAAAGCTTTTTTTTCTGACCGCAAATGAAAATCACTTCCATAGGGATCAGCAAATCCATGATTGCCAGGCAAAACATGCGTCTCAACCTTTTCCTTCTGCCCAAGCGTTGGGATAATCGACTGTACATCAAACGATTTTTCCTGTTCCGGAAATACCAGCAGACAGGGACAAATCGGGTTGACATCCAAATAGTCCCGGATTCGTGATCCATAATAACCAATCATCCCATCACAACTTTGATTTTCAGTGAGCCGCCAGGCAATTGTAGCGCCAACACTTGATCCGAAAATTATGATTTTTTTATACCGATCTCTCAGTTTGCTAATCTCAATCCCAACTTTTTCATATCGTTCAAAGCCAATATCGGTTATAAAATGATCATATGCCGTGCGGCCCTCTGAATATGAATAGGTCCCGCCCAGATCCACACAGTAGGTGTCATAGTCACGCAACCTAAAAAATTCTGTCCAATCTTTTATATACTGATTAATTCCATAAATTTCCGGAATGATCACAACCGCTTTTGTTGATCCAATCTTTTGTTTAAACATATCATCTCTCCGCTATTTATATTTCTGTTCACTTAAGATTAACTCGTTTTGTTAAATATACCTCATCATCCGTTACCGTGTCCATATCAAGGAGCAAATATTGGATAAATTTTTTTGAACTGGTAATTTATGAACAATTATGAATACATTTCGTCATTATTGTAGATATCTGCCTGAAAAATAGTTATAATAGATACAAACTTGCTTTTTAGCGATTTTTATGACTTTTGTGATCATTTGAAAGGATACAACTCATGCGAAAAATAATTGAAATCAATGACTTCGATTCGGAATATAGTCATGTTGAATATATAGCTGCTGACAATATCGTCCTTCTGACTTGGAAAAAATTCTGTTCTAAAAATAACTATCGCAACCCAACCACTTTTGCAGTTGACCTGTTGAATCGTTATCCAGGAAGCAATTTTGTTGTCGATGCACGAAATGGATTTGAAGATGAAAAAGAAGATGTCACTTGGGGTTTTTCCGTCTTGCTGCCAGCCATGTCAAAAACAGATTGTAAGATCGTCGTTTTTATTGTGAACGAAATCAACGAACTTAAATCAGAAATGGACATGTGGACCAAAGAGTTTAAAAAATACTTTATTGTCAAACAAGTTACGAATTATGCTACAGCCGTGAAATTTATTTCGGAGCAGTAATCAGCACGATTAAAACAAATTTAAACGTCATCACGTCTTCAACAGGTGCCATGTTTTCTTTAAAACACCCCATACTAAGTTAGGTGCGATTAGAAGATACCTTAACTTGTTACCAGGTGTTTCATTTTGTCGATGGTACCTGTTCCCAAGACTGGCGTATGAATTAACATTTTTAAATTTGGATTATCTGATACATCAAAGCTGTTAAACTCAAATACTAATTTTCCGACGACCGGGTGCACTAATTCTTTTGTAATATCACTCATACTATTGATTTTATACATAGACCACCACAAGTTGAAATCAGCACTTTTTTCTTTGAGATTGTTTGTAAAATCTGCAACCCAGGGATCAGCAATGTTTTTGCCACACATTACTCTAAACCTGGCAATAATGCCTTTGGCATGAAATTCCCAGTCTTCAAATAATTCCATATACTCATTCTTGCAGAACATCATATAAACCACATTTCTTTCTAATTGATCGATTTGACTGAAATCACCAAAAACCCGGCAGGCACTTTTATTCCAACCACAAATATTCCATCTCTGATCCATAATATATGCCGGACTTGTTTCCAAACTATCTAAAACGTTTTGTAGCGAGTCTTTCAGTTGACCCTTGTTAAAATCATTTTCATTTGGCAGCGGTTTCATTGCAAGGGTAAACAAATGCTTACGTTCTTCGTCATCCAACAGTAACACCTTGGATAAGCTCTCTAAAACCTGATCCGACACATTAATTTGGCGTCCCTGTTCAAGCCATGTATACCATGTCAGTCCGATTCCTGCTAATTGCGCTATTTCCTCACGCCTTAATCCAGGAGTTCTCCGTCGGGTACCCACTGGCAATCCCACTTGTAACGGTGATATCCTATTACGTCTCGTCTTAAGAAAATTACCTAATTCAATATAACGCTTTTTTTCACTGTTAATCATGCTCCTATCACCTTTATCCTATTTAAATATATGCTAGTATAAATTGACTTCTGGTACCAGTATAGCCCAAATGTTAAAGTATATCTATATCAATAATAATTTGAATTGGAGCGTAACAAAATGAATATTCTATTTCTTAATGCATCACCACGTCTAAATGGCTACACAGCTGGTACAATGAGACATATCGAAAGTCACCTGGATTCAAAACACATTGTTCAGTGGATAGACGTCAACAATCTTAATATTAAACCCTGTCAAGCCTGTTTACAATGTCGGCCCGATAAATCATGCATTCTTCCGCATGATGATGGTCATCAGGTCGCAAAACTAATTCGACATGCCGATGCTTTAGTTATTGGGAGTCCAACCTATTTTGGAAATATCACCGGTCCATTCAAAACCTTAATTGATCGTTCATTAACAGCACTTGAAGAAATTTCCTCAAGTGGTCTTGAAATGCCTCGACCCTTACATGCAGGCAAAAAGGCTGCTATAGTAACAGCCTGTAATTCCCCTTCGCCTTTTAGTGAATTGCCTAACCAAGCTACCGGCGCCTTGTTAGCAATGCAAACAACTTTATGCGCAGGCGGCTATGATATTGTTGGAAGTATTATCGTAGATGGTGCTGCTGGTTTAGTTGGAATACCACAAACTATTGATAATCTTGCTAAGCAAATTGCAGCTGATTTGCAAGCATACCCTGTGTCCATAGAATTATCGGCAGGAATTCAGACCATTATTTGAATTGTCTGATACTTTTTAAGTCCCTTTGTCAGGCAATTCGGTCTAATCTATGAGCATATTAATGCAGCTATTCTTAAAAGGCGAATTTAGTTTCCTGATATTAATAAAAGCAGCCGTCAAAAGATTTTTCTTTTGACGGCTGTACTGCATATAAAAATCACGAACGATCTGCTTTCGTTTTTTTATCGCTGCCTAATCTTCTGCGATAACTATCAAACCGTCCTTCTCTCCAAGTGTTACCGTTGTTGATTTAGCTGGATTAATATAAATTCCGTAGTTCTTTAGCGCATCTTTTTGTTCTGCTGCAATCACATAACCAATTACCAATTCATTCTTTCTTTTTGTCGCTTCAACCAGAGTATAATAACTAACCGATTTGTCCAGCACAACATATTTTGCCGCCTTTTTAATATAAAGTTCTGAACCATCTGCATCGAATAAATCTTCAAATACAGTATTGACCATCTTATTCTCGGAAACCTGGGTCAGCATTAAACTGATCAGTTTTTCACTAACTATAAAATCGTTGACTTTGGTGACTTCTGCCAGTTTCTTGTTTCTAAAATCCATCATTTCGCTGACAACTGAAAAACGGCAATTAAGTTTTTCCGCTATGTCCCGCAATTGCAGAAGGACCACCAGTGTATTCGCATCGGATTCTTGAACATCAAGTTCTGAATTATTTGAAAGAATGATCACATGGTCATAATTTTTCACCATCAAATCATCTAAAATTGCTCGGTCCTTAGGGTCACCCTTTAGCAGTTCGATTTTTTGATTAACAACCCGGCTTAGCGTCCCCTGGAAATCTTCATCTTCAACACAATCAGAAACAACTGTCAAAATTGATGACTGTGGAACGTAGTTGTCAATTTCATGAATAATTAAATGGGCATTATCATTCCAACCTAAAATCAGGGTTTTTTCCGGTATATCCGGGGTTTCTACTAGTGTTTGTATAATCGCATCTGTTTCAATTTTAATATCCTGATCAACTTTTGCAACGATTGTATCATCATCTTCTGAAATTGCAATAATATGGTCTCCCTGGTTCAATACTGTATCCATTGGCGGATTTAAATACGTTTTACCCTGGGACTGAATGCCGATTACTGTGGATTTCTCAAATAAGAACAGAATTTCAGCAAAAGTTTTGCCAATAGTTTCAGGACAACTACTAAAATAAATTTCGTCTCCACCAAAGTCAAGCAGTTCTGTATATACGGTTGAGAGACCTGGTTGTCGACAAGTTTGAGCAATAATACGAGAAATCAAGGTATCACTGAGAATAATTTCGGCTTGATTATTTCCGGCAATATGAGCGACCTGCACATTTTCCGGATCTCTTAATACTGTGACAATATTATAGGGTTCACTGCGCTTATTGGGATTATTGGTAATCGCCAGAATGGTCTTTATCACCCGGGTGTCGTCCTCGGGTATAATAATAATTGAACGAGATGTATTTAAACTGACAATTTCAAGATCATCAATATCGATAGGATTCCCTTGGCGAGTTACAATTCTCGTTGTTTTTGTGTCAGTAATTCGCTCACGGATGGCATCATCCATTTCAGATTTATCATGATTCCCCATAATGACAATACAAGCTCGTTTACGATTGCTGTTCGCTTCAATGAGTTCTTCAATAATGGTAAAGATCTGTTCTGACCATCCTAATATAATGGTCTGGTCATTTTCAATTACCCGGGATCTGCCTTTTCTAAGCGAATCCAACTTGGATTCTATACCGGTTGTTAAAATACCAATTAGGATACTTAAAATGAAGATACCACCCAATGTAGTAACAAACATTAAAAAGATATAACCTGCACTTCCTGTATCGCCACTGACTGTTCCTGAATCGATGGCTCGCATTAATCCCATCCAGAGCAACTCAGTGAAACTGGATGTTGGACCGGATTGAGTAATCCAAACGATCAACGAAATAACAGCAATCATAATTGCCGTGGCACTGGCCAACGATAATAACAGGATGCCTGTTCCTTTTGACATCAGATTATCAAATTTGTACCGCAGTTTTTCAAAAAAACCAACTTCGTTCATTTTAAAGCACCTCTTCTGCAGAAATATTTTGTCACTTTCAAATTCATCCGATATTAATCGCGTTATTTATTCGTGACCCAGAAAAAATCAATTCATGACTTGGATATTTTATCACATTCAGCAAGTCCCTTCAATCAATACTTGACACTATATTCCGCTAAATTACCGCTGTGAGATATTGGTATCAAATATCGATAATAAAGTAGGCAATTGAATAAAATGATTTTCAACCAACTAATTGAGATCATATTCTAGTAATTCGAGAATTTCATTAATAATTGGATAATCATACACTTTTATCTAGACAAATAGTGATATTTGATATATGATTAATTTATATCTATGCAACATTTAAATTAATTTCTACTATTTTTAAATAAATTGGAGGTCATAATGAGAATCGCTTCAACCACAAACACTGCGCCTTTACTTTCTCAAAACACACAAAAGACTTCATCTCAGAAGAGTGATGGTATTTCTGAAGGCATCAAGAAACAAATTGAAAATATCAAAGAACAGATCTCTGATCTTTCAAAAAATGAAACACTCTCTCCAAAAGATAAAATGAACAGACGTAATGAACTACAAGACCTATTGCAAGATTTAAACAACCAATTATCGCAAAGACAAACAGAAATCAGAAAAGAAGCATTAGAAAAAAATACTGGTCAATCAGAAAATGAAACTACTAATAATAAAGCGAATTTAAGCGCAAAAGAAAAGACTGATACTGTCTCTATCAGCGATGCAGGTATGAATTCAACTGCTATGAAAAGTATGATTAACTCCGAATATACAATGGACAAAATAAATATTACCAATGCAGTTAAAACTAAGCTGGAAGGTCAAAGCGGGGTTTTGTCTGGCGAAATAAAACTAGATCGAAGCCGCGGCGCTGATACATCAGCCAAAAGTGCCAAACTTTCTGACATCCAAGGCAATATTAACTCAATTTCTATGGATACCGCTGCTGATCTTGCTGAAATCAATCAACACGTTAAAGATGGCGCTGGATCAAAAGAAACTGAAAATGTTGATCCTGCCAAGAATAATGACAAAGATGAAGACAAACTTGACAAAGATAAAGATTCTGATATAAATGCTCTTCTTGATCCAAATAACTCAAGTGAAGCTTTTATTACCTATGATTCTGTTGATGTTCGTTTCTAAGGGGCAATATGTTAAAGGCCCTGTAAATCAACGTTTTTTTTACTCGCTCATGCGGCGCTTCGTCTCCGCTGGCGCTGCGCCTTCGTCGCGTCAGTCGCCAGATGGCTCCTTCCTAAAAATATAAAAAATAGAGATTAAAGAACAAAATTATTTGTTCTTTAATCTCTATTTTTTTGCATGACTTCTTTTTAAATGATCGTAGTTTCCTCGGGTTTGTTTAATTCCTTATCGGATCAAACCCTCGTCAACTGCGTAAGTTTTTGCACCTTTGCTGCGCTAACGCTCAGCTGTATACCAAATTTTTACAAAATTTTGGCAAAAAGTTTAAAAAGTCCCGCAATGTCCTATCCTCCCAGGCAGTTGCCCACCAAGTACTTTCGGCGCTGGAAGACTTTACTTCTGTGTTCGGTATGGGAACAGGTGTGGCCCTTCCGCCATCATTACGGAACTAGATTAACTAGTTAATATTATTTAATTATGATTGCATTATCAATTGTCTTTTATGATCTCAATTAAGATGATCATTCAAAACAGCACAGTGTATAAATGTTTGGATCAAGACCTCGGTCGATTAGTACTGGTCAGCTCCATATGTTACCATACTTCCACATCCAGCCTATCTACCTGG
>JACQZP010000012.1 GCA_016213825.1 Acetobacterium woodii | reverse complement strand
TTAAGTGTATTATAGACTCAATTGATTGCATGTCAATTAAAAGTAAGACAAAATCTCACTCTGAAATATTTGTATTGAATGAATTCATGTTAATCCAACCGTTCAGCAAAGAAGATTTCCAATTGAGAATGAATTTGACCCAAGTCTTTCCTCCGACCAGTCCACTTTTGGGTGTGAATATTTCGGTTGAAAAAAACCAGCGGGGATACGGACATAATCCTTGAGTATTCCGCTGACTTAGAGCCATACAATCTCTTGTGTAGAGCCACCTAATCCGACGCAGAGAGCCACCTGTTAAAAATTTCAAATCCGCTATAGAGAGCCACTATCGTAAGTATTAAAATGAAGCTACGGGATAACCGTTATACTTACGAAAGGAGGACATGTTAATGTCCAAAGAAAAACAAATTTTGCAGCTCCGTCTTGACGGATTCAGCCAGCGGAGAATTGCGGATACGTTAAAAGTATCCCGAAACACAGTAGCCAGGGTGGTTAAGGCCTGCGATGCCCACCCGATTAATGAGCAGGAGCTTCAGGCCATTGACGAATCAAAACTGCATCAGCATCTCTTTCCGGAAGAAACACAGATTCCAGTAATGACACTACCGGATTATGAATACATCCATAAGGAACTGCTGAAAAATGGGGTGACCTTAAAACTGCTCTGGTAAGAATATCTTGACACTTGTCGGCATACCCAATGACCGCCTTATATGTATTCTCAATTCTGCAAGCTTTATCAGGAGCATGTCAATCAGAACCGGCTCACCATGCATATCCAACATAAGCCGGGTGATAAAATTATGTTTGATTGGGCGGGAACACCCCTGCCGCTTTATGATCAGGTCACGGGAACAAGCTGTAAAGTTTATCTCTTTGTGGCAACCCTGCCGTTTAGCACGTATTGCTACGCTAAAGCCTGTCTCACCATGAAGGAAGAAGACTGGATCAATGCCCATATCAGTATGTATGATTACTTTGACGCATCGACCTGGTTGTTCATTCCGGATAATCTAAAAGTTGGCATTCTGAGTCATAAGAAGCATGAAGATCCAGTCATCAATCGGGCCTATCAGGAACTTGTTGATCATTATCAGACCGGGTTGCTGCCGGCCCGGATCTTATCCCCCAAAGATAAAGCGGCGGTTGAAGGTTCGGTTGGTCTGCTGACGAATCATGTGATGAGAAAACTCCGTAATCGGCAGCTTTTTAGTATCCATGAAATGAATCAAGCGATCCTTAAAGGGCTAAAGCGATTTAATCATGCCGATTTTCAGAAAAAGGATGGCTCCCGTTATTCGGTATTTCAGGAAGAAGAGATACCTTTCATGCAGCCACTTCCGAAATTTCCCTTTGAGTTTGCCCAGTGGAAAACCGCCACGGTTCAGCTAAACTACCATGTTTCAATCGATCATCAATATTATTCGATCCCCTATGAATACGTCCAGAAAAAAGTGGATCTCCGCTATACCCGAAATATCATTGAAGTTTTCTATAAGGGAACCCGGCTTTGCAGCCACCGGCGACTGTATGGACGACGTGGGCAGTATTTTACCAATGTTGACCACATGCCGATCAATCATCAACTTTACAGTGAATGGGATTCGGCCCGATTTTTAAGATGGGCCGACGATATTGGACTATCAACAAAAGCCGTATTTCAAAAGATGTTCGACTCTTATCGGGTGGAGGAACAAGTCTACAAAGGCTGTTTGTCTCTCTTAAAACTGGCCGATCACTATTCAACCGAGCGGCTGGAAAGCGCCTGTCGGACGGCACTTGAATACATTCCCAATCCCCGTTACAAAAACATCAAACTGATTCTGGAATCCGGACAGGATTCAGTAACCAGAAATAAAAAACAATCAGCATCTCAGTCATCGCCGGATGAGATCAACAAATATGCCTATGTCAGGGGACCGGCTTACTATGGAGGTGACAGCGATGAATAACGATACGTTGAAAAAGCTGAAAACCATGCGGTTGCCCGTTTTTGCCCAATGTTACCAGAACCAGCTTGAAGATGAAATGACCTATCTTTCCATGTCATTTCAGGAACGTCTGGCTCTGATGGTCGATGCGGAGTATGATTCC
>JACQZP010000011.1 GCA_016213825.1 Acetobacterium woodii | reverse complement strand
AGGAGTCTGGACCGTGTCTCAGTTCCAGTGTGACCGTTCGCCCTCTCAGACCGGTTACCCATCGTCGCCTTGGTGGGCTGTTATCTCACCAACTAGCTAATGGGACGCGGGTCCATCCTATGGCACCGGAGCGTTTAATACAAAAGCCATGCGACTCTCGTATATTATAAGGCATTACTCCCAGTTTCCCGAGGCTATTCCTTTCCATAGGGCAGGTTACCCACGCGTTACTCACCCGTTCGCCACTTTCTAAGATTTCCGTGCAAGCACTTCCATCTTGTCTCGTTCGACTTGCATGTGTTAAGCATACCGCCAGCGTTCGTCCTGAGCCAGGATCAAACTCTCAATAAAAGTTTGTATTTAAAGCCGTTAGGCTTTTAAATGCTGTCTCATTTGAATAACGTATTTATACTCTACCGAGTTAATGTTTTAAAGAGTGCATCTCTCTGTTTCTATTTTAGCCTCTGTCACCCTTGCGGATGTTTTGGCTGTTTTACAGGTTTTATGGTACTATTCTCTTTTCTATGACCGCCGCTCTGCAATCGTTTCCGACCGATGAAGCTTTTCAATTATATCGTCGTTGTTCTCAATTGTCAAGTTCTTTTTCAAAGTTTTTTTGTTTTGTTTTTTTTGGAGGCGCCACCCAGATTTGAACTGGGGGTGAGGGTGTTGCAGACCCGTGCCTTACCACTTGGCTATGGCGCCGTATTAAATTGGAGCGGAAGACGAGATTTGAACTCGCGACCCTCGCCTTGGCAAGGCGATGCTCTACCACTGAGCCACTTCCGCTAATAATGGTGGTGCCCAAAGGCGGAATCGAACCACCGACACGAGGATTTTCAGTCCTCTGCTCTACCGACTGAGCTATTTGGGCATATAAGAAAGTAAGTTTGTTTGTCTTCAATCGCTTCGGCAATACATTTGTCTGCCTAACTAAGTGATTCACACAAAAATGTTCACTCATTACATTCGTACATTTTTGGTTCTCTACTTATACCGACTGAGCTATTTGGGCATGTAATAAATATAGAAAACAAATCGTGTTAAACGTTTAAAGTTCGTCGCATGACTTTGCCACGCCGTGGTTAATTACCCAATAATTGGAGAACTCCATTAACCTTGGGGTAGCAAGAAATTGCTATTCATTTTAAATGGCGACCTGGAAGAGACTCGAACTCTCGACCTCCAGCGTGACAGGCTGGCATTCTAACCAACTGAACTACCAGGCCGCATGTATGAAAAATGGTGGTCGCAACAGGGCTCGAACCTGTGACCCCCTGCTTGTAAGGCAGGTGCTCTCCCAGCTGAGCTATGCGACCATCAGTTGAGATACAAGCGTTATTATACGTCAGTAAAAACTAATTGTCAACTATTTTGTGGAATTTTTATTGATTTTTATCTTTTTTCTGCAAAAACCTGGATCCGTTCGCCTTCGTTGCTGCCTTGTAGGAAAGTTCCAAAATCATAATACTTCATATTTTTAAAACCAATACTGGTTAGGCAGCGGTGGATATCTTCAATGGTATAAAAGTACTGAATCTGATTCTCTTCGTATCGGTTGTAGGTTTCATCCTCGTTTTTTTCAAAAATTGTCAGATTAAAATGCATGGCATTCTCTGAAAAATGCGGTTCATTTTCCCAAACGCAGTAAATATCATCCAAATCATAAACATAGGTATTGTCCATAATGGTTTTTTTATATTTAGTAACGGTATTAACGTCAAATAACAAAATCCCCTGGCTTTCCAGGCATTCATAGCTACTATATAAGAAGCTCTGCAATGCCTCTAGATCCGGCAAATAGTTGACGCTGTCACAACACGAGATAACCGCATCAAAGGTTTGATTAATTTGAAAGTTACTCATATCACCCAAATAAAACTGAATATTCTTCAGACCCATCCGGTCTGCTTTTTCATCTGCCACTGTCAACATTGCTTCCGATAAGTCCACTGCCGTCAAATCGAATCCTTTTTCTGCCAGATTACAGGTTATATTCCCAGTTCCGCAGCCAAATTCTAAAACGGTTTTAATCTCTCTTTTTCCATTTAAAAATAACCGTTGGACATAATCAGACCATTTTGTATAGTCGATTTCTTTCATTAATTCATCATAAACCTGTGCAAACTCTTCGTACATATTATGGCTCTCCTGTTTTAATAATTTTTTGAATAATTGATAAACTTAATTGACGCTTCCAGTCCTTTTAACAACACCATTTCGTCAAAATTGAATTCTGCCGTATGGAGGTTTTTGTTAAATCCTTTTGCATCATTACCGGTTCCCAGCCCGATATATAATCCCGGCACTTCTTTTTGAAAATAGGCAAAGTCCTCTGACAACATTACTTTTCGAAATCGGACTCTTTTTTCCGGGGTGGTCAATTCTTTGAAGATCTCATATAGTTTTTCATCATTAACAACTGATGGGTACATCTCAACAAATTTCAATTCAATATTACAACCATGCGTCAGTTCAACCCCTTTGACAACTTCCCCAATCCGTCGGTGCAGCTTTTCATGACTTTTATTGCTAAAAGAACGAATGGTACCGCCAAGTTTGACCTCATCCGCTACAACATTCACTCGGGTTCCTCCATTTAGTAACCCAATTGAGATAACCACACTCTCCATCGGATTGGTGTTTCGGCTAACAATACTCTGCAGACAAGTGATCAATGAAGCACTGGCAACAATAGCATCCATTGACCGCTGCGGTTCGGCTGCATGTCCACTGATACCATGAACGGTGATAAAGAATTCACTGTTCTGTGCCATCATTGGCCCAGCCTTTGTGCCAAGCAAGCCTTCTTCTAAAAATGGAAAAAGATGATAGCCAAAGACGGCCTTAACCGGATATTTCTGAAAGATTCCTGCATCAATCATCGGTTTTGCACCGCCTGGTCCTTCTTCACCTGGCTGAAAAATCAAAAGTACACTTCGTTTTCGTTCTTGAGGATAATCAGCCAGATATTTTGCCAGCAATAAATTCATGGTCATATGTCCATCATGTCCGCAGGCGTGCATCCATCCAGGATTTTTCGATACATAATCATGTTCAGCATCTTCTAAAATGCACAGTGCATCCATATCTGCCCGAAAGGCAATGGGATTATTGTCATTTTCTCCCTTTATATAGAGAATGACACCAGTGTTACAAACTATTTCCGGTTGATAACTTAATTTTTCCAGGTAATTCATGATATAGGCCTGGGTTTTTTGCAATTCAAATCCCTCTTCGGGAATCTGATGTAGTTCCCTGCGCAGTCGGACGGTTTCACTTTTATATTCTTCTAACAAATCAAGCTCTTGCATTATATACCTTTCCATTAGTTACAATCTGTGGTTATTTTTTAGAACATCGGATAAAATTAATCATTTTGTATACTGAATTTCTTGTTTTTTTGACTTATTCTTGAAATTTGAAGGTAAATGTCTTACCATAGTTCGTTTCATCAAATACAAAAGCATCCTTTAATCCTGGTGTTGCAACAATTTGATTATCAGTGGTTACAAAAATAGCTTCAACGCCAGGCATACTTTTGACCAGTGCCATGCCTTTATCCAATCCTAGTAAAAACAAGGTTGTTGTCAAGCCATCGCCGTCGATTGATGCCGCTGTGACAACAGTTACCTGAGTGAGCCCAGAATCAGCCGGATATCCAGTAAACGGATCTAAAATATGATGATATTTCTTTCCCGCCGCATCAGTAAAATAACGCTGATAATCACCAGAGGTGACAATTGAACCATCTTTTATCGATAAAACACCAAGGTATCCTTCGCCGGGATTTTTGGGATCTTCTACCCCTACCCCAAAGTCTGAACCATCTGCTTTTCCACCCATGACTAAGACATTTCCGCCTAAGTTAACGATGGCATGGTTCACACCCTCTGCTTTTATAACCGCCATCACTTCATCAGCAATATAGCCCTTAGAAACAGAGCCTAAGTTGATGATCATGCCCGGATCGGTTAAATAAACACTCTTATCTTCGGGATTTAACACAATTTTTTGATAGTCGACTTTTTTTTGCGCCTCAGCAATCAGTTCTGGCGATGGCGCTTCTTTAACCTCTGGCGAATGAATTCCCCATAAATCGATGAGTGGGCCAGCGGTAGCGTCAAAATAACCACCCGAAAGTTGTGAGTATTTAATCCCCTGCTCAATGATTCGATAGGTCGCATCCGAAACTTTTACCGGTTGAACGCCGGCATTTTCTTTAATCAAAGCCAGATCACTGCCGGTATCAAATGAATTAAGCGTTTTATTCAACTCTTCAATTTTCTCAAATGGTTTATCCAAAAGTGCTTCGTCTGATTCTCCATATAAGGTCACACTGACAAATGTGTCCAGCAGAAAATCGCTGCGTGTAACCGTATCGTTATTTTTGCATGCCGAAAGACCAGTTATCAGCATCAAACCTAATGCTGCTAATCCCAGCAACTTTGCAACTTGTTTTTTTGATTTTAAATCCCTCATTCTTTACCCCAGTTTCTTAATAAATAAGTGTATTATACCAAAGATACTGAAAAAAAGCATAAAAAAATAGTAAAGCCTTTACCATCGCCCATTTTTCATATAAAATAATCGTTATGATAGAAATTACCCAACCTTGCTTACATAATTACGAAAGTACCATGAACTTCGCTGCCAGTTTGTGCTAAACAATTTTTACACTGTTCGTCTACACGTTACAAAATTGTTTGCGGAAACCGACATCAAAGCAAATTATGTTCCGTTCTTTAAATTTCGCAATTGCCTAAACCCAACTATAGAGGAGTACCATGAAAAAAAACGAACTCATAATTATCATTATTTTACTTGTTATTAGTATCGGCGGCATCGCTGCTTTTTATATTTTTAATGCAACCAATCAAGCGCTTTCCGTGCGGGTCAGCCGTCAGGGTCAAGTCTTAACGGTTCTGCCTCTTTCTAAAGATCATACTGAAACATTCACTGACGCTTCTGGAACCAACACCTTGGTGATTTCTGACGGTAAGGCCAAGATAACTGAAGCCGATTGTCCTGATCATATTTGTGTCAAGACCTACCCCATCTCCAATCCCGGGGAAACCATTGTCTGCTTACCTCACAAACTGGTGGTTGAGGTCATTACCGGTGAATCCTGATGAATTCTAAAGCTTATCGACTAGTTATCCTCAGTTTGTATGTTGCCATGGCCTTGATCCTCAGTTATGTTGAAAGCCTGATCCCACTGCCGCTTCCTATTCCCGGAGCAAAACTCGGGCTGCCTAACATCATCTCCCTTGTCTCCCTATTAACGCTGGGATGGCCTTTGACCCTGCTGGTAGTCGTGGCTCGGGTTTTATTATCCGGTTTTCTCTTTGGCGGCGGTTTTTCAATTGTCTACAGTCTTGCCGGTGGCCTTTTAAGTCTATTGGTAATGAGTCTTTTGCTCCACTTTTTTAAAGATAACATCTCATTAATACTAGTGAGTGTTTTTGGTGCCATTGCTCACAACCTGGGCCAGGTCGTTGTGGCTGCGATTGTTGTTCAGACCACCAGTCTGTTGTTGTATTTCCTTTTTTTAATGCTCCTGGCAATTCCCACTGGTATAATCATCGGAATTGCTGCCCGGGAACTCATGCGGCTGCTTAACAAAACTACTATTTTCAATCGACTGAATCTCCCACAAAAAAAATAGCCGGTCATTTTTGACCGACTTTTTTTATTTAATCCTTATATCTTGGTAATTGAATCAAAAATTCTGTTCCTTCGCCAACTTGGCTAGTCACTGTTATTTTTCCGCTGTTATTGTAAATAATGTGTTTAACAATAGCCAAACCCAGACCTGTGCCGCCTTTTTCCTTTGACCGGCTCTTGTCAACCCGATAGAATCGTTCGAAAATACGATCAACATCTTTTTCGGGAATTCCGTAACCCTGATCTTTAACCCGGATCACGACATTGTCATTTTCTTCGGATAAAATAACTTCCACCTGATGCCCTGGTTCCGAGTATTTAATGGCGTTATCAATGAGGTTGATCATCATTTGTCTGAATTCATCGGCGACAAACTCCAACTCAATCGATTTTTCACAGGTTAAGATTAGTGACGTTTCTTTTTCTTTAGCAGTAAGCTTTAGAATATCATAAATTTGCATGATTTCCGCATCCATTTGCAACACTTCAAATTTTCGTTCAAAGCCCCCCTTGTTTTCCAGTTGGGACAGGACCAGAATATCACTGACCAATCGGCTCAGCCGATCACTTTCCTCATAAATGATTGCATAGAAGCGGTCTAGGGTGTCGGGATCACTGATATGATTCTCCTGGATGGTTTCGATAAAACCTTTGATGGTGGTAATCGGAGTTTTTAATTCATGGGATACATTTGCCACAAAATCCCGACGCATTTTCTCCAGGTTTTTTAAGAGGGTAATGTCCTCGAAAATAATGATGTGACCGTTGATATTACTGTTTTCCTCAATCTGATTAATATAGACCCGTAAAATTTGATTTGAATGAATCCGCGATTCAAAACTGGTTTTTTCGGATTCATCATTTTCCAGGTGAGCCATTAATTCGATGATAAACGATTCCCGATAGACTTCTAAAATATTTTTTCCAATCACTGCTTCATTCATCGGAATTCGCAACACTTTGCGAGCGGCCTCATTCAAATGAACAATATGATTTTTTTTATCAATCGCAATGACACCATGATTCATGTTGGATAAAATCGATGTCAGTTCGGCGTTTTTCTGGTTCATTTCTGCAAATGAATTGTTCAATTGGATAGACATTTGGTTAAGCGATTCTACTAATTCCCCGACCTGATCTTCCCGGATCATCGTCAGTTGTTGACCGTATTTTCCTGACGCTATTTCTCTGGCAAAAACAGACGCATCTTCCAAAGGTTTTAACTCGCGACTGATAAAATAATTGATCAAAAAAATAGTTATCACGATCGTCAGTAAAATGACAAAAATAATGTTATTGATCATCTCTAACATGGCATCATCCATGGCGTTAACCGGCATGGCAATTCTCAGTATTGCTACCAATACGTTATTTTCATCAAAACAAGGAGAGGCCACATAAATCATTTCATTCTTAATTGTGTTGGAAAAACGAACTTCTGCCGTCACATTGCCTGCCAATGCGCCTAAAATTTCCGGGCGGTTTTTATGGTTTTCCAACTCTCCCAGCCCCTGCACCGATTCATAAATGACATCTCCTTCAGGATTGATAATCGTCATTCGGACATCGGTGCTTTGCGCAAATTTGTCGAGATTTTCTTTGTTTCCTGTTGCTAAAAAATCCGGTAACATATATTCCATGATATAATGACTACTTTTTTTAATATCCTCCTCGGTGTTAGCGTAATAACTCTGACGAAAACTGATCGTTGTGAACAAACCGCTGACAACAATACTGGCGACAATAATAACCATTAATGAAATCGACAGGCGCTTTTTCATAATATGCTCCTACTTCTCAATAAAACGATACCCAACGCCGCGAACTGTTTCGATGTATTTTCGTCCATCCTCGGTTTGTTCCTCGATTTTTTTTCTTAAATATCGAATATGCACATCAACGGTTCTGGTTTCTCCATAATAGTCAAATCCCCAGATTTGATCCAATAATTGATCTCTGGTCAGAACTTGTCCCCGGTGCTTGGCTAAAAAGACCAGCAATTCATATTCTTTTAATGTCAGTGCCAGTTTTTCACCATTTTGATAGACTTCAAAGGCCTTTGGTTCGATATGCAAATCGCCAATGATGATGGATTCATCTTCTTTGGATAACAGAATCTCGGTCCGTCGCAAAACTGCCTTTACCCGGGCACAAAGTTCCTTCACACCAAATGGTTTGGTAATATAGTCATCAGCACCAATTTCCAACCCTAATACTTTGTCAAATTCCTCACTTTTTGCGGTCAGCATAATAATTGGAATATAGGATATGATTGAATTCGCGCGAATTTCACGACAAATGCTGATGCCGTCTTTACCGGGCAACATCAGATCCAGAATAATTAAATCCGGTAACATGCTTAATATTTTTTCGATGGCAATACCACCATCTTGTACCCCATCGACTTCAAATCCATGGGTTTCCAGGTTAAATTTAATCAATTCATATATATTTAACTCATCTTCGATAATTAATATTTTTTTCATGCAGACTCCTTGTTTTTTTGTTTAATAAAATTATAACACATCCACGAATTCTATTATGTAAATTTTAGATTAAATTGTAAACTATTACATTTTTTTGAAAACGTTATAGGAAAAATAATGATTGTATTCTTTGTTCCTTCTCCATATAATAAAAATATCACATATAATCCTTTATCACTAAATGAATTACTCCCCTTTTTCATTTAGAAAAACGAGCTGTTTCTTCTGAAGCGGTTCTTTTTTTGCAAAAAATCCGTAGTCAAAAAGACTGGCCGAAACAGGCCAGTCTTTTTTTAATTTTTCCGATCCAGATTACGTTTGGCGGTTTCCATCATCAGCTTAATACGATTGAGCTGATTGACTTCACTTGCTCCCGGATCATAATCGATGGGGGCGATGTTGGAAAGTGGATATTTCTGACGAATGGGTTTAATCATCCCTTTGCCCATCACATGGTTGGGCAGACAGGCAAAGGGTTGCACGCAGACAATGTTCTCGACGCCGTCTTCGATTAGCTCCATCATTTCGGCCGTTAAGAACCAGCCTTCCCCGCCCTGATTGCCAAGTGAGATGAGTTCCTGAGCTTTTTTGGCTTTTTTCTCAATGGTGGACGGTGCATGGAAATGAGTGCTTTCTGCCAGCGCGATCTTCATATTCTTTCGCGAAAACTCCAGAAACTTGATAATCAGTTTTGCTGATTTCATCGATCTTCTTTTACCCGATAGTTCTTCATATTTGAATACCTGGTTGTAACAGCAGTATAAGAAGAAATCCATCAGATCCGGCATGACGACCTCGGCGCCTTCGGCTTCCAGCACTGCCTGAAGATTGTTATTGGCGGTTGGATGGTATTTAACCAGTATTTCACCCACAATGGCAACCTTCGGCAACTTTTTATCGGTTCGCGGCAGAGCATCAAATTCTTTGACGATCTGTCGAACATTTTCTTTGAAATCCCGGAGATTTCCCTTTTTCATATTTGCTTTGATTTTTTTTCGCCAGTATTGATATAACTCTTCAGTCGATCCCGGATGCAGCTCATAGGGCCTTGTGCCGCTGACAACTCTTTGCAGCAGGTCGCCGTAAACAATACCCACCAGCAACCGGGTTAACAATGGTAAGCTAAGTTTAAACCCAGGATTCTTTTCAAGACCGATAGCACTCAGTGAAATAACCGGAATTTGCGACATACCGGCTGATTCCAGCGCTTTTCTGATAAAAGCAACATAGTTGGAGGCCCGACAAGGTCCCCCGGTTTGAGTCATCAAAACAGACACATTATCGAGATCGTATTCGCCCGATTTAAGTGCTGCCATGATTTGCCCGGTGGTGATAATAGTGGGATAACAGGCGTCGTTGTTAACATAGGTCAAGCCCTCATCAATGGCCGCATTGTCTACACTGGGCATCACCACAATGTGATATCCACGGCTCTCCATGGCCTCTTCAATAAAATCGAAATGGATCGGTGACATTTGGGGAGCCAGCAGGGTATGCTTCTTTTTCATCGCTTTGGTAAAGACAACCCGCTGTTTCATGGGGATGGGAGTAACCACAATATTATTCTTCGCCCGTTCGATCATCGCCGCTTTAAGGGATCGCATTCGAATTCGAATTGCGCCCAGATTATTGACCTCATCAATTTTGATGAGGGTATAAATATTGCCATGACTTTCCAGGATTTCCTGGGTTTGCTCTGAAGTTACCGCGTCCAGGCCGCAGCCGAAGGAAGTTAGCTGAACCAATTCCAGAAAATCATGCTGATTTACCACCTCAGCCGCCTTATACAAACGACTGTGATATTTCCACTGATCCAGCACCCGGAAGCGTTCATCTTCTTTAGGATGATAAAGATGGGCAATGGCATCCTCGGTGAGTACCGCCATATCTAAGCCAGTAATAATATGATCGAGACCATGATTGACCTCAGGATCGATGTGATAAGGCCGGCCAGCCAATACAATCCCCTTCTGGCCGGTTTCTTTTAAATAAGCAATGGTTTCTTCGCCTTTTTTCTCCATATCCCGGCGGAAGGCTTCTTTTTCTAAAATGGCGGCATCCATGGCTTCAGTAATTTCCAGGCGACTAATACCATAGACCCCGAAAATTTCAGCCAGTCGTTCTTCCAGACGCTGATCATTGTCAAAGGGTAAAAACGGATTTAAAAAGGTAATCCCCTCTTTTTGAACATCATCCTGATTGTGTTTGATGGTCTCAGGATAGGACATCACAATCGGACAATTATACCAGTTGTCGACGTCATCAAATTCCTTTTCTTCATAGGGAATGCAGGGATAGAAAATCAGACTGATCCCCTGTTCCAGTAGCGCCTGAATATGGCCATGAGCCAGTTTGGCCGGATAGCAGACGGATTCTGAAGGAATGCTTTCCATCCCTTTTTCGTAAATCTTCCGGTTGGACTCCGGAGATAGCACCACCCGGTATCCCAGGTGTGTAAAAAAAGTATGCCAGAAGGGATAATTTTCATAAAGATTCAAAACTCGGGGAATGCCAATGTTTCCCCGGGGGGCTTCTTCTGGTGCCAGCGACGGATAATTAAAAATCCGTTGATATTTATATTGATAAAGATTGGGAAGTTCAGCATTTTTTTTGGAATTGCCTTCGCCAATTTCGCATCGGTTCCCAGTGATGTGACGACTGCCGTCATTAAAACGATTAATGGTCAACAGACAATTATTGCTGCAGCCACCACAACGCCGATGTCCTACTTCCACTTCAAAATCGTCGAGTGCTTCTAAATCCAACAGATTGCTGCGCTCACCGGTAACATAATTTTCCCGGGCGATCAGCGCCGCTCCAAAAGCGCCCATCAATCCGGCAATATCTGGTCGAATAACGTCTTTTTCGGTGATTTTTTCAAAGGTTCTCAGTACCGCCTGATTGTTAAAGGTTCCTCCTTGCACAATGATATGCTCACCTAATTCTTTGGGATTATGGATTTTAATAACCTTCTGCAAAGCATTTTTAATGACCGAATAGGACAAACCGGCAGAAATATCCCCCACTTCGGCCCCTTCTTTTTGAGACTGTTTGACCTTGGAATTCATAAAAACGGTGCAGCGGGTTCCCAGATCCACCGGATTTTCGGCCATCAAAGCCTCTTCAACAAAGGCGTTCATGTCAAGATCCAGAGACTTGGCAAAGGTCTCCAAAAACGAACCGCAACCAGACGAGCAGGCCTCATTGAGAATAATGCTGTCAATGGTGCCGTTTTTAATCTTCATACACTTCATATCCTGACCACCGATATCGAGAATGAAATCGACCTCGGGACAGAAATATTTTGCGCCCTTGTAATGGGCAATGGTTTCAATTTCGCCAATATCCACTTTTAATGCTTTTTTGATCAGACTTTCCCCATAACCGGTGACGGTTGACTTGCCGATGTAGACATCCGCCGGTAGCGATCCGTAGATTTCTTTGATAATTTTTATCGATTGCGCCAGGGGGCTGCCCTCGTTGCCACCATAGTAGCTATACAGCAAAGCACCGTCGCCATCAATAAGCACTGCTTTGGTAGTGGTTGAACCCACATCAATGCCTAAAAAACAGCAGCCGGAATGATCTTTTAATGGTTTTTTCTTTACCTGATTTTTTTCGTGCCGTTCTCTGAACTGTTCCAGTTCCTGTCGACTTTTAAAAAGTGGCTCCAAACGGCCCACTTCATTTTCTGAAACTGAATCCAGATTTTCCACCGCTTTAACCAGATCTGCTAAATTCATCCGTTCCTCTTTTTCAGCCGAATAGGCCGCGCCGATGGCGACAAAGAGATTGGATTTTTCCGGAAAAATAATTTGCTCGTCAGTTAGCTTTAATGTTTCAATAAAACGCTGTCTCAGTTCGGATAAAAAATAAAGCGGACCACCTAAAAACGCCACATTCCCGCGGATCGGATGCCCACAGGCCAAACCACTAATGGTTTGGTTAACCACCGCCTGAAAAATTGAGGCAGCAATATCGGCTTTTTCAGCCCCTTCATTAATCAATGGTTGGATATCTGTTTTTGAAAAAACCCCACACCGTGAAGCAATCGGATAAATCATGGTATGGGTTTTGGATAGTTCATTAAGCCCTTGAGCATCCGTCTTTAACAGGGTCGCCATCTGATCCACAAAGGCGCCAGTACCGCCGGCGCAGGTGCCATTCATCCGCTGTTCAATGGTGCCTTTAAAAAAGGTGATTTTTGCGTCTTCACCGCCCAGCTCAATCGCCACCTCGGTTTTGGGAATGACCCGATCCACTGCCAGGGTGCTAGCCACCACTTCCTGAACAAAAGGAATTCCCAGCCATTGGGATATCATCAGCCCGCCCGATCCGGTTACGCATACCCGGGACTGCAGATCTCCCAGCTTTGCATAGGTTTCCTTTAAAAGATTGACGATTGTGACCTTGATATTGGATAAATGTCGCCGGTATTCTTCATAAATAATTTCATTTTTTTCATCGATCACCACTACTTTAATAGTAGTCGAGCCGATGTCTATTCCCATTTTATAATTGTTTTTCATTAATGTTATGACCTCTTCTCTAACATGTCGGTTCTAATCTGATCGTATCTGAATTTAACGATATGATTGATATAAGGGTTTTACCCGACGGTATAATTGCTTGTAACGTTTATTATATATTTTTGTATATATCATGGCATTTTCCGGGTTCGGTTCAAACACCCGGGATTTTCGAATCATCGCTTTCCCAGCTACTTGAATATCTGGATATTGTCCCAAACCAACAAAGGTGGCTATGGCCGCTCCTAAAGCCGTAGTTTCAAATGTCTGCACCCGGTAAACCGGCCGGTTTAAAATATCTGCCATAATCTGAGCGACGCCGTCACTTCGGGATCCGCCGCCGGAAAGTCCAATTGATTGAATTGGCACCTTTGTTTTTCTTTCAATCAGTTCGAGCCCTTCTAACAGCGCGTATCCCAGGCCTTCGATAATAGCCCGATAAATATGTCTTTTATCATGCCCTTCGCTGAATCCGATAAACGAGCCTTTGGCTTCTGGCCGAAAGGCCTCTCGGCCCCAATAGGGTTGGTGAATCAACCCATCTGCTCCTGCTGGTGTGGTTTCAAGATAGCCTTCAAGCAGATCGTGAATATCATTGGGATCAGACTGATGAAGAAATTCCTTGGCATACCATTCGACCATCCAAAATCCGTGATAAATAGTGACCTCTGGATTATAGGCGTCATTATCAACGGCGGCGAAGGATGGATAAAATGGGTACAGTTCCACATATTTTTTGGTGGAAATCTCTACCGTCGATTGGGTTCCCAATGAAATGCTGGCAATTTCTGGGGTCAATGCCCCAACGCCTACCGTTTCGCAGCCTTTATCGGTGCCCGATGCCACAATCGGCAAACCCATCGGCAGACCGGTAAGTTCAGCCGCTTCGGCTGTCAACTGGCCAATTATTTCACAGGAATCAGTCAGCTCATAGCATTTTTCCGGCTCGACCTGAAGTATTTGACGTTTGACATCATATTTACCGCACCACTGCTTCTTTTTTGTATCGAAGGGCAGATGACCAGCGGTATTTGATCGACTATCAACAATTTCCCCGGTTAATCGGGTCAAAAAATAGGTCGAAAGAAAAACGACCTTGTGGGTTTTGGCCCAGATTTCCGGTTCCTGACTTCTAATCCAATTGACATGAGCAGTTTTACTGAATGATTTTGCGTAACCACTGAACCCAATACATTTAAAAAGCAGCGCATAGGGCCAGGGATAAGGCAGCGGTTCTGCCAGTTCCCGGCGATCCAGCCAACTGATAAAATTACGCAGGGGTTCACCTTTCTCATCGACAACCGTGATAACGTCTCGTTGACAGGACACGGTCATCCCCTGGATTGTCTCAAACAAAACCAGATCTTTGTCCTTAAGCTCCTGAACTACCTTAACCAGTGCCTTCCAAAACATTTCTGGAGAAGCTTCCTTCCACTGAAAATGCTTCGAATAATAGCCTTTGAATAATTCTTCGCTTTTAGCCAGCTCGTTGCCCCTTTCGTCAAAAATAATACCCCGGAGTCCGCGGGTGCCACAATCAATTGTCAAAACTGAATTCTTTTTTCCGCTTTTTATCGTTTCGCTCTTTTCATTGTTGTTCAAAATCGATTCTCCAAACATCATACGCATTTGATACTATTATACCAAATAGTTGTTAAGTGTAAAAGAAAAAGCGTTGATTTAAAAGATTTAACTTTCAATCAACGCTTTTTTTATTGATTTAATACATTTTAAAGTTTGATATCTTTAAAATCTTTTACTTGTTTGGTAATGGCAATTTCCGTCGGCAAACGTTCAATGCTGGATGCTCCGAAGAATCCACAAACGCCTTTAGTCCGATCCAGCACATATTTGGCATCTTCCGGTTCGGCCACCGGGCCGCCATGAACAATCACCATGATATCCGGATTGACAGCTTTTCCGGCATCGCAAATTTCCTGAGTTAACTTAACGCAGTCATCCAGCGTTTTTGATGTACCGGCACCAATGCTGCCTTTGGTGGTCAGTCCCATATGGGCGACCAACACATCGGCTCCGGCTTTTGCCATTTTTTCAGCTTCTTCCACATTAAACACGTAGGGGGTGGTCACCAGATCCAGCTCATGGGCTTTTCTGATCATATCTACTTCCAGATCATAGCCCATGTTAGTTTCTTCCAGATTTTGTCGGAAAACACCATCAATTAAACCGACGGTGGGGAAATTCTGAACCCCAGAGAAACCGGCTTCTTTAACCTGTTTTAAAAACATTTCCATATCTCTAAAGGGGTCGGTTCCGCAAACCCCGGCCAAAACCGGAGTATCTTTGACAATTGTAACTACTTCTCTGGCCATATCCATGACGATCGCATTGGCATCACCATAGGACAACAGCCCGGCTAAAGAGCCCCGCCCGGCCATCCGGTAGCGGCCGGAGTTATAAATAATGATCAGATCCACTCCGCCGGCTTCGGCGCATTTTGCCGAAATCCCAGTACCGGCTCCAGCCCCAACCACAGAAATTCCCTGTGCTTCTTGTTCTCTTAAGCGTCTTAATACTTCTTCTCGTTTTATTGCCATGTCTTTTCTCCTTATCCTTCGATCATCGAAATCAGTTTTTTGGCCATTGCCAAGGCAAAGGCTTCGTCGTTGATATCAGTATCCATTTCGATCAGTTCGACCTTATCTTCAATGTTTATTCTTAATTGTTTAAACAGTTCGGCATCCTCTTCGGGGCCATAGAATGGTGCGCCTTCCACATCAATTGCCGAAACGCCTTTTAATGGCAGAAACAAAGCAACGGGTCCGGTGGCCATGTTTAGTTTTCCGGCGATGATTTTTCCCATTTGGGAACATTCATCAACGGTGGTTCGCATCAGGGTAACGCTGGCGTTGTGTTTGTACAAGTTGCGATCTTTGTATTTTTCTGGAACGGTTTCGATGGCGCCAAAATTGACCATATCCAAGGCGCCTACTGAAACGACTTCCGGGATTCCTGCTTTGGCAGCGGCTTCCAGTCTTGTTGGTCCGGCAGTGAACACGCCGCCGGCCACCTCGTCACACCATTCGGTAGTGGTGGCGTCAAAGACGCCTTTAATAAATCCGGCTTCGATGAGACTTTCCATGGCCGTGCCGCCAGCCCCGGTGGCGTGGAAGACCAGCACCTCATAACCCTGGTCTTCCAGATATTCTCTGGCTGTGGTGACACAAGGTGTGGTTACGCCAAACATGGTGGCCGCCAATAAGGTCTTTTCTTCCTTTAGTTCCGGAATATCAAAGCTGGCCATCCCGGCAATAGCGTTGGCGGCGTTGGCTAAAATATGATTGGAAATACTGTTGATTCCAGAAATATCCACCACTGAATACATCATCGTGATATCTTTTTCACCAACATAGGGACGGGTATCTCCCGAAGCCACCGTGGAAACCATAATTTTTGGCACGCCTACTGGCAGACTTCTCATGGCATAGGTACCAATGGTGGTGCCAGCTGATCCGCCAAGACTGATCACCCCATCAACCTTGCCCTGATCATAAAGATCTTTGGTGATTTTAGCTGCGCCAGCCATCATAACATCAATACCCAATCCCCGATCATGTTTTTCTTTGAGCTCAGTCAACGACGATCCTCCTGCCGCGGCGACGGTATCGCTGGAAATATCCGGCTCGAACAGGGGGTCACCGATAACCCCGCAGTTAATAGTGGTGGTACTGAGACCCCGTTTTTCGATGAGCTCTTTAATAAACTGGAATTCATGACCCTTGGTATCAAAGGTCCCTACGATTAATACATTTTTCATTCCATGCCCCCCTTGAATTTTTTTACTTAGAATTTAAGATACTTAGTATCTATTCAACTAAGCACAGTTATATAAATTAATATACACGCAAGGTTTGTGCCAATGATAAATTTGTATCGAACCCCATGATTATGTCATTCTTTATATGTCAATGGGAAAAACTTTTCTCAGCCCAAAGTGAATCGGGCAATATTTTCCCGATTTGAGAATATATTGCCCAATAATATTGCTATGCATCCACCTCTTTGGCGGATAAATTGTATTTTAGGATCTTGTTATAAAGCGTTCGTCGCGAAATACCCATGCGATTGGCCGCTTCCGTCCGATTCCACTGGCAGGCCTCGAGAATTTCCATAATATAATTGCTTTCCAGATAATCCTTAGTATTAGCTAACAGCTCAGAATTTTTTTGACTAAGTACTTTTTCTTTCTGTTTTTCCGGGGCAATATGAAAATCTTCCACTACCAGATCATTTCGTCTGATATATTTACCTTCACTGAGAATGACCGCCCGTTCCAGAACATGCTTCAGTTCCCGGACATTTCCGGGCCAGAGGTATTCCATCAAATAGGCCATAGCATCCGGTGCCAGCCGCTTGTCTTCCAGCTGGTATTTGATTTTAAACTCTTCTAAAAAGCGATTGCAGAGCAACGGAATATCCTCAGGATGACGTCGCAGCGGCGGCGTATTGATTTCCACCACATTCAGCCGATAATAAAGATCTTCCCGGAAGCGATTATCTGCCACTGCCTGTTTAAGATCCACATTGGTGGCACAGACAATCCGGACATCCACAAAAATCGTTTTTTCTCCGCCGACCCGTTCAAATTCCTGCTGCTGGATGATCCGCAAAACCTTGGCTTGCAGATCGACGTCCATTTCGCCAATTTCATCAAGAAATAGGGTGCCGTGATTGGCCAATTCAAATTTTCCCAGACGTCGCTTATCCGCTCCGGTAAAGGCACCTTTTTCATGGCCAAACAGTTCGCTTTCCAGTAAGTTGGGCGGTAAGGCGGCGCAATTCACCTTAATCAATGGCCCTAGACAACGTTTACTATTAAAATGTAGCGCTTTGGCCACCAGCTCTTTTCCGGTTCCGCTTTCGCCCTGAATTAGTACATTGACATCTTTATCGGCTACTTTATTGATGAGCTCATACATATCCTGCATGATCAGACTCTGACCCACAATTTCGTCAAAGCCTCTTTTTTTAAGCAGCTCTTTTTTGAGATGTTTGTTTTCCTGTTTTAATTTATAATAATTTTTAAATTTATCCGTCGTTTCCGAGATGGCCAGTTCGGTGGGGATCCGCTCAAAGCTGGAACCGCCAATATAACCGATGGTCTGGGAGTTTTTATAAAAATAATAGGCATCCTCAGGAGAGTTTATCGGTCCACCATAGATCATCTTATAGGTTCGGGGGTTGATCTCATCTACCGCAGCAAAAATCCGTTCGGTCATCTCCAGACATTCATTGATGGTGGAAAAAACTTTTCCGGATTTTTCGCCGCCCCGAGTCCATCCAAAATGGGCACAAACCACATCTACGCCGACCTTCGTCATTGCTCGGGCCTGTGCTTCGTCAAACACAAAGGCAATGGTAAAGAGGTTGGCTGCCACGGCTTTTTTCATAAATTCAATTTCCTGGTCATAGCCCAGTCCCTTTTCTTCCAGCCACTCTCTAAATTGTCCATCAACCAGACCAATGGTCGGAAAATTATTGACGCCGCTAAAACCTAAATCGCTGACTTTTTGGATCAGTTCCTCGTGGGTATAATTGGGATCGGTGGCGTTAATACCGCAGATCACCGCCTTATCTTTAAGTTTGGGCAATATTTCGCGGCTGGAAAAGTCAAACACCAACTCGTTGCTGTTGCTAAATGGCATCATACAGCCAATTGAAGGAATCCCCGCCGCCCGAAACCGCCCCGCACTAAGCGCCAGTAGCAGATCAGCGCCACCCTTAATCGCCTGCTTGGCAAAAAGACCCGATCCCACTGCTACCCCAATCACCGGCTTGTTCATCTTCAAGCTATTGCGGATCATTTTTTCGATGGCTTCTTTTTTCTTCATGGTATTCTCCCATTTAAGCATTTTATAAACATCGAACAATTATTGCATCGCGTTTAGTTTCGCAATTACCGAAATCAATCTAGCTTTATTATACAACCCATTTCCCGAAAACGCAAAAAGACTATTGCAGGGTTCTGCAATAGTCCTAAAAATACTTATCTGAAATTCTGTCGAAATAGTACCGACAATTGTTATATCGTGATGTATGCCTCAAGGCGAACAGTTGCAAATCTATGTTTATAAATTAACTAAACTTAGCTTAGCAACTGTACGAATTGCGCGCATACTACTGATTAACAATTGATCGGTACGACCAAGGGTATCGCACTTTCTGCAATAGTCCTTATTTACATTTGTGATTTACTAAATCTATAAGCCGAGTTCTGTTTAAATAGTCATCTATCTCGATTTATTGTTACCAATAAATTCTAGCGACCTACCATAGGACAACGACGAGCAGCCGTCTTTCTTGGTCCGTTCTTGGTCTTGCTCCAGGTGGGGTTTACATAGCCGATATGTCACCACACCGCTGGTGAGCTCTTACCTCACCCTTTCATCCTTACCATTGCTGGCGGTATACTTTCTGTTGCACTTGCCTTAGAGTCGCCTCCACCGGGTGTTACCCGGCACCATGCTCTGCGGAGCTCGGACTTTCCTCAACCGGATTACTCCGGGTGCGACTATCTGATTTACTAAATCACTGTAGTATACACTGTCTTTACACAAACTTCAAGTATTATTTTAAATGTTCGATCAAGAATTATTAACCAATTTAGGTTGTCGTTGAGCTATCGTACCGACCATTTGTTAATCGGTTGTCTGCTGCAAATCGGACAGGCTATCGCCGTGTTCGCTTTGATGCAAACAACATGATATAACAATTGTCGGTACTGCTACTGTTTATATAATTTAAGGTTTAATTGCTAATAAATTGGTTAATAATTCACAATAAAATCCCGGGAGGCTTCGGCAACCATCATTTCCAGACAGTTTTCACCCAGGTCAGTTTTCAAAATTTTTTGGAAGCAATCCACAACCCACTTTTCAGTGCCATAATGACCGGCATCGAGCACCCAGAAATTATTTTCCTGAGCCCGTTGTCCATCATGATGCTTGAGATCCCCGGTGATCAGCACGTCTGCTCGCTTGGCTTTGGCCAGACCAATCATATCGGCTCCGGCACCTGAACAGATGGCCACCCGACGGATGGTTTCCGGCATATTCCCGGCACCTCTTAATGTGATCAGACCAAGCTTTTCTTTTACTGCGCCAATAAATCCTGCAGCATCCATAGGCGCTTTTAAAACGCCAATTTTTCCCAGGCCATTTTCATTGATCAACCGGCCATTTTCCAGCGGGATAACATCATAGGCCATTTCTTCATAGGGATGATTCTTTTTTAATTGATTAATCAGATTCTTTAGTTCATAAACGGGTACAATAGCTTCAATCCGGTCTTCCGCCACACTTTCTAGCTTATCAAGGCTCCCGATAAAGGGATTTGATCCGGCTAATGGCCGAAAAGTTCCGATACCAGATGAACGATAGGTGCAATAATCATAGTCGCCGATAGCCCCGGCACCATTTTTTCCCAGAACCTCGATGATTCGTTCAGTCGCTTCCATCGGTGTATAAACCACCAGTTTATAATAGGTAACCGGATTAGACGGTTCCAGGGTGCGGATGTTCTCTAATCCCAACAGCTCGGCCAGATAGTAATTAAGTCCGGTTTCGGCCTTGTCCAGATTGGTATGCGCCACATAAACGGCAATGTCGTTTTTGATCAGCTGTTCAATCAACTGCCCTTTTTCCCAGTCCGATGACAGGGTTTTTAAACCATTAAAAATAAAAGGGTGGTGCGCAATAATCAGATCCGCTTTTTTTGTCACTGCTTCTTTAACTACCTCGGCGGAGATATCCAAGGTCAGCAGAATCTTATTCACCAGCTGTTGCCGGGAGCCCACCTGAAGACCGACATTGTCCCAATCTTCTGCCAGTTTTTCCGGCGCAATCGCTTCGATTGACTGAATAATTTTATTTAGTTTCACAGACATTTCTTCACCTCATTCAATTTCTGGATAAATATGCTGCTTTCTTCGAATTGCCTTTTTGCAACCGGGGTTGCTTTGCCCTCGGTACTTATGAGAATCTTCTGTTCCAAACCAATTTTTCGATTGATTAGCGTTTCCAATAACCGGTGTTTGTTTTTATCGAACTCAAACCCCAGTTCATATTCCAGAGGATTAGTCATGATCATCTCGCCGGGTGCGACAACCATTATTTCATAAACCCGATCCATTTCCTGAGCCAGGTCTTCTTTGATAATTTTAAACCCGTGCGTTTCCAGGTATCTTCGTAACACAGCCTGATTATTCATCGGTTGGAGCACCAATTTTTTTACATCCTGCGCTACCAGTGGCTCCGCTTCCAATAAATCCCGGATCAGCAGTCCTCCCATGCCCGCCATCACAACAGCTTCAACCTCCCCGAGTTTAAGCACAGAAAGACCCGAACCAAGTCGGGTCTCAATGTAGCTTTCTAATTGTTGTTGGCTGATAATTTTTGCTGCTTTTTTTAGCGGCTTATGGTTGGTATCACTGGCAATAGCGGTGGAAACCAGGTGATTTTCTACCAGGTACACTGGTAAATAGCCATGGTCGGTGCCAATATCAGCCATAGTTTTTACCCCGGCAACACAACCGGCAATTACCTCAAGCCGCGGACTTAATTTTATGTTCATTTTAGGTCAAATAATCCTTTAATTTCTTACTGCGGCTGGGGTGTCGCAATTTGCGTAAGGCCTTTGCTTCAATCTGTCGGATTCGTTCTCTGGTAACATTAAACTCTTTGCCGACTTCTTCCAGGGTCCGAGCTCGACCATCATCCAAACCAAAGCGTAAACGAAGCACTTTTTCTTCCCGCTCGGTCAAAGTATTCAATACTTCAATCAGCTGTTCTTTCAATAGCGCATAGGATGCCGCTTCGGCCGGAGCCGGTGCATCTTCATCAGGAATGAAGTCACCCAAATGGCTATCTTCTTCTTCCCCAATCGGTGTTTCCAGGGAAACTGGATCCTGGGCAATTTTTTGAATTTCACGAACCTTTTCTTCAGAGAAGCCCATTTCCTTGCCAATTTCGGCTGGGGTCGGTTCGCGTCCATATTCCTGGAGCAACTGACGGGAAACCCGGATCAGCTTATTAATGGTCTCTACCATATGAACCGGGATACGGATGGTTCTGGCCTGATCGGCAATGGCCCGGGTAATCGCCTGGCGGATCCACCAGGTAGCATAGGTACTGAATTTAAAACCCTTGGTATAGTCGAATTTTTCAACAGCTTTAATTAATCCCAGGTTTCCTTCCTGAATTAAATCCAGAAATGACATCCCCCGTCCCACATACCGTTTGGCAATACTGACAACCAAACGCAGGTTGGCTTCAGCCAATTCCTTCTTGGCCGAATCATCGCCGGCTTCCATCCGACGCGCCAAAGCCATTTCTTCATCACCCGTTAATAATGGCACCTTACCAATTTCTTTAAGATATAAACGAACCGGATCGTTGACGCTAACCGAATCAGCCAGCTCAATTTCTTTCTGGTTTTCTTCTTCCAGTTCAGCCGCTTCCAGGGCTTCCAGTTCAAGGTCAGTAAAGGCAATTTCAATTCCTTCTTTTTGAAGATATAAGTAAATTGAATCAATTTCTTCTGGATCCAGATCAGCCTTTTCCAGAATTTCTTCAAAATCATGGTTATTTAAATTACCTTTTGCTTTTCCGCGTTTTAAAAGCTGCTGAACTTCTGGCATCAATTCAATTGCGACTTTTTCTATCTCAATGCTGTCATCGTCAACATCTAAGATTATATCTTCTGCGATTACTTTCTCAAGTTTCATTTTAGTGCCTCCCGTTTTCTTTCATCATTTTCTTGATTTCTATAAATTGATTGGTGAGCCTTGCCACCGCTTCGTCGTTACCATTGGTTGATTCTCTCTTTATTTGTTCAGAAATCTTATCCAGTTGAGCTTCATTATAAAAACGATTCATTATTTCCAAAGCATCTTGATAATCAAGCCGGGAGACTTCCTCCTCGTTCATCATGAACTCAACTATTTTTTGAACTTCTTCTGATTCATCAAAATGTGACATCACTTGATTGATGTCGATTTTTCTGTCCGTTTTGATCCTTTCTGAAATGGTTAAAAGCAGATCTTTATAGAACTGCTCGGTCAGATAATCCATCGGAAAACCGTCAATCATCTCAGGTGTTATTAAACAGTATCGAATTGCCAATTCCTGAGCTTTTTGATAGGCCTTCGGAATCTTCTGGGTGAATGTGCCTTTTTGGTCAACCTCAATTAACTGACCAGGATTGGCGGATTGCTTCGTCTTTGAACGAATTACCTCGCGTCGGATCACTTCCTGGTTAATCCCGGTTTCCCGGGCAACCATTTTGCTGTAGTAATCAATTTCTACGGACGTTTCCAGTTGCTTTAATATTTTGATTGCTTCATTTCCGTAACGCAGTCGGCCATCAGTTTGGGTGAGGTCGTTGTTTCTTTTTAACAATTCCAGTTCATACTCGACAATGGTCAAGGCTTTGGAAACAAAATTATTAAATCCCTCATTGCCATATTTCTGGACGAATGAATCTGGGTCTTCATTTACCGGCAAGTTTAATATTTTAACATTTAAACTGGTCTTTTTCAAGATATTCATTGCTTTTTCTGTTGCCGATATTCCGGCACTGTCACCATCAAAGGCAATAATCACCTCGCTGGCATAGCGCTCCAGTATTTTCCCATGAAATGGTGTAAACGCCGTACCCAGAGCTGCCACCGTATTTTTTATCCCCTTTTCATAAAGAGATATGACATCCATATAGCCTTCAACAATGAATAGTCGTCCATCTTCCATAAAATTCTTGCAACGATTTAAATTGTACAGTTCATAGCTTTTCGAAAAAATCGGGGTTTCTGGAGAGTTCAGGTATTTTGGTCCATTTGTACCGTTTGCCATTAGACGACCGCCAAAGCCAACAATCTGTCCTCTGGGATTAACAATCGGAAACATAATCCGACTGCGGAACCGATCATAATGCCGCTTGTTCTCCGAAGCCAAAACCAGCCCTGAATCCAGCATTTCTTCGGCACTAAAACCCTTGGTCTTGAGAAAGTCTGTTAGTCTGCTCCATTCTTCTGTTGCATAACCAAGACCAAACTCACGGATGGTTTCCTGGCTGATTCCTCTTTTGATCAAATATTCCAGCGCCGGACGATTTGTCTTTAAAATTTTATAATAATAGTTTGCCGATTCCCGATGCAATTCATACAGACGTTTCTTTGTTTCATATGCCAGGTGATCTTCCTGAGCGTTTTGCTTTTCAGGTAAAACAATATTCACCCGAGCTGCCAGGAACTTAAGGGCATCCACAAAAGGTAGTTTTTCCATTTCCATAATAAAGGTAATCACATTACCGCCTGCCCCACAGCCAAAACAATGATATAACTGTTTTTCTCTGGAGACCGTGAACGATGCTGTTTTTTCATTATGAAACGGACATTTACCCTTAAAGGAGTTCCCCACCCGTTTTAAGGTCATGTAACCCGAAGCGACATCCACAATATCATTTGCTTCGATGACAGATTGTATCAATTCCTCGGAGTAGTATGTTGTCATTTGTGTTTTCCTTTTTTTTAATAAAGTCTTGACTTTTAAGGGTCTATTATCTCTATTCTACCTAAAATAGAATTCTCCTTGTTTTAATAGCCTTTATTTTTAAATTTAAACAAAAATAAAGTTTCATTAATCTTTCAAATTCTGATTGTCAGTGGATAAAATTCAATTATCGGGGTATTTATAAAACTAACAATACTATTATTTAGAAAGAGGTATTTTTATGGAAAAGAAACGTATTATTGAAGTAATTCAAGAAAAAGTGAAGGTTGCTAATTTTGACGATCATGGAAAAGCCATTCTCAGCATGGATGATGTCGGCGACGGTCAAATGATTATGGACGTACTTGAAGATTTAAAAACGGGCAGTAACTTTGATTTTGTTTTTGATTTGGACAAAATGTTATTAACCGTTCATAATCCTGATGATGACCTCGATGGATTTGCCCGAAGACACCCATCTCCCCAAAAATGTAAATAGTTTTGACACCATCAGACCACGCTGATAGTTGTCATCAATTTATGAAAAAAAGGAACCTCTACACACCATTGTGCAGGGGTTCCCATTTTGATTGGACTAAAAATTTATCACTGTACAAATTTATCTTCTTTTCATAATCTCAATTTTATCCATCATCCCGGATTACATTGGCTTAACAATTAAGTACCGCACCGATGGCTTTTTAATTATAGCATTACACAAATAAGACAATTTCAATAATATTTGCATTATTCTATGCAACTCAAATAATAATTGCATGTTTTTACAAATTTCAAATTTAACTATTCTAACTACGATTATCAATTAATCAGAAAAGAAACCGAAGCACCCCTGGCAAATACCAGTCGCTCCGGTTTCTTTTAAATATTAATTACATTTCTGATTTTTGTTTATAACCCATGTAACGTTCCAGGGCTTCTTCTTTGGCTTTATCATAAAGCGTTGCAGAAACTTCTGGGAAGGTCAGTTTTAATGAGGTGTAACGAACTTCTGAATCCAGGAATTCGGTGAATTTGTCCATATCTGGTTCTTTGGAATCCAGGATAAATGGATTTTTTCCCTCTTCTTTCAGGGTTGGGTTGAATCGGTACAGATGCCAGTATCCAGATTCCACAGCAAATGCTTCGTGGGTTTGGGTACGGCTCATGCCACCTTTAATCCCATGATTGATACAAGGAGCGTAGGCAATGATCAGTGATGGGCCATCGTAAGCTTCAGCTTCCTGAAGGGCTTTCATAAATTGGTTCTTATCAGCACCCATGGCTACCTGAGCAACGTAAACGTAACCGTAGGTTGCTGCCATCATCCCAAGATCTTTTTTCTTAATTCGTTCTCCAGCTGAAGCAAATTGAGCAACAGCCGCGGTTGGTGTTGACTTAGAAGCCTGACCACCGGTGTTGGAGTAGATTTCAGTATCTAAAACAAAGATGTTAATGTTTTTATTTGATGCTAAAACGTGATCCAAGCCGCCGTAGCCGATATCGTAAGCCCAGCCGTCACCACCGAAAATCCACTGGGATTTTTTAACGAGGTAAGCCTGATTATCAAGGATAAATTTCACCTGGGTTGCTAAATCAGCACTTGGTGTATATCCACTTAATGCTTCAACCAGTTGAGCCGAGGCAATTTTTGAAGCTTCTGCATCTTTTCTGCTGTTGATCCACGCTTGTCCGGCAGTTTTTACTGCTTCTGGTGCATCGCCAGCAATGATTGCTGCTAAATAGCTTTCAATGGTATCAGCCATTTTTTCAGTTGCCAGCATCATCCCAAAGCCATACTCGGCATTGTCTTCAAATAAAGAGTTTGCCCAGGCTGGTCCTTTGCCTTCAGCATTTTTACAGTAAGGTGTGGATGGTGAGGAAGCGCCCCAGATAGAGGAACAACCAGTCGCATTAGCGACCATCATGCGATCCCCAAATAATTGGGTAATGGTCTTAATATAAGGTGTTTCACCACAACCAGCACAAGCACCAGAGAACTCAAGCAGTGGCTGACAGAACTGGCTGCCTTTGACCGATGCTTTGTTCATCAGGTTATCTTTGATTTTAACGGTGGTTGAATAGTTCCACATTGGAATCTGTTCAGCTTGGGTATCGATTGGTTCCATTTCCAGCGCTTTTGTTTTAGCTGGGCAGGTATCCTGACAATTACCGCAACCGGTACAGTCTAAGGTACTAACCTGGATACGGTATTCTAAACCATCAAATTGTTTTCCGGTAGCTTTGACAGTTGTAAAGCCTGCTGGCGCAGCCGCTTTTTCACCAGCATCCACTAATACCGGACGAATGGCAGCATGAGGGCAAACAAATGAACATTGATTACATTGAATACAGTTTTCGGGAATCCATTTTGGTACATTAACCGCGATGCCACGTTTTTCAAAAGCCGATGATCCTGACATGAATGTTCCGTCTTCGGCACCAGTAAATGCTGAAACCGGAATATCATCTCCAGCCAATCGATTGATGGGTCGAAGAATTTTTGTAATGAATTCAGGTACATTTTCTTCCGTTGCGCCATCTGCTTTAAGTGCTTTCCATGATTCAGGAACAGCTACTTTAACCAGTGCGTCAATCCCCTGATCAACAGCGGCATTGTTCATATCAACAATTTTTTGACCTTTTTTACCGTATGATTTCTGAATACCAGCTTTCGAGAAGGTCACAGCATCTTCAATTGGAATAATATCGGCCAGTTTGAAGAATGCGGACTGCATAATCATATTGGTACGACGGCCCAAACCAATTTCTTCAGCAATTTTTGTCGCATTGATGATGTAGAAATTAATGTCATTGTCGGCAATATATTTCTTTAAAGAAGCTGGTAATTTTTCTTCCAGTTCTTCTGTTTCCCAAACGGTGTTAAGCAGGAAGGTACCACCTTTTTTCAAACCTTTTAACAGGTCATATTGGTGAACATAAGCTTGGGTCGAACAGGATACAAAGTCTGAATTAACAATCAGATAAGTTGATTTAATTGGTTTTTTACCAAATCGCAAGTGCGAAACGGTAACCCCACCGGATTTTTTACTGTCATAGGAGAAATAACCCTGGGCATATAAATCGGTATGATCGCCAATAATTTTGATGGCTGATTTGTTGGCACCAACGGTACCATCTGATCCAAGTCCCCAGAATTTACAGCCTTTTGTTCCTTCTGGAACCGTATGTAAGTTTTCACCCAATTCAAGATTTGTATGCGTAACATCATCGACAATCCCAATGGTGAATTTGTCTCTTGGCTGATCTAATTTTAAATTATCATAAACTGCTTTAATTTGAGCAGGGGTGGTGTCCTTTGAACTTAAACCATAACGACCACCAACAATCAGTGGCTGGAATTCTTTGCCGTAGAAGACAGTACAGATATCTTGATATAAAGGTTCGCCTAATGAACCAGGCTCTTTGGTACGGTCTAATACAGATATTTTTTTAACCGTTTTAGGTAATACTTTTAATAGATATTCTGGTGCAAAAGGTCTGAATAATCGAACTTTGATCAAGCCGATTTTTTCGCCCTGAGCAGTCAGGTAATCAATGGTTTCTTCAATTGTATCGGTAACAGAACCCATAGCGATGATGATATTCTCAGCATCTGGGGCACCATAGTAGTCAAATAAGTGATAATCACGGCCCGTTTCTGCTGATATTTTTTCCATATAGTCAGCAACAATTTCAGGGATGCTGTCATAGAATGGGTTACAGGCTTCTCTGGCCTGGAAGAAAATATCAGGATTCTGAGCGGTTCCGCGAGTAACTGGATGTTCAGGATTTAAGGCATTGTTTCTGAATTCCTGAATTGCATCAAAATCTGCTAATTTTTTAAACACATCATAATCAATAACTTCGATTTTCTGAATTTCATGAGAAGTTCTAAATCCATCAAAGAAGTGCATAAATGGTACCCGGCTTTTAATCGCTGCCAGATGAGCAATCGCTGCCAGATCCATAACTTCCTGAACACCACCGGAAGCCAGTAATGCAAAACCAGTTTGACGACATGCCATAACATCACCATGGTCACCAAAAATAGATAATGCCTGAGCCGCCAATGTTCGGGCTGTTACATGAAAAACACCAGGTAATAATTCGCCAGCGATTTTATACATATTAGGAATCATTAATAATAATCCCTGAGAAGCAGTAAAGGTAGTGGTTAAAGCACCTGCGGCTAATGAACCGTGTACAGCTCCAGCAGCGCCACCTTCAGATTGCATTTCTGATACTTTTACAATTTCGCCAAAGATATTTTTTCGTCCTTGTGAAGCCCATACATCCGCATATTCCGCCATCGGGGATGAAGGGGTAATTGGAAAAATAGCAGCAACCTCGGTGAACGCATAAGCAACGTGCGCAGCTGCAGTATTTCCATCCATTGTCATCATTTTTTTAGGCATGATTTTCCTCCTTGAAATTAAAACAAAATGTTTTTGTTTGTTATAAATATAGCAAAATTTTATCTAGAAAATTATATCATATTAGTTTTTTCGTGTATACACTTTATTATGAGTAATTTTTTGCTATAAAAATCGGCTATTTTTGTAGTTGTTACCCTAATTTTTATTAAGGTTAACGTTAATGTGCATTTAATTAATTTTCTAGGGTTGCAATTGTTTCTTTAAGAACTTTAATCCTGTAAAATACTTTTATTCTTTACATAAAATAATCCATTACCGATTTTTTGTTAAAATTTTCTTAAAAAGTTCATTATGAATTTTTTTCATAATGAACTTTTGATTGTGTTGCCAATCTGAAAGAACTAATTAAATTCTTTGAGATTAGCCTTTCTATATTTCATTGGCGTCATTGACAACCGTTACTGGATTGGCTATTTTATCAAATTCCGGGATGTTCGCTTTTACGGTAACACAGGAACGTTTATGAATGCCACTGCCATAATAATACGCAACCAGTCCCCCTAACCACAGCGGTCCGACAATAACTGCTACCCGCGTATCTGGACTCATGAACATAATGACGATCAGAACTACTAAAAATATCATGCTAAGATAATTCGCATAAGGATATCCTTTCATCGGAAATTTAATTTTCTTTACTTGTTCGGGCGTCAGCGTCTTTCGATATTTCATTTGCGCCAGTAAGATCATAAACCATGAAAAAACGCCTGCAAAGGTTGCCACACTGGTGACATACGCAAATACTTTAGCCGGAACAATATAATTAAGTAAGACTCCAATTAGCATGAACCCCACCGAAATTAAAATTGCATTTCTAGGAACTTGTGTTTTACTAAGCTGCCCAAGCATTTTGGGAGCCGAACCTTGTAGCGAAAGATTATAGAGCATCCGTCCAGTTGTAAAAATACCGCTGTTACAGGAAGATAATGCTGCCGTCAAGACAACGAAATTGACAATGCCTGCAGCCGCCCCGATTCCAAATTTAACAAAGGTTGCTACAAACGGACTACCAGTCGTTCCAATTGTCGCCCAGGGGTAAAGTGCCAGAATGACAAACATTGAACCGACATAGAATATCAGGATTCTGACTAAAACCTTATTAATCGCAGACGGTATGACTTTATCCGGATTCTTGGCTTCACCGGCAGTCACACCAATCAGCTCGATCCCGACAAAGGCAAAAGCTACCATTACCATCGCCAGTGCTGCTCCTGTTATACCGTTCGGGAAGAAACCGCCGTTATTCCATAAGTTGGAAATCCCAACGGGGACACCGCCATTTCCTAGGCCGGTAGTAATCATCACGATCCCTAAGATAATCATTACAATTATGGTCGCAACTTTTATCAGCGCAAACCAAAATTCAAACTCGCCAAAAGCCTTGACCGCAATTAAGTTCACCAAGGTCAAAAAAGCAACCGCAACAAGGGCTGAAACCCATTGTGGTACACTTGGGAACCAGAAATTTACATAAATTCCAACGGCTGTAACCTCTGCCATACAGGTTACGATCCACATGAACCAATACGTCCATCCGGTTAAATACCCGGCTAGCGGTCCAATAAATTCACTGGCATAAGCGCTAAATGATCCGGCTACCGGATTTTCAACCGCCAACTCGCCCAGTGCCCGCATAATAAAAAACAGAATAACACCAGCAATGGCATAACAGAATAAAATTGAAGGACCGGCCGTCTTAATTGCCATCGCCGATCCTAAAAATAGACCAACCCCAATTGCTCCACCAATTGCCATCATCTGAATATGTCTTTCTTCTAGACCACGATGAAGATCTTCATTCGAGACATTTTCTTTTTCACTCATTTAAAATTCCCCCATTAAAATTTTTTTCATGGAGTATTTTATCATGCCTCTGGCTGAATTCCAAACACATTCATTATTTCAACGGTTCATTATTTATTTAATCGCGTCTCGACAGCTGCAATGGTTTCTTTTAACACTTTAATTCTGGCAAAATACTTATTTTGAGCTTCGACAATAATCCAGGGAGCATGAACTGTGGACGTCTTTAATAACATCTCATCCACTGCTATTTTATAAACGCCCCATTTATCACGGTTACGCCAATCTTCATCGGTGATTTTCCATTCTTTATCGGGATTTTCTTCCCGGCCGGTAAATCGCCGCAGCTGTTCATCCTGATCAATTTGCAGCCAGAACTTCATCACAATAGCACCCCAGTCGGCCAGTTGTTTTTCAAACTCGTTGATCTCCCGGTAACTGCGATCAAATTCAGCCTGGGTACAAAAACCTTCAATCGGCTCGACCATCACCCGACCATACCAGGTTCGATCCCATACACCCAGGTGTCCATTTTTAGGAATGTCCCGCCAGAATCGCCACAGGTAATGGTGCTTTCTTTCAATATCACTGGGACTGGCGGTCGGGTACACCGTATAGCCTCTGGGATCCAAATTCCGGGTGAGCCGCTTGATACAACCGCCTTTTCCGCCGGCATCCCAGCCTTCAAAACCGACAATCAACGGAATTCGCTCCCGATAGAGCTCATACTGCAGTAATCGTAGTTTCTTCTGACAGTCCTTGATTTCGGCCTGATAGTCTTCTTCGCTGATGGTTTGATCCAATACAATGCCATCCAGTATTTTAGACTGAAACGGCTTGTCACCTTCGTGAATCAGCGGCTTTAGTTCAATTTCTGTTGCTGTTTTGACATCTTCAATGGCTTTTTCCAGCCGTTTTTCCAAAACACTTAGCACCTTGATCAAGGCATAATCTTTTTGCTCACCTTCAATAATGATCCAGGGGGCACAGTCATTATCCGTTTGCTCCAATCCCCGATTGACTTTTTCATAAAGCTTATCATAATGCTTATTTTCTTTCTTGTCGCGAGGGGTTACCCGCCAGGATGTCGCATCGTTTTCCAGTAATTTGGTAAAGCGTTTCTTTTGTTCTTTTTTGCTGATGTGAATGAAAAATTTGAAGATAATCATCCCATCATCTGATAATGTTTGTTCAAATTCATTGGCCTGATTCATTAATCCTCGCAAGTTCAGGGCATCGAGAGATTTGCGATAAACCAGATCGCTGTAATAGCTGCGGTTGAAAATTGCGATCTGACCCTTTTCCGGGGTCTTCGTCCAGTAGCGCCATAAGAAGGGACGAAATATTTCGTCTTCGCTTTCCTGTTTTTTAAAATTATGAACCCGAAACGTCCGGGGGTCCATGGGCATCAGCAATTCATTAATGAGAGTACCCTTGCCGGCTGCATCCCATCCTTCAAACAGCATTAAAACTGGTATCCCCATGTCATGAAGGGTACGTTGCAGCTCCCCCAATCGCAGGGTTAACCGTTCTTTTTCTAAACGGTAGGTTTCTTTGTCAATTGTTACACCTAAATCAATCTTCTCCAGCATGTTAGCCTCCTAAATTTTATGATAATGAATAAACTAAGATAATATTTAAAACCACAAGACCAAAAATTAACAGGTTTCTTATGGTGGTGTGTAAACAAAATTTTTAATAAAAACTATTCCACTAATAACTGATGAATACATCTCTCGTCAGAATCTGACTAAACCATTTTATTCAACAAAAAAAGGGCGTCTTAATAGACGCCCCATCATCAACTAGATAAATTTTGCATAAATCGCATCCAAGTCTGGATTTGATAGTGTTTCCATAACATAATCGGCATATTTTGCACCTGTCGCTCCTGTTTCCCGGCCAGTGAGAACTAATTTTTTCTCATACAGTCCGCAAACGTCCAATGCTTTTTGAAGCTGTTCGGCCTTTTCCTGGTAGCCGATATGCTCTAACAGCATCCCAGCCGCACGGATAATACTGCAGGGATCGGCATATTGTCCCCGACCCTCTTCAACCATTCTTGGCGCTGAACCATGGATGGCTTCAAACATGGCATATTGCTTACCAATATTGGCTGAACCGGCAGTCCCGACACCACCCTGGAATTCTGCCGCTTCATCGGTCAAGATGTCGCCATACAGGTTCGGTAAAACCATGACTTTAAATTGACTTCGTCGTTTTTCGTCGACTAGCTTAGCGGTCATAATATCAATATACCAGTCATCCATTTCCACGGTTGGGTAATTTTTGGCAATCGCTTTGGCCGTATCTAAAAACTTACCATCGGTGGTTTTAATAACATTGGCTTTGGTTACCACTGTTACCTTGTTCTTACCTGATTTCTCAGCATAATCAAAAGCGGCTTTGATGATTCGTTCAGAACCTTCCTGTGTTGTCACGGTGAAGTCAATGGCTAAATCCTCATTGACATGGATGCCTTTACTGCCAACTGCATAGGCACCTTCGGTATTTTCTCGATAAAATGTCCAATCAATATTTTTTTCAGGTACACTCACGGGACGAACATTGGCAAATAAATCCAATTCCCGGCGCATTGCCACATTAGCACTTTCAATATTTGGCCATGGATCACCTTCACGGGGAGTTGTTGTTGGTCCCTTTAAGATAACATCACAGGCTTTCAGCTCTGCTAAAACATCATCGGGAATTGCTTTACCGCAAGCGGCACGATTTTCAATCGTTAATCCGTCGATAATCTTAAAAACAATCCGCCCGGTTTTCACATCATCATCCAGCAAAAATTCTAACACCCGTTGGGCTTCCGCGGTGATAAATGGACCAATGCCATCGCCACCAACAATACCGACAATGATCTTATCTTTTGTTTTAAAATCTGTAAAATCCTTTTGGACCTTCATTTTTTCAATCCGGGTCAGCTGTTCTTTTACCAACTCTCCAAAATGGGCTTTTGCTCGTTCAATTTGTTCTTCGATCAAGTTATATCCTCCGTCAAATTTATTTATTAATTGTCATATATAAGGGCTTAAGACGACACAAAATGCCTGTTAAGCTCTGGACATCAAACTTTTGAGCCGTTTTATGGGCTGGGTATTTTTAAAAATCAATTCATTAGTCGCGACACATTTATCCACCGCCGTAACCACCCAACTACCTAAATTCATTGGTGGAATTGGGGTAAGTGGGAACATGTGCTTGACGATCATATCAGCTTGACGCTCATCAATATCAAAATATTTTTCAGCATTTTCCAGGGCTGTTTTTGGATGTGAAAAACCATGCATTTCTTTGATTCGATTGAATCCTTTTTCGGTTTTTACTTTTCCTTGCCATGATTCCAGGAAGAAATCATGAAGGGTGGCAGCTCTGGCGATGGAATGACAATCCATTCTCAAAAATCGGGCAACCCGATATGAGTAATACCCAACTGCAACCGAATGCTCAAACAAACCATTGCCATGGTGATCAATTTTTTTAATCTTTTGGAATTCAGTATGTGTTAATATATCGCCAACAATGGTTTCAAACTCATCATAATATTTTTTTGTTTCCATTGAGACCTTTCTTTGATTGTTATTTATTCAGTAAAAACTGAACAGAAGCTTTAAATATTATAGCATAATATCTTTATTTTAAGTTAAAATTATCAGCTATGTTCTCAAAAAAAACAAAAAAAGATTCGATTTTTCTGAGAATCATGATAAACTAAATAAAAAAGCTCAGGAAGGATACACTATGAAAATAAAAAATATCCTCATCGGAACAGGTGTTGTTTTTGCAACCGGCATGGCTCTTTATCATGCCTGTGTTATTAACAAAGCCAAAGAATTCGAAGCAGGCCTTGATAAGAGCCCGGAATCGATGGACGAGTTCGTTCTTTACGGCGGAAAGCTAAAGGACTACAATGATCAAACCATGCGGGACTTGAAACTTGGCGCCTTTTTTGGCGGCATGCAGCTTGATTTTTCAGATGTTGTTACCGACAAAGATCACTACCGGATGGATGTTAACATCGTCAACGGCGGAATGAATATTATTGTTCCCGATCATTTTAAATTAAAGATTACGGATTCCTGTAAATTTGGCGGCATCGCCGATAATACGGTTTGTCAAGATCCTGAAAATGCAGTAGCCCTTTCAGTTTTTGCTGATATCACCTGCGGCGGTCTTAATTTCGAAAACGCCACTGAATAATTTGCAAGTAAATAAAACTCACAAAAAACTGAAATCGGCCTATGCTGATTTCAGTTTTTTGTTGACAAATGCTTCAAATTCAATCACATTCATGGGTTTGGCATAATAGAAGCCCTGAGCAATATCACACCCCAGCCCTTTGAGAAAATCGACCTGTTCTTTTGTTTCGACCCCTTCGGCGACCGTGATCAGATCGAGATCTTTGGCCATATTCAGCATGCTGGTAATAATTTTTTTGCCGCGCTGATTATCGGACGATTCGGTAAAAAAAGCCTTATCCAGCTTTAAAATATCTGCCGGCAGATTTTTCAGCGTATTTAGTGACGAATATGCCCGACCAAAATCATCGATGGAAATATTAAACCCAAAGTCTTTTAAATGATTCATGATATCAATCATTTGAGCATCATTATCAAATATCGTGCCCTCGGTCAACTCAATTTCAATCATTTTCGGGTCGATCTGGTATCGACTGGTGATTTCACTCAGTTCTTCGGGTAACAATAAATTATCCAAGTGCAGACGTGAAAAATTAACTGAAATGATGATGTCCGCTAATTGATTCATTTCATTTTTCCACTTATCAAGCAGTTTACATACTTCTTCAAACATATAGGTATCGATTTTTTTGACAAATCCATTTCTTTCAAATAAAGGAATAAAATCATTGGGCGGCAACATGCCATTAACTGGATCATTCCAGCGAACCAGTGCTTCAGCCCCGATTATTTTTTCATCAGAAAATAAATATTTGGGTTGAAGATAAACTTCAAACTCATTATTTTTTAATGCCAATTCCATTCGATTTTCAATACTATTCTCAATGATCATCAGCTGTCGCATGGCTTCATCATAAAAAGCATAGCTCACTTGCGAATTATCTTTAATGGAACATTTGGCCATATTGGCACGATCACTGAGGGCATTGACATCCAGCTCCCGATCATCATCGCCAATCAGATAGATGCCAAGCGAAATACTGACAACGAATTGGTTGGAATAGCCGTTGATCTCATGAATCAGATTTTCAATCCGCAGCGTAAATTCTCGGTACGTTTCGTATTTCATTAAAATACTGAAATTATCGGTGGCCATTCTGGAGAACAACTCATCATCTCTGATATGTTTTTTAAGAATCTGGGCTATTGCCGTAAGAATCTCATTGCCGACCTGACGACCAAATAAATCATTGATCGCTTTGAACTTATTAATATCAAAAATACTTATTGCATAACGATGATCCCGATTCGCTTTAAGGGTCTGGTCACAATCGCGGCTGAATTTAATGCCATTGGGACTGCCCGTCAAGGCATCAAAATCCTGCATTTTTTTTATCTCGTTTATTTCATTCTTAACTTCACGAACTGCAGTATTACTAAGGATGGTAATCACAAACATCCCGGTAAAAGCCAGACCATAAAAACCAATGCTGATCATATCTGAATACGAGGTCCGTGAAATCGAAAGATAATTTAAAAAACTGATCAAGACTACCAAAAAAAATAAAGCAAAACTAATGGTTAAAGACTTTTTTTCACTATAATTCACCACTACCTCCTAAATCGTTAAACTTATTTGAGTAACTGGCTGACTTATAAAAGTCCCTTTAGCTTTGCGTCACTGCTTCACAACAGTTTTGCCCTTGATTCGATTATCATTTGCGACTGGAGACTTCTAGAACAAAGATTATTCTCCGCAAATTAGCAAACATGACTTATATTTTTTATCCAACAATGTTGCATCATATTTGTAACATTCCATCTTGCATTTGTCAATAAATTTTCATATTTTTTATACTGTTCTATATAATAGTATGAAATGACATAAAAGTAAATAAAAAACTCATCATTTAACAAATGACGAGTTTTTTATCTAGCGGTTTTCTATAGCCGTTCTTCCAATTCGGCCGTTAAGTCTTCATAGCCGGGTTTATGTAGCAGCGCAAACATATTTTTTTTGTAGGCTTCGACGCCGGGCTGATCAAAGGGATTAACCCCTAACAGATAGCCATTTAAGCCGCAGGCCTTTTCGAAAAAGTAAATCAGTTTGCCAATATGAAAGGCGTCCAGCTTTTTGAGATGAATGATTCCATTGGGAACGCCACCGTCAACATGCGCCAAAAGCGTTCCCATATAGGCTTTTTCATTGATGGCATCAATTTCCCAACTGTCAAGGTAATTCAAACCTTCTAGATTCTTTTCGTCCCGAAAGACTTTGAGATTTGACTGGTCTTCATCAATAACAATCAGAGTCTCGAAATGATTTTTAGGGCCATCCTGAATCATCTGCCCCAGGGAGTGAAGATCGGTGGAGAAATGAACCGCGGCTGGAAAAAGACCCTTGCCGTCCTTTCCATCACTTTCACCAAATAGCTGTTTCCACCACTCTGCCAAATACTCCAGTGAAGGATCATAATCAACCAAAATTTCGATATTTTTGCCCCGATTATAAAGCACATTACGATACAGCGCGTATTGATAGCAGGGGTTCTTTTCAAACTTCGGTTTCTTATAATCCTCAAAGCCGGATTTTCCACCATCCATCAAGGCATCAATATCGATTCCCGCAGCGGCGATGGGAAGCAGTCCCACAGCGGTAAAAACAGAGTAGCGTCCGCCAATGTCATCGGGAATCACAAAGGTTTCATACGCCTCTTCATCGGCCATAAATTTCAAGGCCCCTCGGGATTGATCCGTTGTTACAAAGATTCGTTCCTTGGCTTCTGCTTTTCCGTATTTTTCTTCCAGAAATTTTTTGAAGAATCGAAAGGCCATCGCTGGCTCGGTGGTTGTCCCAGATTTGGAAATAACATTAACACAAACTTCCTGATCCTGTAATAAAGCCAACAGGTTTTCCAGATATTTTCCACTGATATTTTGACCGGCAAAGTAAATTTTAGGACCGTTTCTTTTTGAACGGGGTTCTTCATTATAAAAGGGACTGGTCAAAGCCGAAATAACTGCCTTCGAGCCCAAGTAAGATCCGCCAATACCAATCACCACCAAAGCATCGCATTTATTCTGTATTTTTTTTGCCGCTGTTTTAATTCGAGCAAATTCTTCTTTATCATATTCCAGGGGATAATCCACCCACCCCAGAAAATCGTTACCGACTCCAGTCTTGTTCATTAAATCCTCATTGGCTTTGGCCAATTGGTCAAAACGATTTTCAAATTCACTGGGGTCTATATTTGCATAAGAGAGATCAAAACGAATACTCATATTTCTTACCTTTCTTTCTTAAGACTATTTCGCTGTTTTACAAAACTACCATAAGCTTCACTGCCAGTTTCCACTAAACAATTTTTACACTGTACGGCGTACAGTCTAACGACTGTTCGCCTACACGTTACAAAATTGTTTGTGGAAACCGACAGCGAAGCAACCATTGTTCGATTCTTTAGAATTTCTCAATTATCTATTAATGTTAACACTTAATGTATTTACTAAATACATTTTCATTTTACTACAATATTGATTCCAGTGTCAAATGAAGTGTAATTAATTCATTCTTAAAAAAACAACCTTTATCGAGTCATCGCGATGAAACTTTTTCAGATAGGATGACTTTTTTTATTTGATATGTTAAAATGAGCAAAATCAAGAAAAGAAGAGGTGTAAAATGGAAACGCGAATACTGGGAAAAACCGGATTAGAAGTGTCCCTTATTGGGTTTGGTGGTATTCCAATTCAACGCTGTAACCAATGGGAAGTCGACGAAATTGTTGAAAATCTTATTGAAGAAGGAGTTAATTTCATTGACACTGCCAGAGCTTACACCAATAGTGAAGAAATGATTGGTGAAGCCTTGAAACAATGGGGCCGGGAGCGTTTTTATCTGGCAACTAAAACCCCCAAACTTACCTATGATGATGTCATGGCTGACGTTAACATCAGTCTGACTGAGTTACAAACAGACATCATTGATTTATACCAGTTTCATAATGCCAAAACCATGGAAGCCTATGAAACCATTATGGGTCCAAATGGTGGTTATGAAGCATTAGTTGAATGTAAAAAACAAGGATTGATCAAGCATATCGGCATCACCTCTCACAGCTATGAGGTGTTAGACCGTGCTTTAGATGAGGATAAATTTGAAACCATTCAATTTCCTTATAATATAGTAGAAAACCGGGGCGCTCCGCTCTTCGAAAAAGCCAAACTCAAAAATGTCGGCGTCATCATCATGAAACCGCTGGCCGGCGGAGCATTTATGAATGCCGATTACGCCCTCAGATGGGTGGCTGAAAACCCCAATATCTCGGTACTGATCCCTGGGATGGATTCGGTTAAGCAGGTTTTGGCAAACACCAAGGTGGGTAATGAATTCACCCCTTTAACAGATGAAGAACGTAAAGCCTTTGAAGCAGACGCCAAGGCCCTGGGGAAAACCTTCTGCCGTCGCTGTGGCTATTGTTCACCCTGTCCTCAGGGTATTGATATTCCGATGCAGTTTATCGTGGAGGGTTATTACCGGCGCTATGATCTGGAGGAATGGGCTTTAGACCGTTACCGTAGTTTTGCCGCCAATGCCTCAGACTGTATTCAATGCGGCGAATGCGAACCCCGATGTCCCTATAATCTGCCAATTCGGGAGATGCTCAAGCAAACTCGGGAGTTATTTGATCCGCTGGTGTAATTGAACAATCAAGCCAGATTTTTTAACAATAGTTTACAATAATAAAAGGTCGAAAACTCCATTAAACATAATGGAATTTCGACCTTTTATTTTATTTAAATTTATTAATATTAATTTTACACTTGTTTAATTAACTCACTTAATTAAACTTGAACTATTCACACAAATACAAACGACCTAATGCATCAGCGGCCATAATGGCTGCATAAACGGTGTCTGCATCCACATCAAATGGCATATTGTGAATGGTTTCGCCAGGATCAGCAGCGGCTACCGCTACTGCCATAATTTTTTCTGGAGTTGGTTCGGTACAGCCAAGTTCGCCCAGGGTAATTGGAAGTCCAACAGATAGACAGAAATCGATCACTTCTTCGATATCTTCCATGGATCGGTTTTCCATAACCAGCTGAACCAGAGTTCCAAAGGCTACTTTTTCGCCATGATACATATGGTGACATTCAGATAATACGGTTAGCCCATTATGGATAGCATGACAGGCAGCCAGACCGCCGCTTTCAAAACCGACGCCACTGAGGTAGGTATTGGCTTCAATAACATTTTCAACTGCCGGGGTACAGGTTGCCGCTTCAACAGCCAGTTTTGCTTTGAGTCCGTCTTCAATTAAAATATCATAGCAGAGTCTTGCCAATGCAAGCGCAGATCGGGTTGGGTGAGCCCCTGACATAGTGGTTCCATTTGAGTCAACGGTGGCTTGGGCTTCAAAATAGGTAGCCAATGCATCGCCCATACCAGCAACAAAAAGTCTGGCCGGAGCAGCTTTAATGATGTCTGTATCCATAACAACGATTTCGGGATTTTTCGGAAGTACTAAATACTCATCAAAAACGCCGTCTTCGGTATAAATAACGGATAAAGCCGAGCAAGGTGCATCGGTTGATGCAATGGAAGGAGCAATAACAACCGGCAGTTTTTCATAATGTGCAGTTGCTTTAGCAGTATCTAAAGTTTTTCCACCGCCAACACCAACAACAACATCACAACCTTCAGCTTTGACAATTGCCTGCAGCCGGGCTATTTCTACCTTTGAACATTCGCCGTTAAATTTTTCGGGTGTAAATTTAATTCCAGCAGCTTCAAAACTGGCTTTTAATTCGTCCGCTTTTGTCCGCATCATGGTTCCGCTCATTAATACCAGCGCTGATGTACCAAATTTTCCAACATGTTCTGGTAATTTACCTACTTCTCCGGCACCTTGAACATAACGGCTGGGAGACATAATTATTTTTTGCATTTTCTACCTCCGAAAATATATTTATTTCGTTATTATTATATCAAATAAATGAAAAAATGAATTCGTTATCATCTAAAAAAAACGGTCCAGCGTGGATACTATTATCGGAAATATTCTGTTTTTTTTACATAACCTTAATAAAATCAGTAATTTTTTGTTTCAAAAATGCAAATATTTTGGAAAATATAATAAAAACGCAATTGTCTCTTCTGCATCATAAAAAGAGACCAGCCTTACCGTTGTTGGTAAAACTGGTCTCTTTATTTAGTTATCTTTAGATCTATTTAAACCATATAAAAGTCCCCATTGGGATCCACATCAATGGTAATAGCTTGTCCTTCATGGACATTCCCTTTGATGATCTCTTTTCCGACCATGGTTTCAATATGTTTTTGCAAGTATCGTTTCAGGGGTCGTGCACCATAGGCTGGATCAAAACCCATTTCAATAACAGCATCAATGGCCTGTTGGGTTAAGGTGACGGTAATACGACGTTCTTCCAGCCGTTTTTGTAAATCTTTTAATAACAGGGTGACGATCTTGCCGATAGCTTCCTTATTAAGTGGTTTATACAAGACAATTTCGTCGATCCGGTTCAGGAATTCCGGTCTGAAATAGCTTTTTAGCATTTCCATCACAGCTGCTTCGGTTTTTTCAGTAATTTCACCAAAGGCATTGATCCCTTCCAACAGATATTCAGAACCAATGTTGGAAGTCATAATGATGATGGTATTTTTGAAATCAACGGTTCTTCCCTGAGAATCGGTAATCCGGCCATCATCTAAAATCTGCAGCAGGATATTGAAAACATCTTTATGAGCTTTTTCAATTTCATCCAGCAGGATGACAGCGTAAGGTTTACGTCGGACAGCTTCCGTCAGCTGACCCCCTTCTTCATAGCCCACATATCCCGGAGGTGCGCCGATTAAACGGGAGACCGAGAATTTCTCCATGTACTCACTCATATCAATTCGAATCATATTTTCTTCTGAATCGAAGAGGGTCGCTGCCACAGCTTTGGCAAGCTCAGTTTTCCCGACCCCGGTGGGTCCTAAGAACAGGAATGAACCAATCGGGCTGTTGGGGTTTTTAATCCCGGCGCGAGATCGGATAATGGCGTCAACCACTTTCAGTATTGGTTCTTCCTGGCCGATAACCCGTTGTTTTAAGGTTTCTTCCAGGGCTAAGAGTTTTTCCCGTTCACCCGATACCAGCTTACTTAAGGGGATATTGGTCCAGTCAGAAATAATCTCGGCAATTTCTTCTTCAGTGACCTTTTCCCGCTTCAAACTGTCTTCATCACCTTTTTCATCAGCTTTTCGTTTGATCTCTTCAATTTTTGCTGTTTTTTCCGGTATGAGACCATATTCGAGTTCAGAAGCCTTGCGATAGTCGCCTTCACGGATAGCTTTTTCCCGTTCATAGGTAAGCTTGTTCAGTTCCTCCTGGAGAGATTTTAAAGTATCCGCTGACTGCTTTTCATTCTCCCATTGGATGCTCATGGTATTGAAACGTTCCTTATATTCAACCAGTTCTTTTTGAAGCCGTTCCAGACGTTCTTTACTAAGGGTATCTTTTTCTTTTTTAAGTGCCACTTCTTCAATTTCCAGTTGCATCATTTTACGACGGACCTCGTCCATTTCCTCCGGCATGGAGTCCATTTCGGTGCGGATCTTGGCACAGGCTTCATCAATCAGATCAATGGCCTTATCCGGCAGGAAGCGGTCGGAAATATAGCGGTTGGAGAGGGTGGCTGCGGCTACCAGAGCGGTATCCAGAATCTGAACGCCATGATAACGTTCATAGGTATCCTTTAATCCCCGCAGAATGGAGATCGTGTCTTCTACGGTAGGCTCGTCTACCAACACCGGTTGGAAACGACGTTCCAGAGCCGGATCTTTTTCGATATACTGGCGATATTCATCCAGGGTGGTGGCGCCAATACAATGGAGTTCGCCACGAGCCAGCATCGGTTTTAACATATTCCCGGCATCCATGGCTCCTTCAGTTTTTCCGGCACCGACAATGTTGTGTAGTTCATCAATAAAGAGGATGATTTCGCCGTTGCTGTCCACCACTTCTTTTAACACGGCTTTCAGACGTTCTTCAAACTCGCCGCGATATTTGGCTCCGGCTACCAGAGCGCCCAGATCCAAAGCGATGATTCGCTTGTCTTTGAGACCTTCGGGAACGTCTCCGGCTACGATCCGCATGGCCAAACCTTCAACGATGGCAGTCTTGCCAACTCCGGGTTCGCCAATGAGCACCGGATTGTTTTTTGTTTTCCGGCTTAAAATACGAATGGCATGCCGTATTTCTGAATCCCGACCGATTACCGGATCCAATTTATTGTCAATGGCGTCCTGAACCAGATCATGTCCGTACTGGCTTAAGGCCTCATAGGTGACTTCCGGATGATCGTTGACGACCCGTTGTCCCCCCCGCACTTCCTTTAAGACATTTTCCACTTCTTTTTTAGTAATAGCATAGCGTTCCAGGATCTCAACTGCCTTGGATTTTTTTCCCAGACTATACAGTGCCAGTAAAATACACTCCACTGAAATATACTGATCATCCAGTTTTTTTGCTTCTTTATAGGATTCATTTAATACCTTATCGGTATCACTGCTGACATAAACCTTGCCTTGTTCCCGACCTGGACCGGACACACTGGGTTTCTTGCCAATTTCCCGGCGCAGTTCTTCGGCAATGGTATGGGAGTTTTTACCCAAGCGATCAAAGATTCGCCCGACGACGCCGTTTTCCTGGGTAATCAGCCCCATCAACAGATGTTCGGGTTCGATTTCCATGTGATTGTATTCTCCGGCGATCAGCTCCGCCGTTTTGATTGCTTCCAATGATTTTTGGGTGAATAAATTCATATCCATAATTGTGTACCTCGTTTTTATAATTTTCTTTTTTCTAAATTTGTTAATCGTGGTTTCTTTTTTTATAGTCTTCCCGGTAAATATTTTCCAAAACACTAACAATATCTTTTTCTTCAGCTTCATCGATTTTTGAAAAATAGACATTCATTGCCCGGTCGATCATTTTTAAATATCGAGTCAGATTGTCGGCGACCGTTTCGATATCCTGGGTCAGTTCCCCTTCATCCTCAAAGGCCCGCACAAATTTATGATTCGTTAAATTTTCTGCCAAATCTCCATGATCAGCTCTTTGTTCTTTTTCAATACCCGCAATTAGCTTGAAAAATTCATCAAAATGATCATTCAAATTTTCAGATTTAGTCCGGGAGCTGATTTTTAGCACCGCATACTTCCCTCGCTTACTACTGATAAATTCATAGCTGTAACGAACCTTGGGCCGGTACTTATATTTCAGGCTTTTGCCGAATTGAATGCTGGAATTTTTGTTAATCTGGCTGACTGACAGCGTGTCACTAAAATTCTCATCCAGTTGTTCCAAAATTTTTTGTATTTTCTGTTCCGGTGTCACTAACCCGATTTTTTCTGCCAATATATCATTGATTAGCTGGGAGCGGTTGGTATTATTCTCATAGGCAATTTGGTCTATCTTTTCAACTATTTCATCGAATAGCATTAAACTGTATACACTTTTTATCATTTCATCACTCCTTTTATATAAATGATATTACATTTATACCATTTTGTCAATTAATTTACATATATAAGCATACACTTTTGTTAAATTATAAGTAATCATTAAGACTCTTATTACTCACTAAGTACCCAAAATAATTTCCATTAATCTAAAAAAACTGAGACAATGTTGAATTATCAACATTGTCTCAGTTTTCGATAAATTTCTTAGTTTCTAATCTACTTCATCCTCATCGATGTCTTTCCCATTCTTAGATAATGAGTCAAGTGAATAGTGATAAGGTATAATCACTGATGTTACATTTTTAAAACGACTAAGGATTTTTTCAAGGAAATATGTGGTTTGATTATGCAAAACGAGGTCAAACCAATGATTTGCCACATATTTAATCAGAATGACGGTTAAATTTTCGCCATGACCAAGATCCTTTTCCCTTTTATAGACATAGCATTTCAAGGTTCTGGTAATATCGCGATAGGGATTCTCAATGATTTTCAGTTTCAGGGGAATTTGCAGCTCCGCCCACTGCGCCCGTAATTCTTCAGCATGTTTCGGGTAACGACAAATATGAAGCACCGTTATGTCATCTGAAATGGTATTGGCATAATTAAGGGCTTTTAGGGTTGCCTTATTAATGGACTGTAGGAGCACAATACAGGGCGTTCCTTTCATTCCTGCCGGTCTCGGATAATAGGGAGCAAACTCTGTTAATTCTAACTGTTTTTTAACCTCGGCATAGTGGTTCCTGATATAAATCATCACATAGATAATAATTGGCATGGCAATGGCCAGCATCCAGGCACCTTCAAAAAATTTGGAATAGAAAATAATCAGCGATCCAACCCCGGTCACAATTGCTCCAAACATATTTATCAGGGATTTATATCGCCAACCCTTTTCCTTTTCCCTGAGCCATTTTCTAAACATGCCATACTGGGACAGGGTAAACGAAATAAACACCCCAACCGAATACAGCGGGATCAAATTATGCGGGTCGCTATGAAAAACAACCACCAGAAAAATAGCAACCACCATAATAAACAGAATCCCGTTGGAAAAGCTGAGCTTCGCACCACGCTGGGAAAACTGTCGGGGGACATAATGGTCATGGGCCAGCAAATACAGTAGCAGCGGCAGCCCATTATAAGCGGTATTGGCAGCCAGAATTAAAATCAATGAGGTCGTTATCTGAATAATGTAGTAAAAAAAGTTTCGACCAAAAATTGATTGGGCAATTTGAGCCACAACTGTGGTACCTTCAAGGTGGACAACATGTAAACTAACAGCCAAAATTGTCGTTCCACCAAAAACGATGACGATAATCCCGGCGAGTAAATACAATACATGTTTGGCATTTCGCTGCGAAGGTTCTTTAAAAGCCGGAACGGCATTACTCACCGCTTCAACCCCGGTTAGTGCCGAACAGCCGGATGAAAATGCCCTTAATACGAGCAGTACCAGAACCCCTTGAAATGCCTGGGTCGGCAAGACACTTGTTAGTTGGTCAGGCGTATAAGTGATTGGCGTCAGGGTTCCTGAGAATAGTTTGAAGAATCCAACCGCAATCATAATACACATGGCAATGATAAACGCATAGGTAGGAATCCCAAATATTTTTGATGACTCCCGCATTCCCCGCAAATTGATCAGCGTAATGAGTAAAATACAAGCAACTGATATCTCAACCCGAAACGGGCCAAGACTCGGTACCGCTGCGACAATTGCCATGGTTGATGCCGAAATACTAACCGCGACAGTTAGAATGTAGTCCACCATCAAGGCAGCTGCTGAAACTAACGCCGGCATTTCACCAAGGTTTTCCTTGGAAACAATATACGCACCGCCACCATTGGGATAATGCGAAATAATTTGTGAGTAAGAAAATACCAGGATTAGAAGCAACAGGATGATCGCGCCAACAACTCCAGGCACATATCCAAAGGCGGCAAAGCCAAGCAGGGGAACCAGAACGATTAGTATTTCTTCAACCGCGTAGGCGACTGAAGAAACAGCATCACTGGCCAATATTGGCAAGCCCCACCGTCGGGATAAACGTTCATGTTTGATTTCATCTGATCTTAATGATTTCCCCAGCAGTACATTTTTAACTTTTGACAAATAAATCACCTTTTTCATAACAGAATATGAATCATTCTTAAAATTTATGCTGTTCTACATAGCGTATATAAATTATCATAATTCATGTAAAGATTGTATAAAGAAAGTGGGGTGATATATAAATATGACATTAATAGTTTGTTTTAGTAAATTATTTAGTAATATAAAAGAGACCCGTTACAAAAGTAACAGATCTCTCTCATTTTAATTAAATGTATTTGTGAATTTAGTATCGGCTTTTTCTAATGAATCATTGCTGCAATAATAGGAGCAACAATTAATGAAATAGTACCCATAACTTTGATAACTGCATTCAGTGAAGGACCGGCTGTATCCTTGAAAGGATCTCCGATGGTATCGCCAACAACGGCAGCTTTATGTGCTTCTGAGCCTTTTCCGCCATGGTGACCTTCTTCAATGTATTTCTTGGCATTATCCCAGGCACCACCGGCATTTGACATGGTTAAAGCAAGTAAAACACCACTGGCTGTTCCACCAACAAGCATCCCGCCAATAACCTGAAGGGCTGCTTCTGGATTAAATGCAGCAACGCCAAAACCAACAACAAAAATGCTTGCAGGTGCTAAAATACCTGGTAAGATCATTTGTTTAATGGCTGCTTTTGTAGAAATATCGATACATTTCTTAGAGTCAGCTTTTGCTGTTCCTTCAAGAAGACCTGGAATCTCACGGAATTGTCTTCTTACTTCTGTAATCATGTCAAAGGCAGCTGTACTAACAGCCCGCATTGCTAAAGAACAGAACAGGTATGGAATCATAGCTCCGAAGAAAAGTCCAAGTAGAATCAATGGGTTAAGAATATCCAGTGTTAACAGTTCGGCTCTCTGAGCAAAAGCCGAGAATAGAGCTACCGCTGTAATGGCAGCAGATCCGATAGCAAAGCCTTTAGCAATCGCTGCTGTCGTGTTACCTACTGAATCAAGTTTATCGGTAATTTTTCGAACTTCAGGATCAAGACCAGCCATTTCGGCAATCCCACCAGCATTATCAGCAATTGGGCCATAAGCATCAATCGCGACAATGGTTCCTGCCATGGATAACATACCCATTGCAGCTAAGGCAATACCGTAGAAACCATTTTCTCCGCCACCTGGTACAAAGTAAGCAACCGCTACAGTTCCAATGATAACCAGAATCGGTAAAGCAGTACTTTCAAGACCAACAGAGAAACCGTAAATTACATTGGTTGCAGATCCGGTATTTGATGAGTCGGCAATCTTTTGAACTGGTTTGAATTTAGATGATGTAAAGTACTCGGTAATGATACCGATTAAAATGTTCGCAACTAGACCAACTTGAATGGCAATGTAGAATTGAAATTGATGATCTGGTAACATGTATTTTGTCAATAAAAACGCCGCAATAGAAGACAATATAAATGATGTATATAAACTTCTATTTAAACTGGATTGTGGATTACTATCATCACCGGTATAAATAAATAAGGTTCCGATAATTGAAGCGACAATCCCAGCAGCACCCAACATCATTGGTAGCATAACACCAGCAGTACCTAATAAAGCTGAACCCAATAACATAGCAGCAATCGATGTCGCAGCAAACGATTCAAATAAATCGGCTCCCATACCAGCTACGTCACCAACATTATCACCAACGTTGTCAGCAATAACGGCAGGGTTTCTTGGATCATCTTCAGGAATTCCAGCTTCAACCTTACCAACAAGGTCAGCGCCAACGTCAGCAGCTTTTGTAAAGATACCGCCACCAACACGGGCAAACAAAGCAATTAGTGAAGCACCAAATGCAAAACTGTCAATTGCCGGAATCATGTCTGGATTTTGGTTGGCAACAAAGATATACAGTAATGATACCCCCAATAATCCCAGGCCAACAACGCCCATTCCCATTACTGAACCACCTTTAAAAGCAATTCCCAAAGCTTTTTTCAAGCTGGTTTGAGCTGCATTGGTGGTTCTCGCATTTGCTCTTGTCGCAATATACATCCCCATGTATCCTGCCAATGTTGAGAATAGAGCCCCAACAGCAAAAGCGATAGCAGAAGCAATTCCAAACTCAGTAAATAGTGCAAGAAGTACAATAATTACGATTGCTATCGGTAACAACGTCTTATACTGTCTGTTTAAAAATGCCATCGCCCCTTCTTGAATCGCTTCTGATATTTCTTTCATTTTGTCAGTTCCCATACTCTCCTTGAGTACTGACTTTGAAAGATACAATGCAAATATCAAAGCAATAATTCCCACGGCCACAATAAATGTTATCATTTTTCTCTCCCTCTTAAAGTTTTTGACTTAGAATGCTAATTTTAGTATTACCTTTTAGATATGTCAATAGCTTTAGACATAAAAAATACCTTAAAAGGCAATGTTGCAGTTCTAAATCATTTTAAGTTAATTGTTTACACGACGAAATAAGATTGTAAAAATAACGAAACTGAGCGTCACAAAAAACGCTATAGCTCCATTTAATGGAGCCATAAACTGTAATTTGATTAGTTCCATCTGTCAGTTTTTAGACCATCCAAATAAATGCCAGAATGTTTTATATGAGTGAATAAACAAATGCCGACAACATAAATAAAATGCCTGAAACTTTTGTTGCTTTTTCTAAGAAGCCTTCAAATCCTTTTGCTTTTTTCTTTCCAAATAAAGATTCAGCACCACCGGCAATGGCCCCTGACATCCCGGCCACTTTTGCTGGCGATAAAAGTATCGCAGTAATCAGTGAAAAGCTGGAAATAATTAAAATAATCAATAAAGCTGTTTTCATTAGTATCACCTCCGTATATAATCGTGCACGTTATAATATCATAGACAAAAAACATTTTCAATCATTAAAAAAGTCTCGATCGAGACTTTTTTAATGTAAACGGTCACATCTTTTCCATTTTTACTTTATTTTGATTTGATCAGTGTTTTTCCGGTCATTTCTTTGGGTACCGGCAGATCCATCAGGTCAAGCAAGGTCGGTGCCACATCTGCCAATCGCCCATCATCTCTGAGACTGACATCGCCATCACCAATCAGTATGCACTTGACTTGATTGGAGGTATGGGCCGTAAATGGCTGATGGGTTTGATAATCAATCATTTTTTCAGCATTGCCATGATCCGCGGTTAAGATGATCTTGCCACCTTTTGCCAGGATCGCAGTGATAACTTTTTGGGCACATTCATCCACAACCTCCACTGCTTTTTCGGCTGCTTCAAAAATGCCAGTGTGGCCCACCATATCGGCATTGGCAAAATTAAGCACCATTAATTGATATTTTTCGCTTTCAATTGCGGCCACTGCTTTTTCAGCGACCTCATAGGCACTCATTTCCGGCTGCAAGTCATAGGTTGCCACGTGGGGTGATGGTACTAACACCCGGTCTTCCAGGGGATATTGTTTTTCCAGCCCGCCATTAAAAAAGTAGGTGACATGGGCATATTTTTCTGTTTCAGCGATTCTCAGCTGAGGAATCCCCAAATTGCTGAGATATTCACCCAAAGTATTGTCGATGATTTCCGGCTTATAGGCAATCGAAACATTTTCGAAGGATTTATCGTACTGAGTCATGGTGACATAATTTAAACCAAGAAAGCCGGTTTTCCGGTTGAATTCCTTAAAGGCAGGATCAATAAACGCTCGGGTTATTTCCCGGGCCCGGTCTGGTCGGAAATTGAAAAAGATAATAGTATCATTGGACTTGATCCGCTTGTCCTCAACGGTATCAATAATGGTTGGTAGCACAAATTCGTCGGTAATTTTGGCCGCATAAGTTTCTTCCATAACCTCCACTGCTGAAATGGCATGTTGTCCTTCGCCACTGGTCATGGCATCATAGGCTTTTTCGACCCGATCCCAGCGGTTGTCCCGGTCCATTGCATAATAGCGACCCGTAATGGTGGCAATTTGGCCCACTCCCAGTTCGGCCATTTTCGCTTCCAGTGATTTGATATGGCCAAGGCCACTGTCCGGCGCAGTATCTCGTCCATCCATGAGACAGTGGACATAGACACGCTTTAGTCCATGTTGTTTTGCCAGTCTCAGTAATGCATAAAGATGGCACTCATGGCTGTGAACACCACCATCGGACAATAAACCCATTAGATGCAAGGCGCCGTCGTTTTGTTTAGCTGAGCGAATGCCGGTCAAAAAGGCAACGTTCTCGAAAAAGTCGCCATCTTCGATGGATTTGGTAATCCGGGTCAATTCCTGATAAACAACCCGACCGGCACCGAGATTTAAATGGCCGACTTCTGAATTACCCATCTGACCTTCTGGCAATCCGACGCCCAGGCCGCTGGCGGTGATAAGGGTATGAGGATAGTTTTGGGATAGGGAATTAAGAAACGGGCTTTTTGCCTGTTCCACCGCATTGCCCTCATGACATTTGGTAAAGCCGTAGCCATCCAGAATAATCAGAGCTGTTAAATTTTTGTTCATTTGATAACACCTTTCGGTCAATAATTATTTAGACACTTAACAATACTGCCGTGCGCTTCGCCGCCAGTTTACACCAAACACCAGAAGAAATCGCGTTGCGAATTTCTTCGAGGTCGCGGGCAGTCGCCAACTACAAGCAAGCTTGTGATTGGCTCATTACCTCCGCGAATTTCTCCACTGTACGTCGTATAGGCTAGAGCATGTTCGTCTACACGTTACGAAATAGTATGTGAAAACTGGCGGCGAAGCAATCATTGTTCGTTTTAAATATGGCAGTTATATAACTTTTTTTTCTTATTCTCAAGTTGTAGGGGCGATTATTAATCGCCCGCACTGCGTTAGTCGATTTAAAATTAAAACTTCACAATCTCAGAGAAAGTTGGTTTGAGAGCCGCACCACCAACCAAGGCGCCATCGATATTTTCCATGGCCATGAGGTCTTTGATGTTTTCGGGGTTGACCGAACCACCGTATTGGATGCGGACTTTTTGGGCGGCGTCTTCACCAAACATTTTGGCAATGGTTTGTCGCACCCAACCGCAGGCTTCGTTGGCTTCTTCTTTACTGGCTGTTTTACCGGTACCGATCGCCCAGATGGGTTCATAGGCAACGACTACTTTGGTGATGTCTTCAATCCCTTTCAGCCCGGCTTCTATTTGGCCAACTACCTTTGCTTCGGCTTTTCCGCTTTCCCGTTCTTCCAGGGTTTCACCGCAGCAGACAATTGGGGTAATCCCTAAGCTCAGCGCTTTGATGGCTTTTTTATTCACCGCTTCATCAGTTTCATTAAAATACTCCCGCCGTTCCGAGTGACCAATGAGAACGTATTTTACTCCAATGGCCTGTAGCATTTCTCCAGATACTTCTCCGGTATAAGCACCATTTTTTTCAAAATGCATGTTTTGAGCGCCAATTCCCACGTTGGAGTTTTTGGCCATTTCAACGGCTTTTTGCAGACCCAAATAGGTGGGACAAAAAACTACTTCAGCATCTGCTCCTGCTACCAATGGCAACAGCGTATTCATTAATTTTTCTGTTTCAAAAATATCATTATTCATTTTCCAGTTTCCGGCAATGATTGGTTTTCGCATTGTATTCTCCTTTGATTTGTTTATTTAGGCAATATTAAAATTTAAAAACATCAAACAAAAATTGCTTTGATGTCGGTTTCCGCAAACAATTTTGTAACGTGTAGGCGAACAGTCGTTAGACTGTACGCCGTACAGTGTAAAAATTGTTTAGCGCAAACCGGCAGCGAAGCTCATCGCAGTTTCTTAATTACCTATTTGTCTTGTAAGATTTCAATACCTGGTAGTTTCTTTCCTTCAAGGAATTCCAGTGAAGCGCCGCCACCGGTGGAAATATGACTCATGCCTTCTTCATAACCAAGAATTTTAACCGCTGCCGCCGAGTCACCGCCACCGATAATGGTAATCGCATCGGAATCTGACATTGCTTTGGCAACCGCTTCGGTGCCTTTGGCAAAAGCGGCCATTTCAAACACACCCATGGGACCATTCCAGATCACCGTTTTGGCACTCATAATCGCCTTTGTAAAAGTCGCTGCTGTAACCGGACCAATATCCAGTCCTAATGAATTAGCTGGAATCGCATTAATATCCACAACCACAAAGGGGGAATCAGCCGCAAAAGTCTCAGCAGCCACGACATCAACGGGTAACAGCAGATTAACGCCTTTAGCCTTGGCTTTGGCAACTAATTCATTAGCCAGCTCCAATTTATCTTCTTCAAGTAGTGATTTTCCAATTTCATAGCCTTGTGCTTTTAAGAAGGTAAAAGCCATGCCACCACCGATAATAAGGGTATCTACTTTTTCCAGTAGATTATTGATGACCCCAATCTTGTCAGAAACCTTTGATCCCCCAAGAATGGCAACAAATGGGCGTTCGGGATTTTCCAGAGCTTTTCCCATAAAATCCAATTCCTTTTGAATCAGGAATCCGGAAACACCCGGTAAGATCTCGGCAATCCCAACGGTTGATGCATGGGCCCGGTGGGCTGTTCCAAAAGCATCGTTAACAAAAACATCCCCCAGATCTGCCAATTCTTTAGCAAACCGCTGGTCATTTTTCTCTTCTTCCGCTCTGAACCGGGTATTCTGAAGCAGTAACACTTCGCCTGGTTTTAATCCTGCCGCAGCGGCAACCGTCACTGATCCAGTGACAGCCCCATCGTCATTGAAAATGACTTCTTTCTTCAATAATTCAGATAGTTTTTTTGCGACTGGTGCCAATGAATATTTGGGATTTGGCTGATTCTTTGGCCGACCCATATGAGACATCAAAATTAGCGATGCCCCCTGATCTAGAATATAGTTAATCGTTGGCAACGCAGCAGTAATTCGGGTTTCATCGGTAATCATGCCATTTTCATCCAATGGCACATTAAAGTCAGCCCGCATCAGGACTTTTTTGCCCTTCAACTCAATATCGGATACTGTTTTTTTACTCATGGTTTTATCCTCTCGGTTTATAATTTTCGTTATAAACAATTTCAGAAGCCTCGCATTTTTTATGCGAAAGCTTCTGAAAAGTTTTGTGTTTACTATTAATTTTTATTTGATCTTGAAATGTTATATTAAAATTTAGTTGCAACGTATTCGGCCAGACGAACAAGCTGTGCGGTATAAGACATTTCATTATCATACCAGGCGATGATCTTAACCTGTTGTTTTCCGCCTTCGACATTCATAACCCGGGTTAAAGTTGCATCGAATAAAGATCCAAAAGACATGCCGATAATGTCAGTCGAAACAATTTGTTCTTCATTGTAGCCTAATGTTTCATTGGCAGCTGCTTTCACAGCGGCATTAATTTCATCAGCAGTAACGTCTTTTTCAAGCACACAGGTTAAATCAACCAGTGAACCAGTAATAACAGGTACCCGAAGCGCAAATCCGTCCAGTTTTCCATTAAGGGCTGGTAATACCTTGCCAACTGCTGCGGCTGCACCAGTAGAAGTTGGTACGATATTCTGAGCTGCGGTACGCCCTCTTCTTAAATCTTTGTGTGGTGCATCTAAAGTTGCCTGGTCATTGGTATAAGCATGAACGGTGGTCATTAAACCGCTGACTAAGCCAAAGCTGTCATTTAGTACTTTCGCAACCGGTGCTAAACAGTTCGTCGTGCAGGAAGCACCGCTGATAACCGTTTCGGTTCCATCAAGAATATTTTCGTTTACATTGAATACGATGGTTTTAACATCACCTTTGGCAGGAGCTGAAACAATAACTTTTTTTGCACCGGCTTTAATATGTTTGCCAGCACCGTCTTTGTCAGTAAAGAAACCCGTAGATTCAATAACAACATCTACGCCAACTGTACCCCAAGGTAAATTTTCTGGATCTCTTTCAGCAAAAATTTTGATCGCTTTTCCGTCTACGACAATGGTATCATCTTTAACGGTGATCGAATCTTGTTTGAATTTTCCCTGGGCGCTATCATATTTTAATAGGTACGCTAAGGTTTTTGCATCGGTTAAATCATTGATAGCCACGACGTCAAATGCTGGGTTATCTGCCATTAATCTGAATGCTAAACGACCAATTCTTCCAAAACCATTAATTGCTACTTTTACAGACATATTATCTGCCTCCTTAAAATAATGTTTACTAAATTTATACTCAGTCAGATGCGATTCATTTTGCGTCTGACGTGGTTTGCAATTTTCTTAAAATTTCCCGGGCCGCGCTTTCATCCGTAATCAAAACAATATTCTCGCGGATCCGACTAACGGCAATAATCGACTCGGCTTTGGTGACACCACCGGCGACCGCAATAACATGGGGTATTTTTTTAAAGTTATCAATTCCAATTCCAATCGTGCTGGATGGAGAAATAACCTCACCATTGATATCAAAATAATGACCAAAAGCTTCAGCCACAGCCCCTTGTTCCAAGATTTTTCGTTTATCTGATGTCGCTAAATTTCGCCAGTCCGCCAATACATCGGCACGACCCAATCCGAAAATAAAGATATCGATGTTATCCATTTTATTAAATACCCTTTTTATTTCAGGATAATCTTTTAATGCTTCTAATAATCGTTGATCAATATTGTCCGGTAAATGAAGCAGTTCATAGTTGGAATGAAGCTTGAGCCCCATTTCGGCGACGACATTGTTGGCCTGAGTGGAATGACTTTTTCCGATCCCGCCTCTTGCCGGAATAACATAAACATCAGGATAGAAGGCTTCCCGCATTTCATCCGCGACGGCCGCAGTACAGCTGCCACCAGTTAATGCCAGGGTATCTTTGTACTTCATCACCGACAACACATATTTTGCACCGGAACGTCCCATAAAGCGCAATACTTCATAATTCATATCCATATCACCGGGACAAATAATCACCCGTTTGAGATGGAGACGATCCATCAGCTCTTTTTCCAGTTGTTCCAGACCATTATAGGTGTATAACAGACCTTTTAACTGAATCAGGGCTTCCTTACCAGCCTCAGTGATGACGACGCCCTGTCGTTCCACCGAAACCAGCTTTTGGGTTTGAAAAAAATCGATTTCGTTACGTACCTGGCGCTCGCTCATATCCAGAACAAAGGCGAGATTTCTCCGTCCGATGGGTTGCTCACTGCTGATGGTTGACAAAATATTGTAACGCATTTCAATGAGTCGATTCACTTCCGGAGCAACAAGCTGTTGAAGCTCAATAACTTCCTTACTAATTTTTAATTGATTTGGCATAGAATCACCCTTCTTTCGGACGTGCTCACTTTTGTCCCAGCGGGACAAATTTATTATACTCCATTTCAAGATTAAAAACAAGTTAAAAAGACCAAAACGACAAGAAATTCGCAAAACCATGTCTTTATTGGGTTTTACGTGCATTTGCCAATCTTTAGTCATGGTCTTTAGGGTCTATCGATATTCTTTTCGTTTGGAAGATGGCTGGATCAGAAGTGCTTCCCGATATTTGGCAACTGTCCGTCTGGCCACATCCAAATTTTTTCCCTGCAGCAATTCAGAAATTTTCTGGTCACTTAACGGCTTTTTCTTATCTTCCTGCTCAATCAGCTCCTGAATGTATCGCTTGATGGCATCAGATGATCGGTCTTCTTCTCCCTGAGCATATCCTCGTTTAAAGAAAAACTTCAGCGCAAAGGTCCCCTTGGGAGTTTGAATGTACTTTCCCCGAATCGCCCGACTTACGGTGGATTCATGAACATCAATCATTTCGGCAATTGCTTTAAGCGTCAGTGGCCGCAAATCAGCAACCCCTTCAAAAAAGAAGCTCTTTTGAGATTCAGCTACAGCCATAATTACCTTTTTAATCGTATCTCGCCGCTGTTCGATGCTTTTGATCAGAAAAGCCGCACCATCCAGCTTTTTTTCCAGATAAACTCGGGTTTCTTCATTTTTGTCCGAGTTTTTTAATAATCCCTTATAATAGTTATTGATCCGCAGTCGCGGTGCTGAAACATCATTGACCTTCACTACCAGTTCATCATTGACAATTTCGATACTGCCATCAGGAATAACGTAAGAAACCCGCTCTGAACAGGAAAATTCCCGTCCAGGTTTTGGTTCCAAGGTTTTGACAACTTCTTTGAACTCATAGACCTCCTCAACCGACAGCCCGGTGACCTGAGCGATACGCTTAAATTGGTTGTCCGCCAAATCCATCAGGTGGTTTTTGGCAATTTCCATATACACCTCATCGTCATAATACCCCATCTGATGAAGTTGAATCAATAAACATTCTTCAATGCTTCTACACCCGACCCCACTGGGATCAAATCTTTGGATAATTTCAATCATCTGGTTGATCTGTTCTTCTGTAACAGACAAAATATCCTTAATATAGTTGAGATCGATGATCAGATAACCATTATCATCAATACAGTCAATTAAATATTCGCCAATCAGTTTTTCTGAATCACTTAGATTTTTTTCAAGCATATTGAATTGAAAATGCAGATATTCGTTGAGCGTTTTCTCTTGAGAAGTGAATTTTTCAAAACCATATTCATCATCCGAATCGGGAGTTGATTGAATCTGGCCGCGATAATCGGCGTTTTCCATGCTATGGAAGTATTCGTCCCATTGAATCTCATCTTTAGGCGGCAACTCCTGAACCGATTCTTCTTGAGCCAATTCGCCTTTGATGGGACCCACTTCCTCATTAAGTGGCACCAGATCTTTAATGGAGACCTCGTTAAATTCCAGGACAGGATTTTCCATGATTTCAGTTTCAATCAGACTATTCAATTCCATTGCCGTCAACTGCAGAATTTCAATGGATTGCCGCATCTCTTGAGTCATGATCAATTTTTGGGTTTGTGACATATTTAAATCAAATTTGATATTCATTTTTACACCCGATTTGTTATATAATTTTTCAATAAAAAAAGACTAACTTTCGTTAGTCCTAATCATATCATAATCTACTTAAGTTCTTCAATGAATTTAATGACATTAACCGCCGCAATTGCCCCATCGGCTGTTGCTGTGACAACTTGCCTTAATGATTTTCGTCTGACATCACCGGCTGCAAAAATTCCTGGCACATTAGTGCGCATTTCATCATCGGTGATCAGATAATCTCTGGCGTCCCGCTCCAAATGACCCACAAAGGCTTCTGAATTTGGTTTTTGTCCAACAAATACGAACACCCCATCAATGGGTACTTCTGCAATCTCACCTGTTACTACATTTTTAACCGTAATCGCTTCGACCAGGCCATTTCCTTTGATCTCTTCAACCACCGAGCTTAGCATCATCGAGATTTTTTCATTTTCCTGAATCCGATGCTGCAGAATCTTTGCACCCCGCAATTCATTCCGGCGGTGGATAATTATAATTTCTTTAGCGAATTTCGTTAAGTACAGGGCTTCTTCCAGGGCCGTGTCACCGCCGCCGATGACGGCGACCTTAAGTCCTTTAAAAAAGTTGGCATCGCAGGTAGCACAGTAAGAAACACCCATACCCCGTAATTCCTTTTCACCTTTGCAGCCAATCAATTTGGGTTCAGCACCAGTTGCCATAATAATGGTCTGGGTTTCCAAACTACCAGCATCAGTTTCGACAATAAAACCGTTTTCAGTCTTTTGTGAGGATCGATAAGCTTTGGTGGCAAACTCTACCCCAAACTCTTCACACTGTTCCCGCATTCGTTCGGTCAGACCTGGTCCGTTGCTGTTTGGAGGCGCACCCGGATAATTTTCAATCTCCCAGCTGGTGGCAATCTGCCCACCAATACCGCTCTTTTCAATAATAAGCACTTTAAGTGCCCCCCGGGCAGCGTAGATCCCAGCAGCCAAACCGGCTGGTCCGGCCCCAACTATAATTGTATCATACATCTTCATAACACCTCTTTCTGACTATTTGACCGGTTTTAATACTTCGAACCACCATTTATAATTTTACTGGTGGAAATAAATTCTTCCATCTCTTTTTCGTTTTCTTTAAGGACTTCTTTTTTATACTCATCATATCGGTTTTCCTTGACAATTTCCAGTGAACGGGCTTCAAGTTTTAAGTTCTTGACCACTTCAATCTGTATATCTATTTTTTCAGTAATTTCGTCAATTCTTTTTTCCACAATTTTAATTTGCTCTTTTAAGAAAGACATATAATGAATATAAACCTGACAGGCCATCGGGGTAATGGAATTTGCCATATCTCGTTCGTAGTTTTTCTGGCATTTTTCCTGCTGGTCTTCCAAATCCAGCTGCTTATCCATCTCTTCGCTTAACTGCCGGGTGAGCCCACCTAAGATCATCATTTCATTTTCTAAATTCTGATCTTTATAGGAAAGTAATTTTCCTAAATGAAACTGAAACTTTTTCATAAGACGGCCTTCTTCATGGCTTCAATGCTTTCATCATAAAAACACTTTTCATCCACCTTTTGTTGTAAAAAGCGATTGATTCCACCTATTTTTTTAATCGCCACATCCAGAGCAGGATTGCTGCCGCTTTTATAGGCTCCAATGCTTACTAGATCGTAGTTTGTATCATAAATCGACATCATATTACGCATGGATGAAGCCGCTTCCAATTGATCTTTTTCGACAATATTGGACATTAGTCGGCTGACGCTGTTCAAAACATCAATGGCCGGATAATGATTTCTGGCAGCGATTTTTCGTGACAAGACAATATGGCCATCAATAATCCCTCTGACCGTATCGGCAACCGGTTCATTCATGTCGTCACCTTCCACCAGTACGGTGTAAATTCCGGTGATGGATCCCGTTTCAAAATTCCCGCTTCGTTCCAGCAGTTTGGGCATCATTGCATAAATCGAAGGCGTGTAACCTCGGGCAACTGGTGGTTCTCCAGTTGCCAGGCCAATTTCTCGCTGAGCCATGGCAAACCGGGTTAATGAGTCCATCATCAACAACACATCGTTCCCCTGATCCTTGAAATACTCGGCAATCGTGGTCGCTGTCAGGGCGCATTTCATTCGCTGCATCGGCGGCTGGTCCGAGGTTGCTACCACAATAACGGATCGCTCTAAGCCTTCCTGGCCCAAATCATTTTCCAGAAACTGCCGCACTTCCCGGCCTCTTTCACCAACTAAGGCAATAACATTAACCTGGGCTTTGACATTTCTGGCAATCATCCCCATCAGGGTGCTTTTCCCGACCCCACTACCAGCAAAAATCCCCATTCTCTGACCTTTGCCAATCGTCAATAAACCATCTATCGCCTTTACCCCAAATTCAAGGATATCGTCAATACATGGTCGAGAAAAAGGATTTGCCCCAGCGCTTTGAATATCGTAGGGCATCGTATTTTCAATCGGTCCACCACCATCAATGGGTTCCCCCATGGCATTGACAACCCGACCGATCATATTTTCCGATACCCCGATTCTTAAGGACGAGCCGGTTGGTTCCACGATATTGCCAAAACTAATCCCTTCCGGCTCTTCATAGGGCATTAGCAGAACCTTATTGCCACGAAATCCCACCACCTCAGCTAGAATATAGCGATCGGCATTCTGATCGAATATTTTGCACAAATCACCGATACTGCACTCCGGACCAACTGATTCAATCATCATGCCGACGACTTTTTCAATTTTCCCAAAATAGTGATAGGTTTCCGCTCGTTGAATTGCTTTACAAACCTCAGTTTTATTCATTTCGCTTCTCCAATTAAGAACTCTGTTCGATGGCCTTTTCCAATTGCTTCATTTGTACCGGCAAACTCATATCAATGACCGAATCATTTGTTTCTACCATAATTTTATCTTCATCTTTAAGGATAATTACCTTTGATTTTTTAGCTAATTTTTTAAGTTTCTCAGTCATTTCTCTATTAATATGAAGGTCAAGCGTTTTTTGATTTTCTGACAAATAAATTTTGAGATCTTCTTCATCTCCATGAATCACTTCATCGAAGAACTTCAGAAACAGCTCGTGGTCATCCTGAACATGATGTTTCATTATTTTTTTAGCAACTTCAAAGGAAACATCCATAATATCTTGTTCCTGACGAACCAAGGCTTCTTGACGCTCCGTTTTGATCAGATCAAGCACTTCACTTATTTCTTGAAGTTTGCGCTCAATTTCAAGCGCAGATTTAGATAAACCCTCGTCCAAACCCTCTTTGAGACCAGTTTGAAAACCTTCCTGTGTACCTTCCTGAAATCCTTCTTCATGACCAGCCGCATATCCTTGGGAAAAACCCTCTTGGTAACCTGTTTCCTGAGATTTCTCTTTAATCTCTTGGCTGGCTTTAATCGCTTCTTTCATGAGCTCATTGGCTGAGCGCATGGCTTCAACACTATCCTCATGGATGATTTTATTCTCGTCGATTTCTTCAAGTTGACTCGATTCAGTCAGATTTTCAACGTGTGTTTCGGCTTTTTTTTCGATTGGACTGACCACCGGGGTACTTGTTTGAGTAACCCATTTTGCTTTAACAATACTAGACAATGATCTCGTCCTTTCCGCCCTTAGATGTTACAATCTCGCCCTCTTCTTCCAGTCTTCTGATGACCGAAACAATCTTCTGCTGCGCTTCTTCCACATCTCGAACTCTTACATTGTGCAGGTATTCCATTTCACTCCTGACTGTATCGCCCATACGTTGAGACATATTTTCGAAAATGACATCCGAAACGTTTTTATTTGCGCCTTTAAGCGCAATGGCCATTTCTTTTGTGTCAATTTCAGAAAGAAAACGCTGAATTGACATCGGATCAAGAATAACAATGTCTTCGAAAACAAACATCCGTTTTCGAATTTCTTCAGACAGTTTAGCATCATTTTTACTGAGTTCATCGAAGATATATTTTTCAGTACCACGATCAATATTATTCATGATTTCAGCAATGTAGTTGATACCACCAACTTCCAGTAAATCGAAGGATACCACCGATTCAAATTTACGTTCAAGGATCGTTTCCACCTGTCTGATAATTTCAGGCGAGGTCCGATCCATTCGGGCAATTCGTTCAACAACTTCTACCCGAATGCTCTTGGGGAGCTCCGAGATGATCGCAGACGCCTGGTCTGCTCTGGCATATGACAACACCAAAGCAATTGTCTGAGGATGTTCATTCATAATCATGTTCATTAAGTTTTTGTAATCTGCCTTGCGAATAAACTCAAACGCCTTGGTTCTCAGGGTTTTTGTTACACGCTCAAGTAGAGCGCTCCCCTGTTGTACCCCAAAAGCTTTTTCAAGTACATTTCTGGCATAGTTTACCCCACCCTCAATGTACACTTTTTGAGCCACACAAAGACCATAAAATTCATCAATAACCTGATCCGCAACTTCAGGCGGAACACTTTCCTGCCGGGTAATCTCGTAGGTTAAGATTTCTATTTCATCCTCGGCCAGGTGTTTATAGATACTGGAGGCGATATCTGCGCCAAGTGAGATTACTACCTGGGCTGCTTTTTGTCTTGGTGTTAAGCTAACGTCCATATTTGTCGACATCCTTATACATTAATTGTTACTCGCTCTCATTCTTAAGCCATGACTTAAATAATTGAGCTGCAATTTCTGGATTAGTAGTTGCAAATTCTTTGATCTTTTCTTTTTTATCATCTCTGAGCGGATGAATCGGATCGATTGGTTCTAATTTGTCTGCGGTTAGAGCTCCAAATAAATCATCTGTTTCGCCCTCTGCCCCTTCAGCAAAGGCAGCGTCAAATTCGTCACCCCGTTTGCCACGTTTGCCCTTCTTTTTCTTGCCAGTGTCTTCGCCTTTTTTCTTTTTTCCTCTGGTTAGAATAAATAACAATGCCAGCAACAGAACTAGCACACCGGCCCCAATTCCGCCAAAGACGAGTAAACGTTCAGTCGTAAATACAGGCTGTACAACGGGTTCCTCTTGCGCTTGGGCAAATTCAAAGTTTCTCACGGTGACACTTTGCGGGGTAACCCCAGCCGCATAGGCTACCAACTGAACCAGATTTTCCCGGGCTACTGGAGTCATCGCCGGATCATTAATAGCAATCCCAATGGACACCGTTTCAATGGCAGGATCTGACTTTTCGGTTTGGGTCACATCTTGACTAACCGAATAAGTCGTATTTTTATCAATTCCGGTTACAGTACCACCATTTGTTAATGCATTTTGCGCATAGGTGGTCACATCGGTATTGCCAGTCGTTCCTGCAACACCCGTAGCAGTACCTGTTCCATTTGTAATGTCCAAACTGGATGATTCTTGATTAATTACGCCTGAATTATTGCCATTAGCTGACGGTGTGTAAACCGTTGATTCCTGTTTGACTGCATCTGTGTTTAGGGTTGCCGTTACCGATATTTTATATTGTGAAGGATCATATGGGCCATCCAAAACATTATTGACTTTTTGTTTGAGGTCATTTTCGATTTCTTTCGTTAGTTTCATTTTTGACGCACCGCCAACAGAATCGGTTACGCTGCTAACCAGGTCATTTCCTTCACCATCTGTCAGCGCAATATTATCAATGGTTAGACCGCCAACAGATTTTGCCACCAAATTCTGAATTCCCATGATTTGCTCTTTACTTAAAGTACTCCCACTCTCCAAGTGGATAATAACTGAAGCCGTGGTGTTTTCATCTTCCTGCAAATAGAACACATTTTCGGTCGGTACAGAGATGGTTACAATTGCGTCTTTGACACCATCCAGAGTTTTAATACTCGCCCCGATTCGTTCCTGCAATTGCATATTTTCATATTGCTTTCGTTCATAATCCGTGGAAAGCATGCTACTGTTGTCTTGGATGACATAATAGCTTAAGCCGTTTTTGGGATAACCGGCCGTTGCCAGCTTCATCCGAATTTGGGCTTCATCTTCTTTCGGAACCATAATATTACCACTGGAATCAAGTTTGACATCCGCTTCCATTTCTGTCAGGGCAGCCATGATTTCAGTCGTTTCTGCTTGGGTTAAATCTTCAAACAATGGTACATATGTCTTATTATTTAGGAGGAAAGTTAAACCGATACACGCCAACAGGACAACAACCACGCCGCCGATCATCAGCATCTTGACTTTTTTGGATTTTCCCGTCCAAAAATTCTTTATTTTTTCTAGAAAACTTTTTATTTTTTCATTCATTGTCTTTTTTCATCCATCCAAAAAATTTGATGTCATTGCAGCCCTTAAAATTAGTACAGACAAAGAAGGAATACCTATCATAGAACGCGAGTTCCAGATCAGTATTCACTCTTATTTTTAACCATTTTTGAGATGTTCTCAAATTTATAAACCTGTGCTCATAACAGTTTGATATGACTCTAATACCTTATTTCGCAGCTGAACCATGGTTTCCAGTGCAACATCCGCCTTAGCTGAGTTAATCATCATCGTGTGCATATCATCCATCTTTCCAATTGACAAATTATATGCATCCACCTTTGTAGCCGCCTGGGTTTCTTCAACATTGTTAATAACATCCTGAAGGACATTCTTAAAATCACCGGTAGCACCAGTATCAACTGTTGCTGCAGTATTTGTTGCATTGCTGGTTACGGAACCAATCGTGCTTCCGCCAATTATTGAACTCATCGGTACTATAAACATCATCTTCTCCTTTTATCGGCCAATTTCCAAGGCCTTCATAACAATCGATTTGGTTGCGTTAAATGCTGTTACATTTGCTTCATAAGCCCGACTTGCACCCATGGCATCGGTCATTTCCTGAGCAGTGTTGACATTGGGATACATCACATAACCCTGTGCATTGGCATCTGGATGGGTTGGGTCATAAACCGGAACCAAAGCAGATCCATCCTCAATCACAGCTTCTACCTGAACGCCTTCATTTTGAACCTCACCCGATGCGGTTTTTAGAGCATCTTGAAAAGTTCCCGTATTGACACTACTCAATACTGTCATTTTGCGACGATAGGGTTGTCCATTTTCTGTTCGCGTAACCTGGGCATTGGCAATATTTTGAGAAATAATATCCAATCGATACTTTTGAGCGGTCATGCCAGAACCTGAAATATTAAAAGAACTTAAAAAACTCATTTTTATTTCCCTCCATTAATCGCTAATTTTAATCTGTTATAATCATCACTAAAACCACGAACCAAATAGTAATATTCCATTGTAGTTTTTGACATATCGATGTTTTCAGATTCTAAATCCACGTTATTCTCATCCAAACGACTTGAAGTATCGCCAGAGTAAACGCTGATGTTAGAATTTTGGATGGATTGAATGCTTTCCATTTCGTCAATAAAACCTGTCGATGTTGAAGCTGAACTGGTCTTAAGTTTATTCATTTCTGATTTTAAAGCATCTTCAAAATTAACTTTAACAGCTTTATACCCCGGTGTTTCAGAGTTAGCTATATTATTGGTAATCGCCCGTTGTCTTTGCCATGTGCCATCTAACGCTTTTTGGTATAAAGCCGATGATATTGAATCGCCAATCATTTTCATTCTCCTTACTTTTATTTTTACTACTAAATTTATACGGTTCATTCCATAATTTACAGGCTCTACCCATAAAGTTATTTATTTTTTAGTCTATATTTCACAATCTTCATATTCTTCTCTAATTTAGTTACTTAATTTTCATCTTTAACTATTTGATGTCCCTACTAAATAATTAAATCATCATTTTAAATTAATCCAAACCAGTCAGAATGAGACATTGTTATGATAACATAAATTCAACAAAACGACAAATAAATTTATTGTAAATTTTAGTCATAACTAAGTAAGTACTTCACTCTTTTGCTTAAATCGTATAATTATTAACTATAATTTAGTAATTTTGTGAACTCATATTTGTAAATCCTTTTTTAGATTATTATCACAACCATTATTATAATATTATCAATTTATTATATTGCAAATCACAAAAAAAAGCAACTGACTATCAGTTGCTAATTTCTTTTACTTAAATCATATAAATTAAACAAATCGTTGAAAGTTTAATTATTCGAGATTGACAATCATTATTTATTTTTTCGCATCTAAAAATGTTCCATAATTCGGCGTTAAATTAATTTGATAGTCGGCTATCTTTTGATTCTGCTGGTTAGCCTTTAAATCTTTTAAAGTCTTTTTCTTTTCATCCTGAATCAATCTTATACAGCTTTGATCCATATCCAAAATCAGTTTAATTAAATTATCTATTTCTCTTTTTTGCTCTTGTGTACAGCATATTTCAGAGTTTTTCAGTTTAATATAAACTTCCAATTCCTGAAGTTTTCCAATCAACTGATCTCGTTCTTCCAGTATCCCCGCCAGCGATTCCCAATCTTCAACACTGCTGAGAATCTCCTCACCCTTCGTCACATATTCCTTCAAAATGAGAATTTTCTCTTGGCAAAACTCATGAGAATAATCATTCATTTTAAATTCCTCGAGATTTTAAGGGATTACTTATTCTTTCGGCTTCCTTAAATGAATCTTTAAGATCATTAATTAAAGACCAAAGATCCTTTATTAACTGAATATCGCGGTTTGCATTAGCTTCACCCAATTTAGTAAAAATAAAGCTGTACATCTCATTTAATTCTATAGAGATAGGATACTGCATGTCCAACGATAGATTTAATGAGGTAATAATCTTTTGAGCTTTTGCTATACAATTATATGATTTTGCAAAATTATCTCTTTCAATGAGAATTAAGCCCATTTTTACTTGTTTTTCTGCTTCTTCGAAGAGCTTAATAACCACCTCTCCTTTTGATAGGGATTCAATGGCATATCGCTTTGATTCTTGATAAGCGTCAGCATATTGCATAATATTCTCCCCCCTTTCTGAGATTATGAACCTGATCCAAATGATGTAATCATTGAGCTTTGTGAATTTAGTTTTTGCATTGCCGTTTCCAAAGCAGTAAACTTACTCCAGTAATAGGTTTCTTCCTTTTTTAAAGCAGTTTTTAGATCAGTTATGGTCTTATTCGTTTTCGTTATACTAGTAGTTAAATTATTTTCAGTATTACTCAAAGTTGATTCGTACCCGGCCAGTTCAATTAATGATCCACGCGATCCTTTAATCCCGCTTGTTTTAACTGCAGATTCGACTACAGAATTCAATTGATTTGCCAATCCGGTCGTTTCAGTTGCGAAAAGTGCCTTTATTTCCGGGCCTTTTGTTTCTAATGCTGCTGTCAGTTTTTCGTCATCAATTTTCAACTTGCCATTTTCAGTATAGCCCGCCGATGTAATTCCCAAATCATAAAGACTGATGCCACCACTTGTTCCTTTGCCCGTCATCAATGTTTGCATCTTTGATGTGATCTCTTTTAGAGCACTATCTCCCCGTAATAAGCCAACTTTAGCCTTTTTTTCCCAAGCAGCAATTTCCGTTTCAGACATGTCCTTTTTTTGTTCATCAGAAAGGGGCAGATATGACTTGTCGACGTCTTCTTTAACGAGCCCATTGATCATACTGATGGTATTATTATAGTCTGTTACAAAACTCTTGATGGTATCCTTTAATGAAGTTGAATCTGCCTTCATTGAAACCGTCAGGGATTCACCTGCTGCAGTTTTTTCCAATAGATTAATTTTCACGCCATCCACTACAATTGAATTGGATGTTCGAGCGACTGAGATTCCATTAATATCCAAAAGCGCATTTTGACCATCAATCTTATTAGATCCAGCCCCAGTTAATCCAAATGCAGACATTAAATTTCCTGTGGTTTCATTGATGACAATATTCTCACCAGCCCCGCTTTCCTTAGCGGTTAATGTAAATTTGTCTGTGATGGAGGAATAGCTCATAGTCACTCCCGCATCGCTTGTATTCACTTTACTCATCACAGTTGACAAGGAATCTGTACTACTAAACTCGAATTTTTTTCCATTAATTGAGAAGTTATACACTCCACCAGCATCCAGCGAATTGACCAGAGCAGGCGATATGTCAGCAAGTGTCTTCGTCGTGTTTATACGGTCACTTTGACCATCTGTGAATCCCAATTTAGTGAGAGTAGCCGAATCATAATTTAAGGCACTAATTGTAACTTGAGATCCTGATGAGGAAAATCCAAGCTGTGTGCCATTCCAGGAAACATCTACTACTGATGCTCCGGCTGTTTTTGTGCCAAAAGCAGCATCAATTTTTGCTTTCATCGCTGTCTGGATATTCACACCAGCTGCTCCCGCGTCTGAAACGAAGGTCGAATCTAATGTGACAGTACGAACATTACCATTTAAGTTCATTAAAAACGATCTACTACCATTCGCAGTGATATCTGACAACAAACCGTCAATATCAGTGGTGGCCACATTCCCGGTGAGTGGTTTAGATGCTCCCGCGACGCCAGAAATCGTTTCATTTGTTGCCAACTGAGTAACGTTCGTAATCGCAATGCTACCTGCATTCGCTGCACTTGTCGATTCAACAGAAATTTTTGTTGAGGTCGTCGATGCTTTTACAGTATTGTATAAGGATTCACTCCTAAAATTTGTTGTAGAAAGCACGTCCAGATATTTGCTTTGAAATTCTTTAAGCGCTTTAGAAACACCTCGATAAGCCGTTTGCTTCCATTGAAATTTTTGAAGACTTTGTTGTTGTTTAGCAATCTTCGCACGACTGCCCGTTGTCATTTTTTCAACTAAAGTATCGGTATCCAAGCCAGAAACCAGTCCACCCATTCCAGTTTTTGCAGATAATGACGATGTAGTGCTTGTTGATGAACTAACTGAAGTTGCCATTTTCATCCCTCCAAACTTAAATTTGTTACTTTTAAATTATATTTTTACCACAATTGCTTAATTATTGATTGTTATTAGTATTATCGTCATTTTCGTGAAGTACTTTAGCCTTCTTTTTGGTAAATGGAAGGTTTCACATATTTAAACGAATGCTCGACCGATGCAAGGGATTCACTTTGACCAATAAAAAAGTAACCGCCGGGAAGTAACGAATCATAGAATTTCTGCACTATCGCATTTTTCGTAGGCTTGTCAAAATAAATCATAACATTTCGGCAAAAGATGGCGTGAAATGGTTTCTTAAATGGAAATCTGGCTAATAAATTGAAATTTCGATAAGCCACACCTTTTCTGATCGGGTCGGTAACCGACAGGTACTCTTCATCATAATCCATAAAATACTTTCGTTTCCATTCCATGGGAATCTTAGATAGCTCTTCCTTTGAATAAACCCCGGACTTGGCAGTCATTAATACCTTGTCTGAAATATCCGAGGCTAGAATGGTACTGTCCCAGGAACTTAATTTACCACCTAAATAATCGTGGGTGATCATAGCAAGAGTATAAGGCTCTTGCCCTGATGAGCAGCCAGCGCTCCATACCCGCAAATCTTTGGTTTTTGTTGTTTCATCAACCCAAGGAAGAACCTGTTGTTTATAAAAATCAAAATGTTCACTTTCCCTTAAGAAATAGGTATGATTGGTGGTCAGTTTATTAATGAGCACACTAATTTCATCATTCTTCTTATCATTCTTCACATACTCAAAATAATCCATATAGTTGTCATAACCCAGTTGGGAAACATAATGACTCAAGCGTCCTTCAATCAGATGCCTTTTTTTTCGTAAATCAACACCATAATTAGAATGCACATAGGTTGTGATCGCTTGAAATTCGTCTTCCTTAAGTTTTATCATTTTCTTACCTCGTGTTTTTAATTTAACTTATCTTAATAATGTTATCTTAATAATGATCCAAAATAGCAGGAATATCAACAATCAGACTAATACTTCCGTTTCCTAAAATCGTACAGCCAGCAATCCCCGAATTTTTAATTGAATAATGGTTTAAGTACTTTGGAATTGGTTTAACAACAATCTGATGCTTTTTGATCAGATCATCCATAAACAGACAAGCGAAGGTATCCCCGGAATCTACCAGCATTAAAATGCCATCTTCAATATGGGTTTCGCATTTTTTATCTTCAAAAATATCATGAAGTCGAATAAGTGGGTAGCATACCCCACGGATCATAACCATCTCGTTGTTGTCTGGATCTTTAATCAGTTGATTAGAAGTAATTTTAAATGTCTCCCGAATATTACTAATCGGGATTTCATAAATATCTTCCCCAACCAGAACTTCCATTCCTGAAATAATCGATAGAGTTAATGGTATTTTTAAGAAAATGTTGGTACTGGATCCTTTTTCGCTTTCAATGGAAATAGAACCACCAACCTTTTCAATATTCTTCTTCACCACATCCATCCCAACCCCACGGCCGGAAAACTCAGTAACTGTCTCTTTGGTAGAGAAGCCTGGTGCCATAATCAGGTTAAGAATTTCTTTTTCGGAATACTCTTCCTCAGGTTTAACCAACAGCTTTTTCTCTTTGGCTTTTTCTAAAATGCCAACCGGATCCAGACCTTTGCCGTCATCACTGACCGAAATAATAATATCTCCGCCAACATTCTGTGCTGAAAGAATTACTTTACCAACCGGGTTTTTCCCTGCCGCAATTCGTTCTTCAGTACTCTCCAAACCATGATCCATAGCGTTTCGAACCAGATGCATCAACGGATCAGCAATTCCATCAATAATGGTTTTATCAACCTCTGTACTTTCACCCATGGTAATAAACTCCACTTCTTTTTTGAGTTTTTTACCAACGTCTCTAACAATCCGCTGCATTTTTTTAAAAGTTCCGGCAATCGGAATCATTCGAATCGACATCACGATGTCCTGAAGTTCATCGGTTAGTTTCTGTAGTTGTGTCGAAGCCTTTTCAAAGCTTTCATCCCGTTTCCCTTCCATTCCGACACTGCCAAAAACCATGGATTCGGTAATGACGATCTCGCCAATCAGATTCATAAGTGTATCTAACTTGTTGAGATCAACACTAATCAGATTCTGAACTGTGTTTTTCTGTTTATTCGCATTTGAATCATTGACCTTCTCGGCCGTCTTTTTCCCGACTTCAACGACTTCAGATTTTTCAATAACCTCCGGTTCAAGTTCTTCCTGAGCACAGTCTAAAAACTCGATGCTTTTTACTGATAAAATGCTTAAGGCAATATTTTCAATGGTTTCTTTGTCAGCCGTTGTTTCAAGATGGCAGAAAAATCCATTTTTTAAAATAATACCCGCTGCTTCTGGATTATTGTTTAACTGTTCTGGATTTTTTTTCGACACCTTACCAATAGATTCCAGTTTGTTAACCAGCATAAATGCCCGTATATTTTCCATTTGAGAATCTTCTTTAAACCGGGTATGCAAACAATAGAGATTAGGTTTTTGCGAACTCTCTACATCACCAGGCGTTACATTAATTTGAACAGTTTCAGTCTGAAGTTCTTCATCTTCCACTTTGTCAATTGGTGTTTCGTCAAAACTCAACTCACCAAAGAAATCTTCTTCATCTGGTCTCACTGAAGTTTCTGTTTCATCATCGTTTTTAAGAATCGTTTCTTCTTGTTCATGCTTAAGGTCATCTTGGGCCAACCCTTTAATTCGATTTAAAAACGCATTGGTTTCTACGATCAGTTCTTCATTTTCGTCCAAAAGGGTTTCGTTATTTTTGATCTTTTCAACTTCGCCCTTCAAAAAGGTTGAAAAATTAAGAACTAAATCCATCAAATCCCCAAAATCTTCTTGTTTTATACCGTTTTCTCGAATAACAAAGAATAAGTCCTCCAATTTATGCGATGAATGCGCAAGCATATCAAACTCCATCATCGCTGAAGACCCTTTAATTGTATGCATAATCCGGAAGATTTCATTTATATCATCCGGAGTTAATTCCGCATTGTCTTCAGATTGAAGTAAAATTTCCTCTAATTGATCAAGCAGCGTTTCCGATTCAAAAATATACATCTCTAAAATCGAATCATTTCCAGAATCATAATTACTCATTTTGTCCATCCTTTATATACACGAAATTTTTATCTTGTTTTATTATATCGGCTTTTTGCATTAAATGCACTTTATTTTTCAATTTCACTTAGGATATACCCAAATTGCTATTGTTTATTTATTAGAAAGCTGTGTTTTGAGATGTAATATTAATTTATCCATCTGTATTTATATCGACAAAAACAATTAAGAACTTTAGATCTCCAGTAAAATAACCGACTTCTTTATTTATTCTTACCATATTTGAAATGCATCCTGAAAAGATTGATTATCTATTGGTGATAAAGTATAATCTTAACTAAGAAACGGTCGATAAATAATAAACTGACATAATCTTAATTATTTAGATGAAGGGAGCTCTCTGTTGGATAGTATAAAAATAACCTCCACTGTTTCTACACCAAAGGTTAACGATATACCCAGTAAACACACACCAAGTGATTCAATTTTTGATATCAACAACCTTGATAACGCCATAAAAATAGAACCGGTATCCGAAAAATTCCAGAAGGAGAGTTTTCGCGAAACCTTATTTCAAAATTTACAAAAGGATATTTTAAAGCCCTTATTAAATAGTACGACCGCCCAAGCCGATGCGCTCCGTAAACTTGTTCTGATTTCAGAACTTTTTGAATCTTCGGCTGGTGCTATTCCCAAAGATATTCTGGATGGAATCTTTATCAATTCTCAGGATTTATTAAGTGAGCTTCTCCTGCAAGATAAAACTGATTCAATTTTCAAAGGTTCTTTTTTTGACAGCCTGAGATCTTTGGCTAAACTGGAAGGATACCCCCAGTTAAAAGATGCCATAGTTTCGATTCTCAGACATTATGATGCCTATGTAAACCGCAATCAAACCCTTAAAGGCATTTTTATCGAAACCAGCCGTCTCCTGATGAATCTCCCTTCAAAAGAAAGGGCCTTACTTGAGCAGGAACTGGCTAAATTAGAAACTGTTTTAAGCAAATCAAGTGCCAGTGAATCAAGTATTGATAAACTGGTTAATCTTGATGCTGCCAAAGGAAAAGGACAGACGAGTCAGGAACTCCAGAACCTGATCAATTTAAAGGCTGTACAAAACGGTAAACTAGGTGATCAGTTGGAGCAACGTTTGGCAAGAATAGAAAACTTGCTTAATGGTAAAAACCTTAACTATCAGGAAATTCAAAAGTTGCTTAAAAATGATACGATCCCTGTCCTTCGTCAAATTTTGCAATCCCAGGCATACAGTGATAAAACCTATCAGTCTGTTGCCACCATTATCGACCATATTGTGCGCTATGATAAAGGGAATCCTGAGCAATTGGAGGCAGCTGTCCTGCGATTTTCACAAGCCCTAAAACCCCTTTCAAATTTGTCAGACAGTGAAATTGTGGATATGAAAAATCAGCTCTTCTTACATGCAAAAGAATCCGAAATTCTATCTGATCGCTTGGAAACATCTGCAAAGCATCCTGGGGAAGGTGAAAAAGTAGCCTTAGCACAACTTTTAGATCAAGCATTGGACGATAAAAATTCATCCAAAATTATCAACTCGGCTCACACGCTATTGGAAACCATGGTAAGAAACGAAAGCCCCATCCTTACCATCATGCACTTTCTTATCCCACTACGTTTTCTTGATGAGAATTCCTATGGCGAATTTTTTGTAGATAAAGATCCAACACCCAAAAAAGGTGAAAAAGGTGACTCTGAAAATGCAACGGATATTTTCTTTACGATCCAGTCAGATCGTTACGGCAATTTTGAAGTGGAGCTACTGGCCCGAGACCAGAATATCACCCTGAATATTAAGTCTCCAGCCGCCTTAGTTGAAACATTGAAATCAACAAAAGAACAATTAAAGGCCATCGTTGAAGAACAAGGATACTCCTTGATCGGTTATGGAGTTGGCGAGTATTTAGAAAGCCAAACTATTCTGCAACGGTTTCCTAAGTTGGCTTTCAGAAAGGTAGGCCTCGATGTCACCATCTAATGATAAGAAAAAAACACAAAAAAAAGCCGTCCATATTCAGGACGGCCAAGTCAACAGCAAAGCAAGTAAAGAAGAACCAGCAAAAGATAAACCACTCAAAGTAACCGCTTTACGCTATGATCCCGCCAAAAACAATTCTCCTGTAATTGTCGCCGCTGGTACTGGTTTTGTTGCCCAAAATATTCTAAATGTTGCTGAAGAAAACGGCATCCCCATCTATCATGATGACAGCGCCGCTACTCTGCTGTCTAAACTCCAAATGGGACAGGAAATCCCACCGGAGCTGTTTCAGATTGTGGTTAATATTTATGTGTCGTTGCTGAATGTTGCAGAGGGGAATGATTCGGGGGGAAGATTGGTTTGAAAATCAAATTCCCCCTAAACAAGATTAAGTCCCTCTCTTAAATTTATCCTAGGATTCCAGCCAGGTAATCTATTCCCTTCAAATGGTTTCATGACCTCTCTGCTACGATATTGCCTTAGCCCCCAATTGATATTTAGTCGAATCGCTTTTACCTCTTCATAAATTCCAACAACTTCTTTTAAAGAATAATACTTATCTGGATTTAGAAAAAACACTTCTTGATAATGTTCTTCTTTTAACTTAATTAACTCGATTGCTCCTAAAAAAGCATCAACTACATCATCAATATACACAAATCCAAGAAGCTGATCCCCTGGTGACATATCTAAATTTTCTTCAGTTCGTGCAATCTTTTTAAACAAAGAAAGAATCTTTGGTCTTTTGTCATTTGGTCCATACGTATCATATAATCTAAGCGTTAACATTCTCATCGATGTCGATTGTGTGTAGAATTTTGCGATGTCTTCAAAGGCCTCTTTTGTTGCCGCATATAAATTCACAGGATTATAATCACTGCCACAGTAATTCTGCCAGTTTGTTCCCGTATTTATTAAGTAATTTACATCCATTTGCTTCATAGCTTCTAATAAATGCGTACCAAATAATAAATTACTCTGGAAAAGCTCATCGATATCATCTGCATTATGCTCAGATATAAATAAAGAAGCTAAATGAACAACTATATCAGGTGAAGCATTTTTAAAAATTTCTGTCATGCTTTGAAGACTGTGAGTATAAACGTGAATAAAGAGATTTCTGTCTAAAGACTTTAATTCGTCAATGCTGGAGTTTTTTCTTACTACAACATGAGTCTCGTATCCCTGATGCACTAGTCTGCTCACCAAATTGGAACCTACAAAGCCTGTTCCTCCTGTAACTAATATCTTCTTCATCTACTCACCACAATTTAATCTTTTCTTAAATATTTTCATAGTCATTAATTTGAGAAACCGTAAAGTCGTATAAGTTTTTTTTGTTATTTTTATACACATCCATCCAATCAACAACCATCTCTAATGCTTTGTTAATACCTAACTTTGATTCATAACCTAATAGTTTTCTCGCCTTATAGGAATCTAATTTCAAATATGATGTTTCATGCGGCTGACGGCTTGTGTCAAATCGATATTTTGAGTCTCCATCCCAAAGACTACACATCTTGTCAACAATATATTCAACAGCTTTTTCGTTGTCTTTCTCAGGTCCAAAATTCCATGCGCCGTTATACTTACAACCATCTATGCCTAATCGCATTGCTAATTGCATGTATCCAGTTAACGCCTCCAATACATGCTGCCAAGGCCGAATAGCGTGAGGATTGCGGATCAACAATTCCTCATTACGCATCATTCCCCTGATGCAATCCGGTATCAATCGATCGAGTGCAAAGTCACCTCCACCAATTACATTTCCAGCCCGTGCAGTAGCAATCGCAACCTTATGTTGATCATATTGATCAGGATTAAAATAGCAGTTCCGATATGAATCCGTAACCAGCTCTGAACAAGCTTTACTACTTGAATATGGTTCATAGCCACCAAGCCGATCTACTTCCCGATATCCCCAAAACGATTCATTATTTTCATAACATTTATCCGTCGTTACATTCACTACTACTCTTACCGATGGACAATGTCGAACTGAATCCAAAAGATTAACCGTTCCCATAATATTCGTTTCAAAAGTTTCTATCGGCTGTTCATAAGAACGCCTTACAAGTGGTTGCGCTGCCATGTGAAAAATGATTTCCGGTTGTGTCATGGTAATTATCTTTACTAAGTTATCTCGATCTCGCATATCACCAATGATGGAATTGATCCTATCATTAATTTTACATAGTTCAAACATAGAAGGCTCAGTAGGGGGATTTAAGGCGTAACCTGTAACATTTGCGCCCAGTTTCGTTAACCAGATCGAAAGCCATGACCCTTTAAAACCAGTGTGACCTGTTATAAGAATATTTTTCCCTTTATAAAAATTATTAAACAACTTTGACCTACCACACTTTCCATGGCGCCTTGCCATTTTCCCATATGGTTTCAAGGGTATGTTTATCTCTTTGGGTATCCATACACTGCCAAAACCCAGCATGCTTATATGCAACGATTTGTCCATCTTCTGCTAGTTTATCCAATGGACCTTTCTCAAAGCTTGTTTGATCGCCTTCAATATAGTCCAAAACTTCTGGTTCAAGTACAAGAAAACCGCCATTGATCCAGGCGTCCAAATTTTTTGGTTTTTCAACAAATTCAAGCACTGTGGAATCCTCATTTAAGCCTAAAACTCCATATCTACCGCTGGGTTGTACGGCTGTAACAGTAGCAAGCTTTCCATGTGATTTATGAAACTGGTAAAGTTCTTCAATATTTACGTCCGATAGCCCGTCACCATAAGTTAACATAAACGTTTCATCCCCTATATATTTTTTCACTCTTTTAATTCTTCCGCCTGTCATCGTTTCAAGACCAGTATTGGCAAGCGTAACTTTCCACGGCTCAACTGATTCACAGGAGTGAATTTGCATGCTGTTATTACTGGATAAGTCAAACGTTACATCTGAACCGTAAAGAAAATAGTTTGAAAAGTATTCTTTAATTAAATGACCTTTATAACCCAAACAGAGCACAAAATCATTAAAGCCGTAATATGAGTAACTTTTCATGATATGCCATAAGATTGGTCTTTCTCCAATTCCGATCATTGGTTTAGGTTTCAAGTGTGATTCTTCACTAATTCGGGTACCATAACCGCCACATAAAATTACTACTTTCATCATCTCACCCCCTCTGGATTAATAATTGAAACTACTAGTAAAGTCTTCAAATTTGGGTAATAGGATATCCTTATCCGATAAAACAGGATTTTTCATAGGCCAATCAATCCCTAATGAATCCCATCTGATCCCACCTTCATGATCTAGCGAATAAATGGAAGACATTTTGTAGATAACTGTTGTATCATCTTCCAAGACCTGATACCCATGTGCAAATCCTACTGGGATATATGCTAAGTTATGTTTTTTTGCATCAATTACAAAATCAACATATTCTCCATATGTTGGCGAGTTTTTTCTAATATCAACTGCAACATCATAAACTGAACCTTTTGCACAGTAAATAAGCTTTGCTTGCGAAAATGGATTGCTCTGAAAATGCAATCCTCTTAGCACGCCTTTTCTTGAAGTTACCATTAAATCTTCTTTAAAAACATCTGGAATGCCAAGAAGATTGTATTCATCAACATGAAAGGGCTTCATAGTAACACCTCTATCATCTTCAAATACATTTACTTTGAGTTCTATGCATCCATCTATTTTCGTTTTCACTAATCTATACATTCCAGCCACCTTATTATTATTTTATTATTGTTGTTGAAAAGCCTCCGACATCTGACCTATCACTATCTCATCAATTATAAAATTATTGATTTAAAACCCTCTTGGACAGTTGTCCAAGGATTATTGTCCACACATGTATCTAATTCTATTCACAATAATTTACTTAGCCTGCTATCGATAATGGTCAGATCTCTCCCTAGGTAACACAGTTGTTTTCTAAATGCACTGTATATTGTTTTGCTGCATTTTGGCTTGTCAACACTTTTTAGACAGCTTTTTTGTGGGCTAATTTCTTCTTGAGAAATAAAATTGAAGTGATCTTTATGTGCATGTCCGGCATAGGTGCTCGGTACCGTCATCGGATGAGTTATGCATTTCAGTGATCATTTCTTTGCATTTCTCTGGCTTCATTCAGCAGTGCAGTATTTTTGAGATACCGGATATGAGATATCATACAGTTCACGTCAAAAACGATGGTTCCACTATTTTAGAAGCGATTCGTCTGACGTAGGAATCATCCTGATTATCTGACTCACCAGTCTCCTTTTCAACTTTAACTTTTTGAATAATTATTTAGTTGCTCCCTTCCAGAGTCAGCCATTTGAGAAAGCACTCTATCAGGGAGGAATCAAATCGCAGTTTATCCCGGTCACAGAAATCCAAAAAGAACTGCAGCTAGAGTCTCACTTAAACTAGCAGGGCCTTTCTCAGTTTGAATGATGCAGGCACCCAATGCAAGTTTCAATTGGTTAGCCAAATCCCCTTATTAATTTAAGCATAGTTTGGCATATTTTTTTCTATGGCTTTCCAAGGAATCGACTCTGCTTTTTTATCCATCGATTGATTATATTCATTTCATGCCCAATGGTTTGTTTGAAATCGCCGAAACTGACTTGATCATTACTTAATATATTATAAATTACTCTTGTTTATGGTTTTTATGTGGTTTCGCCTATTTTTCTTACACATATTATAATGCGACTCCCTTTAAAGAGTTTTGACGATCTAATTCTCCCATAAATAATCAGTTTAAATCTATATATATATTTTCCGATTCACTATTATAGTAATCATTAAAAAGTAATCCCTTTTTTATTTGGTTTGAAAATACACTTTTATCAGATACTAACAGACCAAATAACTTGTCAATTAACCCTGTATCAAACTCTCTTTCTAATAGAAACGTGTCATATTTCAGAAAATTAGTAATATATTTCTCAATCCCTTGATGACATTGCTCAATCAATGAAAAATCTCTTTTGTTACTTTTGTTATTATAAATAGGGCATCCCTTTTTATCAAATTTAATTAGCTGCTCGTCCGGTGATGAAAATATAATTTCTCCTACTATATAGTTTGAGATCAAATACGACTTACTAATACATGTATCCTCATATTCTCCATATAAACCAAAGTTCTTTTTAGAACTTTTAAGAAATTTCTTTATTTCCGACTCTGTAGCAAAATAGAAGCCATTCATGGATCTACCTAAAATTACTTCTACGAATTTCTGTGTTAAACCTCTACCAATAAAATTCACACAACCAATATTATTTTCTAAATCAATATTTTGTTTTCTGATATATTTTTCGTAGTTAAGGCGCTCTACTTTTGATGTCTTAATTATTCTCTCAGCGTATTTATTTTGTATATGAAATATCAATTCATCTTCCGAAAGCTGAAAATAATACATATCTTTTAACTTATCATCATTGTCCATCTCAATACCAAAACCTCTGAAAATAATTTCTCCTATTTTGCACTTCTTTATTTTACACAGATTTTTTATAATGAATTCAATATCATCTAAATCTTTTATCGTTGCTACGCTTGCAGCTCTTCTTGAGGTTAAAAAATAAATCGAATTTGGTACTTTTATTTTCATTTTTATTGAGATAAAATCGTAAATTTTTTTTATAAAATACCCATCTCTAGAAAAAAATAATACCTTATCAATTTTGCACTCATCACATTTTTTTATTAACCATAAGACATAATTAAGTACTAACGGCCCTAAAATTAAAAAACCCATATCAAACATCGTCTCTATTTCTAATTTGCCTTTATACTTACTTAAGGAAAACGGGCTGTTTAAAGCACTAGCAGCAAATTTTCCCAAAATTAGGTTATCAGTTAATTTATTTTCGCAGCTATCATATAAATATCTCAAGTCAGAGCTTTGAATAAGCTCTAATGAGCTTCTGATATGATAAGTGCTTATTCCATATTTTTGGGGCACTTCAATATCAGCATGTTGATTATCTCCTATATGAAGTATTTTACCATTAATCATTTCTTTGAGAACTAACTCCCAAATGTCGCCATTTTGTTTAGATTTCTTCTGTTCACACGATATTAAGAGTTGCTCGTAGCCATAAATAGAATTTCTGGCTAAAAGATCAACCAAAATTTTCCTATCCCAATACATATCCGTAATTAAATATACCGTTTTTTTATTGTTGATCGCATAGTTATAAGCACTTAATATATCATCTCTTGCAACACAATTTTCAAATTCAATATCATACTCCAGTTTTCGAATTTTCTCCAGGGTATCTTCGCACACATCAGTAATTTTTTTTAATTCTTCGTATATTTGAACTAAATCGCAATACTTATCGACTTTTTGATAACAGTTTCTTTCTGCTTTTATACGATTTTTTTTAAAATCAATATCGATATTATATTGCTTTTTTAACCTCTCCTCTACTAGTTCAAAAATATCAGTAGGTAATAGCACCTTTCTCATAATTATTGTGTCAAAGATGTCAAAAGATATGATATCATACATTTCTATTTCTTTATATAAGTGATTTAAGCCCTTTCTCCAGTATGGGTCACGATCACAATTTTCATTAGTTTCTGGAATAAACCCATTTAGATAAAAAATTTTAATTCCATGCTCTTTCCTTAAAAATTCTATCCTTTTGTAAATGGCAGGACATGAGGCTATATTAGCAACTATTATTATAATTGCTGCTTTCTTTATTACCTCTTGATTCGTCAAAACCCTAAATCCATAAACTGTATCACCTACACTGTTGCTGTCCATCAAACCGATTATATTGTATTTATTTTCTAATTGAAGAATAATCTCAGTTTTTTCGCCAATTCCATAAAGAACAATTGGATCATTTTTAAAACTATCGAAGTTGTGATCAAAATTATCTAATAGACTTTGCTTGAAATTTATTTCAACATCACGCATAGTATCTCCAGTTTACTTTACTACAGCATACAAAACCAATTCAGATCCATATGGCTTGTGTTGTCGCAAAAACAATTTATATCTAGGTTCTATTTGTTTTATAAATCTAGGAATTAAAACCAAATCTTCATACTTGTGATATGCACAAATTGTAAGACGTGGTTTGAAATCTCTTATAGTCCGCGTTGCACCAATTAAAGCTTCATATTCTGAACCCTCAATATCCATTTTTATCTGTGTTACATTATCAAAACTGCAATCATCCAATGCGATAGCTTTCACCTCTGTAGAATAAATCGAATTCTGATCAGTACAAACATTTGACTGCGTTTCTCCTATTGCATTAAACTTTAAAATCTCTGATTTTTTCCAAACAGCATTTTCAAATAAAACAATCTTTTTACTTGAATCATTATCTTTAACGAAAGATTCTAGTTTTTTAAATGTAACACTATCAGGTTCAAAACAATAAATATTATCATAACTGTTAACTCTATTCATAAAATCTATGATTGTATCACCATCCCACGCTCCACAATCTATAAATGTTTCATTATCTGTTAGTTTCACAATTTCCTTATCAAAGTATTGTTCTTCACAATATACACTTTCATAATATTTATAGTCCTGAGTCATTCTGCCTTTTAAAAACGCAATCAAAGTCTCCTTAGATTTATCATCTTCTAAATTATCAAACAACCATAAGATTTCATCAAAGTTCTCTTTAAAGAAATCTCTGTAACTTAAATATGACTGTATCTGATTATAAAAATCAAAATAAATAAAATCAAAACTATATATGAAATTCTCGCTCATTATTTCCATAAGTTGTTTTTTTATTTCTCTGATTGCTTTAACATCCTGTGGAACAATAAGTACCATATACTCATTATGAATCGATTTAAATGCTTCGTAACTTATAATTTCCAAATCATTGACAAATTCTCCCACTTTACAAAAATCATTATCAATAATTTTATATGGCGTAATATTAAAGAATTTTAAAAATCCAAGCGCATTTACAAGTGCATTTCCACATCCGAATAATGCTAGTTTAATGTTAGTGTTATTACAAGTCTCGACAAAATTATTTATTAGACTATTCTCATTGAGTATTTCAACATAGTTTATTTTCTTCATATTTCCTTATCCTTGTTTATTAAGTTATATCTATTCTAACGATACTTAAAAATCCATAATAATTAATTTTCAATATGACGCTTCCAATATTGTAATTATATTTTCCTCTGTTAATCTAACATAGTTTCCTATTGTTCCACTTAGTGTTGTATTGCTGCATTTTTTTGCAATCTCACAAAAGTCATCTTTGTTAACATTTCCCAAATCTCTCAGACAAGTTGGCATACCAATATTTTTGAAATATTCCTTAAATTTTCGGATTACGATTTCACCTACTTCTTTACCATTTTCATAAATATCTATATCTAACTCAAAGACATTTTTACCAAGTTCGACAAATTTAAAATTATTCTTCTGATAAACAAATTTCATCCAGGCAGGTATTATTACTGCTAATATATTCCCATGTATAAAATCATACTTTGCAGCTATTTCATGACTGATAGTATGGCACGACCAATCTTGCTTTTTTCCAAAACCTAAACTATTGTCATGTGCTATCTTGCTTGCCCACATAATTTCTGATCTAATATCATAATCCATTGGACACTCCATTATTTTAAGTCCATACTTCATCAAAGTTCTTATTATTCCTTCACTCATTCTGTCTGTGCATTCTGTATATAATGTATTGCTGAAATATCTTTCTAAAATATGTGAAATAGAATCCACAATACCCGCTGAAGTAAGATGTTTAGGAACCGTGAATGTTAACTCGGGATTCATCACTGAAAATACAGGAAACATCAAAGGATTACCATAAGATAATTTAGTTCCTTTTTCCAAATCGCTTATTACCGCTCCTGAAATAGATTCACTTCCTGAACCTGATATAGTAAGTATGGTCCCAATTTTTATTGCTTTTTGGGGATTTTCTTTACCTTCAAAAAAATCATAAAAATCACCATCATATGGTACCCCAATCGCTATTGCTTTAGCAGAATCTATTACACTTCCACCGCCAATTGCAAGTACAAAATCTATATTTTTACTTTTACAAATCTGTATTCCTTCATAAATTAAATTTGTTTTAGGATTAGATTGCACGCCCCCAAGTTCTGTGAATTTTATATCATAATCATTTAAAGATTTCAAAATACGATTATATAAACCATTTTTTTTTATACTACCTGAACCAAAATGAAGCAACACATTTTTTGAATACTTTACAATTTCTTTACCAATATCATTTTCAAAGCCTTTACCAAAAAATATTTTTGTTGGATTTTCAAACGTTCCATCTAACATTGTTTTCTTCCCCCAATTTGAATTCTATATTTGCTCACCAGCAGGCAATAATATTTTATTAAGATCATAGTCTCCATTGCAATTTGGACACAGTGTAGTGTAACCTAATTTTAACATTCCCATTTCAAATAAAAACATCTCTTCTTTACTTATATTCAGTGTTAAATCTAGATAATCATTTTCGTTATCATCTATAATTTTTAAATTAGCTAAAGCAGCATTAATTGTACAAAAATAGAGTTTTGAAAAACAGAGACCTCTACTATAATATGCACACATCGAAAAATGGTTTTGAATATCTGTCTCAAGCTCATGATTAATTATATTTGGATCTCCAAAATCCACCCATTTATCATTCATGGTTGTACGATAACTTATAAAATCAATATTGTTTTTTTGGAGAGCCTCTATATAGTCACCTATTGAAACTTTGTAATTCACAAAATCAGAATAATCATTTATTTCTATTGTCATATTGTTTTGTTTCAGAACATTTAGGATTGCATCTGATAGCGGTATCGTAGCGTTTGTAACTACTTTGATAGTAAAGATTTTTTTGCGATAATTCTTTCCAATGTATAATAATATTTCTTCTAGATATGGTGACATCGTAGGTTCACCACCCATTATTTTGAAATTATAGACAAAATCGACATATTTAAAATACAAATCAATGTCCTGCTTCAAAGAAACAATATCTCTATGTTGCGTCTTTGATATATAAGGAATTTTCAAGCTACAATTTTTACATTTCAACGTACAATTAAACGTGATCAAAAATGAAGTATCCGTCAAAAATAGTTTTCTTTCATTTGTCCAGTAAAATAAAGGAATTATTTCTCTTACATAACAATAATCCTCATGATTTTTAAACCCCATTAAATCTAACTGATTTTTTATCGCACATACAGATCCAGATAGAATTAATATTTTTTGCTCCGGTAATTTATTCATTAACTCATTTGGATTTTTTATTTCTAATCCGTCTATCTTCTGGCCTTGAAGTGAGAATTCATTATCAACGCAATAAGAAACCTTCAATTTGTCTTTAAGGCAATTTTTAAACAGTTCATAATTACGACCAATTCCAAATAATATAAACTCAATATCATCAGATAAAAAAGAAATCAGTTTATCGATTTTTTTATTATATGTCATTATATTTTTCCTTTCAACATATTACATTTCAATTTGAACTCCTGGTTCTACATAAAAGGTGTTATCACACCCAAATCCATTACAAAAATCACAAAATGTTATATAGCCCATTTGAGTATTCCCTAGCTCAAAGTTTAATAAACTGTTAAACTTTTCTTCTTTAGACATATATTGCGCTTCAGAGAGGTCAAAATAATCATTTCGAACTGAGCTATATATTCTAGCCATAACCGCACTGCTTAAAGGACCACAATAAAACATCTTTTGATTATATAAACTTCTGCATGGCATTTTGCAACGGTTGAATTTTTCAATCAATTGTTTTTTTGACAATTTTCTTGAATTGAACGGGGAACCTAAATCAAGCCATTTATTTGACGAATTTCTTTTATAAGTTATCCCAGCTTCTTCTGATCTTATTATCAATTTACCAATTGATTTACGTATTTGTGGGAGCGTGTTCGAGTAATCACTTATATGAAAAACAACATTAAACTTTTTCATGACTGTGATTAGGTCGCACTTTGCTGCAGCAATACCATTCGTTACAATCACAAATTCTCCTATCTTAGCCCTGTATTTTTCTCCGATAATTGTAATTAAATCCACAATTTCCGGGTAAATAAGTGGTTCTCCTCCCAATAACCTGAATTCACTAACATAATCTATAACCTTGAAATATGAATCTAAGTCACGATTGATTGACTCAATAGTTCTATGTTCTTGATTTTCATAGCAAGGAATATACAAACCACAATTCTGACATTTAAGATTACATTTACTTGTGATCATGACTTCTGTATAATTTACAGCAATTGATCTATCAGTGTACCATTTCCAAACCATCATAAGTTTAGTATATGTTGTAAAATTCTGTCCTTCAATAAAACCCATACTTTCCAATTGTTCTTTAATCTGAATTTGAGCTTTTATTGAAGGAGCAGTGATTATTATTTGGCATTCGTTTTTAATACTATTCAAATAAGATGGGTCATTAACTTTTAAACTTCCAAAGTACTTGTTCTGTTTTTCTTTTGAATTGTCAACAATACATTTTAAATCTATCTCAAAATCAAAAGCATTTCTAAATTTTACAATTGTTTCGGAAGCACCAAATAAAATATAAGTTTTATTGATAGACCATCTTAAAAAGTAAAGATCATTACTCATAGTTTCTTCAAACATTTACCTTCCTCGTTTCCAATATTATTTGTCCCTAAATATGCAGCGGTCAAGCGATTTTGCAACATTTTGATCTAATTTTTTTGATTACGTGCTTAAAATGGAGTCTGATATTGTCATATTATAATATTAGCAAATTATATAACCGAATTGTTGCGTTCATGATCGTCATGATAATAGCGGTTGTAAACCAGTTCATTTTTAAGGTCCTGTTTTGTTCGTGATTTTTCAAACCAATTATGACTTGTATGGAGATGTTGGTATATAATATGCGTATTCGTAAGCCATGCTTCTAAGACATCGTACATTTCCATTGATTAATATGAACTTTATTTAATTTTAATTCTTTTTCTATAAGTATGATGTTGCCTTTTTTCTTCATGATATTAGGCCACTGGGTAAAAACTTTAGTCAGTAATAACAATCTTTAAATCCATTCTGAGTTCAAATAGTGGTCAAATTTGAAAATATTTGTTAATTAATTCTCCAAGAAATAGAATTTTAGTAACGGTCTTATAATTTTTTTCTATAATATCAATTATTTCGTTGCCAATAGAAGTTGTAACAGTGACAATAACAATATCAATTTTCTCATCATTGATAATTTTAGGACTTTGAATTGTTTTTCCCATAATATTATTACCCTGCTTAAAAGGAGAAGAATCTATAAGAAAGACATTTTCTTGGCTTAAAGATTTTGAATTATCAAAAATTGCAGTTAAAGTATTATTGACAGGCCAAATGGCAATTTTATGTTCTTTGAGTAAGCTGTTAATGTTTTTTTCAAAAGTATCATCTATATAATCAGCAACCAAAATATTCATCATTTTGTTGCAATTTTTACATTCAACATTTGACAATGGTCTAAAAACATCAAGATTTATGAATGTATTAGTAATGCCACAAGTGGGGCAATCACCAGTAAAATCTACTTTCCCAAACTCTTTACTTTTTATCGATACATTCTTAAAATACTCTGTTCTCGTAAGTGATAATGTATCCAAACGAGTAGCTAATTCTTTATATTCAACATCACTTAGTTTAGAAATATTAATGTAAGGGCAGCCGTCTTTAATAAATTGCACTTTATCTTTTATAACGCCTTTTTGGCACGCATAATTGTAAAGATGTGTTCCTGGATAAACAACTATAAAGTGAAGCGCAATTTGAAATTGCGGATGAGCTAGCCACCAGCTGATCGTATTATTGGCAGTTTCAATAGTTTCTTCTATGTCACCAAAAATAAAATTACCTTGTGCATTTAAACCAACTTCATTACATAAAGTTAAAGCATTATCAATTTGTTCAACAGTAATATTTTTATGCATACTTTTTAAAATGGAATTGTCTGCTGATTCTAGTCCAAACCCAACAGAAATACAACCACTATTCTTTAACATTTGCAATATTTCTTTTGTGATAATATCAACTCTTAAGGAAACAACAAAGCCGATATTATATTTCTTTATTCTTTCGCAAAATTCATTTACATAGTCTTTTTTTGCCGCAAAGAGCTCATCCGTAATCGCAATATTTTTTATTTTATATTTTAAAACAATTATATCTAACTCCCTAAAAACGCTGTTTAATGATCTTTTTCTATATTTTGTACCACTTGAATGAAAGCAAAATGTGCAGTTATATGGACAAGAACGGCCAAAACTAACCATTGCAAAATTACCATCTACAAAAGCATAAATATCTGATGGTGATTTATTTATAACTTCTTTAAATTCAAATCCTTCATAATCTGGAAATGGTAAAGTGTCTAAATCCATGATTTCTTTTCGTTGATTGGTTATATTATAGATACTCTCTTTTTTATATATTAAACCATCAACTGTTTGTAAATCCAAACCTTTTTCAAAAGCTTCTGCAAGTTCGCAGATGGTTATTTCACCCTCGCCAATAACTCCATAATCGGCAACTTCCAAAGCTATCATTGCGGACTCAGCATCGCTTGTGATAATCCCTCCACCAACAACTGTAACAATTGATGGTTTGATTTTTTTTGCAAATTCTAATATTTCTTTTATTTGATTGTATTGTGCAGTCAGTCCACCAGTTGCCAATACATCAATGTTATTTTCTTCAATATGTTCTTTTAGTATGTCAAATATTGATGATTCCTTATAATTCAAATTTAGTGTAACTACATTCCTGCCAGTAGATTTTAAACTTGCCGATACATAAGCAAGACCAATTGGAAAAGGGTAATATTGTTCTTTTATTTTCGTTATTTGTGGCATTACTATTAGATAGTTCATATTATTTTCTCCCTAAATTGTAGCAAATAAAATTGTCTCAAGAGTTGCGATTCCATAACATCTCAAACTGAGTTTATAATTAGGATCAAAATTCTTAATCAAAAGTGGAATATTCCAAAGGTCTGATAATCTATGATAAACACATATAGCTAAATCTGGTTGAAATTTTAATATAGTTTCTTTCGCCCCCTTTAAGGCAGGTATTTCTGCTCCTTCAACATCCATTTTTATGATCGTAGGGGAAATATTTTTTAATAGACTATCAATTTTGCTTGTTATTATCGTAGATTTCCCATTTTCACTAAGTCCGCTGCCACCGTTTAAGTCGGCATCAAAACTTGCATACGAGTTAACATCAGCCACACCACAAGGGAAGAGATAAGCTTTATCATACGAATTAGGATTATTATCAATTGTTTTTGATAACAACTCAAATGTTTCAATCATTGGCTCGATACCAACGTAAATTTCTGGTTTAATAAATTTAATTAATTCGCTAAAAGTATCACCTATGTAGGCACCGCAATCAATATACTTAGAATAACCTTTGTTAAGTTTGACATCTGTATTAATTAAAGTTCCTTTGCTTATTACAGTATTGTCAAAATTAGAAGTTGCGTAAGCTTTCAAAAAACTAATGAAAACCTCTTTGCTATTTTCATCATCAAATAGATTAAAAGCTTTTAAAATCTTTTCTTCCTCATTTTTTAGGTTAATTTCCAAGTTATAAGTTGTGTTAAAATGGTAAAAGTTAGATTTGCACATTATGTTGCGGTCATAAAATGCGTTATCAAAACCGCAATTATTTAACTCCTTCACAACATCGTTAATATTGTATTTAAATTTATCCAGAGTAATAACCACGGCATTACTTTTATCACTTTCAGTTATTATCTGCTCATTGTAATGATATACTGGCAGATCAAACACTGTTTGGTTTTTAGTAGCAGCTCTATCTAAGAAAAACAATACATTTATATTAAGATACTTGAAAATTTTATATACCAATTTTCCTGTCACACCGGCACCATAAATAATTACATTATCATAAGGAAAATTATTTAAACTGTAATTTGGCTCTTTTGATTCATTTATTATACTTTTTACAATTTTTTCGCTCATAAATTTGCTCACAGTCTACTTTTATTTTTTTACACAAAATAAATACTCATTTGTACTTAAATTAGTCAGTATCGTTTCTATTTCATTTTCATTACCTATATTTTTTAAAGAGTTCTTGATGAATTCATCAACATCCGGTTCTAAAACGCTACATTCTTGCAAGATTTCAAAGCTATGAACCGACAACATATTAAGAAAGTTTACAAAATCATCTCTTGAAATATCATTTGGCATTGATGGGTCAGTATTGTTAAATAAGCCCATGGTTAATAAAGCTTTACGAATATCATTTGTATTTCTTAATTTAACAAGTAAGTACCCCCCCGACTTAGTTATAGCCAATAATTTTTGTAATACCTTTAATGGTGTTGGGTATGTGTTTATTGACTCACCTAAAATGCAATAGTCGAAAGTTTCGGGCAAGTAGTATTCCATCATGTAATCTATTCTATCGCAAACTACATTTCCATCGCATACCGTTTGTAAATCTGTAAAATATTTTGCTTGAGTAGTAAATGCATTACAGATACATTCAGTTATTCGTTTTTTTCTTAATTTATTTTTAATTTCAAGAATTGGGCTTCCCATTCTAACATCTATGCCTAAAATCTTTGGATTTTCAAAAGGTGTTTTGTTTTTTAGCATGCCAATAAGATTGAGCTCAAAATTATTTACGTCATCCCAAGCATCTAAACCAAGATATTTATCTTTAAAATTTTGTCGACCTATTTCAAGAGACTTATTAAACTGTTCTTCATCCTTATCTTCCAAGTTTCTGAAATCGTGGTTATGGTGAATGAATGTATCCCCACATAAAACTAATTTATAACCCGCTCGTCTTATTCTTAAACAATGGTCGTCTTCTGAAAAATCATGAAAAAAACCAAAATCATAAGTACCTACAATATCTAAGATTTCGCGCTTAAATACGGAAATTACAGCAACTAATCTCATTCGTTGTTCCCATTTATCTGGGTTGTGTTTGTTGAATTTTTCCGCAAATGACTGCATTTCATCAAGATTAGAGAATTCATTAGGCACTTCTTGAAGATTGGTAACATTTGTCGACATCGGCATAACATATCCAATTCTATTATCAGCTTCATAGCATTTTAAAATATTATCTAACCAATTTTTAGTCACAATGATATCATTAGAAATTCCTGCTATGTATTTTCCAGAATACAATTTCATATATTTTGTTAAAGGATAGAATGCTCCTATATTTTTTGTTATCTTGATAATTTTTTTATTCTTACATTCTACACTTCTAAAGTAATCAAAAGTACCATCAGTGCTACCATTGTCAACTAAAATGAGCTCATAATCAATATTAGTAGTATACTTTAGAATAGCTTCAACGCACACTTTAGTTTTATCAACTCTATTGTAACCTTGCACAACTATCGAAACAAGTGGACCTGATCCATTCGTAAGATTATTTGCATAATTAATTCTTGAAGCATATAAGTCATTGCCCACTTTCGGCGGAATCATATTTTCAGTATCAAAAATTACGATATCATTATTCTCCATCTTCCTTCTCCAGTTTATACTTACCAATCAATTCAACCTTATTATTGTCAAGTAAGTCTTCCCTGTGCATGCCATATAAATATGTTTTGCACTCCTTACACACATCACATGTGCTTTTAGTTCCATTTAACTGTCGCAGTCTAAAACAATTAAACTTTTTGCCATTCCATATTTCTTTAACTGAATTAATATTGACATCTCCCAAAATTTCTGGATATGTCATATTACAACAAGGTACAACTTTACCATCAGGATTAATCTGCATTAAATAAAAAGGTTCCGAGCAAATATTTGTATCAATCATTTTTTCTTCGTTTTGAGGCTTATCTAATTTTTCATCTGACATTTTGCTATAATCTATATCAGCTATGGTTGGTGTTAAATGCTCAATTGCAATTTCATCACAAATGGGATAGAATGTATCATAAAACTTATTTTTATATTCATCATTTTTCAGCATATAATCGATAATTTTTATATAAATTTTAGATTGTTTTTTATTTTTGTAGAAATATGCTATATTTTGAACTAGTCTATTAAAATCAATATTTACACTACTATTCTTTTTATAATCTTCGTTACTCAATCCCTCCAGTGATATTCTTAGTTTTGAAAGTCCCGCATTTATTAGATCATCAGAAAGTTTTTCGGTAAGTAACGAACCGTTTGTAACAATATCTATATTATCAGCTATGTCAGCATTTTTAGCATAATCAATCATATCAGCAATGTTCTTATGTAACAATGGTTCGCCGATTGCGGCGAAGCGTAACATTTTAACTTTCTTATCAAACTGCTTCATACCATCAATAGATTTCTTGTATAAGTCCATTTCCATGAATACTCTGTCTGAAATATAGCCATGTTTACTCTTGTCTATTGCATAAATACAATAGCCACATTTAAAATTACAAGCATAAACTGGGAAAATTTGAATTAGTAAAGGTGTGTGAAGCGGTAAGTTATCTGCAAGAGGTATTCTCTCCCCACCAGTTGTTGGTGTTTTTAAAATCTTATTATCCATTTATACCTCGCATTTTTTTATAATTTTTTCAATATTTCCTGTGCTTTTGCATCTAATTCATCTAATGGGTGTGAAACATCATCTGGTGCAATACATACTTTACACTTTTCATTTGAATATCTTTCACCTTTAAGTTGCGTTCGTCTGAATTCTTTTAGGATTTTACCATTCCACATATCAATAAGTGAAGAATCTCTAACATTCCCGAGTATAATAGGTTTGTAAACAGAATCACATGGCTTGACATCACCATTTGGCAAAATGCCAAGTCCGAAAAAACATAGCGGACAAACATGTCTCTTTTCATGTGTTCTGCCATATCTGTCTTTTGTCACATTAATATTTTCAGTTGACGAGACTCCAGAATAAACATTTCTTACTTCTTCTATATACATTCTATCTGAAATGTTTTCATAAGTTTTATAAAATAGTTCTCTTTCGTTTTCTGATAAAGCAATGTCCATCGTTTTAACATATAACTGGCAATTTTTTCTATTATTATAAAAGTATTCCACTTGTTTTATGAATTCTTCATAATCAATATTATAATTACATACTTTTTTGTAGGATTTTGCTGTAACACCTTGAATAGATAATTTTAAGCAATCAAGTCCTGCATCTATTAGATTGTTTGATACTTCATTAGTAAGTAAAGAACCATTGGAAATAAATTCTATTTTTTCAGATATGTTGTTTTCTTTTGCATAACGAACCATATCAGACAAATTTTCATTTATTAAAGGCTCTCCATGACCTGTCAATGAAAGAACTTTTAATTTTCGGGGGAATGCTTTCAACAGATCTATTATAAGTTTGAAAGTATCCATTTCCATTGTTTCAAAGTCTAAGTCATATACTTCTTTCATCGTTTCCTTGCCAAGCGAATGTCCACAATAAGTGCACCTAAAATTGCAGAAAGTCGTTGGATAAATATAAACTGTAAAAGGTGTATCTAACGGAACGACATCTGAAAGTCTAACTCTTTCTGCTGTTGCCATTGGTTTTATTTTTGATTTCAATAGTTATCACCCTTTTTTATTATTTTTCTAATTTTTTTAATACACTTTCTGCTTTATCATCAAGAAATTCATTTTTATCTGCTATACATACAACAGAAGAACACTCAGCACATTCGTTAAACGCTTTATATCCGACTTTCAAATTTTTGATCATCAAATTATATCTTTTTTTATCATTCCATATTTCAATTAATGTCTTTTCATTAGCATTTCCCATAGAAAAGCTATTAGGTAATCCTGGTGTTGAACAAGGGAACGTTTCACCATCAATGTTAACTTGTAAAAAATAAAACATTATTGAACAGATTTTTTTAGGGATTACATACTCACCGTTTAAATTTTTGATATGGTCGGCTTGACCACCATGGTCGCCCATTTGCTGTTGCATTATTACTAAATGCTCAATAAAAATAGTGTCACAAATGCTTGAGAAAACTTCATGAAACCTTTTTTCATCTTCTTTATCTTCTAAAAGAGAATCTATTATTTTTATGAACAACGTTACATTTTCTCCTTTAGTCTGATAAAAGTATTTTAAATTATCTACTAAATTTTTAAAATCTACTTTTGTCTTACATATTTCTCTATACTTTTCATCATTTAGACCTTGTATAGATATCTGTAAACGATTTATTCCTGCTTCAATTAATCTATTACTCATCTCGTTTGTAAGCAGAACTCCATTAGTTAATACATCTAATCTGCCATTAAATCCGGCGCATCTTAATTTTTTAATCATAACGGGTAAATCATTATTCATTAAAGGGTCGCCCAAACCAGAAAAACAAATTCTTTTTGGCTGAGTTGGAAAATTCATAATATTTATTACAAGTTTATCAAAAAGCTCCATTCTCATATTTTCTATTTTGAATCCTGTTTTTTTAAGCGCGCCATCAACTTCTCCTCTAGTTGCGTGCATACAATAAAAACATTTAAAATTGCATAATCGTGTTGGCTCTATATACATACCAAAAGGCGAATCTAATGGTATTACTTCGGCTAAATTGGTTCTTTTTGTATCATAACTAGGTTTAATTTCGGCCATGGTAATTCCCCTTTCGCAACATGAATATAATCTAAATCTCACATATCTTCAAGCCGTGTTGTTTTTTCTGTAATTAATTTATATAGCGATTCTAACTTTTTATCATTGGGAAATGTTACATAAAAATGTTCTATCGAACTTTTCCCTTTACCTTTTAATATCGGTTTTATTTCAGAAGAACTTAACTTAGCAGCACATTTATCATTTGTAAGATTATCTTCAAATATTTTTTTGTCTTCACCTAAGCAAGTCAAAAACCATTCATACGGATTATCTCCAAATACACTTTTGAATTCAAATTTTTTTTTGTCTAGTTTCAAAATGTCTTCTAGTTCATTTTCTAATTCTTTAATATTATTTTTAATACTAAATTTTGTTTGTATTGTTTTTATTGCATTTTCACCCATGCGTAATCGTTTTTCCGGGTTATCCAATAGAAATTCAATCTTTTTGGCATAATCATCTATTGAATTTGCAAGCACGCCGTCTTCCATATCGGTGATAATATATTTCTCAGTGTTTTGGTTTAATAATACTACAGCTAAGCCATTTGACATAGCTTCGAGTATTACGTTTTCAGTTGTGCCAAAGTGGTATGGGTTAAGTGGATAAGCAAATATATCAAATATTTCATAGTATTTATTTACCTCATTTGTATAACCCACCAATTCAAATTTTTCTTCGATACTATTGGCTTTAATTTGATTTAGCAATTCATCATTTACTAAATCACCAACCAAATAGAATTTTACATTACTTTTTAATTTTAAAATAGCCTTACAATATTCTATAAAATTCTCGTTAATTTTACTTTTGTTTAATGTGCCAACATATCCAATATTAAAACAAGCATTATCTTTTTTTATTGAAATATGATCGTTGCTTTTAGTACCAACGCCTAAACCATATATAACTTTAGAAGATTTTTGTATTTTCTCACGACTTTTTTCACTCCAAAACGGGTTTTCATAAGAATATGGAGTTGTGAAAAATATCTTATCTGGAAGTTGGGCAAATTGCTCTGGTATCGCTGGATAATTGCAACCAGAAACATGGCTCCAAATAATTAGCCTTATTTTTGTTTCAGGGAAATCATTTAATAATTTACACATAATTGGATTATGCCACCAATGTAAGATTACTACATCTGAATTTTTCATTTGATTTTGAATATATGTTATGTTGTTTGATATTTCTACTGGTATTTCCCATTTTAAGCAGATATCAATAAAAGTAGTTTTTTCGGGTTTATCTAATAGTAAAATACTATGGTTATAATTAGATATACTTTTTTTTTCATAAATACAAGTTTCCGATAGAAATTTTCCAACGCCGCCACCCATATGCGTTGTTATGTGTAAGATATTTATCAAATTAAGACTCTCTTTCTGAATTTACGTCTAAATCTAGATACATATTTTCTGTTTCGCTATTGTAATAATCATTTAAAAACAAACCTTTCTTTATTTGATTTGAAATGAAACTTTTACCAGATATCAGTAGACCGAAAAACCTGTCAATTAAAACTCCCTCAAGCTCTCTTTCCAATAAAAATTGGCCATATTCCAAAATTCACCAACATATTTCTTAATGCGTTTATGGCATTGTTCTGTAAGAGACAAACTCTACACATGCATTTTTAGTATAGACAGGGTATCCCTTTTTATCAACTGTCCTCTGGTGATGAGAAAAATAATTTCATCTATCAAATAATTTGGTAGAAAATAAGACTTGCTGATATTTGCATTCACATGATTATATAAGCCATAGTTATTATCTGCATTAGTTAAAATATTATCCATACCTAATTCTGTGGTAAAATAGAAATCTTTTAAAGGTTTATTTAAAATTATTTCTATAAATTTTTGTGTTAATCCTCAGCCAACAAAATTCACACAACCTACATTATTTTCTGAACCAATATTCAATTTACTAATGTACTTTTCATAGTTTTTGAGTTCTTCTTTTAAGTTTTCTATTATTTTATCTGTGTATTAATTTATTATATGAATTGTCAACTCATTTTCAGATATTTGAAAATAATAAATATCTTTCAGCGGATCTGGTTAACTCGTCAATTTGTTCACCTGCGATTATTTCTTGAGCGTTATATGGCATATTACAATATCTGCAAGCCTCTGTAAAACATAATTCTTCAAAATTATCTAACGCCTTTGCTGATGCATCTTCGTAAAATTCCTTAATAGAAATGTATCCTCCACTTTTAAAGTCAAATTTCTACTTTGAACACCAATATATTGATAAGGACATCGATATATTATTCCATTGTGTAGCCTATGACAATCAGATAATAATACTCAAGTGTCTGGTAACACTTAGGCGTGAAGATTATGAAGAATTAGTTTTAAGCTCACCTAATACGGTGCTACACCTAGCTGTTAAAATAAGTTTCGCATCCTTATTAAAAAGACCTACCTATATAACCTTTCTGTATTTTCAAATGGATCTCTTCTAGTAACCAACAATGTTTCTATACAATTTAGCAGCTTCATATACATTAGAGGCATTAAATTTAGCAGCATCAAGTACTAAACCACCATTTTCTCTGTACCCAACAAGCAAATCATTATTCTGATAATTATAATGACCTTTAAATTCATTATTATTAACAATGTCATTTTCATACCATTTTACTATCTTACTATTTCCATGATTTTTAATTAAATGATATAATTCTTTCTTCTTTTTGAGAAAATATTCATCTTCAAACAAGTACCTCGCGCTCGCTTTATAAAAATTCTCTCTATTGATTTCAAAGTCATTGTTGCTAAAATACTCTTTTGCCATCATTGATGCAGTTAAAACACCTACTTCTTCTACGGCAAAATATGGTACATAATAATCCTGCAAATCTATTTTCTCTTTTAATCTGTCATCTTCAAATTTTAATTTGTTCTCAGATTTTTTGTCTTTGTTGTATTCAACTGTTGCGGTTGCACCGATACTCTTTTCTGATGAACCACTAATACTCATTGGAATATTAACATACAGATATTTTTTCTGTAAATACGCAAAAACTAAGCCAGTATATACATCTGGTGGTGAACCAGCAAAAAGTTTTCCAGTAAATCTTTTTGCCTCTTCAGCAAGCTCTCTTTTTATGATCGAATTCATATAGAACATCGGTAATGCACTGTATCGCATTTCAAAATTTAACACAGCTCTTAAAATGGATTCGTCTCGATAATTACACTTAACATTATTTATCATGTTGGGGTATGGTATAAATAGTCCATTTTTCATGCTGTTGATACCAACTCCCGGCCATCCATAAGCGATTAAATCCCACGTTATCGATAATGGTCTATCTAATTCGATAATAATTTTAGCCAGAGTGTCTAAGCAATGTAACAATAAGCCATCATCTGAACCGATAACGATCATATATTCTCCATTCGCCTGATTATATGCATATTCAAAATTATCCATCATTGCATACTCTTCCGGTGTTCTGAAATAGCAAATTTTATCACTATTTAAGCCAGCTACCATTTTTCTAGTATCATCGTTACCCGGTGAACTATTGTCACTAACAATAATTTCGTAATTGTCATAATTTTGTTCTATGCAAGTCTTAAGTGCATATTTTAATATTTCAGCAGAATTTCTGGTTGGTATTATCACACTAATAAACGGTTCTTTACTTGTTACTTGGATTTTTGATTCACTAACAATTTGTTTCTCCATTATGAAATTAGCAAAAGCACTACTATGATGCGTAAAAATATCATTATTAATTTCGATATCAAAAATCATTTCATCTAAAAGAATGTTTATATAAGCTTGGTAACCTTTCATAATTGTTAAATCTTTTATCTTCTGTGTCAGCAAACTTGCAGTTCTTATTCTACCAAGACATAGATTTAAAACAATTTCTAAACAAGGAATTCTAGAATTATTTCTAACGTACTGAAGCTCATCACTTAATTCATTATTTATAAATCTTGAGTCTTTTAACACCTCAGTAAATCTATCTAGTTTTTTATTTAAATACAACGCAGTTAAATACTGTCGTTCAATATATCTGTTTTTTTGTTTCATATAGGATCTACTCAAATACTCTTCAAACTTTAGACTATCATGCAAATTAAAATAAACCCCTTTGAGCGCGTCAAATACAGGTGATTCATAATTATTACACAAGGTATCTAACTCTTTTTTCAAGTTTAATCTCATTCCAGATTTTTTTAAGCTTTTTCTATTAATATCGGCAATATCACATAATAATGCAGCTCTTTCATTCCATGAGTTCTCTATTAAAAATTCTGTAATAGCATTATCGTCTATCTCTAACTTTAAACATCTCTCAATTGCCTGATTAAACGCCTCTACTGTATTAGCACAGAGAGTGTTTATTTTTCCAATGGCGACCTCCGGCATATACGTAGCGACTACAGGTAGGCCGACAGCAATATACTCATATTGTTTTATCGGATCACAATTGATGACTAAATCTGATCCATCTTTAAAGGGTATTATCGCTACTTGACAATTATTTAAGTATCTCTTTAGTTCACTGTGTTTTTTAGGACCTAGCAGAAATAAATTATCATATTTTTCACTGAATACTTTATCATCACCAAATCCAATTATTACAAATGACTTTTCCGGATTAGCTTTCACGACAGAATAAAAAAGTTCTTTATCAAACCATTCATAAATAGCGCCTGTGTAAACTATTCGTGGCTCTGGGATTACTATTAAATCCTCCGGGATACTACTCTTATCATCTATAGGAAAGTCTCCCTCATTCACCGCATTTCGTGATAGATAAACATTATTTTTTCTCTCAATAGCCACTCTTTGCAAGAATAGTGAAGTTGCTGTTGTTGTAATAGCGTCTGCCTTATCCATCAATTCTTGTTCCCAAACACTGTCCTTTATATTTCCCCAAAAAGCGTACTCCATATCAGAATGATCATCAACGCAATCATAGATATGAAAAAAATCACCCTTCATTTCTTTAATAGTATTTACTTGACAGGGCGTATAAGTTATAATTACCGATTTTTTTGATTCAACATTTTCATCTAATAACTGTTGTACTAGATCATTATAATTACATGTTTGTACTGTTCCATTGTGAGTTTTAGCTACTGGGGCATATATTTTAACCCCTTCAACATCTCTTATGTTTTCTAGTGAATAATTATTTATGTCTTTAAAATCCGTGTCACTTACTTCTGTATTATTTGTAGTACTTGGTATTACATAAATGACTTCATTGCCAAACTTAGCAAGTGATCTTGAAATATGATGCATCCTCTGGTAAATGTCAGTCCATCCACAAGAAGATAAAATGATAAATCTTCGTTTTTCAGATTTTGCGGCAACATCAAATATATGTTTTAATACTTCATTCTTACTTACACGATCAGCAATTTCAGCCTTTTCCAAAGCATCTTTTGAATATTTATAAGCCAATCCGTAGTTTATTGCCGCATCACTTTTATTCCCATCAGCCTCTTGAATAAAAGCCTGTTCGCAAAAGTTTTCTGATAGACATTTATCTTTTATATCTCTAATCTTCCCTGTTAAACCTAGTTTTAATAAAATGTTGTACGCATCTTCTTCTTGAGTAACATCTTTGGAATTCACAAGTGATTTTTTATAGTATTTGATGGCTTGCGTTTTATCGTCAGTTAACTCGTATAGATACCCTAAATTAAAAAGCAAATCAAAATCAGTCTCATCTTGTGCTAAACCTTTTTTAAGTATACACTCCGCTCCACTTAGGTCACCTTCCAGCATAGCAATTACACCTTTAATAGAATAAACATCTATTTCATTGGCCGCAATCTTATCATATTGAATTAACAACTCTTTTGCCTCTGAAAGATTACCATTTTCAATCAAGGCGCTAATATTTCGTTTAAATTTTTCTTTTAAATCCAATATTTTATGATCCAAAAAATCCTCCTTAACTAACTACTAGTTTCCTCGAAAACTCTAGAGATAAATCCTACCAGTGTTTTAATGATTGCTGGCTTTTTCTTTTCCTCCAGATTTCTCGGTGTTCAGTATGTTTTTTTAATACTTGACGTTTGGAGTTCACACCAATAATGAGCAAGTACGGGTTATTATTATTAGTTACTACTCATGAAAAAGGTATTTTAATTATGCTCGATACCTGGCGCTTTTATAATTACTATCAAAGATTTGGCATGAAAAATTTGGCGTCTCTGGCTCGAACTGACCCCCATACTCTTTTTGAGCATGAAAAAATTATTTCAAGTTTGATATTTTCAATCTTGATACTCTTTGACATTGTTAAACAGTCACGTGCAAAGCGTTTGTCTGCGATTACCCGTACAGGGTTTCGGATTCCAATGCCACCTGGGAGTGGGTAGTCACAAAGATCAGTGATTTTATAGCTATACGAGATCTTCTTTATTCCAACATACAACAAGTTCTGAAAGGCGATTTGCCCATTTTTTAAGCTTCATACCGTCTCGTTTTCGCGGTTACTCGACATAACTATTCCTAGCCATTTATTTGTATAATTACTAATTCAAGGTTTAGCGGTCAATTTAATTAAAAATACTAAAGTTTAGACGCTTAAATTAATTTCAGTTGAATTTCTGATTTCAAAGTAAGCATTTCTAAATCATCTGAAACTATAGTAAGGTACTCATCGAGTAAATGCTTAGCTTCTGCTGTCTTATTATCTTCTACTAACGCATAAATATTGTTTTTAACTAGCATCTTGTACTCTTCGAATTCATTTTTAGTATGATTATCTGACTCTGCTTGTTTCTTTTCTTCATTTTTTAATTCTGCAAGAAGAAGCCCTATTCCTTTTTTCATATAATCATAAACGCCTAGTGCCTTTCTCATATACTGCAAATATTTAGATTGGTCACGATCTTTATTCATTAGTGCTTTTCTCATAAACATAAAAAAAGCCTCTTCATGATTTTTCAGCACATAGATATTCTCGGTATCCAAGATTGTTTCATTATACACGTTTTCCAGGTAAAAAACACCTTCTTCAACATATCTTTTAAATAAATCTAAATAGCTTTCATTATCGATTTCTTCTTTTATCAACACCACTCGTTTTAGCGCTTTGGAAAAGATCGAATAATAGATATCTTTGACATCATCATTCTTCTTGAAATAATTCGTAACAACTTCAGAAAAATCAATGAATTTTTTAGCCAAATATTCATTGTAACGATTGATCTCTTTTTCCTCAATTTTTGAAAGAACCGAATCGATCTGAAAACCGTCCGTCATTAGATAATATATGAATTCCCCATACATATCAATTTTATCATTGAAATCATATGAACTAATTTGTTCCGCATCTTCTATTGTTAATGCCTGCTTTAATTTCTTTTTCTTTCTCATTTTGTTCAGAAATACATAATCAGTTTCAATTTTCAATTCTGCAAAATGTTCGATTACCGCATCCGTATGCTTCATATTATTGTCAAGCATTGATTCGAGTGTATTTTCAAATCGGTCGGTCAACACGGATTTCATTTCATTTTCTTCGTTAATAATTTCATTATAGAATGCAACTAAACTATCATAACGATTGTATTTAACGCCTAATTTTACAATTTGACTTACTGCTTTATAATAATAGTCCTGTTCTGAATTATCTCTCTTTTCTTTTGCTAAATTTAATATTTTTTTTGTATACTCTATTGAATTTTCATAGTCTAAAAGTGAATCATATAATGCAGCAATTTGAGAATATACATACTTCTCACCTCCAAAATCGGCCACTGTTGCACTCAAATCAATTGTTAGTGAATTATCTTCATATTTTTGAAATAATGTCAAACACTTAATATAATTTCCGATCGCTTTTTTATTTTTCTTAAGCATCCCTTGGGCTTGTGCCAAGTAAAAATAAATATTAATATATGCCGAATTTTCCTCTAGCTTTGCATCCAGTACTTCTTCCGCTGTTTTTTCAGCTTCAAAATAGAGTTGATTTTTTATACAGGTATCAAGCATTAAAGTATACACATGCATTGGATATACTTTTGACTTTCTTGCAATTTCTAATGCTTTTCTTGCTGGCTCTAAGGCTTCAATATAATAATAATTAAAAACGTAGGTTTGAGCTAAATGATATAACAAAAAAATGCTGTTAGGCTCAGTCTTCAATTCATCTTTGATAATTTCGATATTTCTTTTAGCTTTCTCATTCACAAAGTTTGAATTAGTTTGGATATACCCATAGTGAATGAGCACTGCGTCGGATAGATATACCGGCACCATATTTGGTAAATGCTCGTGAATCTTACTTGTAAATCTGATATTTTTGTCTTTTTTTACAATCCGTCTGCTGTGAAATGTCGTGCCAATTTTACTTCGATCTTCTTTTGCTAAATTTTCAATTTTCAACGCCACAGCTTTGAAATCTTTATGATTACCTTTATTAAAAAAATCAATAATACTCTTGGGGTTTTCTAATATTTCATCCGCATCGAGATAAAAATACCATTCTCCTTCGGATTTTTCGATCGTTATATTCCTCGCCTCAGAAAAATCATTGTTCCATTGATGGTAAAATACCTTATCTGTATATAATTTTGCAATTTCAACTGTATCATCTGTGGAACCGGTATCGACTATCACTAATTCTGCATCTATATTATTGAGTATTGGTTTTAAACCTTCCAAGCACATTCGCAAGTATTTTGATTCGTTTTTTACTATCATTCCAATGCTTAATTGCACTTTTTTCCACCCTTTCTTATTAAATAGTTTCATTAAATAAATCACTTTTGTATAACTTTTTTTGTATTTTATTTAATAAAGCTATTTATTGACTCTCAAATTAAAAAGCAGCTAAATATTATTGTATATTAGATCCTCAATTCATTTTAAAAAGGGTCAGAGAAAATATTCTCATGACCCTCAAGTTTTATGCCAGATACGATTTCAAAACTTTCAATTATTGTAATAGTTGAAGAACTTTCTGTGGTTGTTGGTTTGCCTGTGCAAGCATTGATTGAGCTGCTTGTGACAGAATGTTGTTTTTGGTAAATTCCATCATTTCTTTTGCCATATCAACATCACGGATTCGAGATTCAGAAGAAGTTAGGTTTTCAGAAGAAGTACCTAAGTTGTTAATAGTATGTTCCAATCTATTCTGGAAGGCCCCAAGTTGTGAACGTTGAGCAGAAACTTTTTCGATAGCGTTGTCGATTGTTGTGACGGCTGCCGACGCATTTGCGGCACTTCCAATATTGACAGCGGCACCAGCGGCACCAGTTCTTATCCCTAGAGCTGCTGCTCGCATATCATCCATTCCAACATACATATTCTGTCCTGTATTTGCGCCAATTTGCATGTTAACAGCTGAGGTTACACTTTGATTACCGGCATCAGCTTTTTTGAAAGTAAGTGTTACACTTTCTCCGACTTTCATATTAGCTAGATTTGTAATATCCAGAGATCCAGCCGTGCCGCCTGATACTAAAGTACCATCAATTGCAAGAGTATCTGTGTCTGATAAAGATATCAAACCAGTAGCTTGTGTTGGTGTAGCTACATTAAAGCTTGCAGTCGCTGCTGCTGCATCTGTTCGTGTGATCGTTACAGTAAAATCAGCTTTTAATGAACCTGCCACTGTTGCAGCGCCTTGCAATACTGTTGCCGCTCCTGCAATTGCAAGACTAGCACTCGTGTTAGCTGAAAATTTAACTTGACCATTAGCAGCATCTCTCAACCCTTGTTTTGTACCATCCAATAATTTTTGAGTATTGAACTCAGTCGTATTGGCAATTCGATCAATTTCATCAGTTAACTGATTGATTTCTTTCTGCATTTCACCACGATCTGTAGTGGTATTCGTGTCATTTGAAGATTGTACTGCCAGTTCTCTCATTCTTTGAAGAATAGAGTGTGTTTCACTTAATGCACCTTCAGCAGTTTGGATTAAAGAAATACCATCACTTGCATTCGTAGATGCTGTGTTTAAACCTGAAATCTGGCCACGCATTTTTTCTGAAATTGCTAATCCTGCCGCATTATCGCCAGCTCGATTGATTTTTAAACCAGAAGACAGTTTTTCTAATGACTTAGAAGTCGCTGCATTGTTTGCCGATAATTTGTTATAGGTGTTAAGTGCCGCAATATTATGGTTGATTCTCATTGTATTTTCCTCCGTTTTTTTATTGATCGATTACCCTCGACCCAGGGAATTGTTTAGGCCTTCCTTCGTACGCAAGGTCTGCCAAATTATTGAAGCTTTTTCGCTCTTATTATTAATATCGTCCTATCCAGATTAAACTTTAGTTTTTTTTCAATATCTTTCGATATTTTATTCATTTTATCCTTGTTAAAATCCACATAATCAGATACTAATAGCCGTACCTTCCAAGAGATTGAGATTATTTATTCATTCTGATCTCTTGTTATCTTTATTATCGTCTCTCACGGCTTTTTCTTTAGTATTTTTTTAAATAAATAAAAAAGTTTTTCGAATTCTATCGATCAGAAATCGAAGAAAACTCGAAAAACTTTTTAATTGCAAATTCATTTACTAGGCCTTTTGATCCAACTTCATACCATCCATTGTTGCCGTCGTTTGTTCGAAGCCAATCGGCGGCGTATAATTCGGATCTGCACTGGGAGGAACATAAATAGGACCGCCTACATATTTAATAATAACATCTGGCCACTGTGTGACAACCATTTCCAAATCCGGTGGCATAAACTCATTATTTTGATTATCTATTGCAGCCATGCCCGCAGTAAGATCGCTCATCGGTATGCTTAATTGCATATTTTCTAGTTCAATGTTGTTTTCATAATTCACTTGATTTGACATGGAATTAATGCTCCGGTTTGCCTGAGTGAAACGGATTGCCCTTGAATCACCATCCTCCATCTGGATGTTTAATTTTAAACTCCCATCATCACCAATTTTTCCGGTTGCAGTATAAGTTGAATTCTCCCAGTTATAGTTTGAGCTCGGCACGAACGCGTCTTGTAAAGCTATCCGAATCGGTTCGCGCTTGAAATGACTTTGATTTATTTCCTTGTCAATACGAATATCCACATCATGAACTGATGAAAGTGCCAATGGCTTTTTTTCGACATATTCTAATTTTATGGGTACTGTTTCGATTGTAATAAGCGTATCCATTTTTCCTCCTTACTAAAGCTTTTTTTTAATAAAAACTTCTGATTTGTTTTACTTTTCGTTTATGACATATAGTCAAAGACTGACTGTTGCACTACACTTTGTCCCATTTGAAGTGCCGCAGAATAGGCGACCTTTTGGCTTTGAAAGGCAATATAGGTATACGCTGCATCGACCCCCTCTACCTTTACCTGTCTTTCTTCCAAATTAAAATTCTGGGTTTCATAACGGCTCGTCATAAATTCCAGATACTGGCTTTTTGCACCAATCTGCGTTGTTGTCTGATAGGTCTTAAGACTATTTTCTTTATACAAACCATAAAGACTATCCACTTTGCTAGCCGAATAATTGACATCAGACTTTTCAAATTCAGTCGCTATTCTACCTAATAGGTCATAAAGATTATTTGAAACAGTTTCACCTGAAATCACAGTTGAATTGGTTCCGTTTCCAACAAAGTTAATGCCTGCTGTTGAATAATTAAAAACCGAATTTCGATCAACTTCACCTGTTGTTTCGTCAAAAGATACGCCTAATCCAATATCGACATATAAAGAATCTTTTTTTAGTGAATTGACTAGTTCTTTTTCTGCTGCGGTTGCAGTAGCGCCATCATTTAAGTCATCTAAATTTTTCCCATTGTATTGAAGTTTGCCGGACACAACCGCGAATGGTTTTTGATCATTACTTCCGCCGAAAAGATACATGCCAGAGGTACTGGTATTGAGTGTTTCCAATAACTGGTCTTGAATAGTACGAAGTTCAGTGGCAATGATCTTTCGATCATCTTGACTTTGAGTACCGTTCATACCCTGTAATATTTTATCTGTCGCTTCAGCAAGTGATGATTCCATTTGACCTAAGGTACTTTCTGAATTGGTTAAAAAATCATCGGCATGACTGATATTATCCTGATACCCTTCAATTTTCGAAATATTCCGTCTGATCTGATATCCCCTAACAGCAGAGGATACGTCTTCAGATGTCCGAGCATACTTTCGTCCTGTCGCTACCTGGGTATTTAACTTATCGAGATCTGATGATAGACTATTCAAATTTGTTGAATATTTTGATGTCATCATTCTATATGTAATTCTCATTTTTTACACATTCCTTTCTGATTCTGCTTAACTATAAACACAACCCTAAACACCCATTCTATTGATAATAGTATCTAAATTTTCGTCTAAAACATTAAAATACCGCATGGCCGCGTTGTATACTTTTTGATATGCTGATAGATTAACACCTTCTTCATTTAAAGAAACCCCAGCTACCGCGTCTCTTGAATCCGAAATTGTTTGAAATACATTCGTTGCTGTTTTAGAGAAATTTGTATTTAATTCCACATCTGTCCCAACTTCGCTGACAACACCTGTCATATACTCATTAAAGGTTCCTGTTAAAATTGTATTCCCTGAGCTGTCCTTAAAATCAAGTTTATCACTCATTTTTGCAATCATACGCTCAATATTATCAGCACTGGCTGGGGTAGCTATGTAACCGGTTGGAGTAGGATTTAGTGTTGGATATTTTGTGGCATTGATATACGATGGGTTGTTAAACCAGGCTGTCGATACCTGTAAATTTTTTGCTGTGATATTAGTTGTTGTCACGCCAGAAGCATCAGTAAAAAGGTTTTTTACTCCACCGGAACCGATAACACCATCAGCACCTGCAACGGCACTGTTAATTGTATTTAATTCTGTAGCAAATTGTTTCGCAAATATATCCATTTTTTGTGAATAGTAGTAAATGCCTTTGGCATCACTTTCCCCGGAGACCGTATCAGCAAAACTGCCTTTTCCATTGATTAGGTTGATATAACCCCTAAGTGAGCCATCGATCACATTGCTGTTCACATCAGTTCTTTCAACACCGGTGGTATCCGTAATTTTAAGCTGAACGTTTAAAGGATCCGTTTTTGAATCCAGACTCATTTCTGCATATTTGTCATTGTCAACCAGAAGAATATCGTCACCGCCGGATTGATTCTTAATTTTAATGCTGTAGTGGGGAATTGAGAGATTTTCTGAGATTACATCCGCCGGTGACATACTCACTTCAATATTTGCTACACCGGATAACTTATCAATCAGTAAATTCCGCTGATCGTAAAGCTCGTTGGGTGTGTTTCCATATATTTCTTCTTTTTGGATTTGTTTGTTTAAACTTGCGATGTTTTTTACATAGGTATTGAACTCGCTTTTTACTGTCACATCCAAATTTTCGGTTTGTTCAGTTCTAACTTCTTCAAGCTGGGTGGCATACATATTGATCGTCTGGGTTACTTTTTCCGCTGCAGAGCGGGCAACCTGGGCAATATCCGAGCTTGTAGGCATCTGTTCTAGCTTATGTAAATCATTAATAAAACTGGACAGTTCACCTTGTAAGGCCTCTGTTGAAGCTTCATCAAAAACATCTTCCAGATTAGTTAAACCTTTTACCATTGTTTCGTAACGATTGGCTTCTGAATTTTGAGTTCGATAACGGGCATCAATGTAGGGGTCTCGCAACTGAGTTGTTCTGATGGCTTTTGCCCCGATGCCAGTTGATACTTTTGGTGTCGCATATTTTTCTACCATCCCGCTGGTGGTAACCGAAACAATGTCCACCCGCTGTCTGGTATATCCTTCTGTATTGACGTTGGAAATATTATTCCCAACTATATTAATGCTTGCCTGGCTGGCTTCCATCGCTCTGCTGGCAACGCTATATGCTAAAAATGTTGCAGTCATTATATTTCTCCTTTATTTAAATGCTTTTCTCAAAGGTGTTAATCAGTTTTGGTTTTGCTGATTCTTTGCCATCTTGCTTATATGTCGTTTTATCACTGGTTAATTTAAACTGAGCAATATTTTTATTGACTGTATGTAATCTTGTTTGAAGCAGAGTCTTGCATTTTTCTTTGTAAAATTCTATTTCTTTTGTTGTTTCTTTAAATTGGCCTAACAGCTCAAAAAAACGCATTTGTTCATCGGCTGGGAATTGTAGAACGACCTCTGATAATTTTTTCCCGTTGACATTTAATTTTGTCATATAATCGGCAACGTCCTTATCGAAGTTCTTTATTTTATAAAGATACAGCTGTTGATGATTAAGGTTGTCACTTAATTCATCGATACTATTGCTTTGAATCAACATCAGCTCATCTTTCAGTTTAGGAATCATATCCCGATGAAGCTTAACAACCCCGAAAAGATAGTCATAAAAACTATCGAGCGTTTCTTTATATTCTTTTGTTTCAAGCATGTTAAGCCTCCTCGAAATTCTTCATTCTAATTCTTGCTTCTTATTTTAAGAGCGCATCAACCAGTGCCTCGGTTGGCACGTGGTAGGTACCGTTTTGAACGGCTTCTTTTAATTCACTTAAACGATCTGACTCTTTTACCGTTACATCATAAAGAACAGCTGATTTTGCAGTGGCAACTCGACTATCTTCAAAAGTTGTTGCGCTTCGGCCATTTGAAATGTCACTGCTATCCAGTTTATTTTTTGCAATACTTTTTTTGTTTTCTGAATCAACACGACGGGTGGATTCTGTTGCTGTATCCTGTCCGATCTTAGACTGGACGACGGGATTATTGCCTAATGAAATTTTCATAACTAAACCTCCTTCTATATTATATAGGATGATAATTTATTTTTGCTGATTATTATTTGAATAATTAAGCTTTTCTATCTCTTGATATACATATCGTCATTATAAAAGAAAACTTTAGAAAAAGATAGCAAATATTATTGTTTAACATGCGTTATAAGCAAATAATCCAGACATCATTTATGTGAGATGATGTCTGGACTATGAGGGCGGGTAGTACCCGCAGATGGACTGTTAGATTTGTGATTTGATTGCCGGGCGATTGATAATCGCCCCACAGAATAATGCGTTATGTTATTTTGATAAGAACCGAATGATTTCGTCGGCGATTCGATCGAGGGGGAGTTGTTTTTCTACCCCTCCGATATTGAAGGCGACCATGGGCATGCCATAGACGATGGATGTTTTTTCGTCCTGTCCGATGGTATATGCCCCTGTTTTTTTCATCTTGAGCAATCCATTTGCACCATCCCTTCCCATACCGGTAAGAATGACACCTATCGACTTTTTGCCGGCCACATCTGCCACAGAATCGAAAAGAACGTCAACTGACGGGCAATGGCCGCTAACTTTTTCTTCCTGAGTACATTTAACAATGTATCCGGTTCCTCTTTTTGCTAGACGCATCTGGTAATTACCGGGGGCAATTAGAACTCGGCCAGGTTTTAAGACATCACCATCTTCTGCTTCTTTTACTTCAAGTTCGCATGTATTGTTTAGCCGTTCTGCATAAAGTTTGGTGAAGACCGGCGGCATGTGCTGGACAATGATGATCGGGGGCATGTCTCTTGGTAAAGCAGAGATAACTGCGTGGATAGCATCGGTTCCGCCAGTTGAGGCACCAATAGCAATGACGGTACTCATGGTGTCAATACCCTGATTAGCAATTGGTTTACTTGGCGTATAGTCTCTTTTCAGGTTGCCGACCTTGGCGGTGGACGCAATTTTGATTTTAATGATCAGCTCATTGACAAAAGATGCCATTCCACCTGGTCTGGTTACATTCGGTTTTGTTACAAATTCCACCGCACCAGCATCCAAAGCGTCCAAAACATTCTGGGACACGGAGCTGACGACAATTACCGGTAAAGGATACTGGGGCATGAGTTTTTTTAGAAATTCAATGCCGTTCATTTTAGGCATTTCCACATCCAGGGTTAAGACGTCAGGTTTTAATTTGATGATCAAATCTCTGGCCATATATGGATCTGTTGCTGTCCCGACAACTTCGATATCCGGATCTTTCGCTATTTCTCTTGATAAAGACTCACGAAAGACCAAGGAATCGTCTACGATCAGCACCTTAATTCTTTGCTTAAGTCTCATCACGGATCCTCCTATTATTTTTCTTCTAGCAACTCTTCAATGACTTCTATTTCTTCATTTTTTAACAGTCTTTCACAATCAAGCAGTAACTGAACTTTGCCGCCAGCTTTTCCAATCCCTTTCATAAAACGGTTTTCAAAGCCAGTTTTATTGGATGGTGGTGGGGCAATTTCTTCATCATCAATGGTCAAGACTTCTTCAACATTATCAACAATTAATCCAACCGATACTGCTTCAATGTCAATAACGACAATACAGGTTCGGTCATTGTAATCGACAGGTTCTTTCCCGAACTGCAATCTGACATCTAATACGGGAATAATCTTGCCTCGCAAATTAATGATCCCTTTTATATAGGTTGGTACTTCTGGAACCTTGGTAATTGATTGCATCCCAATAATCTCAGTTACATATTTAATTTCGATACCGAATACTTCATCCTCTAATGAAAAAGTAAGAAATCTGCCGTGTTGAGTATCTTCTTCCAGATTGTAATTATCTACAACATTCTCTGCCATTATAATTCTCCTCTTTGAATGAATTTGAAAAGTTCTCGTTTTTTCTATTATACTTTAAACTTGCTAAAAGGTACACCCTATTTTATACATCACTTTGATGAAACATGTTCTTTTTTTACCCGAATAACCAACATCTAAACTTTACTTTGAATTTTACTTTTAATTTAGTCATGAAAAAAAGCTGGGCACGGAGTGCTCAGCAGATGACTGATTATTTTATATTAATAGAACGCTTCAAAATAATAAAGTCCTGGCTAAAACTCCTCAATTCTGCGATTAAGGGATTGAATCTTCATAATTCCTGTTTCCAGATCAAAATATTGGGTTCTCCCAAAATTAAGTCCTGTATCTTCCGCCAGAATGGGAATGCGCAATTGACTCAATACCTGTTTGACACAAATAATATTTCTTTCTCCAATGGCGCCCAACTTACTGCCTGGCTGAACCTCAAACATTTGGGCTCCGCCGGCAATCTTTGCAACAATCCGATTATTTCCACATCCAGCCCGTTTCATTTCTGCGACCAAATCAACAAGAGCTGTATCGGCAAACTTTTTTCGATTAATATCCTTGTTTGAAAAATTAGTACTGTCCGGCAGCATAATATGCGACAATCCACCAACCTTTGTGACCTTGTCGTATAAGCATACTCCCACACAAGAACCCAAAGCATAGGTGACTAACACTTCGGGGCCTTTTGCTAATTTATAATCTGATATCCCAATTACAAGCGATTGACTCATATTTCCAGCCCTAATTTTTGCATTATAGTTTTTAATGTATTGATTTCAGCAAACATGATCATATTACTTTTCAAATCATTGGTTTCCCCAAGAAAATTCTCTTCAATAAACATTAATTTGTCACCAATCGCTCCAAATTCAATAATCGGCACGCTCATCAGGGCTCCAACCATATCAATCGCCACGTAAGGAACCGATACTTCAATTGATAATCCTGTTAAAGCCGAAATGGCATTGACATATGACGATGCCAGAATATTGCCAATTTCTTTAATACCGGATATTTTCATTTCACTTAATTCTTCTTCACTATCATCTTCGCCAACCAGAATGTCCATAATACTCTTAGCATCTTCAACATTGAGCAAAAACATGATCATGCCATGGGCGTCTCCACTGAAATTCACAAGTACTGCCACCGTCATGGTCTCGGCTCCACCCAGGTTTTCAACCGCCTCGTCGAAGCCTGTGATCCGAACACTTGGCACGCTCATATCAACTTTTTCGTCTAAAATGGTCGCTAATGCAGTGGCTGCATTACCGGCGCCAATATTCCCAATTTCACGGAGCATATCAATTTGCATTTCATTTAGTTCATCGTAATTCTCGAACAAATTTTTACCTCTTTCTTCTCAATTTTCTTCCGATTTTATTTTACAACATACCATTTACGATATTATCATTATCCCAATAAATTTTGCAATGCTCCAGGGTATCCAAGTCAAATTGAAAGAGCATATCCCCGAAATATATTCGCGTTCCCCGATAAAGTTTTCTTTTAACTGAAACGGATCCATAATAATTAGTACATCCTTCGTTTTCGGTCTGTGCGATTGCTTCATTGATTTCACTGATTTCTTTTTTAAATTGGATAACATGTTTGTCAAGTTCTCTTTTTATATTAGCAAGCTGTTTCATCGCCGGATTATCATGACTTCGGCTCAAAATATCTTTTTTCTCCTGATTTAGCAATAGTTCATTGACTTGAGATTCTTTTGCATATGTTTCTTCCAACTGCTGCTTAATGACTTCCTTTTTTTTGTTGAGTTTATCGAGTGCATCTTCATCAATTGTTTTTTCCCCAAGAATTCGAATAATCGTAGGGTATTCCCGCTCATTTCCGATTTCCTTTGCGATTAGTTCTCCGGCCACCATGATTTCCCCGCCAACTATGAGTTCTTTTGAACCTGAAAGGAAAATATTTCCCTTACAGGTTATTTTTCCGCCAATTATATAATCTACAGTAATATCCCCTTCGACAAAAATCAAAGCATTTTCGATATAATTGCAGCGAAGATCTTTTTTTACAGTAACCACTCCAGAGCCTCCGCCATAGATACCTTTTGATATCATGACATTTCCACCAGCTTCAATTTTCGTAGCTTCTTCAACAACACCTTTGATTACTAAATTACCACCAGCTTTAACGGAAAAGCCGCTGCTGACGTCGCCATCAATGGTGACATCACCTGAAAAATCAATATTTCCGGTTGAAAAATCAACATTTTTGGTGATATGTAACATTTCATTAATATTAATGCTGCTAACAAATTTAATGATCCCGTCGCAATCTGCAATCAGTTTTGTCTCATCCTCACTTAAACTTGTATTCTTACCTGCCGGTACCAATGGCTTTTTTCCTTTTGAAGCCTTAATGGTTCCGCCCAGAATATTTGTTCCATCTAATCCAGTCGTTTCTTCTGTGATCTCACATAAAATCTGGCCTTTTTTAACCATCTGAAAATAACTCAGGTTTTTATAGTCGATTGTGTCTTCTTCACTATATTCCGGTTTATACTCGTCATCTTTTTTCACAAGCAGATTAACTTTACCATCTTCTCCATCAATAGGCACTTTTGCTTCCGCCACTTTTATTCGAATATTATAAATTGGTCGCTGCGCTAATTTATCAATGGCGCTGTCAATAATACCATAGACGATCCCCTGCTCTTTTAAAGCATAAACTAACTCCTCTTTGGTAAAGACTTGATTCCCATCTTCCTGTTTTTCCAGTTTAATGAAGCCTTGTTGTTTATCTTCACTAATACTGACTTCAATCAAATTCACACTTTCCGCAATTTTTGCATTCTCCTCAATCATAACCCATCCCCAATTCTATAAATATGTTTAGATGCTATTGTTCTATGCACACATTATCCTTATTATCTCAGTTGGTTGACTGTTTTTTCCATTTCATCCGTGGATTGAACTATTTTTGAATTAAATGAAAAGGCTCTATTGGCTTCCAGCATTTTCACCATTTCAGTGGCTGAATCGGTGGCTGACGATTCCAGGTATCCGGTTCTAACAATACTTACGTTGTCAGCCACCGGCTGTCCCGATGTATTTGACACTGTAAATTGATTACTTCCAAGTAATGTTAATCCATAAGGGTTAGAAAAAGAAAACACTCCCAGGTTTTCAGCGTTAAAACCACCCGTAATATTAATGGGGTTATTATCTTTACCCAATACATAATTGCCTCTGACATCAACAAGAAAACTTTGAGTTCCTTCAACGCTGATATGAAAGTTGCCGTCTCTGGTGTATGTTGTTGTATTTGTCTCTTTATTTCGAATCCCAAAGAATCCTGCCCCATCAATGGCACAATCCATAGCTCGTGTCGTCGGCTCCATTTCACCCGGTGTAAAATCGATGCCAATCTTTTCAATCTTGGCGCCGTGTCCAGTACTGATATTAGTCCCAGCTCCACCATCAATATTTTCGTACAGTAATGAAGCAAATGCTGTAACCTGTGGTTTAAATGCAACGGTATTAATATTCGCAACGTTGTTGGCGATGGTATTCAGGCTATTCTGTTGTGCGATCATGCCGAGTTTTGAAGCGTAAAATCCTCTTATCATATTATTTTTCCCTCCTTTTTAGCACTGTCCAATTGGTCAGAAAATGTAATGAATAATCAAAAATTTGCCTAGATTTATTCATTTTAACCGATTTTTCCGATGGTATTTGACGCAATTTCACTAATCCGATCAAATATTTTCAGCATTTGGGTACAAGAGGTGAAATTGTTTTGTCGGGCAATCATGTCACTCATTTCTAAGGTCATATCCACATTTGATTTTTCAAGGGTCTCCTGTAATACATTATAGGTGCCATTTTGAGCAGCCTGAAAACCATTGGCACTTTGAAAATAGCCTTCACCGACCTGCGTTAGATCAGCACCATTTGCCACTGTGGAAATATTCAGCCTCGCTACTTCAGCTCCGTTTTGAATGATTGCGCCATTTGCTTTTACTGTAAAATCACTTCCCGCCAATTGGATCGGTTGCCCGGCAGTATTTAAAACCTGACCAACACCTGGTAAGGTTAAAAAACCCTGTTGATCCAATTCAAACTGACCATTTCGGGTAAGTACCTGACCAAAATTGGCATTTTGAATTACGAAAAATCCCTGTCCTTGAATGGCCATATCCACACTTCGGTTGGTTGTTTCAAATATTCCTTGGGTGAAATCAGTAAATTGGGCATTGTTGACTGTAATATAAGCCCCTGCACCAATATCTGCCTGAGCTATTTTAGGGTCGGTGCTCATTCTCGATGCCATATATTCGCCGAAGGTTGATTGAACTGTTGATTGACTTTTATAACCAGCCGTGGTGACATTTGCCACATTATTTGCCAGGACGTTAATCGCTTTTTGGCCTGATAACATGCCAGCGGCTGCTGAGTATGATCCTCTATCCATGAGTGTTCCTCCTTTATATCAATAATTTTTTAATCGATTCCTCATTTTTATCATTGCCTGAGAATGTATCTGAGAAACCCGAGATTCTGTGACTCCCAAGACCTCTGCGATTTCTTTTAATTTGAGATTTTCATAGTAGTACAGGGAAACCACTAGCCGTTCCTTTTCTTTTAATTGGTCAATGGCCTCTCCCAGTTTTATCTTAAGCTCATTAAACAGAATTTTTGATTCTGGTGAGTCGTCTGCTTTTTCCTCAGTAATTAGCGGTGATACTTCCATCATTTTTTCATTAATGGCTTCTTCATATGATAATACAATCGAATTATGCCGTTGCTGCAAAATTTTCTGCAGGTTTGCTTCTGAGATACCCATTTTTGCGGCAATTTCCGCTTCACTCGGTTCTCTTTCCAATGAGGCATATAATTCGCCGTAGGTTTCTTCCAATACTTTTGAAAGACTTCGTTGACTGCGGGGTACCCAGTCTTGCTTGCGCATAAAATCGATGACAGCGCCTCGTATTTTCAAGGTTGCAAATGTTTCGAATTTATTGCCCATATCCGGATCGAACTTTTCGACTGCATCAATCAAAACAATCATTCCCTGATTGACCATATCGTCCAATTGTCCAAAATTGTTATAGCTCCCTTTGAATCTTAAGACAATTTTTTTCACGAGTCCGGTATATTGAAGGACAATTTCATTTCTGATTTCGGTGGTCCGCTGTTCTTTATACAATTGCCACAGCGCAACCATCTTATTCTCAGCACCCTGTTCTTCAACTGATTTTTCCATTGGAACTTCTATTTCAATTTCTTCGATGATATTTTCTTGACTATTCAATTCTGCTACATTCATTTTGACACTCCTTATTCTTTAAAGGATTTGCGGGGATTAATTTTCCAATTTGATCATTCCAATAACTTGTATTTGTATATTTGTATCTATTTCATTAAAGGAAAGTACGGTTAAATCTGCCATAAATTGTTCAATTAATCGCTTAAAATAAATACGCACAATCGGAGATGTAAGAATAATTGAATGATCAATTATTTCTTTGAGCTTCTCGATCTGCTCTGTCACTTTTTCCACAATGGTTTGGACAACTTGAGGATCAATTGCCAGATAAGTGCCATGTTCATTTTTCTTGGCTGAATTCAAAATAATGTTTTCAATTTCCTGGTCCAGAGCAATCACTTTGATGCTATTACCGTCGGTATATTTTCTGGTAATCGTTCGTTTTAATTTTTGTCTGACATATTCGGTAAGCATGTCGGTATCTTTAATATTTGTGCCATGATCACCCAGCGTTTCCAGGATGCTCTCTAAGTCTCTAATGGGAATACCTTCATTTAAAAGGTTGATCAGTATTTTCTGGAAATCAGCAATCGATATAATATTGGGGATGACATCATCGACAATCGCCGGATTGCTTTTTGACACATTTTCTAGCAAGGTGTTAATATCTTGTCGGCTCAAAAGTTCATGCATGTGTTTTTTAATGACTTCCGACATGTGTGTCACGATAACCGAAAGGGCATCAATAACGGTATAACCGTAAACCTCTGCCAATTCCTTCTCACTTTCGGTGATCCATTTTCCTTTGATGCCATAGGCCGGTTCAATGGTTTCAATGCCATCAATGGGTTCACTGGTGTTTGAAGGATCCAGAGCCAGATAGTAACCTACTAAAACTTCGCCTTTAGCTATTTCTTCCCCTTTTATTTTAATAACATACTGATTGGGATTGATAAGCCCATTGTCTCTTAGTCTGACAGTTGGGATAACCACACCCATATCCATGGCGAATTGTTTTCTGAAAATGACAATCCGATCGATGAAATTACCGGAGCTACCTTCATCGACCATCGGTAGAAGAGAATAACCAAACTCCATTTCGATAGGTTCTACGCCAATGATATTATAAACATTATCAATATTTCGATAAAAATCAACTTCACTGCTTTCTTCCTGAATCAATTGGGTCATTTGCTCAGCTTCATCTACAACTACCTTCACTCGAGATCGTCGTATGATGAGAAGACCAAAACCACTTAACATAATCGCCAACACAAGAATTTGGAGTGCTGGTGCGCCCGGAATCAACGCCAAAGCCGCAACACCAATACCAGCTATCACTAATACTTGCGGTTGGGATAAAAATTGATTTCTGACATCGACGTTTAAGTTGTTTTCAGAGGCCGCACGGGTAACGATCATGGCGGTTGCCACCGAGATCATCAAGGCTGGAATCTGACTGACCAAGCCATCCCCAACGGTTGCAATGGAGTAGACTGAGACTACTTCAGTAATGTCCATTCCACCTTGGACCATCCCAATGATAATTCCACCGACAAGATTGACGACGGCGATAATCATTGCCGCGATGGCATCGCCTTTGACTAGTTTGGTGGCCCCATCCATAGATCCATAAAATTCGGCTTCATTTTGAATTTTAAGCCGTCTTTCTTTGGCTTCAACATCCGTGATGGAACCAGAACTGAGATCCGCATCAATGGACATCTGCTTACCTGGCATCGCATCCAAGGTAAAGCGAGCCGATACTTCTGAGATTCGTTCAGCGCCCTTTGTAATAACAATAAACTGAACAATGATAATGATGATAAATACAACAAAACCGACAACGGCATTCCCACCCAGTACAAAGGTACCAAAGGTTTCGATCATCTGCCCCGCCTGGCCGCCATTAGAAAGGATCAGTCGGGTTGATGAAATATTTAAAGCCAGCCTCAACAGAGTTGTGATCAAGAGCAGTGACGGAAATATCGAAAAGTCCAGAGGCCCTTTGATATACATAGTTGTCAATAGAATAATCAACGAAATGGCCATGCTTAAAATAAACATAAAATCCAGAATAAATGGTGGCAATGGAATGATGATCAGAGCGATGGTTCCAATGATAAAAAACACAACAAGGTTTTGAATGATTTTCATGAGATATTTTCCTTCTTTTTATTACTGTAAACCCATGCCATTAATTCTGCCACGGCTTTGTAGAGTTCTGCAGGTATGTAATCGTTGATTTCTACCGATTCATACAAACCTCTTGCCAATGGTTTATTTTCTTTCACAGGCACCTTGTTATCTTCCCCAACCTTGACAATTCGCAAGGCGATATGATCTTTTCCTTTAGCCAGTACCATCGGGGCAACATCATGATCCATATCATATTTCAAAGCAACCGCATAATGGGTCGGATTTCTGACAATAACATCCGCTTGAGGTACCATCTGCATCATTCGACTCATACTCATTTCTCGTTGCTTTTGTCTGATTTTTCCTTTGATCTCAGGGCTTCCTTCTGTCTGTTTATACTCGTCTTTGACTTCCTGTTTGGTCATTTTTAATTTCTTTTCATAATCATAACGTTGATAAGCATAGTCAAGAACTGCAACAATAGCAAAAATCATACAGATTGTCTGCACCATTGACATAATCTTATCCTGCATAAACATTGTATTTTCATCAATTCTGGTTGTCAGCATATCCGGCGTCATTGGAATCAGGCTTAAAATAATGGTATAAATAACACCAATGATCAGTGTAACTTTGATGATTGATTTAACAAGTTCAACCAATGCTCTTAGTGAAACCATTCGTTTTAAGCCGCTAAGTGGGTTGATCCGATTGAATTTTGGTTTGAGCGCTTCCCCAGTAACCAGGAAGCCGGTCTGAACACCTGATGCAATAATAGCAGCGACCATGATTATGACCGCAATTGGCAGAACCGAAATAAAAAAAACAACTGCAATTTCGCGAAAAAGCTGGCCAACCGTAGCAACGGTCAAAGTATCGAGGTTTACCATTTTGTCCATTTGGGCGACATATAAATTTTTGATCTGCAAATAAATAAAAGGTACCAGTAAGTTCAAAATGAAAAATGCCATATAGAGAAGAACGACACTGACAACATCTTTGCTTTGAAAGGTGTTCCCTTTTTTTCGCTCATCTTTTCGCTTTTTTGGGGTTGCTTTTTCGGTTTTTTCTGATTCAGCCATTTTTTTCTCCGATTATCAGCACTATATAAAAAATGTCAGTACCTGATTTATTTTTTCCATCATCAACAGATTCATTTGTGTCATAAAATTTGCCAATGTAGGGATTAAGGTGAAAATGACAATCAAACCGATGAAAACTTTTATTTGAATATTAATAACAAAAACATTAATATTCGGTACCAGTCGCATTAGAATCCCTACGGCAAATTCTGCAATAATCTCGGTAACAATGATGGGAATAGCCAGTTGGACAGCATATAAAAAAATATAATACATCAGTTCAATAAAATAGACACCAACCTTGTCGCTAATAGTACCGATCCCAACCGGAACTGCCTGAAATGATTTTATTAGAACAGTAAATAATGCTAAATGGGCATTGGAAATAAAAAAAATAAGCACATACATGGCTGTTAACAAGTTACCTGTAACAGAAATGTTGGCCTTGGTGGCCGGGTCATACATGGATGCCATACTCAAACCCATTTGCATGTCAATTAATTCCCCGCCTAATTGGAAAACAGTAAGAAACATTGACATGATAAATCCAATAACAATACCAATAATAAACCCTTGCAGCATCGCGCCAATAAATTCAATGGCTGAGTAGTTAATGACCTGAACTTGATTTACGCCCAGATCAAAGACTGCATATAAAGCGATTGCTAAAGATAATCCGACTTTCATGATCGTAGGAACACTATTTCTTCCAAATATCGGATTAAAAAAAATGACTCCTGCGGTTCTGCAACTGGCCAATAGAAAAATCAAATACTGATTCATGTCAAATGTCACAATTATCACCCATATTTATTTCTCTAGATCTTAGTAGCAATTAATTCCATAACTCTCAAAAACAAATCCATCATTTGTTGCAACATCCAACCTCCAAATACAACGAGCATGATGGCAGTGATAATCAATTTAGGCACAAAGGTCATGGTTTGCTCATTGATGGAAGTAGCCGCCTGAATAATTGAAATAACCAATCCAACTAACATACTAATCAAAAGGATTGGGCCCGCTACTTTCATTCCAGTTAGAATTGCATCTCTGAAAATTTCGATTAATTGTGATGTATCCATTTGCCAGCTCCTTTCTTTAGTTATAGGTCATAATCAAGGTTTTGACTAAGAGACCCCATCCGTCTACTACCACAAACAGCATAATCTTAAATGGTAGTGAAATCATAACCGGTGGAAGCATCATCATCCCCATGGACATGAGCACGCTGGATACAATCATATCAATGAGCAAAAATGGAATAAACAACAAAAATCCGATCAAAAAGGCTCTTTTTAATTCACTGATGATAAATGCTGGAATAACGATGGTCAATGGCAACTCTTGCGGCGCTAGATTTTCAACACCAGTTTGACCAGCCTGAACAGATAGATTCTTAAACAAGTCTACATCCTGAGTTGTTGTCTGTTTTAACATCCATTCTTCAATGGGAACAGTTGCCAGATCCAGGAATTGTTGCGTATTTATAGTCCCGGCATTGTAGGGTTGTAAAGCAACCTTATTGATCTCGGTTAAAACCGGTGCCATCACAAAGAAGGTGATTGCTAATGCCAGGCCAACTAAAATCTGATTTGGCGGTGTTTGTTGTAAACCCAAAGCACTTCTCAAAAAAGATAACACAATAATAATTCTGCCAAAACAGGTCATCATCAGTAATAAAGTTGGCACAATGGCAATCAACGTCATCAAGACAACAATTTTTACAGTGTCTGAACTTTGACCAGCCAGCAGCCCTTCGACCGAAAGTTCTGCACCATGAGCTGTTGTTGCTGTCAGAAAAAACAAGATGGCAATAATCGGCATTATGACTAGTGCTTTTTTAAGTGTCACTTTTCTTTTTTTTATCATCTCAATTTTTTCACTCATTCTGTTTTTCCTTTTGAGAAAATGATTTCATCAAACTCAAAAAGCTTTCTTTTTGTATTTCCTGCTTTTTCTGAAATGAAATTGGTTTTTCAAGTCTTGTCAATATTTGAATGTTCTGTTCGGTCACCCCAACTAAATACTGCACGCCCTGAATATCGACAATGATGATTGAACCGTTTTTGCCAACAATCAATCTTTCAACTACTTTTATGTGATGTTGTCCAGACAATGATCCCGGTCTTTTGATAAACCGTTCGATATACCAACGACTTCCGTAATAGGTTAAAACAATAACTCCAACGGTCCCTACCAGTGCTAGAATAATTGAAAAAACATCACTCATACCCACTTTGGGCCTACTTTCTTTTACTTGCCAAGGGCACTATTGACGGTTTGGATCAGACGGTCTGCCTTAAATGGTTTTACAATAAAATCCAGGGCACCGTTTTTGATGGCTTCAACAACCATACCTTCCTGACCCATAGCTGAACACATAATGACTTTTGATTGTGGTTCAAACCCTTTAATCGCTTGTAAAGCCTGAATGCCATCCATAACTGGCATAGTAATGTCCAATAGCACTAAATCAGGACGGTTTTCTTTGTACTCTGCCAGTGCTATTTCACCGTTTTCTGCTTCGATAAAGTCAGTATAACCACCTTTTTTTAAACTATCTTTGATCATCATACGCATAAAGGCCGCATCGTCAACAATTAAAATTTTACTCATTTTTTTCTCCTTAATCCATTCTTTCTTTGTGATAAATTTTCGCTATTATTTTTTTTGATCAGAATTTTCTCTGACTTTGATGATTTCAGTTATTTTAACACTATAGTTATCATCGACAACGACAACATCTCCCCGGGCAATCAATCGTCCGTTTGCAATGACATCTACCTGGTCACCTGCCTGTCGATCCAATTCTACAATGTTTCCAAGGGTCAATTCAGCAATATCTTTTATCTTTTTACGAGTCTTACCCAGTTCAACGGTGATTTGGATTGGCACTGACATCAGCAAATCCAAATTGTCTCCTGGTATATTATTGGTTCGTTGATCTTGATCAAAACTTCGATATTCATATGGGCTAACTTGAACTGGCTGTTGAGGCTGCGCGTAAGCCACTGGTGGTGGCTCATTTTTGACAACCCGGGCTGGTTCTGTCTGTGGTGCATAAGCTGCTTGTGGTGGCGGTTGATAAGCGGCTTCCGGTTGAACTGGTGCTTGTTGTACTGGCGGTGGCGGAGCCGGAACGGCTACTTCCTCTTCTTCGTCATCCATCCCACTGGCACCCATTGACATCGATACAATTTCCCGAGCTAAGGCAGGTTCCATAGCACTGATAAATTCACTTTCTACCAGACCTTCAATACTTAAGTTAAACTTAATGCTAACCAGATTATCCCCTTTAAGCGAGAATAAATCCCGGATACTGGATTTATTGGTCGTGTCCAACAGTACTGGTGGGGAAATATTTACTACCTTCCCAAGAAATGAAGCCAAGGCTCCTGCTGCTGCCCCCATCATCTGGTTCATGATTTCGCCAATGGCACTTTTACTTATTTCATCAAATTCTATCTCATCACTGGTGTCCATGTCAAATAACTGCGACAGAATTTTTTTCATGTCTGATTCTTGCAGTAACAGAACATTGGCACCTTCGATACCTTCAACGTAATTGATTAAAACTCCAATAACTGGTTCAAGGTAAGCGAACTCAAATGCTTCAACGCCAATTGTTTCAATTCTTGGCGTTGTAATGTTAACTTTTGTATTTAAAATGGTTGACATGGCTGTTGCTGCCGTCCCCATACTGATATTCATCACTTCCCCGATGACATCAATTTCCATTCCTGTTAACTTATCTGGATTCTCTGCTATATCTGTCATATGTATAGTTCACTTCCCCTCTCATTAAGCTCTTTAATCTGAATAGCTCTTTTTTTCTTATAGTCTCCCATTTCGCCTCTAAACCACACCTCACTATTTACAACAACATCTACCATCGAATTGGCCGGCTTATTTAACTTTATAATATCCCCCACTTCCAATTCATAAATATCTTGTGAGAGTACTTCTGTCTCACCTAATACGCCTTTAATTTCCAATTCTGTTTTTCTTATTTCACTGATAATATTTAGACGTCTCTTTTCTTCTGCTTGTTGATCTCCACGTTTAATATTCTTTTTAGTTTGCGACATTTTTTTCTTAAAGAGCATATCTAAGGTAGTTGCTGGGATGCAGATATTAATTTTCCCTTGGGATTCATTAACCTTGATACTCATAACAATAATAACGACATTCTCATCTGCGCCAATCCCCTGGAGAATCCGAGAATTTGTTTCGATTTTCATGAGTCTTGGTGATATTTCCAGATAATCAAACCATACATTTTTCATCAGGTTAATCATCCCTTTGTAAAAGTACTCCATAACGCCAATTTCAATCTCAGTAAATTCGCGATCTTCTTTTAATGGTTTCCCTGATCCTCCTAAAAGCCTGTCAAAGCTCGAAAACCCTACTTCTTTGGATATATCCATTATTACCAGATCTTCTTCGTCCTCACTGTCTTTGATATCAAAGTCGATGAGACCCATGAGTACTGAATCCGGTAAAGCGTTATTAAATTCATAGTATTGTTGTTCTTCTACTTCGATAATCTCTACCAAACTATAGGTTTGCAGAATCCCCGTTATGTGCGAAGACACTAATCTGGCGTAGTTTTCATAGATGCTGAATAAATGTTTAAGCTGTTCTCTGGTAAATAGCTTAGGTCTTCTAAAGTCATAATCCTTAACCTTTTTACCCGGAGCCGCACTTGGCGCTTCCGGTTCGTCTTTTCCACTTATTAAACTGCTTAAAAGACTATCAATTTGACTCTGCGAAAGAATTTCTGCCATGTTCGTTTCTCCTAGCTATTGTTTTGACACTTCTGTTAAATTCATCTTTCAGAATTGAGTTCCTAACGACCATAAATAGTTCGTTTATACGCAAGTACCTTTGAAACAACTTGCGCTGAGCTCTCTACAACAACAATATTTTTTCCATTAACAAGTCTGATGGTGGTATCTGGTTTTTCCTCAATGGTTTCAATGAGTTCACTGTTTAAAATAAATTTTTCATTTTTTTGTTTATTTAATCTTGTTAATTCTATCATATTTCCACCTCAATTGTCGTGTTATTTTTGAGATTAAACCGCATAAAGTCAATTATCTTTTGCAGTTCGAAGTCAGTCACCAAATATGTGCAAACACATATTTGGTGACTGACTTTAGACAAAGCTCTACCCGAAGAAGTTTTCTCCTTCGGGTGAGCTGTTCTAGCTTAGTTTATCGTTTTAAGTTAATGAGTTCTTCAAGAATCGAGTCTGATACGGTAATGATTCTCGAATTGGCCTGAAAACCACGTTGGGCAATAATCATATCAGTAAATTCCTGAGATAAATCGACATTTGACATTTCCAAATTGGCGGACTCTGTTCCACCGGTTCCGTTTGTTCCGGCTTTCGATGCAATGGGTATACCCGAGTTAGCTGATTCCATAAAATATCCATTTCCATCCTGCAGTAAACCATCAGTATTGCCAAATTTTGCAATGGCTAGATAGCCTAACGTAACTGGTTTGTCACTGCCAGTTTCAATTTTTCCAACGGTTGGATTTGTCGCCAGCCCATCCGTAATTATTTGTGCAAATCCGGTTCCATTAACATCCAGCGTGAGCGTTCCATCAGTTGTTGTGCTTGTAAGAGCAACGCTACTGTCTGTCGTGCCATCAAAATCTGCCAGATCAGCCGACTTTAAGTACTCAACCACTCCACCTGCGTTAGAAACAGTGGCTACAGCCGATGTGTAGCCATCTTTCACAATAGTCCCAATACCAACACCTGCCGTTGTATCACCAGTAATTTTAGTTGTGTCTATTTTGAGGCCGGGTACTTTTGAAAAGGTCAGAATTCCAGCTGACGAGAGGGTTGCTGTCCCATAATCGGTAATTTCGGTTCCAGTACTATCGCTAAGACCACTTATTGTGTATACATCTCCCGTTTTTGTTAAGGTTATCGATCCTTCAACACCAGCAGTAGGATCAAGTGTCAATAAACCTTTAACATATTCAGTTGCTGTTTCATCAACAGATGACATATCCCCAACAGCTAATTTAACATTTCCAGTATAATTGGATGTAGTCGGAACGGTGATCGAATTTAACCAGCTAAAACCTGTTGCAGCTGTAAATTCGGGATCACCCGCTTTAATCCCCGTAATCTCACCGGATTTACCAATGGTAATACCGGTATATTTTTCCAGCTCTTTAGGGTCAACATTGATAGCTTTTAATGCATCAATCGCTAGTGTCCCATTGGCATTCATAATTGGATTACCATCCGCATCAATTGGTATTCCCATAACCTTGCTACCATTGCCATCGGTTAAGTTACCATCGGCGTCAAATTTTAAATTACCAACCCGGGTGTAGCGGTTGCTTCCGGCTTCTGGCTGTACGGCCAGATAGCCTTCCCCAGCGATGTAAACATCTAATGCCCTGCCCGTAGTCGCACCTGATGAAATGGTGTTAAGCATATCAATGCTCCCAACCTTTGTTCCATAACCCAACTGACTGGCGTTGGTTCCTCCGGTAGTGGCGGTCGCGCCTGTAGCAGTTGATAGATTTTGGTATAATACGTCGCTGAAGACGACGCGGCTTGCTTTAAAACCGTAGGTATTAACATTGGCAATATTATTACCAATAACGTTTAGTTTTGTTTGGTGGGCTGCCATCCCGGAAATTCCTGAATATAAAGATCTGATCATTTTTAATTCCTTTCTGTGCCGCCTAAAGCTTATCAATCGGTCAAAGCTTTATAGTTTCCTCAGAGAGGTCCAACTATATAAATACGGCACCATCAATATCATTGAATAGTTTGTTTTTCATTTCTGTTTTGTCCATAACGGTTATGACGCGTTTGTCAGCTGCATTGACAATAAATGCTGAATTGTCCATCATGATCAGTGCATTTCCAATCCCTTTTTCCTGGGCCTGGTCGCATGCGTTTCCCAGTTTTTCTAAATCACTTTCTGTTACTTCAATGTTTCTTTGTTCTTTTCGGATGTTTGCATGTTTTGTAAAAGTAACGGTGTTCTTAATCTGCTGATTAAGCAATTCCTGAAAGCTGGATTCTGTTTTTTCTGTACTATTGGCTGTTTTTGTCTGATTAGCGGTATTAGACAATCTTTCTGTTTGTCGAATGATTGCATCATTTAACCGATAGTAGTTTCCATTGATTCTCTCAGCCATATGATCACCTCTTTTTCAATCGATTGTTATTATTTTGCCTGTCCTACTGCCATGACACTACTCATCGGATAACTGACTCCTTTGACAATGATTTGGGCATCGCCATTATAGAGATTAACACCTTCCACTGTCCCTGTAATCGTATTTAGTGATCCGTCTGACTTTGTTTCAGCCAGAGTCACTTCTTTTCCAATCATACTGAGACTATAGTTTGTTTTTGAAAGCTCCGTCAAATCGGTTAGTGCCTGTACCATTGAAAACTGAGCCATCTGGGTTGTATACTGGGATGTATCAGCAGTATTGTTCATATCCTGATTTTGAAGCTGGGCTACCATGAGTTTTAAAAAGTCGTCCATATTCAATGATGTTTTGGCAGCTTTACTTGTTGTTTGTGATGTAGCCGCAGTTGTTGCTGAGGTACTTAAATAGTCATTAATTCCATTAATTGCCATCGTTTTTTCTCCTTTACACGTAATAATTAATTCGACGCTGTCCGTTGTATTGTAGATTTTGGGCAATACTGATAATCCCTTCGTCGTCACTTTCACTTCCATTACCGAGCAGACTGTTTTGAATGCTATTATTTCTTAAAAAGCTTTCTCTTAGTTGCGCATTGTTTTGTTGTTGTGAAAAATCTGATCCACTATTCATTAAAGACGACGTGTTTCCTGCTGTGCTACTGGCTTCCACTGGTGTATTAATATGAACCGTTTCAACCTGAACATTTTGTAACGCTAAGCCTCTTACCAGTTGATTTATCTGTTTTCCTAACAGATTTTGCGTTTCTCGGCTGGCTGCCATAATGTCAATAACAAGTTTTCCCTGATCAAACTTTAGTTGTACTTCGATATCCCCAAGCTTTTCAGGTGACAAGGTCATTTGTAACACCATAGGCTTGTTCGGCTCAAAGTTCTGAAGAATCTTTTGTGCAACCTGTTGAACTACTGGGGTATTGTTTGGTTGGACTTCTGAACCTTTAGCGGCACCGATACTCGCCGTATTGATCTCTTGTACACCTTTTTCGCCAAGACTTTGATTCTCGGTCGGTTGTACTGTATTATCCTCACCACTACTAGTCTTTGCAAGTTCAGCACTGAATGTTGCCGGATTAACTTCGCTAGTCGAATCCATGATCTTTTGCGATTTTGCATTTTCAGTATTTGTATCTTCAGAAATAATTTGTTGGTTTTGTGAATCAACATTCTGGGTCATAAGCTGACCGATAGTTTTTGTCTGGCTTGATTCCCCTTCAGTGATTAAATCATCTGTTAACACAGTTTCAGGCTTATCTTTTACAACACGTCCCGGCACCATCTCAGTAGCAGGATTCTCAAGATTTACCATCATTTCACCGTTCGTAACACCACTTTGAGTTTCATCGATTTGTGCTCCATTAAATAACGGAACTGTTGTGGTGGCAAGAACTTCTGTATTCACGCCTTTCACATCAACCAATTGACTGCTTGCAACTTGCGCCACGAGGTTTTCTGGCACCTCATTCTCTGGCGATCCCAATTTGATATTTAAGTTGGCTAAGACATTTTCAACATTTCCCTGAACGCTTTGAATCCCCATTAATTGAGCATTTTCAACCATCAGCAAGGAACTGTCCACTTGGTTTTGATCAACCAACAGTTCTTTTGGTTCAGTTTCTGTTGATTGATCACTATCCACTTTCACCCCATTGTCTTGCGTCTGATCTTCTGCGGACAATTTGCTATCTTCAGTTTTTTGATTATCGTCAAGTTCTTTCAAATCTCGGCGATTTCCCCGGTTGGTCTCCAATTGACGATCTGCCTGCTTGATATCCTGTTTTGACTGATGCAGCAGATCTTTAAACTGGGCACTCTTATCTTTACCTTCTGATTGATTGACTCTGGAGCTCTCTGTTTTTGCAGAAATCCCCATCAATCCTTTCATTGTCGGCTTTCCAGCCGATTGAATCTCTAAATTCATTGCTTACCTCCCTTCTTGAATTTCAGTTTTTTCCCAGATATTACAAAGACCTGGAAATACTTTGAGCAATCGTTTTGCTCTATATAACAGTCTATTGACTGGTATAATCTTTATTCACCGTGAAGTCTCGAGTTAAACATTTTTCAACGTTCTTTAAAAAAGAAATATTTGTTTAAGAAATAAACGCTCCAACTTGTGAAAGCGGTTGTCAGTAACGGCCTGATATTTTCAATCATCATGTTAAGTTATCAGATCGCTTACTTCTTAATTTGTTTCCATGATGCTTGCTGTTTTAATTTACACGATTATTTCGAAGAATTGCTAAATAAACAACATACTCCATTTATTATATATTATGACTTTAATAAAATGCAACTAATTTTATCAATTTACTAACACTTTGTTTTCCATCAACAAAGCTGAATTTTTACCGATTAATTTTTATTCTTAATGATATTTGTGTTTTAATTTCAATAATTAAAGCCATTGATAAAGCGTCTCTGTCGCTTTATCAATGGCTTTTGGAAACCTGATTATGCAACTGGCTGTCATATAATATATATTATTTAGACCCTGTAGTTTTGCGTCCTTACTTTTCAATAAGTATGCCAATATCATGTTATTATAATATTACTTTAATGAGCATTATCTGTCAATATAAAAAATCCTTTTCTTAAGAGAAAATACAAGTCTATACCACGTTTTAGCGGTATATTCTATGTCTATAAATTTGGATAATTTTATTATTTTTGTTCGCTCATTTGATTTAACTAATTCTACCATATTATAAAGTTCATTGGTAGTCAAACTTATAATAAAAACAATTTTTACAAAATTATTTTTTCAAGATTGAATGTTTCGCCATTTTTCAGCCTGTTATTGCAAAATTATTCTCTATTTCTAATTTTCTATAAAACAAGCCAATCGAATCTTTAAGTTGGGGTTGACATCAACGCTGGTTTTTGATATCCTTCAACTTAGTTTTAAAATAAATAATAAAAGCGTTGAAAAAAGAATAAGTCATTGGGTCAATAGTTCCAAGCGAGCAGGTGATGGTGTAAGATCTGTAATTAAACCCTATGAATGGCACTTTTGGAGCTGCAAACACATCGTCCATTATGGCGAATGCTGTTTGACGTGAAATTCGTTATAAATAGAAGGTGGTTTGCTGTTGATAGCAAACAACTTGGGTGGAACCGCGGTTAATCCGTCCCTTGTATATTTACAAGGGGCGGTTTTTTTAATTTAGCGCCGACGTTATTTCATAACATACTACCGTGAGCTTCGTTGGCAGCTTTCACGAAACAACTTTGTTCGATTCTAATGAATTTTGCAATTATTTAAACACTATGTTTCTTAGGAGGAAAAAATGTCAGAATTTACAATGGCTGAAATTGTCAGTCTCGCCAAAATGAGAGGAATTATTTTCCCAGGTTCAGAAATTTACGATGGTCTTGCCAACAGCTGGGATTACGGCCCACTGGGTGTAGAAATGAAAAACAATGTCAAAAAAGCCTGGTGGAAAAAATTTGTTCAAGAATCCCCATACAATGTCGGTTTGGATGCTGCTATCCTGATGAACCCCAAAACCTGGGTTGCCTCAGGTCATGTTGGTGGCTTTAACGATCCACTAATGGATTGTAAAGCCTGCCAGTCGCGCTTCCGGGCCGATAAACTGATTGCTGACTACTATTTTGAAAAAGGTGAAGATGTCATTGTTGACGCCTGGTCCAATGAGCAGATGATGGCCTTTATTCAGGAACATAATATTGTCTGTCCTGAATGTGGAAAAATGGATTATACCGATATTCGCCAATTCAACCTAATGTTTAAAACTTTTCAAGGTGTTAACGAGGATACCGCCAGCGAAATCTTCCTGAGACCAGAAACTGCTCAGGGAATTTTTGTTAATTTTAAAAACGTTCAACGAACCACCCGAAAGAAAGTTCCCTTTGGTATTGCCCAGGTAGGTAAATCCTTCCGAAATGAAATCACCCCAGGCAACTTTATCTTCAGAACCCGAGAATTTGAACAAATGGAGTTGGAATTCTTCTGCGCTCCCGGCACTGATTTGGAATGGTTTAATTACTGGAAAGAATTCTGTAAAAAATGGTTGTATGATTTGGGCATGAAAGATGAAAACATCCGCTTCCGGGATCATGACCAGGAAGAGCTCTCGCATTACAGCAATGCCACTACTGATGTCGAATTCCGCTTCCCATTTGGCTGGGGTGAGCTCTGGGGAATTGCCGACCGTACCGATTTTGACTTGACCCAGCATCAAGAGCACTCTGGAAAAGACATGAAATACACCGATCCGGTCACCAATGAAAAATACATTCCTTATTGCATTGAACCATCGTTGGGTGCTGACCGCGTCTTTCTGGCTTTCTTATGCAATGCCATGGAAAAAGAAACAATCACCAATGGCGACAAAACCGAAGAACGAAACGTTATGCGAATCCATCCCTTCCTTTCCGCTTATAAGGCCGCGGTATTGCCACTGTCAAAGAAACTGAGCGACAAGGCAGTGGAAATTTCAACGCTGTTATCCAAACATTTTATGATTGAATATGACGAAGCCGGCAGCATCGGCAAGCGTTACCGCCGTCAGGACGAAATCGGTACGCCTTTCTGCGTTACCGTGGATTTTGATACGCTGGAGGATGAATGTGTCACTCTTAGAGATCGTGACACCATGGATCAGGTTCGGGTGCCTATTTCCGAAGTTGTCAACTATATTGCCACGCGTATCGATTTTTAATTAGCATACGAAAACAAATTGATCATATCAACAATTATTAGATCCCCTCAAAAAAAGGTTCCCTGTTCGAAAAATTTTTCGAACAGGGAACCTTTTTAAGTGATAAATTTTTTGATTATATGACCGCCAAAGCTAATTAAGCTTCTTTAATTGCCAATACGTCTTGTGGACATGCTTCGACACAGATACCACATGCGATACATTTAGAAGGCACATCTCTATCTTCAGATTTAACCAGTACGCCAAATGGACATGCTTCGACGCATTTTCCACAGTTTACACATAATTTTTTACTGATCATGTATACGCCTTTGGGATTTTGGGTGATTGCTCCGGCTTCACATGCTTTTGCACATTTACCACATTGTACACATACCAAAGTTTTTGGGCTACCATCTTCTTTTTCGGTAATTTTAATACATGATAATTCTGAAACGGGTTCTTTGTAGAATGCGTTTGCACATGCTAATTCACATCCTAGACATTTTACACAAGCTGCTTGATCTGCTACGACTACTTTTTTCATTGTTACTCCTCCTTAAGGACAATTTGATCCGAGGATCAAATTTATGTTTAAATTTTTTCAACTAGTTTTCATTCTACTTTTAAAGCCCTTGATTGTCAACATAATACGGAATTTTTACAGGCATTTCTATGGCAACACGTTAGACAAGCTCAACACGGATAAAATATTACAGCTCTTTACCAATACTCTTTCTAAATAAGGTCGATTTTTTACCAATTAATTCCCTGAACAAAAAAAGCTTTCCTTAGTTGGAAAGCCTTTTGGTGTTTAAGAATGCTGTTTCAGTTTTTCAGCCTGATCATTGGTGATTAAAGCATTGACCATTTCATCAATATCACCATCTAAAAAGGCATCCAGTTGGTACACGGTCATATTGATCCGGTGATCTGAAATTCGTCCTTGAGGGAAGTTATAGGTGCGGATTCGTTCACTTCGGTCTCCGGTACCGACCTGACTTTTTCGATTTTCAGCGATTTCATTCTGTTGTTTTTGTTGCTCTATTTCATAAAGTCGGGCCTTTAATATTTTTAACGCCTTGTCTTTATTCTTTAGTTGGGATTTTTCATCCTGGCAGGTTACTACCATCCCGGTGGGGATATGGGTAATTCGAACGGCTGAATCGGTGGTGTTAACACTTTGTCCGCCGTTTCCAGACGATCGGTAAACGTCCACCCTTAAATCATTAGCACCAATTTCAATTTCCACGTCTTCGGCTTCTGGTAGTACGGCAACGGTAGCAGTTGAGGTATGGATACGCCCACCGGATTCGGTGCTGGGGATCCGCTGAACCCGATGAACGCCGCTTTCGTATTTCAATCGGCTGTATACGCCGGTTCCTTCGATGGAAAAAATAATTTCTTTAATGCCACCAATATCGGGAATGCTGGAACTCATAATTTCACTTTTCCAACCCTGCCGCTCAGCATATCGGGTCAGCATTCTAAAGAGATCACCGGCAAACAAGGCGGCCTCACTGCCACCGGCGCCAGCCCGAATTTCAACGATAACGTTTTTATCATCATTGACATCTTTGGGAAGCAACAGAATTCTCAATTCCTCTTCCAGTTCAACCCGCTTTTTTGAAAGCTCATCCAGTTCAGCTTCGGCCATTTCTTTGAAATCTTTTTCCAGTTGTTTATCTTCCAGCATCTCTTTGGTGTCATCAATCGCTGATAAGGTATCGCAAAACTCATTGTATTTCTGAATGATCGGTTCGATGTGGGCATGTTCTTTCATCAGCTTTCGCCATTGATTCTGATCGCCGATGATCTCGGGATCACTGATTTTTTCATTTAATTCAGCATATTTTCCTGCTAAAAAATCTAACTTATCTAACATAGTGCTCCTTATTTCTTATTTTAATAGGTGTTTGTATATCTAAAATTCCAAGCGTAAATTGCTTTGATTTCTGTTTTCATAAACAATTTTGTAACGTGTAGACGAACAGTCGATAGACTGTACGTTGTACAGTGTAAAAATTGTTTGATGTAAACAGGCAGCGAAGCTAACAGCACTTATTTTTATTGACCGTTTATTCAACCCAATAGGCATCCTTCAATTCATCAAAGAAAAAAACCGCCAAGGTTCCAGGGCCGGAGTGGGTTAAGACAGTTGGCCCCAGTGGAACAATTTTAAACTGTTCAGTATTAAATCGCTTGCTAGCTATTTTAACAAACATGGCAACTAAATCAGGGTTATCGGCATGACTGATGCCAATGGTTTGTTTATCCCAATTGTTGCCGTTGGCTTCCAGATAATCAACCATTTTTTTGACCAGCTTTTTTTCCCCTCTGACCTTGTCAATCTGCTGAAGCTCGCCGGCCTTGTTCACTTCAAGTAACGGGTTAATGTTTAGCATGTTCCCAATAATGGCGGTGCCCTTATTTAATCTTCCGCCCCGATACAGGTATTGAAGATCAGTGACTGTAAAAACATGTTTAACATGATCGATATAATAGTTAATCTGTTTTATCAGTTCATCCATACTCGCGCCCTTGGCCGCTGCCCGGGCTGCTCCGTAAACGATGTGCCCCAGTCCATAACACACGGCCCTGGTATCAAAGACTTTAAAGTCAGCCAACGGATATTTCTCTTTCAAGTCTCGTTCCGCCAATGCTGCTGCCTGGTAGGTACCGGAAAGACCGCTGGAAAAAGCCAGATAAATAAATGACTGATTTTCCATGATCAATTCTTCAAACCGTTTGTAAAAATCGCCATAGGGAATCTGGGAAGTTTTATAGCGTATACCCTTACGCATATTTTCACATACCAGTTCTGAAGATATATCAATACCGTCGCGATAGGTCGTTTCATTTTCTACAACATAAACCGGCATTATCTCAATATCATATTGTTGTTGATCTGTTTCCAGGATATCACAGGCAGAATCGGTGATGATTTTTACATTCATACTTTATGTCCTTTCCTACTTGATTTCAAGATATTATTTTATCACAGTTTAGTCATTTTTCAAAAACAATTCTTGGGCATATTCCCGGGGATCTGCAAATAGCACCCTTCCTTTGTTTTCCAGGTAAGTGATTAGTCTATTGGAATCGAGGTTGATAATCAGTTCATCCGGAAAATCGATGGCATCCAGAACCTGATCCACATAGGGAAAATCGCCAATATCAGATGCAAAATGGGTATCACTGCCAATAATAACGGGAATCTCCAGTTCTTTACAGCGATTGGCAATCCATTCGCAGTTCGGTTTGGAACCCTTTCTGATAAAAAAGGAGCCATTATTGATTTCGATCAGTGTATTCGTCTTTTTGGCATCCTGAAGAATCGCTTCGTAGTCCAACTCGTAGGTCGGATTACCCAAATGGCAAATAAAATCCACATGGGGATTGGCTATGGCTCCTAGTACCGCACTGGTGTTTTTTGATTTTGTCTGGGGCTTAAAGGTTGGCGTGTGCAGTGATGCCGAAATGATTTCGAGCGATTTAATAAAATCCATGGGGATGTCGGTATTGCCATCGCTATCCATAATATTACTCTCAATGCCTTTGAGTAATTTAACATTGTTAATTTTTCCTGGAATTACCCTGTAATTAGCAAAAAATAACGGGGTTGGTGCTCCCGGAAGCGCCGGGCCATGTTCGGTAATACAAATCATCTCGAGATTTTTTTTGGCAGCAGCATCAATTAATTCCAGTACTGTATTATAGGCATGACCACAGGCAATGGTGTGAGTGTGGGCATCTAAAACATAATTTCTCATTTTTTTCTTCAATTTCCTTCTTCTTCCTGTTTTTTCTTTAATTCTCTTTTCTGTACTTCCAGATCATTTTGATGAGCAACCCGATCACAAAAAACCTGAGCTGAATGATAGCCATATTGTTTCGTTCGATTATTGATGGCAGCCGTTTCAATGATGCAGGCCAGATTTCGTCCACCAGAAACCGGAATCATCACCTCCGGGACTTCGATCCCCAAAATATCCAGAGTCTGCTCGTCCAAACCCAGTCGATCATAGGGAGAGCGCTCATCCCAATTTTCCAGTCGAATTACCATATCTATTTCCACATCTTTTTTAACGGCTCGGGCACCATATAGGGTTTTAACATCAATAATGCCAATTCCCCGGATCTCCATAAAATGCTGCAATAGTTCTGGAGCGGTCCCCATTAAATGTCCATCGCGAATTCGTTTAACTTCAACCACATCATCGGCAATCAGACAATGACCGCGTTTAACAATTTCTAACGCTGTTTCACTTTTTCCGATCCCGCTTGGTCCGGTGATCAACACACCAACACCAAAAACCTCAACCAAAACTCCATGCAAACTGATTCTCGGTGCCGACAGCTGATCAATATAATTAACCAGATCATAAAACAAAGAAGTTGTATGTTCCTTGCTTTTTAACAAGGTTCGTCCATATTTTTTGGCCGCTTCTTCAAACAGATAGGTTTCTTCCAGATCCCAACAGACAATAAAACAGGGGAATTCATAGGAAAAGAAATCGTCTATTTTCTGTTTCCTTACTTCCGGATCCAGATCCAAAAGATAGGCAACTTCCACCTTTCCAATCATTTGAACCCGGTTAGAATCAAAATGTTGATAATAACCATGTAGTTGCAAACCGGGGCGATTAATGCCACTGTTCGCCAAATTTAATTCTTCCGACTGATAATAAATTTTTTCCAGCTTGATTTCTTTGCAGAAATCGTCCAAATTTACTTTACCATTCATATTTCGTTTATCTCTTTTCATTGATTTACTACTGATTAATTTACTCAAGTTATTCTACCTCAAAGTTTCTATTGATAAAAGTGTTTTAATGGCTTATCGATGAAAATAATCGAACACGGCCTGGGCTGTTTTCACCTGCATCCCGGGAACGGCCATTAATTCTGCCAACTCGGCTTTTTTTATTTTGTCCACTTGTCCAAAGTGGGCCATTAGGGCTTCCCGACGTTTTTTACCAACCCCGGGGATCTCCTCCAATTGGGAGGTCAGCATTTCTTTTTTTCTCAGAATCTGGTGATATCCCAGGGTATATCGATGAACTTCTTCCGAGATTTCAAAAAGGAAGACGCCCAGTGGGGTGGCTTTTTTGATCGGATATTCGATGCCCTGATGAAAAATGCCGCGTAGTCGGTGGCGATCATCTTTTACCAGCCCGCAGACTTCAATATTTACCGGATAAAGCGAAACGATGCTTTCAGCCGCATTTACATGACCAACGCCACCATCGATCATCATGATTTCGGGAAGCGGTAAAAAATTATTGACTTCCTGGGTTTTCATTGCCCGTTCCATTCGTCTGAAGATCATTTCTTGCATACTGGCATAATCATTTTGACCCTCGACCGATTTGATTTTAAAACGTCGACAGGCTTTTCGATTCAATTTACCATCATCAAACACGACCATTCCGCCGACGTTATTGGTTCCACTAATATTGGAAATATCATATGCTTCAATTCGGGATGGCCGTTTATCCATCCCCAATAATTCCTGCAGTCCATCCAATCGGCTCTTGGAGCGAATCTCTTTTTCGCGTCTCTCAAGTAGGTGCTGTTTTAAGGCCAGGTCTGCATTTTCCCCCACCATTTCCAGCATTCTTATTTTTTGCCCTCGCTGGGGCGATAACACCTCGATTTTTTTACCAGCCAGGTTGTTTAACCACGCTTCGATGACATTCTTGTCTTCCAGGGTTTCTTTGAGAATAATTTCTTTCGGGATAAATCCGCAGCTAGAATAATATTGTTTAACAAAACTCTCCAGCACTTCTTTGGGACTTACATCACCAAGTTCTTCTAAAAAGAAGTGATCTCGACCCATCAATTTTCCATCTCGAACATGGAAAACCTGAACACAGCCCAAGTCTTCCTGTTGTGCAATACCAATAAAATCCTGATCCTGTTTGGTACTGGAACTAATTTTCTGTTTTTCAATAATATGCTCAATGCCGGAAATTTGATCCCGATATTTTGCTGCTTCTTCATAATTCTGGTTCAAAGCGGCTGTGGTCATTTTCTCTTTAAGATTTTTGATTAAGTCCGGATGCCGTCCGTTTAAAATATCCAAAATTGACTGGATATCCCGGGCGTACTTCACTTTTGACACATTACCCTGACAAGGTGCCTGACATTGGCCAATATGATAATTCAAACACGGTCGTCCGTTCTTTTTGCCATACTCAACTTGACGATTACAGGTTTTCAAGGGATAAATTTTAAGAATCGCCTCGATGGTATTTTTTACCGCAAATGAACTGGTAAACGGTCCAAAGTATTTTCCGCCGTCTTTTTTATACTCCCGAGTCATCAAAATTCGAGGATATTCTTCATTAACGGTCAAGCGAATCCAGGGATAGCTTTTATCATCCTTCAGCAGAATATTATAGCGGGGATGATGGGTCTTAATCAGATTACATTCTAGAATCAGGGCTTCCATTTCCGAATCGGTGACAATGGTTTCAATGGTTTCGATATGGGATACCAAAGCGCCTGTTTTCGAGGAGAGCTGACTGGCCGAATGAAAATATTGCCGCACCCGATTGCGAAGGTTAATGGCTTTACCAACGTAAATAATTTCATCATTGTCATTCTTCATAATGTAAACCCCAGGGCTTTGCGGTAAATCTTTTAATTTTTCTTTATCATACATATAAATAACCTTAAATAAATATTTTTTTGGATTTTTTTGTTTATTCGCTACCTAATTTTGGTATAATAATAATACTTTTTTAAACATCAGAATATCATAAAGAAAGGAAGTGTTACCATGTTTGAAAAAATAACCGTCGATGGCCACAATACCCTGATTTCTTTCGGTAATTTCGAAGTAAAGATTGTTCCGAAAATTTATGGTGGATTTACTCTGACAAAATCGATTAAGGACGATCCCTTTAAAATTATTGAAATACGTGAGATAAGACTTCCAATTTCAGAAAAGGAAGTCTTAAAGGAAGCCAAAGAGCTTTTGAAACAAAAATATGAGTCCATTGACTTTAATAGCTATTGTACCACATAAATCTTGAGTTCAGCTTTTTTTGAGCCATCTCACCACCAACGTTGAGATGGCTCAAGTGGTTTATGCCATCTTTTCAGTCCGATCTGATTTTAGATACAAATAATTTGAGTTTATCATTATCCAAGTTTTCTTAAATAAAGTAATGTGTTAATGAAATAAATTGACATTAGACCTAAATCGGTATATACTTATAAATGAATTAGAGTGTATTTATTGATTTCACATATTTTTGCAAGTCATTTTTACGGTTTAAATGATTTGCAAAAATATGTGTTTTTTGTTTTTGCATCACGATTTACAAATAATATTTAGGAGGTACCTAAAATGAATAATGGTACAGTAAAATGGTTTAATGAGGAAAAAGGATTTGGTTTTATTTCAGTAGATGGCGGCGAAGATGTATTTGTACATTTCTCTGCAATTATTGCTGACGGACGTAAAAACCTTGTTGAAGGACAACGCGTAACTTTTGATACAGAAAAAACTGATCGTGGCTTACAAGCTACTAACGTTTTTATCGCATAATTAAATAGTATTTTAAAACAGCCACCAGCTAATTGCTGGTGGCTGTTTTTGTCTTTAATTTCCTTTTTCTCAGTTTCTTTTATCGTCTTCTTTTGGGGGTTCAATTTTAACATGGCAGCCCGGGCAGCCATCACCGCCTTTACAGCCTTCACAGGAAAAATCTCCCGATTTCATTTTCTTGACTTTCTTAAAGATAATATATCCCGCCGCACCTAAAATTAATGCTGCTAAAATCCAGGTAATCATTGAGTCCTTCTTTCTTCTGCGCTAATACGCTTAATCTTAACCAAAAATCCGACTGCCAACCTGATAGATGATGAATGCAATCGCATAGGCCAAACCAATTTGATACGCCAAGGCAAACAGAAAATCCCGCCAGTTTCCCAGTTCTTTTTTCATGGTGGCAAGAGCGGCCATACAAGGTGATGCCAACAATACAAAAATAACAAAACTGTAGGCTGACACCGGTGTGAAAATTTGACTGATGTTTTCAGTCAGACTACCACCCTGACCGGAGGACAGTACACTCATGGTACTGATGATCATTTCTTTTGCAGCTATTCCGGTGAGTAAGGCAACAGATGCTACCCAATTGCCGAAACCCAGCGGCACAAAAACCGGAGCAATGATCTTTCCAAATGTTGCCAGAATACTTTCGTCAGGAGATTGAACCATTTGAAAACCTGGCGTAAAGCTTTGTAAAAACCAGAGCACCACTGATACTGCAAAAATAATAGTTCCCGCCCGGACAATAAATTCTTTGGTCCGTTGCCAAACTTGGGTCGATGTATTTTTGAGTTTTGGCAATCGCAGCGGTGGAATCTCCAATAAGTATCCCGAATCTGCGCCCTTAAACCAGGTTTTAGAAAGAACAAATCCGGAGGCAAAGACCACTGTCAAACTAATCAGATACAATGAAAACACCAGCAACGTCTGATAGTTAGTGAAAAATACGGAGGCCATCAATACGTAAATGGGCATCTTAGCACCACAGGAAATAAATGGGGTCAACACAGCAGTCAGTTTACGTTCCCGCTCATTTTCCAGGGTTCGAGTTGCCATAATTCCGGGAACTGAACAGCCCAACCCCACTACCATCGGGATAAAAGACTTACCGGACAATCCAAAATGTCTGAAAATCCGATCCATAATAAAGGCCACCCGCGCCATATAACCACTGTCTTCCAAGATGGAGATAAAGATAAACAAAACCACCAACTGGGGCACAAATGTCAGCACCGCACCAACACCAGTAATGACGCCGTCATTAATCAAGGCAATGATCCAGTCAGCTGCTCCCAAACTGCCCAGTCCAGTTGCCACCGCCATCATTAACACATCATTGATAAACCATTCAATGCCACCAATGGTAATTTCGCCTACCAGAGTGATCGATACATAGTAAATAACAAACATAAAGAAAAAGAAGATCGGCAAGGCGGCAAAGCGGTTCATAAGCACCTTATCCAGTTTATCCTGAAACTGCAGAATATTTTCTTTGGTTTTTTTTGTGGCCTTGCTGATGCCTTCCGTGATAAAACGATATCGATAATCAGCAATGGTGCTGTCCACATCGTGATGTGTCACCGCTTCAATTTTTTTTCTGACTGCATAAATAGCTTCAAGCAATTCAGTATTTTTATCAATCTTCAGCATGACTTCTTCATCTTTTTCAATCAGTTTAATGGTCCGGAAAAGTCCGGGATAGCCAGGCAATACATCCGGATATTTGCTTTTTACCAGAGATCCAAATTCAGTAAAGAGATTCATAATTTCGGGAGGAAAGATCTGCGGGAATTCTTTGAGTTTATCTAACTCGACCATCTTTTCCACTAGTTTGATAAGCTCATCGATACCTGTTTCCTTTTGCGCAGATATTTCGATAAAGGGATAGCCGAATATTTCTTCCATCCGCTGTACATCAATTTCGACGCCGGTTTTCTTGACCACATCCATCATATTCAAGGCGCCAACCATAGGACAGTTGAGTTCCATCAGTTGAGTGCTCAAATAAAGATTCCGTTCAATGTTGGAGGCATCGATGATATTAATGATCAGATCGGGACGCTCTTCCAGCAGAAAATTTCGCGAGACAATTTCATCCATGGAATAGGGTGCCAACGAGTAAATTCCCGGAAGATCCACCAATGTAATATTTTTAGCAGTATCCCGAAGATTTCCCTCTTTTTTTTCGACTGTTACGCCTGGCCAATTCCCCACATAAAGATTACTCCCGGTGAGACAATTAAAAAGTGTGGTCTTCCCCGAGTTGGGATTTCCCACCAAAGCTACCTTATAATTCATTTCGTTTCCTCATTTCCATTTATGCCAAGTAAAATGCCGTTCTCGTGATTATTTAAACAACGAAACCACCTTTCGGTGGTTTCTAACGTCGATTACTGAACCATTAATATATTTTCTGCGTCTTTTTTTCTGAGACTGAGTGAATATCCTCTTAATCGAACCTCAATAGGATCCCCAAAGGGAGCAGTTTTATTAACTTGAATCTCCACACCTGGTGTTACACCCATATCCATCAGTTTGCGTCGCATTAAGCCTTCAACAGCGATTGAGCCTACACAGGCTTTTTGACCCGGTCGTAAATCTTTTAATGTAAACATATGCACACCCTCTATCCAAATGATTAAAATTTATATGTGAGATCCATATAACTCTTTTGTTAGCCTAATTATACTCTAATTGAAAACCATTGTCAATTACATTGTTGATTCTTTTTTTGTATTAAGCTTTATTTAAATGTATTAAAAAAAGAAAGCTGAATCTCAGCTTTCTCATAATTTATTTTAATAGTTTTTTCAAATACTGGCCGGTGTATGATTCCGGAACGCTGGCGATTTCTTCCGGGGTACCCATGGCAATGATGGTTCCGCCGCCGTCGCCGCCTTCTGGACCCAGGTCGATGATATGGTCGGCCACCTTGATGACATCCAGCTGGTGTTCAATGACCACCACCGTGCTACCGCTGTCAGCCAGGCGTTGCAGTACGGTAATGAGTTGATGGACATCGGCAATGTGCAGTCCAGTGGTGGGTTCATCCAGAATGTATAGGGTTTTGCCGGTGTTTCGTTTGCTTAATTCCGTTGCCAACTTGATCCGCTGGGCTTCGCCTCCGGATAATTGGGTTGAGGGCTGTCCCAGCCGCACATAGCTTAAACCGACGTCGTTCAAGGTTTGGAGCTTTTCATTGATTTTAGGAATATTGCTGAAAAATTCCAGCGCTTCTTCCACTGTCATTTCCAGCACGTCGGCAATGTTTTTTCCCTTATATTTTACTTCCAGGGTTTCCCGATTGTACCGTCTACCACCGCAAACCTCACAGGGTACATAGACATCGGGCAGAAAATGCATTTCAATTTTGATGATGCCGTCACCGCTGCATTTTTCACAACGACCGCCTTTGACATTAAAACTGAACCGGCCTTTTTGGTAGCCTCTTGCTTTGGCTTCCGGTGTTTTGGCAAATAAATCCCGAATCTGATCAAACACCCCAGTATAGGTGGCCGGGTTGGACCGGGGGGTTCGCCCGATCGGCGATTGGTCAATATCGATGACCTTGTCGATCAATTCAATACCTTCAATATCATTATATTTTCCAGGTTTCTTTAAGCTTCGGTAAAGTTTTTGAGAGATCCCTTTATAGAGAATTTCATTAATCAGGGTGCTTTTGCCTGAGCCGGAAACGCCAGTAACACAGATGAATTTTCCCAGCGGAAACGCCACATCCAGATTTTTTAAATTATTTTCTCTGGCTCCGGTGATTTTGATCGTCTCACCATTTCCGCTACGACGCGTTTCCGGAATCGGGATAAACCGTTTCCCGCAAAAATACTGACCGGTAATGGATTCCGGCACTGCGATGATTTCTTCCAGCGTTCCCTGGGCAACAATCTGGCCACCGTGAACGCCAGGTCCGGGACCAATATCAACGATATAATCGGCTGCCTGCATGGTTTCTTCATCATGCTCAACGACAATCAGAGAATTCCCTAAATCTGTTAATCGGCGCAAGGTTTCCAGCAGTTTTTGATTATCCCGTTGATGGAGGCCAATACTGGGTTCATCCAACACATATAATACCCCCACTAAACCCGATCCAATCTGGGTGGCTAACCGAATTCGTTGAGATTCCCCCCCGGACAATGACCCGGCATTTCGTGACAAGGTCAGGTATTCCAAGCCAACGTTTTTGAGGAAATTCAGACGGGCATTGATTTCTTTGAAAATCGATTCGCCGATCATCATTTCCCGCTCGGTCATGATCTGGGTCTTAAAGAATTCAATCAATTTCCCAATGGACATATCGGTGATTTCGATGATGTTTTTATCATGAATGGTCACCGCCAGACTGGTTGGGTTTAACCGCTTACCGTGACAAGTTGGACAGGGTGTTTCAGACATATACCGCTCGATCAAAGAGCGCATCCGGTCTGACGGGGTTTCAATATAACGACGCTCCATATTTTTGATCAGCCCCTCAAAGGTTGAGGTATAGGTACCCGAGAATTTTCCCTCATAGGAAATTTCCAGAACATCGTCACTGCCATATAATAGCGCATCAATGAATTCCGGACTGGCATCTTCAAGTGGGGTCTCAATCGAAAACTGATGTTTTTCGGCCAGTGCTTTGATCAGATTATAATAGTATTTAGAATCGCTTTTTAAGCCAAAAAATTTAACAGCACCGTCTGCAATCGACAAGCGCTTATCCGGGATCAGCAGATCCGGATCAACTTCCTGGTGAAAACCCAGACCATGACAATCCGGACACATTCCAAAAGGATTATTGAAAGAAAAGGTCCGGGGCTCCAGCGTATCCATAGCAATTCCGCAATCCGCACAAGACAGTTTTTCACTAAAAAGCAGCTGTTCCCCACCGATAACATCACAAATCACCAAGCCACCAGAAAGTTTCAGCGCTGTTTCTAAGGAGTCCGACAGTCTTTTGCCCAGGTCATCTTTGGCAACCAGACGATCCACCACTACTTCGATGGTATGCTTTTTATTTTTATCCAGATTGATTTCGTCCGACACCTCCATCGGTTCGCCGTCCACGACAATCCGGACAAAGCCTTCTTTTTTGATATGATCAAGGATTTTCTTATGCTGCCCCTTTTCTTTTCGGATCACCGGAGCCAGTATTTGAAACTTCGTCTTTGGCGGTAGGGCGAGGATTGCATCAACAATCTGATCGACCGACTGGGACGCTACTACCTTTCCGCATTTGGGACAATGAGGAATCCCGATTCGCGCATAAAGTAAGCGTAAATAATCGTAGATTTCGGTTACCGTTCCAACTGTCGAGCGGGGATTGCGGTTGGTGGTTTTCTGGTCAATGGAAATAGCCGGGGACAAACCATCGATGCTTTCCACATTTGGTTTCTGCGACTGGCCCAAAAACTGTCGTGCGTATGAAGAAAGGGATTCCATATAACGACGCTGCCCTTCAGCGTAGATGGTGTCAAACGCCAACGATGATTTTCCCGATCCGCTGAGTCCGGTAAAAACCACCAGCTGATCCCGGGGTATTTTTAAATCAATATTTTTTAAGTTATGCTCTTTGGCACCTTTTATTTCTATGTATTTCATGTTGCTCCTTATATTTATCACTTCCATATAATTATGAAACTCCCCATCATCGAACAATGATTGCTTTGCGTTCAGTTTCCACAAACAATTTTGTAACGTGTAGGCGAACAGTCCTAAGACTGTCCGCCGTACAGTGTAAAAATTGTTTCGTGCGAAACTGATCGTAAAGCTCACGGCAGTTTCTCTATTATTATTTTATCACTTATCTTCGATAATGTTTCAGATGATGTATTTCGTCACGCAGCTTGGCAGCCCGTTCAAATTCCAGCGCCTCAGCCGCCGCCATCATGTCGACTTCCAGTTCTTTGATTTTCACATCAATATCGACTGCTTCATTCCCAATATCATAGGTTTCCGGCTCTTCAGCCACTTTGGTGGCCTCAATAATGGAGCGGATATCCTTCTTAACCGAGCTGGGGGTAATATTATGCGCCTCGTTATAAGCCGTTTGAATCCCACGACGACGATTGGTTTCACTGATGGCGCGATCCATTGACGGGGTGATCTTATCGGCATACATAATTACGTGGCCTTCCAAATTACGGGCGGCCCGGCCGACGGTTTGAATCAATGAGGTTTCTGAACGCAGGAACCCCTCCTTGTCAGCATCCAAAATCGCTACTAAGCCGACCTCTGGCAGGTCAAGACCTTCCCGCAGCAGGTTGATGCCCACCAGCACATCAAAGGTCCCCAGACGCAAATCCCGAAGAATTTTCATCCGCTCGATGGTATCCACATCCGAATGAAGATAATTCACCGCAATCCCATTTTCCTTCAGGTAATCGGTAAGATCCTCCGCCATTTTTTTTGTTAAGGTGGTGACCAATACCCGATTTCCTTTACCGGTGGTCAATTTAATTTCGCCCAAGAGGTCATCAATCTGACCAGTTACTGGGCGTACCGTTATCTCCGGATCAATCAGACCGGTGGGGCGAATGATCAGCTCAACCGTATTCTGACTGTGTTCTTTTTCGTATTTACTGGGGGTTGCGGTGGTGAAGACGATCTGATTAATCTTGCTTTCGAATTCCTGAAAATTCAGGGGTCGGTTATCATAGGCTGATGGCAGCCGGAAGCCATAATCCACCAGATTACTCTTGCGAGCCTTATCACCGGCAAACATCCCGCCAATCTGAGGAATAGAGACATGGGATTCGTCGGCGATGATTAAAAAATCTTTGGGAAAATAATCAATCAAGGTGTAAGGTGGCGACCCAGGCGGCAATCCATTGATATAACGGGTATAGTTCTCAATCCCGTTGCAATAGCCCATCTCCCGGAGCATTTCGATGTCGTAATTCGTCCGCTGCAAAATCCGCTGCGCTTCCACCAGCCGATTATTTTGAGTATATTCATCATAGCGCTGTCGCAGTTCTTCCTGGATGCCCGCAATCGCCCGCTCCAGATTTTCGGGAGTTGTGGTATGGTGGGAGGCCGGGAAGATCGAAACATGGTTGAGTTCACCATAAATTTCACCGGTTAATGTATTAATCTCGGTGATCCGCTCAATTTCATCCCCGAAGAATTCCAGACGAATGGCTTTGTCTGACGAAGCCGCCGGAAAGATCTCCAGAATGTCCCCTCTGACCCGGAAATTATTTCGCTCAAAAGCAATATCATTCCGGGTATATTGAATTTCCACCAGTTTTCGGATAATCGCATCCCGATCTTTTTCCATTCCCGGACGAAGCGAAAGCATCATATTTTCATAATCAAAGGGACTTCCCAGACCATAGATACAGGACACACTGGCAACCACAATGACATCGCGTCTTTCAAATAATGATGCAGTGGCGGAATGCCTTAATTTATCGATCTCGTCATTGATGGATGAGTCTTTTTCAATAAAAAGATCTGAATGGGGCACATAGGCCTCTGGTTGGTAGTAATCGTAATAGCTGACAAAATACTCTACCGCGTTGTTGGGAAAAAAACTTCGGAATTCATTGGTCAACTGGGCCGCCAGGGTTTTATTGTGTGCAATTACCAGAGTTGGTTTTTGCACAGTCTCAATGACCTTAGCCATGGTATAGGTTTTCCCAGACCCGGTTACCCCCAGTAAGGTTTGATATTTCAGCCCATCATTAATCCCTTTTGCGATTTTTTCGATGGCCGGTCCCTGATCGCCCTTGGGTTCATATTCTGATACAACTTTAAATGCATGCTTCATTTCTTTCATCAGCACCCTCCACTTCATTCTATGAACATTCGTTCTATTATTCTATCATAGCTTTTTTTTAATGGCAAATGATAATCCCTCTAATTTAATAAATTCTTAATCTTTCCCCAATAAATGAAAAGAGCACACCAAAAGGTATGCTCAGTATAATTTCTAGTTGGTACCATTAAGTACCTGCAATGCTTTTTGGAGCTGGACATCTTCTTCATCGGTGAAGAGATTGTTCTTCATAAAATCGGTGGCATCAATAACGATATTCGGCTGCAGTCCCTTGCCATGAATATTATTGCCATTGGGCGTAAAATATTCGGAATTGGTTACCTTAAACCCACCACCATCGGTGAGACTGATAATTTCCTGAACGATACCCTTACCAAATGTCTTTGTTCCCACCAGTTGGGCAGCGCCAGTATCTTGAAGCGCACCAGCTAAAATTTCTGCTGAGCTGGCTGATCCACCGTCCACAAGTGCAACCATGGGTATGTTTAGCTGTTCGGTACCATCTGACTTATATTCCGTTTTATTGCCATTTTTATCAACTGTATAGACAACCATCGTGTCTCCCAGAATTCGATCGGCAATTTCCACCGCTTGTTTTACCCCACCACCGGGATTACTGCGCAAATCGATGACCAGACCGGTAATGTTTTGAGCCAATAATTCATTAAGCTGGTTCTCAAAATCAACAGCGGTGTTATCCGCAAACTCACTAATTTGGATATAACCTTTATCGCTAATCACCCGGGATTCAACGGTTTTCGCTTCAATCGTTTTACGAACAAGCTGCATTTCGATGACTTCTTCGCCCCGGGCAATGGTAATATTCACCGTGGAGTCTGCCGGGCCTTTCACTTTTGCAACCACTGCATCCGATCCGATGGTGCTGACATCTTCACCATCCACTTTGATAATCTTGTCGCCCGTTTTAATCCCGGCGGCTTCTGCTGGCGTGCCTTTCTGCGGCGCAATTACCGTGGTATAGCCCTGATCATCTTCGGTCACTACTACACCAATGCCTTCGTAAACACCAGTAGCAGATTCCATATATTTTTTAAATTCATCAGTGGTAAAATAAGTACTGTACGGATCACCCAGACTATCAAACATCCCTTTAATGGCACCATCGATCAGCGTTGTATTATCCACATCTTTATAATACTCGATGCCAATCTGATTCTTCAGTGCCAATAATTTTTTTATGCCATCGGCAGTCTCACGACTGTCAACATTGACAATCAACTTATTTCCCATCAGAAAGTTACCGGTTGTTGCTACTGTAAAGGTGATAATATTCGTGATGATCAATACCACTACAAGTATGATGATTTTGGTTCTTTTTGATTTATTTTCCATTGTCTCACCTAATCCTAACCTTATTATAATTTATTCCGAAAAATAGAACAGGAGAAAAGAATCATGATTCTTTTCTCCTGTTCTTTGATACTTATTGTACGATTAAACCCTTAAAATATTCCAAAAGGATCAACAAAGTCTCCGCCAGAAATAATACCAAAATGTAAATGAGGTCCTGTTGAATTTCCGGTTGAACCGACTAAACCAACAATATCACCCTGATTCACGGTTTGACCAGCCGATACATCAATTTCACTTAAGTGACCATAATAAGCCTGCATGCCATTTCCTAACGAGAGCACAACACAATTACCATAACCACCATTCCAACCTGCTGATAAAACCTGGGCATTTCCCATCGCCATAACCGGCGTTCCGGTTGAAGCACCAATATCTACCCCTTCGTGATATCCGGTGTATGGGTCTGTCCGTGGTCCAAAGTAACTGGTGATTTCACCAGCACATGGCCACGTATAGGTACCAGATGGTACAAACGTCGTGGATCCACCAGTTGATGAACCACCACTGGCCGCGTTAGCAGCATTTTGTGCTGCTACCTGAGCAGCAATCTGAGATCGAAGATCTGAGGCAGCCGCTGTTTCAGCATTCAAAGTTGCTTGAGCTTCAGCAATGATTGCCTGATTTTGGGCAACTAAGCTATCCTTTTGAGCTTTAATTTCCTGCTGTTGCGCTAAAGATGTCTCCTGCTCGGTTTTTTTACTGACTGTTTTCAGACGATCCGCTTCAATACTGGCCTTCTTTTCATCAATGACTCGTTTCGTTTCAGCCAAGGCATCCAGCGATTCCTTATCTGATTCAATAATATAACGAGACATATCTACTTTTGTTACAAAATCAGCAAAATCACTCGATGTAAACAAGAATTCAAGCATACTACCGTTTCCGTACATATACATGGTACGGACCCGTTCATTCATGGCATCTTCCTGCTCTTTTCTTTTTGCTTCAGCAACATTCAACTCTTCCTGAGTTTTTGCGATATTGACTTCCAACGCTGCAATTTCGGTATTAATCGAAGCGATGACGCCATTGATTCGCTCCATTTCTTCATTCGCCTTGGCAATTTCTGTCTGAATGCCTGCAATAGTGTTTTGGGTCATATCAATTTGATATTGAGCTGCTGCCTGTTTCTGATTACTTTCCTGTAGCTGTTCTGTCAGCGATGCTGCGTTAACTGGGGATATTACCAGACCCAATGTAATAATCACACCGATGAAGCTTGAGATAATTCTTTTTCTTGCCATTCGACAATCCTCCTGTTTTAGACCAATTATAATTATTATACATCCAAGAATTTGCGAATCGCAAACACACTACCAATCGCTCCGATGAATCCTCCATAAATTAGGAAGAAAAATATCAGTTGTCCCATCACTGCATTGGGTGACGCCAAACTGGCATCCACCGGCAAAAACAGATTCCCGCCAACCAATCCTAAAATATAATAGTAGGTAATGCGGATAATCAGGAATGCCACAATGGCTCCGATTAAACCCAACAAGGTCCCTTCCAGTATGAAAGGTGCCCGTATATAGGCGTTGGTGGCTCCAACATATTTCATAATTCCAATTTCCCGTCGCCGGGCAAAAACCGTTAGTTTGATGGTATTGTAAATAATAAAGATGGAAATCATTGATAACACAGCCAATACCACAATGCTCAAGGTATTTGTGAATTTATTAAAACTCACCAATGCTTCTACATATTCCTGACCATAGCGAACATATTCCACGCCTTGGTCTTTAAATGACATTGCCAGTGTTTGAACATCTTCCATATCTTTAGGATCCGTCACGCGGACAATAAAAGATGCCGGCATCGGATTATTTTCCGAATTATAACCATTTAGGAGCGGCGCATAATCCTCCAGACTCGACTTAAAGTTATCCAAAGCTTCCGCTGAACTTTCAAACGTAACATTTTCAATCAGGTCGCTTTTTTCAAGGGCCTGTTGAATAGTTTCTTTTTGGGTATCCGTAAAATTCTCCTGGAGAAATATTTTCAATTCCAATTTTGATTCGACATCTTTGGTAACTTCTTGAACATTAATTGTCAAAATCAGGAAAATACCCAAGATAATTAAGGCGGCAATTACCGACAACACTGAGGCGATACTCATTAAATTATTTCGCTCAATGCTCTTCATGGTATCTCGAATGACATTTTTTGGCATTGTTTTAATGGAACTAAACTTCATATCCGTACCTGCCTGTCGCATCATCTACTTTAAGCACACCATCTTCCAATGTCAATACACGCTTTTTCATGGTATCAACAATTTCACGGTCATGAGTTACCACAACAATGGTTGTTCCTCTGCGGTTGATTTCTTCTAATATACTGATAATTTCGTATGATGTTTCGGGATCAAGATTCCCGGTTGGTTCATCACAGATTAATATTGATGGATTATTAATAATCGCTCGAGCAATAACAACTCGCTGTTGCTCTCCCCCCGATAACTCGTGAGGATAATGGTTCATCCGATGGGATAATCCAACCATATCCAGTGCCAATGGTACCCGTTTACGGATCTGTTTTTCCGATTTGCCGATAATCTCCATGGCGTAGGCCACATTTTCATAAACACTTTTGTTTTCCAACAGACGAAAGTCCTGAAAAACGATTCCCATTTTTCGTCGCAGAAAAGGTATTTCCTTTTTAGAAAGTTTTGACACATTAAAGTTATTAATAAAAACCGAACCTTCGGTCGCTTCTATCTCTCTTAAGAGAAGCTTAATAAATGTCGATTTCCCCGCCCCGCTTCGGCCAACAAGGAAGACAAACTCACCCTTGTCAATAAAGAGGCTAACATTTTTAAGTGCTTCACTCTTGTTTTTTTCGTAACCTTTAGTTACATTTTTAAATTCTATCATATCTTAACCACTCCTAAATAATTTACATTCTGATTGCTTTGACAGGGCATTTTAACATGTACTATCCTATTTTCTTCTTAAATGTTTGTGATAAATTAAGATTACTTTAATTTTATTTAATCAAGAATGTAAAAGACTTCTCATTTCGACCAGCTTTTTGGCTGTCAAAGCACGCCCTTGTTTAATGCTGAATTTATTTTAGCATACTTTTCAATTAATTTCATTAAAAAAATAAATTTTTTGTAACAAATGTATCCTGATTCATCCAAAATAATTATATTAAATATTAAGCAAAAATGATCCGTCTAAATTGTTTTATATTTTAAGGCAAAATAATAGAGAAAAGATTGCTTTCTCTACTAATCTTTTCTCTAACTTATTCCAGTTTTAATCTGCATTCGATTTAACTTATACTTAAATATATGGGCTGACTGGTGTTCCATACAAGCGTACTTCATAATGAAGATGAGCTCCGGTAGAGTCGCCAGTACTGCCAACTGCACCAACGGTCTGACCCGCACTGACAGTTTCCCCTGATGATACATTGATCGCACTTAAATGGGCGTACACTGCCGATAATCCATTTCCAATATCGACGATGACGCAATTTCCATAACCGCCATTCCAACCAGCTGAAATAACAGTACCATTACCGGCACAAGCGACTGGTGTCCCTGAGGATGCGCCAATATCGACTCCGGCGTGAAATCGGGAATCACCCCAAATTGGATGGATTCGCCAACCAAATTCACTGGTAATTTCGCCGCCACATGGCCAAACATAACTGCTCGAATAAATTGGTGGTGCCGTAGAACCACCCCCAGAGGTGTCGCCACCGCCCGTGTTAGACGTATCGCCGCCACTGTTTGCAGTGCCATCAGGCGAACCGGTGGTGCCGCTATTTTGACCAGCTGCTGCCTGCTCGGCTGCGGCGCGTTGTTGTTCATAATAAGCCTGTAGTTGACCTTCAATATTGGATGAAGTGGCTGCTTCAGCTTCTTCAATGGCTTTATATTCGTTTAGTGCTGCCTGGTTTTGAGCTAATAGCTGATCTTTTTGAGCTAATACCTGTTCCTGTTGAGTTAAAACAACTTCCTGTTCTGTTTTTTTCTCAACCGTTTTAAGTCGATCTGACTCAATGCTCTGTTTCTTTTCATCAATCACTTTTTTCGTTTCTTCAAGCGCATTCAAAGAGTCTTTGTCCGCCGCAATAATGTATCGGGACATATCCAATTTTGTTATAAAATCTGAGAAATCCGAAGCTGAAAACAAGAATTCCATTATACTGCCATTACCATACATATACATGGTTCGGACCCGATCACTCATGGATTCTTCCTGTTCCAGTTTTTTTGCCTCAGCTATTTTCAGTTCTTCCTGTTTTTTTGCTATATTTGCCTCAATGGTTGAAATATCCGCATTGATTGAACCGATCACCCCATTGATCCGATTGACCTCTTCATTTACTTTGCCAATTTCATCTTCAATCCCATTGATGGTATTTTGAGTCATGTCAACTTGATATTTTGCTGCCGCTTGTCGAGCATTACTTTGTGCCAATTGCTCACTTAACGAAGCCGCATTGACGGGTGCTGTTAAAAATGCTAAAACCAAGGAACCAGTAATGATACCTGATACAATTTTCTGTTTTTTCATTTTTCCCCTTTCCCACACTCACGTGTGCCCCTGTCGAGTTGTTACTTTTGTGTTAATTTTTATTATTTTTGTAACGGTTGTATTATATCATAAGAATGTCTTAATTAAAACAGGAACAATAAAATATTTTAAAAATATTTTGTCTAAAACATTGATAAATTCGATGTTTCAGATAAAATAGGTCGTAAATCAATTGCTTAATGAATACATTTTTTCGGTACTTATTAAATTCAACAAAAACAAAAGACACTTCACAATGTAAAGTGCCTTTTGTTTTTTTATAGTACTATTTTTTTAAAGTGCTTAAAATGCAGCTTTATAAATGGCAATGACATCTTCCTTGGTTGGACATTTCGGGTTTCCGCCGGTACAAATATCAGCCAGGGCTAAATCTGCCAACTCACCAAAATCAGCCTCTTTAACGCCGATTTCTTTGAGTCCTGAAGGAATCCCTACATCTTTAGATAATTTTTTAATGGCGTCAATAGCCATAATATTAATTTCTTTTGGTTCGCGACGACTGGTATCAACTCCCATTGCTTGAACGACATCTTTTAAGCGATCGCCAACGGCATCTGCATTAAATGCCACTACATAGGGTAATAAAATAGCATTGCATACACCATGAGGAAGATCATAGAAACCACCTAGCTGATGAGCCATGGAGTGGACAATTCCCAAACCGCCATTTGAGAAGCCCATTCCGGTAACAAACTGACCATATGCCATCGCATCTCTGGCATCAAGATCATCACCGTCTTCAACCGCTTGTCTTAAGCTACCGGAAATAGCTTTGATTGCTTCCAGATTAAAGAGATCGGTAAATCGGGAAGCTCCGGCAGTGGTATAGCCTTCAATCGCATGGGTAAGAGCATCCATTCCGGTTGCGGCAGTTAATGATTTTGGCATTTTAAGCATTAACACCGGATCATTGACCGCTACGGTAGCCAGACAGTTTGGATCAACGATAACCATTTTCAGTTTACGATCTTCATCGGTAATAACATAATTAATTGTTGCTTCACTGGCAGTTCCGGCGGTCGTATTAATTGCCACGATCGGCAGTGATTTATTAGCAGTTTTTCCGACTCCTTCGTAATCCCGAAGGTCACCTGGATTGGTTGCCAGAATTGCGATCCCCTTAGCAGTGTCCTGTGGTGATCCACCACCAATGCTGACGACAAAATCACATTCATTGTCTTGTAACACCTGCAAACCGGCATTTACATTGGTGACGGTTGGGTTGGGTTTAACATCTGTAAATAAAGCATATGGAACTTTTGCCCCATCTAATACATTGAGTACGTCTTGAACAATACCTGCTTCGACAAGTACTTTATCGGATACAACTAAAGCTTTTTTCACGTTCATACGTTTGATCTCAGGAGCAATCAATTCAATTGCACCGGGTTCCATAATTACTACTGGTGGAAAATAATAGGTTCTTGCCATAAGAACACCTCCAAATTTATTCGTTTACATGATTATATGTCAAAGAAATGGCTGAATAAATGGAAATTTTCACTTGTTTGAGATACATTATTGAAATTACCACTTGGTGACATGGAATAAACCGGACACAATAAATAATAAACGGTTTTTTTCAATTTATCTCTTTTTCTTAAGAATTGTAAGGTATGATTTTTAGATAAAGCCCAAAAATAAATCCATTGTAATGAGGTAATATATGAAAAATATCAGCATCCTCGGATCTACTGGTTCCATTGGAACCCAGGCTCTGGAAGTGGTTTCTGAAAGCAGAGATGCACTGAATATTGTCGGTTTAACAACCAATACCAGCATTGATTTACTGGAAAAACAAATCGAAAAATATTCCCCTGAAATTGTTTGTGTCATGGATGGCAATGCCGCCCTGACGCTTGAGAAACGTCTGAAAACTAGGGGATCTCTGGTTGAAGTCGTCACTGGCTTGGAGGGTCTTATTGCAGTTGCAACGATATCGAAAAATGATCTTCTTCTTACTGCTGTTTCTGGGATGATTGGTTTGCAGCCAACTCTGGCGGCTATCAACCAGGGGATCGACATTGCTCTGGCTAATAAAGAAACCCTGGTTGCTGGTGGAAAAATTGTAATGGATGCGGCAGCGTCAAATGGGGTCTCGTTGCTGCCGGTGGACAGCGAACACTGTGCCATTTTCCAGTGCCTGATGGGGAATAAACATAAAGAAATAGAACGGATTATTATTACGGCTTCTGGTGGACCTTTTCGAGGACGAAATCTGGAACAGCTTCAGTCCGTTACTCTGGAGCAGGCTCTCAAGCACCCCAACTGGTCCATGGGAAAAAAGATCACCATTGATTCAGCTACCTTGATGAACAAAGGTTTGGAAGTTATTGAAGCCAAATGGCTTTTTAATCTGCGTCAGGATCAGATTGATGTGGTGGTTCATCCCCAGAGCATTATCCACTCCATGGTTGAATTTATTGATCACTCGACCATGGCTCAAATGGGGATGCCAGATATGGCGTTGCCGATTCAGATCGCCTTTTTCTATCCCGATCGGATTGCCAATAACCGTCAAGCATTGGATTTTAATCGGATTCGAGAGCTGACCTTTGAAGAGCCCGATCTCATTTCCTTTCCCTGTCTGCAACTGGCATATGACGCTCTTGAAGCTAGTGGTACCATGTCGTGTGTGCTCAATGCCGCCAATGAGGTTTCCGTCGCCCGGTTTTTAAACAAAGAAATCCACTTTTGTGATATTCCCCGGATTAACAGGATGGTGATGGAAAAGCATGATGTGATATCCACTCCCACCCTTGATGATATTTTGTCAGTCGATAAATGGGCACGACAAATTGCAATCGCAATTAAATAATCCGGATTTAAAGGGGTGTTTTTATGGATATCATCAAAAGACATTCCCCTCTTTTTAAAAAAAGGTTATCTCAATTTATGGATCAAAAAAGCTGCACGGATCATGAAATATTTATTTGCTATTTTCAATAATTTCCTTAACCCACTCAATTGCACTATATGCATCATCAGCATAACCGTCAGCCCCAATTTCTTTCGCGAATTCGGCAGTAACCGGCCCACCTCCCACCATTATTTTTGTTTGGGGAAAATCGATCGAATGCTGTCCTCGAATCAAATCGATTACAGTTCGCATTTCACTCATTGTCGTCATCAATAAAGCACTGAGCATCACAAAATCAGGCTTATACTTTGTGATTGATTTGACAAATTTCTCACCCGTCACATCTACGCCCAAGTCAATAACCTCATAATTATTCGCTTCCAGTAATAAGCTGAGCATTGTTTTTCCAATATTGTGGATATCGCCATAAACAGTGCCAATAACCACACGCGTTCGACCTTTGGTAATGGACTTTCCATCAATTCGGTCCTGTTTTTCGATCGCTCGTAAGGCGGCATTCGCTGCCCTAGCAGATAATAAGACATCGGTAATAAAAAAATCTTCAGTTTGAAATTTTTTACCGACTTCTTCAATTGATGGGATAATTGCTTCTTCAATAATCTTTTTTGTGGGAACTCTTCTTAATGAATATTCCTTAATTAATTCCTGAGTCCGGGGAACATTACCGTTGTAAATAGATTCTTTAATTTCTTCAAACATATTAAATACTTCCTTATTTTAAAGCAATCTTTTTCGAAACTGTGTTGGAGTTATTCCCTCGTTTTTCTTGAATACCTTGCTGAAATAGCTGGTATCTCCAAAACCCAGCTTTTCCGAAACATCTGCCACGCTGTTTTTAGGGTTATGTAATAGTTTTTTTGCGGTTTCCATTTTCACTCTTGTTATATACTCAATCACTGTGCATTCCAATACTTCTCTAAAGACATGACTAAGATAATACTGACTAACGAAAACGGCCTCAGCCACATCCAGCAGGGTGATATTTTTCCTGACATTAGCGCGAATGTATTCTGTTGCTGAATCCACAATCTGTTTCGTTTTAATCGAGGTTTGTTTCCCTTCAAGCAAATCCAGATATTTATTAAGAATGATGCAAACCCAACTGCTGATTTCGGCAGCATTGTCCAGATTATAAATTTCATTAATAACTTTGGTGTTAAGTAAAATAACCTCCGACATCTCCGCACCGGTTTCAACGACGGTTCTCGAAATGATGATCATTAACTCCAGAACCACGGTTTTAAATAAGTCCAACCGGGTAATATATTTTTCCATAATGTCAGACATACATCCCAAAAGGGCCTGATAAGCGCCATCTCTGTCGAGTATAGCAATCTTACCCAGTAGCTCTTTTTCTTTTTGAAGTTTATACTGCCCATACATCTTTTCATTGGAATTTAGCAATTCTTGATGAAGCCGCTTTTTTTCTTTTATTTCCTGATTCAATACTGACTGATGATACATAATTTCTTTTTTATGCTTCTTTGATTCATTATCACTGTTAATGACTTGATTCGCCACCAAATATAATAGCGAAGCTGCCGCATGAACCTTATTTGAACTCACAATTTTTAATTTGGATACGCTTTTTTCTAAAGCATCGATATCCAAATTCTTGTTTTTTTCTCGCAATTCTTCATAAAAAAAGTCATCTGGCTCCCACATTAAGATGTTTCTGCAGATAATAATGCCGGCGTATTTTTCATCAATCATCAGAGGCGCTGCAAAGGCAAGGATGCCAGCATGGCACATAAAAATGTAGGGTTCAGCATATTTTAATGCCTGAAGTCCGGCATTCTTATAGCTGATTTGACATTTTGTTTTGCCGCCATGTGATTTCTGAACAATCTCGCAAAAACTGACGCAATTGCTGCAATCGCTTGGGATGATCTGTTTTCCATCTACGTCTAAAATGACGGCATTGAATTCTGTTGCGCCTTCAAATGCATTAATGATCTTTAGCAGAGTCTCTTTGTGCTCGATATTCTCAAAATTTTCAATTTTACTCATCACACCCTCATATCTGCGTGAAATTTCACATTTTTCAAACGATATCATTCAACAATTGCTCAGTAACTTGTCCGATATTTAATTAATCGATTACACAATACCAGTTGTAATTTTCGAAAACTAGAACAGCTCCAGTTTTTTATCGATCTTTACTCCTATAAACTTTTTCTGAAAAGAGAATACCTGTTTAGTTTAACCTTTGCACCTTTAGATTTCAATAACTATCTTTTCAGCTTTAAGCTCATTCTTGCGGAGCTGCTCATATTGGATTCTTAATCACTTCATTATTATCTATCTTCTGCAATATAGCGATTTAACATTTCATAACAAAGTTATAATTTGTTTAGTGCTAGCGCATTAATCTATTTCTAGTTCAACATTTTGACATTCTATCGTAGTCGCATTTTGATTCTCTTTTTTAGCATAAAACCAAAACGGAACAAATAGGAAAAGTACCACAATTCCAATCAGCGCCGGTGCTAATCCATAGTCCAATTTATTGATATAAAAAATCCCTGCCAGATATAATGGAATATTCAGGATACAACACCCAAGTCCGATATATTTCCACCATTTCGGGGCCAGTATTTTTTGATTTCCTTTAGCTTTGAAATAGGCAAACAAGGTGATTCCATTTGCGATGACATATCCCATCGCTGATCCTGCGACAATTGCGGAAGGGGTTCCAATGAAAATCAATGCTAAATTAAATACCGCAACAGAGATCATCGCTTTAACAGGTGTTCCATAGTTATTCGTTTCCTCAAGTATCTTTGGCAGATTACCTTCTATTGCCATTGACTGCATGGCTTGAGCTGATCCGAGCAAAGCGGTTTGAATGATCAAGATCATTGAAGCCATCAGCATAACCAACGCAGTGATTGCACCGGCATTGCCAAACGAAATTTTCGCCATTAACAGCATCGGTGAATATGGTTCTTCCAGAATACCCTGAATCCCGAGTGTTCCAACACATGCAGTTTGAACCAGCACAAACGTGACAAGACAAATTAATCCGCAGGAAAATAGCGCTTTGGGCAAATCTTTTTTGGGATTTTCGTAATCTGGAGCATAAACTGCGGCGGTTTCCCAGGCACAAGCACTCCATTGAGCCATCGCTAATATTCCTAAAAGGATCAATATATGGGTGGCATCCCAAGTCCAGGTTTCAGGAAATAAACTTATATTTGTGATATTACTTAATTGAAATTGTCCCATTACAATTGGTGCTACCGATAAAACAATAAGGGGTATTAACGCAACCACTGCCAGAACGTTACCGGCTTTTGCACCTCCGGATAAGCCTTTTCTGTTAATCACAATCAAGACAGTAAAAATAACTGCACCAGCCACCAGCGATATTGTTTTTTCTGAAAAACCACTAAGAGCAGGAATCATTCCATGTAAATAGGTTCCAATCAACAGTGAAAATATTGCCAGCACCGGATTCCAGGCCAACCAATAACCCCAGGCACTGAAGCCGCCGATAAATTTGTTCGTGTCATAATCACTCTTATCTTTTCCGCTAAAAATTGCCTGCACATAACCAGGCAGCCCCCGAGCTTCTGGATACATCAAGGCAAAGTCACCATAGGCAATGTTTTGGAGAAATCCCTGGCCGATTGAAAGAATCCAGACAATAATTGAAAATACGCCGACGTAGCCAGCGAAATACCCAATATTGGGGAGGATCAGCATCGGCACCCCTAAAGCAATAACCAGACCTTGCTTCCAACTGATTTTATTTGAATTCATTTTATCCCTTTCAATGTTGCTATATATTCTTATCGCTTAAATAAACGTAATGTTGGTATTACTTTCTCTAAACACATCTTTAGCATATGGCGTAATTAAAGTTCCGGTTTTTAACACGATCTTGGCTTCCACGGCAAGCTGCTTTGCCAATTCATGGCTGACCAATTTTTTCTCGGTGCTGTATTGGATACCCGTTGAAGAAACACTAACTTTTGCGTTTTCTAACGTCTCTTTTTTTAAAATTTCTGGTGTTACCGTTTTTTCCCCAGCAATAAGTGTACTCTCTAAGGCTACTGCACTCATGATTCGCAACCCGTATTGGATTAATTTCGTTTCCTGATCTTTAAAAATGTTATAAAATACCGGATTTGCAATTGCTTTATAAGCCCGATGTTCAAGACCATCTTCAATGACATACACAGTTTTACCAGTCAATAAGAATTGCCGCAACACCCTGGTTTTTTCGTTAATCGATAATCCGCTAACCGAAGCTGCCATCTCATCAATTGAAAGCTTGGTGATGACCAGAAATTCGTATCTCTGCAACTGGTTTTGATCCTTGACTGTATCTAATAATGTCGTTTCATATCCGGCAATTGACAGTAAATTACCATCGGATTGAAGAAACATTTTATTGGGAATCGCTACTGTTGCCATTTCATTTTGTTCGGTTTTATCCATAATGCGTTTGAATACTTCGTCGATTATCAGTTCCAGATCCATTTCCATACTCCTTTTTTTAAATTTGCTATTATTTTTTTATGATCAAACCAAATGTTTTATTGGTAAGATTACAGGCATTTGCCTCGTCATAATCGATATGCATATAGGTATCATACTGATCCGACACTCTGAGATTCACTTTCTTGAAAATTACCGGTCGGTCGCTACTCACTTCAACATCCACCCGATCACCATCTTTTAAGGCTAAGCGCTCTGCGTCTGCCAATGACATATGAATGTGCCTTTCTGCCACCAAAACACCTTGGTTCAGCTGAACTTTATTTCCGTTTGCACTGATTTCAATCGGCGATGTGCCTTGTATTTTGCCACTTTCCTGAATTGGTGCATTAACGCCCAGGATTTTGGCATCAGTCTTTGACACTTCAATTTGTGAATGCGCTCGTTCCGGACCCAAAACCACCACGTTTGAAAGCTGTCCTTTGGGGCCAATCAGGGTTACCCGCTCAGCTGACACAAATTGACCTGGCTGTGACAGTGATCTGATGTTCGTCAACTGATAGCCTTTTCCAAACAGTTCATCAATCACCTTTCTTGATAAGTGCACATGACGTCCCGATGCTTCAATTTCAATGTAGCCCATTCCTTTTAATTTAGCGCAAATTTTTTGATAAATAACATCAACAATTTTCTCCAATTGATCACTCATTTTGTTCCTTTCCTGCTTAATAACCCAAATGCCTAAAAATCATAATATACATAACTGATGATAAGCGGTTATAACCCTGCATCAAATCGCCTCTGGCAACCGTGCCATCGGCCTGTTTAAAGGCTTCATAACAGGCCACTTCGGTTTTTCTGATCAATGCGCGAAGTGAGTTTAACAAAATCGGAATCTCACCCAGTTCATAGGTAATGTTGAATAAGTGTTCATGATTAAAATATTTTTTAGGATTATGAGACATCGCTCTGATTTCCTGTTCATTAAAGCCCAGAATGGTGCTGGTGCTTAATGCCTCATTTAGAATTTCAGAACGTGATAATTCTCCAATATAGTTAAACACCTCTTGTAAATCTGTAACCAGAGAATTGCGTTCCAGGGCTTTGGCGCGAATCTGCACTTTCATAATTTCGCCCATTAAGAGATCGATTTCACCTCTGAGTTTGATGCGTTTATGATCCTTATTCACTAACAGGTTACCGTAAACCTGAGTCATATATTCAGGTTTATCGTCTAAGTAACCGCCTGTTTCGAGAATGAACTTACCCGTTTTTTTTGCTGCCATCTCAGATGCAGTTTCCATAACATTTGTTTTAGGTGGCGCTTCGGTTTCATCAATCAAGATCAGTTTTAATTTATGATCCGCCAGCAGCGATTTTGCCGAAGGGGTTAGCATTGAGTTTTGGGGAAGTCTCAATTCATTATTTTTAATCGATTGCCCGGTTTTTATGATTTTTTTTAATCCATCTTCGGTAATTAAATTCATTGGTTCACTTCCTTAATTAAACGAAAGTGATGCTGATTTAGCACCACTTGAGACGGCGTCAAATGGATATTAATTACCCTCATGCCGATGAACTCCAGCTGTCTGGCATCACTTTCGTTTAGTTTCTATTTAATCTGAAAATGCTAATTTTTTTCCTGTGGCAGCATCTCGTTAACATCGGCATGGGGTCGTGGAATCACATGGACTGAAACCAGATCGCCGACTCTTTCGGCGGCGGCAGCACCGGCATCGGTGGCCGCTTTTACTGCGCCGACATCGCCTCTGACCATGACCGTTACCAGACCACTGCCAATTTGTTCTTTTCCGATTAATGTAACATTTGCCGCTTTTACCATTGCATCTGCTGCTTCAATTGCTGCTACCAAACCACGTGTTTCAATCATTCCTAATGCATTTGTATTTGCCATTTTATTTACCTCCAAGTAAAATTAAATATTTAATTGATTTCTTAGTTTTTCAAAAATTATATCGGTCACCCGGTCGAGTTTATCCTCAACGGCTTGATCAAGTTCCACTTCTTTACAAATTGTTTTAGCTGGCTGGACCTTGCTTTCACGCTCGACGTTCTTGCGTATTTCGTCCAATTCCACAACACCGTAGGCCACCCGCCGTAAATTGATTAAGTTCAATGGGGAAATATTATCCGACGTAATACTGCCACCGACAGCCCCACACCCCAGAGTAAAGGCGGGGATCAGGTTTGTTGTTCCGCCGACGCCGCCTAGCGCTCCCGGAGTATTCACCAATAAGCGGCTGACTGGTTTTTTTAAAGCGAATTCTTTGATAATCGCCTCATCCTGGGAATGGATGATCATGGTATGACCCACCCCCTCTTTCGTTAAAATTTCAACCGATCGCTCGCAGGCTTTCAGCCAGTCATCTTCAATATAGAAAGCCAGGATCGGGCAAAGTTTTTCTCGTGAAAAGGGAATGTCATGGCCAACCCGATTTTCCAAACCAATCAAAATTCTGGTGTTTCGGGGTACACTGATACCCGCCATTTCGGCAATGCAGATTGCAGTTTTTCCGACAATCCTTGGGTTCATGGTCATCTTTGGGGTCATCATGATTGTCTCCAGCTGCTTTTTTTCATCTTGAGACAAGATATGGCAGCCCTGTTTTTTTAATTCCTTGATAACCGCAGCTTCCGATTCTCTTTCAACAATGATGGATTGTTCAGAGGCACAGATGACGCCATTGTCAAAGGTTTTTGAGTCAATGATCTGTTTAATCGCCAAAGGAATATCGGCGCTTTTTTCAATAAACGCCGGGCCGTTCCCCGGACCTACACCAATGGCGGGATTGCCAGATGAGTAGGCGGCCTTCACCATTGCTTCACCACCGGTTGCCAAAATCAAACTGGTATCTTTATTTTTCAACAGCTCGGCGGTGCCTTCTAAAGTAATTTCAGTTGCACAACCAATACAGTCTTCCGGCATGCCTGCGGCCACAGCCGCATTTTTTAGCACGTTTACGGTCTCAATAATACAGTTTTTGGCCGTCGGATGGGGTGAAAAAACAATTGCATTGCCGGCTTTTATGGCTATCAGTGCTTTATATATAACGGTTGATGTGGGATTTGTTGATGGAATTAGACCGGCTACAACCCCAACCGGTACGGCGACTTCAAAGATTTTTTTCACTTCATCCGTACTGACAATCCCCACTGTCTTCATGTCTTTGATGCTTTCATAGACTACTTGTGATGCGAAATAATTTTTTATTACCTTATCTTCGGTAATCCCAAATCCGGTCTCTTCATTTGCCATTTTGGCAAGTCGCTCCAGATTTGCCATAGCGGCATCTTTGATGGCTTCACAAATCGTATCTATTTGACATTGACTCATTTGGGCTAGTTCCACTTGGGCTTTTTTTGCATTTTGCAGCAATAAACGGGTTTCTTGTATTGAGATCAGGTCTTTATCTGCTAGCTGCACTTTTTATTCCTCCTCTTCTTTTAATTCAGTTGATTCGTTTAATTCAGCTAAAATACTCACAATCAGATCAACTTTGCGGGATCTTTTGATTTTTTCTCTGCTGATTCCTTTGATGCTCAATTCTCTCGCCAGCTTTCTTAATTGTGAAACCGTCATCAGATTTAGTTTTTCTTTTGAATAGATCACGTTTTCTTCTTTAGTCTCTTTCTGATCCACTTGTTCGGAGCTTGTTATTGCGTCCTGATCAGTTGGGGGTAAAACGGGCACCAGATTTTTTTTAGACCGCTCGTAGCTTTCCAGCTGAGTAAGCGCGACTGCTGAATCTGTTTTTGCTGCTGAATCGCTGCCCGGATCTTGATCGCGACACTCAACCGATTTATTCAGCAGCATCGCGCTTTGATCATCCAGCCTAGCAATAATGGTATGATTGCGTAATTCTCCAACTGCTGCTGCCGCCTCACTCCCCGCCATAACACTCGCCGTAACAGCCCCAACATCCCCTTTAATGACAATGGACACAATCCCACCGGACATTTTCTCAAACCGAACAAATTGTACCGCCGCGGTTTTAAGACAGGTATCCAGGGCATTCACCGCTCCGACAAAACCAAGCGTATCGATTATCCCGACGGAAATCATTTTTATATCACAATTGGATTATTAGCAATATACTGGACTGCCTGGGCAAAGGCATCACAGGCAGATTGACAAGCCGATTGCGACCCGGTCATCAATGCTCCGGCAAAGTTTGATGTGGCGGTCGGCGGTAAAAAGGTTTTGCAGATCTTGACATCGGCGGCTTTCAGAGCTGCGTCAATACCATAGATGGCTTCAATTGGGGGCGCAATACAATAGGCCAGTGGCATGCCAGCCGGGATTTCTGCTGTTTCAGATAAATAACTGCCGGTACTGGATATACAATGGGACAAATAGATGGATTCCCCTTTATCATTGCCATTGACAAAATAAGCGCCGTTCTCGATATAATGGGCGCAGGCTTCAAGCCCGCTTTTGACCTCCGCCGGGTTTTCTCCGGCCAGGATACCAATAGCTTCTCCGGCAAATGAAGTGAAAATTCCGACAAATGCCGAGAATAAGCATTCTCCGTAAATAACTTCGACATCAGCGGCTTTTGTGGCTTCATCGAGGGCGATAAAGGTCACATCATCAATGGAACCAGTTATAAGGCCTAGACTTCTCTGGTGGGGCTTGAGATTAAGGGCTTTGGCTAAATCGTCACTGACGTTTGGAATCATATTCATACAAACAACATTAGCGCGTATAATTTCTCCGATCACTCGTTTATCCTCCTAACGATTTAAATTAATTTTAAGTCAACACCAGACATTTTATGCTTGATCATTGTTTGACAAAGTTCAGCGATTTGCGCACCTGCTTCAACCGGTGCAGTTCCCTGTTCATGAATGTTTGAAATGACCGTTCTTCTGGCCTCTTCCATACCCATTGTGGGTTTATAGGTAATATAGGCGCCCATGGAACCGGTGGAGTTCAGGCCCGGTCTTTCGCCGCAGAAGACTGCCACAACATCAGCCTCGGTAATTTGGCCGATTTCGTCACCAATTGCAACCCGGCCATTGGTGACAAAGAATGGCGTTGAGAAGCTTAAACCCAGTGATTTTAAACCCTGCTCAAAGGCTGGTAAAAAATCGGCGGCATTTTTCTCAATCGCTCGTGAGCTAAGCCCATCGGCAAAAACAATTTGCACATTCAGATTCTTGACAGTATTTTTCTTGACGGTTTCAATGGCTTCATCGGTCAGTTTTTTCCCGGTGTTGGGATTTTTAATGTATTCAGCCTTATCGACCGCAATGGTGGTAAGCGGAATAAATCCCAATTCTTTTACCAGCTCACTATCAACGTCTGACCACACGGCATTTTGAGCAGCGGAATGATCAGCTAAAAATCTTAAGTAAGCTTTGGTTAAGGGTCTTGGTCCGGCTCGCCAGATTCCCAACCGACCAGAGGTAAATTCTTTCATTTTCATATAGCCTTCCCGGTCATATGGATCAGGAATATAAAAGGTTTCTTTCATGGTGGCCTGGGTAACATCGTCAACAAAACCATTATCGTCGCTATGCTCACTTGTTGATCCTTTTGATTGGCTCTTAACCGCACCGGTTCCAACTCCGCTTAATTCTTCCTGGATAACATTTTTAATAATGTCACGAATTGACTCTTTCAAAGTAGCTTCATTTATCATATTATTTCACCCCTTCTTATTTATTTTAGGAAAATTGATGCATCGCCGGCTTTTGCGGTAAACATGCCGTATTCGTCAAGAATTTCCATTTTCTGTAACCATTTTTCAAATTCCGGCACGCGTTTCAGCCCCGACAACTCCAGTAGTGTTTGCCAATCATGATTTCCCAATAATTGATAGTTCAGCATAATGTCATCACCCATTGGTGCCGTTACGAAGGCTGGCATACCAGCGTGAGCCAGGAGCAAAGCAAGATTCTCAGAATCATTCTGGCTGGCGGGCATGTGATTGGTATAACAAACATCCACCCCCATCGGGAATAATGATAACGTTCCCATGAAATGTTCTTCCAGACCGGCCCGAAGTTGCTGAACGGAATCATAAATATACTCAGGTCCGATAAATCCGACCACTGACATAACATAGAATGGATCATACCGTCTGGCGTAGCCATAGGTCCTGGCTTCCAGAGTCAGCATATCAACCCCGAGATGGGCGTCAGCTGAAAGTTCTGATCCTTCTCCGGTTTCAAAATACATGATGTTTCGACCGCCGGAAACACATTCGCGTTTACCAAGATCATAGGCATCATCTAACATGGTAGTGGTGACACCGAAGGACTCATTTGCTTTTTGAGTTCCGGCAATAGATTGGAAAATCATATCCAAGGGTGCACCTTTTTGAAGGGCTGCCATCTGCGTGGTGATATGAGAAAGAACGCAGTTTTGGGTAGGTATTTCCCATTTCATTCTAAAATCATATAATTTATGGAGCAGGAATGAGGTTGATTCGACGGTATCCTGAACCGGATTGAGTCCTAGCATCGCATCGCCGACCCCATAAGCAAGGGCTTCATAGAGTTCGGCAAAGATACCGTCGATATCATCGGTCTGATGATTTGGCAGCGCCCGATTGGCGGCTATTCCCCGCTGGCCGATGGTTGTTACACAGGTTGCTACATTATCAATTTTCTTAGCCACATAAATTAGATCCATATTTGACATAATTTTGGTGACGGCGGCAATCATTTCTGAGGTTAACCCTGTTGCAATTCGTTGAATAATCGGACCAGTGGATGAGTACAGCATCATGAAATCGCGCAAATCTCCAACTGTCCAGTTTTTTATTTCTCGATAAATAGCTTCATTTACCTGATCCTGAATAACCCGGGTAACATCATCAAGTTCATAAGGAACCGCGGGATTATTCCGAAGGTCTGACAATAGCATGTCTGCCAAGACAATTTTTGCAGCAGCTCGTTCTTCAGTTGACCCTGCTGCCAACCCAGCCAGTTGATCACCAGACTTCTGCTCGCTCGCTTTTGCCTGAACTTCATTAACATTTTTGAACTGATAGGTTTTTCCAAACAATACGGTTTTTAGTTTCATACTTTCACTCCTTATTTTTTTGACCATCATTCTTATAACAATCAATATTTTCTTTAGTTCAGCTTCCTGATTAACTGATCAAAGCGCCGATTATTAGGGGGTTATAAACCTCAGGTTGTTGACAAACTCCCGTACCGACCAATTGTTAATCAGTTGTACCCAAAGGGCAGACCCTATGCGCACAATTCGTACAGGCTATCGCCGTGTTCGCCTTGAGGCACACAACACGATGTAACAATTGTCGGTACTACGTTAGTTTTTGTCTTCATTCTCAGATTAAAATTTAATAATCCATGCTTTGAACAGTTAATCCATTGGCCAAACCGATGTTAAAAATTTATTTCATAGTATTTTCATACTTAATGAACATTTAGCTTCTGGGAAACCAGAACCTCATTTGAAAATCAGGGTTTTGACCACAACCGGTAGGACCATTCCCCCGGCAATGGGATTTCCGATGTCGATGTAATCACCGTCACTGACGATAACACTGTCAATGCAAATCACCGGATGGTTATTATTCATGATTCGTTTGATTGTCTGTCCCAGAACTTTTGCGATATCCTCTTCCGAGATAATGATGATTGGATAATCATGTTTGATTATTTCCTTAAGCCCTTTGACCAATTCTTCGGCACATGTTTCAATTTGTCTGAATGACGGTGAGTTGATTCCTTGAAAAGCAATGGCAACTTGTTGAAATTCATTTTCCAATTTGAACCATTCAATTCGCTTTGATACCTCTTGGGCAATTTCGTTGATATTATTTTTATCAGTAAAGGGGATTCGGACCACCGGAATATTTTTTATCGGTAATACCGATTTGTCGTAGGATACAGTGCTGCCGCTGATGTCAGTGGTGTGTGAACCGGCCCCAACAACGGTGGCGCGAATGGTTTCTTCGGCATCCAGCACATGTAATTTAGTAAACAATTCCGATTGTCGGATCTCTCGGCCCAAAATAATTCCCATATCCTGATATTTATAAACATCTTCGTTTTCATCATAGTGATAGATGATATCCGCTACTCCACCAGAAAATGTGATATATTGGATCGGCTTCTTTATTTCCATGTCCTCAATGGTCAGCATCATTTTGTAATAGTGGTCTTTGGGTCTGATTCCCACAACCATTTCCAGCTGGTGCACCATTATTTTTGCCAGTTTTGTCAAACTCTTTTCATCAACCTGTTGACCCAATTCGATCCCTAGCTTTTCGTGTTCAATAATCTGTTTTAATTTTTCATTGATATAGATTATTTTTCCCTGGCCATCCATTTTGACTAACCGCCCGCCAATGTCCAGACATCCCGTGCTGGTAGTTGACCCATGATCAAAAACCACTACATTTGAGGTTCCGCCACCGATATCGATATTTGCCACGGTGGTACTGTGTTCTTTTGAAATTTTATCTGAACCTGCGCCTTTACCGGAAATAATACTTTCTAAAACCGGTCCTGCGGTTGCCACCACAAAATCTCCGGCATAACCGCTGAGTTTATGCAATACCTCACTGGCATTTGCTCGACGAGCAGTTTCACCGGTGATAATCACGGCACCGATATTGATGTCTTTTTTTTCGATCTCGGCTTTGGCAAACTCCTTATCGATTATTTTCATGACTTCATTCATGTCAATGCGATCATCAGATGTTAAGGGTGTAAAATAAATTTCACTGCGGTAAATGATTCGTTTCCCGATAATTTCAATGCGAGCAATGTTAAAACTCGATGCCATATTTTCAAGCAGAATCTTTGTAAATACCAGCTGAGTCGTGGATGTCCCAATATCGATTCCGACACTTAGAATCTCCTGTCGTTTGAAATTTTCCATAATTTTCTACCTCTGGTTTCAATCTAAATTTGTAATTCCATAACTTAATTGTCTATTCTGATTGCCGTTATTTGCTTATCATCACAATGGTAGATTTAATCAATTGTGATTAAAAAAAGACGCTACTTAAAATATAAATATCAACTGTTTGATATCTAACTTTCAAGCTGCGTCGCTTTTTTCATTACCTCGTTGCAATGAGCTATTAACTTTTTAAATTCTTGGTTCTCAGTTTTTTATTTTTTCTTGCAAATTTAAACCCTGCATTTAAAAAAATAGCTTAAAGTTTAAATATCTCAAAATAGATATTTAAACCTTAAGCTACGTCGCTTATCAAATTGCCTCGTTGCAATTCATAGTTTAAATGCGAATGAAGTCGTGGTCCCTTCATTTCCAGTTTCAATGATTAATTTACCGACCAGCTTTTCATAGACATATGATTTTACAATGGATAATCCTAAACTGTTTGTTTTTATCTGACCCGGGTTATAGCCCACTCCATTATCCTTGACTTCAATCATTTTTATTTTTCCATCGCTGGCAGTGGTCACTTCAATCCGCCCTGCTTCGCCATTTGGGAATGCATATTTAAGCGAATTTTGAATCAATTCGTTGACAACCAATGCCACAACTGTTGATTTTTCACTGTCGATGAAAAAGTCAGTTCCTTTAACCGTTATCTCAATTTTTTCATTATCCGTTACGCCAAAAGACATCATATTGTATTTTATTTTGTCAAGCACTTCCTTGACTGAAACCAGATCGTTTGATTTTTTTTCCAGAAGTTCGTGGGTTACCGCGATACTCATGATCCGATTAATGCTGTCACTTAAGATGTTTTTAACTGCGGGGTCTTTAGAGCTCCGACTTTGAAGCCTTAGTAAAGAAGCCACCGTTTGAAGATTATTTTTGATCCGATGGTGTATTTCATGAGAGCTGACCAAGTAGTTATTTACCTCATTTTCATATTTTCTCATTTCAGTGATATCATCAATAAATACAATCACGTCAACATTTTTTTTGATGCGCAGGATGATATGAATCCGGTAAAATTTCGAACCAATCGTCACCTTACCATCGTAACATTTTTCAATAATAACGTGGCTGTGATCATCATTATCGAAGGTTCCCTGGATTTGTGAGATGATCTCATCAAAATTCTTTGGTGAATAGTTTAGATTGTCAAAATGCTGATTTTGAATGGATTTATAGCCCAGCTCCTGATACAATTTAACGGCCCGTTGATTATAATATCGCAAATGACCGGTTACATCGAATATTAAAATACCTTCTCGTAATTGCAGTTCTTCATTGTCGCTGTTGATTCCAAAAATTGATCCCCAAACCGCATCAATTTTATCATTGTCTGGCATTGGCTCCAACTTAACAACCGGTTTTTCATCTGAATTCAAATCCAACACTTTTTCGAGTATTAAGGTTGCCACAACATTGTCCATATGCTTGATCGGTACAACGGTTTGCTTGGTCCAAATTTTATTCTCATTTCGGTCAAAACTGACACCGATTATTTCTTTGGAAGTCACACCTAGATCAAAGGATCGAAACACCGCTGGTTCGTTCTCCCGGTAGATAATATCCCCCAGATAGGAATCCACATAAATCGATTGTCTTTTTTTATAGGATTCTGCCACCACAACGGCTAGATCAGCATCATGTACCTTGATATCAATAAAGGTCTCACCATCAAATCCCTCATTAAAATAAGGAAGAATCTTGGCCACATCGATAATTGTTTCGATTTCATCATTATTTAACAGGGTGTACTCTTTACATTTTTCAATTATAAAATTCTGGTCACAGGTGTAAATCATTTTATTCGCCTTTATTTGCTTTTAACAGCAACATTTCGCTAATAACCCGCAATGAACAGCTTTTTTCCATACTGAGAGATCTCATTTTTTGATAAGCTGTGTTTTCGTCCAGACCCTCACTTTGCATTAAAAAGCCTTTGGCTTTTTCAATTATTTTACGTTCTTCCAATCGTTTGGTCACTTCATCGAGTTTGAATTCAGTATCCTTTGTCTCCAGAGCTTTCGCGTAGGCAATTTTCAGTGCCGGTATCAGGCCTTTCTCATCGATGGGTTTGACGATGTAACCAAACACGCCAACATTTTTAGCGCCTTCAATAAATACATCATCCGAATAAGCCGTCAACAAAACCACACATTTGCTCAGTTCATCCCTGCGAATGATCCGGGCGGCGCTGATTCCATCCAAATTAGGCATATTGATATCCATCAGGACCATATCCGGTTGATATGTTTTGCATAAATTGATGGCATCAAAACCATCCTTACCTTCACCAAGAACTTCAAATCCAGCATCTTCCAAGATACACTTTATATCCATGCGTGTTACTGGTTCATCTTCTACAATGATAATTCTCATACCTAACCTCAACTCCACTCAAGAAATTTTCGCAACTCCTCGATATTTTGATTTTTTAGTGATGAAATTCTAAATATTTCGTTTACCCCAGATTGCTTCAATGCATCTTCTGCATAATCATCCGTTTCGCCGTCGTCGATTAAGTCCGTTTTTGTCACAATACCAATGATCTGTTTGGTAAACATTCTGGCAAACCCTGGTGGAAATACATTGCGTCTGCTTTTACAATCCATAACCAGAGCAACAACGTCAGCTTCAATGGAGGTGACATGCAGAGCGGAATAATAGCCGCGATTCTCCAGATATTCACCTGGGGTATCAATGACATTCTGATGAAATTCGACAACCTGAGTTTTATCATAATCAATATTACAGTATTCCAATCTTTGGTAAAGGGTTGTCTTACCACTGCCTGAGGCCCCAATAAACATCACTTTTTTCATTGCTCAACCTACGACCGGGTAACTGTTGGTATTGACATTCCCTGTAACATTGATAAGGTCTGCAAAACTTCACTGATTGATGCTTCCACTGATGCGACATCACCTTCAATTACCAGCGAACCATTAAAACGATCGACGTAACCGATTTCAACGTCTCCGGATTTCACCGCCACATCCGCTGCAATAATCGCCGCTTCACTGGGTGTGATTGTTAAGATTCCAATCGAATTACGATTATCCTCTAATCCTAATTTTTTATAAATACTATTATCAGGATTCACAATAATGTGCGCTAAGGTAACTTGCTTGCCAGGAACATATTCCTGGATTACTCTTTTGACATCTTCATTCATTGTTGAATTCTCCTTGTCAGTTAGAGCGTCAACTTACGAAACAATCATATTAAATAATCATTTGTTTGTCAACACTTTAACCTTTAATTCTTTCTTTTTACGAAGTTATCGGCTTTGGTATTAAATAAGCTTAACATCAGCATCAAGGTTAATTATTATTCCGGTTATGCTTGTACACTTTTTAACATGCATTTGTGCAAAACAGCTAACAAAATCAGAAAAATAATTAATCCTTACGCGATGTTGTGAATTAGTGTTTTGAATTAATCCATTTCTGCCGGTAAAATCATGTTGACATCTTCATGTGGTCGGGCAATAACGTGCACCGATATCAGCATGCCAACGCGTGAGGCTGCCGCTGCGCCGGCATCGGTTGCTGCTTTTACTGCGCCCACATCACCTCTAACCATGACAGTTACTAAACCACTGCCAATTTGCTCTTTTCCAACTAGCTTTACATTTGCTGCTTTAACCATCGCATCCGCTGCTTCAATGGCACCGACCAACCCTTTAGTCTCAATCATTCCCAATGCTTCTGTAGCGCTCATTTTTTTCCTCCTAAAATTTTTTTCTTGCCAATTTTCTTCTGTGAATGTTTACTTGCTGTCGTTTTATTTCTTTTCTTCACATAAATCCTGCCAATTGGCAGGGTAAGCCGCAAAGAAAAATGTACAATGATCTGGCGAACTAAATGTAACCGGTGTTTCTTTTGGGATAAACATCACATCGCCAGCATGACCACTGTATTTTTTTCCGTTGTATGTCACCTCTAAAGTTCCTTCTATTATATAGTCCAATTCATCATAACCCAGATACCAATCAAAAGATGACTTTTCGATTTTCAAAAAACCAGTTGCCATATTGGGACTTTCTTCAATTGTCAATATTTCTTTAAAGGTGACCTTATCATTAGGATTGCCCGTATCAAAGGTTTCATAAACAACACTGTTGCCCCTGATCAGTCTGACTCGATCAGGCTCAGCAGCCTTTTGAATTTTTTTATCAGTTGTCAGCGATCCCAACACTTCGTTCACAATCCGGGTGATTAATTCTTCCGAAATATCCATATCCATGACTCCAGTCTTCTCTTCATTCGCTTTATCCATTGATATTCCCCCTTATTATTTTAGTTTTTACGATTTTATAATAACGTCTTACAATAAAATGCTTTTAAAGTTCTTGTGCGGCGCCGGAATAACGGCGTAATACACCAGATTGCCACTTTCTTTGATGCTTTCGATCCCGGCTTCCATTGATGCGTTGACTTCTGAAACATCGCCGGTCATGACGACATAGGATTTGCCGCCGATTCCAGAACCCAATCTCAATTCGATCAGCTGAACGCCTGATGCTTTTGTACAATTATCGGCTGCGACAATCAATGAAGCCATTGCCAGGCTTTCAATCACACCGATTGCCCCAATCTTCTCAATCGATGTTGAACCGGTCATGGCTAAAAAAATCTGTTCATCAACATTGGCGATCATTAAATCATCAATAACAAACTCCTTACCCATCGCTTTTCCTGCTTTGATTGAATTTTCCACCGACCCCACATCGCCATAAATCAGAGTAATATATTTTCCCGGACACGTTGCGGTTGATAACATTAATTGAACATTGGCCGTTTTTAACATTTGATCGGCAACCTCCATACCTTTTGCGATGCTATTCAGTTCTACAAAACCAATTGCATTTATCATGTTTCCCTCCTTTACTGAGCTTCAATTGTGATGGATTCTTTGGTGACCGCTTTAATTACGCCAGTAATACTGGCATGAACATTTGCTCCCAAACTTCCATTCTCTATTTTTCCAATCAGTGTCCCGGCACTGACCGTCATTCCGTTTTCGACAATAGCTATTGCCGGTGCACCAAGATGTTGTTTAAGCGGAATCACAACTTTCTCTAAATGCTGCTCAAATTTCTCGAGCGGTGCTTTGACATCATATTTTTTTAATCCAATTCGTTCAATCAGTCGTTTTACCGGAATCTTACGATAATCGATCATCTCAGATGGCGGTCTAATTTCAGCATTTTTGTCAATCTTGACACCTGCTTTTGCCATTTCCTGTTTGATCATGATATTGACTCTTCGTGGCGATAAACCATTGGGACAGGCGTATAATTCGCAGGCTCCACATTCCGAACAGCCAAGGGCTGTTTTCATTCCGGAAAAATCTGACAATCCATAGTTGGCAATCCGCATCACGATATGAGGTTTGACATGGTGACCAAGTAAATCGCGGGGACATAAATCCGTGCATTTCTGACATTGGATGCAGGCGATCCGTGACTGTTTTAAAACCTGTTCCATCGTTTTTGTTTTTTCTCGGATCAGCAAAGAATCGATATCTAATAAAATAATCGCCTTCGTTGTTTTAGTAATGGGTGCATCAAAATCGATTATCAGCTTCCCCATCATCGGTCCGCCATCAATGCCAACTTTCCCATCCAAAGTATCCACGCCGCATAGTTCCAGCGCTTTTCGGTAACTCATCCCAATCGGCAAGCAATATGTCGCCGGCGCATTGACTTCCCCGGTAATTGTTACAAAGGTAGTGGTTACCGGTTTCCCTTGACTGGCACGATTTACATTTAAGACAGTTTCCACATTACAGACGATACACCCGACATTTAACGGGATCCCACCTCTGGGAACGGCTCTCTTTAAGACCTCATAGACGGTTATCTGTTCATCTCCCGCTGGGTAAAAATCCTTAAGTGGGAAAACTTCGATACTTTGATCGTTCCCAATCACTTCATTTAATCGCTTAATGACATCCTGATGTTTTTCCTTAATGGCTATAAACCCTTTGACTGCGCCTGTTTCCTGTATTATCCTGGTTAACCCTTCCAGAAAATCGTTTGTGAAGTGCACTAATAATTCTTGGTCCACCCGGATTAAAGGTTCGCACTCAGCTGCATTGACGATAACATATTCAGCCTGGGCGCCTAATTTTACATGGGTCGGAAAACCGGCTCCGCCGGCTCCGACGACACCGGCTTCGATGATACGATTGATAAATTCAGAATTCATTCAGACCCTCCTCAGCTTCATTTTTGGCATCGATAATACCGATAATAATGCAATCCACCGGTGCATTTTCTAAACCTTCGGTTCTCCTGGCCGAGCTGCCATTAGTGATCAAGACCAATTCACCAATTCCGGCTCCGATTAAATCGGTAGCAACAACTATTTCGGAATTATCTGTTTCTCTTTCACGATTTAAAATTTTCACCTTCAGGAATTTCAAGCCTCTTAACTCATCTTCTTTTCTGGTACACCAGATGCTGTCGACAACGCGTCCTATCTGCATTTAATGCTCACCTCTTTCGTTGAACTGATTTGATATGATTTTCAAAGCTTCACCGACTGAGGCAACATCACCCAGCACAGCGATCATAGTGAAATGCTGCGGACATACCCCTTTAATCTCAACAACCTCCACATCAGCTGATTTTTCAGCAAGATCAGTCGCCACAATCATTTCAATCAATTTTCCCTGGACCAGGCCGACTGTATCAAATGCCTCGTTCCCCAGAAAATCTTTTGCGACCGTCCGGCTCTTCAGCATTTTCACAACACCTTCAGAAGGAGATTTAATGATTTCAATGTCCATACTTCACCTTTTGCAATCCTTTACATTTAAAAAAACAAAAAACTTCCATGTCATTACCCTCATTAAAGGATAATCACATGGAAGCTTCGTCGCTTTTACACAAATACTCCGTTGCATTTGTCATATTAAATTATGGATTCATTATCGCAGATTTATCAGTTTCTGTCAACCACCTTTATTTAAAAAAACAGTCACTTTACTTTTTAATAAAAAGCCTCTTTGTTTAATCGTATTAAGTAAACAAAGAGGCCTGTTTTATTTGGGTTTTAAACTTCCAGTTTTTTCTTTCGGAACGCTTTTAAATATTGAACATTAAAATTATCCCGGCCAATTAAGGTCTCTGCAGCACAAATATTAGACATCATTTTTTTATCTAATGGATCAATTAAAAGTGAATCCAGACCTTTTGAAATGGCCATTACGGCAAAATTTCGATTTAAAAATTTTCGTTCTGGTAATCCAAAGGAAATATTAGACAAACCGCAAATCGTATGAATGCCTTGATAGTTTTCCATAATGGCTTCCACCGTATCAATGAAACCTTTTCCATAGGTGATATCGGTTGAGATGGGCTGAACTAATGGATCGACATAAATATTTTCGATTTTAACACCTTTTTGAACCAGCTTATTGATAAGAATATCGGCTATTTTTAAGCGATCTTCTTTAGTTTCAGGCATTTTTTCATCATCCATGCACAATGCGACAATTTTTAGATCAGTGCCGGCAATCAGTGGCAAGATGGTGTCCAATCGTTTCTGCTCCAGCGAAATGGAATTAATCATGGCATCATCCCCATTGAGTGCAATTCCCCGTTCAATCACGGTGGGATCGGGACTGTCAATGGAAATGGGAAGCTTTGTGACTTCTTTGATGTTTTTGATCAGCCACTCCATGTATTCCCCTTCTTTGCCCACAAAAATACCTGCATTTACATCAATATAGGTAGCTCCGGCTTCGGTTTGGTCGATGGCCAGCTTTTTAATAAAATCACTATCACCTTGCTTAATGGCCTCGCCAACCGATTTTCGGCTGGCGTTAATTAATTCTCCTACAATGATCATATTGTTCCCCTATTATGAAGCCATCAGATTTCTTGCAAATACAACAGCTTCACCTGCGTCTTCTGCAAAACCATCGGCTCCAATTTCTTTAGCAAATTCTTCTGTTACTGGTGCGCCGCCGACCATGGTTTTTACGTTTAAACCGGACTTTTTGATGGCATCAACGGTTTCTGCCATGGTTGTCATCGTGGTTGTTAACAAAGCTGATAAACAAATAATTCCGGCATTGTTGGCTTTGGCAGTTTCAATAAATTTATTTGCCGGCACGTCGATGCCAAGGTCAATAACCTCAAAGCCAGCACTTTCCATCATCATCGAAACGAGATTTTTGCCAATATCGTGAAGATCGCCTTCGACAGTGCCGATAACTACCAGTCCTTTTCCGCCATCATCACCTTTAAGATAGGGTTTAATAACTTTCATTCCGGCTTTCATAGCGTTGGCTGCCATCAGCATTTCCGGTACATATAAATCACCGATGGAAAAAAGTCGGCCGACTTCATCCATGGCGCCGATAAGTCCTTCATTCAGAATGACCTGCGGATCCACACCAGCTTCGATGGCTTCTTTTACCGCTTCAACAACATCATCATCTTCAAATTCCATAATTGCATCATAAATTGCTTGTGTACTCATTTTTTAATTCTCCTTAATTTATCTTATAATCAGTTATCTTGTAATCTTTTATCTTTTAATCATAAAATTTATTTGTTCTACCAAACCATGTCGCCCTTTACCAGGCCAGGGAAGTTACTTCTAATTTTTTCATCAATTTCTGCTGGGAATGTTTTTTGAACGGAGTTTTCAAAGATTTTATTAACTTGTTCGAATGCTCGTTCTTCTGCTGTAGATCGGGTTGCTTCCCATTTTTTACGCATATCTCGGGTGGCGACTTTCGGATAGAAGGCCATTTTGCGCATGTTTTTCTGGGTATGTTTGAGATCCAGATAGGTTCCCCCCGGTCCAACTTCATGGATAAGATCCAGACAGAGGTTTTCTTCGCTGAATTCCATCCCCCGTTTCATCCGTTTGAGCATTAAGGCGATTTCATTGTCAATAACCGCTTTGGAATAGTCAAAGGCCATCAGGCTTCCTAATAAGCCACCCATATTAAACATATCAGATCCGGCTAAAAGTGCACCGGTAGTATTAATACCTGTTTCATATCCGCATTGGGCATCATTGATCTGTGAATTAGTTAAGCCAATATATCCACCTGAAGGCACACCATAGAATCTGGCCATTTGCGAATGAGCCATTTGCAGCATTCCGGTTTCAACGGCACCGGGAGCGTAGTTTCCAGTTCGTAAATCTGCTACGGTTGACAGCACTGCATAGATCATCGGTGCGCCTGGTCGGATCAACTGAATTAATGTTGACAGTGCTAAAAATTCAGCATTGCCTAGAACAAGGGTACCGGTCATGGTCATTGGTGATGTCATGCCGGCATTGGGAACGATGGTGCCATAAACTGGCAATCCTTTTTCGGTCAGATAAATGACAGCATCAGTCGAATCCACGTCCATTGTCAACGGTGAAACGACGGGACAATAGTGGTGGTTAATAAATGGTCTTTCTTTATATGCTTCTTTACCGCCAGCAATCAACGCTCCCAGTTCCAGAACATCTTCAAGATCTTTAATGGTTGGCGTATTGCTACGAACCGGTTTTTTGCAATTTTTAAGCGCTGGATAGAAGCGTGAAACACTGATTTGACCTTTTGGCGCATCTTGCGCCAGGGTAGAAATGGAGAACACATCAAAGCCATCCAACTCGTTGATGAGATTAGCAATATTGGCGATGTCTGATGAGGTTGCCCGGCGATCTTCGCCGGTTTTGGGGTCAATGATATTGGGAGCTGAGCTTCCCGTAATCACAACCGGTCGGTTATCTGGTAAGACGATATCAAACTTGGGATCCTGAGCTGTGAATGTGTATTCAGGTACATAGGATTTCCGACATTCTTCGACCAGTTTCCCGGGAATTTTGACAAGATGGGTTGTCTCATCAACCGAACAACCAGCTTTTTTAAAAATTTCTCGGGCTTTTTCATTTCTAACACTTAAGCCAGTGTTTTGTAAAATGTCCAATGATGCTTCGTGAATCCGTGTCACTTCTGCTTCTGTAAAATAGTCCATAAATTTCATTGATAATTCCTCCAATGTGGTTTTATTATTTAGGTAATTGCGAAAGTGCCATTATCTTGGCTCTCAGGCCATACTATTTTGGCATTTCGCAATACCTCTATTAATTATTTATTTATATGCCTGCGGTAAGTATTTTAATCGGCCGGTTCCAAACTCAGAAATCTTATAACTGGTAATGAGTTCGTCTTTCTCATCGATATTTACTGTTTCAACTTCAATTAGTCCTAAAGCTCGCATAGAAATCAAATGACCTTCCATCGCTTTTTTCTTAAATTGCTTCTCTTTTCCGTAATCACTGCCAAGTTCCTGCATGATCTCTGCCGATGTTACGCCTGTTTCTTTTGTCGACATCAGATGTAAAATTCTAAAGCGTAGGGGTAGCAAAACTGCCATCTTTTATACCTCCATAGTTATATTGTTATATCGTATTTTTTATTAGACTTTTCTTAAGTTGATCAATTCTTTCGGATTCGCTCCAACCAAAACAGCTCCAGCAACAATAGTGAGACCGCCAATGATAAGAGTCGGAGTGATTTGGGTTCCAAGTAATAACCAGCTAAAGAATACTGACCATAAAGCATAGGTAATATTTAGTGCCATCGCTCGGGAAGCACCTGTTTTATTGATCGCTGTATACCAACAGATATAAGACCCACCGCCTAAAAGTGCGGCCATGGCGATAACCCCAATACTTGCTGTTGTAAAGGCGCCAAAGAACATTTGATATCCAACTACGCCAAGCAATAATGGAATAACTGCCACTAAATAAACAACGAATGAAGTCGCTTCACGAATTCCCACCGCAACTTCTGGATCAACCATGTCCATCCCAAATCCTGAGATAACGCCTTCTGTTCCCCAGCCAATCGCTGCTAAGAAAGCCAGCGCAATACCAGCGTAGAAATATGGGAAAGATTCAGCAGCAGGTGGAACCCAGCTGACAATTGCAACACCCATAATTGAAAGTAAAATACCAATCCAGGTTCTAACACCAATCTTTTCTTTTAGAAAAATAACTGATAATATCGCCCCAATTGCTGGATATATTGCCGTTATGGCGAGTGCATAGGATGGCCCAGCCAGGGTGATTCCCAACATATAACCAGACATTCCGATCGGTCCACCGAACATTGCCGCTAAACACACCATCATACCCGGTTTGGTACGGAGACTACGGCCATATTCCCGCCATTTACCATTGAATAAATTAAAAAGGAAAACCCAAAATCCTGCAAAGCCATCATGCAATGCCGCGCCGACAAGCGGTGCAACTAGAAGACTAGCCCCTTCGGTAAATGGGGCCATTCCGAAAGCAATACTCATGATTACTCCACTCAATCCCCAAGTCATCCCCGATACGACCCCAAAGCCTAAACCCGATTTCGCATGGCGTAATTCTTGTTTTTCCAGTCGTTCCGTAGTGTTCATAAAAATCCACCTTTCAAATTTTTTAACTTATTTGTATGAATTCGATAATCTATAGTTTATTGACCATTTCCTGAATCGCATCTTCATTCGCTTCGATCCAATCCATTAACTTAATCTGATGTTTCAAATAAGCAAGGTATTCATAATCATTGAGTTCATCCATATCGTTATAGTAGGCGTCGACACACCAGTTAATCAGATATACATTGGCAAAAGCCAGCATATTTTTCATAGAAGCTTTTTCTTCAGCTGTAAAACCGGTTAAGCCTTTGAGTGTATGCATTTTCTGTTCATAGGCATTTAAGAAGATCTCACATTTATCCAATCGCATCTTATCTTCTTCCTTGTCTTCCCAGAAGCAACAGGAGTAGATCATTCCCAAACAAACGTCAAAGAGCCTCAGTTCTATTTTGGACCAGTCAAAATCGAAAATTCCCACCACTTGTTCGTCCTGGAATTTAACATTACCGGGATGATAATCATTATGGGTTGGGTTGTATGGCATTTTTTCTGCAACCGCTTTGGGAATTTTATTTTTCTTGATAACATCGATAATTGCAGCCAATTTTTTATTGAAAAATTCATGATAAATATTATCGTAGTCTGCCCCAGCATAATCAGTGAATATTTTTGGCAACGTTTCCACAAAATCTAATATTTTAAGTTCAACTCGTTCGAGTCCCATCGGATCAAAATCTCTGGCGGCATTGTGGAAGGTAGCCATGACTTCGGCCATACTGGCAAACTCTTTATCGGTGCAATAAGGTGTTAGCCAGGTGTATTTATCTTCTCCACTTAAATATTCATAAACGGCATAATATTCAACATTTTCATCTTCATCGTTGAGGATGGGGTTTTCGATCCTGATATATCCTCTGCCATCAGCAGCTGGAATAATTCCCGCGGCGATATCTAAACCATGTTCTTTAGCAAAGGTGATCAGTAAATGCTCAAATTCAATTTCTTTTTCCTGCACGCCACTTTTATATTTTCTGACAAAATACTCCTCAACCTTTCCGTCTTTTTCTGATCGAATGCCAAAACTCCGATTGACATATCCACCAAAAATTTCAAGTACCTGATTTACTTTTCCTAAATCATATTCGGTTTCAATCACTTCAACAACACGATCTCTTAAAAATATTTTGTCTAAATCCTCCTGGAGACTCGTAATACCAATTCGAATTTGCTTTATCTGTGTATACATCAGATAAAGTTGTTCCGAACTTGTTGGTTTAAACTCCAACATTTTTGACGTATCCATTTTCATTTTATGCTCCCCCTTTTATTATTGTAATCGACTACTTTCGTACAGTATATAGCAAGTGTTGCCATGAATAAAATCAAATTTCTTGTTAACAATGGTAATATCTTGTTATTAATTCATAATATTTTCTATTCTCAGAAAATACTGCGTTGAATTTTTATAAATAGAGTCAAAAAAAATACCCCGGAATTGATTTCCGAGGTAAAAATAGTATTGATTCAATAAAATAAAACACTGTTATTCACAAAACGATCAGATTTTTTTATTTATCATGTAAGCTATCTCAAATTAAGCTTCTTGAGTGATTTCTTTGGCGTTTTTCAAACTTAAAGCTACCAATACTACCGAGATAACACTGCCGAAGATTAATGTGACAGCTGCAATCTGCCAATCTGCTCGTGAAGCAGTTAAGTTAAATGTTTCTCTTAAAAGCTTTAATACATAGGGTGATAGAAATTGTCCAATCCCAGTCCCACTGACATAGATTGAAATTGCAACCGCAGCATATTTCGGCTTTGTTGCACTTTTGGCCACTGCTATTACAATTGCTGGATTGAACATTCCAAAACCAATACCAAATATAATGGCTCCGATTATGAGGGTTGCCATGCTATTTGCCAAAATCAATACGACAAAGGATAAACCAACAAACAAAGCGCCAATAGATGCACTGAATTGTTTTAATATTTTTGAAATATTTCCGTAGAGTAAACCCACAACAAACGCAGCGGCGGTAAAAACACTTAGTACTGTTGCGGATTGGGCTGCATTCCCAATACTATCCGCTTTCATTACCATTGCCAGATTTGTCATAAAACAAAATTGGACTATGTTTAACAAAGCACATACCAATGCTAAAACATATGTCATCGTTGTCAGTTTCTTTTCTTTTACTCCAGAAGCATCAACTTTTTCTGGCTTTTTAACACCAGTATCTGGAAGCTTAAACCAGATAATCAGGGCAATTGGAATCACCAAAATGAATCCAAGGAATGAAAAACGCCAATTATATGCTGCCAGTATACCACCCATCATTTGGAATACCATCCCTGCGGCTGCACCGACTGCACTTTTAAAACCCATCAACTTATTCGCCTGTTGACCAGTAAATAGATCGGTAATAACAGCAGATGCCATTGGGAAGACGAGGCCATAACCTGCGCCAAAAACAAACCGCATGATGATCATGAATTGAAGATTTCCGACAAACGCCGAAGGAATACCACCAATGAAAATGAGAACCATCGCAATTGTTATGATTTTCTTGATGCTTATATACTGAGTCAATTTACCCGATATCAATGCAAAAAACACCATCATCAGTGAAGGAATTGTGGATATCAGTTTAATCGTCTCCGGGGCGGCTTCCGGAAATGCCTTGGCAATCTCTGCCAAGGCCGGGGTTGTCATACTGGTTGTGTACAGCAGTAAAGCAACTGATAAGGATGCTATTTGAACCCACACATTACTATTCTTTTGTTCGCTCATTTTTTTCTCCTTAAAATTATTGGATTGATTTTTGAATATTTGATATAACCGTATTGAAATATAACCGTGTTTAGTTTTATTAATATTATCATTATTATTTATAATTGTCACTACTTTTTATTTGTAATTATCAGATATTTTATCCATCATCTTCTGCAAAACAGCTATTTTGATTACTAAACTTTGTATTAATTCGTAAATTCATTTATATAATTAATTTAAACGTTGACATTTGTCTTCCGGCAAACTATAATTTAATTAATTTAACCGTGTTTAGTATTTATGTTTTTTTAGAATTATCGATGTAATATTTGAGAATAAAGGAGCGAAAATGAATGATTGTGTGAAAAAATTACAAGATGAAAGAACTCAGTTGTTCACGGATTTATACACTGGTACGATTCCTAAACGAATCCCCATTAATACGGCGCTTCCGTTGGAATGTATGATTGAATATTCTGGCAAAGATTTGGGAAGAACACAGTGGAGCCGGGAAGGCGTAAAAGAGATTTACAAAAAAGCGCTTGAGATTACTTGTAGCGATGCTTATCCAGCAAATTTTTCTCGTTATCCGGCTCACTTCCACATCCTAAAATCGATCGGTTTTATGATGGGTTCCAATGGGATTATTCAACATCCGGAAATATCCGGCATGTTGCCGGAAGATTATGATGAATTGATAAAAAATCCCTATGATTGTCTAATGGAAAAGATTTTCCCCCGACTCTATCCAGCTTTAGACACCGACCCGGTTCATCGATCTATGATTCTGGCGAAAGCAATGAAGGCTTATTATGAGTATATTGAGTTTTATGCTGAAATTGATCAGGAGTTAATCAATGAATATGGATTTTTTGTTCCACCTCCAGGTTCAAGCACCGGTGTAACAACTCCTTTTGATTTTTTAGCCGATTTTCCAAGAGGATTCAAGGGCATCACCATGGATATCAAGCGTTGCCCTGAAAAAATTCTTGAAGCCTGTGAAGCGATTCTTCCCTTATCCATAAAAAAAGGAACTCCGACGAAAATATCCCCATTGGGATCCAATTTTATTGCGCTACATATGGCAACCTATTTAAGAACCAAAGATTTCGAAAAATACTACTGGCCGACCTTCTATAAGCTTGTTCACGGTTTAGCTGAAAAAGGCCAGCCTTGTCTCATTTTCTGTGAAGATAACTGGATGCGCTATCTGGATTATCTCTACGAAATGCCTCAGGGTACTCGTTTTTATTTTGAGTACGGCGATCCAAAAGTGGTAAAAGAGAAGCTTGGTAAAAAACATATCATCTCCGGTTTCTATCCGATCACCTACTTGAAAACCGCTACAAAAGAGGAATGTATTGACAAAGCTAAAGAGCTAATCGATATTCTGGCACCTGGTGGCAATTATTGGTTTACCTTTGATAAGAGTCCTTATTCGCTTAATACCATCAATCCCGAAAACTATTTGGCAGTTCTGGAGTATGTTCGGGATAATGGAAGCTATCATAATGCTGGTGACAAAGTTTGGACGCAACCCAAAGAGGCTACCATTGAACCTGTCCTTAAAAATATTCCTGCGTTTAAAAGTAAATATTATACGCCTTATGAGGAGTATGAAAAACTTAACCCACCTCCAAGACCTGATCTTAATGATATAATTGGTCAAAAAATGCAGCAATATGAGGACATGCTCTTCAATATGCTGATGATGATGTGCTAGACTAGACAAAGATCAACTAAATAATATAAGGCCAATACTATTTATAACTGTCATTCAGCAATAGTATTGGCCTTATAAAATTATTTATTATATGGTTTTTGAATCGATCGCATCTATTATCTCACGATAAAGTTCTTCTCAACTTTAACTTCTATTTCATCAATCATTTCCCGAGACTCTTCAATACATTGATCAATAAAATCATTTTCAAAACGCAAACTTTGGAAAAGCAAACGAATTTCCAACTCAGCCAGATATTCGCTACTGCAATCTAAATAACCATCATCTCGTGAAACGTGGAGTCCATGAACAACAGCAATATTTGCAAGCGCCAGTGCCTTTATCTCTAGTCGATCAAGTCCAAGTTTATAAGAACGATTGATATTTTCAACAAAACCGACCGAAGCACTTTCGTTTTTCATCAATATATTTGTATCACACAGTTCGTGATAAAACTGATTCAGATGTCGATTCAATCGGCAATTGCGATTTTGAACTCGGTATTCTATTGCTGTTTTTAAAACAACATTGCAACCAGGAAATTTTTCATTGATGGAATTTTGGGTTCTGACTTTATTGGCAACCATATATTCATTATATATTTCCAGTGCCAAATTGTTTTTGTTTTTAAAATAATAGGCCACCATGGCTTTATTGGTATCTGATTCTTTAGCAATTTCAGCCAAGGTTGTTTTAATAAATCCATATTCATAAAATAATTGTTTAGCCGTTACATATATTTTATGCTTTGTTTCCAGTCCAGCTTTATAGTTTCCCAAGCATTTTCGCCTCACTCTCATTTATCATTTATTGCGTATATTCTACCACAAAATAATTCTTTAACAGATATTATTTGATTATTTATGCCCAGTCAATTAACAATGTTGACATTTTCTTAAATATTAAAAAAACGCAATCTGATTCGATGCCGGTAACTGGTTTAAACAGCCTTGTTTCTCCAACGTTTCGATCACCGATTTACTGATCTTTGTCCGCGCCTGTAAATCCTCTCGAGACATATAAGGGCGAATCTGGGCCTCTTCAAAAATTCGCTGGGCGGCCTTATCTCCAATTCCTTCCAAGGCATTTAAAGGTGGTAGCAAGGCATCGCCAATAATCCGGAATTGGCTGAAATTAGATTCATACACATCCACATTTTTAAAGGTGTAGCCACGGCACATCATTTCATGGGCGATTTCCAGTACCGTCAGTAAGGATTTCTCTTTGTTGGAAGCTTTAGTGCCCAGATCTTTGATCTGATTCATCCGTTGCACCACCGCACCCTTGCCCTGGCTGATGAGTTGCGCATCAAACTCACTGGCTCGAACTGAAAAATAGGTGGCATAATAAGCCAGCGGGTAATAGACCTTATACCAGGCAATTCGAAATGCCATGGTAACATAAGCCGCCGCATGGGCCTTAGGAAACATGTATTTAATCTTTTTACAGGAGTCGATGTACCATTCCGGCACCTTATTCTTACGCATGTCCTCTTCCCATTCGGGTTTGAGGCCTTTGCCTTTTCGAACCGCTTCCATAATGGTAAAAGCAGTTTTGGCTTCCAGCCCGGCGTAAATCAAATAAATCATAATATCATCCCGGGTACAGATCGCTTCTTTGATGGTGGCCTTCTTATCCCGGATCAGATCCTGGGCGTTGTTGAGCCATACATCGGTTCCATGAGAAAGTCCGGAAATCCGGATCAGATCAGAAAATGCGGTCGGTTTGGTATCCAGCAGCATTTCCCGAACAAAGCTGGTACCAAACTCGGGAATCCCGCAAACTCCTAATGGTGATTCAAAATCACTGTCTTTAAAATCAAGGGCTTTGGTAGAGGTAAACAGACTCATGGTTTTTTCATCGTCCAAAGGAATTCCGACGGGATCGATATCGGTAAAATCCTTGAGCATTTTTAACATGGTGGGATCATCATGTCCCAGAATATCAAGTTTCAGCAATCGGCCACTGATGGATTCATAAGCAAAATGAGTGGTAACGGTGTCGCTTTCGGTATCGTCTGCCGGGCGCTGAACCGGGCAGAAATCATAAATATCCTTATAAGTTGGCACGACCATAATCCCGCCGGGATGCTGGCCGGTAGTTTTTTTAACCCCGGCACAGCACTGAATCACCCGCTCCAATTCGGCCCGGGTGGCTTTGATTTCTTTTTCATCATAATAGTTTTTGACAAAACCAAAGGCTGTTTTTTCAGCAATGGTCGAAATAGTTCCGGCCCGGAAAACTTTGCCTTTACCAAAGAGCACCTCGGTATAACGGTGGGCTTCAGCCTGGTTTTCGCCGGAGAAGTTAAGGTCGATATCTGGCTCTTTATCGCCTTCAAACCCCAGGAAGGTTTCAAAGGGGATATCAAAGCCATCCTTGTCCAGCTTAGTATTACAATGGGGACAGTTGGCATCTTTTAAGTCCGGTCCGACACCAACCTCGGTACTGTTGAAAAATTCCGAATGTTTGCAGTTCGGACAACGATAGTGGGGTGCCAGCGGATTAACCTCGGTAATGCCACAGAGGGTGGCCACAAAGGACGAACCTACTGATCCCCGAGAACCGACCAGATAGCCATCTTCCATGGAATGATATACCAGTTTTTGAGCGATCAGATAGAGCACTGAATAGCCATTCCCAATAATCGAATCCAATTCTTTTTTGATTCTTTTTTCGACGATTTCCGGCAACGGCTGGCCAAAGAGCTCTTTAGCCCGTTCTTCCACCATTTCGCGAATTTCATCATCCGAACCTTCAATCACCGGCGGATAGGTGCCATCCGGAATCGGCAATACCTCTTCAATCATTTCGCCGATTTTCCGAGGATTGTCAATGACAACCTCCCGAGCCGTTTCCTCATCCAGATAGTCGAACTCATCCAACATTTCCTGAGTGGTGCGATAGTACAGCGGCGGTTGCTTTCCGGCATCCTTATAGCCCTGGCCGGTAAATAAGATTTCACGGTAAAGTGAATCTTCCTTATTGACAAAGTGGACATCGCCGGTGGCTACCACGGGTTTGTTTAAACTTTTTCCCAGATCAATAATCCGTTTGTTCAGCGTCTTTAGGGCTTCCTGATCCGGGACACTGTTATTATCAATCAGATATTGGTTATTGCCCAAAGGCTGAACTTCCAGATAGTCGTAAAAGCTGGCGATCTGCTGGATCTCCTCCTGGGATTTATTATGCACCATGGCTGAAAACAATTCACCGGCTTCACAGGCCGAACCCAGCAGCAGATTTTCCCGGTTTTCGGCCAACAGTGACTTGGGGATCCGAGGTTTTTTATAAAAGTAATTCAAGTGAGACTCGGAGACCAATCGATATAGATCTTTGATCCCCGCCTGATTTTTGGCATAGATAATAATATGGTTAGTGGCATTGATCCGGATGCTTCGTTCCCGACTGGAAAGCGTGTTAAGGGTTTGAATCGAGGTACAGCCCTTTTTCTCTGCCAGATCGAGGAGCTTCACAAATACCTTCGCTGAAGCTGACGCATCATCAAGCGCCCGGTGATGATTTTGAATCTCGATTTTAAAATGCGAGCATAGCTTCTTAAGGGTATGCTTGGAAATTTGGGTTAACAGACATCGGGACATAGCCAGGGTATCCACTGCTGTGCTTTCCCGTTGGATGTGATGATCCGACAAGGCCTTATTTAAAAAGCTCATATCAAATGACGCGTTATGAGCAACTAAAATATTATCACCTGAAAACGCCAGAAATTCTTCAATGGCGTCTCGCTCTTCAGCACCGTCTGCGACCATTTGATTGGTGATATTGGTCAGATTGGTAATAAAAGGAGGGATCTCACAATGGGGATTCACCAGCGTCGTAAAGCTGTCAATAATCTGCTTGTTTTTAATTTTAACTGCGGCAATTTCAATGATTTTATGGTTTCCGGGGACCAGGCCAGTGGTTTCCAGATCAAAAAAAGTAAATTCGCCACAAAAGCCCTGATCCTGATTGCCAAAAACCATATTCAGCTGGTCTTCAACCAGGTAGCCTTCGACGCCATAAAGCACCTTAATTTTTTTCTTTCTGCCCAATTCCATCATTTCTGGATAGGCCTGCAAAACCCCATGATCGGTGATCCCGATGATATCATGTTGAAAATCTGATGCCTGCTTCATTATTTTCTCAACTTTGCTGACCGCATCCATCGAACTGAACTGGCTGTGCATATGAAGCTCCACCCGTTTTACTGGTGCGTCATCAGTTCGAATGGTTTCTTTGGAAATGTTGATGTTTCGGGGATAAAACATCATTTCCTGGGAATACTCATCATAATTGATCTTGCCTTCAACCAAATACCAACACCCTTCTTTAATTCCTTCAATCACTTCTTCCTTGTCGGTGAAGATCTTACAGGTAATGCTGTTGGTATTGTCAGTGATATTAAAAGTGAGTAGGGTTTTATTGTTTTTCAGTGCCCGGGTATTCACGCCAAATGCCCAGCCTTTGATAACCAGACTTTTACCTTCTGATTCACCGTTAATACTGAAATCAACATTCTTAAGCAGATCATAGGGCTTGGTTATTTTCTTCCCGGAGACCACATCTCCGGGTTTTTCGGCTTTGGGTAATTTAGCAGCACCGGTGGAACTTGAACTGGCAGTTGAAACAACGGGTTTAATGTTAGCCAGTCGTTTTTCCAGATCCTGCTGACTTTTTTCCGCCACCGAATCTTCATCGGTAAAACGCACCACCAATTCAGCTTCCAGACCGTAATGCTCAGCAATTAACCGTTTGAAACGGCTGGAAAAAATAGCCAGGGCTTCGCCATCCAGTTCTCCGGTGGACCGTCCTCTGACATAAAAGGTATTGCCTTCAGCAATCAGGGTGTTGATCAGCAAGATATTGGTGATTTTCTGATTAATGCCAATCAAGAGCTGGCTGACGCCCTTGCCATCAGTTGACAGCAGATGCTCGCCATTTTCATATTTTAAGGGAGCAACCTCAATTTGAAGCGCCTGAGCATAGTCGAAAATTTCTCGTAATTCGGTATTGATAAATTCTGTATCTGCTTGTTTTTTAGGACTGGAAAATTTAAAAATCAATTCCCCTTTACTGGAATTGATTTTTATACTATCCGTTATCAGATGATAGTCCGTTATTATTTTTTGATATCGTTCTTGTCGTCGGGTTAAAATACTCAAAGATCTCGCCTCACATTTTTTCTATTTCTGCCATTAACACAGCGATGATTTCATCCTCTGCTATGCTTCTGATAATCTCACCCTTTTTAAATAAAACTGCCTTGTTTTTCCCTCCGGCAATGCCAATATCGGCGGCCTTACCTTCGCCGGGCCCATTAACAATACATCCCATTACCGCTACCTTAATGTCTTTTTCGACAAATCTCAGTTGTGCATCAATTTCCTGAGCAATACCAATCAGATCAATTTCGGTTCGACCACAGGTGGGACAGGAAATGACTTCGACTCGGGGACGTCTTCCCTCATATAAACCGATACCACGCAGAATATCGCGAGCAACATCAATTTCTTCCAAAGGGTCTCCGGTAATTGATACCCGGAGGGTATCCCCTAATCCATTCAGGAGCAAGTAACCTATGCCCATGGCTGATTTAACCGCTGAACTTCGCAGTATTCCAGCCTCGGTAATCCCCAAATGAAGCGGATAATCATATTTTTCGGAAAATTGTTCATAGGATTCAATGGTAAAACGCACATCTGAAGCCTTCATGGAAACCACCATATTATCAAAACCAGCTTCCTCCAGCAGATGAATGTGCGTTTCTGCCGATTCCACCATTCCTTCGGGAGTTACCTGACCATCGTTTTTTGCCAGAATTTCTTTTTCCAGGGAGCCGGCATTTACGCCAATCCGAATCGGAATTCCCCGTTCGTTGGCCATCGCCACAATTTCCCGGATTCCTTTTTCTGAGCCAATATTACCGGGGTTGATCCGCAGTTTATCGACGCCATTTTCCATGGCTATCAGTGCCAACCTGTAATCAAAATGAATATCCGCCACCAGCGGGATCGTTATTTCACGTCTGATACCGGCGATGGCGTTAGCTGCGATTTCATCGGGAACGGCTACCCGGATAATCTCACAGCCGGCCGCTGCCAGACCATTAATCTGATCCACTGTTGCTGCGACATTTCTGGTATCGGTGTTGGTCATAGACTGAATGGCAATCGGGTGCGTGCCACCAATTGCAAGGGGACCAATATTTACAACCCGAGTTTCTTTTCGATTTTTCACATGCTTCTCCTAAGCGGCCAATCGCATGACATCGTTAAAAGCAATCAGTATTGCCAATCCAATCAAGGCGATAAATCCAAAATAGTTGATCTTCATTTCCCATTCCGGACTCAGCTTACGGCGAACGATCATTTCAACTAAAATAATAAAAATACGTCCACCATCCAATGCTGGCAATGGAAAGAGGTTAATAATTCCCAGATTAACACTTAACATCGCTGTAAATGCTAATAAAATAATTAGACCACTCTGTAAAAAGGTATCAACCATCGATACCATTCCAATGGGTCCGGCCAACTGATCAAGTCCCACTTGACCGGTAAACAACATCCCGAAGGACTGAAAAATCAAACCGGAAAATCGCCAAGTGTTAAAAAAGGCGGTTCCAATGGCATCAAAAATATTAGTATGACCAGTAAATAAGGCCACGACAATCAAACAAAAGATGGCAAAAATAATATTCATTGCCGAGCCGGCCACTAAAACCAGCAGTTTTTGCCCCCGACTTTTTGCTTCGTAACTTCTGGGGTCGATGGGAGTGCCGGGATCTTTGGGAATAAGGTTGCCCTCTTCGTCAAATTCCGGTTCTTCGCCCCGCATTTTACAAAATCCCCCGACGGGAAAGGCACGAATGGTAAACAGGGTTTCTTTTCCCTGATGGCCAAACAGTTTTGGCCCCATTCCAATGGCAAATTCTTCGACAAAAATACCTGTTTTTTTTGCAACCATAAAATGACCCAGTTCATGAACAATGACTAAGACACATAATATGAGCAGTGTGATGAGTATGGTAACTAGATTCAAATTTTCACCTACGCGATGCCAATGGTTAATTTGGCAAAGATATAAATTAGCGGGATAATAAACAGGATACTGTCAAATCGATCCAATATCCCTCCATGACCGGGTAAAATACTTCCATAATCTTTTATTTTGGCCTTCCGCTTAATCATGGACGCCATTAAATCCCCGCATTGTCCCGCAATGCTTCCAAAAATGCCAACAATCAGGTATAAATACCAGGGTAAAACAAAGTTAAAGTAAGAGCTCAGTATGGTGCCATAAAGAATGGTGCACAAAGCCGCAACAACTACGCCACCGATTGAACCAGCTATCGTTTTTTTAGGGCTAATTAGCGGTGCGATTTTTCGATTGCCAATGGATTTCCCAACAAAATATGCGGCCGTATCCGTCGTAAAGGCAATCACAAAAATCATCCACATATAGTAGACCCCTTTATTGACCGTTTCAAATAAAAAGAGATGACCAAACATCACCGGCACGTAAATTAATCCCATCAAGGTCGCGCTACCTCGCTGAATACCAACATTTCCCGATAAAATTTCATAGCAGAAAATGGCAATAAACTCCAGCAATAAAACGGGCATCAGAAAATAATAATCCAATTTGATGGTAAGCATCAATACCCCAGCCAGAAAGACCATCAAAAAAATATTTATTTTAGGACGGATAAGCCGATTAACAGCACTGGTATACTCTAAAACACCGGCAATCGCCAATAGCGAAACACCGATGACCAGAATAAAGCCACCGGAGTATAAAATGAAAATCAGTAATGGCAGACCAATAACTCCCGTCCAAATACGGGTTTTCATCGAGCTTTTTTCAGCCCGCCGGCTTTCAGCTCTGGCTCTTTCAGCTCTTCTACTTTCCAGAGTACTATTCGGCCGATCCATAGCGCCGATTCCTTTTCTGATAATCATGGATCATCTCGTAGTAGACTGCCACTTCAAAATCCGGCCAAAAGATGTCTGTAAACATAAATTCAGTGTATGCCATCTGCCACAACATAAAATTACTGAGCCGACTTTCGCCACCAGTGCGAATTAACAAATCCGGATCTGGCTGACCTTTCGTATAAAGATGATCACTGATGTGTTGTTCGGTTATTTCTTCCGCTGTTATTCCCTGGCCAATAAGATCTTTTACAGCATGAATAAGCTCATCTCTGCCACCATAATTCAGAGCGATGTTCAAAATAAGCCCGGTGTTTGCAGCAGTTGTGTTCATCGCTTTTACAGCTGACTCTCTGACTTTTTTGCTAAGTCTTTCCAGATTACCAATGACATTGATTTTGACATTGTTTTCATGCAATTCACCAACTTCTTTATGAAAATATTCAACTGCAATATTCATTAAGCCATCAACTTCATCCTGGCTCCGTTTCCAGTTTTCGGTGGAGAAAGCATACATTGTTACTATTTTTATGCCCGCATCTGACGATGCCCGGACGATTTTCTTCAGTGTTTTCATGCCGGCATTGTGACCAAATAAACGCGGACGATTTTTTGCTTTCGCCCAACGGCCATTTCCGTCCATGATTATGGCTATATGCTCAGGCAGATTATCTTTATCTAACTGACTTGTCATATTGCACCCCTTTTTCTATCATATTTACGTAATTTTAATAGACTTATTATTCTCTTCATGAATATTATATGCTATTTTTTAAGATTTGTAAATTCCATCACTTGGAGATAAGCCCAAACAAGATTTCTTTAAGACTCTTATTGTGGTTGATTTAATTTTCAAAAAGGAAAAAACCTCAAGCAACGCCTGAGGTTTTCCTGGAAATTATTGTGAAAATGAGAATTATTGTTATCAATATAACACCTTTCGGACAAAAAGTAAACGATTAAATGAAAATTAATTTATTTTTATTTAAGTTAAGTATAACCTTAATCTTTTTAACGTTTTAGTTATCCTGCTAATTGTTAATCGGTTGTACATACAAAATCTAAATTGATCATCTTGCGATTTTATTTCTTTGTTAGAGAAATATAGCGATAAAGCGTTGGTACTGACACTCCCAGACAATTGGCGAGATACCAAATCGTTCCTTTTACCGAGAAGGTTCCCATTTCGTCCAATTTTCCCACCAGTTCTACCTTTTCTTCTTTTGAAAGGAGTTTTAATTTTTTTAATAAATCCTGAGAAATGTGGTTCAGGTTATTATCAACCAATTCTTTAACATCAATGTTGATTTTTTCTGGCCCCTTTTCTTTTACATCTTTTTCAACAATTGGCGGCGTAATCATTTTATTTAAGAGGTCTCTGGCCGCAATCAGCTCATGGTTATCCGAATTGATACAAATCATCCCGATTAAAGCTTGATTTTCATCTTTAATAAACCATGACGCTGATTTGATTGTCTCTTTTTTCTTAAATTTCTCCGGGTCATTATTCATAAATGGTACTTTTTTATGGATTTCACTTCTGATAATCTTTAAGTTTATTTCGGTAATGGGATCGCCAACCTTTCGTCCGCTGATATGTCCATTACGAATGGCTACCACCGAATGATGCCAATCCGTCATGTCATGGAGGACGACTTCTGTGTTTTCTCCCATAAATTCTGCTATAAAATCGACCAGTGTAACATAGGTCTCCAGCTTTTTATTCACTAATTTTCCTCACTTTTATATATAAATTGTCACGAAAATGCCCATGATCACTTACCAAATGGCGTGACCATGGGCACTTCTTTGTGAACACTATTTTGTTTGTGTGTAATTATTTAACTGCAACGGCTTCTATTTCGAACAGAGCAGCTTTTGGCAACGCTGCTACCTCCACACAAGAACGGGCGGGATACTCTGCCTGATCTGCAAAAAATTCAGCATAGATGCCATTTACGTTGGCAAAGTCTGACATGTCGGCCAGAAAAATAGTGGTTTTGACAATATCTTTTCGGGTAAAACCAGCGTATTCCAAAATGGCATTCAGATTATCTAAACCTCTTTTGGCCTGTTCAATTACCCCCTGCTCTAATTCACCGGTTTCGGGGATCAGACCCAACTGACCGGACACATAAAGGGTTTCACCTGCTAAATAAGCATGTGAATAAGGTCCTACTGCCGCAGGTGCCTTGTCTGCAATAATCGCTTGTTTATTCATTTCTTCCTCCTTGATATTTATTTTTAATCTTTTTTCTATGATAACACAAATTTTTCAATGGCGTGAGCCACACCATCTTCATAAAAGGGCAAAGTGACATGGTTGGCGACAGCTTTAACCTCATCTGGGGCATTTCCCATGGCGATGGCAAGACCGGCAAACTCCAGCATTCGCATATCGTTGTCACTGTCACCAATGGCCATTACGTTGCCTGGCTCCAAATTCAAGATCCGGCAAAGTTGTTTTAGCCCGGCGCCCTTATTGGCCGATCGATGATTGACTTCAATATTGCTGGAAATGGCTTTTGTCAGGGTTACTCCATGAATTTGGGAAAATTTCTGCCATAATACCCGATGGTTTTTGTCACTGAGTAAGGGAATGTTAATTTTTTCAATTTCCGAGGCGTGTTCCATCGTAAAATCAAAGACATTATCAACATCTTTGACCTTGCTTCGAATAAAAGCAATCAGATCCTCTGGCATCCCATTTTTTTCGCCAATCTTTTCAAAATAACGAAGTTCACTATAAGATTGGCCCTGATAATAAACTTCGCAAAATAAATTTCGACGGGTCAAGGTTTTAATGATCTTTTGGACACTGCCAGCCCCCAGATAATTACTACTGATCACTTCACAGGTGTTTAAATTGGTTACTGCAGCACCATTTGAAGTAACTGCATAATTTATTCCCGGAATACTGACAATGGATTCGGGCAATTGTCCTAATATACGACCGGTTGACGGCACCACATGGATGCCTTTGGCAATCGCTTCTTCCAACACAGTCCGGGTTCGTTCTGAGATCGACTGGTAATCCTTTTGAAGAGTGGTCCCATCCATGTCCAAGGCAATTAATTTTATCTCCACGGTGTCTCCATTTCTGTTGTTTTATTAATTTCTTTATCTTCTTAAAACTATTAACTAGTCTATCACAAGAAAAAGAGATTTTCATCAAGTAAGCCTTTACAATTTTCGTTAAAAGAATTGTTACAGGGTTTCCTTTTTAAGAATCTGAACCGGTTTATCTGAAAAGGTAAAAATCACCTGAGCTAATTGCCTGATTTCATCTTCATTATGGCTGACAAAAATAACGGTCCGTTTATCCTGCTCCCAAATTTTTAAAAAATCTTCGATCAACCGGTTTTTCAGTGAATAATCCAAACTGCTAAAGGGTTCATCCATTAACAGCAACTCGGATGGATACAAAAAAGCCCGGGCAATGGCAACCCGTTGGCGCATACCACCGCTCAACTCCTGAGGATAAAGGTCGCCAACAGATCCCAATCCGACCAATTTCAGCATGCCATCAATGTCGCTTTCATGAGCGCCGGCTTTTCGGATTGATTTTTCTTTGAATAACAAACGTAGATTCTCTCTGACCGTCCGCCAGGGTAACAGCCGGGGTTCCTGAAAAATATAAGAAATCGATTGGGGATTAATCCCCTCAATCGTTCCGCTGTCAGGTTTTTCAAGACCGCTGCACAGATTGAGCAGGGTGGTTTTTCCAGCGCCGGATGGTCCGAGAATCCCGGAGATCTTATTTTTTTCAAAGACCAGATTAAAATCTTCAAAAATAATTTCGTCCCCATATTTTTTGTAAAGCTTACTTATGATAACGGACATTGACCATCCCCCTTCCGATTATTTCTGGCAATCATATAAAGTGTAATCTTTTCAATGACAAGACTACAAATCACAATGATCAATGTCCAGGAAAAGAGCAAATCGGTTTCCAGATATATTTTTGCATAGTAAAGATTCATCCCAATGGATGGGAGGGCATTCGCTAATACCTCTGCTGTTACCGTGACCTTCCATCCTAAACCAATGGCGTTCATCAGTGCGGACACCGCATAGGGTTTTACCGATGGTAAATAGATATCGCTGATAATTTTCGACTGTTCCACATTATAAATTTTAGCCATCTGCAAAAGTTTTTTATCAGTGGATCTCACCCCTTGCACGACATTTGTCCATGTCACCGGAAAACAAATCAGAAAGGTCACGACCAGGGGAACCAGTCCCGACGCAATCCATAGATTAATCAAAATAATCACAGATACCACTGGTAACGACTTAATGGTGCTAACAAACGGATTCATAATCTCATAGAAAGGCTTATTGAGTCCACCTGCCAAACCAAGAACCAAACCTAGAGCGACCGAAATAAAAACGCCGCCAAAGACTCGTAGCAAAGTCACCCCAATACTTACAAAAAACTCAAAATCCCCTGCAAGGGTGACTACACCTTCCAGGGTTTTGAGTGGTGATGGCAATACCAGGGGACTATTTACCCAGCGAGCTGCCAAAGCCCAAAGGAGCACCCAGAAAAAGGCCACTCCTATTTTGCCTAACACTTTTTTGATTCGACTCTGCTGACTATTTTCCAAGAACGTAGAAATCTTCACCCGGAACTTTTCCTCCAACAGCTTTTGGTTCAAATCCCGCTAAGATGGTATAGTACTCATTTAAGGATTTTTGCGCGTCTTTGACTGGAATAAATACGATATTGCAGTTGGGAATCGCTTTTTCTGCCAACGCTGCATCTGTCATAATTCCTGCTGCAACAATATTTTTTGCACCTTCGGCGGGATTATCATTGACGGCATTAATCGATGCTTCATAGGATTTTAAAAATTTATCCAACACTTTAGGATTGGCCTCAGCCCATTCTTTATTAACAACCAGTGCTGTCATTTGTAATTGGGAACCGTTATTTGCTTCTTCCCAGGCTTTTGACATGTCCACTGCCACTTTGATGTTTGGTTTTTTTGTTGTAATGGTCGTCACGAATGGTTCAGGACTCATGGATTGGAAAAGCGCTTTTATATGATTCCAAACCGTACCAGAATCGGCGCTGTTATGCGGTTTTAAAAAAGGATTGAAGCGGGGCTTTTATTCCAAGATAACCGTGAGTTGGGAAATTTTTGGGAAAAAGCACGTT
>JACQZP010000002.1 GCA_016213825.1 Acetobacterium woodii | reverse complement strand
TCAGAGTGAGATTTTGTCTTACTTTTAATTGACATGCAATCAATTGAGTCTATAATACACTTAAGGGGCAAGAGCCTATTCTAAAGCCCTTACCCTTTCATTTATTCTTTATTCTATTTCAATTTTCGAAAATACACAAAACTTGAAACACTCCCGCTATGCCTTTCGAAGTGCTTCCTCAACGCTGATTCCATAATAATTAAGTAAGTCACCATAACGACCGTCTAAAATAAAGCGATGCCCCACTACGCCACCTCCTCTAACTGTTTCTTTTATTATAACGACTTAACACGCATATCACGATACCATTTATATAAATTAATTCGCAATTTGCTGGTCATATACAAAGTTTAACATCATTTTTTTCGGAAACATCGGTGCACATATCATCATCAGTTTCTGCCAGCCGGGAAGTCCAGAGATAACATTCAATTCACCCTTCGGCATCCCGTCGTATCCATCCTGCGCAACTGCAGTGGGATCGACCGCATTAGCAAACAACTTTGTATCAGCAAGCCCTCCGTAGGATCCAGTAATAAGTGCTGTTTTATTATTAGCCATAATGACAACCTCCTCTTTGTGTTCTTGATTTAATCTCAATTGATAAACATATTATAGAAAAAATAACGTTCTAATTGAACATCCACAGGTGACAAAAACTAATCAATTTGTGCCAACTATTCAATAAAACGTGTGCACAAGAATCCGGTCACATAATTGTGTATCCTCTTATTATCATTTAATTGTAATTCGCGAGACCATCGAACCTCCTGAATTGTAATGTGTTTATTCTTGTTTACACACTATTAAAATGATAGAATACCATTATGATCAGCGCATTGCTCTATTAGGATAAAAGACTGGCTGAACACCACCTAAGCATACAAAACCAATCTTATAATCATCATCTGGGAGTAATTATGAGTCAATTAAATGTCTATTTTAAAAAAGCAAAGCTGCACTTTTCGAAAGAAAAAAAGCTGAATCAATCTGTTGAAGATGAAGTGATTGCTAAAAATGTCAGCCGACTTGTTTTTCTTATTCCGGTTGTTGGTGTTGTCAATCTGGCACATATTTTTTATTTTATCATCAATTTTACACCAACAACCCTCCTTGAAGAAAAATGGGTGACCGGAATTGTCTCCATTCATGCGGTTAGCGCCGTAATCGCGCTGGTCCTGTCACTTGCTCTCATTCACATCAATAAAAAAAAGGCTACGCCTTTATGTTTGAAAATAATTGAAAATTTCGTAGCCATTTTTATTCTCATGCTCGGAATTTCACTGGTGTCAGTCGATCAGTATGTCACCACCAATATCACCCCTTTTTTAGTAGTTTGTACCGTATTAGGGTTGTTTATCATTAAAAGGCCTCCTGCAACAATTATTCAATATTCGATTGCATTGGTTTCTTTTTTTGTTCTAATGTCAATTTTTCAAATCGAGCCTGCCATTTTGGCAACCAATCAATTAAATGGTATCACCTTTGTTGCCATCGGCTTATGTATTTCCCTGCTATCCTGGCATTCGGAACGGAGTGCAATTCTACAACAAAGAAAAATTACAGAGCAACAGCATAAGTTGGAAGCGATCGCCTATTACGACAATTTGACGGGTTTAATCAATCGCTGGAAATGGCTTCAGTATGTGGATGTAGAACTGGATAAAAACCATTTTCCGGGCAAGGAAAGCTGTATTCTATTACTGGATATCGATTTTTTTAAACAGGTTAATGACCAATATGGGCATCCCATCGGTGACCAGGTCTTGAAGCAATTAGCACATATTCTTAAAAATGAAGTGGGCTCCCAAGGCGATACTGCCCGATGGGGCGGTGAAGAATTCATTATTCTGCTGCCCGGTGTATCGCTGTCAAAAAGCATCGAAATTGGCGAACAAATCCGACAGTATATTGCCAAAATACCTTTTTACGTAGAGAATTATCAAATCCACATTACCATCAGCCTTGGTGCTACCTTGCTGGAGAAACATTGTGATTTTATGCATGCCTACAAACGTGCCGACCAAGCCCTCTATATGGCTAAAAATAATGGTCGCAATCGATTAGAATATGTCGTAAACCCAGCATAATACAGTGATGTGAAGCAGAACAATTCGGCCTCTGTAATTAAGTCATCCGTTTTATCAATATCTGAATTTCCTAAGTCTTCGGCAAGATGTGGGGACTTTAATCAATAAGCAAAATTCCATATCGATTCATGGTTTCATTCTTATCAGCTAGCACCGCAACGGGATAATCAAGTTCTCGAACAGTCCCATAGACATCAATGGCCATTGCTTCGGTACAGGGCCTCGCCATTTTTTTGTTTTTACACCCGGTTCGTTCCGAAACACAGTCTGAACAAAAATTACACTCATCTACCAACAGCGCAAATGCTTTATGATAGCCAAGCAGAAATAATTCTTTTTCAATTCTCAGCAATTCTTTATTGGTAGCTTTGCACCATTGAAGTAGCATCTTATCGTTATCAATCTTTTCCTGAAAATGAAAAATAACAACTGTTTTATATTCGGAAACAAACTCTCGACAGTCTGGTACCGATGGTGTATTTGGTGGACAAGCACTTTTCTTACCGTAACTGACGCAACCATACATACATTTTATTCGAACCCATTGAGCAACTTTTAATTGGTCACCTGCGACCCATTTAAAATCAGTGAATTGTTTATCTAAAAATATGTTTTCTATTTCATCTTTATTCATCAGGTTACCTCTCATTCGTAATTATGGGTAGTTGGTTTATCGATTTTAATGAATTCATTGTTTCATTTAATGACAACAAGAGAATTTTTTAGCTTTCATAAGACACAGGGACATTTCTGTCATATCCTGAAAACATTTTTTCTGCTTTGTCCATTTTTTTATGTTCGATACGCATTCCTGTTTCAACGCAAATTTCGCTGTATTCCTTAAATCCTCACTGTTTGATCTGCAGATGCAAAGATAAAGTATCTGATTGCGTTTAAATAAAGCTTTCGGTCACGAGCATTAACAGTCCAATCGTAAATCCGATGATGGCTCCCGTATAGACTTCTTTGGGTGTATGTCTTTTTAGTTCAACTCTTGACCAGCCAATAAGTCCAGAAAAAAGCAGCACATTGATGCCGATCAATAGGTTTATTGGCATAATCAGAAATGCGAGATAAATTGTCAGAGATACGTGCCCAGAGCATTTTATATAAAAATTGACAAGATACGAAACAATCAGCAGCACTAATGCAAACAACGCCCCTAAACATAAACCTTCTGATTGTTTCGTGAAAAACAAGACACCATTGATAATCACTAAGAGTGTGATTGCGAATAAATACATCGAATTGCGTTGGCTTTTTACTGAAACATCAAAGTTTGTATATTCTCCATTTTTGGTTTTCAGATAATTTCTGATGGTTGATGGAACAATGACACATCCGACAAGTAAAAATGAGATAAATAGAGCTTTATTAAATTCTTCATACGAAAACATCACCACTAAAATAAAAATTGAAATGGTAATTAAAGGGTGTGCCATTAGAGATATAAATGCTGCCATTTTTTGTTTCACTTAAAACCGCCTTTACTTTATTCGACCATCAAACAGCCTGATAGACATCGGGAATTTTCGTTCGATTGATAAATTTTATGTTTGATTTATTATACGCCTAATTGAACGATGATCACAACCTCATGATGAAAAAAGCAGGGCTAAGATTACTTCGCAGTATCCCAACCCTGCTGCTTGTATTCAGGCTTGATTCTGATTTTCAAGAACAGTCCGATTTCTGCCTGAATGCTTGGCCTTATATAAAGCATGATCGGCACGGTTTATCAAGGCGTCAAAATCAGGTGTGGCTTCATTAAGCTCGGCCACACCAATACTGACGGTAACCCTAATGCTCTTCTCCCCAAACAAGATGGTCTTTTGCTCCACCATTTTTCGGAAATCTTCAGCCTTTTCAAAGGCTTTCGCAGCATCCGTACTTAACATCACCACGGCGAATTCTTCGCCACCGATCCGACCGACAATTTCGGCTTCACTAAAGGTATCCAAAAGCATGGCCGAAAAATCACGAAGCACCGCATCGCCGCCATGATGCCCACAAGAATCGTTTACTTTTTTAAAAAAATCGATGTCCATCATCAATACGGATAATTTTTTATGATCGCACCGGGCCTGCCGCTCTGCTTCTTCCGCCCCCTCTCTGAAACGCCGCCGATTATTAAGACCAGTGAGTTCATCGGTATTCGCAATTTCAGTCAGGCGCTGCTTCAAGCATTCTCGTTCGGTAACATCTTCAAAGGTAATCAGGTATCCGACCGTCTCTTTTTTGTTTTGAACAATGCGCGTGTTGATATTAACATATCGGTCTTCTCCATCAACAATAAAATGAAAAACCTGATCGTCTGAATTTCTGATACTTTCTAATAGCTCCTGATGATCTGTTAGCAGAACCGCCAATAGTTCTTCCTTGATTGACGCATTAAACCATTGAAAGAACTTCGTGCTGGCTTCATTAAAATCGACGACCCGATAAAAACGATTCACAAGGATCAGACCGGCTCCGCTATCTTCAAAAACCCGTTCCCTGGCCAGATCTTTGATTTCCAAAAAATTATAGCGCGTCAACGACAAAAAAAGCAACCAAATACACGGTGGCAAGATCAACGCGGTATAATCGATGCCAATCCCCCCAATATTCACAGTCACCAGCACCAAGGCAAGGTATGGTAACACCGATGCCCACAGCAGCAATCGAAACTGGATTTTTTCATCACCGGTGCTGTTGCGATAACGTTGAAAATAAAACCATGTGCATAAAACCAGTGCACTCAGCACATAGATCGTCTGAACAACATACCAGGGGCCTTTGGTCAATAGCATATAGTTAACCCCGATAAATTGCTGAATCTCAATTTGACTGTAATACCAGTGATGCCAATCATTGGTCAGACGCATAAAAAAGGTGATCAGTGGAATGGCAAATACCACGAGACCCCCAAACCCCTGCAGATATTTTCCTTTGCCGGTATATAACATGCTCACCACCAACCACAGTGCTGGAAAAAAAGGAATTCCCAAGTACTGAACCTGATTCCAGAAAAACATTTCCTGAAGTGAACTGGCATTGATTTCCAGCAGATATCCCAGCAGATAAATCTGAAGCGTTAAACTAAGCGCTCCAAAAGCCTTGGCGTAACTGGATTTACCACGAACAAATGAATTGACAAACATAAAGGAGAGCAGCAAAACCCCAACAAACAGATAGATACTGACGAACTTAATGATCATATTTTACTTTTTAGACCCCCTCAACAAATAGCATTTATTTGGTATATCCCTTTACCTGATAGTAAGCTAATTTTTTATTTTCACCCTCTAAAAGGCACTCCCAGACAAAACTGCCGTTACTTAATTCGATCATCAAACAGCTTTGTTGCTATTCAAGTATTGATAAAATCGCCTTTAAGGATTTTTCAAATTCTTCATCGGTTGAGTTTTTAAAAATAAGCAAATCATCTTTAACATGCGGATGGTCCAAAGCAAATGGAATATCAAAATTGCTCTCTGCGAGATAGTCATCCCAATGCGAAAGTTTCCAGGTATCCCGTTCAGAATTTCTGGCAATCATTCTTTGCCGGGTCACTTCTACCGCCGTTTCTACCCAGACAACAACCAAAGAGGCTTTCTTTTTTATTAGTTTTGCTTTCAGTTCACGGATATAATCAATATCCCGTATTTCTTTTGTGAATGGCGCATTAATCAACACTGTATTGTCATAATCCAGGGCTTCTAAAGCAAGCGCGACAATTGTTTCATATTCATAATCACGAATATTTTTCTCGAAAAAATCAGAACTCCGGTTATATTCTTCTCCTGCTACAATAAAAATCTGTTTTGAAAGCGGGATGAGTGTATCTTTATCCAGATAAACCACCTGACTTAATGCCTCCGCAAGTTTCTTTGCAACATAGGTTTTTCCACTTGCTGGTGGTGATGTTACTAAAATCAGCTTTTTCAATTGTGATGCTCCTATTCTTCGAATTCAAAAGGCAACTTGTGCTTTTGGGGATAATTATACCTGAAATCCCCTTTTAATCAAAGTAGTTTATCTTATCTAGACGTGGGGCTGTTTCGGTACCTTAGCCACCGCAAAAATAAAAAGCCCCGGACTAATCCGTAGCTGATATCAAACAGTACAACCTTCATTTTTACGCTTAAATATGAAACACCTCTGGAGACTTTGATAATGTTCCATCACATGAAAAAACCCGCCAATCAATCTATTTGATTTGGCGGGTAAATAATTTAACTAAGACGCTCATCGTTAGCGGCTTGATATTAAACCGGAGTAGCCTGAAGTTTTCGAACCCGATCTTCAATCGGCGGATGGGTGCTGAAGAGGTTCATGAGTCGCTTGGCCTTTAAGGGGTTGACAATAAACAGGTGGCTGGCAGCAGGGTTGACATTCATTGGCACCATGCCTGAAGCCCGTTCCAGTTTAAGCAGGGCATTGGACAAACCCTGGCTTTGTCCGGCAATGGCTGCCCCGGTGCTGTCAGCCAGATATTCCCGGGACCGTGAGACGGCCATCTGCACCATCATGGCTGCGATTGGACCCAGTATGATTAAAGGCAAGGAGGCCAGTAAACCGCCTTCGTCATCATCAGAGCCACCCATACCAAACATCAGCGCCCATTGAGCCCAGTTTGCAATGGTAGTGATTACCCCAGCCATTACTGCGGCAATGGTACCGATTAATACATCTCTATTTTTGATGTGAGCCAGTTCATGAGCCAGAACGCCTTCCAATTCATCATGATTCAGGATGGTCAATAGACCTTCGGTGACTGCAACAGCAGAATGATTGGGATTTCGACCAGTGGCAAAAGCATTAGGCTGAGGCGAGGGGGTGATATAGAGTTTAGGCATTGGCATTGAAGCACTAGTCGTCAGCTTCTCGACAATCTGATAAACTTCCGGATGCTTATCCTCGGTTAGGGGCTGAGAACCCGTCATAGCAAGGGCAATTTTATCACTAAACCAATAGCTGCCGCCATTCATTGCCAGGGCAAAGACTAAGGCAATCAACATGCCAGACTGACCACCAATAGCGCCACCAATTAAAATGACTAATACCGTTAAGCTACTCATTAAAACCAAGGTCTTAAGTTGGTTGCCTATATTTTTCATTTTTTTAAATTCCTTTCAATTGTTTTTAGGTTATGTGCTCGCCAAGAATAACCATCAGGATTTGCATAACCTGTAGCCCCTTGGCAAGAATTTCTTTGGACGCCGCCTTGCTCTCATCAGACAGACAGAGACAACTCTGGCTGGAATAAAGCTCGACGACTTTCTTTTGCAAGTTGTCCAGCAGTTCTTCGATGCAAATGGTTTTTTCCAGCATGTCATTGCTGGTCTTGTTTTTAAATAATTGTGCTATTTCATTCAGGGAAAAATGCTGTTCCTGAAGTTTTTTGACCACATGAATGGTCTGTAGCGCATCCTCTGAGTATAAGCGATGATTGCCATTGGTTCGTTTTTTTTCGACAATGACACCCAACTGAGTATAGTAGTCAACCGTTCGCGTGCTGACTCCTGCCAACTGCGCCAATTCGCCAATGCGATACGTTTTTATTTCGGCCCCAAGTATAATCCCCCCAGTTCACTTTTAATTAAAACATACAGTAGTACGTTGTGTTAGTTGATTATATCGAGGATTGCTTAAATCTAGATAAAAAATCTTATTGAATTAAACCTCATGAAACTGAGCGACGCAGAAATAGAACGATTTATCCGCAGCTTCAGTTAGGCGCGCAAGGAGGGGATCTAGGTTTATCTAATTATTCTTATAACTCAAAACGATCATTTATTGACAGGCAAAAAGCCATTTTTCAATGGCTTTTTCTTTTTCATTTGCAGCAATGGTTTTAGTTGGTGTATACTCAGGGTAGATACCGCAAGAAACCGTCTCAAATTATATTATTTAATTAACCGCTAAAATTTAAATCCATTAAAGCAGGTGAATCTTATGCCAGAACTACCAGAAGTCGAAACCGTTCGCCGAACATTAAAGAACTTTATTATTGGCAAAGAAATCAAGGAAATCCAGGTTCATTACGATAAGATTGTCACCGGGGATACGAATAGTTTTGTGACCTCATTAATCGGACAAACCATTCGCGATATCGATCGGGTGGGGAAATATTTAATCTTTATTTTGGATCGCGATGCATTTATTTCGCATTTACGGATGGAAGGCAAGTACAATATTACCGATGCTTCAAAACCGCTTAGTAAGCATGAGCATCTTAGCTTTGTCTTTCGTGATGGCACTGAATTACGTTATCAGGACACCCGCAAATTTGGGCGTGTAGAACTGGCGAACAAAGTCACTTATCGTCAGGATTTACCGCTTAGCAAACTGGGACCGGAACCATGGGACGCTGATCCTAAAGCGGTCTATGCAAAAATCCATAAGAGCAGTCTGCCGATTAAAACCCTGTTATTAGATCAACGGATTATGACCGGAATCGGCAATATTTATGCCAATGAAATCTGTTTTAGAATGAAACTGCATCCCGCCACCCCCGGGAACCTTATCAGTAAAAAGCGGGTAGCCGAATTAGTGGCCATATCAAAAGAAATATTGGAACAGGCCATTGCCCAGGGCGGAACGACGATTCACTCTTTTGACGCCAATGGCATTACTGGGTTGTTTCAAGTTCAGTTAGCCGTACATATGCAAAAAGTTTGTTCGGTCTGTAATGGCCCAATCACCAAGGAAATGGTTCGGGGCAGAGGGACCTATTATTGTCAATCGTGCCAGAAAAAGAGGCGTTAAATTTTTCTAATAGCAGCTGATTAAACAGAGAGGGACGATTCTTTCCACAAGAATCGTCCCTCTCTGTTTAATTTAATTTTACCTGATTGGCAAATTTATCTGAGACGCCAAAATTCACAATAATGAATTTATCGGTTTCAAAAATAGATCCTTTTTGGGGCCACACCGGCTTATCTTTTGCCAGTGTGTAGGCCTCTTCTCGCATATCATAATTATCCGCTTTGAAATCATACCCCAGGTCTTTAAAAAACTTATGGGCTTCAGAAACATTGTTTTCGAAATTCCAGCCGACAGCCCAGTCTAAAAAACTATCGCCGTTGGTTTGGACATATTTGTACGCATATTTGCCTTCCGGGACAATCCCGGTCAAGTTCATATAAAGTGTCCCGGCCAAACTGGTTTTTTCTGCCGAGGTATACTGGTTGATATTATCTGACAGTTTGTAATCGCCCAGGAAAACCACCGGTTTATTCAAATAATCGTAATTTGACCGTATTTCCGCGGCAACCTGGTTGACCACGTTGACCTCTTCCTCATACCGCATATAATCGACATAAAACCATTTGTTGATGTCATTTACCTGCCAAATAATACCGATGCAAAGCAACACAATAACGGCTTTTTTTATTTCTATTCTGATTTTACTCTCTTCAACAAATTGCAATCCCAGCATGAAAATAAAGGCAATAAAAACACTAAAAACGGTACATGCCCGGTATGGTGTTTCAATTCCCTGCAGGATGGTCAAAGAAAAGATGCTCACGATGCTTCCTAAATATAAAGCCACAATTGTTAATGACCGATGTTTGATTCCCTGCCGAACCATTAAAAAAAGCGTTACGCCGATTGCAATCAGCAACATGGTAATTGGCAAATAGACGAGACCATTGTAAAGAAAGCTCACGGTCACACCCTTAATCAATTTGGGTAAATTTTCCATGACTCCCTGATCCCAATGAATTTCTTTCGATGCATTGGTGCTGGTGCCAAGGTGAAACATCAGCTTTAAAATCATGTCAATCACCAGTCGCAGCGCAATGCCACAGATTAACGGGATCACATAATAGATACCCCGTTTAAAGGTATCCTTAATGTTTCTGCTATCATCACTGTATAAAAACCGTAAGATCAGGATGGCAAAAATCCCAAATAAATAGACCACTGCAAAAGATTCATACAAGGATAAGGTCAAAGCGATTAAAAAGGATGGCACAATATAGGTGGACGGCTTGTTGAGGTTTTTGGTGTCGCTTGACATCATAAACATTATAAACAAAATAACCGGGATCATCGCATGTCCCAGGCCAGTCTCGAAATCAGACCCCATATAAATAAAGATTTCGTTAATTAACGGGTATGAAACAAAAAAACAGGCAAAAAATACATAACCCATTGATTTTAATTGATTGCCGGAAACCTTCTTGAATAATGAACACCACAATACCGCTGCAGCAATCAGGCACAGGATCGCGAAAAAGTCCAGCACGAAGGGCCTGAAGTTGTAAATTCCCAATACTTTATCGATCAATACCTGAAAAAAACGCCCCTGTGTCAGTAGTTCGTTCTGCCGGTAATAATAATCCATCGCCGTATCATCCACACTGATCGTTGGATGCGTTAATGTAAAACCGAAGCTCATGATTGTTACCAGCAATAAGGGAACCATATACCATCTGCTGTTCAGGAAATATTTTACGTTTTCTTTCAATTCTTTCAAGTTAACCATCGTTGTCTCCATTTTAAATTTCTTTTTGAATAGTACTACGTCGATTTATCCTTGTCAATCAGTATTCGAAATTCCTGTTCCGCAGCAACAAAATTATCCTCGCGGTAAAAGTCCGGATGAGTTTCGTTTGTCATCTTCCTTTCGGATGCCGCATCGACTGCTCACCGACGTTATATAATCGGATTTTATCTTCGAGAGGCATCTTTTCTTAAAAGATGGCGATCAGATAAATTGCTGCGATGATCAACACGATAATACTGTTCCATTTAAAAAAATTAATATCGGATAAATCATACACTTCTTTTTTATTAACAAGCATTAAATTGTAGATTCCCCCACCGGCGACGATTAATATAATGACCAACGACATGGGTCCCATGGCCGCATAAGAATCTAAAATTACCAGTAAAGCAATGAGAACATATAATATCCCCCAAACATTAAACTGATCTTTAAATCTTTTTGCCATTGGTCCTTGCAGAACATTCCCAGCCAATTGCTTTTTATATTGCAAATGAAAAACAAAGGACAGCACGCCCACCACAAGGCTTAATAATGGAATAATAATTTTCAAAAGCTGGTTTCCAGTAAAACTCATTTTATAACCCCTTCTATCTGTTTATCAAAACTTTTTTAAAGTCCTTTCCTGATTATAATACATTTGAATTTATTACACAACTCACCGATATACCAGCCGGAACCAACGCCGGTGTTTAACCGAAAAGCCCCGAACGATCTGATCCGATGAAGGCCGTTATCAAACTTCACATTTGACAATTTACAGCATCACGACAAGATTTGAATACCAAAAAAAAAATAATATGATAAAATGTTTTCAATATCGAAATAGTAATTATTTCAGGGGAGAGCGACATGAATAATGATGGTGCCTTTCACTTTTCAAAAGAGCATAAAGAAGCATATGAGATGCTTCCAACACCACTTGGCATATACCAGCTAATAGATTGTAAAGTCGTTACGTTGTTAGTATCCGATGGATTGTGTGATCTGATAGGTAAGGAAAGAAGCCTACTCATGGATCATTTTAACACCGATATGTTTGGCAATGTCCATCCCGACGATGCTGAAATGCTGGCAAGACTTGGCTATCGTTTTGCGACAAAGCGGGATTCCTACGATATCACCTACCGGACCAGGTTGTATGGTCGGAATGAATACCGCTATGTGCACGCCGTTGGACAATTTCGACAGATGGACGATGACACCTTTCTGGCATTTCTTGAATATACTGATATCACGGATTCAGAGCAGCAATTAATCCATACTTTACAGGAATTTGACTCGCCCAAAGCCCGGTTCTTCGACGAAAATATGGGTGCTATGGTTGTTGTCTCAAGCGAAAAAAAACAACTGCTTTACTTTAACAAGGCTGTTTGCCGAATGCTTTCACCTAAAGTAAACTATGACAGTGGTATGACGTTTCAGCAATATTTTTACAGTAGTCTTCCTGATGCGATGAACGGTCTCTTTGATCGAGTTGATATGGGCCCGAAAGTAATTACGGAACCTTATACCCACAGAGATCTGGAAGTAAATACGATTTCTTCAACTTGGAATGATGAACCAGCTTATGTTGTTTATTTTTACGAACGTCTTGCCAGCAGTCAGGTCGTCAATCAAGACAACGCGCTGCGACATAAACGGATGGCTTTCAACAGCCTCATATTTTCGGGAAGTAAGAACGAACTTGCCTACTATCAGAATGGGTACAAAGGCTATCGCGTTTGGAATTTAACGCGAAATGAAATGATTCTTAACGAAGGAAATGCTTTCATTGATGGTGACGAAAACACCGGAAAAACCTTTGATCATTATATGAACACGCTCTATCGAATGTCAGCTACCAAAGAAAATGACTATTTTTTTAATATCTGTACGAAAGATCAGTTAATCCTGAGATACGAAAGCAGAGCCTATCCCCAAAATCAAACCATTCCCATTCAAACAAAAGCTGGTCGCATTTTTATATCGCTAGAAATTACCTTAATGAAATCACCGGATACTGGAGAAATATACATCAAAGTATCTGAAGAAAATGTAACCGATGAACGGGTTGTTGACACCTTGATGATGCAAACGATCAAAAATCAGTATGACTATATTGCCTATCTGGATCTGTTAGCCAATAAGACGCGGATCGTTTTTGGCACGAGTACCCCTGAAAACAGAAAGAATACGGCTGTAAAGCCTGTGGATTATATCAAATCAGCTTCAGGGGCACGACAGCTTGAAATTTATTTCAGACACACATTTTCCAGTCTGGATGATCTTGTTGCCTATATCGATGATCGTTGTGGCGGCGAAAGTTCATTTTTTCAAGTATGTGAACTTCCGAACGGTCGTTTCAAAAAAATATTTATCCAGGTCATTGATCGCAGTAATCAGATTTATTATCTTCAATGCAGCGATATTACCGATATTTTACAGACCGAAAGAAAACGCGAAAAAGAACTGAAAGAAGCTAATTATAAGGTTCAGATGGCCAATAAAGATCTTCATGAAGCCGTTCGTGCTGAACACGAAAAAGTCGAGAGCATCTTGCTTCAAACGATTTTATCAGTCAATAATGCGTTGGATGCACGCGATGAATATACCTGTCGACACTCGGAACGGGTGTCAGAGTATTCTGCCGAAGTGGCCAGACGACTGGGTTGGACAGCTAAAAAGGTAGCGAACCTCTATAATATTGCGCTCGTTCATGATATTGGCAAAATCGGTATTCCTGATGCATTATTGTTAAAACCGGCCGCCCTGACCGAGAGTGAATATGAACAATTAAAAAAACATGTCGAAATTGGAAGTGTTATTCTGAAGGATTTTACTGCTATTGATAAAGTGTCTGAAGGTGCCCTTTATCACCATGAGCGCTACGATGGTAGCGGATATACCCGCGGTTTGAGCGGCGAGGCGATTCCAATTGAAGCACGAATTATTGGGGTTGCTGACGCCGTCGATGCGATGAATAGTACCAGACCTTACCGTGAACGACAAAGTAAGCGTTACATTATTGATGAGCTTAACAATGGTCGCGGAACCCAGTTTGATCCACTGCTTGTTGATATCATGCTGGAAATGATAAATGATGGTTTACTTGATCTGAGTGATTTGCTTTAGTCTGTTTTGGGCGTTATCGACGGTTAACGCCCTTTTTTCATCAAAGCGGATGTTACACACTCCGATCAAAGCTTTCATAATCACTACACACCTTATGTCTACTTATTTATATTTTGCTTGCATTTACCCGGGTTTCCGGGTTTCATCCTAAGGATTTCCGTTTCTGACCTTTGTCATCAATTGAAACTTTCCCATCTTTAACATGCGCCAGTAATCCACAGGTGTTGGGGCAGTCTCTGGTACATGTTGTTACAATTGTTTTTTCTTCCATCAAACACGATGCTCCGATGCTCCTTTCTGTCAATCTCAATTATTTTAAAGCGGGTTTACCGCTTAAAGCGTGAGTGAGAACTAGTTAGTTAGTACAAATCTTTCCGATTGTAAACTGCTTTCGCATCGATCTATGCGAACCCAAATTATTAGAACTTAAAAAGCTGGTTCAATTTGATTTTTATTTTAGAACAGGTATTTGAATGTTTAGCCCTGTTTTTTTTTTCTGCAGAATAACTGATTTCAGATTTTTCAAATTTCAAAACGATTCAACCTGACAACTTTTACCGGAATGGACTGCAACGAAAAAATGAAACTTCATTATTGACAAGCTAAATCGCTCCTGCTAATATATCATTATGATACATTAGCAGGAGCAGGAGAAATTATGAAAAAAGATACCGGTAAAACAAAATACATCTTATTGGGATTGATGGCCAAACGACCACAAACTGGTTATTCAATAAAAAAATCAATTGAATATGAATTTCGGCATTTCTGGCAGGAAAGCTTTGGACAAATTTATCCGACCTTGAAGATCCTCGTTGACCAAGGGTTTGCAGAAACTTCTGAAACGGAAACGACCCAGAATGGACGACGGACAATCACCTACACAATCACAGAAAGAGGCCAGGCTGAACTGCAACGTTGGTTATCGGAAGTACCGGATGTTGAAAAGTTGCGCTATGAAATTTTACTGAAAGTATCGTTTGGCACTACAACAGAACCTGAAATCATTGATCAACATCTTGATGCATTCATCGCACGAAACGAAGCATCACTTGCTGAGATGGAAGGCTTCCTGACCGTTTTTAAAGATCTTGAAGTCCACCGAACTGACATATTGGGAAGTGAATTAACGGCGCTTTGCGGTAAATACTTATATACGGCCATGAAAGATTGGGCTATGGAAGCGAAAAAAAGGATTTCAGATCAAAAGGAGTTACAAAATGAAACAAAAAATCCGTAAAGGAATTCTCACCTATTCGGCATTACTTTTCCCGCTAACATTTTTCTTTATGTCACCTTATGTCATTATCATGTCGGCTGCCAATGGCATTATCAACGGCAGTGCCCTGTTCTTTGGGTCATTGTTGTTGTTCTCAATTATCGGGAGCCGCTTGTTCTGTGGCTGGCTTTGTCCGGGCGGAGCGATTCAGGAACAAGCCGCCCATTCTAACAGCAAAGCCTGGAACGGCAAATGGAAAGATAAATCAAAATACATTATCTGGTTTTTCTGGTTAGCTTTTGTTCTCTTTTTATTGATCAGCAATCGCCCTCTTGATGTTAATTTTTTTAATATGTTCAGTCTGGACAACCACATTTTTGTCATCTATATGATTGTTGTCACCCTGATTTACGTCTTTGCGTTGGCAACCGGAAAAAGAGGCATGTGTCATAGTTTATGCTGGATGGCGCCCTTTATGATCATCGGAGAAAAATGTGCTGATTTTTTACACATTCCCCGATTCAGACTAACGGCTGAAAATCAGAAATGTATTTCCTGCGGACGCTGTAATAAACAGTGCCCAATGAGCCTTGATGTTGTAGAAATGGTTAAAACCAATCAAATGGATTCAAACGAATGTATCGATTGTCTGGAATGTGCAGATATTTGCCCCAAACAGGTGATTCAATTTGGCATCACTCAAAAATGAATCATTTCTGAATGCATCGCGCTGGTTCAATGGTTAAACGTAGAAACAATTTCGGCCTTCTCAATATTATTGATTAGGACTTCAATAATCACCTATGTTTCTTAGGTCATCGACTAAAAACAAATAGCATATAAAAATAAAAAACATGTTATACTATTTTCAATAAAATTAATTGGATCAGGAAAGGAATAATACTATGTTTGCAGAATTTGGTGGATTGTTTGGTTGGCTTTTGATCGTTTCATTTGGATGTACCCTATTAAATTATTGCGTGAAATTTGTGAATAAAAAATGGGGTAAAAAGATTTCAGCCAATGATTTTGGCAAAAAATTAATGAAATTACTAATGACCATTTTCGTCCGACATCACAAATTTTTTGGTTTATTAACAGCGGCGCTGCTGATTACCCACTTTGCAATTCAATTTAGTCGATTTGGCATTAGTGTAACTGGCTTATTGGCTGCCGCATTAATTATTTCTCAGGCCTCTTTAGGTATCTTTGCAACACTTGCGCACCGACCTCGTAAGGGTGCGTGGTTTGTTGCCCACCGGACAATCGCAATTTTAATTATCTTTGGTATCGCCTTTCATTTGTTAGCACCTTATGCGCTGAATAGTATATTGCCAAAAAGTTCAACCGCTTTAGCACAATCAACCGTAGTAACAAGTAATCAAACCAGTAGTCAAACGAGTTTTACCAAAGATGAGCTGGCAAAATATAATGGCAAAAATGGTAATGCCGCATATGTAGCATACAAAAACGTTGTCTATGATGTTACGAACAATCGACAATGGGTAAACGGTCGTCACAATGGTCACAGCGCCGGCACTGATTTAACCCAGGCTCTTTCGGCTTCTCCCCATGGAGAAAGTGTGCTTAAGGATCTTCCCGTGGTCGGCGCATATGTAAATTGATGTAACTAACAACATAATCTTTAGTGTTTTCGACAAATAGAAATGGTGACCCTGTACTGAAAAGAATGAATACTCACGTAGCCAAAAGAAATCAAAAGGAGATGCGCTTGAGCAAAGATACATTATTGAGCATCGGAGAGCTCGTAAAAATATGCAAAGTCTCTCATAAAACTTTACGTTATTATGATCAATTAGGTCTTTTAAAACCCGCGTTAGTCAATCAGAATAACAATTACCGTTTTTATAAAAAATCACAAATTACTCGCTTAACGGCGATCAAACAATTGCAGGAACTGGGTATTTCACTCGAGGATATCAGCACCTTTTATAACCAAAATACGTCCTCAACTATTTTTGACAATTTGAATCATCTTTTAGCGACCCAAGAAGCAAGTATCAAAAATGAAATTGCCTTGCTTTCTGACAAACTCAAAAAAATCTGTATCATGAAATCCCATTATGCAGAGATCACGAAAAATTTAAGTGGCAATGAACCTGAAACTATTTTAATCAAAGAAATTCCTGAACGAACCATCATATACATAGAATACAATGGCGACTATCCTTCTTCAATTTTCAGAGATACTTACAAAATGATTTTAGATCGACTTCAGGCACAGGGTATGGATTTTAGTAATATCTGTTCACCACCGTTGTCAATCAAAACGAATGCCACTAACTCACAGCCGCTCAATTTAAAAATAGGTTATGCTGTAAAATCGCCGTCAGGATTTGAAAACTTTCAAATCCTGACGGTACCAGCCGGGAACTACGCCTGTGTTCTTCATAAAGGAAATTATGATTCACTTCGGGAACTGGTTTTTGATGAAATGTTCAGTGCTTCATTAAATTCCGAAATTTCCAACCTATCCACAACGCTTGAAATTTATTATATCAGTGAAGCAACTACTGACATGGCTGATCTTTTCTTAACTGAAATTCAAATTTTGTAAATACTATTTGACCCTCTCCCTAGGGAAGGCTTTATGATTGAATTAATAAAGAATACTAAGGAGAAATTTACAATGGATTATTCTATTTTTAAAGACACATTGGTGGATCAGTCCTATCCAGAAATTGAAGCATCAATCAATCAGAATGCATGTGTGTTGTTGCCAGTTTCTGTTGTTGAAGAACATGGTCCACATTTATGCACGGGAACAGATATTTATTTAACTCAGACTTTGTGTCAGAAGGTTAAACAAAAACTTGAAGATCAAAATCAAGAGGTCCTTATTGCGCCGCCATTTTATTGGGGTGTAAACAGTATTACAGATGGCTTTGTTGGTTCTTTTTCAATCAAGCCTGAAACAATGACAATAATGCTTCTGGAAATTTTAGAAAATTTAAAAAAATGGGGATTCAAGAAGATATTTTTGCTAAATTTTCATGGTGATTTTCTTCATATTAAAACAATCGCTGCGATTGTCGCCAAAGCAAATGCAAAAAATACTGAAGCCTATTTTCTAATCGATCGACACTTAATTTCGCGAATCGATTTAAATCAAGATGCTTCTTATTTAATACCGGTCGAACTCGATCCAAATAAAGCTAATCTTGAAACCAATATTATTGATATTCATGCCGGTGCAACAGAAACAAGCTGGATGGCACTTTCCTATCCAGAACTGGTTAATACAAAAAAAGCAAAAGCTTTAAAACCAACCGACTTAACATTTGCCGATTTAAAACAATGGGTCAAAGGTGGCGAAATTGCCAAAATCATGACACCGTTAGGCTATTGTGGCAATCCATCAAATATTGATTTAAAAAAAATAGCAACAATGGAAGATACGATTGCTGAGAAATATGCGACCAAAATAATCAACGTCTGTCAGTATTAAGATAGCAACTATTTCAACGGCGCCTACCATTATTATTTATCTGTTCATAATAATGCTCAATGGTATTAGTTTGATACCTTTATTTATTTGCACAATTCATTCCTGCATTATTCTGAACTATTATTGCAATGATTTCTTCTTAATAAAAAAAGGAGATACCACTGAATTTCATTATCAAAAAAAAGCCTATTTACAGGCTTTTTTTTCGCTTAAGTCTAATATCTGCCGAACATCAAATCCATCCTTTTTAAAAGCAGAATTTAGCATTTCATATTTCACAGGATTTATTCGGATCAGGTATAAGGTTACTGGCAACTGATCAAGTTTTTTTTGTGATATATTTTTTTTCGCAAAAACATCCAGATATTCCTTGCTGCGAATTTTGACAAATTCTGCTTTTCCGGTAATCTGCATTCCTTTTAGATTGGACATTGTATGGAACTCATCATAGATTCCAGCTGAAATATTCTCATTCTGCCATAAACCCTTATACTTTAGTCCGCCTTCACTGATGATGTAAAACACTCCATTTAAGTAGAGATATTCAAGAGGGGTACAACGGATCCAATCACCCTTGCCGGTAGCCAGCGCCACCGTATTATGCGTTTTTATAAAATTTTCTATCGCTACTTTTAAAAGCTCTTTTGGCAATGGTTTTTTCGGAATTTGATATCTAAGCATCAGTTTTTCACCAATATCGGCCACCGCAGCAGTATCAAAGTTTCCATTGTCAACAAGCTCCATTCCATATCTTTCATAAAAGTTCGCTAATTGTGCTCTTTCTAAATCTGTCAGTTTCGAAATTCTAAGTTCACCTTCTGAAAAAAACGACTCGAATTCCTTTTCATCAATAGCTTCACTTATTTTTTTGCTAAATCCCGGCAAATCGGCTCTGGCCAGGCCAATTCCGATGACTGCCAGAGGTTTTTCAGTAACTTGATCTTTAATTTTTTTAAGATATTCCACTGTTGCTTTGGCAGTGCCAAGCCCATAAAAGCTGAATACGATCACGATATGATCAAAAGTTATTATTTCCGGTGCTTCATCCACAGCAAAAACTCGGGAATTGCCAATAATGGTACCCAATATCATGGCTGCTTTTTTAGCACTTCCATGATGGCTTTCATAGATGATCATTGTTGTTTTCATCTCATTCACCTTTTCAATTAGATCTTTATTCAACAATAATTTTGCCCGTCATGGATGGATGGATACCACAGGAGTAGTCATAGGTTCCTTTTTGGTCAAATTTGAATTCAAACGTCTCTCCTTTGCCAAATTCCGGTGAACTGAAATTAGTTGATACAACATTGTGCTTAGCCGAATCGTTATTTGTCCAAACGACTGTTGAACCGACCGGGACAGTCAGAACCTTTGGATTGAAAGCAAAACTTTCGATGCTGATCGCTGTACCGGTACTCACACTGGTCGTAGTGTTATTGTTTGTGCTGGGAGCTGGCGTTTCTGATTTTGATGGAGTACACGCAGCAACCGCCAACAAAATACACGCCATCAGAAATACAAACATTAATTTTCTTTTCATTTTAAGTTTCTCCTTTTTTATTTTTATTATGAGTGCCACTTTTTACCAACACAGATTGACATCGCTAACCAAGATCATTATCTTGCCATAATTCAGCGGCTTCAATATGTCTGGTGGGTAATCACACTACGTTATTACCCGCATCAGGAAAAACCAAACAGTAGCGCAAAAAAATTCACCAAACAAATCATATCAATGGTAACATGGATTTGTTTGGTGATTATTTTTTAAACTGCTGGCTTTAAAACCCTCAGCAAAATTTCCGTTCGGAATTTAATGTGAAGCAACGCTGCTTTTGCATTTTGGACAGCGAACATTAATTGCTCCCTTATTGGTTGGTACTCGCAGTTTTGCATGACAATTTGGGCATTCAACAATACGATGATCGACCAGCTCAAGTATTTTAGCTTTATCCAGTCCAACAACGACATCATCGCCGATAAAGAATGTTGGCACCCCATTAATATTTCTTCGGGCAAGTTCATTTCGGGCTTCCGCGTCAAAATTGATATCTTTTTCAATATATTGAATGTGATTTTGTGCTAGAAAATCTTTTGCCATTTTGCAATATGAACAGGTTTTTGTTGTTAACAAAACTACATCTTTCATTGTGTTTCTCCTTCATTCTTCTGATCCAAATTTTGTTTTATGATAATTTAATTATACCAGTCTTATTACCCTGAACTCAGTGATTTCATCACTATTATTAGCCATATTGATAAATTTTCAGATGTTTATGAAGATAATTAAAAAGCAGCAGATTATCAAAAATCTGCTGCTCAGAAATAGTGAAGCGAAAAAAGATGTCGAAACTTTTCTCACTTTCAAAATTGTAACTGCCCATACTTAAATGCATCTGTAAATTAATAATCATTAAGAAATAACCAAGATTTAATGCCATAATGTCCACTACAAAGATTATTTCTCAACCATTATCACACCTGTCTTATTTCTGACTGGCACCTATTTCATTTTCTAAAACCATGGCTTTATCCATGGATCTGGACTTTTTTCCGATCAGGCGCAGTAAGGTTAATCCCGCTCCAATCAGACAGATTACCGCCGCTGCGATATAGACGATTCGCATGCCATTGATAAAAGCTACATTTTGGCCGATCACATAATCGGTCACATGATAACCCAGTTCTGAACTCATGCTGCCATAGAGCAGCGTAGTGGCCAGGGCAATCCCGCAAACCATTCCCATATTTCGGACCAGGGCATTGATGCTCCCGGCAATTCCCAGTTGATGTCTGCCAACAGTCGACATGATCAGTGAATTATTAGGTGATTGAAACAAGCCCATACCCACTGATAAGACGACAATGAAAACAACCAGGGTCATCAGTGTCGACTGTTCCGTCAGGGTTGACATCAGAAACAACCCCAGACTAATGAGCAGCAACCCGATAAAGGTTAACATTTCTGATCCGATTTTGTCGGACACATGACCACTTAAGGGCGCCAGTACCGTCAGAATTAACGGGAAAATCATCATGATTAAACCCGCCTGCTCCGGTGAATAGAGCATTACGTCCTGAAGATAAAATGGTTGAATAATACTATTACAAAAAAGCCCGATAAAGGTAATAAAGGCACAAAATACACTCAGTGAAAATAATTTATTTTTAAATATATCCAATGGAATCAATGGATGTTCACGTTTTTGTTCAACCAGAATAAAGGCTATAAATGACAGTATCGATACAATCAAGCCAGTTAAAATCAAGGGATTGGAAAAGCCCAAACTTTGCAACTGCCCCAGTGCGACAAACAATGGTACAATACTTAACATAAATAACGTCGCTCCCAGCATATCCAACCTGCCGTTAGCTTTTCGATTACTTCTTGGCAGCAGCTTAATGGCAAAGAACAAAACCACCACACCGACCGGAACATTAATCAGAAAAATATATTCCCAACTGGAGGCCCCGACAATGATGCCCCCTAAACCAGGACCAACCAGTGATCCCAATGCGACGGATGTACCAATAAAGCCCAGTGCTTTTCCCCGTTCAGTGGCCGGAAAAACCTGGGAAATAATCCCCTGATTGTTGGCCATGGTTGCGGCGGCGCCAACTGCCTGAACAATCCGCGCGCCGATGAGGACCGGAAACGCGTTAGTGATCCCGCATAGCAGTGACCCTAGCGTAAATAGTGCAATTCCAAAGGTGAATATTTTTGTCTTGCCAAGCATATCCCCCAGTTTTCCAAAAATCAAGATAATTCCCACAATAACAATTAAATAACTGGTCACCACCAGTTGGATTTGGGATGTATCGACATTTAGTGCTCTTGCCATCTGCGGCAGTGCCACATTGACGATACTACTGTCCAAGGTTGCCATAAAGGTGGACATGACTACAATAAGCAGTATCGGCCATTTGTTTTTTTCATATGTTTTTTCCATTAATTTCCTCCTCGGCTCTTTGCTGCTGGGTTCGTATAAATATTTTTCGCATTGCTGATAGCGTTATTTCTTTTTCTTCCTGAGATAAATCCACCGTGATTAAATCCAGCATTTCCTGGATTCCCCCACGAATCTGCGGCAGTATCGTTTTGGCTTTCTCTGTTAAATATAATTGATAGGCCCGACAATCCCCATCTTTTCCGACTTTATAAACATATTCCAGTTCGATCAACCGCTTGATCGTGCGGGTGGTCATGGCCTTGTCATTGCCGATTTTCCGGCTTAGTTCATGAAGACTGACGCCTTCGCTTCTTTCCAGAATAAAGAGATACGGCATCGACCCACTGCTCAAATCAAATTCTTTTAACCTTTTATCCATTTGTATCTGATTATTTCTGAATATTTTATTGTTGAGCATAATAAAATGCATGTTTTCAATTTCCAATATTATCACTCCTTTTTGATTGACTTGTCAACTATATTATAAGTTTTTTCTGTTGAGTTGTCAACTATATATTTTTCTAGTTTTTGCCAATAGCACTCTTATTGCTAAACATCACCCGAATAAAATATACCGATTTTAATACGCCATCATCTGAAGTGTTACATATCATTCTTGACTTTGCTATTAAAAATAGCTAGGATAGTATAGACAACAAATCATGGTTGTTTAAAAATCCTAGTCTACTTGACACTTATTATTGCTAGCAACAGCTTTAATTCATTAACTTGGACGAATAGCCTATTAGAATCAAGAATTAACGGGAAAATCCCGACTCCCATTTGAGAAGGTAATTTATGGAAAAAGAAATCAGTCGCAGAGATAGAAAAAAACTTCAGGTCCTCAATACTCTGGTTGAGGTGACAATGAAGCTGTTTATTGAAAAAGGGTTTGAAGAAACAACCATATCAGAAATTGTAACAACTGCAGATATTGGCACCGGAACATTTTATAATTATTTCCGTTCAAAAGAAGATCTTCTTAAATATGTTCTGGCAAAAAAATTGGATCAAACAAAGGACTCTTTGGAAGCGTTAAACCACTCGTCAATGAGTCCGCCAGAAAAAATTGCTCAAATTTTATTAACCATCGGCAATATTTTTAAAGAAAATCAGCAATTATTTAATTTGTGCAATCGCCATCTCTCACTGATGGGACCACCTCATGGTACTGAATTCAGAGATATTTTAGTCAACATGATCCAAGAAGGACAAAAAAATGGCGACTTCAGAAATGATGTTCCCATTGAAATGATCACTGAACTGTTTATGGGTTTAATCAAATCTGCCATCACCAGTCATTCAAAAATCTCTTTTGAGGAAAATTTAAACTATAAGTTGAGTTTATTTATGGATGGACTTTTGACGCGGTAATTCTTGCTTTTCACACACACTTTTCTTAAAATAGCAGGGAGGGTTTGCATGATCTGAGCGCTCTGATGACAATTGGCAACTCCTGGATGATATAATCAACGTCCGCATCTGTATTGCGCTCATTCAGAGATAATCTGAGCGCGCCGTACTTCGCACTTTCTCCATTTTCATTTTCTGCATCGGCAGTGATCATGGCGGTTCCGCTGAGTGCTCTTGTCAGCTCTGTTGAACCCGAGCTGCAGGCACTGCCAGAACTCGCGCAGATGCTCAGCTTACTTAGCTCGGCCACAATCACCTTGCTTTCCAAACCTGAAAACAGAAACGAGGCGATACCCGGAAGCCGGTCGACTGGATCCCCAGTCAGTGTTGCCCCATCGATCTGCAATACCGACGCGACGATTTTATCACGCATGGTTGTTATTTTCTTAATATTACCATCCATATTTTCAACGGCATCTTCAAGCGCTACCGCCATCCCTACAATACCAGGCACATTCTCGGTGCCGGAGCGCTTGTTCTTTTCCTGCCCACCACCAATAATCAGCGGTGGCAGTGCCAAACCCGTTTTAATATATAAAGCGCCGACACCTTTTGGGCCACCGAATTTATGGGCCGACAGGGAAAGCATATCAATATTTAAATCCCGGACATCCACGGGAATGTGGCCAACCGCTTGCACTGCGTCAGTATGAAAAGGTACGCGCATTTCTCGGGCAATTTTAGATAGCTCTTTTATCGGTTGGATTGTGCCAATCTCGTTATTGGCCATCATAATGCTAATCAGCACAGTGTCGTCACGAATCCCATTTTTTAGCTGTTCCGGGGATACCTTTCCATGTTTGTCAACGGGTAAATAGGTCACCTCATATCCCTGCTGTTCGAAGTTTTCAGCGGTGCGGAATACTGCACTGTGCTCAATGGCTGAGATTATAATATGTTTGCCTTTGGCGTTACTCATTGAGAGACTGCTGCGAATTGCCCAATTATCAGATTCACTTCCACCGGAAGTAAAAAATATTTCGTTGATGCGGGCATTTAACGCCAGGGCAATTGTCTTTCTGGATCGCTCTAACGCTTTTTTAGATTCATATCCAAGACTATGTATTGAGGACGCATTACCATAGCTATTTTTTAAATAGGGCAGCATCGCTTCCAACGCCTTATCTGAGAGTGCGGTCGTTGCTGCATTATCCGCATAGATGAATTTCTTATCCATAAACATCTCCTTATATTTAACTAGTTTTTTGGAACCAAATCTGCAGATAGACATTTGATGATTGTTCAGTTATAACAGTCGTTTTAACCCTGCCGCATCCAAAAGCCGATTTACCAGATCTGAGCCAATACCGATGACGGTTTCCTCATGGGTAAAATCTGTAATTTTTTCATCAAAAAGGATGGTTGCCTGGGCCGGAAGCTCATCATCGCCGTCCCAGAATAGAAACCGAATTGGCATACAGACAAAGGCCATGGCCTGAAATCCAGCGTCTGAATTTGGCAACCGTTCAAAGCCCAATTTTTCTGCGGCTTCTATCAATCGTTGGGTTTTTCCTTCAAATGCTTTGGCAAAAGGGATCAGCGTTGATTTTTTAAACGCCGGACTAAATGGTGCTGCACCTCTGAGTTCATGAAGGGGAATAAAATTGTTAGCATTTCGCGGTGCTTCTTTTGAAAAATAAAACAAATGGTAAATGGCTGATTGGGTGTAAAAATCCAGCTCTTCTTCTGGTTTATCAATGTTATGAATTTTGGCATCCGATCGGCTAATCTCATAATCGACGCCGAAATAAGTAATTGGCAAATTATTATCATTGTATCCGGGTAGCCCCAGGGCAGTATAGCGTTCCTGATAGTCAGTTTCTAAAGTCTTTAGTCTCCAATATTCGCACACATTTTCGTAATTGTCTTTTTGCATATCCAACTCTCCTCCATTTTCAATTCATGCTCTGACGAATCAATTTTTGTGAACGTCATCAATTGTGAATGTATTCACAATTATATTATCTTTATTTTTCTAATTTGTCAATAAAAATACATGCCTTTACGCTATTATAGTTTTAACATATCGCTGATCCTCATTTTCAAATTTCATCATACTAAAAAAAGTTAAATGCATTTAACTTAATCGACAAAAAACAAAATATCATATTGAGTTTACTAAACCGATCATATATAATGTTGTTCGTAAGTAAACTGGTTTGATTGAATACCATGCTGTGAAGAGTAACAGCGTCTATACAAACGATAGAATAGTGGTAAAACCATTCATGGAAAAGTGGTGAGAATAACATAATTAATTAAATAAGTTTAACCATCTCATTTAGACATTTGCTAAAACAGATATTATTGCAGCTTTTATTGTTGCTCTTTTTGTTTCGCAATTGCTTTCATCCCCCAATTTAAAAGGAGTAAAAAATGGAACATGAAAAAAGCTTATTGTCAAAAATTCTGATAACCATTGTTTTACCAGTTGCTTTAATTTTTTTAATTACTGCTGGCATTTCAATGATTGTTGTCGATCAAAATTTCAGCCAGTTTTCTGGCATTCAAAACAACATTATTCTGATCAATGCAGTCGGACTAGCTGCTATCATTGGTGTGATTGCGTTGGGGCTCAAACAAATCTCCAACAAAGTATCAAATCTTGCCATAATTGCCCAACGCCTAGTTATTGACGATAACAGCGGCACTTCCCAAATAGAAAAAAACCATAACCAACTGGATAAACTCTGTGATATGTTGGTTATCATTGAAGAAAAAACAAACCAACACACCGAGCTTGCCAAAAAAATTGCAACTGGTGATTTTTCCGAAGCAATTGCGCCCTCGTCCAAATCAGATCCTTTGGAAAACAGCCTCACATCCATCCAGAAATCTATTGGCTCTGTTCTTGACTACCTGATGCAATTGCCTGAACTTGTGGAAACGGAAAGCTGTTTTGATTTCAAACAGGACGCTACTTTGGCTGGCAATTATCGAAAAGCGACTGACCAGCTCAATCTGGCCATGAATTTGGTATCCAGTAAAAGAGATTATTTTGAGGCTGTCCTTGATGCCATGCCTTATCGCGTGACAGCCGTTGACAATGATTCGAAAATTACTTTTCTCAATAAAACACTGGCTGATTTAATGAAGATAACTGGTACTGCCGAACATCGTGAAGACATGTATGGCACTGCTTGCTCAGATTGCAATCTGCAAATGTGTAAGACTGAAAATTGTGGGATTACTGCATTCAAAAAAAGTGGTCGAATTGAATATCCTTTTGAATTTAAAGACCGCTACTATCGTATGGATACAAACGCAATTTTAAATAAAAAGGGCGAAACAATTGGGTATCTGGAAATCTCTCACGACACCACTCCAACCGAAAGTGTGGCCCACTATACCAAAAAAGAAGTGCAACGATTAGAGGAAAACTTAGAACGATTATCCTCCGGAAATCTGGATTTCAATATCGATATTCAGGAGCCAAATGAATATACCCATGATACCTATAAACAGTTTATGACCATTGAAAATAATTTGGTTCGTGTAAAAGATTCAATTAGTGATCTCATTGAAGATGCAACCCAGCTCACCCGGGCAGCAATCCGAGGTGAATTGAACACCCGGGCTGATGAAATGCGTTTTGGCGGGGCTTGGCAGAAACTGATTAAAGGTATGAATGGTATTCTTGAAAAAATTTCAAAACCAATCGATGCCGTTGTGGCTACCATGGATGAAATGTCTGAGGGAAATTTGGACGCCGCTGTGAGCGGTAATTATAAGGGCAGTTTTGAATTATTAAAGACCTCAGTTAATACAATGGGCAGCCGGTTTAAAACTGTTGTCACTGAAATTTCGGCAATTACTGAAGAGATTGGTAACGGGAATCTTAATATTCGTGATGTCCGAGTGTATCAAGGCGATTTCAATGCCATTTCTCTTTCCCTCAATACGATTCTTGAAAAATTAAATGCGCTGTTGGGTGACATCAACGATGCCGCCGAACAAGTTAGTGCTGGAGCTAATCAGATATCTGACAGCAGCCAATCGCTTGCGCAAGGCTCCACCGAGCAAGCCAGCTCAATTCAGGAACTAACCGCATCCATTACTGAAATCGCCGACCAGACTAAGCACAACGCAGTTGATGCAAACAAGGCAAGCACATTAGCCGCTGAAGTTATGGAAAACGCCGATCAAGGTAATCGTCAGATGATCGAAATGCAGCAATCGATGGTCGATATTAACAAATCTTCCGCCGATATTTCAAAAATCATTAAAGTCATTGATGATATTGCTTTCCAAACTAATATTCTCGCGCTAAATGCTGCTGTTGAAGCGGCTCGAGCTGGACAGCATGGCAAGGGATTTGCCGTCGTCGCTGAGGAAGTAAGAACATTAGCGGCCCGAAGTGCTGACGCTGCCAAAGAAACGACCTTATTAATCGAAGGTTCCATCAACAAGGTTCAGAAAGGTACAAAAATAGCTGATAAAACTGCCGCAGCGCTCGATCAAATCGTCACTGGTATTGGTCAGGTCAATGGCTTGATTAGCAATATTGCCACTTCTTCCAACGAACAAGCCACCGGTATTGCCCAGATCAATATGGGTGTTGAACAGGTTGCCCATGTTGTCCAACAGAACTCAGCAACAGCTGAGCAAAGTGCGGCGGCCAGTGAAGAATTATCTGGTCAATCGGTTTTATTAAAACAAATGATTGATCAGTTTCAGCTGCGATAATCCTATCCAACATGTCTCTTCACACCACAAAAAAACAGCGGACTGATACAAAGTCCGCTGTTTTTTTGGTGAGGTGGATGTTATTACCTTTATAATTTAATCCTTGAACCTTGAAATAAAATTGAAAAAGAAGGTTCCCTCTCAAAACGTGATCAAACAATGCTATCGATCAAGGGAAGATGCCTTTGATTTCTTCGGCATAAATCAATCGTTTTAAAGCAATGATATAGGCTGCCATCCGCAATGAGCAATGGGACTGCTGGCTTTCTTCGATAATCTCCAAAAAAGCAGCGGACATAATCTTTTCCAGGGTTTTATTGACCTGCTCCCGATTCCAGGTTAAGATCTGAATATTCTGCACCCACTCAAAATAAGATACAATCACGCCACCGCTGTTGGCAAAGATATCCGGCACCAGCACAATGCCCCGTTCTTCCAACAACGCATCGGCTTCCACACTGGTCGGTCCATTGGCGCCTTCAATAATGTAGGAACATTGCAGTTTTTGAGCGTTTTCAGCATTAATCTGATTTTCCAGCGCCGCCGGAATCAGTACATCGCATTTGCAGGTCAACAGCTCTTCATGGGAAATATGACGGACCCCCTCGTTCTGATAATCTTTTAGCTGTCTGCCTTTAATCTCCAGAAAATCCGATATTTTATCGGCATCCAGGCCGTTTTCACAGTAGATACCCCCAGAAACATCGCTTAAGGCGACAATCTTACTGCCCCGATGAAAAAGGATCCGGGCTGCATTGCCACCGACATTGCCCATCCCTGAAATCGCCACTGAGACATCCTCCAGCTTTTTGCCATCCCGTTCCAAAATCAGTTTGGTACTGATAGCCACGCCCCGGCCAGTGGCCGAATTTCGTCCCTTTGAGCCGCCCAGTTCCAATGGTTTTCCGGTGACCACGCCGGGACAGGGTTTTCCTTTTAGCATGCTGTAGGTATCCAGAATCCAGGCCATGGTTTGTGAGTTGGTGTTAACGTCCGGTGCTGGTATGTCGGTATCTGCTCCAATTAATGGTTCAATGGCAAAGGCATAGCGCCTCGTCAGTTTGCGGAGTTCCCGTAGGGACAAGGTATCAGGATCCACCCGCACCCCGCCTTTGGCCCCGCCATAGGGAATGTTGACCACGGCACATTTTAAGGACATCCAGGTTGCCAGCGCCTTTACTTCGTTTAAATTACAATCCTGATGAAACCGGATCCCACCTTTAAACGGCCCCCGGATATTGGAATGCTGCACCCGATATCCTTCAAACACCTGTACTGTTCCATCATCCATTTCGACTGGCAAATATACTTTTGTTTCCCGCTGGGGATTCTTAATGATATCAAACACATATTTATTCATCCCGCCAATTTCCATTGCTTCTGTCATTACCTCGACCACGTTTAAATATGGATCATAGAATTCTCTCATACAATTGTCTCCTGTTTATGATTTGTCGTTGTGCATCAACTGGAGATAATCATAAACTTAAAGGTCAATCACTGTCAATGAGTAAGTATAAAACCATGATACCTAATTATTTTAAGCTAAACAGCCTAATTATATAAGTTTTTTATCTTTCTTACTTAATTTAATTATGCTAAAATTATTTTAGTATTTCAATTCATTTACCTAAAACTAATCCTGTTGCAAAACAAATCAAACCCAGGAGTATCTAATGAAAAACAATGTATTGGATTCTATCGATCTGCAGATATTAAATTTGCTGCAGAAAAATGGACGGATCTCAATCAAGGAACTGGCCGCTCAAGTCTACCTTTCCTCCCCAGCGGTTTCTTCCCGGATTGAACAGCTTGAAAAAAGCCACATTATTCAAGGTTATCAGGCCGTTATTGATCCCATAAAAATGGGATACCATATCAAAGCCTTCGTCAATCTTGAAGTTGAACCCGCCTGCAAAAAAGAATTTTACCCCTACATTCAAACCTGCCATAATGTGATTGAATGCAATTGTGTCACCGGTGATTATTCGATGCTGCTGGAAGTTCTTTTCCCCAGTACCTACGAATTGGATGCCTTTATCGGCGAGCTGCAACGCTTTGGCCGAACCAAGACACTGATTGTTTTTTCCACTTCGGTGGAACATCGGGGAATTGAATTTTCCCTGGAATAAGCTTTAGCCTTTTTTTAGTGTACCAATCCACAAGGGCAAAAAAGAAACTCAAATGTTAATAATTCCGGGCTTGTTCCAGTACCATTTTATTAACAGCATTAATAAGTGATAAGGCACTGGCTCGTATCACATCCTGTTCGATGGCTTTCCCCGAAAACAATTGATTGTCACAGCGAATTTGGGCGGTGACCTTGCCCAGACTCCCTTTTCCCCGACTTAAACTGTTGATCCGGTAATCGATGAGTTCAATGGGTGCACCGATGGCTTCCATAATGGCCCCATAAAGGGCATCGATAACACCAGAACCATGCTGGCTCTGAACCACTTCTTTATTCCCTTGTGCCAGCTTTACCATCGCCCAAGGCAAACTGTTGACTACCGTCATTTCATAATCGATCAGCTGCCATAATTCCGGGTGGGTTCCCCTACTTGGAATCGGGCTGTTTTTTAACAGGGTCAACACATCATTATCATAGATTTCTTTTTTGGCATCTGCCATGATCAAAAACTGCTGATAGATATCCGCTACCGCTTCCTCGGGGATATCAAAACCCAGATGCTTGGTTACGTGCATAAAAGCATGGCGGCCTGATCTGGCGGTGAGGACAATTTCCATTGCCGGAGCACCAATGGTTTCCGGGTCCATAATTTCGTAGACATCCTTTGATTTGAGTAACCCGTCCTGATGAATGCCCGATGAATGAGCAAAGGCATTTTCCCCGGTGATTGCCTTGTTCACCTGGATATCCAGTCCCATCGTGGCACTGACCATCCGGGAGGTTTCATAAATCTGCCGGGTATCTACTGTAGTATGTCCACCATAATAGGCTTCATGAAGCTGAATCCCCATGATCACTTCCTCCAGCGAAGTATTTCCGGCCCGTTCGCCAATCCCATTGATGGTACACTCCACCTTATCCGCCCCGTTTTTAACCGCTGCCAGAGTATTGGCCGTGGCCAGACCAGTATCATTATGGCAATGGACACTGAGTAATACCTGGGGAGCCAGGTTTTTCAGCCGATCATTGATCCGATAGATCAGTTTCCCAAATTCTTCAGGAATGGCGAAGCCTACTGTATCCGGCACATTGATAATGGTAGCACCAGCCTTCACCACCGCTTCAATGGTTTGCCAGAGATATTCAAATTCCGAGCGACTGGCATCTTCCAGGGAATACTGGACCTGGGGTAATAGACTGCTGGCATATTTAACTGCCCCCACGCCCATTTCAATGACCTGACCCGGTGTTTTTCTGAATTTTTTGGCAACATGAACATCCGATGATCCCAAAACAATATGAATCAGCGGATTCTCGGCCTCCCGAATACTCTCATAAATACAGTCAATATCCGATTGGACCGCCCGCCCCAGGGCGGCAATCCAGACCTCTTTCCCAATTTTACGACTGATGGCCCGAACGGCCTCAAAATCCCCCTGGGATGATGAAGGGAACCCCACCTCCATCATATCCACCTTCATTTTCGCAATCTGCTCTGCCACCTCCAGCTTCTCGGCCAAATTCAATTTTGCTCCCGGAACCTGTTCCCCATCCCTTAATGTTGTGTCGAACACATAAATTTTTCGTGACATACTCTTTCTCCTTTTATGAATTTTGCGTAAAAAAGCTCCCTGACATCTCAATCAGAGACGAAAAGGGAGCTTTCCGCGGTACCACTCTTATTCATACAGGCAACTGTATGCACTTTCTCGATACCCTTTATCCTGCCCATGAAAAACTGATTATATAAAAAAATTGTATAAAAAAACGCCTGTCTCAAACGAGACAGACGAAAATCTGCTATACCACTCTTTTTATACCTTAGCCTTCAATACGGGTTTAATAAAACCGATATCCATCCCCTTTAACGGTGGGCTTCCGTCTTGACCTACTTTTTCACCTGATTCTTTCACAAGCGTCATTTCAGCAAGCAACTCCAAGGTCAGTTCATCACCTTCTGATTTCTGCTTCGCACCACCCAGCAGATCTCTGAAAATCATCCAATAACTACTATTCCTCATCAATGTCTTTTTTATATTTTGTATATCATAAACGAATCGGGCTCGCTTGTCAACCCTATAAGCTCAAAAGCAACCTCTTCAAACAATTCACAAGGCCCATTTGGAAAATCATTAGGCTTGAACTACCTTCCTGATTTATTTTTTGTAAGATGGAATATTGTATTTAACTTTCAGATATATTATAATCTGCATAGTGCTAAAGGTTGACACTACAAGCGTTTTACGACTTCTTGGGAATCTGGCTTTTAGCGTGAAAGGGGACTTTGTTGATGGAAAACGGAGAAAAGAAGAAAAACTTATCGAATGGCACCTCTTGGTTTATCTGGGGTGGCGTTGCCGGGGTTTTTGCAATATCAAGTCGCAATACGCTGGCAATCGTTATTTTTGCTGTCATTGCCTGTTTATTGATCTTTGTCGGTCTGGGCAAAAGAAAAATATTTAATGAGACTTATTTAGAGGATAATTCTACTGAACCGGTCAAAGAAATTGATGAACCCAATGGGCTCTTAAATGATGTGAAATATGATGTTATCCCGGAAGGAAAAAATGACGATAACACCCCGCCTGAAGATCATTAAAATAGCCTTCTTTAAAAAGGGCAGTTTAAGTTCTTCTACTATTAAATTCAACACTCAGCTATATGAAAAAATGCTCCAGGTTTTGTGAACCTGGAGCATTTTTCTTTTTGCCCTCCTGCAGCAACTGTAACTATAGCAACTGCCGGGTTCTCAAGAAGCGATTGGCAATTCGTGAATCGTGCTTTTCGTTCGTGAATCGCACTTTTATCAACACTGACACTCTGGTACAATTACCATGTTTAATATTTATCCTCATTTTTTTACTATGTGGCGGTTATTATTTAACGAACTCATTCCATCATTTAAACATATAAGGAGTTAACAATGAAAAAAATCTTAACGGTCTTACTTATCTGTTGTGCACTATTTCCCGTTCATTCGGTTTTGGCGGCATCTGCAGATACTACTATTTTACCGGTTCTTTCCCGAGGCCATATTCAGGATCTGGGCGATTATCCGGCGGACGGTTCCTGGGTGGAAAGCCCCAATCGGATTGGTACCGTTGGTCAGAGCAAACGGATTGAAGGCTTTGAGTTAAAAGCCGCTGATAGCCTGCCCGCAGACGTTGAGCTCCGCTACAATGTCCATGTTCAGAATATCGGTTGGCTCTATGATGAGAACGATCCCTCCAGCTGGGCTAAAAACGGCGACTATGCTGGAACCCGGGGTGACAGCCTGAGGATCGAAGCGATTAAAATCGTCCTGCTTGATGCTTCCGGTACCAAGGCCTCCGGCTACCATATTCGCTATCAGGGTCATGTTCAGAACATCGGCGATCTGCCAGCTGATTCAGAACAATGGTTTGTCGATGGCGAACAGCTTGGTACCGTGGGCAGCTCCCTGCGGCTGGAAGCTTTAAAACTGGAAATTATCAAAGACGCCGCAACTGACCCCGGTTTAAATGCCTACACCACACTGATAAAAAAGATTAATAGCTTAAACGAATCCGACTATAGCAAAGCCTCCTGGCTCAATCTTCAGACCGTTCTAAAGAATCACGTCGTTACTGACAAAAACACGGCAGAAGAAGTGGCCGCCGCTGTTAAAACCATTAACGCAGCGATGCAACAACTTGAAAACTTGAGTACCATCACGGACTATCACAAACCCGGCACCTATGGCCCTAACAGCGGCTCGGAAACGATCAATCAGGATGTGATCATCACCTCAACCGGGGTAACGCTTCAGAACCTGACCATTGATGGCAATTTGATTATTGATGAAGCCGTTGGTGATGGGGAGGTTACCCTGAACAACGTCAACGTCACTGGCGAACTGCGGGTTCGGGGCGGCGGTAAGAACAGTATCCATATCAATGGCGGTGCTTATTCAAAAATTATGGTTGAGCAGACCCCTGATGGTGGCGTACGGATTGTCGCTTCCGGGCTTGATGGTGTTCCCGTTGTTCTCAGTGAAAACGCCGCCGGTGAAACGCTGATCTTGGAAGGCAGTTTTGAGTCGGTTACCGTAAATGCTCCAGATGTCGTGATTAAAACCCAGGGACAAACCAGCATAAAGAGCTTTGATGTCGCTAAGGCTGCCCAAAATGCGGCCATTGATCTTGGCCCCACCACCACGGTGACAAATCTGGCGCTGTCGTCCCCAACTAAGGTGACTGGCACTGGAACCGTCAGCAAAGCTGAAATTGCCTCGGACAATGTCAGCTTTGAAAAAGCGCCCCAGGACTATACCGTTGAACCTGGGGTGGTCGTGCCACCAGTAATCCCAAAACCAACACCCCAACCACAACCCGGCGGCGGTAGCGGTGGTGGCTATACGCCCCCGAGTAAGATCAATCTGAGTGTGACCACGGCACCAAGCGTCACCCTGTCAAAAGCCTACGATGGCAATGCTGCTACCGATGTCACCAATCAGGTGCTTGATCCCGCGGCAATCGCCGGGGTTGTCGCTGGTGATACGGTTGTAGTCAATGCCACTGCCACCTACAACAATAAAAACGTTGGCAGTGATAAGATCATCACCATCACCTACACCCTGTCCGGCACCAATGCCGACAAATACAATCCCCCGACAGCCACAACGGTCAAGGGCGAGATTGTAAAAAAAACACTGAGCCTCCCGGCGACACCCAGTGTCTCAAAGGAGTTTGACGGAACGGCGACGCTGGACACCGTGATTAACGAAGATCTTGGACAGGTTTCCTCAGATAACCTCACGATCACCCGAACAACCACCTACCAGAACAATGCCGGTAAAACGGATGCGATCGAAGTGGGGTCAGGTAAAACGGTGGCGTGTACTTACAGCTTGTCTGGAACGGATGCCAGCAACTATACCGCACCAGCGGATCAGTTGGGCACCGGAACTATTACCAAAAGAACCTTGAGTGTCTCCAACGCCAGCCTGAATATCAATAAAACCAAAAGCTATGACGGCACAACCGCGGTAAAAAACATCAATGGAGACAATGTATCCAATATGCCGATTAATGTGGCGACCGGTGTAGTGGGTGACACCAATATTATTGTCTCCGCCACCGCTGCCTATGATGATCAAAACGCCAGCAGCAGCAAGATCATTACGGTTAACTATGCAATTAGTGGTACCAATGCCAATAGTCGCTATCAGGTCACATCCACTGAAACAATTAATGGGGCCAGTATCAGCCCCTGTCAGCTGACGATACCCGTGTCTGACGTTCCCCAACCGTTGGCCAAAGCTTACGACGGTACGGCGGATGTCTTTACGGCAGGAAATAATACGGATAAAATCTATAATAAACCGGTAACACCCGGCAATATTGCTACTGCTGATACCGGCAAGGTGACTGTAAAGGCTACCGCCACTTATGATGCCGGCAAAGACGTCGGCATCGGCAAAAAAACAACCATTCACTACGTGCTTTCCGGAGATGCCGCCAGTAATTATCTGGTTCCGCCGGATGATCAGAGTAAAAGTGCTGATATCACCCCGCTGACAATAACGGTGGGGACCTTGACTAATAAGACAAAGGAATATGACGGCACCAGCACGGCAAAACCCGCTTCAGATTTAAGCTGCAGCGATAATATTGTTTTGTTTAAGTCTGAAGCGGGCACATCACTTTTGTACAAAATAGACGCAAAATACTATACCGACAGCGCTTGTCAAACTGAAACCAGTAAACCCAATGAAGCTGGAACGGAGCTTTACATCAAGTACACCATCAGCCTGGAGGGTGCTTCAGCCAGCAATTATGTTTTTGCCGGTGGCAACCCAACTTTTGCGGCTACATCTAGCAACGGCAGCATTACCGCAAAGAAACTGACGGTTTCCGCTGCTGCTCTGGGGCTGCAAACCGATAAAACCTATGATGGTAGTACCAGCGCCAGCTCGACTCTCACCACCATCACGGGCAACAATGGCCTGACGGGGATTGTCGGCACGGATAAGGTCATCGCGACGGCAACAAGCTACTATGATGGTGTCAATGCCGGTGATCATAATATCACCACCAGCTTTTCGCTTTCCGGCGATGACAAAGGCAATTACTGTATCACTGACCTAACCAGCAGCGGGAAGATTAAGCCAATTCAGCTGGCAGTCGATAATACCAAACTCCCCACCATCGCGGCAACGCGAAAATATGACGCCACGACGGCTGTTTATCTGGCTGATAATACGACCAAATTATCGGATTATGTCCTCAGCGCTGATGCTGTCAGCGGCTTAATCAATAGCGAGACGGTAACTGTCAAAGCCACCGCCAGCTATAACGATAAAAACGCCGGCGAGGATAAACCGATCACCATCACCTATTCCCTGCCCGAGGGGACAAACTACCTAGCCCCGGTTGCGGACACCTCAAAATCGGCAACGATTACCCCAAGAACCCTAGGCTATAGCAATGTTAAGCTGGAAACCATGAAAAAAGCCGATGGCAACAGCACCGTCACAATCAAGGGTGCCTCAATTGATCCAACTAAAGCAAGCGGAGATGGTGTCGTTCCTCATGCTGGCACTGTTACGCTGGAAGATGTGTCTCTCGGAAGCTACCGCGCTGACTATTATACTGCTGATTTAAAGGACACAACCAGTGCCACCGGCTCACACCCCATCAAAATCACCGGTACCCTAACCGGCAACGATGCCACCGGCGCAGCGGCCGGCAATTATGTTCTGGCTGATGATATAACACCCGGCCAAATTCTTGATGTCCATGCGGTCATATCCACCCCGTACGCCAGCACAAACTGGAGTGTCGCCAGCACCCTGACTGCACCCGCTGATAATTTTAAACTCTTTTACGCCAAGCAAGCGGGGACTACGACCTTTTTTGGCTATGACAGCACTGGACAGATCTACAGCTCAACCGACTTAAGTACCTGGACAACCGGTGCGAAGGTGACTTTAGGCGACAAACAGCTGATCGGCATCGACAGTAATAGCTATCCATTAGCAATTGCCACCACCCCTGACACTGACGGTTACGGTAACACGTCCTACCCGATTTATTCCTGGAGTTACGGCGGATGGACTAGTAACAATAGCTTAACAAACATCCAACCAAGCAACCCAACTTATTATACTGACAGCAATAACGACTATCTGATCTATCAAGACGAAAACAACGATGTGATTAAACAAGTTTTTTCTACTTACACCCCAGAGACAATCGGCGCTTACGCGGGTCCGTTTATCCCCAGCAGCTTTAAAAGCTCGCTGCTGGTCTATAATGGCACTACCTTGACAGTTTACGCTTACTAAAGCTGTTCCTATCTGCCCTGTCGTGCATTAATCCATCTCCAAAAAACTCAGAGGCCCCTGATTCATTCTGAATCTGGGGCCTCTTTATTAGTTCATAATAATTTGTTTTAAATACTTAATAACCATATCAGCAAAGCGATTGATGTCCTTAATATAGGCAAAGTCCTTGCCGTAGATCAGCTTTTCAGCCATCAGATCCTGTTCTTTGCCGGTAAAAACCCCGAGAATCATAATCCCCTGCTGCCTGGCCGAACGCACTTCTCTGGCGGTATCGGCAATGGCAACCCGACCCCGATAGGCTTCGGTTAAATCGTTGGCTTGGCCTTTGCCCACTTTGATGTCGTTGGGACGGCCATCACTTAACACAATCAGAATCTTATTGTCTTCCCGGCGTTTGAGTAAATCTTCACAGGTGGCTTTAATCGCCAAACCATCCCGGTTGTTCCCGGAGCAATAATATTCAAAAATATTGTCATTGGCAGAAAGCGGTGACTCATAATCCCGAAAACGCTTGATCACTGTGTAATCAAGAAAACTGGAAAAGCCCAGCACCCGGTTGGGAATGCCCACCAAAGTCAGCGCATGAGCCAGAATATAGGCTTGAATAGCCACCTTCGACTGATTTCGCCGTTGGGAGCCGCTGGAATCGATAAGGATGTCCACCACAAAGCTGCCCTTATTGTTATCGATATTTTTCACGAACACCTTGTTGTTGCTGCTGCGACCAATCCGCCAGAGCTTGCTGGGGATCAGTTGGCCGGCATCGGATGGAATCGCATCGACAATTTCTTCCTGAACCAGGGTTCGGGACATGCTTTCCTTCAGTTTGTTGATATTTCGCTTAAAAACCTTATAGTTTGCCCTGAATACATCGGTGTTTTTGATCTGGTGTCGCTGAACATATTTCTGCTGGAATTCATTGTCAGATTCACTGCGGATAACCCCATCGGTCATATGGATTCGACAGCTGCCATGTTCGCCCTGACAGACCCGGTTTTGTAGTTTTTTGACCTGGTTGATATCTAAAAATGAGTTGCCATAATAATAGGCAACTTTCTCGTAGATTTTTTCAATGTCTTCCTCCTGAACCCGCAAAATCCGGTTGTCCGCAGCATTATTCACATTGGACAAATCTCCCTGAGATTCCCCCATCAATGCTTCGGCAATTTCTTCAATGGAGGCTTCGATATCCTGATCTTCCGGATCTTCAAACATTTCTTCCAGCATAAAGTCAGAAAAATCGCCCCGGATATGATTTTTGTTGTTACCGGACTCGTAGTCCTGACTGCCCTCTTCTTGCACAAACATGGGGAAATATTTTACATAAATATCCTCAATGCCTTTTAACATATCAATGGTGTCTTCCCGCTTTTGCAGATCGACTAAATCCCGGGTGATGTTCCGGGTTTCGGTGTCTACCATCGGGGTCTTGCCGATTTTTTCCAGAATCATGGCGTGACGCACCTTTTCCAGGACGTTATCGGTATGGAGCTTGTAATAATTGCTGAGGATATCATCATAGGCTTTTTTGCGGATATCATAGATCCCCGGGCGCTCGGCAATGATTTTTTCTTCCACCACCACATCGCTGCCCATGGCAATCAGACTTAATAAAATATCCTTATTAAAACCGGCTCGATGGCGGCTGATGACATATTTCTTGACGGAGGGCCAATTAATGTACTTGCGTCGTCCTCCAGCGGTTACGGCGTGATAGAGTGCGACGTTTTCCGAGATAAAGCTTTTTTCGCCGCTGTCCATATTTTCATCATAGTCGCCGGAAACTGTCCACATCAGATTAGAGATGCGATTGTCAAATTCATAGTCTTCATAAATCCATTTGGCATCTTTCACAATGTTTGCCTCCCTTCTCCGGATTTCAGGGTTTTAGTTGTTGGTAAAAACATCAGCTGCTTCCCAACCTTCTCTGATCCGGGTTCTGATGACATCCAAAACAATTTCTTTTTCAAACTGATCAAAGGTTTTGCCGACAACGCCCATATCCACCGCCAGCATCGGTTTGAGTCCCCGGCGAATGGTTTTCAAGCTGCCGATAATCCCCCGCAAATCCACCGACTTGGTAGAGATTTCGGAGTTTTTGGATTTCTCCTGAAGGTCTAAGAAGATCCCGGCAAACTGGGGCAGGATTTCTTCGTTAGCATCCGGGAAGTATTCTTTTAAAATAATCATCAGCGTTTCTTCTTCAATCTGAGGAATATCAATGGTCATAAAACGGGATACCAGGGCTTCATTAAGCTCTTTGGTGCCGGCATATTCATAGTTCATGGTGCCGATAAAGCGGGTGGCTTCATGAAGCTTGATTTTTTCATAGCCCGGTACGTCAATGACCTTCCGGTAATCAAGCGCTGAGTGCAGGACTACCAGAGCATCATTTTTAGCCATATTGATTTCATCAAAAACCCCGAACCCGCCGTTGATGGCGCATTCGTAAACGGAACCCCGGCGCAATCGCACTTCATTATCAATAAAGGTGTCGGTGCCAATCAGGCTGGCGCTGTCAGTATTAACATGGAAAGAGGTGTTCCACTGAGGCCGATTAAACAGCTCACAAATATTATCGGCCAGGACATTTTTACCGGTGGCCTTTGGACCGGAAAGCAGAATGTTCTCGCCCTCTAAAATCGCGGTAATACACATCGACCAGATATCCTTGCCATAAAAAACAGTTTCGGTACTGGGAACACGATCCTGAAGGCTATCCTCCAGTTTATAAAAATGCTTGAAATATTTTATATCATCAAGAAGTTTCTCGCTGATCCCTTGTTTTAGTAATTCCTGAGTTAATCTCATTTCTTTTTTTCCTTTCTGTCAATGCCTTGCATCGATTCTTCAGTGTTATTTAGAATGAATTGAATATACCATAAAACCTAGCTGAATGGTTAGAAAAAATGCAAAACGACAAAAATTTATCACTTTTTAAGACTTCTGTCATAAATGACAAAATCCCTTAAAATATCAATCCCATTGCAAATTTTTACACTTCAAAAAAGTTATCCTGAACATCGAGTGCTGTAAATTTTCTTACCTATTTATAAATCATTTTGCTTTTGACAGAAAAATGCACCTAACGTCTGATATAATAAAAATCAGACAAGAAAGGTGCATATGACATGAATAAGGGTAATCAACCTTATCACAAATTAATTTAGCATAGCCTTAAAATGAAAAAAATACTACAAGCGAAATAGTAATAACGCTTATGATCAGTGTTGCAATGGTTATACCTGTAGTGTAGTCTTCTTCATGACCATACATCTTCCACAAACTCCTTTTCCGCATCGTACAATTTTCACTGTAAGTGTTCAATCCGCTCTTTGATGCTGATAATCTCATCAATCAGACCCTGACTGCAATCAAAAGGGGAGATGCCATTACGGTCTGCATCAATGACTTCCGCATTGAAATGAATCAGGCCCAACAGCTCTTCCTCGGCGATTTTTGAACGAACAAACGCTTCATCCTTCTCATCCCGAATTTTATTGGCAATCACGCCGACCCGCGGCACCCCTAAATCTTTAGCCAGTCGCTTGACATTACGATACGTCTGAATACTTCTGGCACCCGGCTCAATTACCACAATAAACTGATCCATTCCCTGGGTTGTTCCTCTGCCTAAATGCTCGAGACCTGCTTCCATATCCAAAATAGCTACCTCGTCCCTGAATAAGATCAGGTTGCTGATCAGTTGTTTCAAAATGACATTCTCCGGGCAAATGCATCCTCCACCGGCTGTTTCAACTGTTCCCAAAACCAGCAATTTAACACCCTCGTGCTCACGGCTGTAGATTTCCGGAATATCATCGACCCGGGGATTGATTTTAAAAAAAGTGTTCTGCTCAGTTACTCCAGTCCGTTCAGCAATCATTTTTTTCATTGCGCTGATCGGAACAATGGCATCCGCTTCGTCTTCGGTAAATCCTAATGCCAAGGCCAAATTTGCATCGGGATCAGCATCGGCCGCAATCACCCGTTTTCCCTCTTTTGCATACAAACGTGCCAACGTTGCGGCAATCGTCGTTTTTCCCACTCCACCTTTACCGGTTACAGCTATTTTCATGCTATTCTCCCCATTTTTCCATAATCGCAATCAGATCATTCTGGTAATCACCAAGAAATTCTTCAAGTTTACCAATACTTTTCACATTGCTTTCAACCCCACACTGATCATCCATAAATTCCCAGACATGGTAGCTGACACCCAGGTATTCAAAATCAATACTCCCCAGTTCTGCGACATCTGTGTAGCGATACAGCCACCCTTTTGATTCAATAAACTGTTTTATTTGATCAAGCGCCATGTTGTTCTCTGACAATTTCTGATAGACTTAAACCTTCGCCAATCACATAATCACAGCTGGCACATTTTTCTATTCCGATCGATTTTCCATCCCGGACAAATAATTCAATATAATCACCGCATTCGGGACAAGCAATTTCTGTTAAAACAAAATTATTGCGGGCTTCATGACATCCTGCTAAGATACTCATTTTTCAACTCCTTTATAATTGCAGATTATCGGCAATTTGCTTCAGTGCAGCACGAACTGGTGAATCATCTGGTAATTTAACAATAGGTTTGCCATCACAGTCATACTGATAAACTTGCTGGTCTTGTGGAACAACACCTAAAAGTGGTAATTCCTGAATTTGAACCTCTTCCAGCGTCCCGGGATCAAGCTTTCCTGCTGGTGCCCGATTGACAATCAGACCAATTCTCGTTGGTTGAACCTTTAATTCGCTAATCAGCCTGGAAATTCTTCCGGCTGCCTGTACGCCCCGTCGGGAACAGTCACTCACCAGAATCACCGTATCTATTTTGGGCAATAATCCCCGGCTGATATGTTCCATCCCGGCTTCATTATCCACAACAATAACAGGGTAATTCGTCTGAAGTCGCTGTATCTGCGTTTGGACAATCCCATTGACAAAACAATAACATCCTTGCCCCTGTGAACGTCCCATCACCATCAGATCATAATCTTTTTCTTCAGTAATTGCGTCGTTCATCCGCATTTCCATATAAGTGGCCTTAGTTATTCCTTCAGGAATCTCATAGCTTGAATCGACGCCAGCCCGCTCGATGATTTCTCGAAGTTCACCCATCGTTGGACCCGCCTTGACACCAAGTACCTCATTCAAATTTGAATTGGCATCAGCATCCACTGCTAACACCGGTACCTTTCCGGCATCACACAAATACTGAATCAGTAAACCACACAGAGTCGTTTTGCCAACCCCACCTTTTCCGGCTAATGCAATAATATGTCCCATTTTCTCTCCTCCTCAACTCAACACATTGTATTTTTATGAACAACCCGTTGATTATTCTTACTGAATTCATTATAATAACGGGAGAGTAATTGTTCAATCATCAGTTTTTTCGATTTGTTTTGTTTATCAACAGATTGCTGAATCTGTCAATTTCAGGAGGAAAGATGCGAAATCAAGAAGTAAAAAAGAACGACCGACGAACCCAATACACACGAAAAGTAATTAAGGAGGCTTTTTTAGATGAACTGAGCAAAAAAAAATTTGGCAAGATCAGCGTTACTGCGATCTGCCAAATCTGTGAAATTAATCGGGGAACTTTTTACCTCCATTATTACGATTTGGATGATGTACTAGATGACGTATTATGCGATGCATTGGCCAATACCTCTGAGGTTCTTGATCAGGTCTTGTGTCCGGAAAAAATAAACTGTACCTATCCCTTTTGCGAAAAAATGCAATCCAACCAGGAATATCGCCCACTTTTTTTTGATGAAATCGCGGCATCACGGCTCATTGGTAAACTGTCGGATTTGGCCAAGGAAGATTTTGTGACCCGACTCATGCAAAGCAGTATTCTAACCTATGAACAGGCAGAAGCCATTTTTTATTTTCAGATCAATGGTTGTCTGACCATCAATCAAATGATGTTTAAAAACCATTGTACTGACTGGAAAAAAATTCAGCAGACCATCGATGGCTTTCTTCGTGCTGGTATACAGTCTTTTCTTGATACTGATCGGGCATGAATTGCGCCCGCCGGGGGTGAACCATCATTTCTTCGGATTGCATATTAAGTACTGAAGAAAAGGAGGTCTTATAACCTTTGGCAATTTTCCACAACACCGAAATAGTGGAATTCACGTCGCCCTTTTCGATCTGCGCCGGGCGCACCGCCAAATAAAAAACAGGGTTCGAGACCCTGTTTTTTATCATTCTTTCTGATTCATCTTTTGTTTAATGGTTTTTAAAACTTGAACCATCCCTATATCCGCATTAGCAATAACCTCAACTATTTCTTCCCGGGTAATCTCGTCCAGATGGAATCCGGCTACCACGGTACAGATGCAGTGAAAGGTTTGCGAAACTTTTTTTGCCAGCGGTATCGCCAGGGCATCGTCTTTATGAGACTGGGGGGTATAGCTGCTCAGTCGGCCGTCATCGCCAATGGCGGTGCAGCCGATGTGGGCGTCGCCGCCGGTGAGCAGAATCAACCAGTCATTGCCGACAGACGTGATTTCATAATTCAGCGCTGTTTTCCCGGTGCCTTGAATCAGTTTGATGCACTCACTCATGGCCAACCTCATGGCCCCAGCGGGTAAACAGATTGTGAGGGATCTTGAGCATATCAAAGACCTTGCCGACACTCTGGTTGATTATTTCATCAATCGATTGGGGCTTGTGGTAAAAGCCCGGCATCGGTGGCAGAATAATCCCGCCAGCCTCGGTAACCGCGGTCATATTCCGGAGATGAATCAGCGTCAGCGGCGTCTCCCGAACCATCAGAATCAGCGGTTTGCGTTCTTTTAGTGCCACATCGCCAATCCGGACAATCAGGTTATTGCTGAAACCATTGGCGATGCCAGCCAGGGTTTTCATGCTGCAGGGGGCAATCACGGTGGCTTCAATGCCGTAGGAGCCGCTGGACACAGCGGCAGCCATATCCCGGCAGTCATAAACCTGATCGGTCAGGGACAGCACATAATCTTCAGTATAACTGGTTTCCAGGCCAATGGTTTTGTTGCCCCATTCACTGATGATCAGCGAGACATGGTGTTCAGTCTCTTTTAAGGCTTCCAGCAACCGAATGCCGTAAACGACACCGGAGGCGCCGGTAATTCCCACTGCAATTTTCATGAATTGTTTCTCCGTTTTTCTGTTTTTTCAAAATCGATGCCGGTTTCATTGATGATGACGCCATAAACTGCTTCGGCGGTTTCTTTGGAAATAATCTCATCCAGTACATCGTCATAGACTTTTTGAGGGAGCCGTTTCATGGGTTCGCCCCAGCCGCCGCCGCTGCTGGTGTTCAGGTAAATCCGATCACCTTTCACCGCATGCCGGGGGGCTTCCTTGCTTTCCATGATGATTTCCTCGCCATCATGAACAAAGACGCTGCGGTTCAGGCTGCCCTGATGACCGCCCCGGAGTCCATAGGGAGCAAATTTGATGCCATCACCAAAATTGACCACATCACCCTTTTCAGCGGTGATCTCAAAAGCATATTTCATGCCGCAGCCACCCCGATATTCGCCGGCTCCGGCGGTGTCATTATCCATTTCATGATGCAGGGTAATATGGGGATATTGGACCTCGTTGGATTCGATATTAGGCGCCTTGACCCCACCGAAGTTGGATAAGGTCGCCATATAGGGTTTGCCGTCGTGGCCGGCCATGGCGCCGCCGCTGCCCAGCGAACAAAAGGAAAAACCGACATAGTAGCGGTCATTCCGGGGATCTACGCCATAAAAGGATGGTCCCAGATAGCGGTGGTAGCCGGCGGATACCTTGCCCGACTGAGCCTGATCCAGGGCTTTAAAAATCACGCCGATGATTTCGCTGGCCGGGGTCAGGGTGCACAGGGTCATTGGTGCCGGGAGATTGGGATTAACCAGCGATCCCATCGGTAGGTTAACTTCAATGCACCGGAAGGCACCGCTGTTTCGGGGAATGTCTTTACCCAGGAACCACAGGGCAGCAATGCCGGAAGCACAGGTGGCCGTCACCACCGAGGTGTTGATAAAACCTTTGACCTGGGCATCGGTGCCGGAAAAATCAACCAGCATCCGGTCGCCGGTGATGGTCACCGCTACGGCGATTTTGACCGGTTCGGTTTGAAAACCGTCATCATCAATATAATCCACGGCGCTGTAGGTGCCGTCAGGAATGGCGGCAATCCGCTGGCGGGTCAAGGTTTCGGTCTGAATCAACGACTCAGTCACCGCTTTCTTGACGGTGGCCGCCGAATAGGTGCTTAACATCTCTTTGATCCGTCGGGCGGCCAGTCGGTTGGAACCAATCTGGGCCAGAAAGTCACTGGTCAGCATCTCCGGATTTCGGGTATTCAGGCGGATCAGTTCCAGCACATCGGTAAGCATTTCGTTGTTTTTCATCAGCCGGGTGGGCGGAATCCGCAGCCCTTCCTGAAAGATCTCCGTCGCCTTGGGGTTGTAGCTGCCGGCAGTGGAACCGCCGATGTCGCCGTGATGAGCTCGGCTGACACAGAAGAACAACAACTCGTCCTGATAAAACACCGGAGTGATGATGCCGATATCCGGCAGATGGTTGCCACCATCATAGGGGTCATTGATAATAAAAACATCACCATCTTCAATGACTCCTCCGTATTTTCGGAGTATCGCTTTGACACTGAAAGATCCCGCCGTAGCCAGGATCGGGATACCGCTGAGTTGAGAGACAAGCTCGCCGTCTTCATCGCAGATACAGCAGGCAAAATCACAGGCTTCGGCAAAAATCGGGGAATGGGCCGATCGCTCCAAGGCAATGCCCATTTCACTGGTGATGCTGTCCAGCCGGTTCATAATTACCGTGCGGTTAATGATATCATCAGTTCGCTGATTCATGGGTCGCCTCCTTTCTGAGCGCGAAGATGCCTTCGTCCTCCTGAATACAATAAAAACCGTTGGGAACAATTAACGTCGTATAGGCAAAATCAATCAGCGCCGGACCGGAAATCGCTTCTGTTAAATCGCCATCCCGATAAACGGGAACCCTAATCTCGCCCTGGCTGTTAAAGACTTCGCCGGCAACGGTTTTGGTTGCCATGCTTTTTGTTGTGTCATCGCTTGTCGCCTTTGAAGTCGGGAACAAAATATTCTCCTGGTCGAGTTCAGAGCAGGCCAAATGCAGATCGATGATTTCCCAATCTTTGTCTTCGGCATATTCATAAATGGCTTCATGAGTTTTATAGAAGGCTTGCTCCACGTCCTTGACACTTTCGGGAGTAAATTCGCCTAAGGTCCATGGGACCGAGATCTCGTGGTGCTGACTGACATAGCGCATTTCCAGCATCAGATCAAAGCGCTGGCGGTTTTTGGCTACCCCCAGCCGTTCCAACTGCGCCGACCCTTCGGTCTTCATGGCCGTAACCATGGTATTTAGGCGATCGGCATCCCATTGTCTTTTTTCCATCAGAATACTCTGGTTAATGTCATAACGGCAGGACGCGCCCAGCATTCCCCAGGAACAAAAGACCGGCCCCTGCACCGGAATCAGGGCTTCCGGCATTTGCAGGGATTCCATAATCCGGGCAGCAAACAGACCAAAGGCACCGCCGGCACTGATCAGGCTATAAATCCGCGGATCGTTCCCTTTTTGGGTGGTCACCAGCCGCATCGCATCGGCCATCATTTCCGCCGTGATGCTGTAAATGATCCGGGCGACATCCTGCACCGAAAGATTTAAGGGATCCGCCACCTTTTCTTTAATGGCTTTAACCGCCTGATCCATGGATAGCGGCAACTTGCCGCCGAGAAAATTTTCGCCGTTGATCAGTCCCAGCACCAGCAGCGCATCGGTTACCGTCGGTTGCTCGCCGCCCTGATTGTAGCAGGCCGGGCCAGGAATCGAACCGGCGGAGTCCGGGCCAATCAGCACCCGTCCGCCAGCTTCCACATGGGCAATACTGCCGCCGCCGGCGCCGATGGAGCGGATATCGATCATCGGAATGCTCAGGGGATAGCCGTCCAGTTCGGTTTGAGGCACCAATTGATTGACGCCGCCGCTGACCACATGGAGGTCAAAGCTGGTTCCGCCCATGTCTGCCAGGACCGTATGGGTTCGGCCCAGGTATTTGCCCAAGGATAAATTGCCCACAGCACCGCCGGCAGGACCAGATAACAAGGTCTTAACCCCAAAGTTCTCCAAGGCTTGTGAATCGCTGAGACCGCCGCTGTTTTTCATAATGTGCACCGGCTTGTCCCAGCCAAAGACAGCCAGTTCTTGTTTGACATTCTTCAGATAATCAGCCAGCACCGGGGTGCAGTAGGCATTGATCACCGTGGTGGTGGTCCGCTCGTACTCCCGGATTCGGGGCGAGACTTCCGAGGATAGCGACACAAACACATCCGGCAGTTCTTCTTGGATAATTTCAGCCGTCCGTTTTTCATGGTCCGGATTAAGAAATGAAAACAGATAACAAACCGCAATGGCTTTTACGTCAGCTTCCCGACATTTCTGACAGGCTGCCCGAACAGCTGCTTCATTAAGGGGCTTAATCACAGCTCCCTGGTAGTCCATCCGCTGTTCAATGCCTAAACGCAGCCGCCGGGGCACCAGAACCATCGGGTTTTCAATGGCCAGATCCCACTGATTGGCCAGCTGCGCCCGACGAATTTCCAGGGCATCCCTAAATCCCTCAGTGGTGAACAGAGCTGTTTTAACCCCTTTTTTCTCCAGCAGGGCATTGAGGGCCAGAGTAGTTCCCAGCGATATTTTTTCGGTCTGAGCCAATAATTTTTCCAGATCGGTTCCCCAGACCACTGCCAGTTCTTTGAGTCCTGCCAGAATTCCCTGAGCTGGATGGTCATGGTTGGTGGGGTTTTTCAGGGCAATCCGCTGTTCCGCCTGATCCCCAAAACAGCCCACTGATGTATAATCGGTAAAGGTGCCGCCGGTGTCAATCGCAATTTTTATCATTTCTTATCCTTCTTTTAATATACTTAATCGTTTCTAATCCTGCCGTGAGCTCCGCTAGCCAGTTTACACGAAACAATTTCTACACTGTACGGCGTACAGTCTATCGACTGTTCGCCTACACGTTACGAAATTGTTTGTGAAACTGACTATCAAAGCAATCATTGTTCGATTATTAAAATTTTCAGATCACCTATTTTACGTACTTGAACAATCGCTTGATATCTTTAATAACATTTTCATCGATGTCGATTTTTGGTGAGTAACCGCTGAGGGGTTTGGTGGCATCGATACCCATTTTAGCGGTAAGACCATCGTCGCCGGTGGAGGGATCCAGGGTTTCGCCCATCATATGAGGGAAGATCATGACGCCCTTGTCGGCTTGCAGCCGGGTGGCCATGGCCCACAGCACTTCCTGTTCGTTGAAAACATCCACATCCTCATCCACGACAATGACCATTTTGATGTGATGGTCCATCCCTAAAGCGGTTAAAATGACCTGTTGAGCCTGGCCTTCGGCGGTTTTCTTCATCGACACATAGCAGTGGAAAATTCCGCAGGAGGATAATGGTGAATGGACGGCCTTGATGTTGGGCAGATTCTGTTTTAAAAACTTAGTAATATCGCCTTCCCGCTGGATCGACACGATGGTGATGTGTTCGCTGCTCATGGCCGGGGTCAAATCGTGGAAAATCGGTTTTTCCCGGTAACGGATGGCATTAACCTGGAAGACATTTTCGGTACTGCGGAAGCAGGCGTAATTGGTATATTCGGCAAAGGGCCCTTCTGGTTCCCGAACATTGCAGAGCACTTCGCCTTCCAGCACAATTTCAGCATAGGTGGGCACATTAAGGTCCATGGTGGCACAAGGGGATACTTCCAACGGTTCCCCGAACAATCCACCGATGGCGCCGTATTTTCCCAGATGATAGGGAACTGAGGCTTGCGAACCCAAGGCAATATTGGGATGAACGCCAATACAGATGGCGGCTTTCATGTTTTCGCCCCGTTCCTCACTCTTTCTGAAAAATTCCCACATCCGCTGACGGGAGTGGAAGGAAATCCCCAGCTTGTTTTTTCCCTTCAGCTGCAGCCGATGAAAGCCCAGGGTTTCACAGCCGGTTTCAGGATCTTTGGCCACGGTCAGACCGGAAGTAATGTAAGGACCGGCATCAATGGGAAAGTGGGTGATAATCGGAAACTTGGTTAAATCAACGTCATCGCCAGTAATCAGATGCGCATTGCAAGGGGGATTTTCGACCACCTTGACGTCATCAAAGCGATTTTTAATCCGTTCAGCAAACTCAAAGGACAGGTCTTCGGTTTTAACGCCCATGGCTTTGGCAAACCGGTCTTTGGTTCCCAGAATATTGGTTACCACCGGAATATCGCCGCCTTCCACCTGATCAAACCACATTACCGGATATTTCCGCTGTTTTTCCAGCTCCATCATCAAGGTACTGATTTCATATTCCCGTTTGACGGGTTCTGTTACATGGCAGATTTCCCCATCTTTATCCAACTGTTCTAAAAACACACGTAAATCCTGACTCATCTTCGATTTCTCCTTAATTGTGATTGAATAAACTACTGGTAAAACTACAAATTGCTTTGGCACCTGTTTTACCAAACAGATACCAAAGCACTTGATTTTTCTTTATTTTGTTTTAGACTTTTATCGTATTATTTTACCATACCTGACTTTAATAATGCATCATAAACTTTCTTTTGAGCCAGCGTTGCCAATGGCCAGGTTACACCAATGGTTATCAGGGTAGAAACAGCCGCAACACTTACTGGCAGACCAAGAATGAAAACCAGACCCACAGCAACAATGAGGTTACCTAAAACACAAACGCCACCCTGAGCCAGAATGTGATGCGACCATTTGGTCATGTCACATTTTACAGCCACGAAGGATACCCAGATGGACGCAATGCCGTTGGCAAAGATAAAGGTTGGCCAAAGGGGCGTATACATGATTGAGATCAAAGCTTCAACTTCGGCGGCAATCAGTCCGCCTGGCTGTTTGTAAAGCAGTGTCAGAATCCCGGTAAAGAATGCCCAAACCGTTCCATTAATCAGTAACATTCCCATTTTTCCCCAGGGCAGCATGTTATCGATCTGGCCGGTAATCTGGCAGGCGATAACAAAGACGATCCCCATGACGACGGCACCAATTAAAGATTTGGTGTCGGTTTTAAAAATACTTTTTTTTCCAATTGCTTGTTCGTTTTGCATTTTATGCTCCTTTTTTGTTTAAATTATTTTTTATTTACACAGTTTTTCAACTATTACAAAATGGTTTTTATTAAGACCCCACCAAACCCGATAATCAGGCAGACGATGGTCATGCCTTCCAGGGGATGAAGATTAATTTTTTTCTGGAAATTTCGGGATGCGTGGCGGCCGTAGCCTCTTAGCTCCACCGATAGCGCTGCATCGTTGGAGATCCGCATGGCCCGGTACATCAACGGTAAAATCGAGGCCGGCAGGTTCCGAATTTTCTCAGCAACGGTATCATTAGGAACCCCTCGAGCAGACTGGCTATTGCAAATGGACTGGTATTCTCCAATCATCACCGGTAAAAACCGGGCGACCATTGGCACCAGCATGGCATAGCGATAGGGAATCCGCCAGTGAATGAGCATCTGAGCCATATCCATGGTATCGGTATGGATGCCAAACTGATAGGCCGAAAACGAGATGATCCCGATTCTTAAAAAAGCCAGGATAGAGGTTGCAATAAATCCGCTGTAAATCTGCAGGATTCCCCAGGAATAAAGCAGCTCGCCTTCTCTTCCAAAGAGTAGATTGATAATTAATACCTGAGAGCCAATAATCAGCAACACCACTGTCAGCATTTTAAAGTTTTTCAAGGTTTTCTCCGAGAGCAGTTCACTGATGAGGATTACCCCCAGTAAAATACCATTGAGCAGGATACTTCTTGATACCAACGCCGTCAACACCAGAAACAGGCACCAGGTCAGCTTGAGCCGTGGGTCCAGTTTGTTCAGGTTAAACATTTATCATCTCCTCCTTCCATAAGTTCCAGCCGAACTAAGTCGTCCAGATAATCATCCATATTTTCTGCCGCAAATTCCAGGGCCAGTTGATGATTGTGCATCACCACAATCCGATTGGCAAAGTCTCTGGCTTCAGCTAAATCGTGGGTCACCAGCAAAATGCTGACACCCTGACTGCTGAGCCGGGCCAGTTTTTCCATGACCACTTGACTTTGGGGACCATTTAAGCCGGAGGTCGGCTCATCGGCAATGATCAGCTCCGGATCGTTAATGACTACCGAACCCAGCGCCAATAATTGGCGCTGTCCCCGGCTCAATCGCTGGGGATGCATCTCGTCCAGACCTTCCAGACCGATGAGAGCCAGGGTTTCCTGAATCTTTTGATCTTGCTCATGTTCACTCAGGTTTTTATTATTTAAAACATAGCTGATTTCATCTTTGACAGAGCTGCAAAAGATCTGATCATCGGGGTTCTGAAACAGAAACCCGATTTGCCGCCGCAGTTCGCCTACGTTTTTCTTGGTCACTGGTGTTCCAAATAGTTCCACCGAGCCCGAACTTGGCTTGACCAATCCTTCGATAAGCTTAAGCATGGTGGATTTACCCGAACCGTTCTGCCCAATGACCGCCGTAAAATCGCCTTTTTTGAGATTAAAATTCAAGGGATGGCAGCCGGTTATCCCACCTTTATAGGTATGAGAAGCGCCATTTAACCTAATGATATCGGTATTTTCATTCACTTGGAGCGGTTCTAAATGCCGGTTGTTTTTTCGGCAACCGTATTTTTGGTGATATTCGGCAACCGGCAGGAAATCTTTCACTGTACCCGCTTCCATCACCAGCACCCGGTCGGCGTCTTTTAAGACCTCACCGGACTTGTCCATAACCACCAGGGTAGTCACTTTTTTCTCCCGATTCAGCTGGCCCAAGTATCGATAAAGTTCCGTGCTGGTTTTGGGATCAAGTTCGGCCGTGGGCTGATCTAGGAGCAGGATGGGGGTTTTCATCGCCAGAATACTCCCTAGCACCACCTTCTGGGCTTGTCCTCCAGATAAAGCATCAGTATATCGGCCGGAGAACTCTCTGATACCCAAAAAGTCCATAATTTCATTCACTCGGCTCTCAATTTCGTCCTGACTCAAATTGAGATTGGACACCCCAAAAGCTAACTCATCCCCAACACATCGGTTAACCATCTGGTTTTGCGGTTCCTGCATCATATAGCCCAGATAGTCGGCCATTTGGCATAGGGGAATGCTAGATACATCCTGATCGGCGACCTTCACCGTCCCAGATAACGTGCAGGGATAAAACTTGGGTGCCGCCGAGGTAATGGCATGAAGCAACAGTGATTTACCCGAAGCTGCCCCGCCGGTAATAGCAATGAATTCACCCTCAATGATATTCAGTTTGATGTTTTTAAGCGCTGGTTCCTGCTCGTCTGGAAAAGTGAGCGCTTTGATATCCAGTTGGATAATGGGTTTCATTGGGTGGCCTCGTAATTATTATTTTGGAATAAACTTTTATCGACACATAGCCGAGTGCTTCGGCTCCGCACGAAATTACTGCCGTTTGGTATAAAGCCGTGCACTCCGGTCTCCGCTGCGCTGCGACCTCCGTCGCGAGCTACGCCCTATGAAGAATTTGAAAAATGAAATTCTTTATAAGCGAGCCTAACAAAATTTCATTTCCCAAATTCTTCGCACGGCTTTATGCCTACACGTAAAAAAAGTTCCGACTATCGATAGGGTAATCCTAAGGATAGCCGAAACTTTACCGTCGTTTCATACTATTATAATTTAATGGCAGGTCTCCTGACTCTGGTTTATCTGTTTTTGCGCCTTCCCGTTTCCAGTGGCATTTGCAAAAACAAAACCATTCACAGTGATGGGTTCGTCCAGGATTCGCACCTGATTCCCTATTCTCCTCTTAACAAGGCACCATAAATCTTGTAGCTATTTTATTGACTTTATCATAACGAATTTACTTACATTTGTCAACTATAATATCCCAAATGCCGGTTAATCAATTATCAGAAATAAATTTTCCTTTCAATAATCAATTTTAGACTCTATAATTAATTAAGGCATTTATAATAAGCAATAGATTACGCTTTGACCATTTTTTCAAATATAAAGAATAGGAAATAAAACTATGAAAAATTCTGAAAACAACAATTATTTCTCATTAAACAGCTACGATCCCCATACCCATGGCGGTCAGTATCTGGAAAATATGTCATCAGCTACATGGGTATCCGATGCTTTATTTACAGCGTTGGAATTAGACCTTTTCGAAATCCTGGAACCCTATGGAAATGACGGTGCTTCGGCCGTCATCCTTTCCCAAAAGCTTGGGACCGAAGCTGCTGTACTCACGCCCTATCTGGCCCTACTGGAAAGTCTGGGGCTACTTTTCTGCTTTGAAGGGATCTTCACTAATGCCAGCCTGACTAAACGCTATCTGCTTTCATCCAGCCCGGATTATCTGGGGGATGCCGTTCGCTTCCGAAAAACCCAGGCGCTTCATTGGCATCATTTGAAGTCTGCACTATTACAAAAAAAATCCATTGATCGAGACGATCCGTCAGATACAGCCACCGCTCTGGAAATGACAGCCCTAAAAAACAAGGCGGTTAATGAACTCACCCGCATGAAAGCCCTTGAATGTGTCGGGTTTTTTAATGACTTATCGGGAAAAATCCTGATCATCGGTCCTGGTTCCGAAACAACGGGACGCTGTTTTGCCGAAATTTTCCCTCTTATTACCGTAACCCTCTTAACGGATGAAAGTGCCTTCTCACCGTCTTTGACGTCTGTGAAGGATGTCCCGCAGATTCGCACGGCAACAAAAACAGATCTACAAACAGCCGCCGACAATTCCGCTAATGATTATACCCTAATTATCCTGACCGGACTCTTTGTCACTGATGATCAGCAGCTTCTTCACGATCAATTATCATTCTGTTTGCCGATTCTGAGTGCCAATGGAATCCTGATGATCCACGATGCCTTTGACGAGCATGCAACCCTGATGGCCAGACTATCCGGCGTCAATCGGATGATCCATTTTGGGGGGCAGGTCTGTTCCGCAAAAGAAGTCATCCAGCAGTTAGAAACAGCGGATCTCTCAACCACTGCTCTGATTCCACTGGAAACTGATACCGCTGTTATTTTTGCCGGAAAATCGCCATCATTTATTGAATCCCTATCCCTGACCCCTATTCAACGCTTAAAGCATCCGATCCTGAACGTTGGCTTTGATGATGTCATGGAAATCGCCCCTGATTCAGTGGTCGTGACCGAATTTGCCAAAAATAAATGTGCTTTTGGCTGCTCATCGGCCAATCTCAAACATTGTCAAGCCAATGATATCCCCTTTGAAGAAACCATCCACCTGCTCGCCACTTACTCCAAAGCGTTTCTGATTAAAGGAACCCCGGGAACCGGTGAATTTCAACGGAAGATCCTGGAAGCCGAACGGTTGGCCTTTACCAGCGGTTTTCATAAAGCTTTTGCCTTCTGGGCTGGCCCTTGTCATATCTGCCCTTCCTGCGATCTGGAAAAGCCTTGTCTTAATACCAAGAATCGTCGGCCTTCCATGGAGGGCTCCGGCATTGACGTATTTTCGACCGTTCGCAATAATGGCGAAACCCTTAAAACCTTAGCCTCCAAAGATGAATTTATCAAGTATTATGGCTTGCTGCTGCTTGAGTAGCAACGTTTCACCATTAATTAAAGACACGCTTTTGTCTCTTTTAATTGGATCATTACCGTTAGTCCCGATTCATATTGCGTACCTTAAAACAAAAACCACGAAGCATAATATCTCCGTGGTTTTTTTATTTCAACCATTTTACTATTCGATTACAATTACCCGTTTTTCGATGGGCACAAATTCTTTTTGAATCGGTTCCACCGTCGGGCCGCCAAAAGGCATCTGCGCAATTAAACGCCAGTCCGACGGAATATTAAAGGCATCCTTAACTTCCTTATCAATAATTGGGTTGTAATGTTGAATGGTCGCCCCCAGGCCTTCTGCTTCCAGTTGGGTCCAAATTGCAAATTGGAGCATCCCGTTGGATTGTTCGGCCCAAACCGGGAAACTCTCTTTGTATGGCGTAAACCGTTCCATGAGACCCTTGGTGATCGAGTTATCGTCATAAAATAGCAGGGTACCGCAGCCTGCCGCAAAACCATTGATCTTCTTTTCGGTTGCGCGGAAATCATCAGCTAAAACAATTTTTCTAAGGGTTTCCATCACAATATTCCAAAACTCCAGATGTCGTTCTCCAAATAAAACAGCGACACGTTGACTTTGACTGTTAAATGCTGAAGGCACATGTTTAGTTGAATTATCGATAATTTCAAGTATTTCTTCAGCCGAAATTGGACTTTCATCACATATTCCGTATATCGAGCGGCGTCCTTCCATTGCTTCTTTAAAACCTAATGGCATATGATTTCTCCTTTATCATTTTATTTTAGTTAATTTAACCCCTTTGAAATATATTATACATCAATTTGAAATAATTACCATGATAAAAATGTTAGTGCGCTCAATAAACAGTTCAAAAAAAACAGAGTCCTGAAGACTCTGTTTTTAGAAATCAATTTAATTCATTTACAATTGCGCTTAAGCTATTTTCGACCGATGGCTTTTTGGGCTGCTTCAACAATATCGTTGGCGGTTAAGCCGTATTTTTCCATCAGAGGTGCAACCTTGCCGGATTGTCCAAACAGATCTTTGACCCCAACCCGTTCCAGTGGTACAGGGGCGACATCACCCAATACTTCGGCCACGGCACTGCCCAAACCACCGATAATGCTGTGTTCTTCCGCCGTAACAATGGCACCGGTTTTAATGGCAGCATCGGAAATGGCATCTACATCAATGGGTTTAATAGAGCCCATGTTAAGAACTTGAGCCGAAATTCCATCCACTTTTAAACGTTCCGCCGCTTCCATCGCTGGTCCCACCATCATGCCAGTGGCAATGATGGTCACATCTTCACCGCTTTTTAACAACCCGGCTTTTCCCACTTCAAATACATAGGTTTCGTCAAATAGTACTGGCACATCACTTCGTCCTAAACGAATGTAAACGGGTCCGTTAATTGCCAGCGCCGCATCCATCATTTTTTCTGTTTCAACGGCATCTGCCGGTGATAGCACCGTCATGTTAGGGATCACCCGCATCAGGGCGATATCTTCAATGGACTGGTGAGAACCACCATCTTCACCAACCGAGATACCGGAATGGGTTAAGGCAATTTTCACATTTAATTTCGGATAGCAAATACTATTACGGATGATTTCATAAGCCCGGCCTGCGCCAAAAATAGCAAAGGTACTGGCAAAAGGTACCTTACCTGCGGTTGCCAGCCCGGCCGACATGCCCATCAGGTTTGCTTCGGCAATACCAACATTAAAATGTCGATCGGGATAAGCTTTTTTAAAAATATTTGTTTTGGTTGCACCAGAGAGATCGGCATCTAAAACCACCAGGTTTTCGTTCGTTTCGCCCAATTTAACCAGATATTCACCATATGCTTGTCGTGTTGATTTTTTTTCTGCCATGATTATGCCTCCAATTCTGCCAATGCTTGTTTGACTTCTTCAGCATTTGGGCCTTTTCCATGCCATCCGGCATTGTTTTCCATAAATGAGACACATTTGCCTTTAACCGTTTGGCAAATAATAACGGTTGGCTTGTCTTCTGATTTTTTTGCAGCTTCCACAGCGGTTCGCAGTTCATCAAAACTATGACCGTCTTCCACGGTGATCACGTTCCAGCCAAAGGCTTTAAACTTGGCGTCAATCGGGAATGGTGACATAACTTCACAAATGGCACCATCAATCTGAAGATTATTGTTATCCACAAAGGCAATCAGATTATTCAGCTGATAGTGGCTGGCGGCCATGGCGGCTTCCCACACCAAGCCTTCCTGCAGTTCGCCGTCGCCCAGTAAAACGAAAACCTTATGGGCTTTATTATCGATTTTTCCGGCCAGTGCCATTCCAGCTGCTACCGAAATTCCCTGCCCCAATGAACCAGTTGACATATCAACCCCAGGTACCTTGTTCATATCCGGATGTCCCTGAAGCATGGAGCCGAGCTGTCTTAAATCCTGCAGCTCTTCTCTGGGGAAAAAGCCTTTTGCTGCCAGAGTTGCATAAAGTACCGGCGCAGCATGACCCTTTGACAAAACAAAACGATCCCGATCGTCTTTTTTGGGGTTCTTTTCGTCAACGTTCATTTGTTCAAAATACAGCAGCGTTAAAATTTCTGCCGAAGATAATGAACCCCCGGGATGACCTGATGCTGCTTTACCAATCATTTTTACAATATCTTTACGAATGCCCCTAACGGTTTCTTCTAAAAATGCCATTTAATTCTCCTTGAATTTAATAATTTAGTTAATTGCGAAATTAAAAACATCGAACAACGGTTGCTTTGGGTGTAGTTTCCACAAACAATTTCGTAACGTGTAGGCGAACAGTTCATCGAACTGTCCGCCGTACAGTGTAGAAATTGTTTCGTGCGAAACTGCCCCCAAAGCTCACGGCACTTTCGCAATTACCTATTTAATAATTATCACAATTTGTGTTTATTTGCCGATCTAAAATGTCCCGGCGGATCGTCTGAGCAACGCCGTCTTTAAGATAAACCCGAGGTACCCGTTTATTTACCATACAGGTTATTTCATAGTTGATGGTTCCCAATGCCTCTGCCAGGATGTCCGCTGAGATATTATTTCCGAAGAGTTCCACCTCGTCATAAAGGGAAACTTCATCGACGTCAGTCAGGTCGATCATGCACTGGTCCATGCAGATATTGCCAACCACTGGTACCAGTTGACCCGCAATCCAGACCTTCGCGATACCGTTTAGCATCCGGGTATACCCGTCGGCATAACCAATGGGTAATGTGCCAATGAGTCGATCCTCGGTGGCTACAAAATTATTACCATAGCTCACCGACTCTCCTGGTTGAATAGTTTTCAGATGAACAATCGTTGATTTCAGGGTCATTACCGGTTTTAAATCAATTTTTGACCGATCCACTTCCGCTGACGGATAAAGCCCGTAAAGGATAATCCCCGGGCGCACCATATCAAAATGAACCCCTTCCACATCAAATATTCCGGCACTGTTAGCCATATGCTTAATGGGAATCGGGATATCTTTTTCTTCCAGTTCCGCAACGACTTGCTGATAACGTTGGATCTGCTCTTTGGTATAGCTTTTATCGGTGGCATCTGCCGTTGAAAAATGACTATATAAGCCTTGGAGTTCAATGCCTTCCAACTGACTCATAACTTCAATTTCCTTAGCCGCGTCACGCCAACCAATGCCGATTCTGCCCATGCCGGTATCGATTTTGATATGAATCGGGTGTCGGATACCTGCTTCCACACAATAATCCGATAATTCCCTGGCAAAATCCAGCTGATAAACGCCGGGAATGACATCCCATCGCACCAGATCCGGGATGTGCTGTTTGGCAGTAAACCCCAGTAATAAAATCGGTTCGGTGATGCCGCCTTGGCGGAGGGCAATGGCTTCATCAATAAAAGCTACTGCCAACATATCTACCCCGGCATCACACAAAGTCCGGGCACATTCCAGACTGCCATGTCCGTAAGCATCAGCTTTAACAACCCCCAGAATCTTTATATCCGGCCCGACAATTCGGCGTATTTCTTCGTAGTTGCTGGTCAATGCATCCAGGTCAATTTCCACCCAGGTGGGGCGGAGTGCCAATTCCTTCATGCTTATGCGACTCCTTTAACCATGTTCAGTACCATGGCCACTCCATTTTTTATTGATGCTTCCAGATTGGCCTTATAATCATCGGTCAGGTTGGCATCGGCCTTGTCGGACATGGAACGAATAACCAGGTAAGGAACCTGATTCAGCATAGCAACCTGTCCAACTGCAGCACCTTCCATTTCCACACAGAGTCCGCCGAATTCCTCCCGGAGTTCTTCTTTAAGTTTATTGGAATCTACCCCTAAATCAGCTGTCATGATGCGACCGACACGATAGGATGCCTTAAGCTCTTCAGCGGCTGCGACCGCCAGGGCAATCAGGGTCGGGTCAGCTTTAAAAAAAGTAATATCCATATTTGGGATTTCGCCGCGCGGATGCCCAAAGGCTCGGGCGTCCATATCATATTGGCAACTGTCCTCGGAAATGACAATATCACCAATTTCCAGCTCCGGATGAACGGCACCGGCTACACCAACATGAATGATCGTGGTTACCTTAAAAACATCAATCAAAACCTGGGTACACATAGCCGCATTGACTTTCCCAATGCCACTTTTCACGGCAACTACTTCTTTTCCATTGAGTTTTCCTTTGAAAAAGGTCATTCCCCCGTGGTGGATCTTGATTCCATCCTCCATCGCAGACTTAATGTCACGAACCTCACTGTCCATGGCTGCAATAATTCCGATCATTATATTATTTCTCCTTTCACAAGACTCACCACTGCATTAGCAGCGATTCCCAATTCACTTCCGGTAAAACCCAGACCTTCTTCGGTCGTGGCTTTGACACTGACACGGCCACCGGATAAATCCAGCGTTCTGCTAATATTTTCGATCATGGTTTCCATATACGGCTTCAGTTTTGGTACCTGAGCGATAATGGTTGAATCAATATTACTGATTCGATACCCTTTTTGTGCGATCAGCTGTCCTACTTTTTTTAGCAGCATTAAACTGTCACAATCTTTATAGGCCGCATCTGTATCCGGAAAATGTTGACCAATATCTCCCAGCGCCAAGGCGCCTAAAAGCGCATCCATAATCGCATGCACCAACACATCTGCGTCGGAGTGGCCCAATAGACCTAAAGGGTGTTCTATTTTTACACCGCCTAAAATGAGTGCTCGACTTTCAACCAGACGATGGACATCATAACCAATCCCTACTCGTATCATTTTGCTCCTTTCAGCCTACTTTTCAAATAAATTTAACCACAATTTCAGCCATTTGTACAGATTTTTTTTAATTTCGCTTGATATAAATTCATCATTTAAAGAATTGCAAACGATAAATTTATTGCCTTTTTTATTTTTACAAATGTTAAAATAGTAGACTATTTATCTTGAGAAATTCAATGTAAAACCTGTTTCTCTTTTTTACTGCCTTATCTAACCCTAATGATTTTAAAATCATGTTGAGGATTTGTTTACTTTAAAATTATAACATAAATAAATCAAAAAAATGCTACCAAATAGATAACTTTAAAGCAGTCTAAGTTATTTACTTGGTGGCATCATTCTTATCATTTAATTTTCGGCTGAACAAGTAGTTTTTAATAAATCCCGCACCACTTCACCAGCAATAAGAAGTCCCGCCACCGAGGGCACAAAGGCAATACTACCAGGGGGATTTTCTCTGATCATTGGTTCTTCTGATGAGTAGAGAACCTTAAGCGATTTAACGCCCCGTTCCCGCAGTTCTTTTCGCATCACTTTGGCCAGTGGACAAACCGAGGTTTCGTAGATGTCAGTGATGTGAAAACGGCTGGCGTCCATTTTATTTCCAGTTCCCATGCAGCTGATAATGGGAACCTTGTTACTCTGGCTTTTGACCACCAGATCGATTTTTGCTGTTACCATATCTACCGCATCGATGACATAGTCATAATCCTGAAGATGAAAGTCCTGGGTATTTTCCGGAGTATAGCATTTATGCATGGGATGGACAATACAAAGCGGGTTAATGGCGATCAGTCGTCGGGCCATGACCTCGACTTTTTTCTTGCCGATTGTTTTTACATTGGCCATAATCTGGCGGTTGAGATTGCTGGGTTCAATAATATCCTTATCGACAATGGTCAAAAAACCCACGCCGCTACGAATCAGGGCTTCGGCTACAAAAGAGCCCACCCCGCCAACACCGAACAAAATGACGCGCGAATTTTTTAGAATTTCCAAACCAGATGTTCCAATTAATTTTTCAGTTCGGTCAAAAATTCCTGATTCTACTTTCATCTTTACATTCTTTCTGGAGCAGATACTCCTAAAATGCTCAACGCATTTTGAATCACTTGTTGGGTTGACTCAATTAATGCAACTCTGGCTTTCATTAGCGCTTTATCCTCAACACGAACGTGGCAGGCATTATAGAAACTATGGAATGCTGCGGCCAGATCGATGGCATATCGGGTAATTCGACTGGGATCCAGTTTATCTTCGGCAGTCAGAATTTCATCGGGGAAATTAGACAGGATTTCCATCAGGTTCAATTCTTCTTTTTCAGTCAAACGACTGTAATCAAGCGAAATCGTCTGATCCAATTCTTCGGCCATCTGGCGAATAATGCTGCAGATTCGCGCATGGGCATACTGAACATAAAACACGGGATTATCGTTGGATTGCTCAATCGCCAGATCCAGATCAAAGTCGAAATGGCTGTCCGGTGAACGGAGATTAAAAAAGAATCGGGTAGCATCAACGCCAACCTCGTCAATAAGATCTGTTAAGGCGATGGCTTTTCCCTGACGTTTTGACATCCGGGCCACTTCACCATTTCTTAGCAGTCTGACCAATTGCATGATGACCACATCAAACTTTTTGGCATCAATTCCCACCGCCGTTAAAGCGCCTTTAAGTCGCGCCACATGGCCGTGATGATCGGCACCCCAAACATTGATGCAACGATCAAAACCGCGGTTAATAAACTTGTCCATATGGTAAGCGATATCGGCCATAAAATAGGTAGGCAGGCCGTTGGCACGGATTAACACATCATCCTTATCGGAACCGAATTCGGTGGCCTTAAACCACAAAGCGCCTTCCTGTTCATAGGTGAAACCACCTTTACCTAAAAGTTCAATGGTCTTCTGAATAGCGCCGCTGTCATATAGGCTTTGTTCCGAAAACCAGACATCGTAACGGATGCCATAGGCTTCCAGGTCACTTCGCATTTGGGTCAGGTTTTTGTTAAGCGCATAATCAATGAGGATCGGTTTTCGTTCTTCTGGTGTCATCAATCGATGAACATCCCCATTTGTCGCAATGAAAACTTTCATATGTTCGGTGATGTCTTCGCCTTGATACCCGTCCTCGGGGAAGGGTATGTCTTCACCCATTAATTGGCGGTAGCGGGCATCTAAAGAATCCCCGAATTTAACAATCTGGTTCCCGGCATCGTTAATATAAAACTCCCGAGTAACCGCATAGCCGGTCCAGTCGGCAACTGCTGCTAAAATATCGCCAATGGCACCACCTCTGGCATTTCCCATGTGCATGGGACCGGTGGGATTCGCGGAGATAAATTCCAGATTGAATTTCTTTCCGGCATTTTTCTGACTCCGACCATAGTCGGCTTTCATGGTTGCCACTTCAGCCAAGACCGCATATTGCCAATAGGGTTTCAGCTTGAAATTAATAAAACCCGGTCCGGCTATTTCGATGGACTCGATGTAGGTATCTGCTGTGTCCATATTAGCGACTAATGTTTCAGCAATAAAACGCGGCGCTTTTTTAGTCTGCTTGGGAAGCTGCATGGCAATATTGGTGGAATATTCCCCATGTCCTTTTTCTCTGGGAATTTCCAGAAAAAGATCGGGTATGGTTTCTATGGCTAGGGTTCCCGATTCCACCACTTGATTAAGGGAGTCTCCAATGATTTGTTTTATTTGTTCGGTGATCTTTTCACGTATGTACATCCTTAATTTCCTCTCACTATTCTATTTATTTAGGCAATTGCGAAACTGGACACAAAGCTCACAGTACTTTCACAATTGCTTATCGTTGAAATTTAAAGGAGAAGTGCGCCTGGCACTTCTCCTGTTATTGGCATTCCCGCCGTTGGTTTATTGGGTAATTTTTATGTTCAGGATATTCTGAGAATTAGTGACGCCTTCAATTTCAATGTTATAGTCAATCGATACCTTCGTCGGCTCTTTATCCTCATTATAGTTCACAAATACATCCTTGGTTAAAATCCCCATTGTTACATCCCCGTACGGGGTGGAATACCAGGTCAGGTTTCTTTTGCCACGTTCAAACTCCATAATGGAGTTGGTCGTTCCTAACCGGATCACCGACACTTTTTGCGCATCAACACAAACCGTGGTGATTGTTCCTTCCATACCGGAAACTTCCGATTCCTCATAGGTCACACAGGACCGACCAGCTTCTTTATATAAGGCTCCTTCAGTAAGGAACTCGAGTGCATCCTTATCTTCTTCATTTTTAACGGTTCCCGAAATGGATAACCATACTTTTTTTCTTTCTTCAGTCATAGGTCTCCTCCTGGAGGTATAATTTCTCTCCTATTAAACCATTGATGGGTTTTTTAATCAAGAAAAATTATCCTCTTAAGTTTTTATTAGGATTCGGCCTCTTACGAAAACAGAACCCTTAAATAGTGATCCGTTTACGCTTAGCGGACGCAATAATCAGATCTACAAGTTCTATATACCCAATTCCGGTGGCTTCCCACATTTTTGGGTACATACTTATGTTTGTAAATCCTGGCAGGGTATTGACTTCATTGATCAAGATATCATCATTCTCAGTGACAAAGAAATCGACCCGGGATAACCCCGACCCTTCAATGGCCTCAAAGGCCTTGATGGCATAATTTCTTACTTTTTCGGTGACTTCTTTAGACAAATTCGCCGGAATGACAACCTGGGAGTCTTCCGTGGCTGAATATTTGGCTTCATAATCATAAAATTCTTTTGACGGAATAACCTCGCCGGGAATCGATGCCCGAATCACGCCATCTTGCTCCAGTACGGCACATTCTATCTCCCGGCCTTTGACAAAAGCTTCCAGAATTAATTTATTGTCATAGATAAATGCTTCATTAATGGCGGCGATCAATTCCTTTTTGTCATGGGCTTTGTTAATTCCCACGCTTGATCCCATATTGGCCGGTTTAACAAAAATCGGGTAGCCCAAAGCTGCTTCAATCTCTGCAATCTTGCCATCGGCATCTTTTTTCCAGTCGTTTTCTCTGAAATATATATATCTTCCGGTGGGGATTCCGACGCTTTCAAACATGACCTTGGAAAATACCTTATCCATTCCCACTGCTGAGCTTAAAACACCGCAACCCACGTAGGGTTTGTTGAGCATTTCAAAAACACCTTGAATGGTTCCATCTTCTCCCATCGGTCCATGAAGAACCGGGAAAAAAACATCAATCTTAGTAATTTCCGGATGGGCGAAAATTGAAAAATCTGGGGTCAGATTGGCCTGATCCTGTTCCCAGGAACCATCTTTAATCTTTTCCGAGTCCCCAGAATATAAAAACCATTTGCCTTTTTTTGAAATACCGATGGTTACAATATTATATTTTTCCCGATCAATGACACCTAATACATTATATGCCGAAACTCGGGATACTTCATGTTCTCCAGATTGCCCTCCAAAAACCACTCCGATATTGAGTTTGTTATCCATGTTTAATCCTCACTTTTCTTTAACGAGATCTCGATTTGTTTATTTTAAACAAGCCAGGAAATCTTCTTCAGTTATTACCCGAACACCATTTTCTTTTAATAGTGCTGCGGCGATGCCATCCCCGTCAATCAAATTGCCGCTGAAGCTGCCATCATATATTTTTCCGCATCCACAGGATGGGCTTTTACTTTTGAAAATTGCTATCTTGGCACCGGATGTCCGGGCCGTGTCCAGGGTTCTCTGCGCCCCAAGAGCATAAATTTCTGTCAGATCTTCGTCTCTTTCATTATGTACTTTTCGTTCGCCATTGACGGTAACTATTTCCGCCCGGTCTCTGGGAATCGGCATGGTTGCCAAGACCTCTGGACAAATTGGAATAGCCTGTCCCTGAAGAAAAAGCTGGCGCAGTTCATCAATCGGGTGGGCCTTGCCCTCATAGTTAATCTTCATCCCCAATAAACAGCTTGATACTAAAATCTTTTTTTTCTTTTCCAAGGCTTCATTTAAACAAGTAAAATCTTTCTGATTCATATTCTTCCCCTCAGTTTTCGTTTTTATGGTTCAAACTGTCTTCCCGATAAATCCAGGCGCCCCGCTTAAAAACCATTTTATAAACCATATCTTTTAAAACAATCTCACCAATTTTTATCACCGAATCGGGTCCAATGGTTACCTCATTAGTAATCCGGGCGCCGATCCCGATTTTTGCATTTTCCCCGACGGTTACTTTTTTTCCGATAATGATTCCGGGTTCCATCACACAATTGTTTCCAATCCTGCTTTTTTTCTCGATTATAACCCCGGTGCCAATCTGACAATTTTCACCAATAATGACGCCTTCTCCAATGATCACCCCGGCACCAATTACTGTTCTCTCTCCAATAATGACCGTTTCTGAAATCACCGCACTTGGGTGAATTTGTGTTTCGTTTGCCTGGTTACTCATGATCTGTTCTCCTATTTTTTCCGGATTCGCAACCCTTTGGGATAATGGTTTTTGATTAATCCTTCACTGGCTTTTCCAAATCCCAGGGCATAGCCTTCATAAGCGACCAGAACCCATCCTTTTTTTACGGACAGATTCAACGCCTCTCCTTTTAAATACTGATAGGCCAGCGCTTCATCCTTCAAATCACAGATATTTTTTGCTTCAGTTAATTTTAAGGCCATTGCCAGCGCATAGCTGGGTTCAAAGCGATTCTTTTTAAAGGTACCCAGATGCAGCCCGGTTCTTAATAGCTTGAGATTGGCAATTCGTTCCAGCTCCACGCCTTCCGGGATGGCATAAAGGTGTTCGCCTAAAAGATAAAGTCGGTCTTCAATTTTTTTATAAAATTCCAGCTCCAGATTATTTTTGGCAAAATCCGTATAGTCTTGCAACTCAGTACGGGTAGCCTTTTTTAAGCGGGATTTGGCATAACCTTGTTTGATATCAAGGGCTTCGGTGTAGGCTGCTGATTTTATCAGCCTGGCAATAAAATGTCCTTCACCTTTAACCGTCATCGGCATAATCCGCAAGGTTTTAGCAATGGCTTCCTCATGATTTCGGGTCCATTCCACCCGTCCATGATCAGTAATCCCCGGTAACTCAATAGTTTCCAGGGTATAAGCATATTTCTGAATAAAAGCTTCGATCATCTGTTCATTTTCTTCCGGTGAAAAGGTACAGGTTGAATAAACCAACACGCCTCCCGGTTTTAACAGCCGATGGGCGCTTTCCAGTATTTTTTCCTGCTTACCCATACACCGGTCAACCCGTTCCAGACTCCAGTCGGCCAAGGCGCCGGGATCTTTGCGGAACATCCCTTCGCCGGAACAGGGGGCATCCACCAGGATTTTATCAAAGCGCTCATAAAAAGAATCAACCAGACGCTCGGGAAATTCATTAGTGACAATGGCGTTGGTAATGCCCATCCGTTCCACATTAGTGGATAGAATCCCGGCCCTTGTATTAACCAGTTCATTGGCTACCAGAACGCCTTGACCCTGAAGCTTTGCCCCAATTTGAGTAGATTTTCCGCCCGGCGCCGCGCAAAGATCCAACACCCAGTCTCCGGGTTTTGGGTTCAGCACTTCAACCGCCGCCATCGCCGTGGGCTCCTGAACATAATAAAGACCTGCATAATAGTGGGGATTTTTCCCGGGCCGTATCTCATGATCAATATAAAACCCTTCATCACACCAGCTCACACTCTGGGTTTTAAACGGTAATTTATCGATCAACTCGGTCGGCGACAGCTTAAGGGCATTCGTCCTTATTCCTTTACTTTCCGGCTGGTCATAGGAGTCCAGCAGGCTCTCATAGGCTTCACCCATAAGATTTTTCATTTTCTCTTTAAATGCTACTGGTAATTCCATTATATTCCCCATTTTTCCCACTGATTATTTTTTATCAGTACCACTTTGCTACCCAAGCCGATTTATAACAATACTTGTTTTATTATACGTAAAGCCCCTGTCAATTACAATAACATTGTCAAAATAACTAAAGAAAAACACCAACTAACCGTGTTGGTGTTTTTCTTTAATTAAATTTATGATTGCTGGTTATTCTATTTTTTTGGTTTTGCAAAGATCATGCGACCGGCAGCGGTTTGCAAAATACTGGTTACTAAAACGGCAGCTGTGGTTCCGATGTATTTCTTGCCATTTTCAACGACGATCATGGTTCCGTCATCCAGATAGGCAACGGCCTGACCATTTTCTTTTCCGCCTTTTACCAGGAGAACCTTCATCTCTTCCCCGGGTAGCACGATAGGTTTCACGGCATTGGCCAACTCATTAATATTCAGCACATCCACCCCTTGAACGGTGGCAACCTTGTTGAGATTATAATCGTTGGTCAGAATCTTTCCCTTTGTGGATTTTCCCAGCTTCACTAATTTTGAATCCACTTCATGGGTATCTTCAAAATCTTCTTCCGTAATTTGGACTTCAATTTCCAGATCGGTTTGAATTTTGTTTAAAATATCCAAACCCCGACGTCCCCGATTCCGTTTTAATTCATCAGATGAATCGGATATCAGCTGGAGTTCATTCAGTACAAAAACCGGGATTACCAACGGGCCTTCAATGAAACCTGTTTTACAGATATCAAAGATCCGTCCGTCAATGATAACACTTGTATCTAACAGCTTTGGGATGGCAGCACCCTTCTTTTTTGCGGGTCGCTTTTGGCCAACTGGCACGTTGGCATCTTTCTCCCGCTTGGCGCTCTGAAACGCCTGAAGAAGTTCCTCCCGTTTTTTGATCGGTAGCGAAAAACCGATGTATCCCAGCACAATATAGATGCTGATGGTCAGAATACCTCCGATCCAGGGAATCGGAATCTGGGAAAATGCAAAGCTGATGAGCATTGCAATCACCAAACCAATCACCAAACCGCCGATGCCTAACCCAATGTCGATCAGCCGGACATTTTCCATACTTGTCTCAACAACTTTTGATAACTTTTTAACGCCTTTGAGCATAAGAGGGAATAGAATGAAAAAAATAAGTCCAAATAAAACAACGAGAGCTGCATAAAGAATAAATTGAAATTCTGGGCTGAGATTTATTTGCATTGTTCTCAAAATCCAGGTATTGGTCAGCAATACATTCGCCAAAGCCACGCCAACCAGGGTTCCAATTACTGCAAATGACACTCTAAGTATCTTTTGTATCACTATCTTCACCTCCTTTCATAGTATTTCCTTTGAATTATAGCACCCAATTCTTAAGATTACACTATTAAATACAACAAAAGGCGTGAAATTCACGCCTCACTATGTACCGAACTATTAATCAATTCTAAAATTTCGTCTTTATCTTTGTCTTGAATTAAAACCATTTCGCTTACGATGAAGTTTCTGGCATTATTCAGCATTTTCTTTTCTCCAGTTGAGAGACCTTTTAATCGATCCAATAGGATTAGGTTTTTGACAACCTTTGCTACTTCAAAAATATCCCCGGTCTTTAGCCGCTCCAGATGTTCCCGATACCGTCGGTTCCAGTTTTTTTCCATTTCATCCATTGGTAATTTCAGCGATTCAATCATCTCATCAATTACTGGCTGGGTTACAATGGTTCTTACCCCAATATCATCAACTTTATCAACGGGAATTAAAATCTGCAAACCTTCGGATACGATCTGCATGATGTAGTAAGGTTTTGTTTCTTCAAATATTTCTCGTTCTTCAATTGCTTCAATGATACCTGCTCCGTGCATCGGATAAACAATTTTATCCCCAATTTTATACATTTCAACCACTCCTATCATCGATACTTCTTCTATTATAACATATAAAAAAGGAATAAGCCTTTTATTTTATAAAAAACTTATCCCTCTGTCAATATTTATTTAAATAATCATGGTTAAACTGATCCGTTTTCGCTTTTGATCCACTGATAGCACCTTAACGGTTACGACATCCCCCAGGGAAACCGCTTCGGAAGGGTGCTTAATGTAACGGTCGGTTATTTGGGAGATATGCACCAACCCATCCTGATGGACGCCGATATCCACAAAGGCGCCAAAATCGATGACGTTTCGGACGGTGCCAATCAGTTCCATGTCCACTTCCAGATCGCTCATCGATAAAACATCGGATCGTAAATGGGGTTTGGGGGCATTCTCCCGGGGATCAAGGCCTGGTTTTTTAAGTTCTTTAATAATGTCATATAGCGTTGGTATCCCAATTTCCAGTTGGGCCGCCATTTCTGAATAGTTCATGTCGTTAAACAGATCCTGCTGTTCCCGGGTTCCCAGTTTTTCTTTCTTAATCCCTTTCAGCTTCAGAAGCTTTTCCACACTTTTGTAGGCCTCCGGGTGAACCCCGGTATTATCGAGGATATTATCCCCATCATCAATCCGCAAAAATCCGGCACATTGCTCATAGGCTTTAGCACCCAGACCTTTGACCTTCATCAGTTCTTTTCGGCTCTTAATCGGGCCTACACTGTTGCGATAATCCATAATATTATTAGCAATGGTTTTATTGACTCCGGCCACATATTTTAGCAACGCTACGGATGCCCGGTTGACGTTAACTCCAACATTATTAACCGCATCCTCGACAGTGGCTTCCAGTACCCGTTCCAGTTCTTTCTGATTGACGTCATGCTGATACTGACCAACCCCAATGTGCTTGGGATCGATTTTTACCAATTCGGAAAGCGGATCCTGCAGCCGTCCGCCAATCGAGATCGCCCCCCGAATGGATACGTTGATGTCCGGGTATTCTTCGGTTCCCAGTTCCGAGGCCGAATAAACTGAAGCCCCGGCTTCATTCACCACGATGTATTGCACCGGCACCGTTGTTTTTTTAATGGTTTCAGCGACAAACTGTTCCGATTCCCGGGAGGCGGTACCGTTGCCGATGGCGATGATATCGACCTGATGGCGTTCAATCAGTTCCAGGAATTCTTTTTCTGCTTTTTCGGCCTGGCCTTTCCCAAAGGTCGGATAGATGGTGGTGTAGTCCAGTACTTTGCCCACCTTGTCCAGAATGGCAATCTTGCAACCGGTTCTAAAGGCCGGGTCAAAGCCCATGGTGACTTTTTCTTTAAATGGCGGCTGCAGCAGCAATTTTTTCAGGTTGAGGGCAAACATCTTGATGGCCCCTTCTTCGGCCCGCTCTTTTAAGGCGGTGCGGATTTCCCGTTCAATGGCTGGCGCAATCAGCCGGGTATAGCTGTCTGCAATGGATTTTAATAGATAACTTGAGGGCTGAGCTTTCACCAGTTCCTTTTTTAAATAGGCTTCAATTTCTTCGGTAGGTGCCAATAGTTTAACCGACAGCGCTTTTTTCTTTTCGCCCCGGTTAAGGGCTAAAATTCGGTGATCCTTGATGGTTTTAATCGCTTCGGTATGGTCAAAGTACATTTCCAGTTCCGGACTTTCCTCTTCTTTGCCTTTGACAACGGTGGATTTGATCTGTCCTTTATCGTAGGTGCTCTTGCGGATCACGCCCCGATAGGTGCCATTATCTGAAATAATTTCGGCAATAATATCCATGGCATATTGGAAGGCTTCTTCGGCGGTGGAAATTTCATTTTCGGCGTCAATATAATTAAGGGCTTCTTCAGCCAGTTCAGCTTCGGTCAGTTTTTGCTCTAAAATCTGCAGCGCCAGTGGTTCCAGTCCTTTTTCTCTGGCTACCGAGGCCCGGGTTTTCTTTTTTTGTTTATAGGGTAGATAGAGATCTTCCACTTCCTGAAGGGTTTGGCTTTTTAAAATGGCGTCTTTGAGCTCTGGGGTCAGTTTGCCCTGTTCCTCAATGCTGCCAGTGACCTCTTCTTTTCGTTTTTCTAATTTTCTTAAATATGTTAAACGCACATCCAGATCCCGTAACAGGGCATCACTTAAATTCCCGGTTACCTCTTTTCGGTAACGGGCAATAAAAGGAATGGTATTTCCGCCATCGATTAAGTTGATGGTATCTTCCACCTGTTGGGGGCGTATTGAAAATTCTTTTGCTAGCTGGTTAATCATCTGTTCCACAAAATTCTCCATTTCTTACTTTCGAATTGAACTTTTCTATATTTAAATTCCAAAGAATAGTTTAACATTTTTTTAATATAATCACAAATCTTCCTGATGAATCCGTTTAATTTTGCTTTAAGCCAGCGGCGGATGATTGTAATAACAAGAGGTTCATGATAAAATATCTCGTACTAAAACGAAAAGGCACTAAACAAAAGGAGATGCACCTTAATGGCAATAAAATTTATTGTGGATTCCATGTGTGATACCAACAGCGACATCTTAAATCGCTATGATTTTGATATATTACCCTTTCCCGTAACCCTTGACGATAAAACCTATTTTGACGGCATTAATATCACCCCCGAAATGGTGGTGGATTTTGTCAATAACAACAGTAAGCTTTTTCCCAAAACGGCTCAAATTCAACCCCTGGATATAACCAATACCATCGAAAAACACCTAAAGAACGGTGATGATGTGATTTATCTGGTGCTTTCCTCAAAGCTCTCTGGCACCTACCAGACCGCCAGGCTGCTGGCTAAAGATCTGCTGGAAAAATATCCAGAGCGCAAGGTTGCGATTGTCGATTCGCTTTCGGCCACCACTGGATCAGCACTGATTCTTTATCAGGGTCTGAAACTGAACAAGCTCAACCGTCCCTATGAGGAAATTGTGGAAACCATGACCTTTCTGGCTCATCATGCCCAGATCTTTTTTCTGGTGGGCGATATCAAATGGCTGGCTCAGGGCGGCCGGATCAGCCGCAATGCTGCCATGATTGGGGATATGCTCAAAATTGTCCCGATTCTATACTTTAAAGATGGGGAAATCCTCGTCTATGAAAAAATCCGCGGCCAGAAAAAAGCGTTAAAGACCCTATTTTCCATTATCGATGAAAAAATGGGCAACAAAGAACAGATCCTCGGAATGATCCAAAGCACCGCCACTGAACTCCAGGAAAAGGCCAGAAAATATTTTGAAAAAGAACTGGGGATTAAAAATTTTTTACTGCCTGAAAAAGCCGGCTCCACCCTGACCGTTCATATTGGTACCAACTGTCTGGGAATCATGTTTTTTGATCAGTTGCCTGACAATTATGTCAATGTGATTCCTTGATATCCGTATTTTAAGTTCTTAAAAAATAAAGCGTCTTGCCGATGCTGAACGGCAAGACGCTTATTATATCGATTAAATTTTAATCAGTTCTAGCCTCGTGGCGGCAAGCTTGAGGCTACCAACTGAACCAGCCGGCTCAACGGCATGGTTTGCAACCAGACCTTTCCCGGCCCTTTTAAGGTTGCCAAAAACAATCCTTCCCCACTTAAAAAGATATTTTTCATGCCTTTTACGGCCTGAATATCAAAACTAACTGATTCTTCAAACATTCCGATATGGCCCTGATCGATTTTAATGACTTCGCCTGGAGCCAGATCGTATTCAACCATTGCGCCATCCATTTCAATAAAGGCCGTTCCCGGTCCTGAAAGTCTTTGCAGAATAAAGCCTTCACCACCAAAAAAGCCGACGCCGATATTCTTTTTAAAATACATGTCAACATCCAGCGTCGATTCGCCGGCTAAAAAACTATGTTTCTGACAAATAATCGACTGTCCTTTTTGTAAGGCCAGGGCTTTGATTTCCCCCGGATAGCTGGAGCAAAAAGAAATTTGACTATTTCCCTGCTCAGCCGTATAGGTGGTCATAAACAGCGAATCGCCAGCCAGCGAACGTCGCAGCCCTTTTAATACGCCACCCTTAGTATTGGTCTCCATCCGGATGTTTTCCGACATCCATGACATCCCACCCGATTCAGTAAACATTGATTCCCCATTATCCAGCGTCACCGTTACCACCGGGAGATTGCCTCCCTTAATTTCATACTTCATTTTCCCCTCCATATTTTTTGTAATTGTTAATTAACTACCTTGAGCTTCGCTGCCCGTTTACACGAAACAATTTTTACACTGTACGACGGACAGTCTATCGACTGTTCGTCTACACGTTACAAAATTCGCGAAGGCAACGAGCCAATCACAAGCTTGCTTGTAGTTGGCGACTGCCCGCGACTTCGAAGAAATTCGCACCGCGATTTCTTCTGGTTGTTTGTGAAAACAGACATCAAAGCAACCTTTGTTCGATTTCTAAATTTTGTTATGAATAACTTAAAACTATTTAAAAAATCGCCAATTAGTGGATAGTTACCCTAAAATTGGCGATTTATTTTTATTTATTAGATTATTTTTCAGACTATTTTTTTAATTTAATCAGGTTGATCAACCCGCCGGCCAGCAGCATTTCTTTTTGACGTTCGGAAACTTCCAGCAACATCACATAGGTTAGGCCTTTGGTTTTGTTCACCAGGTTGGCTTTGCCTGATTTAACCGCATCCAGAGCATTTTCAATGATCAGTTCGTCATTCAGTTCAATGGTATCATAATCGGCTTCGTTTTCAAATACCAGTGGCAGAATCCCATTATTGATCAGGTTATTTTTATGAATCCGGGCAAAGGATTTAACCGCTACCCCTTTAATGCCCAGGTAAACCGGTGCCAAAGCCGCATGCTCGCGGCTGGAGCCCTGACCGTAGTTTGATCCGCCGACAATAAAGCCGCCGCCATTATCCAGTGCCCGTTGTGGGAATTCTGGATCGCAGGGAGCCAGGCAGTAATTTGACAGGTAAGGGATATTGGAACGGTATGGCAATAGTTTAGCGTTGGACGGCATAATATGGTCGGTGGTAATGTTATCTTCAACCACGATTAACGCTTTGCCGGAGACAGTATTTTCCAGTGGTTTAGTGGCCGGGAAAGGCTTGATGTTTGGTCCTTTGATGACTTCCACTGCGGTGCCTTCTGGGGCTGGTGCCATCACCATGGTATCGTTGAGCAAAAAGCACTCTGGCATCGCAATTTCAGGCAGTTCAATTTTTCCTAAAGGATTGGTCAGAACCCCTTCAAGGGCTGAAATAGCTGCTGCTTCGGGGCTTAACAGATACACGTCGGCCGATGGCGTACCAGAACGGCCAAAGAAATTTCGGTTGAAGGTTCGCAGCGAAACTGCATCCGTTGATGGCGCCTGACCCATGCCGATACAAGGGCCGCAACCACATTCCAGCACTCGGGCTCCGGCGTTCAGCAAATCGGCCAGAGCGCCGTTTTCGGCCAGCATCGTTAATACTTGTTTAGATCCCGGGGCAATAACCAGGGAGACATTTTCAGCCACGGTTTTTCCTTTGACGATGGCGGCAACCTTCATCAAATCCAACCAGGATGAATTGGTACAGCTGCCGATGGCGACCTGATTGACGACCAGGCCTTCGATATCCGAAATTTTCACCACCTTGTCAGGACTATGGGGACAGGCTGTTAATGGTTCTAATACATCCATATCAACCTTGACGACTTCGTCATAAACGGCGTCGGCATCGGCGGATAATTCGATGTAATCCCCGCCGCGGCCCTGGGCTTCTAAAAATAACTTGGTCATTTCATCGGATGGGAAAACCGAGGTGGTTGCCCCCAGCTCAGCGCCCATGTTAGTGATGGTGGCCCGTTCGGGAACCGTCAGGGTTTTGACTCCTGCGCCAGTATATTCAAAAACCTTGTTGACCCCGCCTTTTACGGTACATTGACGCAGCACTTCCAGAATGACATCCTTGGAGGACACACCGGTGCGCAGTTTTCCGGTTAATTCAACCTGAACCACTTTAGGCATGGTGATATAGTAAGGGTCTCCCGCCATCGCAACAGCTACATCCAAGCCGCCGGCACCGATAGCCAGCATGCCGATGCCGCCGCCAGTGGGGGTATGGCTGTCTGATCCTAACAGGGTATCCCCTGGGACACCAAAGCGCTCAATCTGAACCTGGTGGCAAATACCGTTGCCCGGTTTTGAATAATAAACGCCGTGTTTTTTGGCTACACTTTGAATATAGCGGTGATCATCCATGTTTTCCGGACCTTCCTGGAGCATGTTGTGATCAATATAGGCCAAGGATTTTTTTGTTTTAACCCGAGGCACCTCCATTGCTTCAAACTGCAAATAGGCCATGGTTCCGGTGGAGTCCTGGGTCAGGGTCTGATCGATCCGAATCCCGATTTCTTCCCCCTTGATCATTTCTCCTACTACAAGGTGTGCCGCAATAATCTTCTCTGTTAATGTTTTTCCCATTTAGTTTACAAATTCCTTCCATAACTTATTTTCTTGATTTTCAGTGCTTGATTTTCTTGGTGTGATTTATTATTTTATTAAATTAAATCCTTTTGTAGTTATTATATCATCTTTTTTCCCAACTTTCCATTTTTTTACTTTATCGCTTCCGCTTCAATTCTCAACTAAACTATGCTATACTAAGGCTCAACAAACCCAAACGATTTCAAGTGGATTTGGAGGATGATGACATGACGAGAATAAAATGCTTCAGCCGCTTTCTAATTACCCAGGGAAAGAAAAACAATATTGTCAATCTTTCTGCCCAAATGTCCTTTCGGACCCTTTCCGCTTTTATCCCTTTTTTGATGCTGCTCTACACATTTATTAACTGGTTTTCGACTAGTATTAATAAGCAGTTTTTTGCTGCTCTGGCCATGATTTTACCCCAATCGATTATGAGTTACGTAAATTTTGCAATGGAGAACGCCACTGCCTACCCGGTTTCCTCCAGCACCAATCTAGTGATTGGCTTTTTTCTTTTATATATATCCGTTTCTGCCATGCACTCTTTGATTACTTCCCTGAACCGGATTTTTGGACAGGACGAGACCAGAGGTTTAGTCGCACTCTGGGTACAATCCATTGTCTATTTATTCTTATTTCTATTGCTGATTCTTTTTACCCTCTTTTTCTATCTTTTTGGGATCAAACTGTTTGGCTTTATTTTTGGTGCATTAAATCTCTCCAAAATATTTGCAATATTTATCACGCTTTTTAGTTTAATTTATATTGTCATTATTCCGACGCTCATTTTTACGCTGATATATATGTTTGCTCCCAAAAACCATCTGAGCTTTTTTCAAGCCCTTCCCGGGGGGTTATTCGTAAGCATCGGCTGGATAGTGATTCTCGTTCTTTATGGAATTTTCGCCAATGCTACCATCAATTTCAGCACCTTTTTCCTGAATTTACAAGGGCCTTTTTCACTGTTCTTTGTTGTCTATCTGATTAGCTTCACACTGGCTTTAGGTGGGGTAGTTAATCTTTATTCATCCCGAAATGAATCCATTGAAAGCACTGAAAGCGAGGAACTGGTCAATGATTGAGCGTATTTTAAACCTGAGAATTGTGAAGCTGGGCTTCTTTCTGATGGAAGATTTCGAAAAAACTGATTTCTCCGGCATTTGTACCCAAATGTCTTTTTATCTGCTCTTGGCATTTTTTCCATTGCTGCTTTTTCTGATTTCTTTTATTGGAAATTTTATCAAACCTTTTGAAACCTATTTATATGAAATTTTAAAGGTTTTTTTGCCTGATCTTTCCTATGACTACGTCACGACCTTACTGGATACCATGACCAGTCAAATTGCCAACTCAAATTTCAGCCTGATTTTGATCAGTTTCTTCTTTTCGACGTTGGCTGCCCGGGCGGTTATGATTGGGATCAACCAAACCTATGGCCGCAAAGAAACCCGAAACCTTTTGCAAATCTGGCTCTTTTCATTTTTGTTCACCATCCTTTTTGCTCTGGCCATTCTGGTAATCGCAGCTGCTTATATTTTCAGTGCGGATCTTGGGGCTGTTATTTTGAAGCAAATCGGGCTATATACATACTATTATCCAGTATTAAGCCTTTTTGCCGTTGTTTTTTCCTGGCTGGTTTCAACCTTTATTTTTAATATGATTTATGTGATGGCACCGGCCCATCGGTTGAAATTTAAGGACGCCCTGCCGGGTGCATTATTTGCAACCATCGGACTGAATATTGCCTTTCGCATTTTCACCCTATTTATCAATCATTCCAGCAAATACACTGCCCTATATGGCAGCCTCGGCGGTCTCTTTGCACTGATGGTGGCGATATACTTTATTTGTGTGATTCTAAATTTAGGTGGAAAAATCAATTTATATTGGTCTCTATATAAAACCAAAGAATTCTCATTTAAACTATAGGTGTTACACTTTGCATGTAATTGTTAAAAAGAATTTACTTTGTTTAAAAAGATGCACTATCAAAATTGAAGGATTGTGATAAAATGTTACCATCAGCGGTGCAGAAGCCTTAATTTACCAATAAGTAGTGAAAGGACACGTCAGATCATGAACAAAAATAAGCGTTATCTCAGTTACCATTATTTAGGTGCCCATCTTAATGAAGAAGGTGTCACCTTTCGGGTATGGGCGCCCCATGCCCAGAGTGTTTCGGTAGTGGGAGATTTTAACAATTGGAACATCGATGACAATCCCATGAACTCAGTTTCTGGTTCCCAGGGTGTTTGGGAACTTACCATTTCAGAACTGTCTCCCGGAATGCTCTATAAATATGCGGTTCGCCAGAACAATGGCATGCTCGCCTATAAAGCCGATCCTTATGGTTTTTACAGTGAAGTCAAACCTAAAACCGCTTCGATTATCTGGGAGCTTGATGGCTATACCTGGCAGGATGAAACCTGGTGCAAAAAAAGAAATGACATCAACTGGCTCCAAATGCCAGTTAATATTTATGAGGTTCATCTCGGCAGCTGGAAGCGCAATGAAAACGGCGATTATTTGACCTATCATGAACTGGCTGATCAAATGGTGCCTTATCTGGTCGACATGCACTACACTCACATCGAACTGATGCCCATTATGGAACATCCTTTTGACGGTTCCTGGGGATATCAGCTTACCGGTTATTTTGCTGCTACCAGCCGTTATGGCGACCCGCAGGGACTGATGTATTTCATTGACCGCTGCCATCAAGCCGGCATCGGCGTCATTTTGGACTGGGTTCCCGGTCACTTCTGCAAAGATGATCAGGGTCTCAGGCATTTTGACGGAACCAACCAGTATGAGTTTTCCGAACATAACCAATGGGGAACCATGGCTTTTGATTACGGCAAGCCCGAAGTCCTGGATTTTCTGATCTCCAATGCTTATTTCTGGTTTGACCGCTACCATGTGGACGGTTTACGTATCGATGGCGTAGCCAGCATGATTGAGTTAAACCACGGCATGGAGGGTGAACCCTTCCACAATGCCCAGGGTGGCACTGATCGTCTGGAAGCTTTATCTTTTCTCCGAGAATTAAATACCATTATTTTCAGGGATTTCCCCTTTGCGATAATGTCTGCTGAAGACTCCACCTCCTATCCCATGGTCACCTGGCCGGTGGATAAAGGCGGGCTGGGCTTTAACCTGAAATGGGATATGGGCTGGATGCACGACACCCTGAATTATATGAAAACCGATCCTTTTTTTAGGAATCGCTTCCATAATCTGTTAACCTTTTCGATGGCTTATGCTTTTAATGAAAACTTCATCCTCCCCCTATCCCATGACGAAGTGGTTCACAGCAAGCTGACCATTCTCGATAAGATGTTTGGAGACTACGAAATGAAATTTGACCAGTTCCGCATCTTGTTTGGTTATTTAATGACCCATCCCGGAAAAAAACTTTCATTTATGGGTAATGAATTTGCCCCTTTTCTGGAATGGCGGGTGGATGAATCCCTGGAGTGGTTCCTCCTGGATTACGAAAAACATGGTGAAATTAACACCTATATCAAAGACCTGAATAAATTTTATTTAAAAGAACAAGCTCTTTGGACCCACGATCACAGCTGGGAAGGTTTTAAATGGCTGGAACCCAACAATAGCGAACAAAGTATCCTTATTTTTAAACGGATGAGTTCCGATGAAAAAGATACCCTGATTACTATTATCAACTTCTGCCCGATCAACTATACCGATTATCAAGTTGGGGTACCCTCTGATGGTAATTACCGTCTGGCCTTTAACTCGGATGAACCAGTCTACGGGGGTACCGGTTTTAAGACGAAAAAAACCATGAAAGCTCAAACTATCCCGCTTCACGGAGAAGATTATTCGGTTTCCCTGAATATTCCACCCTCGTCGGTTATCATTCTAAAAGGGGTTGTTCCCCGAACCAGTGCAAAAAGCAAAACCGAACCGGTTAAAAAAACAAAAGCTAAAGTAAAAAAATAGAAAGCAACCATCTTTCTTGAAAGGAACGATTATGAATGCTTCAGAAAGAACCAAGAAAAAGGAAGCCTACAAGGCCGACTTTATAAAAAAAATAGAAGAGGTTTCCGGTAATTGTCTGGCGGATGCTTCAGTGCTTAATCAATATCAGGCTCTGGCTGAAATGGTGATGGAAAGCATCACTTCCCAATGGGCTAAAACCAATACCCTTTACAATAAAAACGAATCCAAACAGGTCTACTTTTTTTCGATTGAGTTTCTGATTGGACGACTGATGAAATCTTATCTCAATAATTTAGGGGTTGACGATCTGGTTCAGGAATGCGCCCAAGAAATGGGACTGGATTATGAAGCCGTCCTGGAACAGGAGTCTGATCCCGGTTTGGGAAATGGCGGTCTGGGCCGATTAATGGCCTGCTATTTAGATTCGTCTTCGGCCATGGGCATGCCTGCTCACGGCAACGGCATCCGTTATAAATACGGCCTCTTCGAGCAGCGGATCATCAACGGTGAACAAATTGAAGTCGCGGATAACTGGCTGAAAAACGGGTATCCTTTTGAGATCCGCAATCCCGATAAATCGGTTATTGTTAAATACTATGGGCAAATCCATTCCGAAAACATCAATGGCAACCTGACCTTTGTCCATGAAAACTATGAACCGATTATGGCGATTCCTTACGATGTTCCGATCAAAGGATATTGTAATCAAACGGTCAATTCCTTACGCCTTTGGAGTGCTGAGCCGCTGGAAGCCTTTGACCTCCCCAGTTTTAATCAGGGCCATTTTTTAAATGCGGTTCGTCACAAATCGGAAGCTGAGGCCATCAGCCAGATTCTCTATCCCAACGACAATGGTTTTGACGGCAAACTTTTGCGCCTGAAACAAGAATACTTTTTTGTCTGCGCCGGATTAAAGCGGATCATTGTTGATTTTAAACGCTCTAATAATAATTCCATGGACGGTTTCAGTGATAAGATTTGTATTCACATCAATGATACCCATCCGGCATTATGCGGCCCGGAACTAATGCGGGTGCTAATGGATGAAGAAGGTCTGGGTTGGGATGAATCCTGGAAAATCACCGTGGCGGCACTAAGCTTTACCAATCATACGGTTTTGCCGGAGGCACTTGAAAAATGGCCGGTGGAGATGATGAAGGATTTGCTGCCGCGAATTTATATGATCATCGAAGAAATCAACCGTCGCTTTCTGTTGGATCTGGATACCCAATATCCCAATGATCTAGATCGCAATCACAGCTTATCGATTATTAAGGACAATTATGTCCATATGGCGAGCCTGGCCATTGTGTCCAGCCATTCCATTAACGGCGTGGCTGCGCTTCACAGCAAAATTCTTCGGGAAGAAACCTTTAACGGCTTTTATCAGGTCTTCCCGCAGCGGTTTTATTCGGTGACAAATGGGGTTTCGCCCCGTCGTTTTCTGATGAACAGCAACCCGGAACTCAAAGCCCTGATTAATGAATCCATCGGCACCGATTGGAACTATCGCCTGTTTGAGGTGCAAAAGTTGTCAGATTACATTAATGATCCGGTTTTTTATGAAAAATTCAATGCTGTCAAGCTTTCAAATAAGGTGCGTCTGGCCAATTATATGGCCAGTCATAATGACATCAAGGTGGATCCCAATTCTATTTTTGATATCCAGGTCAAACGGATCCACGAATATAAACGCCAATTGCTTAATGCCCTTCATGTCCTTTATCTGTATAACCGTCTCAAAGAAAATCCCAACCTGGAAATGGCGCCACGCACCTTTATCTTTGCCGGTAAAGCCGCGCCCGGTTATTATTATGCCAAAGAAGTCATTAAGCTGATTACTGCCATTGCCGAGTTGGTCAACAATGATCCAACCCTTCAAGACAAACTGAAGGTCGTTTTCCTGGCTAATTTTAACGTATCTCTAGCTGAAATCATCTATCCGGCAGCCAACATCTCAGAACAGATTTCAACCGCTGGCAAGGAAGCGTCCGGTACCGGTAATATGAAATTTATGATGAATGGGGCCATCACCCTGGGGACCATGGATGGCGCCAATATCGAAATTCTGGAAGCCGTTGGCCCCAGTAATATTGTCACCTTTGGCCTCTCGGCCGATGAGGTACACACGTATCAAACCTATGGTGGCTATCGATCAGTTGATATCTTCGAGCAAGATCCCCGGATTCAGCTGATTCTTCGCCAGCTTATTGATGGCACGCTGGGTCACGGACTCAGTTTCCAGGCCATTTATGATTCCCTGCTTTTGTACAACGATGGCTATTTTGTACTTAAAGACTTTAATGCCTATGCCGATGCCCAGAATCGGGTTGACCAGCTTTATCGCAACCAAACTACCTGGACAAGAATGTCCATCAGCAACGTCGCCAATTCCGGTATTTTCTCCAGTGATCGTTCCATCAGAGACTATCAACGGGAAATCTGGAAAATCATTTAAGGAGATATCATAATGAATACTGAATGTGTCGCAATGCTCCTGGCTGGAGGACAAGGGAGCCGTTTAGGCTCGCTGACTTTTAATAATGCCAAACCCGCTGTTCTATTTGGTGGAAAATATCGCATCATCGATTTTCCCTTAAGCAATTGCATGAACTCCGATATTGATATTGTCGGTGTCCTGACCCAATATCGGCCTTATATCCTGAACAACTATATTGGTGATGGCTCAGCCTGGGCGCTGGATCAGGTCCAAGGTGGTGTCCATATCCTACCGCCCTATATGGGCCAAAAAGGCGGCCGCTGGTACTCTGGCACCGCGGATGCTATTTATCAGAATCTCGATTTTATTGACCGATTTGATCCCGAATATGTGCTGATCCTTTCCGGTGATCATATTTATAAGATGGATTATTCCAAAATGCTGGCCTTCCATAAGAAAAAAGAAGCTGATCTGACCATCGCTGTGATGGATGTCCCCTGGGAAGATGCCCACCGCTTCGGCATTGTCAACACCGATGAAGAGCATTGCATCAAGGAATTCCAGGAAAAACCGGAACATCCCAAAAGCAACAAGGCGTCCATGGGTATTTATATTTTTACCTGGAAAGAATTGAAGCGAGCCTTACTGGAAGACGCCGGTGATCGGGAATCTGAACACGATTTTGGCCATAATGTGATCCCCGCTCTTCATGCTAATGAAAAACGGATCTATGCCTACCCCTACTCCGGCTACTGGCGTGATGTGGGTACGGTTCAAAGTTATTATGACGCCAATATGGATCTTTTGGATGTCAATTGTGATTTTGATCTTAGCGATCGAAATTTCCGGGTCTTTTCCAACAACACCAGCCGTCATCCCCAGTTCATTGGCCCCCAGGCCAAAATCAGGAACAGCCTGATCTGTGATGGCTGCATTATTTTTGGCAAGGTGGAGAACTCGATTCTTTCCCATGATATTGTGATTCATAAGAAAACAAGCTTGAAAAATGTCATTGTTCATACGGGAGCCATCATTGAGGATGGCGCAATTTTAGAAAACTGTATCGTTGGCGCTCGGGCACGAATTAAAGGGGATGCCCGTTATATTACCGACACCACTGACACAACTCCGGAAATACATGTCATTAACAGCTGAAAGGAGTAAGCAAAAATGAAAAATGCCGTTGGACTTATTTTAAATGTAGATGGAGAGGATGATTCCTTAAAAGACTTTCTTCAACATCGCAGCCTGAGCACCCTACCGTTTGGCGGACGTTATCGTCTGATCGACTTTACCCTCTCCAACATGGTCAATTCAGGATTATCTCATATTGGCGTCATTGGTTCCCATAAATACAGTTCGCTTGTTGATCATCTCGGAACTGGCAAGGAATGGTCGCTGAGTCGAAAAACTCAGGATCTTTCAATTTTATCCGGATCGAACAACTATCATATTGGTCGCCTGATCAAGGTCAATCTACGAAATCTCCAAAATAATCGAGGATTTTTGGAAAGCACCACGGCGGAGCATGTGCTGATTGCCACCCCTAATCTGGTTACCACCTTTGACTTTAAGAACGCCTATGATATTCATTTGAAAAACGACAGTGATGTCACCCTGATTTTTAAAAAAGATGATCCCTTATATCATCTCAAAGATAATGATCTTTACCTGGACTTCACTAAAAACCGGGTCAGTGGTCTTCATTATAAAAAAGAACATTCTACCGGGCATTTTTTCACGGAAATGTTTTTCATCAAAAAAACACTGCTGATCGAGTTACTGGATCTCAGCGAGCGTACTGGCGATTGGGATTTAATGGATATGATCAAGCAGAACATTGATACCCTGCGGGTGTTTGGGGCCCAGCATACCGGGTATATTAAACGGGTAAACTGTCTGGAAAACTATATGAAAACCAGTATGGACTTGCTGGAATATGAGATTATGCAGGAACTTTTTCTGGGTAAAAATTCCATTCATACCAAAATAAAAGACAACCATCCGACTCTTTATGATGATCCATCCCAGGTGTCCAACTCGATTGTCGGTAGTGGCTGCACCATCGATGGCACCATCAATCACAGTATCATTTTCAGAGATACCCATATGAACTTTGGTTCGCATATCCAAAACAGCATTATCATGCAACGGTGTGAAATCGGGAGAAATGTTAATTTAAACTATGTTGTCATGGACAAAGACACGAAGATCAGTGACCACACAACCTTGGTCGGCAAACCACATGCTCCCATTGTTTTAAAGAAAGGCACGGTAATTTAAATGTTAAACGTCCTATTTGTCTCTTCAGAAGCGTACCCCTTTTCTAAAAGTGGGGGTCTGGGCGATGTGCTTGGCGCCCTGCCAAAATCATTCCCGGAAGACGTCGATGCACGAGTCATCATCCCCTTTTACAGTACCATTCCCGAAGAATTACGCCAAAAAATAAGGCCCCTCAAACATTTCCAGATGTGGATGTCTGACACCCTCCATTATTGCGGGCTTTTGACCTGTGAATATGAAGGCGTTACTTATTATTTTATTGATAATGAAGCATTTTTTAAACGACCATCCCTTTATGGCTATTATGATGATGGCGAACGGTTCAGTTTTTTTTGTCGAGCCGTGCTGGACTCCCTGCCGCTATTGGATTTTGAGCCCGATATCATTCACTGTAATGATTGGCAAACGGCGGCCATTCCCTACCTGCTTAAACATCAGTATCGGATGGCCTTTCCCACAACCAAAGTCGTTTTTACCATCCACAATATGCGCTATCAGGGGGTTTATGGTTTTCACGATATCAGTCCCTATCTCCATCTCGGTTTTTTACCCTCCGATCTGGAGTATTATGGCAAAATCAATCTGATGAAGGGTGCTCTTTATGCCGCTGATCTAATCACCACCGTCAGTCCCACCTACGCCGAAGAACTGAAGGATCCTTATTACGGCGAAGGACTGGATGGGGTAATTCGCCATCTCGGTCATCAGGTCGTGGGAATCCTTAATGGCATCGATGAATCCATCTATAATCCCAAAACCGATCCAGCTTTATTCGTACCCTATGACAACCCGGAAAAGAAAAAAGTTGAAAATAAAAAAGCCTTGCAGGAGTATTTTGGCCTGCCAGTCCGAGATAATGTTCCGATGGTGTCGATGATTACCCGATTGGTTGAGCAAAAAGGGCTTGATCTTGTTGCCAATGTCATTCATGAAATTTTACAGCAGGATCTGCAACTCATTATCCTAGGTACTGGAGATGCCGTTTATGAGAATCTGTTTCGGAGTATTGCCTACAATTACCCGGATAAAATGATCACGATCATTGATTTTGACGAAGCACTTTCCCGAAAAATCTATGCGGCCAGCGATTTTTTCCTGATGCCTTCAAAATTTGAGCCTTGCGGACTTTCGCAAATGATTGCTATGCGGTATGGGGCTGTCCCCATCGTCCGGGAAACCGGCGGACTTAAAGACACCGTCAGCTATTATGATGCTAAAGCCAAAAAAGGCAATGGCTTCAGCTTTGCAACCTATAATGCCCACGACATGCTTTTCACCATCCAGCATGCGGTGTCACTATACCACCATTCACCAGCGACTTTTAAAAAATTAGTAAAAAATGCCTTCAACACCCATTTTGACTGGAAACAATCGGCCGACGTTTATCTTTCGTATTATAATAAACTAATGGAGTGATAAAATTATGGAATTTCGTCATCATTCTTGGGAACTGGAATTTCGTCAACCCTTTGGTGCCTTGCCAATTGGCAGTACGGTCACACTACGTGTCTATGCCATCGAAATTGAAAAATTAAAAATCCGAACTTATTATGACGATCACGAAATCTTTCAACAAATGGTTAAATCCAAAGAATCGAATTATTGGGAAATCAGGATCGAGTTACCCCGAGATCCCTGTATCCTCTGGTACGACTTTAGTTTTGAATCCAAAGGGAGAGCTTATGCCTATGGAACCCAAAGCGATCATTTGGGCGGAGAAGGGAAGGTCTATCAAACAAAACCACCTTCTTATCAAATTACCGTCTATGATCCCAAACGACAGACCCCGAAATGGTATACCCAGGGCATTATGTATCAGATCTTTCCAGATCGATTCAACCGGGGAGCAGATTTTGATCTCAACAATTTTCATAAAAATGCCATCCTCCATCCCAACTGGAATGATACTCCCCACTATTTTCGGGAAAAAGATGGCAGTATAAAATATTGGGATTTCTTTGGCGGCACCTTAGGGGGAGTTACCGAAAAGTTGGATTATTTAAAAAGCTTGAATGTCACCATTCTCTATTTAAATCCGATTTTTAAATCCCAGAGTAATCACCGCTATGATACCGGCGATTACATGGCCATTGACCCCGTTTTAGGAACCAAAGAAAGCTTTGAAACACTGGCCGCCGAGTGTCAAAAAAGGGGTATTTCCATCATTCTTGATGGGGTTTTCAGTCATACCGGGGATGACAGCCTTTATTTTAATCGTTATGGGAATTATCCCGAAGTTGGTGCCTATCAGTCAAAAGATTCGCCTTACTATCCCTGGTATATGTTTTGTGAGTATCCCAAAAGCTATGCCTGCTGGTGGGGCGTTGATGCGATGCCCAATACCGATGAGATGCATCCCAATTTTCAGGCGTTCATCTATAAAAACAAAGACAGTGTCATCCGTCACTGGATGAAGGCTGGCGCTTCCGGCTGGCGGCTGGATGTCGCTGATGAGCTGCCAGACCCCTTTATTACCGGCTTAAAAGAAGCCATGGTTGAGGAAAATCCAGAAAGTATTCTGATTGGCGAAGTTTGGGAAGACGCATCCCGAAAAGTCGCTTACGACCAGTTGCGCACCTACTTTTCAGGTTATGAGCTGGATGCGGTTATGAATTACCCATTCCGTGAAACGTTTATTGATTTTGTTCTCGGTGATAAAAGCTCTGGCCTAGCCGCCCGCATTATGATGTCGCTTTACGACCATTATCCACGTGATCAATTTATGGGGAATATGAATCTGATTGGCAGTCACGATCGAAGACGGATTCTTAATGTCCTCGGGGAAGCTTATAAATTTCTCGGCAACCATACCCAAAAAGCGTATCGCCTTGATGATACTCAATATGCTTTGGCGGTCAAACGACTAAAACTACTTAGTCTTATTCAGTTTACCTTCCCCGGTGTCCCCTGCTTATACTATGGAGATGAAGTCGGGGTTCAGGGCTTTGAAGATCCCTTTAACCGACGCACCTACCCCTGGGGGAACGAAGATCTTGATCTGCTTGAATGGTACCGTAAAATTACCAAGATCCGGGCCGATCATGACGTTTTCCAAAATGGCTCCTGGAAACCTTATGAAGCCAGTGACGACCTTTTTGTTTTCGAACGACGCAATGAAGAATCCCTTTGTTTTTGCCTATTCAACCGAAATTCCCGGGCTGTCCATCTTTTCAAACACCCGCATTTTGAAGGATGTAAGGGGCTGGAGTTGATCTCTGGAGAAGCTATCTCATTAAACCCGATTGTCCTTCAGCCCCTATCTTATGCGATTGTTATGGTCACCCCCGATACCTGTACGGTGATTTAGCTAATCAGTTTCCCAGAGTCTCTATCACCTGCTCCTTTGAAGATTGCCGATACTGCAATCTTCTTTTTTTTATTTGATAATGTATCCATAACAATCATGACAATCGAAAAAACATTTCCATTTCTTTAAATAGTTCCGAAAAATACAATTCTTTTAACTTAGCGATCGATATAATATTAAAAAAACTTATCGAGCAAAGACGCTCTGCAAAAAGATGCAGAGCGTCTTTTTGTTTTCAAAAACAGCCAGCTGCATTTGGCTTCCATAGTAAGTATATATTGGAACAAATGTCCAGGTATTCCAGTTTGTTAGGAGGATATCACCATAAAAATGAAATGAATTAACGATTCTTTATCACTGCGGAACAATTTTTTTTACATTAAGTAATGTTTCTGAAGGGATCAGTCCCATAAAATTAAATATGCTTTTAATAAGCAGTGTCAAGACAACGGAGTCTGAACCAAGTGTTCAGGCTCCGTTTATTTTTTTACCTAAAGTTGTTTAGTTATTTGCATCAACAAATATAAGGAGGAATTTTTTATGGATACAGTAGTAAATACCCGGGCAAAAACAGTAGCTGCCGCTCAACCGACTTTAAAACGAACGTTGGTAACAAGGGATTTAGTCATTTATGGTTTAGTTTTTATGATCCCATTAGCACCGGCGGCGATGTATGGCGTCTTTCTGGGGCCTTCAAATGGAATGGTTGCACTATGTTATCTGATTGGCATGATTGCCATGCTTTTTACGGGGTTCAGTTACCGTTCCATGTCACGTAAATATCCCTTGGCTGGATCTGTCTATCTTTATGTGCAGAAAGGGGTATCACCAGGGCTTGGATTTATCGCCGGCTGGTCTATTTTATTGGATTATTTTCTGATGCCTGCAACCGTCGTAATTATCGGCAGCGCTTTCGCAAGTGCTCTGATCCCGTCGGTTCCAATATGGGCCTGGACAATCGGCTTTATCCTTTTCAGTACCATCACAAATATTCTTGGCGTTGATCTGATGTCAAAAATCAGTTGGATTCTGTTTGCCCTTCAAATCATTACAATTGTCCTATTTGTCGGAAGTGTCATCAACATGTGGATTGGCGGCGAGATCGCTTTTAATACCATTTCATTTTACAATCCCGGCCACTTTGAATTATCTGGGGTTCTGCAAGCAACTGGTATTGTTATTCTAAGTTATCTTGGTTTCGATGCCATCAGCACCCTTGCCGAGGAAACCGTTGAACCTGAAAAAGCAGTTGGCAAGGCCATTATCTGGTCGATTCTGCTTAGTGGTGTTATCTTTATCATTATTACATTCTTTGCCGGCATGGCCTATCCAAACTATGAAAATCTCAGTGTGGACTCAGCCTTTATTGAAGTTGTTGATTTTGTTGGTGGCAGCTGGTTGACTGTTTTTACCTCGATTGTGCTGATTTTATCCTTCGGTATGGCAACCTGCCAAACTTCCCATTCAGCCGTCTCCCGGGTACTCTTTGCGATGGGACGTGATGGCGTTCTGCCAAAGCAATTGTCTTATGTCAGCAAGAAATTCAGAACCCCCTACGTCGCAGTTGCTGTTGTTGCCGTGATCATTACACCAATTTCGCTGCTTTGCACACTGGACTTAATCTCAACAATGGTAAGCTTCGGTGCTCTGGTTGGCTTCATTCTATTAAACATTGCCGTGGTCTGGAAGTTTTTTATTCAAGACAAAAATGAGCGACGTAAAAATCCAGTCAAAGCACTGCTCCAATATGTTGTAGCACCCGTTATCGGCTTGATCATTACCACAGCTATTTTCATCAACCTCGGGACTGCCGCCCACACTGTTGGTTTTTTATGGATCGGGATTGGCTTTGTCTATCTGTTATTTGTCACCAAAGGCTTCCGTAAACCGGTTCCCCAGCTCGAAATGGACTAACATCTAAAACTAAGTAATTGACAGCAATCAAAACAATCGCTGTTTTCCGATTGCTTGAAGTACCCAAACAAATTTAAACGCCAGTGATGTTAAGGTCTATGCCAGCATCGCTGGCTTTTGTTTTTTATAATAACATAATGAATTATTTTTCTTTTTTCATTAGTAGCCATTTCTGTTTTATTTTTTGTAATAGGGGTAAAAAGAATCATAATAGAAATTTATACTTTATTTTTGTCCGAACACTTACACATTGATTTTGAAAGGAACGCCCATGAAACCATCAGAACACCTTAAAGAAATCGAAGATTTTAAATCTGCATATATTAAAAAGATTGAAGAAGTTTCCGGTGAATACCTTGCTGAGTCATCTTTGCTTAATCAGTATGAAGCTTTAGCAGAAATTGTCATGGATAAAATCGCTTCCCAATGGGCCAAAACAAGCTCACAATATGACGAGATTCCCCACAAACGCGTTTACTTGTTCTCCATCGAATTTTTGATAGGCCGATTGTTAAAATCCTACGTTAATAGTCTGGATATGGAAGATACCGTTAAATTAGCGATGGCGGAACTGGGCTTGAATTATGAAACCATCCTTAATCAGGAAACCGATCCGGGATTGGGAAATGGTGGTTTAGGAAGATTAATGGCCTGTTTTTTAGAATCATCAGCGACTCTTGGCTTGCCCTTTCATGGCAATGGCATCCATTATAAGCACGGTCTTTTTGAGCAAAAGATTATTAATGGTGAACAGGTTGAAGTTGCTGACAACTGGCTGCGTCACGGATATCCTTTTGAAATAAGAAAACCCAATGAAGCGGTGGTTGTTAAATTTTACGGAAATCTTCATTCTGAAAAAATTAATGGTGTACTTACCTTTGTGTATGAGGATTACGAACCGATTTTAGCAGTACCTTATGATATTCCGTTAAAAGGATACCATAATAAAACAGTCAACTCCTTGCGCCTTTGGAGTGCTGAACCCATCGAAGAGTTTGATCTGCCCAGTTTCAATCAGGGGCAATTCATCGATGCAGTCCGTCATAAATCCGAAGCTGAAGCGATTACCCAAATTTTGTACCCCAATGATAACAAATTTGACGGCAAGCAGTTGCGTCTAAAACAGGAATACTTCTTTGTTTGTGCCGGCCTAAAACGAATTATTACGCGCTTCAAACGATACAATAATAATTGTCTGGATGAATTCGCCGACAAAATATGTATCCATATCAATGATACCCATCCTGCCCTTTGCGGGCCCGAAATGATGCGTATTTTTATGGATGAGGAAGGTTTGAGTTGGGATGACGCCTGGAAATTAACTGTCAATTCCCTTACTTTCACCAATCATACCGTTCTCCCGGAAGCTCTGGAAAAATGGCCCGTCGATATGCTTAAATTTCTACTGCCCCGAATCTATATGATTATTGAAGAAATTAATCGACAGTTCCTGGAAGAATTACGAAATAAGTCTGGTTTGAATGAATTACAGCTTGACTGTCTTTCTATTATTCAGGATGGCCAAATCAATATGGCTAATCTCGCCATTGTCTGTAGTCACTCGGTTAACGGTGTCGCTGAGCTGCATAGTAAAATATTAAAAGAAGAAACCTTCAACGGCTATTATAACCTTTTTCCCGAACGGTTTCATTCTGTGACTAATGGCGTAACACCACGTCGTTTCTTAATCAACAGTAATACTGGCCTACGGGATTTAATTACTGAATCCATCGGCACGGATTGGATCAACAATCTTTTTGCACTTGAAAATCTAATGTCTTTTAAAAATGATGCATCATTTACCGAACGGTTTAACCATATCAAGTTGGAAAATAAGATTCATTTGGCCAATTATATTAAAGAACATAATCAGATCATTGTAAATCCTGAATCAATTTTTGACATTCAGGTCAAACGCATTCATGAATATAAACGGCAGCTTTTGAATGCGCTGCACATTCTCCATTTGTATAATCATTTAAAGGCTAACCCAAATGAAGAAATCGTCCCCCGTACCTTTGTTTTCGCTGGAAAGGCGGCTCCTGGGTATTATTTTGCTAAGGAAATTATCAAGCTGATCAATGCTATCGCTACACTTGTTAATCATGACAAAGACATCCGCGATCAGATTAAAGTCGTTTTTCTTGCCAATTTCAATGTATCCCTGGGTGAGATCATCTATCCGGCGGCTAATATTTCCGAACAGATCTCGACGGCTGGAAAAGAGGCTTCCGGCACGGGCAATATGAAATTTATGATGAATGGTGCCATTACCCTTGGGACTATGGATGGCGCAAACATTGAAATTCATGAGGCGGTGGGGAAAGACAATATTATTACCTTCGGGCTGTCTTCTGATGAAGTGGCTTATTATGAAAAAAATGGTGGTTACAGTGCAGTAGAAATTTATGAAAGTGATCACCGCATCCAAAAGATTATGCATCAACTCATCAATGGTACGTTTGGTCATTTATACAATTTTCAAAGCATTTATGACTCGCTTCTTTTATATAATGATACCTATTTTATTTTAAAAGATTTTGATTCTTACGGAAAAGCTCAGAACCAGGTTAACGATTTGTTTAAAGACAAAAACAGGTGGTTTAATATGTCCCTTAACAACGTCGCTTATTCGGGTCTCTTTTCCAGTGACCGGGCAATTCTGGAGTATCAGAAAGATATTTGGAAGACATTGTAACTTATGCATGCGTTTTATCCCTCAGCTTATTCCTTGAACAATTAAAAAAGCTACGGCGTGACCTTTGATTTTGAAGAAAAACCATGTCCTGAACTAAAGAAAGTTCTAAAACCGGAGCGGTTTTAGAACTTTCTTTTAAGTTGTTGTCTGAGCAGCAGCTTGCTGGCTGCCTCCCATAATTTGGATGGACGTAATTTCATCCGAGCTACCCGTATAGGTTATCATGATAATACTTCCCACCACAATATCAGAGCCACTTGCCGATTCATCACTGGTCGTCGTTGTGCTGGCTGATTGGTTTCCCGGTTCCGTCATGGTCTGCTTAGTGATCATAATTGAGTCTGAGAGTGTGATCGTCTGACTTTCTCCGGTCAGTGTCAGCATTTCAGGGGCTCCACCTGTTGTTCCTTCTGGCGGCGTTGTTCCTTCAGCTACTGCCGTTCCGTCTGTCGGTCGAGCTGGTGGTGTTTCTCCTACAGCCTGAGTTCCGCTTGTCTGGTCACCTGTTGGCGCTTCACCACTAGGTTTTTCGCCAGATAGCTGACCGCCGCCACCTTCATTCATTGTCCCCAACGCAATAGTAATCTCTGATCCGCTGACTCCGCTGACTTTACCATAGACGGTTGTCCCACTTGTTGAAGCTGTCGCTGTCTCACTTACTGTTCCACTTGTTTTGCTCGTGCTTGAGCAACCACTGAAAGCCAAAATACTCAAGGTGATCATTGCCAATACAATTAATTGAATTCGTTTGTTCTTCATAATTTAGATTCCTCCACTGGTTTATATTCTACTAAATATAACAAACCAGTGTGATGTTCTCGTGTAGACTGTGAATATATTTACTGAATTGATGGAGCTTTATCAGATTCGCTGCGCCTGCGTTAGAGGCTTCGCCCCATAAAAAACAGATATATAAATATTGATTTTCAAGTGAACTTGAATCATCGCGGCTACACTCGCTCATGCGGCACTTCGTCTCCGCTCCGCTGCGCCTCAGTCGCGTCAGTCGCCAGATGGCTCCTTCCTTAAAAATAAAAAATAGAGATTAAAGAACAAAGTTATTTGTTCTTTAATCTCTATTTTTTTGCATGACTTCTTTTTAAATGATCGTAGTTTCCTCGGGTTTGTTTAATCCTTATCGGATCAAACCCTCGTCAACTGCGTAAGTTTTTGCACCTTTGCTTCGCTTGCGCTGCGCTGCATACCAAATTTTTTCAAAATTTGGGCAAAAAAATTAAAAGTCCCGCAATGTCCTATCCTCCCAGGCAGTTACCCACCAAGTACTTTCGGCGCTGGAAGACTTTACTTCTGTGTTCGGTATGGGAACAGGTGTGGCCCTTCCGCCATCATTACGGAACTAGATTAACTAGTTAATAT
>JACQZP010000010.1 GCA_016213825.1 Acetobacterium woodii | reverse complement strand
TAAACTCATTCCCGATTACATCGAATACACACATTATGCAAAGGTCTTTTTCGAGAAACCCTGACATTTTCACAAAGACATCATTGAAACCAAGAATCTTCCCTTCGTTATTTGATAAAACCACGGCATACGACATGTTACCAAACAAATTATGAATGTAATCTTTCTCGTCTTTTACGCGGGAATAAGCAGATTGCAACATCACATTGAGTTCCTTGAGTTGTTTGGTCAACTCGATATTTTCCCTGGCAAGTCTTCTTCTTTCTAACCCACGACCTATCACGATGTCTAAACTCTTAGCATCATTCATCAACATAAAATCCTTCACCACGTAATCGTCCGCACCTTCTTGAATCGCTTCAACTGCTGTCGCTTCGCTGCCATAGCTCGTTACCACGATAATGCATATCTCATGGTTATTTTTCCTGCATTCCCTCAGGACATCCATTCCATTCACTCCCGGCAAAACAAGGTCCAACAGCATAACCTGAAAGCCCTCTGCGTTCAGTTTCTTGAGAGCTGATTCCCCGTCATTTGCAGTTGTTGTTTCATATCCTTTTTTACATAATGTATTACTGAACATTTCACATACAAGCGGACTGTCATCTACTATCAGTATTTTCTCTTTTACACACCCTTTATTTGTATCCATCGCATATCCTCCTTAATATAAAACAGAAAAGCCTGCGGAAATTCCCCTCTATCATCTTCTATGAAAGAGGAATCCGCCTGCTCTTTAATATCGGTTACTCTCACATCTTTTATGAACGCAGAGGTGACAGACCAATCTCCTCTTTTTGCTGATTTGATGCTAATAGCTCAATGTTTCTTGTACATATCTCTTTTAATTGCTTCACGGTAAAAACCTCACCTACTAACCGTTCTTTACTTTCTGGATTTGTCTCAAAAATGCAAATCACATGTTTATATTCATTTACGGCCTGTTCGATAAGACCGGCATCCTTATACAGGTTCCCAAGATAATAATGTGCCAGTATAGAATTATCATCTAAATATATCGCCTTTTTAAAGGAGGAAACGGCCTTTTCTTTTTCTCCGATCTTGTAGTAAATGCTCCCTATCAACAGATAGGCATTATCTGATAAATCATTAACCTCCAGGACATCCATACCCTTTCTTAATGCCTTATCATATAAACCCATATTTACATATATCTCACCCGCCAATAAATGGACTTTTGCGTTTTTAGGATCGACCTGTAAAACCTCTTCGATATCTTCTAATACCGATTCATAGTTATCGACTCCGGCAGGCGGCACTCCCTTCTCCATCCATTTGGATACATCTTTTTTATGCATCAGACCAACATGCTGCTGTGATGCCTTCTCTCTCACCACTTGCGGCGTGAGTGTATTATGGGGGGCTACCTTTTTCGCTAAAGAAGAAGGCAATCTTTGATAAGCAAAATCCATAATATTTACTGCTTTTCCCATTTGCTGAGACCGTTTTTTTACAGACACCATCTTATTTTTCCCGTCTTTCCGGTAGAGAAATATCCCGGAAATTTCTTCTAACTCAAAATCATCGGATATCTGCCAGAGGGATTCGGAATGCCCCACAAACAGACATCCTCCGTTTGTAAGTGCATTATAAAACCTTCGAATGACTTTTTTTACGGTATCTAACCTAAAATAGATAATTACGTTCTTACAAAAAATAATATCAACATGATCGGCTTCTCCGGGGAAAAAAGGTTCGATTAAATTAATAGCATCAAAACGAATGCGTTGTTTTACCCGATCATTTAAATAGTACCATCCGTTTTTGTGGGTAAAATATTTATTTAGCATTTCTTTGTCAATCGCCCGCATGCTGCTTTTATTATAGATGCCTTCTTTTGCCCTTTTTAAAACCCCCTCACTGATATCCGTAGCATAAACAGAGACATTAATATCGTCGGGCAGATGACTTTCCATGATCGCCATCGCTATGGAATATGGTTCTTCGCCCGTAGCGCATCCTGCGCTCCATATTTTTATTTCTTTCTCTTTCTTTCTTTCAATCAATTCAGGCAGGATATTTTTCGTTAAAACGTTCAATTGCCTATCGTCACGGAAGAAAAATGTCTCTTTAATTAATATGAGATTCAATAATTCGTCAAATTCCTTTTTCCCTCTGGTATTCGTCGTAATAAGCGAATAATAAGCATCATAATCTTTTATACCCAGGATTCTCATACGGGTGTCCAGGCTTGTTTTGAATGAATTTTGCTTATTGTCGTCAATATAGATACCTGTGCGGCGCTCTATATACTGACGAAATTTATCAAAAAATACTTTAGACAACACCTGTTTCGTTCTTTCCATCGAGTTATTCCGTTTAAGTCCCCCTTAAAAAAGGGGGATTCAGGGGGTTGTGTTTTCCGGACTATTTTACAACCCCCTCAAGCCTCCTCCCCCTTTATCCCCCTCACT
>JACQZP010000001.1 GCA_016213825.1 Acetobacterium woodii | reverse complement strand
AATACAGTGCGAAAAGCGGTCAAGTTCAACCTCGTTTTATCCATCATCCTTTAATAGGAAGAAAGTCGCACCCAGGTAGGTAGTAGTAAACCTTCACGGCGCTGCTTTATGCTCAGGATGACGGATAAAACGCTAAATGTTCGCGTTCCAAGGCGAAGGTTCCAGGTTCAAACCGAAGGTCAAAAAGTTCTTCTTCATGTTCTTCATGGCCTTCATGGTAAAACTCTTGTGCGGTTTCAGCAGTAGCGATATTGAGTGTTCATGGTTCCAGAAGGTCGGCAGCGGTTAAGAAAGTACGAAGTGAAAGAAACGAGGCAATGGTTACAGGCCGCTTATCAGCAAATTCCTTAACGGTTTCCAGCAGCAAGGCGGCCACAACACAAACAGCGTGCCAGGTTCAACGTTCTGTACATTAAAGTCGCTACGCGAACCTGTCATTGCAGCGGACGCGAACCAGCAGGTTTCTTTCTCGGAGATTCCGAGGGCCTTGCTTTAAGTGCCGTCGCGCCGCTAAATTCGTCGTTGGGCAATGAGAATTTTTCAAAGGCAGATAATTGATCACACTGATAACATGCTATCTATTACTTAGCCTTGTCGTTTATCTTATCCTCTTTCTGTTCTTTAAGGGAATAAACACGAAGAAGCGGCTATTAATATCAATTGCTATCTTTTTGTTTTTAAGTATCTCATCTACAGCGTCATTGGTTTGGATAGGTGATCGGCCTTCGGATGATTCAATTGAAATAAACTTAAATGATTTGGACAAAAACACTGGGGTTTTGAAGCAAGGAACAGAAGAAAAGTATCGTAAGGGAAATTAACAATTTGCGCCCAACCTGTCATTGCAGGGGGCGCGAAACAGCAATGTACTAATTCGTAGGAGCCGTGGGTCGCGCACCCTCGCACGTCGCGCCCCTAAATTCTTCGTTGGGCATAGCGCAATTTAAACGATATGGAACCAGATACAAGCGAAAAAAGAATAAGATTTGGTTGTGGTTTTACGTTCGGCCTTATTGTCGGATTTTTCACAGCTATTACATACGCTTTTGAAACTTGGGGCTTTATCATATTAATTTCGCTGTGTGCCGCAATAGTATGCGGGTTGCTTGCTAAAAAATACGGTGATGCTTTCTGGCATTCTATAACAAATTGGTGGTTCTGGACCTAAAGTTACCGACGACTATTGCCATATGGGAAGGTTTACAGAATCACAAGAAAGTAGTAACGCCCAACCTCTGCTTTGAGAGGGACTTTTGCTACGCTGTCGCTCCGCAAAAGCCCCTCAAGCAGGCCGTTAAACGCAGGGGAAAATGAAATGAGCCATTCGGATGACGTTAGAGAATATTGCATGGACAATATAATTGTGCCGGCACGTGCCAACGGAGAAGCGCAAGTAGAGATAAGAGCTGGCGATATCCATGCCGCCATGGGCTACCGAAATCGAATGCCTCTAGTTTGCGCTGCTCTTGGAGCAATAAAATTCGAAGAACTTGCCGATGTTGAAAGGATCAGCCTTACAGGCCCTACAAATGGTGCAAACGCAATATTCACATTTCGAATCAAGTAGCGTTTAACCTCGCGCTTTACTCGGACTGGTGCTCCGCTGCCGCTACGCACCAGCCGGTAAGCTTGGCGTTGGGCTTAGGGAGCACAATGATTCAACTAATAGTCAAATCACTTGAAAAAATGCAACCATATGTACCGTTGTTGCAAACGCTGGTTTGGCCAACTTTTATTTCCATTTTGCTGTTGATCTTTCGGAAGCATGCAGGAGGAATCGTTGAGGCTATCCGTCACAGGATTGAAAAAGGAAGTTCTGTTAAAGCCGGTCCCTTTGAAATTGGTGAAGATTTGAAAGGGTTAGAATATGCCAAACCAGAGGTAAAGCCGCCACAATTAACGGTGGATAAAACTGCTCAAAATTGGGATCAGGAAAGGAGCAAAATCTACGAGAATAATCGTGGCCTTTTCCTTACTCACGTCATTGCACCATCTAATAAACCAAAACAGAAATACGATATTTACATCTACTTGATAAAGCACAAATCAACGGACTTTTCGAATGTGGAATTTGCAGAATTTTTCTTTGGGCATATGTGGGGGAGCAAAGTTTATAAAGAACATCTTAACCAAGGGGTAATAGGTATTTCAACCTCTGCATATGGCCCTTTTCTCTGCACATGCCGCGTTCATATGAAAGATAAAACGATTATTTTTCTTAGCCGATACATTGACTTCGAAATGGAAAGGCTGATTGAAGCCCAACATTTGCTTTGAGCGGGACTTTTGCTACGCTGCCGCTACGCAAAAGCCCCTCAAGCATGCGTTAGACATCGGCCGGGGAAGAGAAGCGCAATGCAACGAGAGGCGTGCCGAGTTCTTCATGGGCTGTCCGTCCGTTGGCGGCCAGCGAACCGGCGGTGGTCGGCCATCACTTGCTTCGCAAGCAGCGGTGCATCGGCGAAACTTCCGAAGCATGGCAGCGAAGTGTTGGCGGGTTTTGCGTGGCTCGGGTTAACGGGCCAACCGAAGCGGTCGCTGTCTAACCCTTCCATCGAGCGGATGCCCAACCGGCTGCGCCGGTCGGTCACCGCTCATGTCAAACGTTAGCATGCGTACTGAGAATACTAAAATGCAAATACCTCAATTACATCGATCACATAATACTAAGGCATCTACGATTATCCCTATATCTCGGGAAAAGTATAGCCATGCATGGGATGCATATATTGAAGTAAACGAGCTCCTTATGGCGCTCGTTAAACAAGGCTCAAGGGAGCCGGGTCTAGCAACTGAACCTCAGTCTATCAGAGTTGCACTAAGCGCGAGTCTGTTGCAGTCTACATCCATTATTGAGGAACTGATATCATCTGGATATTATGCATGTTCATCTGTTTGCTTGCGTCATAATATGGAAGTGCTTGCTCGAATAATGCATATCAGGGAGGGAAAGCCTGTTACCGACAATCGTCCTCCAAATCTTAAAATTCTTCCTTTTGAGCTTTCGAAAAATCACGGCAGATTAAGCGAAATTTGTCATGTAGCTAAAGGCGAAGTCCATTCAGATTTTATAAGTACGCAGGATGACTTAGTTGCAAGTCCTGAGGTAAGTTACAATGAAAATTACTCAAAGATGCTTTTCAATATACATATTGCAGTTTTACTTGGCCTTGCGTGGGAAATTCATAATCTCCAAAGTGAGTTTTTCCCGGATATCACTGAACATGATATATTAAAAGCTACTGATATAATCTCACAGATCCTTGTTGATTTAAATTTCTGGCATAGAAAAGATCAAAATGACCAGGAGAAATGCTAACCTCAGCCTTCAGGCGACTCGGTTCCCTCGCGCCTGAGGCTGGCCGTTCGCTGAGGTGAATCTTATAATGGTTTCATACTGGAACAGGAGGTTTTTATGGCGGAGGTTAAGCTCGGTAGGATTAAAGCAGGCAGCGGGAAAACATTTGAGGTTAAGTGGAATCAATCTGATAAAATTATTTATGTCGATAATTACGGTTGGAAAAATATTGGAAAAGCATCTTCTGCGGGTGAAGCTATGACGAAAGCTGAAGCATGGGCATATAATAAATAGACCCGAAGGGCCTGTCGTGCGATAGTGCCAAAATCTTCTTATCCCACTGACTACTAAGCAAGGAAAGTAAAATGACTGAAAATGCATCTCAAATTATTCTCAGAAAACTTTATGCACTGAGGCGTGAGCAATCACCTGGAGTGATCGAAATTACGGCAAACACATCGGATAGTGGTTCCGATTTTCTCCGAAATCCAGAAGATTATATTGGAAAAGGAAACTCCACACTAGAGAAAAATACGTTCAACTCAGATGATGAATCAATTCTTTCAGTAGTGAAAGGGGCAATCGATAAAAATAGAATAATTATTATTATAGCATATTCAAACCAGTCAAAATTAGAGCTATATTCATATATAAAGAGGCAGGCAACTGATATAAAGAAGCAGGCAACTGAAACGAGCTATTCAAACTCATCAAGCAGTAAAAAAGAAGGCTGTTTTATTGCTACGGCATGCTATGGCGATTATCATGCGCCCGAGGTAATAATTTTACGAAAGTTTAGGGATGAATACCTTGTGAACTCGAATTTGGGGCGCATCGCTGTAAAAATATATTACAAAGTCTCTCCATTCATTGCATCATTTATAAAAGATAAAATCTATTTGTGCTATTCGATTAAGTCTTTAGTATTGGATAATATAGTTACGATAATAAAGAAAAAAGTTTAATCGTTCAAACAGTCTTACAAGAAAATGGTGAAGCGAACATCGGCGTGCACGGGACGGCGAGGACCATGCCGCCCGTAACGCCGGGCGTTAGGCCAGAGTAATCATGGCGCATCTACATTCATCAATAGTGACACTTAGAATATCAGGTGACCTTCTGGTTCCTGAAATATTGAGCGAACTTCTCTGTTGCATGCCGACGCATAGCTTTATCAAAGGGCAGATATTTCGTGGTCCGAAAACTGGCCAAGAGATAATTAAGAAAACTGGAATGTGGTCTCTTGAATCTGCAGATGCTGAACCAGGGAATATAGACAAGCAAGTTGCCGAGCTTCTGGGAAAGCTCACGAGCGATTTGAATACCTGGGCATCCTTATCCAAACAGTTCAAAATAGATTTGTTCTGTGGGCTTTTTATGGATCAATCTAATGAGGGGCTATCTGTTTCGGCAGAAACAATATTGGCTTTGGGACAGCGGCGTATAATATTAGAAATAGACATTTATGCCCCTACTCAAGATATCAAAGATGATGATCCTTGCCCTTGTAGGAGTGGTAAATTGTATTCAGAGTGCTGCGGGGGTTCTGCCAAAAGGAAAGCCTAACAACCGCTTTGAGAGGGACGTTTGCTTCGCTGCCGCTCCGCAAACGCCCCTCAAGCAGGCGTTAGCGGTATAGGAAAATGAGGAAATTTCTGGGCCAAAAGAAGTATTATAAAAGATTATTGGAAAACGACTTGGATGCGTATTTTGATAATCTTGATTTTAAATCGTGGTTCGACATGTGGCACACTCATCCAGATTGGCGTGGCTATGGGAATATTTCTTGGAAACATCGCCATCAGCATTTAAAGGCATTGGTCAGACGGTTCAATTACTTAAAGGGTAAAATCTCGGAAAAGGCAGATGAATTTCAAGTTTTTATGATGGTAGACATCAATGATTCAGGTCAAGATGCCGTTTTCATCCATACTGCGAATCCAAATGAAGAAAATTTTCCGGTTCGGTTCGAGGAGCATAAGAGTCAATTAAAAATGTCGAATCAGCTAAAAGAGTTCATCGAATCCTTAAATTTGGAATTTTTCAATTATAGATGGACGAGAGATAATAAACCGGTCTCTATGGTCTTTCTTTACGATCCGGCTATAGGGCTACCTATCAGGACAACGAATTAAGTTCCGCTAACCTCGGCCTGTAGCGGATCGCGGCCAAAAAGCGGCCGCTCCCGCTAAGGCCACCGTTAGCAAAGAGGTCGATGGTGTTTGCAAAAACGATTTTCATTTTGGATATTCTTTTTATTGTTATGATCGTGCTTGCGCCATCGCTCTTCATTCCAACGAACATTTTCGGTACAGATATTGCTGCTGTAGCAGTGATCGGTGGCGAAGAAGGAACTACATCTGTACTTTTATCCACAGAAACGTCAAAATGGGGCAATGTTCTATTCCCTCTTTTAATTGTGTTGCTTGCTTGTAATGCCTATTGGCTTTATGCTTTTTGTAAAAAGCGCGTCAAAAACAAAAATGTGTTTTGCTAACCACCGGCTCGTGTGGGACTCCGGGAGCAACGCTTGAGCATTTACGTAACACTTTACCGCCGGCGCCCCACAGCCGGAACGTTCTGCTTAGATAAATGATATGAAAACACCTTTTGAAATATTTAAGGATGCCGAAGAATTTTTGGAAAAATTCATTCGATGGCAAATAGATTTCAAACCAACGAATAATTTTTTGGACTATGCAAGAGACGTATGCAGCGTTGAAGATGTATTCCAATACGCATCTATACTCTATCCAAAATTTATTAAAGTTGAAGGGGTTATCGTTTTAGAAGATCATTATAGTGAGGAAAATTGGAAACAATGGCGGAATAAATGTTCTCCAAAAGAAACCGCTAATGTTGTCAATCATGTTCACATTGGTGATTTTCTTAATCGAGATAATACTTTCTCAGAAGAGCTTGAATATCATTTAGGTAAATTGCTTACCTTTTTTTGGAAAATGGCTGTAGACAAACAATTTCCTGGTAATAATGTCGTTGTAGAATTCACTGGTGATGTTATTGGTATTTATGAAAAATAGCAGAACAACTGCATTCACTCAGACCGGTGTTACGCTGCCGCTCCACACCGGCTGGTAATGCATGCGTTCGATTTTACTATGAAGACTAATATCAAAACGATAATGACAATAGTAATTGGTGCCGTTTTAGGTTTTTTGGCCGCCTTGATCCTGTTGCCAATTATGAGACCGGCTATTGATTTTATGGGGTATCCTCAGGTTACTGTGATTAATGCAACCGGTTCGGATATCTCGAAGGTGATTATTACAGTCGGGAATGCTCATAGCAAAATAGCTGAATTACGGGATGGCCAATCTATTACTGCCGAAATAAACGGAAATTTCAGTGAGTCCTCAACGCATCTTTCGTGGGTTGATTCAACTGGCATACATGAAGAAGCTGTGGAGGATTATATCGAAAACAATGGTATGTATCATTCTACTATCGTTTTGACTCCTGAAGGGAAAGCGAAATTAATTTACAAAATAAGGGAATCGAACCTGTCATTCCAGGGGACGCGAAACAGCAAGGTACTAGCTCGTAATGGTCTGTGAGTCGCGTATTCTTGCGCGTCGCGCCCCTAAATTTTTTGTTGGCTTAAAGAGTAGCTAATGAGCATTTATAGAAAACTCTATTTTTTTGGGTTTTGGATCTACGTATTTTCACTGTTTTTACCGGCGATACCGATTTTTAATGCCCCAGTAAATTTAATTGTAGTAGCTTTTGTGACTT
>JACQZP010000009.1 GCA_016213825.1 Acetobacterium woodii | reverse complement strand
TCACTTAAAAAACTTTCCACTAATTTCCGACGATTCTTTTCTTCGTTACTTTCGTTTCTTCTTGCCATAATAAAAACCTCCTGGCTAATGTATTTATTCTACATCAACCACGAGGTTTACACAATTTTTGAAACGGTCTCGGCATAGCTGCCAGGAGATATATTCAAGCACAAAACTTCTATGGATTTTGAGTGTTTTTTTATTGAAGAATGACTTCTCCTTTTTCGACATCGGTAACGGATGGCGTACCATCATCTATCGTGACACTCATCTGTGTTTCATAAGATTTCCGTTCAAAGTCTGACCAGCTAACGCCTTGAGTAGCAGCATTGCTTTTGCTCGTTTCTTCATTGCCTGTTATTTCAGTTTCAGTCTGTTTTTCTTGACTTTTTGCCATAGTCTTTACAGCCATTGCCATTGCATAAAGCTGCGGACTTGTCTCCATCAATTTTTTCAGGTCAGAACTGGATACTTTTCCGCCCGCGGAAATTTTGGCGGCTATTGCAATCGCTTCCGCTAAATCTTCATAGGCATTTGCCCATGCTTCGCTTTGTTGTTTGGTAACCGCCAGATCATGCGCGATAGTAGATTGATAAAACGCGGCTTCACGGTCAGCTTGCGCCTGTTTATCTATTTCAGTTAATTGTTTTTTCAAATCATCAGAAAGCTGGATATCGACGCCGTTAACGGTAAGATAGCCCCTCGAAATAGCTCTGCTTACCATCGCTGAATCAGAAAAATGGATAATAAAACTGTTTGCTTTCTCGCCCTTTGTTATTCCAAGCGCGTCTTTTCCCGATGTGGCACGCATCGTCTCGTCACTTACCGGCGTTTTATAGGCTTCTTTTGAAATATCAAGCGTATCGGTTTTTTTTGAAACTGCCTGGCTGGATGGTTGGCTTGTCTCCATCGATTTTTGCCGTTCTGTCATTTGATTGTAGCTGCTATAGAAATTTTTAACAACAGCATTTATTTTCATCAAAACATTGCCCCCTTTTTGTAAATAAGTGTGTCTTTTATGTTGAGTATCTATTTCTTTTATCGGCAATAATTCTAATTTCGTTAATATCCCCAAGATTTAATCCGCAATATCACTGCTCCCGAACCGTTGGAGATAAATTATAGCACTTGTAAAATTATTGGTTTTATGTTACATTATTCGTTAAATATATATTCAGTGAATTTATAATTAACGAATGCGAGGAAACATGAATAGAAAAGAGCAGAAGGAACAAAGAAAGAATCAGATAATAGCGGCAGCATTAGATTTATTTGTTAAAAAAGGTTATATGGCAACTAAAATATCGGATATTGCAAAAGCCGCAAATATGAGTGATGGATTATTATTTCACTATTTCGAATCAAAAGAAAAATTATTAGAAGAACTTACTAATATTGGGTTGCAAGGAACGCAAATGCCATTGCAGATGGAATACCTTGATGAACTTAATTTTTTTGAAGTAGTGACAGCGCAGTTAATCACGTTTATGCAGGAACAACCGATTACCGCAAAAATGTTTGTTTTCATGGCGCAGATGCAGCGCACGGAAGGGATTCCAGATCGTATTAAGCAGGTGGTACTGTCAGTGAGTACAATTGAAAAAACAGTTGAAATCATAAAGAACGGTCAGGAAAGGGGCTTAATTCGAAATGGAGATCCGATGGCATTATCCAATGCTTACTGGTGTAGTATCCAAGGAATTGCAGAACAGTTTACAATGCATCCTGAGATACCGTTGCCAGAAGCCGAGTGGATTGTTGATATCATACGCGCAAAATCTAAGGGGGCTATCTAAGATGAAGAAGATGATAATTGTCGGCGGTGGAGTTTCGGGGATCAGTGCCGGGATTTACGCCCAAAAAGCTGGGTTTGAAGTAGCAATATTTGAGAAAAATCAGCTTGCCGGTGGACAATGTATGGGATGGAATCGCAAGCAACATCATATTGATAATTGTATTCATTGGCTTACCGGAACCAAAAAAGAGACTTCGCTCTGGAACATCTGGAAAGAAGTAGGAGCAATAGCGCCAGATACCGAATATGTAAAAAGTGAGAAATTTTTCACAACCTATGTAGATAACGAACAAGTAACACTATGGAAGGATTTAGATCGGACAGAGCAAGAACTGTTGGCGCTTTCACCAGCAGATGAGACCGAAATTAAGAAATTTTTCACACATGTAAACTATGCAACATGCTGTGAAATGCCTGCTGATAAACCAATGGATATGCTGGGAATAAAAGACTATCTAAAAATGGGCAAAGCCATGGCAGATATGCCGAAGGTGGTGAAGGAATACGGAAAAATAGATATGCAGGATCTGGCCAATCGGTTTAAACATCCGGTTATAAAAGCATTCTTGACAGATTATCTGCCAAAGGAATATACGGCCACTTCTTTTATCGTATCTTATGCAACAATTGCCAGTGGTAATGGGGATGTCCCAGTTGGTGGGTCGTTAGCAATGGTGAATCGGATGTTGAAAAAATATCAGGATTTAGGAGGCTTTTTATCGTGTAACAGTCCGGTCAAAAGAGTCTGTTTAGAGGGTAATTTAGCAACTGGAATAGAACTGGTCGATGGCAGTATTCATAAGGCCGACTATGTCTTGCTGGCAACTGATGCGGGGGAAGCCTTAGAAAAACTTTTAGCGAATAAATATACGGATAAGAAATGGCAGAAAAGCTTTTCTGATTCAAGAAAATATCCTCTTTTTAGTGGGCTTCAGATGGCCTTCTCAATTGATAAAGCAGCTTATCCATACAACGGCACAATATTTTTTGATTGCAAGTCCCTGCAGGTTGGTGCTAAAAAGGTTAGCCGGATGTCGGTAAAATCTTATGAATATGAGACGGAGTGGGCGCCAGCAGGGAAAATAGTCTTACAGGCCAATATTATGCAGTACGATGAAGATTATGAGTATTGGAAAAGTCTTGACTCAAAAACATACAACATGACCAAAAATGAACTTGCGGAAGAAGTGAGGGAACGAATTGTAGAAAAATTCCCAAGCTTAAAGGGACATGTTGAATTGTTGGATTGTTGGACGCCAATTACCTATGAGCGTTATTGTAATTCTTATCATGGGGCATACATGGGCTTTATTACACGAAAAGATGTAAAACCTTTTCGTGTAAAGGGGACAGTGAAAGGAATTAAAAATGTCTATATAGCAAGTCAGTGGATACAGTCGCCGGGAGGACTTCCAGTTGCAGTGACAGCCGGCAAATTTGCCATTCAGAGAATTTTGAAAAAGGGTTCTGTAGTCGGATGAAAATTTGAGCAAACTCATAGGTAGACTAGAAAAAACGCTGTTGGTGATGATCGTCGCTTTTCAGAATGAGATGTTTACTTAAAAACTTAGGTTCCGGCAGACGTAAGAAGGTTACTTTTCCGGGAGCAACAGCATTTGTCAGGCCATCTTTTAGGCATAAGATTTTATAAAGGTTGGGGTATCTTTCACATCAGCAAAGGTATGCTGCAAAGCAGCCATGAAAGCGGCGTGAACAAGCTCGGCAGGAACCGGCGTGTTTTCCCAGAGGAGATCTCTGGTGGTGCAGGCATCGCTTAATAATTCAATTGACAATCCCAGTCTTTTGGCCGAACGTACCGTTGTATCAATACACATATGACTCATCATGCCGCAGATCACCAGTTGATCAATGGACAATTCTTGCAGCAGCGGTAATAAATCGGTATTATAAAAACTATCTGGAGTATTTTTGATAATCACCCTTTCACCGGGTAAGGGCGACACCAGGGCATGGATTTTGACACCTTCGCTACCAGCGATGAAAAAGGGCGCTTCCGGGTTTTGGTTGATGTGTTGAATATGAAAAACTGGGAGACCTTTTTTTCTAAAGAGATCTAAAGCGCTTTTGGCGTTTTGGGCAGCGGCATCGGTTTGATTTAGTTCAAAGCGTCCACCGGTAAAATAATCATTTTGGATATCAATCAGGATCAATGCTTTTTTCATTTCTAAAACCTCCTCGTTTTTGACAGTATAATTCATTTTGAACAGGAGGTAAATTACCCACTTTTTTGTGGGTATGTTTAAGGATAATGGAAGAATTTGAGCGATTATTGGGGATAGCAGATTCCTTTTTGATCCAAGACCTCAGTCAGATGATGTTCAACCATGTAGTCAATGCCAACGTCCTGCATAATTTCAATGGCTTTGAGGATCTGCCTGCCCCGTTTGGTGAGGTAGTAGTCAACATGAAGTGGATAACCGGGAGCGTTTTCTTTGGCAACAAGGCCAAAATGGCGAAGTTCTTTTAACTGCTCCAAGAGCATCTTTTGGCTGATGCCGGCGATGCTTTTCTCCAGTTGGGAAAGTGTAACAGAACCCGCTCTCATTTGAAATATGATAATGGTTTTCCATTTGCCTTTGATAATGTCGTGGACTATTTCAAGCGGGCAGGTGTAGTCAGTGCGGATTTTCATTGATAGCTCCTTATAATTTTCAAATAAATGCTTAGGCTTATGCGCCCAAGATAATCGAACATGATTATTTTTTGTCGGGAAAAATTTCTGGTCGTTAAACTTTGCTTGCTTGAGATTATTATAGCAGATTCGAAAAATAACATTAACAAATAAAACAATAATAACGTTATTAATTAAAAAAAACAGCTGCAGTGATTGTAAAAATTTCTAGCCGAGACCCAGTTGGGCGAAGTGGGAGAAGGCGACGCCTGGCTTCTTTAAATGCGCAGTTTGAGGCTGAGGTTATTTTAATGAATGGACTTGACAAGTGAACAAGTGTTAACTATTATTAGGTTAACACTTGTTCACTTTTGGCGTGTTATTAAAGGAGCGATGATGAATACGAAGGAGCGCATATTATATATTTCTTTGGAGTTGTTTGCACAGAAAGGTTTTTCAGGCGTATCGGTAAGAGACATTGCAAGTGCAGTCGGCGTACGTGAAAGCGCACTATATAAGCATTTCAAAAACAAACAGGATATTTTAGACAGTATCATGGTGATCATGAAAGCGCGAATCGAATTGGTTTATCAGGAAAATGAAGTTCCCGAGGTCATGACAGAAGATGTCGCAGCGGCCTATAAGGAATTATCGCTTGAAAAATTATGTGAAATATCCTGGAATTTGTTTTCTCTTTTTACGAAAGATCCGTTGGTATCAAATTATAGAAGATTATTAATGCGAGAACAGTTCGGCAATGAACAGATAGCCAGGCAGTATGGTGAGTCCTATTTATTAGGGGTGGTTCATAAGCAAGGCAAGACGTTTGCAAAGCTCGTTGAAGGTAAATTGTTTAGGGAAGAAAATCCGGAAATCATTGCGCTTCAATTTTATGGACCGATTCTGTTACTGTTTCAACAATACGACTGTAATCCCGAGAATGAAGAACAGATTAAGGGTTACTTAAATGAACATATAAGAGCATTTGGAAAAAATTATAGCAGGACGGTATGATCAGTTGAAGAAGAGGGGGAAAGTTATCAAAATAATTAGTGGAATCTTAGTTGTATTGGCGGTTGTGCTGGCAATAAAATTTAATCTCGAATTGAAAAAGGCGTCAGAACGATTTGAAACATACCAGAATAAAGCAGAAACCGTTGAAACATCATATGGAAGAATAACCTATATTGATGAAGGCGAGGGTGAAGTCATCCTGAGCTGTCATGGCATCTGCGGCGGTTACGATCAAGCCTATGATACCCTTTCGGATAAAACCGATAATTATCGAGTGATTGCGCCTTCGCGATTTGGCTATCCGGGAAGTGATGTGGCTGAGAATCCGAGTATCGATAGTCAAGTAGAAACCTTTGTTGAATTACTGGATACACTGAATATTGATAAGGTTTATGTGCTTGGCACATCCGCCGGAGGAGCAGTTGCAATTAAATTTGCGCTTTTGCATCCAGAACGGACTAAGGGCTTGATCTTATACTGCTCGGGTTATCCGGCAACGCAAAAGCCAGCCAATGAAGCAACGTATGTGGGACCGCCTGCAGCACTCTGTTATGACTTTCCAATGTGGTTTTTTAGCCCTTTATTTGAACCACTGATGGGGATGGATAGTGACACGATTGGATTAATTATGCCGTTAAGTGAAAGACATGACGGCATTGTTTTAGATGCGAAAATTGCCAATACTGATATGGATAATCATTATGAAGAATATGATATGAGCAAATTGAGCGTTCCGGTATTAATTGTGCATGCCGAAGATGATAAACTGGCGGATTATAGTAAAGCCGCATTATGGTCAGAGAAAATACCAAATTGTACGTTTGTGTCATGCAAAACGGGAGGCCATTTAATGACGGGAAATTCAGAGAAAATCGATGAGGCATTTAATCGTTTTATTCATGTTGATTAGCAAATGATTCTCATTCTATGGGGTATCTATGGATATGACGCACAAAATGTGTCCGTTGTTGCTTTTTAGTTATTTTAGGGCACTTTCGGTTTCTGATTTCCCGGCAGCGCGAATGAGTGCGGAAAATCTGTCACAGGTGATGGATCAGTTTGAAATAAACCAAGTTAATGAGGTAAATGAAAAAGATAAAAAATGATTGATCAGAATAGGAGTAAATTTAAATGCAATAGAAAAAGTAAGCGATTATTTCAAACAATGGAATATTGAAACCCGAATTTATATCTAAAAGAAGTGGCCGAATTTTTGAATTCATAAAACGGGATAAAAATGAGAGGTGAAAAACCATGCAGAAAGAAAAAAGTGTTATGGCAGCTGAGCGCGGAAAGTGTCTGATTATTGTCCATTCGTATCATCACAACAATACCGCAAAAATTGCTGAAGTATTTGCCGAAGTATTACATGCCCCGGTAAAAAGAACGGATCAGGTCACACTGGGAGAGCTTGAGGATTATGACCTGATTGGCTTTGGCGCAGGCATCGACAGTGGCAGTCACTATAAAGAATTGCTGGATCTGGCTGATCAGTTGCCGGAAGTGTGTAAAAAGTCTTGCTTTATCTTCTCAACCAGTGCGATTATGGGAGCAGATAAGGTAGCAAAAGATCATTTGGCGCTAAGACAGAGGCTCGAGTCAAAAGGCTACATCATCAAAGGGGAGTTTAGCTGTAAGGGTTTTAACACCAACAGCTTTCTTAAATTCTTTGGTGGAATGAACAAAGGCAGACCAAACAGTGAGGATTTAAGGAATGCAGCGGAATTTGCGTTGAACCTGGAATAAGTATTGATTATAGAAAAAATGTTCCAGCGTCTATTTTTTGTAATTAACGAGGTGCAGTTTGCCGCTAGGTACTATGAAATAAAAAGGATCAATAGTATGGATAATTATACCAATTTAATCCTGACCATAACAAATAAAATGGTAATCATTTTATAATTTTCCAATCCCCGGCTTTGACTGGGGCTTTATTATGATTACTTTGATGACATCAAATCTTTTGAAAAATTGCTGGATTTTATGATGAAAAGTAGTAGAATAAAGAAAACAAGGAGAGTGGGAGATGATTTCTTATCGCAAAGAGTTGCATTTTAATTTACCCAGACGAAGAGGGCTGGTCAATATTACCAGAGATGTTGAAAAAGTCCTGGCAGAAAGCGGAATTAAGGAAGGGCTGATTTTGATTAATGCAATGAATATCACAGCCAGTGTTTTTATTAATGACGATGAGAGTGGTTTGTATCAGGATTATGAGGTCTGGCTGGAAAAACTGGCACTAGAAAAGCCGTATAGCCAGTATCGTCACAATGGTTATGAAGATAATGCCGATGCCCATTTGAAACGAACGATTATGGGCAGAGAAACAGTGGTGGCCGTCACCGCCGGCAAGCTGGATTTTGGCCAGTGGGAACAAATCTTTTATTTCGAATTTGATGGTAAACGGGATAAACGGGTGCTGGTTAAAATCATTGGTGAGTGAAGCCATTGGAAGGCATGAATCAGATCGGTATAAAAGAGGCGTATAATAAATTAATCACATTATATAAAAATGACCAAAAGACTAAAAATAGCCACTTATTAATACAAATAAAGATATTTACGAAAAAATAGGAAAGGGTTGTTTGGCATATTAGAGCCATCGGAAAGGATGGAAAGGGTTGTTCCTATTATGGCGAAAATTTGAAGAAAAATCTAATAATGGTTATACGAGAAAAAACAGGGGCAAACCCTTTCACCCTTTCCGAAATATATCATTAAAGTGAATTACCCTCACTGTGACTGAAGTTTTGATCATTTTCGTGAGGCACGAAAATGGTTAAGTTTGGCCGTGGGTGAAAAAGAAATATGACGAACGAACCGTCCCCTTGTGCTTAGGAGGTTTTGATATGTTGAATAAAGCAATTGAAATTGCGGCCATTGCCCATACCGATCAGGTAGATAAAGCTGGTGAGCCTTACATTTTGCATCCCCTGCGGGTAATGCTTTCCTGCACGGATGAGCTGGAACAGATCTGTGCAGTGCTTCACGATGTTGTCGAGGATTCGACGGTTGGTTTTGAGGATCTGCGTAAGGAAGGTTTTTCAGAGGCTGTTATTGAGGTCTTGGATTGTCTGACCAAACGTAACGGAGAAAGCTATGATGCATTCATTGAACGGGTCCTGAAGAACAAAACCGCCTGTCAGGTGAAACTGGCAGATATTAACGACAACATGAATTTGTCAAGACTAAAGAACCCAACCGAAAAAGATAGACAACGCATAACAAAATATGAAAAAGCAGTGGCTCGGATTTTGCAGGCCTGGCCGAGTGCATCCATATAGAAACAAAAATCCCGCGTCTGTTTTTTTCCAGTAGTTTAAAAGGGAGCAGTTTCTAAATCGCACCTTTTATCCTCCGGAAATGGTTGAAGATGTTTTTCGAGTTGGGGCCAATATGACCGATGAAAGCTGCAGAAATGCCCACTTATCCGTTTTTAGTTATACACTTCCCGATTCAATTGCTGACACCAGAACCGATATCGCATATTGGTATGGTTCCAAGGAGGCATGGTTGGGGAAAAAATATGCGAACTGTATATTATCTAAATTGCCTGGTGTTAAGATCAAGGTTTTCAAAGGATTTGACCATGGAGAATTGTGTATCGGAAATCCGGATTTATATCTAAAAGAAGTGACTGAATTTCTAAATTCATAGCGCATAAAACGAGAGAGCAAGTTTGCGGTTGCGAAAAGGAGATAGTGTCGAACGGAACGGACAACCCGAAACTTCCCCAGGTCTCCCAATGTCTCCGGTGAATTAATACTATTTATCTTCCGCAATATTTGATATAATATAACGAGCCGATGGAACAATTATTTCGCAGATGGAGCGGATTTGTAACATTGGAAGAAACTTTACAATCTTGGAAAAGGGAGAGTTTTTTATGAAGATGTTGAAAACCGGTTTTATCTTAACAGTTGTTCTAATGTTTATTGTGTCCCTTTCGGCATGTGCCAAGCCATCAAACCAGGCTGACGCACTACCCTTGTGGGAAAATGATTCAGGCCATGCAGCTAAACGGATTGTTGTCATCAGCGACCTTCATCTTGGTGCGGAAGACAGTTTTTCCCAAACAACCAAAAACAGACCATTTATTGTAGCTTTTCTGGAGAAGATCACGGTAAGCGACGTTGATGAGCTCGTCATCGACGGTGATCTACTCGATGAGTGGTTTGTACCGATCAGCTATACGCAACCTACCGATCTGAAAGCTTTCTTTAAGCAGGTGGCGGTTAACAATGCTTCAGTCATTGAAGCGATTGAAAAGGTGATCAAAAGCGGTGTCAAGGTAACCTATATTCCGGGCAACCACGACATGCTGCTCACCGATGAAATCCTTGCCGAACTGATTCCTGGCATTAACCAGGCCCGGGACGAGGCTGGACTGGGAACCTATCGTCTCGGCATGCGTTCCGAAATCGTTATTGAGCATGGCCATCGGTATGATACCTTCAATGCCCCCGACCCCCTGTCGAATAAAGAAATAACCGGTGATTATCCATCGATTATTCCGCCGGGCTATTTCCTCACCCGGATGGCTGCCACTTCCGTTGCGGAAGGCCAGTCGGCACCGGCGAAGGATCTGCCTTTAATCCAGACGCCATCAAGTAGCGATGCCGACCAGCTTGGCGCCTATGCCTACTATCAGACATGGTCGGGTGCCATGGGAACCTACCCGATCAGTGCCGGATTCAATGATAAAGTGATCTCCTGCGGCGTCGACGGATACAATAACAGCTTTGCCCTCAGCGATCTGTTGCCGACGGTTCAGGAAGACGGTTCAATCAGTGCCATTCTGTATGCCAATGTTCAAAGACAATGGGATGCGATTCAGGATGCCAACGGGGTTGTCACAAAAAATCCCTATACTACGGCCACTGCAGGCGGCCAAAATCACACTTATTTCGATGGACAGGCGGTGTCACAATATTTCAATGTCGATCCCACAATTGATGTGGTTGTGTTGGGACATACTCACGTACCGGTCATCACCCACTATACCGAAGGCTATAATCGGGAGAAGATCTATGCCAATACCGGCACCTGGGTTGACACCGCCCCCCAGAGTGAAGACATGACATTTGTGGTGATTGAATCCGGAAAGGAATCTTCAAACGTCCAGCTGATGCAATATATGCCCGATGGAACCATCAGCAATATTGAACAGCAATAAATAATCTGCCTGAAACAAGGATGGTTTACCGGTGGAGCTTAAGCCGTTCATCACCTCCAGCTCAATGTCATTAATTTAAGGAAAAACCGCCAAACAATTGGCGGTTTTTTCGATTCCTAATTTGTAGGTATGAATGTAAATAACTGAGACAATTACTTTGGATAGCAGATTCCTTGAATTGGAATTTAAACCGGGAGATTTCAAAATTAAACGATCGAATCCATACGGTTGTTTTGCGACACCCCTGATTGTATTAGGTTCAGTTATTCAATTTAAATCGGCCAAATTAGTCCATTACTTCCATTGGCTTACTACAACAAAATGGAATCAACTCGCCTTTTTTGACCGTTTGTATCTTATTACATGTCTGACAATAAACACGGGTGTCAAAAGGTGCCCGTAATTCAGGGTTTTCTTTGGCTTCAGATTCTGTTAAACCGCCAATGTGAAAACGCGCCACATTTTTTTCTGTAGGCATATAAACACCGATCGGAGATAATTTTTTATCGTTACCAATGCAGTTCCCCATTTTTATCCATAAAGCCTCAAGCTCAGATGTTTCAATAGGGTTTTCCGGAATGAATTCAACAATCGCTTTGTCCATACTAATTTTCATAAGTCGTTACTCCTTTAAATATATTCAAGATTTTAATTATTTTGAGTATAGCATGATCAGCCATTATTGTCACGAGTAAATTATAGTCATTTTAATTTAGTATTTGTTATTATTTGTGCGAATAAAAAATTATGATGTCAAACTCTATTTCATACACAAAGATACGGTTCTCTTGTGTTATCTGAGGTTATAGGCACGGACAAAATATTAGCAATGTGCATCACTGATGCGAAGTCTATACGGGAGCCACCATCGGATTTACAATTGGTTTGTTAATGCTCGTGAGCGAAAGCTTTATTTAAACTCGATCAGATACTTTAACTTTGCGTCTGAAGATCAAATGAAAATTGGGAAGGAAGACAAGGATGGATAATTACACCAACAAAGAATTGACCGAAGCACTTGGGGAAGTAGCTTCAAGGTGAACTCGATTTGAATTGCTGTCAATTAAATTCGATGATATGTTTTTTAAGAATATATGGGTATAAAATATCAATAACTTATTGAATTGGATGGTGTGCAAATGTTATATGAAAAATTTGTGGAATGCCTGGAAAATGATGATAAACCCAATGCGGTAAGAATTGCGTTGGATGCCCTTGAAACAGGACAGGTTGGAATTGTGGAATTATACACTGAGTTATTAATGCCAGCCCAAAATAAAATGGAGCTGGAAGAAAAAAGAGATTCAGTGGCAATCTGGAAAGAACATTTTAGAACCTCGGTGGTTCGAACCGTCATTGAATGCTGCTATCCCCGGGTGGTGAAGGAAGGTTTGCCTAACAGCTTTGCAAAGGGAAAGAAAAAAATTGTCGTTTTCTGTCCGGCAGAAGAGTATCATGATGTCGGCGCCCGGATGATTTCTGATTTTTTTGCCTTATGCGGACACAACGTCTATTTTTTAGGCAGCAATACCCCACCAGAAGCGCTTTTGGAAGCAATGATGTGTTTGCAGCCGGAGGTCGTGGCCATGGGGGTCAGTAATTATTTTAATCTGGTTGCAGCCAAGAGAACGCTTGAAGAAGTGCGAAAAATATTAGGTAATCAGGTTAGCATTGTTTTAGGTGGGGCAGCATTTAAAGATAATTTGACGGTAGTAAACGAAATCGGTGGTGATTATTATGTGGATACCTATGATGCGGTGGTAAGATTATCAGAAGGGTGGGAAAATCATGAAACTGGCATTTGATATTGCACTGCGATTTTTAAAATCCAGCAAAGGACAAACCGCCCTCATTGTCTTGGGGATTGCAATTGGTGTGTCGGTACAGATATTTATTGGGTCACTGATTACCGGTCTTCAAAAAAGCCTGGTCGATAAAACTGTCGGGAGTGCCCCGCAGATTACGGTGTCACCTAAAACAGACGGTGATTTTATTTTAGACGCACAGGCCCAAATTAAAACAATTATAGCAGCCAATCCCGATGAAATAATAAATCCTGTTGCGGTTACCCAGGGTCCGGCCATCTTAAAAACACCCGAGAAATCAACCACAATCATTATGCGCGGATTTGACTGGAAGGCCGCCCAGGGGATCTATAAAATAAACGATCGGCTTGTTAAAGGAAAACTGGGGTTAAATGAAAATGAAGTCATTATTGGAAAGGACCTTGCAGAAAAACTGAGCATTAAAATTGGTGATACAATTGAAATGATCACGCCTACCGGAAAAACGGGACAATTTCTTGTCACAGGTTTTTTTGATTTGCAGGTCAAATCTTTAAATGAATCATGGATTCTGACAAATGAAGAGACTGCCCAGACATTTTTTGAAACCGGTGAAGGCGTATCACAGATTGAAATGCAGGTAAAGGATGTTTTTGTGGCGGACGAAGTGGCAATGGCGGTGGAAAACCGATTAAATGACGATACCTTAAAGGTGACAAATTGGAAAGAAGAAAATGCGGCATTATTATCAGGGTTGTCAGGTCAAACCGCTTCAAGTCTGATGATCCAGGTTTTTGTGCTGATCTCAGTGGTATTGGGCATCGCCAGTGTACTGGCTATCAGTGTGGTCCAAAAATCCAGACAGATCGGGATATTAAAGGCCATGGGAATGCATAATCCTAAAGCCAGTCTGGTTTTCTTGTTTCAAGGATTTCTGCTTGGCGTTTTGGGAGCTTTTGTCGGCATCGGGTTGGGAATCGGTTTAAGCTGGTCGTTTGCAACCTTTGTTACCAATGCCGATGGATCTTCGTTGGTTCCCTTCTACATTGACTGGTATTTCATTGGGATTTCAGCGGGAATTGCCATAACAGCATCAACATTAGCGGCCTTAATTCCAGCCATTCGAGTGTCCAAACTGGACCCTATGGAGGTAATCAAAAATGGATAATTTTGTGGTTGAAGTCAAAGGTGTATCAAAGGTTTATGGCAAGACGATTAAAACGGTCGCACTTCATGAAATGAATCTAGGATTTAAGGCAGGCTCATTTAATGCCATTATTGGCGAGTCTGGCAGCGGCAAAAGCACGCTCCTCAATATTATTGGAACATTGGATCGTCCGACTAAAGGGGAAGTGATTATCAACGGCGTATCCACCAGAAACATGTCAAAAGGACGTTTGGGTGATTTGCGAAATGAAACATTGGGTTTCGTTTTCCAGTTTCATTACCTGTTGCCGGAGTTTACCGCCCTTGAAAATGTGTTGATGCCATATCGGATAGCCAATGGCAAGGCGGATAAAAAAAGTCAGGAACGAGCCAAGGAAATACTTGATTTGGTGGGACTTGAAAAGGTGGAAAATAATTTGGCAACAAATATGTCTGGTGGGCAACAGCAACGGACAGCTATTGCCAGGGCACTGATGAATCAGCCTAAAATTATTCTAGCAGATGAACCCACGGGGAATCTCGATTCGCAGACCACGGACGGCATCTATCAACTCTTCCGGAAGATCAACGTGGAACTGGGAACCACTTTTATTATCATTACCCATGACCGGCGGGTTGCAGAAAAAGCAGACCGCATTGTCGAAATTTTAGATGGGCGTATTTCTCTGGACATCGTAAAATAATCCGGGTTTGCAGCATTAAATAATCAGCTATCTTTTTATGGCAAATAAGTTGGGTTAAGTATGAACCGTCCCCTTATGCTCACAATGGAAAGGATGAGACAATTATATCTCAACTTCGATTTCAACCAAATTTAAGGCTGCTCCGCCAACTTTCACCAGGTCAATCTCGTTAGCAACAGTAGTTAACGAGATAATTATCTCTGACGGCTTTTTCATTGAGTAGCCTTGCTCAACAACAAGATGGCTAACATGATCAGCATCTATTACACCATATTTAAATAAATAACAAGAAAGTGCCCCATTGGAAGTACCAGTTGCAGACTCTTCAGGGATTCCATATAGAGGTGCCAAATTTCGGCAGTGTGCCATTGAACCATAAAGTGATTCAAGAGTGAAAATGTGATAACCAATGGTATTGTATTTGCCGCAAAGTGCTGCTATCTTTTCAAAGTCAGGATTTATGGAATTGATTATCTCCATATTTTTCACAGGCACAATTATATCTCTGAGGCCTGTAGATACGATCTGTACCGGCAGCTCTTCCAGAATATCATCGGTAGTAATGTTTAGAGAATCTGCAATTTCTTTTTTGTCTAATATTTCATAATAGCTTGGCTTGTTTTGAACCATCATAATTGATAGGTCTTCCTTTACTTCCACATTTAAAATTCCAGCCTTTGTTTCTTGTGAATATTTTCCTGGCGTAAGGTAGCCTAGGTTTGAAAGCGCAGAAAAGGTTGCGATAGTGGCATGACCGCAAAGATCGACCTCTTCATTAGGAGTAAAAAACCTTATTTTGAAATCTGCCAAGTCTGACTTCATTACAAAGGCAGTTTCGCTAAAACCAATTATCCCCGCAATCTTTTTCATATCATTCTCTGATAGAGCATCAGCTTTTAGTACGACGCCCGCAGGATTTCCGCCCTCATTGGATTTTGCAAATGAATTTATTGTAAGTGCTTTTAATTTCATAATGTCTCCTTTTGGTAATTCAGAAATAAACGTGACTTTTTTATATCACAAGGGGATGGTTCTTATATGTCGTTCAGTTCTTAAGTACGAAAAATAATATAACAGCAATATATCATGTAATCACAAGAAAAATCAATCGATCAAATGCAAAAAAAAAAGAGATGAAAATTCTGAAACGTTTGAGTTAAGGTGCCATTTAACAGAAAAACCGAAAAGGGTGAGTTGCTTTTGAAAACATTGTGAAAAGGATCAAACGGTTGTAATAAGCCATTCAAAAGGAATGTAACTTTTTTGACTTATGGCGACCGCAGCACAAAAGAACCGTCCCCGTGTAGGATGTGTAGGAAACCAGTTAAAATGTAATAAAACGATAAGGTGAACGAACAATATTTATACAAGGGGTAGAGGACAATATGATTATTATAGAGACTAACCGCTTATGTTTGCGTAAAATTCAGATTGATGATTACAACGCCATATGCACAATTTTGCGGGATATTAATGTCATGTACGCATGGGAACACGCTTTTTCTGATAAAGAAGTGTCTGAATGGATTGATGAAAATATTATGAGATATGATAGAGATGGATATAGTTATTGGGCTGTTATAGAGAAAGACACTAATCAACTCATTGGTGTAACGGGTTTAATTTCAGAGCAGGTAGATGATGAAAAATATGTTGGTATCGGCTATATTTATAATAAATCATCATGGAAGTTTGGTTATGCTCTTGAAGGAGCATCAGCTTGTGTTAAATACGCCTTTGAAACATTACATATTGATGAAGTTTCTGCTCAAATAAGACCTAACAATTTATCTTCACGCAAGGTCGCTGAAAAACTTGGCATGACAATCAAAAAAGAATTTGTTAAAAATTACAAAGGTAAGGAAATGAAACATCTTCTTTACAGCCGAACGTTATAAGCGTACTGCGAACCTCACCTTTGTTACGTAAAGAGGACGCAGCACAAGGGGACGGTTCTTGTAATCACAAGAAAAATCAATCGATTGAATGCAAAGAAAAAAGGGGTGATAAGCCCAAAACGTTTGAGTTAATGTGCCATTTATCAGAAAAACCGAAAGGGTTAAGTGACTTTCGAAACCATTGCGAAGGGATCAAACGGTTGTAATAAGACATTTGAAAGGAGCACAACCATTTTTAACTTATAGCGAAAGCAGCACAAAAGAACCGTCCCCTTGTGTCCGGGCTTCACCCTACGAACACCTTCTTGCCACTGTTCGCATGACTCACTGCTAGTGTGCAAATTCCCAATTTCCGAAAGATGCAGAGCCGGAAAAAGGACTTAGAATTATGATTGCATAAGTGGTATAATGAGAAAGAAACTAGAAATTGAAATTTTAGTAACACACAGACAGATAAATATTTCTTTAAAAAATAGGGGGAATAAAATTATGGCAAGATGCACAGCACCAATTCAGGGTCATCGCACAGCAAGTGGAAGGGCAAACTGCCCAGTGTGTGGAGGTAGTGGTAGTTATCGAGATTACAACACCTATTCCGCATATTCTTCACCGTATTCTTCATTATCAAACAGTTCTACAAGTAGTAGCAGTAGTAGTGGCGGACAAACCAGGACAAAAGCACGTTGGTCTTCAGCTGGTTCTACTATTTTATATACTCCAGCAGAAATTCGAACACTTACTCCTGTGCGTGAAAATATTGAGAAGCGTTCGAAATTACCAGATTTACGAGATGTTTTTCTCTGTCACGCTTGGGATGACCGTAAAGGCGCAGCTAAAGAATTACACGATATACTTGAATCAAAAGGTGTAACTGTTTGGTTTAGTGAAAAGGATGTTCTTTTAGGTTCATCATTACTTCGTGAAATTGATAAAGGGTTGGCAAAATCTCGTGTCGGTATTGTATTGGTTACACCCTCATTTCTTAAACGTGTTAAGGGGGAAGGAATAGCAGATAAAGAACTTTCAGCTTTGCTAGCTCGTGATTTACTTGTCCCTATTGTACATAATACAACTTTTGAGGGTTTACGTGAAGTTAGTCCATTACTTGGCTCACGAAGTGGTTTAAGTACCATTGAGGAATCAATGGAAGACGTTGCGGCTAAATTAGCGGAATTGGTTACTTCATAAATAATATAAAGAAATCAAATTCTATGGACGAATAACACTGCCTACAAAATACAGTTTGGTGTTAAGGTGGCAGTAGCCCCATAGAAAAGACAGTACAAATTTGAAAGTTTGTCGCCCACAGGAGGTGTATTGGAAGCTCCCACTACGCTAAGCCGCTGGCCAGTAGCACAAAGGGACGGGTGCAAAGGGACGGGGACGGTTCTTTTGTGTTGCTAGGACAAAGGTTTGACGATGAGATAACTGCAATCAGATTTGGTATGTCATGGAGAAATTATAACTAGAGAAACAGCACAAAAGAACCGTCCCCACTGTGTTAATCTTGAAGGAGCAGCAGCTTGTGTTAAATACGCCTTTGAAACATTACATATTGATGAAGTTTCTGCTCAAATTAGACCTAAAATTTATCTTCACGCAAGGTCGCTGAAAAACTTGGCATGACAATCAGAAAAGAATTTGTTAGAAATTACAAAGGTAAGGAAATGAAACATCTTCTTTACAGCCGAACGTTATAAGCGTACTGCGAACCTCACCTTTGTTATGTAAAGAGGACACAGCACAAGGGGACGGTTCTTGTAATCACAAGAAAAATCAATCGATTGAATGCAAAGAAAAAAGGGGTGATAAGCCCAAAACGTTTGAGTTAATGTGCCATTTATCAGAAAAACCGAAAGGGTTGAGTGACTTTCGAAACCATTGCGAAGGGATCAAACGGTAGTAATAAGACATTTGAAAGGAGCACAACCATTTTTCAAAAGAACCGTCCCCTTGTGTTGTTTGAATTCAGTAAAAATAAAGCCTTTTTCACAGATTCCGAACCGTTCCCACGTCATGACGAGTAAATTTGCAGAAGGAACTGCGCATTATCGACGCAACAAAGCTTAATCAAAGCAATGGATATTTCTAAAGCTTTGATTGTGGAATAAGTGAATGGCGGTTTGTCATGAATACTAGCACAAAAGAACCGTCCCTTTGTGCCGTTGAGCTCTGAAATTTAAAACTGTAGAAAATGTCTTTCGGCTTTGACACTCTAACTTGATTTATGATAAAATAAATCGCTATAAGTTGTTTATCTACTCTGGCATTTTTATACGCTGCGTTCCAATATTCGCTGATCTATTTTTTCCGTATTTCGAATATTGTTTTATAATAGTCCATAAGAAACGAGGTGAATAGATATGAGCATTACCAAAATTCGGATAGAGAATTATAAATCTATAAAGAAAACTGTGCTCACATTAAATGACATTAATGTACTCGTTGGCGAAAATGGCAGTGGTAAATCAAATGTAATTTCTGCAATAATGTATTTTTATAATAATCTATCATATCTTTTTAACGATGATGAAATTTTTGATGCTAATAACAAATATAGTAATTGTACTAAAATTTCGATTACTTATGATCTGAAGAAACTTCAAATTAGATGTAAACATCAAAATAAAAATAGCACTTCATCCTACTTGCCATTTTTCAACAAAATTCTTTCCATGGGAGAAAATAGCAAAATTACAATTACACTAACTAAAATAAAAGGTAAAAAAATACAATGGACGGGTGCAGATAGTAGTGATAGAATACTGATAAGTAATTTATTTCCGTTTTATTTCATCGATTCAAGGACAATTGACTTGACTGATTGGAGTAAACTATGGGAACATATTGGTGATCTAGTTAAAGTTGATAATGACACTTTAACTATGCTCAAAAATAGCGTCAAGCAAGTAATGAATTCTGGTGAATATAAACTAGAAAAAACATTTATGAATTTGAAAAAAGCACTTAAAAATGCTAATGTTGAAGTAGACAAATTTACTCCAAAACAATATGCTCAGATATTAACACAATCTCATTTTGAAGGGAATCAATTTGTTTTTAGGGAAAAAAAACTACAGCATTTTTCGAATGGAACAAATGCTTTTAATTATACTAAATTACTCATCGAAATTTTGCTGCTTATTTCTCAAAAAAAGATGAAGATCCCTTTTTTAATTATTGATGAACCTGAGATAAGCTTACACAATAGCCTGATTGATGAATTGACAGATTATATTACAAGTACTGAGGATAATCTCAGATTCTTAATTGCAACACATTCACCACGTTTGATTAAAAATACTATGATGAATGATTTTGAAAATTCAGTAGTTTATCATATTAAATTAATAGATAAATATACATATATTTCAAAAATGAAATTATTTGATATCGAAAATGATGCGAAATCTAAGATTGTAATTACTGATCAACATGCAAATGTTTATTTTTCAAATATATTACTAGCTATTGAAGGTGAAACAGAATTAGAATTGTTTAGGAATAAATATTTAAGAGAATTATTCCCAATTTTAAAAAAAACTGATATAGTAAATAACGCAATGTCAAATGATATCATAAAGAAAATTATTTCACCTAAGGATAGATGTTATAAGACGCCTATTATTCAATTGTTTGATATGGACAAAATGATTATTAATGATAATGCGGTTAATTCAAAATTTCAAAAACGCTTTATAAATATAAGTCGGATATATCGTGAAAATTATTTTTATGGAGAAAAGCGATTAAAGACAGTCTTAAAACGAAAACGCATAGATTCCATGTCAAAAAAATTAAAATTCGATGTTAATTTGCCTTTCTATTCAAGCACTGATGAGGCTTATAAAGAATTCATTCTGTTAATAAAAAAATACCTTGAACAGTATAATATTATCGTTGCAGAAACTACATGTGAAGGAATGCTTATAAATAATTCAAATTTTGAAGAATTCTGGTTATTTTTAGAACAGAATAATGAATGTATCAATAAAGGGAATTCAAAAGCGAATTTTGATGAAATTGAATATTACTATAATATGTATTCCAATAATGACAAACTAAATTTTTTAAGGTTGATTTTCGAAGGAAAATCGGATTATTTAAAGAAAACTACCGATTTTAAAACAACAACAAATACTACTCCGAATTCTAATACCAATAAAGATGTGTTTGCAGTAATTGGAAACAATACTGTTAAAAAGACCAGCGGTTGGGTTTCGAAATGGCTAGAAAAATTCTTCTTTAAAAGGTTAGATATTAATGATAAACGAGAACAGAATTTAAAAAGATTTAAATTAGCAATAGAAGAAAAATCAATTTTAGACGAACTGAAAAATGAATTTAAACAGAATTTTAGCGAAATACATGATGTGATTTCTTTCCTAGAAGAAGCTCAAAAATAAATAAACGATTGAAAGTAGAAATTTTCATTTAGAGTACTCAAAATGAAATCCTTGAGAGGCGTAGCATGCCAGAAAGCCAAGGAAAAAACGATGCAATTTGCCTGATACTCTTCCTATGTTTTTCTAGTCCGTATCAGTAATTGAAAAATAAATTAGCGTTCGTTACCGAATTATTAAGAAGGTACTTTCAAATTAGTTATTATAGATTGTGGAGAAGATATGTTTATTTTTGATGAAAACTATTTTTACAATATCGTTATAAAGTGCGATAGAAATCAGTTGCTCAATATCATTAAAGAAAAGAATTTACAATACGAATCATTTGAAATTCCTAAAAACGATGGAATGCGTGTAATTTCAGCGATAAAAAAGAACTCGCAATTGGTTCGTCTCCAGAAAAATTTAAATAGTAATCTATTTTCAAAAATTCCATTACCGGTTTGTGTACGCGGTTTTGTCAGTGGTGAAAGCTATAATTCATATTTGGTTGAACATATCGGAAAAAAATTTTTTTTGCGTGCGGATATTAGTGCATTTTTTGACTCAATAAAAAAAGATACAATCATTAGTATGTTAAACGAGTTTATTAGTGTCATAAATGTAATTGAACAAATTTCGGAAGTAGTTACACTTGATGATAAATTACCTCAAGGTGCAATAACATCACCAAGTGTTTCAAATCTCATTTTCAGAAGAATTGATCAAAGAATTACAAAGTACTGTCAGGAACTAAATGTAACATATACTCGGTACGCCGATGATATGCTGTTTTCCTCTGATAAGTTAAACTTTAATGAAAGTACTTTTTTTTATGCAATGATTAAGAAAATTTTAAAAGAGAATGGATTTGCATGCAATAATAAGAAGAAAAAAATAGAAATAGATGAAATAAGTTTAGGTGGATTTGTTATATCAAATGACGTTCATTTGTCGCGAAAAAAACTAGAGAATATTAATAAGTTAATTTATTTTTTTAGGAAAGATAAAACCTTTGAAAAACAGAAGTATTTGGTTGATTCGCTTGTTTTTCAAGATAAGCATTGGCTAAATGAAGTAAATAATCTAAAATTGAAAGAAAATATAAGTTTTAAATGTTTTTCATCAAATAATCAATTAATCGATTATTTATGTGGTTATAGAGCTTTCATAATCTCAATAGTTCAAGCAAATGATAATAACACAGAGAACATTAAACAACTGAGAAAAAAGATTAACAATATTGAAATGATTATAGAGGCTATTATAAAACATAGTACTTAATATTACATCATGTTGACAATGCTTGGATTAAAAATGTTACAGCAGTCACCAATCCAATTGGTCTGTAAAGTAGTTATCTATTAGCTGATAGTGGGTCTTGCTCCACCTTAGTCTCTGGAGCCTATAAATAATTTTGAGTCAGAGTAGCCCCCCTTCCAAATTAATGATAAAATAAAATTAAACTGGGAATGGCTTTTCTATAGAAAACAACGAAAATTCACTAAAGAACGAAAAGTATTAATCAGCCAACTTTATAGTTTCTGCGGATTAGGTGTTCCAAACCAGTATTGACAATTAACTCGAATAAAAACAAACCCAGGTATTCTAGCCTGGGTTTGTTTTATAAAAAAGAGTATTGTAAGTGAGTATTACACGAGTATTGTTTGAGTATTGTGAACAAAAACAGTGTAAATCTATCTTAACTGAAATGGGGTTTTAATGCGAAAGATGGCTATATAGCCTACTTACTTGCTTCCTCAATCGCCACTGCCACAGAAACGGTTGCGCCAACCATGGGGTTGTTACCCATTCCGATCAGTCCCATCATTTCAACATGGGCGGGAACAGATGAAGAACCGGCGAATTGGGCGTCGGAGTGCATTCGTCCCATGGTGTCGGTCATTCCGTAAGAAGCAGGACCGGATCCCATATTGTCAGGATGGAGGGTACGGCCGGTACCGCCGCCTGAGGCCACGGAGAAATATTTTTTACCTTGTTCCAGGGCTTCCTTTTTATAGGTTCCGGCAACAGGGTGTTGGAAACGAGTCGGGTTGGTAGAGTTTCCGGTGATGGAAACATGAACCCCTTCGTGATGCATAATGGCTACGCCTTCTTGCACGTCGTTACAGCCGTAGCAGTTAACCGCAGCACGTTCGCCGTCGGAATATGGTGTTCGTGAAACGATGTTGAGTTTGCCGGTAGCAAAATCATAATCGGTTTTAACATAGGTAAAGCCGTTGACACGGGAAATAATCAGCGCGGCGTCTTTTCCTAAACCATTTAAGATAACGCGCAGTGGTTTGACGCGGACCTTGTTGGCTGAGCGGGCGATGCCGATGGCACCTTCAGCAGCAGCAAACGATTCATGGCCGGCAACGAAAGCAAAGCATTCGGTGTCTTCTCTTAAGAGCATGGCGCCTAAGTTACCGTGACCTAAACCAACTTTACGCTGTTCCGCAACTGAACCGGGAATACAGAAAGCCTGTAAGCCTTCGCCGATTACTTCGGATGCATCGGCTGCATTGGTAATACCGCGTTTAATCGCCAGTGCCGCGCCTAAGGTGTAAGCCCAGCAGGCGTTATCAAAACAGATGGGTTGAATGCTTTTAACAATTTCAGCCACATCAATGCCTTTTTCATCACAAATCGCTTTTGCTTCTTCTAAAGAGGCAATGCCATTGGCAGCTAAAACTTCTTCAATTTTAGCAATTCTTCTTTCATAACTTTCAAATAATGCCATGTGATTTCCTCCTATTCTTTTCTTGGATCGATGTATTTGACAGCATCGTCGAATTGTCCATATTTACCAGAGGCTTTTTCTAAAGCAACTGCTGGTTCAACGCCGTTATTGATACTTTCCATCATTTTTCCAAGATGAACGAAGGAGTAACCAACAATCTCATCGTTTTTGTTTAACGCCAATTTTTGGATATAACCTTCGGCAATTTCAAGGTAGCGAGGTCCTTTGGCAAGGGTGCCGTAAGTGGTTCCAACCTGGCTTCTTAATCCTTTACCCAAATCTTCAAGTCCGGCTCCAATCGGGAGTCCGCCTTCGGAGAATGCCGTTTGGGTACGGCCATATACGATTTGTAAAAACAATTCCCGCATCGCGGTGTTAATTGCATCACAAACTAAATCCGTGTTAAGTGCTTCTAAAATAGTTTTTCCTGGCATGATTTCAGCGGCCATCGAAGCTGAATGAGTCATTCCCGAACAACCGATGGTTTCAATCAGACATTCCTCGATGATGCCATCCTTGACATTAAGGGTTAGTTTACAGGCGCCTTGTTGAGGGGCACACCAGCCAACACCATGAGTTAAACCTGAGATGTCAGTGACATCCTTTGCCTGAACCCATTTTCCCTCCTCTGGGATTGGGGCACAACCGTGGTTTGCATTATTACCAACGGTACACATTCTTTTAATTTCGTGAGAATATTCCATTCATTAATCTCCCTTCAAAAAATTACTCTATTATATTATAAACATAATAAATCAAAAAAAACAGATAATATTTTGTTAATTGTAAAAAATGGAGAAAAATACCCGAATTGGACAAAAAGTTTAATTGAAGAATTGGGAAAATCGATGTAGAATAGGGCAAGAACCTAAAATAGGTGAATTTTATCTTTGGTTCGGGAACTTATCTTAAAAATTAATTAAATAAGAATGATACATAATTGGTCGGTTAATCTGCGGATTGATTGAGAAGGGATGTAAACGAATGGAATTGAAAAACAAACTTAGCCTGGGAGCAAAAAGAGTGGAGTACTTAATGGAAGAGTATTTCAATCGCGAAAAAACGCTGGGCTATTGCAAGGCATGTCCAAATTTTTCCAAGTACTGGTCCTGCCCCCCTTACGCATTTGACGAAGCGATCTTTTTAAAACAATTTAAATATATCCATATTATTGGCAGACAGATGGAGGTACCCCGGGAAGATCTCAGAAATATTCGTGATCCCGAGGCCGTTAAAAACTACTGTACCGAAAAACTCCAGGCGATTAAGGTGATGACCTGGAAAACCCTGCTGGAAATTGAAGACGAGGTGGGTGGGGTCATTGGACTGATCCCCGGTAATTGCCCGATCTGTGAAACCCAGGGCATGGCCTGTGCCCGAAAAACCAATGAACCTTGCCGCAACCCCAGCCTGATGCGTTTTTCATTGGAGTCATTAGGCTTTAATGTGGCGGATCTGCTGAAATATGAAGTCGGTATGACGATTCAATGGGGTGACACCTATCGTTTGCCAGAGGTGCTGACCTCGGTATCGGCGATTTTATGTAATGAGGAAATTCCCAAGGATATCCTGAAAAAATATTTCCCTGATAAAAAGAAAAGCTGGGAAAAGAAGGATCAACGAAATCCCGAGACGGAATTTCATACCTCAGAGACCATCAAACCGGAAGAAACCATTCACGGTGGAAGCGCTGCGGTTCTGGCCAAGGCCAAGATCATTGATGATGAGATACCGCCTTATCGACCGCAAAAAAGCTGGGTTGGCTATAAAGCCGAAAAAAATCCTGAAGATGAGGCCATGAAAAAAGGCTATACCGTCACCATTCAGGGTGAAGAAGAAGTGATTCCCGAAAAAACAGCGGAAGCAGTCGAAGCTGAAAAAATCTATGACGAAGATGCCGCCCCGGAAGCAAAATCAGAAGAAGTTGCGGTGGAAGTGGTTACCTTACAAGCAGTGCCTGAGCCGGAAGAGGAAATAGTGGCAGTCGTTGAAGAAGAGGACGATTCCAAATATCAATGGTTGGGCTTTAAGGCGTCTCTTGACGATGATGAAATCGTCAAACGCCCGATCCCCAAAATGACCGAACTGATTTTGGATGGGGAAGAAGTACCGGTGGTTGAAGCTGTTCAGGAGCCAACCGAAAGCGCGGAAGCCGTTCAAGCGGTGGAAAGCGCTTCAGAGCTTGAAGAACCGGTTGAAGAAGTGACAGTCATTGAAGAAGTTGTTTCAGAATCAGACGAAAGTTCGGATGAGGTAGAAATAATTATCGAAGAAGAGGACGACTCCAAATATCAATGGCTGGGCTTTAAGGCTCCTCTTGATGACGATGAACCGATTGTTAAAAAGTCCACGCTGTCTACTCTAAAAATACCCGAATAATATAATGTTGACGATCTAGATTGTGTTTGGGATAGCGTTTGCCGTCTCAGGCACAATCTAATTTGCGCTAAAGCAGTCGTTAGCAACTTAGATAAACAGATAATGAATTGCATAAACATCGAACAATTATTGCTTTGCGATCAGTTTCCACAAACAATTGTGTAACGTGTAGGCGAACAGTTCGTAGAACTGTCCGACGTGCAGTGTAACAATTGTTTCGTGCGAAACTGAGCGTAAAGCTCACGGTAGTAATTTAAAATTACCTAAATAAAACAATTTGAAGGAGAGAATCATGTATTATTCAGCAGATATTGGCGTTATTGGCGGTTCAGGTCTCTATGAATTAAGTGCAGATGTAAAAAAAATTGAAGTGGATACTCCCTATGGTAAGCCATCAGATGATATCAGTCTGGTAAAAGTAGGCGATAAAACCGTGGCTTTTTTACCACGGCATGGTAAAGAACATACCCTTAATCCATCAGAAATTAATTACCGGGCCAATATCTATGCCTTAAAAAGCCTGGGTGTGAAAGCGATCATTTCGCCTTGCTGCGTCGGCAGTCTTAAATTTGAAATCAAACCCGGCGACTTTGTGGTAACGGATCAGTTTATCAACATGACCTCTGGCCGTAAGGATACGTTTTTTGAAAAACCGAAGGTCAATCATCTCAGCTCAGCTCATCCTTATGACCAGAATCTGCGCGTTTTGGCCATGGAAGCTGCTCAGGAATGCGGGATTACCGCTCATTTTGGCGGCACCGTGATTGTTATCAACGGCCCCCGTTTCTCAACCGTGGCCGAAAGCCGGATGTTTGCCATGATGGGTGCTGATGTGGTCAATATGACCCAGTATCCTGAAGGCTATCTCTGTCTGGAACAGGAAATACCGGTCGTGAACATTGCCCTGACCACCGATTATGATGCCGGGCTAGAAGGCCATCCGGATATTAAACCGGTCACCAATGAGGATGTTATCCGAGTTTTAAAAGAAAATGAAGAAAAAGTAAAAGCCCTGATCTTTAAGCTCATCGAAAAATTAGAGGTGTAGGCTTGAAACCAGTTTATTTTGAAGATGGGGAGCTGAAGCTGATTGATCAGACCAAGCTTCCCACCGAGTTTATCGTCCATGCTTATACCGATTATCGGGAAATTGCCAAAGCCATTGTGGATATGATCGTTCGAGGAGCACCGGCCATCGGGGTAACCGCTGGCTACGGTGTTTATTTTGGCGCGTTGGAATATGAAAATGAGCCAAAAGACGTTTTTTATGGTAAAATGAAAGAAGTTTGCGAATTATTGGCTTCCACCCGCCCCACTGCCGTGAATTTATTCTGGGCGATTAAACGGATGGAAGATGTGATGGCAGCCAATGCCGATAAAGAACCGGTGGAACTGGTTGCGATTTTAAAGGATGAAGCCCATGACATCTGTGCCGAAGACATTCAAATGTGCCGTGACATGGGAAAACATGGTGCCGAGCTGATCCATCCGAATGATACCATCCTGACTCATTGCAACGCTGGCGCTTTGGCGACCGCCGATTATGGGACGGCATTAGGAGTGATCCGGGCGGCCCATGAAGCTGGCAAAAACATTTCTGTTTATGCTGATGAAACCCGGCCTTTTTTACAGGGTGCCCGACTGACGGCTTATGAGCTCCATGCCGACGGCATTCCGGTAACGCTGATCACCGACAACATGGCCGGCTGGATGATGAAGCAGGGCAAAATTGACGGTGTCATTGTGGGTGCGGATCGAATTGCTTCCAACGGCGATGTGGCCAATAAAATCGGTACCTATTCGGTTTCGGTGCTGGCCAAAGCCCACGGTATTCCCATGTATGTGGCAGCACCGACCTCAACCATTGATTTTGCCATGAAATCCGGTGATGAAATTGTCATTGAACAGCGGGATTGCCGGGAGATCAGTCATATCTGTGGGATTCAGGTGGCACCGGACGGTGTAGCCATGGAAAATCCGGCTTTTGACGTTACTCCGCACCAGAATGTGACCGCCATTATTACCGAAAAGGGTGTGGTCTATCCGCCCTACGACATCAATATTCCCAAGCTGAAAGAATAAAAAATAAAGCTAAAGGACAAATCATGAAAGTAAATATACTATTTCCCGTTCTCGACGAAGAGCGGCGACTGGAAAAGGGGATTTTAAAAACCCTGATTTTCCTCAAAAAAAACAAGCTGTTTGATTATCAGTTGACCATTATCGATAATGGCTCCACTGACGCCACCGAGGCTATCAGCCGACGGTTATGTGAAAAGCATCCCGAGGTGCATTATCTCCAGACCCCACAACGGGGGGTGGGCGTCGCCCTACGAACCGGCGCCGCTGACAACAGCTGTGATATTATCGGCTATATGGACATTGATCTTTCCACCAATATCGATCATCTAAAACAGGTAAAGGATATTTTTGAAAACCAGCCGGATATAAAAATTATTAAGGGCTCCCGGCTGATGAAAAATTCGGCTGTGAAGGGGCGCAAACCCTCCCGAGAATTTACCTCCCGGGGCCTTAATGGACTCTTGCATGTTGTTTTTAACAATCAATTTACCGATGCCCTGTGCGGATTTGATTTTTATCGAAAAGAGACCTTTGACGACTTGATCGCTGCTTCCAGCCAGGACAATGGCTGGTTTTATTGCGTTGAGCTGCTGCTGCGAGCCGAGCGCCAGGGCATTGAAGTCCACGATATTCCGGTGATCTGGGAAGATGATTACGATACTAAGGTAAAGGTTGTTAAAACTGTGGTATCCTATCTCAAACAAATCAAATTTTTAAAGTCAGAATTTATCAAAGAAGATCGTCAGAAAAAAGAGCAATAAGGTTATAATGCTTATTTAATTGAGTTGGTCCTCGAATCGAACAATGATTGCTTTGATGTCGGTTTTCACAAACAATTTTATAACGTGTAGGCGAACAGTCCTAAGACTGTCCGACGTACAGTGTAAAAATTGTTTAGTGTAAACTGGCAGCAAAGCTCACGGCAGTTTCTCAATTAGGCTATCAAAATCCTGACAAAATAGGAGGCAAGATGAAGGTACCGGCAAATAATTTATTACGACACTATCAAGAGCATCAGGAAGAATACGAAAATAAAGCACTGGAAATTCTAAGAAGCGGAAGCTATGTTCTGGGGGATGAAGTGGACCGCTTTGAAAGGGATTTTGCAAAATATATTGGCACCGATTATTGTGTTGGCCTGGGGAACTGTTTAGATGCCCTGTGGCTTTCTTTTCGTGTTTTAGGCATTGGTGCCGGAGACGAGGTCATCGTTCAGGCCAACACCTATATCGCCAGCGTTATGGGGATCACCATCAACGATGCCACCCCGGTTTTTGTGGAACCGGATGCGTTTCATAGTATCGATGCGGATAAAATTGAAGCGAAAATAACTGAAAAGACCAAGGCCATTCTGGTGGTTCATCTTTATGGAACCAGCTGCGAAATGGATAAGATCGTCGCCATTGCCAGAAAACATAATCTCCGGCTGGTGGAAGATTGCGCCCAAAGCCACGGCGCCACCTATCAGGGTCAGGTTACCGGTTCCTTTGGTGATATTGGCTGTTTCAGTTTTTATCCGTCAAAAAATCTCGGCGCTTTTGGCGATGGCGGGGCCATTACCACCAGCAGCCCGGAGTTGGATAAGGCGTTTCGGATGTATCGGTTCTATGGCAGTGAAAAGCGCTATTATAATAAGGTTGTCGGCACCAATTCCCGGTTGGACGAACTCCAGGCCGGGCTGCTTAATGTCAAGCTGAACTATCTGGACGAGCTGAATGCTGACCGCGACCGGGTGTGCTCGGCCTATCTTAACAAGATGAACAACCCGGTGATCCAGCTGCCCAAACTTCGGGATCACGCCACCACCGTCTGGCATCAGTTTGTCATTACTACCCCCTATCGGGATGAACTGAAGGATTATCTGGAAGCAGCCGGCATCGGCAGCATTATTCATTATCCAATCCCGCCCCATCTGTCCGAAGCCTATGCCTATCTGAACATTGCCAGGGGCAGTCTGCCGATTACCGAAAAATTGGCGGATGAGGTATTATCGCTGCCCTTGTTCTATGGGATGACCGATGCCGAGATCGATACCGTTGTTCAGACCATCAATAACTTTGTACCAAAGGCGCTGGAGCAATAAGATGACCCATAACAAAAACAATTCAAACAAAAGCCATTCAAACAAAATCATCTGGGACAAAATAATTATCGGCGCTGGTCTTTACGGTCTATATGCCGCTAAGGTCTGCGGCGAACGAGGCGAACGGGTACTGGTGCTGGAATGGGAGGATGCGCCCTTTAAGCGGGCCACCTATATCAACCAGGCCCGGGTCCATATGGGTTACCACTACCCCCGATCCTATGCTACGGCCATCAAATCAGCTCATTATTTCAATCGTTTTATCAAGGACTATGATTTTTGCATTCACAGTGAATTTGAGCAAGTTTACGCCACCAGCGGCAGCTTCAGCTGGACCAACCGGGAACAATTTACCCAGTTTTGTCAGGCTGCTGAAATTCCCTGTGAAGAACTGATGCCCGAGAAATACTTTAAAAAAGGTCTCTGTGACGGCGCCTATCTGACCAAAGAATATACCTATGACGCCGGGATTCTGGGCCAGTTTTTTATGGATGCATTGGAAAAGATGCCCAATGTTGAAATCAAATATGGGGTCAGACTGCAGGCGATTCAAAAGGGCAGCGATGTTTTTTCTTTAACGCTGGCAAACGGCGAGGTTGAAGAAACCGGCTTTCTGTTAAACGCCACCTATGGGTCGACCAATCAGATCCTGGATCTGGCAGGCTACGAGCCCTTTAAAATTAAGTATGAGCTTTGCGAAATTATTCTCTGCAAACCCAAAGACAAGCTGCTGGATGTGGGGATTACCGTCATGGACGGGCCGTTTTTTTCAGTGATGCCCTTTGGCAAAACGGGAAACCACTCGTTGACTTCGGTGACCTTTACCCCGCATGTCTCTTCCTTTGACAGTCTGCCTCAATTTAACTGTCAGGAAAAGAGCCAGGGTTACTGCAGCCCCCAACAACTGGGTAACTGCAATGACTGTATCGCCAAGCCGCAATCGGCCTGGCCCTATATGTCCAATATGGCGGAGAAATATTTAAAGGAAGCGTATGGCTTCAGCTACGCCGGATCGCTGTTTTCCATGAAGCCGATTCTCAAGGCGTCGGAGGTGGATGACTCCCGACCGACAGTGGTTCGGAAGGTCAGTGAGAAACCAACCTTTGTTTCGGTTTTGTCCGGGAAAATAAATACGGTTTATGATTTGGATGAGGTATTGAAAAATGACTGAGCAACAAGTTAATAAAGTGGCCGCTCAGGATAAAGAAAAGAACTTTGTCTCGGCCGTCATTTACATTTATAATGATGAAGACCGGATCAGCGATTTCCTGGGAAAAATCAATGCGGTTTTAAACGCCAATTTTGAACACTATCAGATTATCTGTGTCAATGATGCATCCGAAGATAACAGCCTGGCGATGATCCGGGAAATGGGAAAAACCATTAAAGGTACGGTCATCAATGTGGTCAACATGAGTTTTTACCAGGGGGTTGAGCTGTCAATGAATGCCGGGATTGATCTCTCCATCGGTGATTTTGTCTTTGAGTTTGACAATATGGTGATGGATTATGATCCAGATCTGATGATGGAAGTCTATAATCATAGCTTAACTGGTTATGATATTGTTAATGCCGCCCCAAAAAAGCCGGGTCGCAAAACCTCATGGCTGTTTTACACCGTGTTTAACCGTTATTCCCACAGCCCAAATCCCCTGAGAACCGAAAACTTTCGGGTGCTCTCACGGCGGGCGATTAATCGGGTTCATTCGATGAGCAAAACGATTCCCTACCGCAAGGCTGTTTATGCCAACTGCGGTTTGAAAATTGATACCATCGAATATAACAACGATCTATCCTGCACCAAAGCCTACAATGCGGAAACTAAAAATCAGCGCAAAGAAATGGCCACCGACTCACTGATTTTATTTACCAATGTGGCGTATAAAATAACCATTGCGGCCGCTGTCTTTATGATGATGGCGACCTTTGGCATTGGCATTTATACCTTGTTCAGCTATGTTTATGAAGATGTGGTTTCCGGCTACACCTCGATGATGTTGGTGATCGTCTTTGGCTTTTTCGGGGTCTTTGTCATTCTAGCCGTAATTATCAAGTACTTATCGATGCTGATGGAGCTGGTTTTCAGTAAACAGAAATATACCATCGAGTCGGTAGAAACCATCAGCGAATAAATAGAATTGAAAATGGAGCTTTTATGAAATCGGATTTGAATTACAGCATGTTTTCCTGGTTTGGTTATTTTATGAATTTTGAGGACCGCATTAAAATTATCGCCGATGCCGGTTTTGACGCCGCGATGATTTCCTGGGAGGACGAGCAAGAACCCTGGGCCATCCGAAAAGAAGATTTTCCCGAGATCGTCAGAAAGAATGGTCTGGACATCACCAATATGCATGCCCCCTTTATCGGTTACAGCGATATCTGGACGGCCTCCCGAATGGAAATCCAGCCTAAACTGCAGATGTTTAAGGATTATCTCAAAGATTGCCAGGCTTTTGATATTCCGGCGATGGTGATGCACACCAATGATCTGGATGAATTCCAGCCGGATCTGGATAAGGGCTTGGCTTTTTTCTCGGAGCTGGCTGATGCCGCCGAAAAACATGGTGTCAATCTGGCCGTGGAAAATGTCTCCCGCCAGCATCTGCTGGTTTATCTGCTGGACGAAATTGATGCCCCGCGGTTTGGGATGTGCTATGACAGCTCTCACGATTTTCTGGAAGAGCAGAACTGTGGCCGGATTCTAAAAAAATACAAGCACCGGATTAAGGCGCTGCATTTATCCGACAATGATTTTCAAGCCGATCGCCATTGGATTCCCGGTGAAGGCAGCATTCCGCTGGATGAGGTAATGGCCGAGATTCTGACCGTGCCAACCATTACGACGATCTCCTATGAGGTCGTTGCCAATGAAATTTGGCGGGAAAAAGAGCCGCTGAATTTTGCTCAGGCGGTGCGGGAGAGTCTGGCAGTAAAAGCGGACAAACCACAGCAAAAATAATCAATTGAAAAGTTGCCGATTCTGTGATACACTTCCACTAATATAATAGAAAATTGATGAGGAAAGGGGTGGAAGACCCCTACAGCCCCCGCTACTGTAATTGCCAACGCGGTTCTTGTACCACTGTCTTAAGGATGGGAAGGGAGAACCAAGGATGAAGCAAAAGTCAGGACACTCATAATCATTGAAATTCTTCGGTGGGAAGAACAGGATTAAACCTTTTGTTTAGTATCCAGCCTCCACAGGAAGCTGGATTTATTTTTGCGAAAAATGCAAAAAAATAAAGAAGCAGGAAGAGGAAGGAAGCAAATGAAAAAGAAAAGCATTCAAAGTCTGTTAGTGATTTTTGTCATATTGACCTTGATGGTATCCGTTACCGGATGTCAACAAAGTAGTGCTACCCAAGTGACTTCGGCAGTTGAAACGAAAAATGGTGCCGTCACGTACCCATTAACGGTTACAGATGATATGGGGAATACGGTAACCCTTGATAAGGAACCGCAAAAGATTGTGTCATTGTCACCAGCAACGACTGAAATCCTCTTTGCTGTTGATGCTGGTGACAAAGTTGTGGGACGAACGGATTATGATAATTATCCCGAAGCGGCATTGGCGGTCCCCAGTATCGGCGATTTCAATGCCCCAAATGTGGAAAAAATAATTGCCTTGACACCCGATTTGGTATTGGCGTCCAATTTTATTTCCGATGATATCCGTCAACAATTGGAAGCAACTGGGGCAAAAGTACTGGTCTTCAGTCCGGTGAGTATTGATGGGATTATGAATGATATTATTACGGTTGGTGAAGTAACAAACACCAATAACCAAGCGAGCCAAGAGGTGACAAAAATGACCGCCGATCGGCAGACGATCATCGACAAGGTTAAAACGGCGGCTGCTCAAAAATCAGTTTTCATTGACGTGGGTGATTTCTTTAGTGCCGGACCCGGTTCGATGCTCGATTCGATGCTGACCGATATTAATGCCAAGAACATCGCCGCGGATGCGGCTACACCATGGCCACAACTGAGTACGGAACAGATTATTACGAGCAACCCGGATGTATATATTTCATTGTATAGTACACCCGAACAGATAAAAGCAACGCCAGGTTTTGACAAGATCACTGCCATTAAAAACAATCAGATTGCCTATTATGCGTTTTTGTCACCAAACAGTGATTTGGTTCAACGGCCAGGACCACGTATTGTTGAAGGACTGGCGCTCTTGGCGAAAGATGTTTATCCGGAGCTGTTTTCAAAATAGAACAGTCATTTTGGGGCGAATCTGTTCGCCCCTGGTTTTTCTGCTATGTTTAGATAGTGAAACCAGGAGTGAACAGATAAAAATAGAAGCAGGAGCAATTATGAAAAAAAAACTCAAAAAATATGCTTTGCCATTATCCATTGTAAGCTGCATCTTAATTATTTATCTGTGCACCTTGACAGGCATTACAGCGATCTCTTTTGTGGATGCAAATAAAATCCTATTGAACCAGATTTTTCACATCAACGTCGGGATGGAAAATATCAGTGAAGGCGCGACGGCGATCATCTGGAATGTTCGTCTGCCGCGGGTTGTTTTGGCATTTCTTACCGGTGGCGCTTTAGCCCTTTGTGGAGCAGCGTATCAGGGGATTTTCAAAAACCCGATGGCCGATCCCTATATCCTAGGGGTCTCATCAGGGGCTGCACTCGGCGCCGCCATTGGCATTGTCATGAATCTATCCAGTAGCTTTTTAGGTCTCAACGGCATTGCGCTATTAGCGTTTGCTGGCGCTTTTTTGACAATCCTGCTGGTCTATAATATCTCCCGCGTCGGACGGAAAGTACCGGTGGCGACGCTGTTGCTGAGTGGGATAGCAATTGGACAGTCATTGGGCGCTTTTATGTCCCTATTAATGCTATTTAATAATGAAAGTATGAATCAGATAATTTTCTGGATCATGGGAAGTCTCAATGGAAAAGGCTGGAATCAGGTTATTGTTGTTTTACCTTATGTGATAATCGGTTGTATCATTATGCTGACATCAGTGAGAGAGTTAGATATTATGCTGTTAGGAGAAGAAACAGCAACTCAGTTGGGTGTGGATACCGAAGCCCTGAAAAAGAAAATCCTTTTTTCATCATCACTCATCACTGCCGCAGTGGTAGCAGTCACTGGGATTATTGGATTTGTGGGGTTGATTGTTCCCCATATTGTTCGGATGGTCACGGGTCCAAAGCACCGTACCTTGGTACCATTTTCGTTGCTGTTTGGCGGCGCATTTCTGATTCTATGCGATACCATTTCACGAACTCTGATGTCTCAGGAAATTCCAGTCGGGATCATCACTGCCGCCTTCGGGGGACCCTTCTTTGTTTATCTTTTGAGAAAACGCAAGCAAGGGGGTGTCTGAGATGGAACGGTTAATGCCAAGAATCATGCTGGATTTCAAGGATGTGGTATCCGGCTATGGCGAAAAAAATATCCTGCAGGGATTTAACGCCACCATCTGCCAGGGCGAGTTTGTCGGCCTGATTGGTCCCAATGGCACTGGGAAGTCGACCCTGTTAAAATGTTTATCAGGACTGTTGCCGGTGAAATCCGGGGTCATTACTCTGGAAGAAAAGGATAATACCAGCTATACCCAACGGGAACGAGCCCAAAAAATTGCGGTGGTGCCCCAGTCCTTTGATATCGACTACGATTTTACCGTTGAGGATATTGTCCTGATGGGAAGAAACCCTTATCTGAGTTATCGGACTAAGGAAAGTCAGAATGACTATACAATTGTGACCGAGGCGATGCGGGCCACCAAGACCCTCTCATTCAGAAAACGGTTGTATAATAATCTCAGTGGCGGCGAAAAACAACGGGTGATTATTGCCCGGGCCATTGCCCAGGAACCGGATATCATTCTCTTGGATGAACCCACCTCGGCCCTGGATATCCATCATCAGATTGAAGTGATGGAGTTGATCCGCAATCTTAATCTGAAAAAATCGATGACCGTGGTGGCGGTGCTTCACGATATTAATCTGGCCGCCCGTTACTGTAACCGGCTTATTTTAATGAAAGACGGAAGGGTAATTGTGGACGGTACCCCCAAAGATGTGATTACCGAAGAAAATCTCAAAAAAGTCTATGAGATGAAAATGTTTATTCAAGAGAATAAGCTGTTTGGAAAACCGGAGATTATTCCGCTCCGGGTGATCAAAGAATCAGAAGATTACCGCAGTTTGCGGATTCATGTCATCTGCGGCGGCAACAAGGCTTCCCAGGTACTGGAAGAATTGGAAGCCATGGGTCATCAGGTCACTGCCGGAGTGATCAATCAGGGTAGTGATGACTGGGATATCTGTGATGTGCTGGGGATTCCGATGATTGAAGAAAGCCCCTTTACTGCCATCAGCTGCGAAAAACAGGCAGAAAACCTGGCAGTGATGGCGAAAAGTGATCTGATTCTGATTTCCGATCTGCCCTTTGGCCATGGCAACATTAATAACCTGTTCGGGTTGGAAAACTTGAAGGGTGAAATTTATTTCCACCGGAATTGTCTGAATAATGATTTTACCGAAGGCCAGCTGAAAAAACAGCTTGAGGTTATTAAAAAGAAAAAGACGGTCAATGAAATCAGTGATCATCAGGAATTTATAAAAATGATCAGAGAATTGACTCTTATTGAAGAAAAATAGTTTCGTAATTTGGTCGGGATGCGGTTATTGGTAACTGGCCGATGAAATTTTTACGATAGATACGCGTCATTGAAAAAGGAGGCAGAATATGAATTATTTTATGCTGGCTGGAGCCAGCAGCAACGTAGGCAAAACAACCGTCACCATGGGCATCATGGCGGCATTCAAGAAACGGGGTCTGCGGGTAAAACCGTTTAAAACAGGACCGGATTACATTGATCCGATGTTTCATCGCTTTGTAACCGGAGAGCCCTCCATTAATCTGGACACCTGGATGCTGGACGAAGAAACCATCCGAGGACTTTTTTCACGTCGCCTGGCAGAAAATGATTTGGGAATCGTCGAAGGGGTGATGGGTCTTTATGATGGCCATAGTCTGGAATCGGACGTGGGCAGCAGTGCCTATCTGTCCAAAACCATTGAAGCGCCGGTCATTCTGATTATCGATGGTCGGGGGATGGCCAAAAGTGCTGCCGCGCTGGTCAAAGGCTATGTGGATTTTGATCCGAACACCAATATTGTCGGGGTCATCATTAATCGGATCTCATCGGAATCCCACTATCAGCTGTTAAAAGAAATGATTGAAGCCTATAACGATGTGACCTGTCTGGGCTATTTTCCCAATAATCCGGATATTGTCATGGACAGCCGTCATTTGGGGCTGGTACCGGTAGAAGAAATTGCCGATTTCCGGGAAAAGGTGGATAAGGCCGGAGAATTGGCCGAAACCTACATTGATCTGGATAAGCTGTGGGAAATCAGCCAGCACGACCAAACGGTGATTCCTTTTGCGGATCCCTTTTCAGGCTATGGTGCCAAATATCAGGGATTGCGGATTGGCGTGCCCAAAGATCGGGCCTTTAATTTTTACTACGAAGATAATTTCAGTGCCCTGGAAAACGCCGGGGTGGAAGTGGTTACCTTTAGTCCCTTAAATGATACCGCCCTGCCAGATAATTTAGACGGTCTTTATATTGGCGGCGGCTTTCCCGAAATATTCGGTGCTGAATTGGCTGCTAACACAGCGATGATTGACGACATCAAAAACAAACTGGAAGCTGGGCTGCCTTGTTATGCGGAGTGTGGCGGTCTGATGTATCTGACTAACTCAATGACCTTAAACAGCGGCGAAACGAATCCGGCTGTGGGCTTTTTTGATGCCGATTCCAAAATGACCAAACGGCTGCAGCGGTTTGGGTATGTGAAAATCGATGCCTATCTGTGCGGCAAAACCATCGCGGTTCGCGGTCATGAATTTCATCACAGTTTAGTTGAAACCGCGGAAGAGTTACCCACCGCCTATGTGATGACCAAAAAAGGCAAAACCTGGACCTGCGGGTACCGTCAGAAAAATGTCCTGGCCGGCTATCCGCACATCCATTTTTATAGCAATCCGTTGTTTTTAACCAGTCTCTTAAATGCTGTCCTGGATCATCAAGCGGGGCAGGCATGAGGCGGGTTAAGGTTGAAACCCCGGGAACCTGCGGCGAATATATTCAGGGCTGGTATGATGGCAACCCCTGTCTGGTATCCAGCCCAATTGACCGGTATTCCCGGATTATCATCGAAGAAGGCCCGGGGAATCAGGAAAAGTTAAAACCCAAAACGCGCAAACAGGTCGAAGCGGTTTTTCGGCGCTTTGCAATTCCCCAGCCAGAAAAGGAACACTTGCATTTTACCATGGACAGCGACATTCCCCTGGAAAAAGGGATGGCCAGTAGCACCGCCGACATTGCCGGAATGGCTGCCGGACTCTCCGCTTATTTTGGCTTGAATCTGACTCAAAGAGAGATCGGCTCCCTTTGTACCGCCATTGAGCCGTCCGATAATCTGATGTTTGAGCGCTTGAATCTGTTTAATCACATCAGTGGTTCAGTATTAAAAGAATTTGATGGCACCGTGGAAGCGGATATTCTGATCATTGATTTTAATGGCGGGATTGATACCATGACCTTTAATGAAACTCAGGATGACTATTCTCCTGCTGATTTAGAAACCTTTGCCGAAATTGTTGCTCAATTTGAAAAAGGGGTTCGCACCAACAGCCTCAAAGACATTGGCGACGCCTGCACCAAAAGCGCCCTGCTCAACCAGAAACGGTTAAAAAAGAACTACCTGGATTGTCTGATCGGTCTGTCCCGGGATTTTGGCGGATTGGGAACTGTCATCGGTCACAGCGGTACGGTGATCGGCATTATGTATGACAACGGCGATTTTCAGGAGGCTGGTTTTATCAAAGCATTAGAGCAGTATATTCCTGAGAATGCTTACGCCGAACTATATAAAAACCGCCTGATTCCAGGTGGCATAAAAATTACCACCGACCAGGTGTAATCATAAATAATCAATTTTAAAAATCAACACCAACAAAAAATCAACATAAGAAAGTGAGAAAATATGGAATATATTAACAACCCCCGAGAAATTGAAGAGCGTAGTTTTGAGATTATTACCGCCGAAATGGGAGACAAGGTTTTCCCGGAAGCGATTGCCCCAATGGTTAAACGGATCATTCATACCACCGCCGATTTTGAATATGCGGATTTACTGGAAATTCTCAACAATGGTTATGAAAGCGGGATGGAAGCCCTGAAACAAGGCAAGAAAATTTATGCCGATACCCGAATGATTCAGGTCGCTGTTAATAAAAAAGCTTTGGCCGATCATGGCATCGAAATCGTCAATTTTGTCCACGACGCCGATGTAGCCGCTGAAGCCAAAGAACGGGGCGTGACCCGCTCCACCGTCAGCATGGAAAAAGCTTTAAAAGACGACAGCGTCGGTATCTTTGCCATCGGTAATGCCCCAACTGCGCTGTATACCCTGATTGAACAGGTCAAACTGGGCAATGCCAAACCAGCCCTAATCATCGGTGCGCCCATTGGTTTTGTAGGGGCAGCCGAATCCAAAGAAGCGTTGGATCAGATCGACAGCCCAATCATTCGGATCAACGGACGAAAAGGCGGCAGTCCGGTTGTGGCAGCTATTCTTAACGCCATGCTTTATCAATTGGGAAGGGAATGGTAAGCGGGATGAGTGCAGCAAAAAAAGGAATTTTTTATGGCATCGGGGTTGGACCCGGAGATCCGGATCTGCTCACCGTTAAAGCCGCCAAGGTTTTAGATGCCTGTGATGTGGTGATTACCCCGGTGAAAAAAATGGGTAGCACCAGTGTGGCCTTCGAAATTGTCAAAAGCCATATTTCTGATCTGTCAAAGGTTGTTGAAATGAATTTTCCAATGATTTCCCTGTCTCAGGAACGGGAAGCACTGGAAAAGCAATGGAAAGAAAATGCCGACGAAATTGAAGTGTTGCTTAATCAGGGCAAGGACGTCGCCTTTATTACCCTGGGTGACCCCATGGTGTTCAGCACCTACTCTTATGTAATGGAATATCTATTGAAACGCAATATTGAAATAATTACTCTGTCCGGGGTGCCGTCATTCTGTAATCTGGGCGCCCAACTGAATATTCCGCTGACCCAGGGTGAAGAATCTTTGGGCGTTGTGGCTATGACTCAGCCGGTGGAAGAAATCCGGGCGATTCTGGATGCTCATCAGAACATTGTGGTGATGAAGATTTCCGCCAACAATGCCTGGATGGCCGAAGAGCTGGAAGCCCGCGGTCTGGAAAAAAGCTTTGTGCTGGTATCCAACATCGGCATGGAAACCCAGCAGGTAGTCCGGGATATTGAGGTATTAAAAGGCAAGATCCCTTATTTATCAACCTTGTTAATCAAGAAGAATTATCCCCTTCAGTAATGGAGGTCGCAAGATGTTTAATAAAACCATTGAAAGAAATGGAAAAATAATGCGTTACGGTTATACCACGGGCTCCTGTGCCACGGCGGCGACCAAAGCAGCCTTGCTGATGTTTTTAAATCAGCAGAAATGGGATACGGTTGAAATCAATACGCCCAAGGGCTGGCCCTTGGATCTGGTGCTGCATGATCAGCTTTTTTCAAAAAACGAAGCTTCCTGTTCAGTAGTCAAAGATGCCGGGGATGACCCGGATGTGACCAATGGCATCAAGATCTTTTCGAAGATCACCCCATCCGATCAGGAAGGGATTCAGTTTGCCGCCGGCATTGGCGTCGGCACGGTGACCTCGGTGGGACTCAGCATTCCCCCGGGAGAACCGGCGATTAATCCCACCCCCAGAGAAATGATTATCCAGGCGATTAATACCGTTTTGGATTCTGACGCCGTCAAGCACCGGTCCGATTTGCCCACCGGCTGGCGGGTGGAACTGTCGATTCCTCAGGGAATCGAATTGGCAAAACGCACCTTTAATCCCAAGCTGGGGATTGAAGGCGGTTTATCCATCCTCGGCACTACCGGAATTGTCGAACCGATGAGTGAAGAGGCCTGGAAAGCTTCATTGAAACTGGAACTATCCGTTTTGCATGCCAAGGCCTTTAAAGAGATCATCTTTGTGCCCGGCAATTATGGGAAAGATTTCTCAGACGAACTGGGGCTGGATGAAACGGTGCTGGTGAAGACCAGCAATTTTATGGGCTTTATGCTGGATGAGGCCGAGCGGATGGGCTTTGATAAAATACTGTTAATCGGCCATCTGGGCAAGTTGGTGAAGCTGGCTGGCGGGATTTTTAATACCCATAGCAGTGTTGCCGATGGCCGGATGGAGATTCTGACTGCCCACGCCGGACTATTGGGGGCATCCCGGGAAACCATGGCAAAAATCATGGCGTCCAAAACAACCGATGAAGCCACCGATATTATTCTGGCCGAAAATTTGCCGGACTATTTTAACCATCTGGCCGAGGTCGTACGAAAAAAGGTGACGGATCGGGTTTATGGAACCATTGAAATCGAAGTGGTGCTGTTTTCAAAAATCCATGGCTTTTTAGGACAAAGCAAAGACGCAGAAGAGTTGAGGAAACGATTATGTACCCATTAAAAATTATTGGACTGGGTCCGGGACATCCGGATTATATATTACCCATTGCCTTAAAAGAAATTGAAGCGGCGGAGGTGATCCTCTGTGGCACCCGCCATGCCGAAAGCTTTGATGCCAGCGGTAAAAAAATGCTTTTTATTGGCAAGGGAACGCCCTTGAGTGAATTGATGGATGAGGTTGCCAAGGTGTACCAGAGCCGAAAAACAGCCCTGGTTGTTTCCGGCGACAGCGGTTTTTATAGTCTGCTGACCTATGCTAAAAAAGTGGTTCCGGCGGAGGACATTGTCTGTATCCCTGGCATCAGTTCGCTGCAGTATTTTTTTGCCAAACTGGCCATCAGCTGGGAGGATGCCAAGCTGATGAGCCTGCATGGTCGGGATCAGGATTTGGCAGCAGCCCTTGCTGAAAATAAAAAGCTGGGTATTCTGACTGATAAAAATAATAATACCGCGTTTATTGCCAAGATACTCCAAACAGCTGGCTGTGAGAACAGCATTCTTTACGTGGGAGAAGAGTTATCCTATCCCAATGAAAAGATAACCCGCTTAACCGTGGCAGAAGCCCTGACCTATCAGGAGGAAGGATTGGCAGTAGTGGTGGTAATTAATGAGTAAGATTGCAGGATACAAAGACGACGCCTATATTCGCGGCAAGGCCCCGATGACCAAACGAGAAATCCGCATCCTGACGATTTCATTGCTGGGGATTGAACCCGGCGATGTGGTGGTGGATATCGGTGCCGGTACCGGCGGGCTCACCATGGAAGCAGCCTATGCAGCCGACCAGGGCAAGGTCTATGCCGTGGAAGCCAAGGAAACGGCGCTGGAGCTGGTTCAAAAAAATAAAGACCATTTTAACGCCAACCATGTGGTGATTATCCCCGGCAAAGCACCAGAGGCGCTGGCCGAAATCAAAGAGCCGGTGGACCGAGTTATCATCGGCGGCTCCGGTGGCAATATGGAAGGGCTCTTCCAGTGGTGCAAGGCTAATGTTCGAGCCGGCGGCCGGGTCATTGCCAACTTTGTTACCCTGGAGAACGTTGCCCAGGCTACGACTCTGATGAACCAGTATTTTGATGCGGTGGAACTGATTCAGGTCGGCATCAGCCGAGGCGAAGGTATCGGCGGTCTAACCATGCTGAAGGCTTCCAACCCGATTTTTATTATTACCGGGGATGTGAAGTAAACAGTAAGCTTGTGACACTTTCAGAATTGCGGCTTGACAAAGAGAAATTCTTAGTGTAGAATGAAAACAATTAAATAGTGAACTTGTCCTATATTCAAGGGAAAAAGGTGTAAATCCTTTGCTGTAATCGCAGCTGTAAAACATGATGACCGTCTCAGAGCCACTGTTAAGAAATTAGCGGGAAGGGAGATGGAAAGTTGATTGTTGAGCCAGAAGACCTGTTTGTAGTGATTTCTTATCAAACCTCCGATTTAGAGGACCGTAAGAGCATTATATTTAAATTTGTAAGTATGATTCTTTTATCCTTCTCCGTTGGAGAAGGATTTTTTCGTTTTCGGTGAGCCTGCTTAATACTGACATGTTATTGGCCATCACCTGCGAACCTAGGCAATTGTGTGTAGCCTGGGGTTGGTATTCTCCTGACCAACAATAAATAAAAGAATCACTTCGAATAGAAGGACATCTCCAAGTCAGTATTTAATACCCTTTCACGGGGATGGTGTGTGACATCCCCGGATTTATCTTTCTTTCATTGATTTACATTTATATAGAAAACTGTATTCTTAGTCTAAGTTTAAAAAAACCTGGGCGCAATAAAAGAAGTGCATTCGGTTTTGAATGTGCTTTTTTTATTGCGATTAATTTTTGCAATCCTATTAAAAAGTGATAAATAAAAATGAAATAATTATAAATGATCGGGATAAAATGGTATACTTTGATAAAAGGTGATCGGTTTGATCAGCGACATTAATAATAGAATGGGAAGGTAGCAGATGAGAATTCACTATTTACAGCATGTCCCCTTTGAAAATCCGGGGAGTATTTTAGCATGGGCAAAAGCCAATCAATGTATTGTCACTTCGACACAATTGTATAACAATGAGGCGCTGCCGGAGGTGAGCAAATTTGACTGGTTGGTGGTCATGGGGGGACCGATGAACATTTATGAAGACGATCAATATCCCTGGCTAAAAGCCGAAAAAAAATTAATCAAAGATGCCATTGAAACCAACAAGGTGATTCTGGGCATGTGCCTGGGCAGTCAGTTGATTGCCGATATCATTGGCGGGAAAGTGGTTCAAAACAAACAGAAAGAAATTGGCTGGTTCCCGATCACGTTTTCAGAAAAAGCGAAAGAGTCACCATTATTTTCATTTTTTCCCGATAACCCAGTGGTCTTTCACTGGCATGGTGATACCTTTGTCGACCTGCCCCAGGAGGCAACCATCATCGCTGAAAGTGCGGCCTGCAAAAATCAGGCCTTTGTTTATAATAAAAGAGTCTTTGGGTTTCAGTTTCATTTAGAGAATACCTTGCCGATTATTGAAGATCTCATTACAAATTGCGGCGATGAAATGATTCCCGGGGCTTATGTGCAGTCGCCAGAGGAGGTATTATCCCATCCGGAATACATGCTTCAGGACAATCAGTGGATGGCAGCATTTCTTAATCAACTCAAACAGATGGATGCGGCTGGCCAGATTTAATTAAATTATCTTTTCCAACAAATGATGGGTGAAAAATTGGGTAAATATAAATCATAATAATTTTTAGACGATTAAAAAATTAAAAAGAGTCGAACGAAAGTTACTTTGAGTTGAGTTTCCACAACCAATTTTGTAACGTGTAGGCGAACAGGCGGCAGCCTGTACGACGTGCAGTGTAAAAATTGTTTCGTGTGAAACTGAATGCAAAGTTCACGGAACTTGGGAAAAAGCCTAAGAAACATTTTATTTGAAAGGAATTGTATGATGAAAAAGGTAATGCTCAACGAAATGACCGCACTTGAAGTCCAGGAGATGTTAAAAAAGGCCGATCAGGTAACGGCTATTGTGACCTTTGGGTCCTGTGAGAGTCATGGCTGGCATTGTTGCCTGGGACCGGATTTTTTCGTGCCCTCCGAGGTTGCCAAACGGGTAGCTGAGAAGCTTGATCATGTGGTGGTGCTGCCCTGTGTGCCTTTTGGGACATCCATCCATTACAACCGTTACCCGATGTCGATTACGCTGCGGTATGAAACGGAAATTGCCATTGCTGAGGATATTTTTGAAAGCCTGATTAACAACGGGATCAAACACATTTATATTTTAAATGGTCACGATGGCAATATCCCGGCGCTAGAAATTGCCGCGCATAAGGTCAAAAATCGCCATCGTGAGGCAAAGTTTCTCTACCTGCCGGATTGGTGGACAAAGGTCGGACCAATTATGGGCGACCGTTTTGAGGTCTGGAACGGACTGGGGCATGGTGGCGAGGGCGAAACCTCGATCATGATGGCCCTGCGCCCGGAACTGGTCAAGCTGGAAGATGCGGTATCTCAAGTACCGGAAAATGTTATTAAGATTAACGAAAAGGTGGATATTATCTGGGATATCAAAGAACTCACCGCCACCGGTGCCACCGGCGATCCCACCAAAGCCAGCATTGAAAAAGGGGAACAGATGCTGGAGATTTTTGTGGATCTGGTTGCCAGTGCCATTGAAGAAATGAATCAGCGAGGCTGGGAGTATTGATTTTGTGAGATGTTTACTGAATCTTAGACAAAAAGAAAAGAGGTGGAATGATCATGAAAAAAATAATGGTGTTGCTGTTAACCCTTTGCTTAGCGCTTTCCCTTTCAGGCTGTTCACTGATACCGGGGATTTTTGGCAATAAGGGTCAATCAGTAAAAAATCAGGCGATGACCTTGTCTTTGGCATTTGGCCAAGAAACCGGAACATACTCCGGGAAATTGGTGCAGGGTTTACCCCAGGGTGATGGTGTATTTACGGTATCCGCTACTGATGATAAGATTGCCTGGACCTATGATGGCAAATGGGAAAAAGGTCATTTTCAGGGAGCAGGCGAAACCACCTGGGAAGATGGATTTGTTCAAGAAGGAAACTACCAGGATGATCTTTTAAACGGTCAGGGAAAAGAATATCTGGATGAAAACCAACTTGTCTATGAAGGTAATTATACTGACAATAAATATGATGGACAAGGCATCCTTTATAATTATTATGGTGACGTGATTTATCAGGGTGAGTTTAACATGGGTTATTATAACGAAACGCTGGCTGAAAGAAAGGTCCGACTGGATCCCTTTAAGGCCCAGGCGTCGGAGTTGACCTATACGGAAATTTATGACAATGCCAAAAATCAAACCGGCAAAAAAGTGAAGATGACCGGGCGGATTTATCAGGTTTATGAAAACTATGAAAATCAGCAATACTTCTGTGATTTTCTGATGGATTTAAATGACGATCCCAATCAGATGGTTCAGGTCTATTATCGATTAAACTCGGGTGAAAAACCCTTAGTTGAAAATCAAATGGTAACGGTTTGGGGAACAGTTGAATACCTCTATACCTATACAGCCGATAGCGGACAGGAATATACCGTACCGAATGTGGAAGCCTGGAGCGTGGAGTAAAATGAATTGACGATACGTAGAAACTCCCAGTCTGCAAAAGACTGGGAGTTTCTAATGTTTAGGAGAGGTGATCTAGTTAAGGGTAATAATATCGGATCCGGCGAATGTAAAGGGGATCCGATACTGATTGCTGCCAAGGGATTCGGCTGCAGCATAGTCCCACCAGGGCTTGCCTTCATGGCGGAGTCGCATTTGATTATCTCCCGGAGTTCCAAAATCAAATTCAATCAGGGTATCACCGGCATTATAACCTTCAACCGTGAAATTAAGCACTTTAATCGTACCGCCGTTATCAGTGGTTGAAACAACAATGTAATCGCCGGTAGCGTTGCTAAGCGGTTTAGGGATGTGCTCAGTGTAGGACGTTTGAGAAATCGACAACGAATTGCCATAGTCGGTTTTATACCACACTCCATATATTTTATTAATAAACTCTTCCGGGGTAAGGACGGATTGGGTATTGGTTTGGGAACTGGTGGTCAGGACATATTTTCCTTCAACCGTTGGGCTGAAAAAACCTTTAGCACTCACTGCTATGGCTCTAACCGTGGTTTCGCCAATAGCCAAGGGAATGGCGCTGGTATATTTAGTGGAGGTCTGATTAGGAACACTGCCATCGATGGTATAATAAACCGTATCACCAGCATTGCCCTTGATGATTTCCAAATTCTGGATGCCTTCATAGGTGCCCGGTGCCAGGTTAAAGCTGGGTGCTTTAACCAGGTAGCTGTTCTGGTTCTCGATGTAGCTCTGATCGCCGGTTTCTTTGGCAGCCCGTTCCAGCAGGGCGAGGATCTCAGCTTCGGATTTTCCAGAGGTCGCATAGGAGTCGAGCAGTTCATCATAGAGTTTTTTTAATTCTTCCTGGTCTGTAGTTTTTTCGATTTTTTCTTCACTGGTTAGATTGGCGGTGGCAAACTGATTATACAGGAAAAAGGTAAGTGTGCCGAGAATCAGAACACCACCAATAATTGTCAGGATGATGATCAATTTTTTTTTGCTTTTTTTTGGCGGTGGAGTATTCGGAGGCAGACTGTTTTGACTTGAATCAACATCAGTTCGTTCCAGTTCAGCCCAATTTAATTCATCATTAGCTGGTTTCACTTCATTGTTGTCAGATTGGTGTTCGTGGTCAGTCATTTTTAACCCTCCTTGTCTGGGTTGGAATCAAAACGCTGGTTGCAAAAGCTTAAAAAATGGTGGGCAAGGGATGATCGGTATCATCAATGGGTGTCTCTATTTAATCTATACCCATAAACCAGCTTTTTATATGGTCGAGCGGGCAAAGTTTATAAAAATATGAACCGATAATCCATTGGATTTTGAAATTTAGTTGATTTGATTTATAATGGTGCTTAACAGGCAACGAAGCCTCCGTGTTTCGCATTGCCAGAGATCAGATAATGTTAGTTAGGATGGATTGGCATGTATAAAATATTAATCGTAGAAGATGATCAAATTATCGCAACTTCGCTAAAAAATCACTTGGACAAATGGGGACTTGAAGCAGCGGTCGTTGAAGATTTTCATCATATTATGGATGGCTTTGTAGCCTATGATCCCCAGCTCATTTTGCTGGATATCTCGCTGCCATTTTTTAATGGCTACCACTGGTGCAGTGAAATCCGTAAGATTTCCAAGGTGCCGATTATTTTTATTTCATCTACCAGCGATAACATGAATATCGTCATGGCGATGAATATGGGCGGCGACGACTTTATTGCCAAGCCCTTTGATTTATCCGTGGTAGTGGCAAAAATTCAGGCACTGCTCAGACGAACCTATTCCTTTCAGGGACAGGTCAACCTGTTAGAACACAAGGGGGCGATTCTCAATTTGGGCGATGCCAGCATTAGCTTCAATGACCAGAAACTGGAACTGAGTAAGAATGAGTTTAAAACCCTCCAGATTCTGCTGGAAAACAAGGGCAAGGTGGTGTCCCGGGATGTAATCATGAAACGGCTCTGGGATAGCGATTGTTTTGTGGACGACAATACATTGACTGTCAACATTGCCAGACTTCGCAAAAAGCTGGATGAGGCCGGACTCACCGAATTTATTGCCACCAAAAAGGGCATTGGCTATTTAATTGGGGATTAAGGGAAACGTAATGGAAGATAAAATGATAACATCATTTGGATTTGCTTTTAAGGCTTACCTAAAAGCCCGGGTCAGGGTAATGATCGCCTTTGCTTTATTTATGTTGGTATTTGCGATCGTCTATGCCCTGTACCATCTGCCATTGGAGCCCGCCGTTTATAGTTCAGAATTGGTAGTGGCCTTGGCTTTTGTTTTTGCATGTCTGGATTTCATGCGGTTTTATCAAAAGCACTTGCGTCTGTCCGATTTGATCAATGCCGCATCGGTAGGAGTTGGCGAATTACCCCGGTCCCGAAATTTACTGGAAAGGGACTATCAGAATTTGGTTAGAGACCTAGCCGAAAACCGAGCCGAGCTGATCTCTCAGTTTGATAATCGACAAACCGATATGATTGATTATTACACCCTCTGGGCGCATCAGATCAAAACCCCGATATCGGCTATGGGGTTGTTGCTACAGACGGACGAGGGCGCTAGTGAACAGACCCGAGCCTATCAGCAGGAACTATTTAAAATTGAACAATATGTGGAGATGGTGCTTCAGTATCTGCGACTGGAAAGCATGTCCGCTGATTTGACTTTGCTTGAATATGATCTGGCTGATCTGGTCAGGCAGGCGGTAAAAAAATATGGCATTATTTTTATTAATAAAAAAATATCTTTGGATTTGGATGAAATCAATTGCCGGGTTCTAACCGATGAAAAATGGTTAGTTTTTGTGCTGGAGCAGATTATCTCCAATGCCTTGAAATATACCAATCAGGGCAGAATCTCCATTTATCTGGAAGAAGGGTCAGAGAAAACTCTGATTATTGAAGATACCGGAGTAGGAATTCGAGCAGAAGATATTGCTCGTATTTTTGACCGGGGTTTCACTGGTTACAACGGCAGAATGGATAAGAAATCCACCGGTATCGGTCTTTATCTGTGTCAACAGGTGTTAAATAAATTATCCCATTCCATTACAGTGACCTCTCAGGTTGGGAAGGGCACAAAAGTGAGCATTGATTTATCAACCCAGCGGTTTGAAGCTTTATAAGACAACCTTACAAAAGTGTAAGATTAACAGCGGAAATGTAAGCCAAAGCGATGGCCGGGCATTTTCTTTTTCGCTATACTTTGGTTGTAGATGAGAATTCTAACATTTCAGATCATAAAGGGAGAAAATAATGCGATTACTCGAAGTTAAGAATTTAAAGAAGATTTATACCACCCGGTTTGGCGGAAACCAGGTTCAGGCGCTGGCCAATGTCAGCTTCTCGGTGGAACAGGGCGAATATGTGGCGATTATGGGGGAATCAGGTTCTGGTAAAACCACCCTGCTCAATATTCTGGCCTCGCTGGATAAACCCACCAGCGGCGAAGTATTTTTGGACGGTAAGAATATTGTCACCATTCAGGACAGTGAAATCTCGGCCTTCCGGCGGGACAATCTGGGTTTTGTTTTTCAGGACTTTAATTTACTGGACACCTTTTCACTTCAGGATAATATCTTTTTACCGCTAGTGCTAGCCCAGAAAAATTACGAGGAAATGAACGGTCGACTCAAACCGCTGGCCAAACGATTAGAAATTGAAGATATTCTCCCAAAATTCCCCTATGAGGTTTCGGGGGGGCAAAAACAGCGAGCCGCTGTCGCCCGAGCGCTGATTACCCAGCCCAAGCTGGTACTGGCAGATGAACCCACCGGGGCCTTGGATTCTAAGGCCGCCATGAATCTGCTAAAGATTTTTTCCGGCATCAATGATCTGGGACAGACGATCCTGATGGTTACCCATTCGGTGGCAGCAGCCAGTCATGCTAATCGGGTTTTATTTATCAAAGACGGTGAAATTTTCAATCAAATCTATCGGGGATCGATGAGCAATGATGATATGTATCAGAAAATCTCCTACACCTTATCGGTACTGGCATCCGGGGGTGATGACGTTGAATAAACTATTCTACCCCAAACTGGCAATCCTCAATCTCAAGAAAAACAGCAACACCTATGTGCCTTATATTCTTACGTGCATCGGCTCAATCATTGCCTTTTATACCATGGTTTCGATTCATAGCAATAAGGGTCTGGAGCAAATGCCGGGAGCAACGAACTTAAAATTCATTCTTTTTCTGGGGATTATTGTCATCGGCATTTTTTCGGTGATCTTTCTTTTTTACACCAACAGCTTTTTAATTAAACGCAGAAAAAAGGAACTTGGTCTGTACAGTATTTTAGGACTGGAAAAGAAGCATATTGCCAGGGTGTTATTTTATGAAACGGCATTTGTAACAGTGATCAGTCTAACTTTGGGACTGATTGGCGGCATTCTCATCGGGAAACTGCTTTTTCTGTTGCTTTTGAATATCATCCATTTTAAAAGTCCCCTCGCTTTTCAGATTGATTATTATGGTTTGTTGATTACGATGGGCGTATTTCTGGCCATCTTCGGTTTAACCTTACTGACAAATTTTTTGCAGGTCAAACTAACCAACCCGATTGATCTATTAAAAGGCGGGCAACATGGGGAAAAGGAACCAAAATCCTCCTGGATTGTCACCCTAATCGGAATTATTTCACTGGGGATTGGCTATGGGATTGCCCTTTCCGTTAAAACACCACTTACGGCCCTATTGCTTTTCTTTGTAGCGGTGGTGTTTGTCATCATTGGAACCTACGCCCTGTTTATTTCCGGCAGTATTACGCTGTTAAAACGCTTGAAAAAAAATAAAAAGTTTTATTATCAGTCCCGGAATTTTATTTCGGTGTCCGGGATGATTTACCGGATGAAACAAAATGCCGTGGGGCTGGCCAATATCTGCATCTTAAGCACCATGGTATTAGTGACCCTTTCCACTACGGTTTCTTTATATATTGGACAGGAAAGTATGCGGCGGGATTTTTATCCCCTGGATGTGAGTATTGTGGGAGAAGTTTCGAATACGGACTTTGCTGAGATTAACCAGATCGTTGAAGCGGAAAAAACTCAGGCGAACGTGGAAATTGTTGATGAACTGTCTTTTGATATGGCAAAGTTCAGGGCGTTTCGAGAAGGAAACCATTTTAAGAAGGACATGGTCGAGGACGAGAGTACCGATGCCTTGTATTACCAAACGGTCTCGGATCTGGTAATTATCCCCTTGGATGACTATAATCGGTTAACTGGTGAAAACAAGAGCCTGGCAGCAAATCAAACGATGGTTTTTTCGGTGGGGGATAATTATGGGGAACAAACGATTGCTTTCGGAGATGAACAACTGTTGGTTACCGAAGAGCTGGAATCGATACCCATGGACTTTAAAAAAACCCAGAACGTGGGACACGTCTATTACCTGATTGTTAAGGATGATGCCGTGATGACAGCGATCTACCAGGCAATGAAAAATGATGATGATCCGGAGACTACTCTTCATGCGCTGATGTTTAATATCAACGGAACAGAGGATCAGGCCAATGCATTTTCGGCAAACATGCGATCTGCGGTTACCCAGAGCAGTCCGGATATCAAAATCCAAAATCTTTATGAATCATTGTCAGAGCTTTATGGATTCTTTGGCGGCTTCTTATTTTTGGGCGTATTCTTGGGCTCACTCTTTATGATGGCCACGGTGTTGATTATTTATTTTAAACAGATTTCTGAAGGCTACGAAGACAGTGAACGGTTTGAAATTATGCAAAAGGTGGGGATGGACAAAACCGAGGTTAAAAAAACCATCGGCAAGCAGATTCTGATGGTCTTCTTTCTGCCACTGGCTGGTGCCATGGTCCATGTGGCCTTTGCCTTCCCGGTTATCACCAAGATGCTGGCGGCTTTCCGACTCACCAACACGACCCTCATCTTTTTATGCACGCTGGTCGGTGTTGTCGTTTATGCATTGGTTTATACGGCGGTTTATTTACTCACCGCCAAATCCTATTATAAAATGATAAAATAAAAGTGAAAGAGTGAAAAATTGAGACAGAATGTTATCAATCATATTCGTTGTGGTGTTGATGGGCTAATCTATAGTTAGCTCATCGGCACTGCATAAGATGATGTAGGATAATTTATGAGCGCGCCTGACAATGATGCAAGCGCCAGAATAATTAAGATTGCTTTAATAAGTCTGATAGAAAAATAAAATTCAAGAATAAAACAAATGATTGTGATATTATATAATTCGCAATTAGCTGATTTAATTAAAAATTGAAAGGATGTCAGGCTTGAATATATTTATCAGAAGACAAATCCAGAACGTTGCTATTTTTCTGGTGATAATTATCGGATTTGGGAACTTATTTGCGGCTTTGCCTTTAAAATTTGCTAAAGCATTTGAAAATATTTATAAAAATATGGTGGATCCTAATGTTGTGGCAACCCATGGGATATTATCATTTATGTTGGGTCTGCTGATGCTTCTGCTTGCCTATAGCTTGTATAAAAGAGTCCGCAGTGCCTGGCTTATTGAGGTGATTGTGCTGGTGGCGACACTGGTTTTGCAAATTGTTCACTTTCACCGATTTACGGTTCCCATTGTGATCATCGAGTTGTTTGTGTTAATCGTGCTGTTAGTTTCATATAAGGACTTTCACCGGTTGCCCAACCGGGTTACTTTAAAATTAGCATTTATCTTTATCGGCATTTCATTTATGTTGCTGCTGATCAATGCTTCATTTGGTTTATATATTATGCGAGCACATATTAATGATGTGCATACCATCTATAATGCATTGTTAAATTCAATTAATCTGTTAATCTTTATGGATACCAATGTATTGGATATCAAAAATAACCTGGGTCAGATGTATGCCGACTCGTTAATCATCATGAATTGGATTTGTATTTTTGCTTCCGTGCTGCTACTGATGAAGCCCCTTGTTTATGACTATATTCATGATAAACATGATAAGGAAAAAGTTCGGAAGATAGTGCTTGCCCATGGACAAAATCCGATGTCTTACTTGTCGCTTGAAAATGACAAGCGTTATTTTTTCAGTAAAAACGTGGAAGGGGTCTGTTCCTATACCATTGTGGGTAAGGTTTTAGTCTGCTGTGGCGATATCATCTGTCATAAAAATGATGGTTTCGAGTTTTTAACCGAGTTGCTGACTTTTTCCAGACAAAATGGCTGGGATATACTGCTGCTCAATGTTACGGAGTGTTTTCTTGAATTATATAAAACGGCTCAGTTTGGCGTTGTAAAATACGGAGAAGACGCCTGCTTTGATCTTTCGGAGTACAACTTGGCTGGCGGAAAAGTTGCAAAAGTTCGAGCTGCGATCAATCATGCCAACAAAGCAGGAATCATTATTCAGGAATACCAGCCGCTAAAACAACAGAATCTGGAAATAGAAAAAGAAATATTAGAAATATCAGAAGAGTGGTTAAAAAGCAAAACAACCTCAGAAATGACATTTATGCTGGGCGGCGTCGGCCTGGATAATCCACTTGATCGGCGATATTTTTATGCACGGGATGCGCAGGGGAAAATGTTGGGGTTTGTTGTTTTTTTGCCCTATTTGAGTGGACAGGCATATCTTGCTGATGTCACCCGCAGAAAAAGTGACGCCCCCCAGGGGGTGCTAGAAAAAATTATTTATGAAGCATTTATGCTAATGAGGGATGAGGGGATCCGTATTGCCAATATGGGCCTTTCGCCGCTGTACAATGTGGCATCTGGAGATAAAATGACCATCAATGAAAAACTCTTTGCCTATATTTATGACAACATGAACAGTGCCTACAATTTTAAGGCACTCCATCACGCCAAAGAAAAATACGCACCAACCGATTGGGAAGAACGCTACCTGGCTTATTATCCCAAACCTTTTTCACCGCATTATGCCTATGCGATCATCAAGGCTCAAAATCCCAAAAATATTTCGAAGGTCGTGTATGAGTCAATTATCGACCGGGAAAAAATAAAATAATCGGCAGGCATTTAATAAAGAAATACAACGAAAGAAACAACAGCAGCCATAAAAGACTACTGTTGTTTTTATTTTGATTAATAATCGGTTTGACTTGCTGATTTTATTTTTTGAGATTGTCATTTTGGGTGAGCAGCGTTTCAACATCTTTAACACACATCGGTTTGCCAAACATAAAGCCCTGAATACAATCACAATTATTGTTTTTTAGATATTCCAATTGAGTACTGTTTTCAATGCCTTCGGCAACAATATGGGCATCAAGGTTATGACCCAGAGAAATGATATCACCGACAATTCGAATGGAAGCATCCTGATCGGAGAGATCATCGATAAAGGATTTATCAATTTTCAAGGTATCAATGGGAAGGCGTCTCAAGTAACTCAATGACGAAAAACCAGTGCCAAAATCGTCAAGAGAAATTCGGACATCCAATGATTTTATTTCGTTGAGCATCGTAATGGTTTCTTCCATGTCATCAATAAAAAGTGATTCGGTTATTTCCAATTCCAATTGTTTGGGATCAATATTGGTTTTCGAAAGAACATCTTTGATAATCTCAACAAAATTTTTGTCCCGCATTTGAACAGCCGAAATATTTACCGAAATGCACAGATCCTTGTTAAAGCGATCATCCAGTTCTTTGAATTTGTGGCAGGCCGTTAACAATACCCACTCGCCAATGCCGATAATTAACCCCATTTCTTCGGCCAACGGGATGAAACGCATCGGGGCAACCAGGCCATAATGGGGAGAGTTCCATCGAATCAGAGCCTCAAAGCCTCGAATGCTGCGGTCCTCGGCATTGAATTGCGGTTGATATTCAATGAAGAATTCCTTATTCTCATAGGCTTTCAGAAGCCGGGATTCCATTTGGATCTTGTTGAGGATCTCTTCTTTCATATCTGGTCTGAAAAACTGGATATTATTCCGTCCCAGCTCTTTGGCTTTATACATGGAGGTATCCGCACTTTTCAATAATTCAGTAGGATCTTTGCCATCCTGGGGAAAGACCGAAATACCAAAACTGGCACTGACCCGAAATTCGGAACAGGTGGTTTTGATTTTATCGCAAAGTTGGGCTCTTAACTCTTCGACGTAGCTGTAAGCGGCATCTTCTTTGATATTTCGTTGGATAATCAGGGCAAATTCATCGCCGCCAAGGCGGCCCAGGAGATCATCTTCATGGATCAGCTCCTGCAAACGCATAGCGGTGTATTTTAAATAGTCATCGCCATAAAGATGACCCATGGTATCATTAATTTTTTTGAAATTATCCAGGTCAATGAAAACAATAAAAAAGTTTGACTTTTCATTTTCAGATAGCTTGACCAGCAGTTGCAAGCGTTCCATAATCATTTTTCGATTGGGCAGTTCGGTTAAACTGTCATAATATGCCAGAAAATGAAGGCGTTCTTCATTTTTCCGTATTTCTTCATTAAATGCCTGCAGTTCCTGATTTTGGGTTGCCAGCGTTTTCTTGGTCAGATTCAGTTTTTTATAAAGTAGTGCGATTCTTTCTTTTTGAGAAATCACCGCATTTAGCCGCTCAATAGCCTTATCATAACGATTTAAATTCAGGTAAAAGCTGGCAGCGGCCAGACTGAAAACAAAAAAGAATAAAATGTTTTGGATTAAAAAATAAACCGGACTAAAAAGAAAGCCATCGGTGGGTAGCAGAAAGGTTACATATAAACCGCAGACAAAGGTGGTTACGGCAATATACTGCAACATGGTTATTTTAAGGCGCATCAGCGAAAGGACGATCATGACAAACGAAACCGACCATACTGCCGGACCAATGATGTTGTAATAGCGAATGACGATAAAAGCCAGACAGATGGATTGCATCAGGGAAGCCAGATGATCAAATAAATGGACCGCTAATTTTTTCCGGGAAATAAATTCAAAGCTGATCCCCAACAATAAAAAAATCCCGCTGTTTAACAGCACCTCGGTTAAATTACTACCCCAAAAAAAGTAAACAACGACGATGTTGACAATGGCGCCAAGAAATAAAAGGGGTGACGCGAACATGCAACTGATAATTGTTTGATAATAGAGTATTTGAGCAGGATCATCCTCGGCGTTTAATAAATCGAACATCGCAGGGATAGTTCGCTTAAATTTAATGTCGTTCATCACACTACCTCTTTGGTTTAAAGGATTACAAACAGTTTGCTCTATTGTAACATTTTCCGGATCTGATTGCGAGGGTAGAAGTGTAACTAAAAAATAAGCCCCCGATTTTTTAGTTATAAAAGTCGGAGGCTTATTTTTAAATAGGATATGAGATTAAGCAACAAAATTTACAGTCAGCGATCAGTTTTGCCCATTTGTATTCAAATATTTTAGTCAAACCTTAGGGTGTAATTTCCCCTTTTTATCAGCAAACAAGCAAATCAAGAAATTAATTTTACATTAGTAAAAGCATTCAAAAAAACCTGTACATTTGTTATATCCGTGTTATAATATAAACACAATTAAATAGAAATGTAAAAAATCATTTAGGATGAATAATTTTCATTGAGGGAATCTGGTTAGAATCCAGAACGATCCGGTCACTGTAATTAGTTAAGTCTCCTTATTATGTCACTGGGCACGTATTGTCTGGGAAGGCAAGGGGAATATAAGCTATAAGTCAGGAAACCTACTAAAATGATGTACTAAAGTGTCCTTCCAGGGAAAAGGGAAGTTAGTAACATTAGCAAAAGTTGATTCTTTGATGTAATCATGATCGGAATCAATGGATACGTGTAATGATAAAACCTTTTTTCCCATCGTAATGTGGGTGAAAGGTTTTTTTTTCGGGCAGTGAATAAATTAAGTAGCGCTCTTTTTTACTGGTTGATATAAAATAATTGGAGGTAAAAATGAAAAAAGCAAAAAGAAGCATGACCATTGTAGGCATTGTGTTTTTTATGGTCGTTTTGGCATCACAGCCGGTGAATGCCATGCATATTATGGAAGGTTTTCTGCCTATTGGTTGGGCGGTCTTTTGGTGGGTTTTATCCCTGCCGTTTATTGCCTTCGGTTTGTATCAGGTTGGCAAAATATTTAAAGACAAACCCGAGCAAAAAGTTCTTTTAGCGATTGCAACAGCGTTTACCTTTGCCTTATCAGCGTTTAAGCTGCCATCGGTAACTGGCAGTTCATCTCATATGACCGGAATCGGTTTAGGTGCCATTGTTCTGGGCCCATTTGCAACCGTGGTGGTTGGTACCATCGCCTTGCTGTTTCAGGCGCTTTTGCTGGCCCATGGCGGGCTGACAACCTTGGGAGCCAACGCTTTTTCGATGGCAATCGTGGGATCTTTTACAGCTTATGGAATTTACAAAGGGCTGTCAAAACTCAATGTGCCCAAGGCATTAACCGTCTTTTTAGCAGCATTTATCGGCGATCTGATGACCTATGTGACCACATCCGTTCAACTGGGACTGGCTTTTCCGGATCCTGTCGGCGGGGTAACCGCATCCGTTATCAAATTCTTGAGTATCTTTGCCATTACCCAGATACCGCTGGCAATTGTTGAGGGTATTTTAACCGTTCTGGTGGTCAATGCCATCTACCAATATAAAGAAAAGGGGATTATTTCAAATGAAACTCTCACCGATAACTAAAGTTATTCTGATTTTAATCATTGGCGCTCTGATTGTAGTTCCGCAGATTGCTTTGCCGAATGCCGAGTTTTCCGGTGCAGATGATGGTGCCAAAAATGCGATTACCTCAATCGATGAAAACTATGTCCCCTGGTTTCAAAATATCTTTGATCCCGGCGATATGGAAGGAAACTTATTCCACCTGCAACAACTATTAGGCGTTGGCGGACTGGGAATCTGCTTCTTCTATCTTTATAAAAAGTCAAAAAAAAATGAAAAGGCTGATAAATCAGCCTAGATTATACTAATAGCATCTTTAGAAGGAGACTAACATGATTGATCGTTTTGCCCATACCAATAAACTTAGCAATGCCAATCCTACTGTCAAAGTAGTGGTTTCATTAGTCATGCTCCTTTCGGTTTTTTTCATCAATGAACCCCTGTATATGGCAGGGGTTTTTGGTGTCATGGTAGGGTGTACCCTCTTGTGGGCAAAAATTCCGGTGCGTATTTATCTGCACACGCTGATTTTTGACTCCCTGTTCATCATTCCCGGAGCGATTGCCTTATTATTTACGATTTCCCAGGGAGAAGGAGATTTTATCTTTGCATTTAATTTCTTTCAGTTTACCATTGGGATCACCACCACCAACCTTATTTTGGCCAGTTTGGTTTTTTGCAGAGCCATGTCTGGTGTTTCATGTATGCTATTTTTAATTTATACAACTCCGGTGATGCAAATTGCCGGAGTCATGAAAAAAGCCCATATCAGTAATACTTTTTTAGAAATATTTATTTTAACCTATCGCTTCATCTTTGATTACTGGGAAAAAATAAAACTGATGGCAACCGCCCAGGAACTGCGCTTTGGTTATCGCAGTTTTAAAGTAGCCATTCAATCCGTCGCAATGATGTTAAGCAATTTATTTCTCATGGCCATCCAGAGCTACGAGGAGATGACACAAACCCTGGAATTAAAGCAATACCAGGGAGACTTTCATGTGAGCTATAGGAAAGGTCATAAACATGATTAAAACAGAAAATTTAACCTATCAATATCCAGATGGCACCAAAGCCTTGAACAACGTGTCCATTGACGGAACCAAGGGAAATTGCATCGCCCTCATCGGAGAAAACGGTGCCGGAAAATCTACGCTGATGTCAGCCTTAATCGGGCTGATCAAGCCAACTGAGGGAAAAGTATTCTTTAAAGAAGAACCCTTATCCTATAAGAAAAAATATCTCTATGAATTTAGAAAATCAATTGGGCTGGTTATCCAGGAATCGGATAAGCAAGTCTTTTATTCAGGAATATATGATGATGTGGCTTTTGCCCTGAGAAATATGGGAATGGACGTAGAGGTCATTGACCAGCGGGTGAAAGCGGCGATGGAAGCCACCGGGATCTCGCTTTTGGCCGATCGGCCAGTTCATTATCTCAGTTATGGACAGAAAAAACGGGTGGCCATGGCCGGGGTTCTGGCAGTGGAGCCGGCGATTATTCTGATGGATGAACCCACTTTGGGTTTAGACCCAAAAAGCAAGGCGGGGGTCAAAGCGATTATCAAAGGCGCCTTAGCCAAGGGGATTAAGATTATTTTATCCAGCCATGACATGGATTTTATTTACGAATTCTGTGATTATACCTATGTACTCCATCATGGTGGGGTGCTGGTTGAAGGTGAAACCACTGAAGTTTTCAAAGACACCAAAGCGCTGGAAACCGCCAGTCTGGAACAGGCGACCATGACCCGATTGGAACAATGTTTGGGAATTAAAGGGTTTCGCAGTATTGCTGCCCTGGAAGAAGCAATACGGACTCAAAAAAAGGAGGTTCAGGCGGATGAAACTGGTAGTAGCAGGAATTAATCATAAGGACACACCTTTAGAGATTCGGGAAAAAGGAGCGTTTCTTCATCGAACCCTGAATGAGGCCATTAGGACTCTTTTAGATGAAAATGACATTGCTGAAGTTATCATTCTGTCGACGTGCAACCGTAGTGAGATCTATGTATCGACCCGAAATGAAGATGCTGCCGGAAAAATATTAACAGACTTTTATCTCAATGAAAAATCAGCAGAACTGGAACCGTATCTTTTTGTGAAAAAAGAGCGGGAAGCGATGGTTCATCTCTATGAAGTCGTCACCGGTCTGGACTCCATGATTTTGGGGGAAGACCAGATTTTGGGGCAGGTCAAAGATGCGTTGGAAAAATCTCAGGCAATCAAGGGTTGTGGAAAATATCTGACGAAAATGTTCCGCGAAGCCATTACCTTTACCAAAAAAGTGAAAACTGATTATAAAATTTCCGAAACGCCCTTATCCTTAAGCTCAACTGCGGTAAAACATATCAAACGGGAATACCCAGAAGATTATGGGGATAAAAAAATATTGATCATCGGTTCGGGGAAAATGGGGGTGCTGGCGCTGCGCTACATGAAGGCAGAAGGTTTTCAGAACCCTTACATGACGAACCGAACCTTTCATAATATGCATGAATGCGAGTCCATTCATGAAAACGTTCAGATGATCCATTATGAAGACCGCTATGACATCATTCCAGAAATGGATGTGATCATAACCGCCACCGCATCCCCCCATGTCATTTTGAAAGCTGATGAAATGAAACCTTTGAGCAAACCGCTGACCATTATTGATTTAGCCTTGCCTCGAGATGTGGAAGAGGCGGTCGGCAGTCTGGCTAAGGTAGAACTGCTCACCATCGATGATTTTAAAAATATTATGGATGAGAAAATGGCTTATCGGGTCAAGATTGCGGAAAAAATCGCCGAAGAAATTCAGGATGAAATCGATGGACTGCTTTCTTGGGTGACCCACGCCAAGGTCGATAACATGGTTCGGGATCTAAACGAAACCTCCCGACAATTGGCAGAGGAAACCATTGAAAACCTCTGTGGCCGATTAAATCTGACAGAAAAGGAAGAGGTCTATCTGTCCAAGGTGATCCGATCCAAATTCAGAGAGATGGTTATGCCACCGATTAAACAACTCAAATCGCTGGATGACGAAGCTCAAATTATTGGAATAGAGAAAACGGTGACTTACCTTTTTCCGGGAATCCAGGAGAAAACCATCCTAGAGGATCAAAAGAATGATGACACCGCTGCTATTTAACTTAAAAAACAAAAAGGCTCTGATTGTCGGCGGTGGCAAGGTTGCCGCCAGACGGATTGCAACATTATTGGAAAACGGAATGCAGGTTATTGCAGTGAGCCCCGATTTTTCCGCAGGGCTCATCAAAACGGATAACAAGCAACTGACATTGATTCAGTCTGTTTACAAAACGGAATACCTTACCGGCATCGACTTGGCAGTAGCGGCAACAGACAATCGCGAGTTGAATAAACAAGTCAGAACGGACTGTGCGTCCCTGAAAATTTGGTGCAACCGGGTGGATGATCCCGAAGATTCGGACTTCATTTTTCCCAGCGTCATTCGCCGGGGGGATTTAACCCTGTCGGTGTGTACTGAAGGAGCCAGTCCTTTTTTAACGAAAAGCATTATTGACGAGCTGGCTCACCGCTATGATGAAAGCTATACTGAAAAAACCGCCTTACTGCGCTCGCTGCGACAGACAATTTTAACCGGAAACGGCTCGCAGAATGAAAAAACTGAAAAACTTAAAGAATTGTCCCGGTGTTCCAATGCGGAACTTAGGTCAAAACTAGGAAATAACTGACAAACGAACAATGATTGCTTTGATGCCTGTTTCACAAACAATTTTGTAACGTGTAGGCGAACAGTTCGTAGAACTGTACGACGTACAGTGTAAAAATTGTTTCGTGTAAACTGGCAGCGAAGCTCATGGCACTTTCGCAATTACCGGACAATAGATGAATTGGAGATAAGATAAATGAATATAAAAGTTGGAACAAGGGGCAGTACGCTGGCCCGAACCCAAAGCCAGTGGCTGATTGATGTCCTGGCCAAAGCCCACCCCCAGATAAATTTCGAGATGGTCATTATTAAAACAAAAGGCGATCTGGTTCAGGATAAGCCCCTGGATAAAATCGGTGATAAGGGACTGTTTACCAAAGAATTGGAAGATGCCCTGCTATCCGGTGAGATCCATATGGCCATCCATAGCATGAAGGATATGCCTTCAAAATTGCCGGAAGGCTTGGTATTGACAGTTCCAACCGTTCGGGAAGATCCCCGTGATGTGCTGTTGACACCCCATCAAATTACAACCCTGGATGATTTGCCTAAGGGTGCGGTCGTAGCAACCGGCAGCAAACGCCGGATCTGTCAACTGCAAAAGCTGCGGCCGGATGTGGAAATCGTGGGGATTCGCGGCAACATCGATACCCGAATTCGAAAAATGCAGGAACAGCAATTGGATGGCATCATTCTGGCCGCAGCCGGCCTGAAACGGATTGGTCGCTTGGCAGATTCAGCCTACCAAACGGTGACCTTGCCGGAGAACACCTTTATCCCGGCACCCGCCCAGGGAATCCTGGCGGTGGAAGTGCGGGAGGACAATGAAATAGTCAAAGAACTGATGGCAGCCATCAGTGATCAAAATACCATCATTCAGATGGAAGCAGAACGAAGTTTTTTAAATGCACTCAACGGCAGCTGTCACATTCCGGTGGGCGCATTTTGTGAAATAAAAAAAGATACCATTGTACTGTACGGACTTTATGGTCTGGAAGACGGCAGTCATGTGGTTACCCAATCCATTGAAGGATCACCCGAGGAGGCAGAAAATTTGGGAAAACAATTAGCAGCAGCATGTTATACAGCAGTGCATACAAAACCGGGAAAGGTCTATCTGGCCGGCGGCGGTTGCGGCGATCCTGGCCTACTGACCGTAAAAGCCAGAGATATTTTAATCAAGGCCGATGTGGTGGTTTACGATGCCCTGGTCAATGAGAGCTTTCTAAACGATGCCCGAGCCGATGCCGAAATCATCTACGTTGGCAAACGGGCCGGAAATCATGCCATGCGTCAGGAAGATATTAATGCTTTATTGGTCCAAAAAGGCCAGGAAGGTAAGCTGGTATTGCGCTTAAAAGGCGGTGATCCCTATGTCTTTGGCCGGGGCGGCGAAGAAGGTGAAGACCTTTATGATGCCGGCGTGCCCTTTGAAGTGATCCCCGGGATTACCTCCGTTATCGGCGGCCTGGCCTATGCCGGAATTCCGATTACCCACCGGGATTGTGTATCCTCCTTTCACGTCATTACCGGACACTTGAAATCCAATGCCTATGACGGTTCATCCGACCTGGATTGGCCGGTATTGGGCAAGCTCAAGGGTACCATCGTCTTTTTAATGGGCGTTAAGAACCTGGAGAAGATCTGTGACGAACTGGTTAAAAACGGCATGAATCCGGAAATGCCAGTGGCCGTGGTTCATCGAGCGTCTACCCCTTATCAGCGAGTAGTCACCGGAAACCTGAAGACTATCTACGATATTGCGACCGAAGCAAAAATTACGGCGCCTAGCCTGATTGTGGTGGGAGAAGTCGTGAATAAACGACAAAAACTGCGATTCTTTGATGAAAAACCATTGTTTGGAAAAAATATCATTGTCACCCGGTCCCGGGAACAAAGCTCTCAGATGGTTGAAAAAATCAGTGAACTGGGCGGCAACGCCATCGAATTCCCAACCATCAAAATTGTGGCGATCAATGAAGCGGCCTGTGATGAAAAGGTAAAAGTCCTGAGCGACTACAGCCATATTGTTTTTACCAGCATTAACGGTGTCGAAATCTTTTTTGAGTCATTGACCCGCTGTGGTAAAGATGCCCGAGCCTTTGGCAATCTTCATATCACTGCCATTGGGGAAGGAACCAAAAATGCTCTCTTAGCCCGAGGACTCCAAGCCGATTTTGTACCGGATAAATATGTCGGTGAAGAACTGGTCAGCGGTTTGGCACCACTGCTTAACAAAGACAGCCGGGTATTAATTCCCCGGTCAAAAAATGCCCGAATCTATGTGGTTGAAGAATTATCCAAAATCTGTCCAGTGGACGAGGTGCAAACCTATGAAACCATCCGGGAAGATCATGCCACGGTCGATCCGCTGGGAATGTTAAATAACAAAGAAATTGATTATATTACCTTTACCAGCTCCACCACTGTCGAATTCTTTGTTGAAAAAATCGGAGCAGCCCATATTGATGCGATTAACACGGCAAAATGTGTGTCCATCGGCCCTCAAACCTCAAAAAAATGTCAGGAACTGGGCATTGATGTGGACATCGAAGCTGAAACATATACCATCCAGGGAATGCTGGATGCGATTTTAAAGGATGCAGAAAAGTAATAAGTAATTACAGATTTGTAAGGATCGAACAATGATTGCTTTGATGCCAGTTTTCATAAACAATTTTGTAACGTGTAGGCGAACAGTCGGTAGACTGTACGCCGTACAGTGTAAAAATTGTTTGATGTAAACAGGTAGCAAAGCTCAAGGCAGTATTGCAATTATCTAGAAGTAAATAAGGAGGTTGACCATATGTTGCCAACACGATTACGAAAAAATGCGGCGGTTCGGAATTTAATCCGAGAAACCCAGCTTTCCATGAATGATGTGGTTTATCCGCTGTTTATAGTCGACGGACAGGGAGTGCGTAAAGAAATCGGCTCCATGAAAGATCAGTACCATCTGTCTTTGGACATGCTAGGACCGGAAACCCTGGCGCTAAAAGAACTGGGCATCCGTTATGTCATACTGTTTGGCGTTCCCGATGAGAAAGATGGGGAAGCTACCCCGGCTTTTGTCGAAGACGGTCTGGTTCAGGAAGCCATTCGGGTGATCAAAAAAGTTGATCCACAAATGTATGTCATTACCGATGTCTGTTTATGTGAATATAAGAGCGACGGCCATTGCTGTTTTTTTGAAGAAAGTGGTGAAATTCGACGAACTCAGACACTGGAAACCTTAAGCAGAACCGCCCTGAGTCATGCCGAAGCCGGAGCCGATATGGTCGCCCCTTCGGATATGATGGATGGCCGCATCGATCATATGCGGGAAACCTTAGACCGGGCCGGTTATGAATCGATTCCGATTATGGCCTATTCAGCCAAATTTGCCTCCAGCTTTTATGGCCCTTTCCGGGATGCCGCCAACTCGGCACCAGCCTTCGGCGACCGCCGCAGCTATCAGATGGACTCGGCCAATTCCCGGGAAGCCTTAAAAGAAATGGTTCTGGACATTGATGAAGGCGCCGATATTGTGATGGTCAAACCAGCTATGCCTTATCTGGATATTATTGCCAAAGGCAAGGAGCTTTCCTATTTACCCATGGCCGCCTATCAGGTCAGCGGCGAATATGCCATGATCAAAAATGCCGTGGATGCCGATCTGATGGATCGCCGGGCGATTTTTGAAAGTCTCATCAGCATCAAACGAGCTGGCGCAGACATCATCATCACCTATTTTGCCAAAGAACTCCAGGCGATGCTGAAGGATTATCAGTGACAGCAAATCATTTATAAGTCATGAATCTATTGATCAAGACAAACGCAGTACCGACAATTGTTACATCATGTTGTCTGCATCGGAGCGAACACGGCGATAGCCTGTCCGATTCCGCAGCAGACAACAGATTAACAATTGGTCGGTACGGTAGGGTGCGAACACCTGAGTTTCACACGATAGTGAAATAATTATTATTGGAGATATTATGAATCGAGAAAAATCAGAAAAATTATTTATCGAAGCTGAAAAATATATACCCGGTGGCGTCAACAGTCCGGTGCGGGCTTTTAAATCGGTGGAAATGCCCCCGGTTTTTATTGACCATGGCAAAGGCGCCAAGATTTATGATGTGGACGGCAACGAGTATACCGACTATATCTGTTCCTGGGGGCCGCTGATTTTAGGCCATGCCTCACCGGTTTACTTTGAAGGCATTCAGGAAGCGCTGGAAAAAGGAACCAGCTTCGGCGCCCCAACTGCTATTGAGGTTGAGGTGGCAAAACTGATTACCGAAGCTTATCCGTCCATGGAAATGGTCCGAATGGTCAGCTCCGGCACCGAAGCCACCATGAGTGCGTTGCGGGTAGCCAGAGGCTATACCGGACGGGACAAGATTATTAAATTTGAAGGCTGCTACCATGGTCATGCTGACGGACTGCTGGTTAAATCCGGATCCGGCACCCTGACCTTTGGAGTGCCCACCAGTTCCGGGGTGACGCCGGGAACCGCCAAGGATACCTTAGTAGCTACCTATAATGATATTGCCAGCGTCAAAGCGCTCTTTGCCGAAAACCCCGGCGAAATTGCCGCCGTCATCGTGGAGCCAGTGGCCGGCAACATGGGTGTGGTGCCACCTGATCTGGATTTCATGAAAGAACTGCGTGATATCACTGAAACTGAAGGAACCGTGCTGATTTTTGATGAAGTCATCACCGGATTCCGCTTAGCCTATGGCGGAGCCCAGGAAGTCCTGGATATTAAGCCGGACATGACCACCTTAGGAAAGATCATCGGTGGTGGCATGCCCGTCGGCGCTTATGGCGGACGTCGGGATATCATGGAAACCGTCGCACCATTAGGCGGCGTTTATCAGGCAGGAACCCTGTCAGGAAACCCCATCGCTATGAAAATGGGGCTGAACACCCTGACCTACCTCCGAGATCACCCGGAAGTTTATACCGAAATGGAAGAAAATGCCAAGCTGTTAGAAGCCGGCTTTAAAGCCAACATCGAAAAAACCGGTGTTAAAGCCCAGATGGTCCGTTTCAAAGGAATGACCTGTTGTTTCTTTACCGACCAACCCATCGATGGCTATGCCGCTGTCATGACCTCGGACACCAAAGCCTATACCAAATATTTCAAATCCATGCTGGATGCCGGCAATCTTATGCCCCCAGCCCAGTTTGAAGGTATTTTCCTCTCCTCCGCCCATACCAAAGCGGACATCGAAAAAACCATCGAAGATCATTACCAGGCATTAAAAAAATTATAAGTAAAAAATGCAAGCATTAATAGGCTTTGCTGTCAGACCAATTACTTTGTTTTTTAGGCGCCGTGAAATAGACATAATTGATCCGACCTGAAACCGTATAGAAGGAAATAAATCAGTACCGACAATTGTTATATCATGTTGTCTGCATCAAGGCGGACACGGCAGAGCCTGTCCGAGCTTGCAGCAGACAACAGATTAACAATTGGTCGGTACGGTAATATTTGATAAACCTTAGCCGACACAAAATAGTTTAGTATTTAGAATCGTCAGCAAAGCTAACCCAACTTCTACAATAACAAATAACATAAATAGGAGAACCATTTAATGGAGAAAAAAGCGTTACTGGTCATCAGTTTTGGTACATCTTACCCTGAGACCCGAAAAAAAACCATCGAGGCAACCGAAAAGCATTTGCAAAAAGCTTTCCCGGATCATGATTTTTATCGAGCCTTTACATCCCGGATGATCATCAATAAATTGAAGAACCGGGACAACGAAAATGTGGATATTCCCCAGGAAGTACTCAAAAAACTCAAAGCCGCCGGATATACCCACGTCCATTGTCAGACCACCCACATTATCAACGGTCACGAATATGACATCACCTTGAAAGAACTGAAGGACTTTGAAAAGGATTTTGAATCCCTGACCCTGGGACGGCCGCTGTTAACCACCGTGGAAGATTATGAAGAAACTGTGGATGCAGTGATGAAGCACATGCCTAAGTTCAAAAAGGGCGAAGCCCTGGTTTATATGGGCCATGGCAGCGACCATCACGCTAATTCAACCTATCCCGCTCTGGATTATATGTTCAAGATGAAAGGGTATGAGGATGTCTATGTAGGAACTGTTGAAGGATTCCCGGAACTGGAAAACATTGTTCCGATTTTAAAAGAGAAAAAATATAAAAAGGTTTATCTGGCACCATTTATGCTGGTAGCTGGAGATCATGCCATTAATGATATGGCCAGTGATGATGAAGAGTCCTGGAAAACAATCCTGGAGGATGAACGTTTTAAAGTCGAATGTATCCTCGAAGGTTTGGGAGAATACCCGGAGATTCAGAATATGTTTTTAGATCATTTGAAAAGAGCACAACCCGTTACAGAAATGTAGGAATGGAATCAAAAGTGCTAAAATTAGAAATAAAGTTTAGGAGAAAATAGTTATGAATACAGTCTATATGGTGGGTGCAGGCCCAGGAGATCCAGAACTGATTACCGTTAAGGGTCAACGAATTGTTAATGAAGCAGATATTATTATTTATGCCGGTTCTTTAGTAAACAAAGCGATTATTGCCGGACACAAACCGGATGCCGAAATTTTTAATTCCGCATCGATGACTTTAGACGATGTCATTGCCGTGATTAAACGAGGCACTGAAGAAGGTAAAAAAATTGCCCGGGTTCATACCGGTGACCCATCCATTTATGGAGCCATCCGGGAACAGATGGACCGATTGGATGAATTGGGAATTCCTTTTGATGTGATCCCTGGGGTTAGCTCCTTTGTGGCATCGGCGGCGGCGCTTAAAAAAGAATTTACTCTGCCAGACGTATCCCAAACCGTTATTTTAACCCGCTTAGAAGGCCGAACTCCAGTTCCGGAAAAAGAAAAACTGGAAGACCTGGCATCCCATCGGGCTTCCATGTGCATCTTCCTGTCAGTTCAAATGATCGACGATGTGGTGGCTCGCTTAATGAAACATTATGCGCCGACCACACCCATTGCCATTATCCAACGGGCAACCTGGGAAGATCAGAAAATTGTTATGGGAACCCTGGAAACCATCGCTCAGAAAGTAAAAGACGAAAACATTACCAAAACTGCCCAAATCTTAGTCGGTGATTTCCTGGGAGACGAATACAGCTTATCCAAGCTTTATGATCCAAGCTTTACCCATGAATACCGTCAAGGGGTTGAGTAAAACCGTGAAAACAGAAAAGTGGGCCATTGTCACCCTGTCCCAGGATGGCATGGTTTTGGCAAACCGGCTGGCAGAATATCTGGATGACCGGGAATGTCAGATCTACACCAAAGAAAAATACGCCAATGAAACCACAAAAATTATCAATACCGATATTGCCACCTTTATGGGCAGCATCATCGGGGAGTACCAGATCATCTGCTGCATTATGGCAGCCGGTATTGTGGTTCGGGCGATTGCCCCCCATCTGGAACACAAATCTTCCGATCCGGGAATTCTGGTGATGGATACCAAAGGGGAGTTTGTGATCAGTCTATTATCCGGCCATTTGGGTGGCGCCAATGACGCGGCCCGGCTGGTTGCCAAACGACTGGGTGCCCAGGCGGTGATTACCACCGGCACTGATGTTAAAGGAACCATGGCCGTGGACGTGCTGGCCCAGAAAATCAACTGCACCATTGATAATTTTACTGATGCCAAAGACGTAACCGCCCTGATTTTAAACGGCGATCCGATTGCCTTATTTAATCAGGAAAACTGCGATTTGGATACGGTTATTCTGCCCCAGAACATCGAAACGGTGGCCGATTTAACCGATTTGAATAAATATCAGGGCGTTATCATGACAACCCTGGATACAAAAAAAGCAGACCTATCAATTCCCAGTGTTAAGCTGGTTCCCCGGAAGTTGGTTCTGGGGGTAGGCTGTCGCCGGGATACCCCGGGAGATCGGATCATCCAGGCCATTCAGGAGACTTTAGCGTCGCTGAATCTCAATGAAAAGGGCATCAAATCCCTGGCCACCATCGGCCTGAAAGCCGATGAACCGGGAATTATTGAAGCCTGTACCTTTTTTAAAGCAAAAAAAATCATCATCCCCAACGAAATGGTGCAAATGGTTCAAAGTCGTTTTGAAGCATCAGAGTTTGTTTTTAAAACGACCGGTCTGTATGCTGTTTCGGAACCCTGCGGTTTTGTGGCTTCCGGTTTTGGAAAATGCCTGCTGGAAAAACAGAAACTGGGCGGGATCACCTTATCGATCTGGCTGGATGAAAATTAAATAATTTTAAATGAGAACAATAATTGCTTTGCTGTCTGTTTCGTGTAATAAATAGCGAAGCTCACGGCACTATTGAAATAAAAAACCTTGTTAAACAAAGGAGAAAAAATGAGCAAAATTTATGTCACAGGGATTGGTCCCGGACTGTATGAACATATGACCGAGGCGGCCAAAGCCAGCCTGGAAGACGCTGACATTATTGTCGGTTACAAAACCTATATCGATATTATTGCCGATTTGATCGGTGACAAGGAAGTGCTTTCTTCCGGGATGCGTCGGGAGATTGACCGTTGCGAAAAAGCATTGGAACTGGCTGAACAAGGCAAAAAAATCTGTCTGGTCAGCAGTGGCGATGCCGGCGTTTTCGGGATGGCCGGCATCATGCTGGAAATCGTTGAGGCGAAAAACAGCGACGTGGAAGTAGAAATTATTCCTGGTATTTCAGCAGCCAATGCGGCGGCATCAACATTGGGTGCGCCATTGATGCATGACTATGCCGTCATCAGCCTCAGTGACCTACTCACCGACTGGGCAGTGATTGAGAAACGTCTTCACTGTGCTGGCGAAGGCGACTTTATCATCACCCTCTATAACCCTAAAAGTAAGGGCCGCCCCCACAATATCGAAAGTGCCCAGGAAATCTTACTGAAATATAAAGCGCCAGAAACACCGGTAGGCATTGTCCGTAATGCCAAGCGAAAAGACGAGTCTTATGTCATTACCACCCTGAAAAAAATGAATGAAGCAGATATTGATATGTTTTCCATGGTTATAATCGGCAACTCCAAAACCTATGTGACCCGTGATCAACTAAAAATGATTACCCCGAGAGGTTATCAGCTTTGATTCTGGTATTGGGAGGAACCCTTGACAGCCGATTATTAACCGATCTTCTGCTTGAAGAAGGGAAAGAAGTCTGCTATTCGTCGCTGACTAATATTGCGGCGGATCAGATCTCGGAAAACCCCCTTTTGACAAAGATTTCAGGACAATTGGATGCCGGCACCCTGCGGGAAACCATTACCATTTATAATATCAATCTCTGTATTGATGCCACTCACCCCTACGCCCGGGAAATTTCAGAAAATGCCATCTGGGCCTGCGACGCCATGAATATCGATTATATCCGGTTGGAAAGACCATCGAATATTGATGAAGGAACAGATATTGTCGCTTATCATACCTATGAGGAAGCCCGAGATTATCTGATTGGCGCCATGGGAAAAAGTGACCGCAATATTCTGCTGACCACCGGCAGCCGTCAATTGGAAGCCTTTGACGGTCTGCCCAAGGATCGCACCTATATTCGGGTTCTGCCGACGGCAGGGGTTTTAAAAAAATGCGAAAACCTGGGCTATAAACCCCGACATATCCTGGCCCTTCAGGGTCCGTTCTCGGTGGAAATGAATGTGGCCACCATGAAAGAATATAACATTGGTTTTGTGGTTACCAAAGACAGCGGCGACGTTGGCGGCATCCGTGAAAAGGTCGAAGCCGCCCGTCAGGTCAATGCTAAAATCTTATTCATCCGCCGTCCCGCTGTCGCCTATCCCCGGTCTGTCTGCACCGTCGAAGACGCCGTGGTTTGCGCATTGAAAAATCATTAGAATTATACTAAATAAAACCAGCTAGAGTTGTTTTTGAGTTTTTGCAATTTCGAATATTAAGGAATAGAACAATAGTTGCTTTACGTTCGGTTTCCACAACAAGAAGAAATCGCGATGCGAATTTCTTCTTGTTCGCGGGCAGTCGCCAACTACAAGCAAGCTTGTGATTGGCTCATTGCCTTCGCGAAAACAATTGTGTAACGTGTAGGCGAACAGGCGTTAGCCTGTCCGACGTACAGTGTAAAAATTGTTTCGTGCGAAACTGATCGTGAAGCTCACGGCACTTTAGTAATCACCACAGAAAGTTAAGAAAAAAGGAGAAAACATGGCAAAAAATATTATGTTTATGGGTACAGGGTCGTCAGTTGGAAAAAGTCTCATCACTGCTGCCATGTGCCGGATATTGGATAACCACGGCTATCATGTGGCACCCTATAAATCCCAGAATATGGCGCTTAATTCGTTTATCACCAAAGATGGCAAGGAAATGGGCCGGGCTCAGGTGGTTCAGGCTGAGTGCGCCCGGATGGAGCCTCAGGTTGAAATGAACCCGGTACTGTTAAAGCCAAACTCTGATGTAGGCTGTCAGGTAATCCTGATGGGCAAAGCCGAATTTAATATGGACGCCATGGATTATCACGCCCATAAACCAAAGCTGGTGGAGATTGTGGTTTCGGCCTATGACTCACTGGCTGAGGGCAAAGATGTGATTGTTATTGAAGGCGCCGGCAGCCCGGCTGAAATCAACCTCCGGGACAACGACATCGTCAACATGGGTCTGGCTGAATTGGTGGATGCGCCGGTGGTACTGATCGGCGACATCGATAAGGGTGGCGTTTTTGCATCCATTTACGGCACGATTATGCTGCTGCAGCCGGAAGAACGCGCTCGAATTAAAGGCTTTATTATCAACAAATTCCGGGGCGATGTGGAACTGTTAAAGCCCGGTATCAAAATGATTGAAGACCTGGTTCATGTGCCTTGTCTGGGGGTCATTCCCTACAAACGCTTTGTCATTGACGATGAAGACAGCGTCAGCGAACGGTTTGATAATAATTCCGAAGGCCTGATCACCATTGGCGTCGTCTATCTGCCACACCTGTCCAACTTCACCGACTGCACTGCCTTTGAAATGCACCCTGATGTAAAGGTGGAATACTACCGTAACCAGCGGGATCTGCAGCTGGCCAACCCGGATTTATTGGTTATTCCCGGCAGCAAAAATACCATTGATGATACCTGTCATGTGATCAACAGCAAAATGGGCGATGAAATCCATCGAATTCATAATTGCGGGGTACCGATTGTGGGCATCTGTGGCGGCTATCAGCTGCTGGGCAAAGAAATAAAGGATCCTTTCCAAGTTGAATCAACCCGGGGCAGCATTGAAGGACTGGGACTTTTAAACATCGTCACCACCATTGAAGAAGAAAAGCGAACCGTCCGGACTTCGGGCAAGGTTCAGGGAAATTTCATGGGCATGGATCTGATTGACATGGAAGTAGAAGGCTACGAAATCCATATGGGCACCAGCGAAGCGCTGGATCAGGCCAAACCCTTTGCGATTCTCGAAGATGGTACTGTGGATGGGGTGATTGCCCAAGATGGCACCGTGATGGGCACTTATCTTCATGGTATCTTTGATAATGATGGATTACGGGAAAAGATCATTGAATCCCTTCGTGTTAAAAAGAATCTCGAAGCTGGCCCAGCCGCTTTTGATTTTAAGGCGTTTAAAGAAGAGCAATATGATCTTCTGGCCGAGACGGTTGAAGCAAATCTGGATATGAAAAAAATAATGGAAATCATTGGAGACATAGAAAAGTGAATTTAATTGAAGGACTTCCCCTAGGCTTAGGGGGAGGCTTTTGGTTTTTACTCATCCTTGCTGGCGTGTTGCTGGATTGGCTGATCGGGGATCCGCCCTGGTTGCCGCATCCCATCATTGCCATGGGTAAAACCATCGGCTTTTTAAATAAAAAACTGAATCATGGAAAACACCGGAAGGCAAAAGGATTTTTGCTTTTATTTTTAGTTCTGGGTCTGACTGGTGCGATCGTCTTTGGGCTGCAATGGCTATTGTATAGCATTAACATCTATTTATACATCGCCTTTAATCTTTATCTGATCGTCACCTCGCTGGCAGCAAAAACGCTGGCAGTTGAAGTACAAAAGGTAATGACCGCCTTAATGGGAGGCGATATTGAAGTTTCCCGAGTTCAGGTGGGTTATCTCGTTGGTCGAGATACCTCGGAACTCAAAGAAAAAGAAATCATTCGGGCAACAGTGGAAACCACCGCTGAAAATACCATTGACGGGGTGCTGGCACCGATTTTCTATATGCTGTTGGGCGCCCTGATTCCGGTGCCCTGGTTGAACCCGGTGATGCTGGTGATGCTCTACAAAGCCACCAATACTCTGGACTCGATGGTAGGATATGTTCAGGAGCCCTATAAAGATTTTGGCTATGCCTCAGCAAAGTTCGATGACCTGGTCAATTTGATTCCAGCCCGAATTGGTAGTGTTTTTATGTTGATTGCCGGGATGTTTTTGGGATACACCTTTAATGATGGCTGCCGTATCTTTAAACGGGATCGTTTGAATCATAAGAGTCCCAACTCGGCACACCCGGAATCAGTGGTTGCTGGCCTTTTGGGTATCCAGCTGGGCGGAACCAATCAGTATTTCGGTGAAATTCTGGAAAAGCCCACTATTGGGGACGCTAAAACGCCCCTGGAAATTCTGGATATCCGGGAAACCATAACCATCATGTATGGCAGTGAGGTCGTGGTGATGATCTTTAGTACCTTAATGGCAGTTCTCATTTATACGATTAAGTAAAACATCTGATTTGAAAAAAGTATGATCAAAAAATAGAAACAAAAAAATAAATGGAGTGTACTATGAATAAGCACGGCGGATATCAGGGAAAAGACAAAAGCATGCTGGATTTCAGCGTCAATATTAATCCCTTGGGAATTCCTGAGGGAATCCGGGAAAAACTGATCGCAGGCATCAATGAGCTGGTGAAATATCCGGAGATCACCGGTGTTACAGCCATCCAGAAGATTGCCGATGATTTGAAGGTACTGCCAGACAATATTATTTTAGGGAATGGCGCCATTGAGCTGATCTATCTTTTTGCCAGAAGCATGGGGCCGGGAAAAGCGCTGATTGTTCAGCCAACCTTCAATGAATATGAGCGGGCATTAAAGCTTTATGGCTGGGATGTCGTCCATCATGTCTTAATCGAGGAAGATAATTTTACGATTAACCCAGAATCATTGGCGACGGTCATAAAAAACGAAAAGCCTCAGGCGGTGTTTTTATGCAATCCTAACAACCCTACTGGTCGGGTTTATTCTAAGGGTTTTATCAGAGAAATGTTAGAGCATTCGTCTCCAGAAATCACCTGGTTTCTGGATGAATCCTTCATGGATTTTTCTGAAGAAACCAGCAGCCTGTCATTAGTCAAAGAAGCAAAACAGTCTGTCTTTATTTTAAAATCGCTGACTAAATTCTATGCCCTACCCGGGCTAAGAATTGGCTATGGGGTTGGGGTCGCCCCAATTATCAAAAAAATGGAAAGCTTTAAGGAGCCCTGGACCATCAATGCGCTGGGGCTGATTGCAGCTACCGAAGTTTATAATGAAAAAGACTATGCCAAGCAGACAAAAACCTATATACATGGCGAGCGCCAGCGGGTTTTTGCAGCCTTAAGTCAAATTAAAACCCTTAAGGTTTACCCAAGTGGGGCCGATTTTCATCTTTGTCGGTTGTTAACAGGAACGGTAGCGGATTTGCAGAATGCTTTGGAAAAAGATGGCATGTCCCTGCGAACCTGTGAAGATTTTATGGGCCTGGACCATTCATATTTTCGCATTGCAATTAAAAAAGAAGCCGATAATACGAAGCTTTTGACGTTTCTTAAAAACTGGAGGAGTTAGAAATGGGTCAGTTAATATTTGTCACCGGGGGTGCTCGCAGCGGCAAGAGTACGTATGCCGAAAACATTGCCCATCAGTTAGATAAACCAGTGGCTTACATTGCCACGGCGATCGCTTTTGACGATGGCATGAAGGACCGCATCGCCAAGCATCAGGCCCAGCGGCCGGATCATTGGGGAACCATTGAGCAGTATAAGGATTTTGAGACAATCACAGAAAATCCTATTTTTCAACAAGCTGAGACGGTCCTGTTTGACTGTCTCACCGTGATGACCACCAACAATATGCTGGACTTTCCAGTGGATTATGACACCTGCACCATGGAAAAGGTGGGCGAAATTGAAGCGGCGATCAAGCAGGAAGTAGAAAAACTACTGGACGTCTGTCAGGATAAAACCCTGATTATCGTCTCCAACGAAGTGGGTTTGGGTCTGGTTCCAGCCTACAAGCTGGGTAGCTATTTTCGGGACATTGCTGGGCGCATGAATCAGCTGGTGGCCGGCCGGGCCGACGAAGCCTATCTGCTGGTGGCGGGCTTACCAATGAAATTAAAATAAATGACAGACAAGCCCATTCTCGGCGGCAATTCATGACTGCTTGCTGAGAAGGGCTTTTGTTTTAGCTGACAGTAATTAAGAAAGTGTCTTGAGTTTCATTGCCGGTTTGCGGAAACCGACAGCAAAGCAACGGCTGTTTGATAGTTATAAATTTCGTAATGATATAGAATAACAGGGAGAGAATACGATGGATCAAAATATTTTGAAAGATGAGTTGCTGGCTTTGGCCGATGAAAAATATCGAAAATTTTCCAGTTCTTTGACGCCGGGAACCGATAATATTCTGGGAGTACGCTTACCAGCGCTAAGGAAGATCGGCAAAAAAATTGCCAAAGCTGATTGGCAGAGCTATCAGGAAACAGCCCGGGATGACAGCTTTGAGGAAACCCTGCTCCAGGGGATGGTAATTGGTTATATTGATGTGGAACTGGCAGAACGGCTGGTGCTGATCAAAGCATATCTCCCCAAGATTGACAACTGGTCAATCTGCGACAGCTTTTGTACCGGTCTGAAATTCACAAAAGACCATAAAAAGGAGGTATGGCAGTTTTTACAGCCATATCTCCAGTCAAATGAAGTTTATCAGATTCGTTTTGGGGTGGTCATGTTTATTAGCTATTTCGTGGAAGATCGTTATCTGGAGCCGATGTTTCGAAATTTCAATGCCATTGACTGCGACAACTATTATGTGAAAATGGCAGTGGCCTGGGCCATTACCAGCTGCTTTACGGCTTTTCCGGAAATGACCATGATTTATCTGAAGGCCAATGATCTGGATGACTTTACCTACAATAAAGCCTTACAGAAAATCACCGAATCACGGCTGGTCAATTCGGAAATGAAGGTGCGGATTCGCAGCATGAAACGAAAGACAAAATAATATTAAATGAGTGATTAAAAAACACCAGTGCGGATCAACTCATTAAATAATGTCACATCCCTACAAATAAAAAGGCTGAAAGCGTAGCCATTGGATGTGGTTGTTTTACTCAGTTTAAAAAGCTGGGCAGGAGTGACACGGCCTTGGGGTTTGAGATGCGTTTGACCTTTTGATGGTAGACATGAATTAGCAGATCTGTTATAATATAGCCCAAACAAATAGATGATTTTGAGTTGTGAAAAGTTATGCTAAAGAAAGTGGGAGAGGGAGAATTGAAGAAAATTTACTTTGGTCAAGTAGTTATGATGGTGTTAGCTTTATTTCTGAGTGCCATTGTTTCCACCAGTGTCTTTGCAGAGGAAACAACGACGGAAATGGGTGTTGCTTATCGGGGGCATGTTCAAAATAAGGGGAATGTACCCCAATTGGAGAACAGTTACATTGATGGCCCCACCGAGTTGGGAACCCGGGGAGAAGGTCTGCGGGTTGAAGGTTTCCAGTTTAAATTAACGGGAACAGTGCCGGCAGGGATGCAGATCAGATATAATGTTCATATTCAGAATAAGGGCTGGCTCTATAAATTGGACGATCCAACTACCTGGGCTAAAAACGGTGAGTTTGCCGGTACCCAGGGAGAAAGTCTGCGAATTGAAGCCATTGAAATTATCCTGCTGGATGCTGATAGCAATGCGTCCAACGGTTACAGTGTTTTGTACCGGGGTCATATTCAAAACGAGGGAAATCAGCCGTTATTGGATGATGAGTGGCTAAAGGATGGTGATCCATTGGGAACCACCGGCAGTGGGCTGCGGTTGGAAGCCATTCAGGTGAAAATTATAAAAACCGATAGCAGTCCGGAGTTGGAAGCCTATAAAGCCCTGATTGCCACCGTAAATGGTCTGGCCGAAAAGGATTATACGCCGACTACCTGGGCTGATTTGCAGACCGCCGTTGTAAATCATACGGTCACCTTTGAAGGCAACACCGTCAAAGAAATTAAAGCAGCCACAGCGGCAATTCAGAGGGCCTGTGATAAACTCGTCAAAAAAGAAGCGGCCGTGGTCTATGGCACATCCGGTATCTATGGGCCAGCCAGCGGCACCCAGGTGATCAATGGTGATGTGATCGTGAAGGCCTCGGGGGTTACTCTGCAGAATCTGGAGATTAATGGCGATCTGATCATCAGTGACGAAGCAGCAGCAAAAACGACCGAAGCAATGACAACCCAGGCACTGGAAGATGGACAAATTTCGACCAACCCAGTGATTAACATGGGGCCGACGGCAGTCGCTCAGGCATTTGTATATGGTTGCGTTTCAATGGCACCGCGAACAAGTATTGTTATTACGAGCAGCCAGCTCATAGCGTACCAGTTGAGTCTTCTTGGTGCGACGGCAAATGCCGTAACCGTAACAACAGCGGGAAGCTCAACCGGAGCACCTTTAGAAGTTGCGATTGGTTCAAATGCAACACTGACCTTTGGTGGAATTGTTGGTGGACTGACGCTTGGTACACCCGGTAGTCAGATTGCTTTAGCCCCTGGCGCAATTGTGCAACAGCTGACGGTCTTACCTGAAGCACCGAATTGTTTAGTGGCGACCGTACCAAGTACTCAGATTTATAACCTGTTGTTACAAGGCAGTAACGCATCAATTACAGGCCTTGGGCTAATTGATTACGCTCAAATTCTGGCGAATGGCGCAATTTTAGGATCCCGGCCAGGTGCCTTTGCCGTAGGGCCAGGTGTTACGGTGCCACCAAGTATGCCTGCTCCTCCAACACCAACGCCGGATCCGATACCTGAACCAGAACAACCAGGGGCGCCGCAGGTAGACGTAGTAGGATAGGAGAAACCACGATATACCAACTGGCACATTAGAAAAAATTTCTGGAATCGATACGATTATGGTAAAAATGAAAGATTAATCTAAAAAAATCGATAAAGTCTAAATGAGGTAAACAACAAAGCACTTAATGCGTAATTGCGTTAAGTGCTTTGTGCATAGATGTGCATCGATTGCTTAAAGCAAACAGTGATGACGGATGATAAGGCTGTCATTCTCAGTCTTTATGATGTCGGGATCAACCTTCCTTTGCAGGTGTGGGCGAAGCCATGCAGCCGATTTTATACGAAATATCCCGAGCGTCTGAAGCAGATCATTACTGCAATTGAGTAGATTTTACTCAATATCGTTGTATAAAATGTAGTTAGCATCACATTATTCGTTGTGATTTTTGGAATTCGAGCATATAATTGAATAACGAGGTAAGGTGTATCATGAAAATAAAACAAATGTTAAACCGATTTTATGTAGAAGACATCGAGGTATCCATTGACTTCTACGAAAAGATATTGAATGAAAAATGCAAGTTGAGATTTAAATATCCTCAAGAAGATCTGGAATTGGCACAGATCGGCAATATTTTAATCCTAGCTGGATCAAATGAAGCGTTAAAACCATTTCGAGAGACTCAAGCAACATTTTTAGTTGATTCCGTCGTTGATTTCAGAAACTTCTTATTAAATAATGGAGCTACAATTATTCATGATTTGAAGGCGGTTCCAACGGGCATGAATATGACGGTAAAACATTTGGATGGGACGATTGTTGAATATGTAGAACATCATTAGCAGCCCACACTAAAGCACTCAGAGCTGAGATCAACATAACTTCGACCGATGCCCAAGAGGAAATCAGGATAATAAAATTAATGATTAAAAAATCAAAGCTTCATCCAAAGCTTGAATTCAAGCTTTGGATGAAGCTTTTAAATTATCAGATGCAATTTGCCGAAATTTGCAATGCTGATGAATCAGGATGTCTATTCATACCGCAACGCGTCAATCGGATCCAGCTTGGCGGCTTTATTGGCTGGATAAAAGCCAAAGAAGACACCAATGGCCATGGAGAAGCAGAGCGCAATGATCATCGGTAAAAATGGCGGATTCGTTGGGAATTTCATCAGGGTGCTGCCCATTATTCCCAGGGCGGAGCCAAGTCCGACGCCGATCATTCCACCGATCAGACAAATAATCATCGCCTCAATGATAAACTGGCTGCGGATGGCCGAATTACGAGCCCCTAAAGCTTTACGAATACCGATTTCTTTGGTTCGTTCGGTGACCGAGACCAGCATGATATTCATTACGCCAATCCCGCCGACCAATAGGGAGATTCCGGCAATTACCGAGATCCCCAGAGATAAGGTGGAAAGCATCCCAGTGGCCTCACTGGCAATGGCTTCCAGGCTTTCCGCCTGAATCGTATAGTCGGATAAGGGGCCTAATCCCTTAATAAAATAATCCTTAGTGGTCAGGGCGAAGGCCGCTGAGTCGGTATTGGAAGTGGCCATAATGGTAAAGTTCTCATAGCCATTCTGATTGGCCGTGTCTGGATTCAAGGATTTGGCAGTGGTGATGGGAATAAAGCATTCGATTCGGGTATCATCGCCCATATAGAACAACGGGTTATCAATCACCAGTTTTTCGTAGACGCCGATAACGGTGTAAGTTTCATTGGTGGACTTGGTATCCACTTGGATTTCTTTACCAATCACATCACCGTCGACACCAACCAGGCTGTTTCGCAGGGTGGTATCAATGATGATGACATTTCGGGTCCCATCGATATCCCGTTCATTAATAAAGCGCCCCTGAACCAGATTGATATTGTTGACCAGACCATAATCAGGGCTGGCGCCGGTAATGCTAACGTCTTTATGAATAAATCCGCTGTTAAGTTGACCCGACCCCATGCCGGTGGAAAAGCTGATGGCCTTGATCTGATCAGTATAGGTGCTTCTAAAATCATTAAGTTCTTCTTGGGTGATCAAATCGTCTTCTTGAAGGGTGGACTGGGTATCATAATTTTTGGGCGACAGGGAAACCATAATATTTTTCCCGCCGATTTTATCCATGGTTTTTGTGACCGAGCCGGTCATCGCCGAACCCAAAGTGGAGATAGCCATAACTGACGCGATACCGATGATGATGCCCAGCATCGTTAACAGGGCCCGCATCTTGTTCGCTCTTAAACCTTCCAACGCCAGGCGGATATTTTCAAACAGATTCATAGCATCCCTCCAACTGATAATGACCATTTTTGCGGTTTTCGACAATCGAACCATCCCGAAGCCGAATGGTTCGCTGGGTTTCTTCGGCAAGCTCCGAATTATGAGTAATCAGAATAATGGTTTTGCCCTGTTCCTGATGGAGCCGGTGAAAGATATCCATGACCAGACGACCGGTATGGGTGTCCAATGCGCCGGTGGGTTCATCGGCCAGAATAATTGCTGGATCGTTGGCCATAGCTCGGGCAATCGCCACCCGTTGTTTTTGACCACCGGATAATTCATTGGGGCGATGATGGGAACGACCGCCCATTTCGACTAATTGCAGCAATTCGGTAGCTCGTCGAGACCGCTCACTGCGGGATACCCCACCGTAAAGCATCGGCAGGGCGACGTTTTTTAAGGCAGTGGAACGAGGAATGAGATTAAAGGTTTGGAAGACAAAGCCAATTTTTTTGTTCCGAATTTGTGATAAACCATCGTCTTTGACGTTTTCCATGGGCAGGTGATCCAGATAATAATGGCCTTTAGTGGGACGATCCAACGCCCCAAGGATATTCATTAAGGTGGATTTGCCGGAACCGGAAGCGCCGACAATGGATAGAAATTCGCCCTCGTAAACGTCGAGATCAATGCCATGGAGAATTTCCAGTTCATTGGGAGTTCCCAAATAGTAGGATTTGACGATACCGCGCATTTCGATAATTTTATTGCCCATCATTTATGCCCCAGCTTCCACAGAAACAAGCGTACCTGGCGAAACGGTTTGCGGTTGGGTAATAACAGACATCCCGGCGCTGAGCTGATCACCAGCGATTTCAATTAACGAATCAGTTTCCAGACCGGTAGTTACGGGAATGGATTCAACTGTAAAGGACCCTTGTTCGACGGGGTTTTCTTTAGCAATGTAAATGCTGGACTGACCGGCACTATCGACAACCAGTGCTTCAAAAGGAACACAGAAAACATCAGCACGCTCTTCACTGACGATACTTAAACGGGTATTCATCCCGATTTTTAATCCGGTTGCATCACTGGGAAGATCAACCTCAACTTCAAATTCTGCTTTGTTGTTGGTTGCAGTGGTGGTTGCCTCACTTTTGATTGCAGTTGGGGCTATTTTAGTCAGGTTACCCGGGAATACCTTATCCCCGGTGGCATCAGCCTTTACCAGTACGGGCATGTTTTCATGAATATGATTCAAATCGGCTTCTTTAACCTTACCTCGAACTTTAAGGTCGTTGGTGTCTTCAATGGTAAAAAGCTCGCCATTGGCGGGGTTCCCTTTAACGGCATTAACGGCCGTAATCGTTCCACCGGTTGAGGCTTTAACATAGCTGTAGCTGTCATCCGCTTTGTTATACAATTGGCATAACCAGTCGCCTTTAGCCACGGCCTGACCAACGGACACATAGAGTTTTTCAATGTTGTCATTGCTGGTATCGCTGACTTTGACCTTGGTATAACTTTCAACAACACCGGTAGCCGAAATCGTATTTTGAAGGGTGGCCTTGGCCAAGGGGGATGTTTTTACTGAAATCTCAGGTGCTTTCTGGGAATTCGCATAAACATAGGCACCCCCGCCAACCAGTAGGGCTACCCCAATCACAACACATAGAATAATTCCTTTTTTCTTCATAACGTCTCCTTTTATTTCTTTTTGGTATTGGAATTTGATAATAGAATTTTAAAAAATAGTTACTTGCAATCATTACTTGTATTATTGTATTAACCACTTGATACAATAATACAAGTAATGATGATTGTCAAGCACTTTATTTAATTTTACTTATTAATGGTTCGGTTTATATTTATTAAGATCTTTTGATATGATCGATCGGATAGTTTAAGTATAAGCGTAAAATATGAAGATCAGGTTACCTAAATTCTTAAGACTTTTTGACAAAAAATAAAAAAAACCCCAATTGGGGTCCTGAAGTACACACGTTATTGATGGATCGGCAGGATCAGCTCCACCTTGAATAACTGGTTAAGCTGATAGTAGTCGATGCGGCCCTGGTGACGGGTGATGATTTTTCGGCAGGAATCCAAACTGGAACCCTCGGCATCAATGACGGTTTTACCTGAGCTATCCGAGTTACTGATGGTTTTGTTACGCAGAATAATACAGAGTTCGTTTTTATTGAGAATCAGGCCAAAATCCACTGGCTTGGCGGGGTCGGCATACTTAATAATATTGGAGATCAGGTAATCAAAAATTCGTTGAAGTTGCTCCAGATCTACCCAAAGGGTGAAATCACGTTCGATGCAATTTTCCAGGACCACATCAAATCCAGCTTCTTCAATGGCTTTGCTGCAAGAATCAAGCAGTTGATGAATCAGGGGTTTTCCGTTGTAGACTTTAAACTGATAGTAGCCTTTACCATTATCGGTAAAAGCGTGCTCAAAAAGATCGTCAATAAAGTTGATGACCTGATACGTTTTATGCAGTGCTGTTTTTAAATAGGCTTCTTTTTTGGCAAAGTCATGGTCATCAGGGTTTTGAATACGCTCCAGATAACCAACAATGCCAGTCAACGGGGCATGGATTTTATTTGATATTGAGGTGATAATATGATGGTTTTCCATCTTGGCAAGCGCTTCGGCCTTGTTTTTGGCTTCATATAAATCATGAATCAGATTTACATTGTTGGCGATATCGGTGAGCTCGTTATTTCCCCGAAGTGGAATATAAGCTTCAAAACTTTCTTCGGCAACCCGTTCAGAACCCTTTTGCACAGTTTTCAGATAACTTAATTTTTTTCGGAATAAATAAGAGAGACTAATAAACACAAGAATATTGGGTATAATTATGAGTAACATAGTTAACCAGGGATTATAGTCAAAAATTGGCAACAGAAAAAGATTAAAAATAATAGTTAAAATAACTGCGCCAACTAAAGCCAAACTCAAATATTTTATGAGAGCAGAGACCAATTCCTCATTTGGTTTATTTTTTACAATTTTAGTTTTGGTCTGTTTTGGTTTGTTATTTTTCAAGTTGCTATTCCTTTCAATGTATTTTTATCATACAATCATTGTAAACTGTAATACTATTATAATCAACAAGAGGTTAAAAACTTCTTAAATAAAAAACAGCAGGGCTGTTAATATAAATTAATACTTGATTAAATAAAATGTTTAGGAGAAGAAAATGAAAAAGCGAATCGGTTTGATGGTAACGGTCCTTTTGGTAATGGGATTGGTTGCGGGATGCACTCCGAGTGCCAAGACAACAACGAATGAAACGGCAGACAGCATCAGCTTTACTGCAACCATCGATGAAGTCAGTGATACAGAATTGTTGGTAACCGTGCTGGATAATGAAAATTTCGATCAGGCTCGGGTTAACATGCAGGGATTTGACAGTCTTGATTTTGTGCCAGCGAAGGGTCAGACGATTAAACTGACGATTAAAAACCAGGTTGGTATGAGCATGCCACCCTTTGTGAATCCGATTACGATGGAATTGGTGAAGTAATTTAAAGGGTTTGTCAGAAAATGGTTTAACTCCCGATGCTTTTAGGCTATAATAAAACTAGATTACTATGAGGAGAAATTGAATGAGTTTATATGAAACGTGGAAAAACTACATAGAAGAGAATTGCAGCACCCAGGAACAACAAAATGAGTTTTGGGAAAAGTACTGCGCTGAGGAACAGGTCTTATACCAAAAGATTCTCGGCGAAAAAATCACAACCATTTCAGGCAAGGTCGAAGAGCTGGCAAAAGAAAGCAAGATGATCCCCGCCCAATATATGGGATTTATCGACGGGATCAGTGACAGTCTGATAACTCCTATTGAACTGGAGTCTATTGAACTGGATTCTGAAATCAAATTGGAGATTGACTTTGCCAAGCTTTATAAAAATATGCTGGCAGTTCCTGCTGAATGGCTATATACATTAAAAGAGTGGGATAATTTCTTTTCGGAAGACGAACGTGTTGAGTTGGAAAAAGAATTTAAACGGTCAAAAACCGTGGTAAATGAAGTGAAGGTTGGTCGAAACGATCCCTGTCCCTGCGGTTCCGGAAAAAAATATAAAAAGTGCTGCGGTCAGTAGCACACAAAAAAAGAGCGAAAGCTCTTTTTTTAGTGGTTGATAATTTCATGAATATAGAAAACAGAAATCATAGAAAGGGCGATGTCCGGTGAAAATTTACTTAAAAAGGTCGACATCCGCTCGGGGCTGAGATCACCCCGGATACTCAAAAATACGATATAAAAGGTAATGAAATTATACCGTAAAAAATTGGAATTGGATGGGGTCAAAAAAGTTCCGATAATCTTGGGGTTGTCCAATAGGGTGAGATTTTCATCCAAAAGCCGGTTCAGCTCTTTTAGAATGGCCTGAATGAAAAAATCAATGGAATAGTTTTCCAGTCGGGATACACCCATGCTTTTTCCAGCAATTTCCAGCATCGCAAGAGCAAGTGGCTGGTTTTTAAATGAGGTTTTCTTCAGCAGATTTTCCAGTGCTCTTAAAATTTCATCTTGGCCAGCATCGGCTGGTAAGCAGAGCAGCGCCAGCATTTTTTGTAATTGTTTTTGGTTGGAAAGCGGCTGACCCAGGGCGCTGACGAATTTCTGATAAAAAACATTGCTTTTTTGTGTATTCAGATAATAGTGTTTACCATTCAGGAGTCCAAATACCTTCATAGCATCCAGGTAGCCCAGTCTGATATTCTGATCGATTTGTTTGGCATCGAAATTCATGATACCGCCAAGAAATTCGGAGTTATTGACGGTAATGATCTCAGCATTTTTATCCCGAACCCATTTCCGCATGCCAGGAGCCGGAAATTCAACCGAGATGATCTCTTTAAAATTCTGTTCCAGCATAAAATTAATTGGAACATTGTCAAAAAATCCGCCATCAATATAGGTTTTTCCGTCAATTTCCTGTTTCTGAAAAATAGGCAGCGCAGCACTTGCCAGCAGATAGTCAATCAGCTGGCCTTCCGGAATATCTTCAATCATTAATTGTCGTGGTTTGAGGCTGGTAATATCGACAGTAACCAGACCAAAGCGGACCGGGGAACTACGAATGGTTTCTTCGGATATCAACTTGGTAAGATTATCGCGCAGTGGCGAAATATCAAGGCCGTCTGAAAAAAGGATATTCAAAAAACCATCTCTAAAAACATCAAAGCTTGCGTTAGACCATTCATCGACATAGGTGTTGGTCATTTTTTTATTGAGGTCAAGAACCTGATTAATGGTAAGATTGGCCCAGAATTCCATGGCAATATCGTAATTATCCTGGGCGATCATGGCGGCATTGAGGGCCCCCACCGAAGTGCCAATGACCGCACCCAGAGAATAATCACACTCTCTGAGGGCCTTCCAAACACCCATTTCAAAGGCACCTTTGGCACCGCCGCCACTAAGAACCAGGCCGTATTGTTGCTGCGACATTTAATATTCACCTCTCTGTTATTAAGAAATTAGGTATTTGCGAAATTAAAAAACATTGAACAACAGTTGCTTTGGGTGCAGTTTCCACAAACAATTTCGTAACGTGTAGGCGAACAGTTCAGCGAACTGTCCGCCGTACAGTGTAGAAATTGTTTCGTGCGAAACTGGGCACAAAGCTCACGGCACTTTCGCAATTACCTAATTAAGAAATGTTTGTTGAAAAATTTAAGGGATTAGTAGTACATACCGTTCATCAGTCCGCCCAGCATTCCCATGCCACCGATACCGATGCAGAGGATACAGGCAAAGACCATCAGTACTGTAAAAGCGATACCAACAATGGAACAGATTAGGCCGGCCATTGCCATGCCAGTGGGTTTGCCCTGGAGTTTCAGTTCTTTCATGGAGATGATCCCAAAAATCAGACCAACGGCGCCGGTAATCAGACCACTGCCCATTAAGGTAATAAAGCTGACGATTGAGAAAATCCCCAGACAAAGTGCCAGGATGGATTTGGCATCGTATGTCGATTCCATGACGGCCTCAGGATGACGTTCATCGTAGGCATCACGATTTCGGATAATGAAGATAAAAATAGGTCCCAGGAAAGGGAAGATAATGCTGAGGACCAGATAAAGCACCCGGTGGTCCTTATCATAGATACTATAAAGCCAGAATTGAGCGGCATAATAATAGAAGCCCAAAGCCAGTGAAAGGATAATCCCCATAAAGGCCCCAAGATAAGGAATGAAACCGAGAATGGTCATCACCAGGGTTAAGGCAAGTCCCATCAGGGGCAGAAAAAGTTTAGCATAGGGAATATGCCAAGTACTGATAGAGACATCATCGTTGATCAGTTCGCCCATGAGATAGCTGCTGGCTAAGGGAATCCAAGCCAACCAGGCATGTTCAATATTTCTGTTTTTAGCCATGGTGTAAAGCCCGATGGCATTAAAAACATAGCAGACAAGCCCAATAACAAGAGCGACAACAAGAATAATACCAAGAATGGACATAATTACAGGCATAATTGCCCAGAAACTGTCAGATTGGGAAGAATAAGGTGAGACATTTCCCAAATAATCATCATACATATGCATAACAAAACCTCCTAAATAGTTTGAATACCTTAATTATACCCTAAAGCCTTTTGAATAACTAATATTTCAAATGTTTTTCATAAAGCTTTTGGGGAATTTTAAGCAAAAAAAGCAAACCAAAACCAATAACAATAAGACTGATGGCCTGAGATGTAGAGAGAAATCCGACAATCCCCCGGGGATCGGATCGGAAAAATTCATTAATAAAGCGAAAGATGCCATAGCCGATCAGATAGAAACCAGTGGTAAAACCGGGGCTTTTACTTTTCCATAAAACCGTCAGCAGAACCAGGGTCAGGATAAAAAGAAAGGCTGATTCGGTTAACTGAGCCGGAAACAGTCCAATACCAGCGGGAGGATAGGCACCCACCGGGTAATGAACGGCACCGAATCCTTCATAGGGAATGCCGTAACAGCAACCATTGAAAAAGCAACCGATGCGGCCAAAAGCCTGAGCAAGGGCCAGGCAGGGAACGGCGATGTCAAAAAATTGAATGGTATGCAGTTTATAAATATGGGTATAAAAAAAGCCGCCGAGAATACCGCCGATCAGACCGCCATAGAAAACGGCCCCACCCATGGCCAGTCGGATCAGCGCAGTTTCGGGATGGGCGATCAGATTTGGAAAATCAACAACAATAAATAGCAGCTTAGCACCAATAATGCCACCGATGATGCCAAAGAGTCCAAAAAAAATGGCATCCATGGTGGTTATGGCATACTTTTTAGCGGTTATCAGTGCCAACAAAAAAGCCGCCCCCGTTCCAATTAAAAACAAAATGCCGAAAGTTGGAATGGAATAATTTAAAAAATGAATAATTGGATACATGTTCTGCTCCCTTGATTTTTTATATAAAAAAAGGACGAATACTCGTCCTTCTTAAAAATTGCGTCGCTCAGGAGTAAATTCCGGCAGTGCCGATGATTCCCACACAAGCCACACAGGCAATAAATGCCAGTGCACATAATCCGAGACCAATGATATTGAGTACTAAACCGGCAGTGGCCATGCCACTTGGTTTAAATCCTTCCAATTCTCCGGCTTTGCGGATTTGAATGGCAAAGATCAACCCGATAATGGCGCAAACAATACCAATAATGGTAAAATAGCCCAAAAAGATACAAACCAAGGATACGATTCCCAACACAAGGGAAGCAATGGCCTTATTGTTATACTGTTCCATATTAGCCTCCTAAAGTTAAATTATTTCTATCTTTAGAATACTCCTATTGGGAAAAAATGTCAAGAATTATGAATCTCTTTTAACTTATCCACCAGATCAAAGGCAACATGATTGATGGTCTGAGAACCGGCCACTAAAACCATATCATTTTCACATAAATGGCTGGTTAGATGATCAACAATATCACTAAAAGCCGAAATTGTAACCGTTGGAATGCCATATTTTTCTTCAATGGCTTTTTGCAGATCTTCAGAATAAATATTCCAGTCATTGCCTTCCCGATCCGAATAAATGTCATTGAGAATAACGTAATCCGCCTTTGCAAAAGCATCCACAAAGTCATCAAAGAAAAAGAAGGTTCGGGAATAGGTATGGGGTTGAAAGACAACCCAGAGTTTGTGATGATCATAATTCAAACACGCATCGACGACAACCTTTAACTCGGTTGGATGATGGGCGTAATCTTCATATACGTTAATGCCGTTGACTTCGCCCCGGAATTCAAAACGGCGTTTGGCGCCGGTGAATTTTGCCAGGCCACTGATGGAAGTAGCAACCGGGATTTCCAGGAAGTCACCACAGATAATGGCTGAGAGGGCGTTAAGAACATTGTGTTCTCCGGGAATCACCAATTGGTAGTGTCCATAAAAGGTACCATTCTTATAAACGTCAAAGCTGGGTTTCCCAACCTTGTCATATTCAATATTTTCCGGGTACCAGTCATTGGTTTTATTTAAACCGTAGGTGATCACCGGGCAGGCTAAATCGGTAACAACATCCAGCACGTCCTGAGAATCACCGTAGGCAATCATCAGACCACTAGCGGGGAGGATTTTGCCAAAATTGGTAAAAGATTCCTTGATTTGTTTTAGTCCGCCTTTGAAATAATCCAGATGATCTTCTTCAATATTGGTAATAATACCAATGGAATGGGAAGTGGTCAGGAAACTGTCCACATATTCACAGGCCTCCACCACAAAGAATTCTTTTCCGTCAATAACGGCATTGCCGCCAAATTCATCAAGCTTGCCGCCGATACTCATGCTTGGCCGCAGCTCAGCATGTTGGAGCAGACAGGCAACCATGGAAGAGGTAGTGGTTTTGCCATGGGTGCCGGAAACGGCGATGGTTTTATCAAAGATGTGGGAAAAAAGACCCAGAAAACTCGAACGTTCGATTTTGGGAAGGTTGAGATCCGTCGCTTTAATCATATCGGGATTATCCTCGTGGATGGCGGCAGAATAAACAACACAGTCGGTGTCGGGGGGAATGTTTTCGTAGTGGTGTCCGATGTGGACTTTGATCCCCAGACATTCCAGCTTTTCGGTGTAGGATGAGGCAATCATATCAGAACCTTCAATGGAAAAACCTTGGGATAAAGACATTGTCGCAAGTCCGCTCATGCTGCTCCCGCCAATTCCAATGAAGAATAATTTATTGATGGGTCGGTTGAATTTTTTTTCTAGTTGTGATTTCAAATAATCAGCTCCTTTATCGGTAATAAAATCTTAATTATTTCTTAATGAATCATCTGAAAGTGTCTGGTAAGTGGCTTGAAATGAGCATGAAATAATCGAAAATACCATTCAAATTGGGGAAAACACTTTAAGACGAATTATAACACAGGTGTTTCCATCGAGTAAAGATTAAAAAAAACTTGCACTTTCACCGAAATATGAATAATATTATAGTTATTGAGAAAAATGTTCGGATTTTAATAAAATCCATCACAGGTGGAAAATGAAAAAAAATGAAAGAATCAGTGTCATTACAAAAATATTGTCAGACCATCCCAATGAAGTTTTCAGTTACAATTATTTTACCGATTTACTGGAAGCGGGAAAATCAAGCGTTTGCGAAGATGTGGCGATTGTCAAAAATGCTATTGAACTAACCGGTACTGGTTATGTTGAAACCTATTCCGGCGCTTCCGGCGGCGTGGTCTATCATCCCAAGGTTACCAAAACGGAAGAGGTTGGCATCTTAACAGAAATTGCCGAGCAACTCCAGTCGCCCTCACGAAAAATACAAGGGGGATTTGTCTATTACAGTGATATTTTATCAAATCCCCGTTATTCTAAAAATATTGGTCGGATTATTGCTTCAAAGTATGGCGAAATGGGTATAGAGTATGTAGTCACCACCGAAACCAAAGGAATCCCGGTGGCGATGGAAACGGCTCACTATTTAAATGTACCAATGGGTTTGATCCGGCGTTCCAATCGGGTCACCGAAGGGGCGACCACCAGTGTGAATTATATTTCGGGCTCATCCAATAAAATCAAGACCATGTACCTGAGCAGACGGATCGATTTGAAGGACAAAAAGGTATTGGTTATCGATGATTTTATGAAGGGCGGCGGCACCGCCAAGGGAATGACCAACCTGATGGAAGAAGTCGGGGCACAGGTCATGGGAATCTGTGTTATTTTTGTGACCCGATCCCCAGTGGAAAAATTAGTTGATGATTTCACTCCCCTGATCTGGATGGATGATGAAAACATGGAAACCGGTTTGCGGGTTTCACTGTATTCGGATAGCTGAAAAACCCAAGTAAAAAGTGTATATTAAACGCAAACTGCAACAATAAAACAGAACATTAAACAGAGTAAGTTCATTATTTTTTTTAAACCCTTTTTAAAAATAATAAGAATCGAAAAAACTTAAGGTTTTTGTTTTAATATTGTTGAATTTGTGTTAGTATATACGTAGAATCAGACATGTGACTTTATTTCAAAGGGGAGGCTTACGAGATGGAAATAACGGACGTAAGAGTACGGAAAACGTATCCAGAGGGTAAAATGAGAGCAATTGTCTCAGTTACTTTTGATGATCAATTTGTTGTTCATGATATTAAGGTAATTGAGGGACAAAGCGGATTTTTTATTGCGATGCCCAGTCGAAAAACGCCGGATGGCGAATTCAAGGATATTGCACATCCTATAAATATGGGTACCCGTCGTGAAATGCAGGAAAGTGTTCTGCGAGCTTACGAAAAGGCCATAGCAGAGGATAATCAAGTAACCAATGAAGAAGAAGCAGAAGTTGAACTAGAAGTAGATTACGAAGAAGAATAAAAATTTAACAGAAAAAGTTAAAAAAAGGGGAAGCGCTTCCCTTTTTTTGTTGTTAATTAATAGATAGGTAATTGCGAAACTGCACCCAAAGCAACCGTTGTTCGATGTTTTTTAATTTTGCAAATGCCTAAATTAATAGATGTATGGAGTTGAAAATGAACCATTCAAAAACACTCATATTGGCCGCCGGGGAAGGAACCCGGATGCGATCACAAAAACCGAAAGTGCTCCATCAGGTATGTGGCGAGAATATTCTCGATTACGTGGTTGGTGCCAGCAGGGATTCAGGGATTTTGGACATTGCCGTCATTGTTGGTTTTCAAGCTGAGATGGTTAAAGAAAGTCTTTCTCCGCAGCTGGAGACTTACTATCAGAAAGATCAGTTGGGAACCGGTCATGCGGTATTACAAGCGCTGCCGTTTTTTGAAAAACTCCAGGGTAACCTGATCGTTTTGGTTGGGGATGCCCCACTGATTCGGGCGGAGACCATTGAAGGCCTGGTTTTAGCCCATGAAACCGGGGGATATGCGGCAACGGTTTTGACTGCCAAATTCGATGAACCGACTGGTTATGGTCGAATGATCAAAAACAGAAGTGGGGAACTTCAAAAGATTGTGGAAGAAAAGGATGCCAATCCAGAAGAAAAACAGATCAAAGAAATTAATTCGGGGATGTATTGTTTTGATGCCCAGGCGCTTATTCTGGCCTTGCAAGAATTAAAAACCGATAATTCCCAGGGTGAGTATTATCTGACTGATGTCATTGAAATTATGAGAAAAATGGGAAAAACAGCCGGTACCTATGTAACCCCGGATCCGGAAGATATTCAGGCCATTAATTCAAGGGTGCAGCTGGCTGAAGCCGAAGTAGTGATGCGCAAACGGATTAACCGCAAACTGATGGATGCCGGTGTGACAATGATCGATCCAGCAACAACCTATGTGGGTAATCGGGTGCTGGTCGGACAGGATACCATTCTCTATCCCGGCGTCATCCTCGAAGGCGAAACGGTTATTGGCGAAGATTGTCTGATCGGGGCCAATAGTCGGTTAGTCCACACAAAAATTGGGAATAATGTAACGATTCAAAGTTCCACAATTTTAGAAAGCAGTGTCGATGATTATACGAGCGTCGGACCCTACGCCTATATTCGCCCGGGCAGTGAAATTGGTAAGCACTGCAAGGTTGGCGATTTTGTCGAAGTTAAAAATTCGACCATGGCAGATGGTGCCAAAGCTTCACACCTGACCTATATTGGCGATGGTGACGTTGGCGAAAATGTAAACCTGGGTTGCGGCACCGTTTTTGTCAATTACGATGGCAAGAAAAAATATCGAACCATTGTGGAAAAAAATGCCTTTATCGGATGCAACACCAATCTGATTGCGCCGGTAACAGTTAAGGAAGGCGCCTATATCGCCGCCGGCTCCACCATTACCGAAGATGTGCCTGAAGACAGTCTGGCGATTGCCAGAGCAAGACAGGTTAATAAAGTCGGTTATTTAAAAAAGTAACACATCATCAACAAAATAGAAAATAGAGAAGATTAAGAAGAGGTATGAAACAGATGGATGGAAAGTATAGTGGAATTAAGATTATTGCTGGGAACTCGAATATCGCATTGGCGCAGGAAATTGCCGAATATTTAGAAGTCCAGCTGTGTAACGCTGAGGTGGTCTCCTTTAGTGATGGGGAAATCGGCGTGAATGTCTTTGAATCGGTTCGTGGAGCAGATGTTTTTGTCATCCAGTCTACGGGCACCCCGGTGAATGAAAATTTAATGGAATTACTGATTCTCATCGATTCCATGAAACGCGCTTCGGCTGGTCGAATTAATGCAGTGATCCCATATTATGGCTATGCCCGACAGGATCGTAAGGCAAAATCCCGGGATCCGATTACCGCCAAACTGGTGGCAAACCTGTTAACCACCGCCGGTGCCGACCGGGTTATCACCATGGATTTGCACTCCAACCAGATTCAGGGTTTCTTTGATATCCCTCTGGATCACTTATCAGGCAGCGCTCTAATTACTGAATACTACAAAGATAAAAAACTAGAAAATATGGTTGTTGTATCCCCAGATGTGGGTAGCGTTAAGCGATCACGAAAACTGGCCAGAAGCTTGAATTGTCCCTTTGCGATTATTGACAAAGAACGTCCCCGTCCTAATGAAACGGCAGTTATGAACGTTATTGGTGATGTTAAAGGAAAAAACTGCATCATGATCGATGATATGATTGATACCGCCGGAACCATTACCTCCGGTGCGAATGCCCTCATTGAGCTCGGTGCCAATTCGGTGTTTGCTGCCTGTAGTCACGGGGTATTTTCTGGCCCAGCTATCCAGCGCATCCAGGATTCAGCCATTGAAGAACTGGTTACTCTGAACACACTAATTATTCCCAAAGAAAAACAAATCGAAAAAATTAAAATTCTTTCCACCGGAACCCTCTTCGGCCGCGCCATTGATTATGTCCATTTTGGCCGATCACTGAGCAAGCTTTTTGTGGGAAGATACGTATAGGATCTAAGATGCATCTGATTGTTGGACTGGGGAATATTGGCAAAGAATACGATGGAACCCGGCATAATATCGGTTTTGAAACCCTTGATTATCTCAGCGATAAAAAAGGAATCTCCATCAAAAAGAAGGAACAAAACGGTGTAACCGGCAGTTATCGTGAATTTGGACAAAAGATCATGCTGGCCAAACCAACCACTTACATGAACAATAGTGGTCTCTGCGTCGCCGGGTTGATGAATTTTTATGATATCCCCCTGGAGAACTTGTTGGTGATCTATGATGACATCGACTTGGTTACCGGGGATGTACGGATTCGGCAGCGGGGCAGTGCCGGCACCCATAACGGTATGCGATCGATTATTCAACATTTAGGATCGCCGGAATTTGCCCGAATTCGGATCGGTATTGGTCGGCCCAAAATTGGTTCGGAATTGGTTCACTTTGTGCTGGGACGTTTTCCTAAAAGCGAATTCCCGGCGATGGAAAATGCGGTGATGGATGCGGTCAAAGGGGTAGACATTTTTGTCAAAGACGGAATTGATCTGGCCATGAACCGGATTAATGTCCGGAAAAAGATTGACGACAAGCCTGAAAAAAAGACCGAACCGAAGCCAGAAGATCAGGAAAATCAGAATAAATCAGAATAAAGGACATCAGTATAGACGTGCAGAAGCGAATACAAACAGGGGCCCGGGTTTAAAACCCGGGCTATCCGTGTTTAAAAATGAAAGAAGAGATCATGGAATTACTTTATCAGGACCTGATGCAGGTCGAATCGATTCAAACCATACTAAATAATTGTTCCGCCGGAGAAATCATTAATCTCTCCAACGTGAATAACAGCTTTAAAGAAGTGCTTGCCGGGTTGATTTTCAGCCACAAAATGAGCCGGATTCTTTATGTCACTGCAACCGATTATCAGGCGCAGAAAACGGCCGAGAACCTGGGAAAAATACTGGGCGATCGGGTGCTGTACTTCCCGGCAGAACCGATTCATGATTATTTTGCTGACGTTCACAGTCAGGAAATCAATCATCAGCGATTGGCGGTATTTGAAAAACTCTTATCGGATCAAAGTATGGTGGTGGTCATGGGGGCTGAAACCCTGCTAAAGAAGCAATTGCCCCGAGAAAAATTTCAGGGACTTGGCTTTTCGCTGGCAGTAGATGACACCTGGGATCCCATTGAACTGACCAACCGTTTATTTGAACTGGGCTATGAAGCGGTTTCGCAGGTGGAAGCCAAGGGGCAGTTTGCTCATCGTGGTGGGATTATTGATGTTTTTTCCCCAACTGGCCACGAAGCTTATCGCATCGAATTTTTTGGAGATACCATTGAATCCCTGCGCGCCTTTGATCCTCAAACCCAGCTGTCCATTCAGGCGGTTGATCAGGTGGTGATTCTTCCCGGCCGGGAAATTATTTTAGATGATGCAGAGCGACGTAAAGCGCTGAAGCAAATCGAAAAAACTTATGGTGATATTCCCGGTTATGCCGCCTTAGTTGAACGGATCGTCGAAGATCCCAGTAGTCATGATGAAACCCTGTTTGCGTTTGTCAAATCGGAGGGCATGCTCTTGGATTATCTGGGCGCTGCTCTGGTTATCTGGGATGAACCGCCCCGAATTAAAGAGTCTCAGGCAGTTTTTGTCAATAAACTGCACAGTGATTTTCAGACCCTGATGGATGAACGGCTGATGTTTACTGAAGAAAAGAATAAATTCTATGCTTTTTCAAAAATTGAAAAAGCGCTGGAAACAAAAACCCAGATACGGCTTCACTTATTCACCTCCCGGGGGAAAAAAGGAATCTCTCTGGATTTAGGCGTGAAAGAAAACGATTCGTTTTCTGGACAGATCCCTTTATTTATTGAATTTATTCAAAAACAACTGGCAAACAACGCCATTATTCATTTGCGAGCCCGGGATGAAGTGGGGCTGGAGAAGCTGAAGAACTTATTAACGGAAGCCGACATTCATCGTTTTACCAATGAGGTAGTGTCAGGGGTTCAGCTGGTCATTGGCGAAATCAGCGGTGGTTTTGAACTGCCGGATGAAAAGCTGATTTGTATTAATCAAAGTGAAATTATCAAAGAATCCACCCGGGGGAAAAAACGGCGCCGGCAAAAAGGGCGCAAAATCGATTCCTTCACCCAACTGAATCAGGGCGATTTTGTGGTCCATGATACCCATGGAATCGGTATCTATCGGGGGATTGAGCAGTTGAAAATCGATGAGACCATCAAAGATTTACTGGTCATTGCATATGCCAATGATGCCAAGTTCTATTGTCCAGTGGATCAGATGGATGCCATTCAGGTTTATGTGGGAACCGGCGAGAAAAAGCCGAAGATCAACCAATTGGGCACCAATGACTGGAGCAAGTCAAAATCCCGGGTAAAAGCGGCCGTTGAAGAAATGGCCGACGAATTGATTGCCCTTTATGCCAAAAGACAAAACCTCAAAGGCTATGCCTTTGGCGTCGATTCTACCTGGCAGCAGGAATTTGAAGATTCCTTTCCCCATGAAGAAACCAATGATCAACTCCAGGCCGTGGATGAGATCAAAGAAGATATGGAATCCCCCCGACCGATGGATCGGCTACTCTGCGGCGACGTCGGGTATGGTAAAACCGAGGTGGCTCTCCGAGCGATCTTTAAAGCTGTGATGGAAGGCAAACAGGTAGCCTTTCTGGTGCCAACCACCATTTTGGCTCAGCAGCATTACCAGACCGCCCTGGATCGCTTCAAAAAATATCCGGTGAGTATTGGTCTGCTCAGCCGGTTCCGATCCAAAACCGACCAGGAAAAGACCTTAAAGGAACTGGCCGCCGGTCAGGTGGATTTAATCATCGGCACGCACAGATTGCTGTCCAAAGACGTCGTCTTCAAAGATCTGGGATTGCTGGTGGTGGATGAGGAACAACGGTTTGGGGTAGGACATAAGGAACGGATTAAACAGCTTAAAGAAAATGTCGATGTGCTAACCCTCAGTGCCACCCCCATTCCCCGAACCTTACATATGTCCATGATCGGGGTTCGGGACATGAGTGTCATCGACGAGCCCCCGGCCGGTCGCCGGCCAGTGCTGACTTATGTGATGGAATATAACGAAGCGATTGTCAAAGATGCCGTCCAACGGGAACTGGCTAGACAGGGCCAGGTCTATTTTGTCCACAATCGGATCCACGATATTTTTGAAGTATCCCGAAAAATCCAGAAACTGGTTCCCGAATCCCGGATTGTGGTGGCCCATGGCCGGATGACCGGTCAGGAACTGGAAGATATTATGGTAGACTTTTTAGAACGGGAGTACGATGTGCTGGTGACCACCACAATCATTGAATCGGGTCTGGACATTAAAAATGCCAACACCCTGATTATTGACAATGGCGATTATATGGGTCTTTCCCAATTGTATCAGCTTCGGGGCCGGGTCGGGCGATCCGATGTTCAGGGCTACACCTATGTTACCCATCGACCTAAGGTACTGTCAGAAATTTCCCAGAAGCGCTTAAAGGCCATTAAAGACTTTACCGCTTTTGGTTCGGGCTTTAAAATTGCCCTCCGGGATCTGGAAATCAGAGGTGCCGGAAATATTCTGGGAGCAGCTCAGTCCGGCAATCTGGCTACCATCGGTTATGAGCTTTATTGCCGGATTCTGGATGAGGCCATCCATGAACGTCTCGGTAAAGAAATGGATTTCTCAGCCAGCGAGCTACTGATTAATCTCAATGTCAGTAGTTACATTCCTGAGAATTACATTTCGGATGAGGAACTTAAATACGATATCTATAAAAAGCTGTCCTATGTCAAATCAAAAGACGATTACGACGAACTGGAAGATGAATTGCTGGATCGCTTTGGCGAAATCCCGGATGGGGTTTATAATCTGATGGCTTTGGCGATGATCAAACATCTGGGCCGGTCCCTGGGAATGACCGAGATCCGGGAACGAGGTAACAGTGTATTATTCACCTTTGACAATGAAAAGGAAATTCCGATTCCTGATCAGGAGTTGATGAAGGAACTGTTTGGTATCTATAACATTAAATTCAACGCTGGAAAAGGCGATCAGATCCGTTGGCGAATTGTTTTAAAACATGACCAGGATCAGACCTATTTGAGAGCTTTGAGTGAATTTCTTGGTCGATTGGTTTCATCAAAGAATTAAGGTAAAGACCAGAGATGTTGTGTTAAACTAGGCAAGGTCTTAATTTTATATGATATTAATAAAGAAGAGGAGAACTACAGAAATGAAAAAATCTCGAATAATGGCTTTAATTCTGACAGGCGTGATATGTGTCAGTCTTTTTGCCGGAGGTTGCAGTTTGGTCACGGTAAATCCTGAACAGGATAAGAAACAGGCGATCGCTGAAATTGACGGAACGCCCGTGTTAAAAGAAGATTATAATAATTATATGGCGTATTATCAGATGTATTTTGACGCCAGCAGCATGACCTTCCCAACGGATAAAGAGCTAACAACACTAAAAAAAGATATTCTGAAGGATCTGGTCCGGGTTGAAACCCTTACTGCCAAAGCAAAAAAAGATGGGGTAACTGTTGATGAAACAGGTATTGCTGCGAATGCGACCAACATGTTGGGATCACTTAAAACAACCCTCGGCGATGATAAATATGCGAAGGTATTGGCAACATATAATACCGATGCAACATCATTTGAAGCGTTTTTGAATAAATTCTTGTTGGATTACAGCTATGCGAATACCATGGAAACAAATTATACCAACACCTTAAAAGCAGATCCCAGCAAAGAACTGAATACCGTGGTTGGTACTGTTGGCAAAGAGGAAGTCAAAAAAGATTTATACAATTATCGTCTGGCCAATGAAGAACTGCTGACCTATTATCAAACTCAGGCAGCGCTAAAAACTGATGCTGCAACCATGAAGAAAACAAATGAAACAATCTTTAATACCATTGCTGAGCAAAAAGCATTGGCACAATATGCCGAAGAAAAAAACTTGACAGCTAAACAGGAAGACATTGATAGCTATGTAACAACGCAGCAGGCCTTTGTCAATTATCTGTTACCAGGTGATGAAGCATTACAGCAATTCCTAGATGCAAAATTCCTGACCATTGCTCAATTCAAAGAATTTATGAAACAGGATGGAACCGCATCAGCAATTTCCAAAGCTGTTCAAGCCGATCTGCAAGGTTCGATAAAAGTTACCGATGGCGAAATCAAGAAATATTATGATGAAAATAAAGCATCATACGACACCAGTACGGTTTCAGCCAAACATATCTTAGCCACCGAACAGGCTCTGGCTGATCAGGTTTATGCTGAAGCTAAGAATGCCAAAACAGTCGCAGAATTTGATGCGATTATGGCAAAATACCAAAATACCGACGGGATTAAAGAAGCAGCTGATTTGGGTGCATTTACAAAATCGACGATGGTAACAGAATTTTCAGATGCCGCTTTTGCAATGGATGTAAATACCGTCAGTGAGCCAGTTAAAACCGATTATGGTTACCATGTCATCTATGTTTATGATAAAAAAGCGGGTGAAACTCCAAGCTTAGAAAGTAAAAAAGATGAAATAACAGAAACTTTAAAAAGTCAAAAATTAACCGAAGAATTTGACAAACTCAAAACCAAGCTAGTGAACAAATTCAAAGTTAAAATCAATGATATTGCAACCCCTGCTGACACCTATTTAGAAGAGCTGAAAACAGAACTTAACGTTAAAGTCTACGAAAATAGAATCTAAATACAACTTGAATTTTATCCCAAAAAGCACTGAATTTCAGTGCTTTTTGGTTGTGTATGGATAGTTGATGAGATATAATAAAAAACAATCTGCAAAGCACCATTAGGGATTTGCATAAACGTACAAAAGAGGTTTATCTATGTCAGAACGAACATCAAATTACTTAAAAGGTGCCAGTATTCTGGTAGCAGCGGGGATTATCTCCCGGCTGTTGGGCCTCTTCTTCAAGATTCCCTTATATCAAATGGTGGGAAGCTACGGAAATGGGATTTATGGGAATGTTACCAGTATCTATAATCTGCTGCTGATGGTTTCCACCGTCGGTTTTCCGGTAGCCATTTCAAAAATGGTCTCTGAAAGCATTGCCAAAAAAGAATATGCTACCGCTCATCGGGTTTTTAAACTGTCAATTATCATTTTGGGTGTCCTGGGGGGCATATCTAGTCTTTTTTTATTTTTCGGAGCAGAATGGATTATTGAGACCGCCAATTGGACGGCAGAGAGTTATCCGGCGTTAGTGGCGATTGCCCTGGCACCTTTGTTTATTTCGTTCGTTTCGGCGTTCCGCGGTTTTTTTCAGGGGTTTCAGATCATGACACCGACTGCCGTTTCCCAGATCCTCGAACAGCTTGTTCGGGTTTTCCTGGGGGTGATTTTGTGTTGGGCCTTTGTCGGACAGTATGGCATTGGTCTGGGTGTTGGTGGGGCGGTTTTTGGCGCGACTGCCGGCGGTCTAGTGGCGGCTATTTTATTGGCTTATCTTTATCGTGGCTTTGTAACAAAAAATAAACGGCTGCTGAAAAGCCGAACCGGAAAGCGACAGCGTTCCAACCGCGACTTATTAAAAAGACTGGTAATTATCTCAATCCCGGTCACCTTGACCTCGGCACTGGTGGCGATGTTTTCCACCGTTGACTCATTTATTTATGTATCACGTCTTGCGGTCGCAGGCATTGACGGAATAACAGCTACCATGATGTTTGGCGATTTTACCAATGCCGAGCAACTGATCAACATCCCGCTGATTATCAGTGGTAATCTGGCGGTGGCCATGATTCCGGCGATTTCGGAATCGTTTGCCATGCATGATCGCAAAGCAGTGAATGAGAAAATCGTGCTGGCCATCCGGGTTATTTTATTGGTGGCGTTGCCATCGTGTATCGGGCTGTCAGTGTTGTCTTATGGGATCTTTGATCTGCTTTTTCCGGGCTCGCCCTATGGCGGATTTATTTTGTGTACCTTCTCCTATGCGACGATTTTTATGATGCTCTCCAATACCTTTCAGAGTATTCTCCAATCCATCGACCGCTTTCGGATTCCGTTGGTCAACCTGGGAGTGGCTATTATCCTTCGCTTTATCACCGGTTGGATATTTTTATCAATTCCTTTTTTCAATATTCAGGGAATTGTTATCAGCAGTATGATCACCTTTATCTATCTGACGGTGGCCAATTATTTATCGGTGAAGCGGTTTACCCATATTAAAGTGGATTTTATCCACACCGCGCTTAAGCCATTACTTTCCGCCGTTGTGATGGGGATTGCCGTATTTTTTACCTATAAGGGGATTGCCTCCATATTGGGTGGCTTTATGGGCATTATCATCGCGGTTATGATCGGAGTATTTATTTATTCATTTATGTTGGTATTATTAAAAGGGATAACTGAAGACGAAATTAAGGTATTGCCAGGAAGTCGAACGCTGTTGAGCTTTTTTCATCGACTGGAGAGACTTGCTCCAGGCCGCAAGAAACGTCACACCAGACATTAGAAAAAGATTGGCATTTGTGAAACTGGGCTCAAAGCTCACGGCACTTTCGCAATTACCTTTTAGAAATAGATTTAGAAAGGAAATAAGCGCATGCACCAAATAGATATTGTTGGATTGGGACCGGGCAGTCCAGGTCAAATGACATTGGAAACTTTAAAACTGTTAAAAGACCCCAGTCATAATTATTTCAGAACAAAAATTCACCCGGTAATGAACTTTATCCAAGAAGAAGGCATCAGCTATGAAAGCTTTGACTGTTATTATGAGGAAGAAGGCTCGTTTGAGGCTGTTTACGACAAAATCGTAAAGAAGCTCATCGAAACGGCAAAAACTGCTGAAAAGTTGGTTTATGCGGTTCCCGGCAACCCTTTGTTTGGCGAAAAAACGGTTGAAAAACTGATTGTTGCCGCCAAAGCAGAAGGCATCAACTATCGGATTTATCCGGGCGTCAGCTTTGTTGATGTGACCCTCAATACCCTGGAAGAAGATCCAATCAATGGACTTAAAATCATGGATGCTTTTGATGTTTTCAAAAACCCGCCGGATCCCCGGGTGGGAGTCTTGGTCACTCAGGTGTATGATCAACATATGGCGTCGGAGCTGAAATTGCAATTAATGGAAATTTATGATCCTGAAAAAACCGTGATTCTGCTGATCAATTCAGGTATTCCCAATGAAGAAATGTCAATGGAAATCTGCCTCTATGAGTTGGATCGAATCGATGCCATCAATCATCTGACCAGTCTTTATATTCCTGCTGAAAATGGCGCTTACCAGGGATTTCAGGGAACCATTGAGATGATGAGAACCCTGCGAGCCGAAGGTGGTTGTTCTTGGGATCAGGCGCAAACCCATGAAAGCTTGCGAAATTATCTGTTGGAAGAGAGCTATGAGGTTTTGGATGCCATTGACAACGAAGATTGGGAAAACCTGGCTGAAGAATTAGGCGATGTTTTATTTCAGATTGTCTTTCATGCCGAAATTGCCAGTGAGGCTGGCCGCTTCAACATAAACCAGGTGATTGGCGGGATTAATGAAAAAATGATCAGACGGCATCCTCATGTTTTTATTGATAAGGCCAGCTTTAATCCGGATGAAGTGGAAACTAATTGGGACGCCATTAAGCGGCTGGAAAAAGGCGAATCGGGAGAAGCGGTTGAAAACCCGGGACTGGCGGCCGAGATGAAAAAATTACCCCGAGCGCTGCCTGCTTTAATGGAGGCCTACAAGGTCCAGAAAAAAGCTGCCAAAGTCGGCTTTGACTGGCAGGAGCCACAGGCAGCCTTGGAAAAAATCGATGAGGAAACCCTGGAACTCAGAGAAGCACTTGATGAAAATAACCCGGAAAAAATTGCCGAAGAGTTGGGCGATTTACTTTTTTCAGTGGTTAATGTATCCCGACTGCTGAAGCTTCAGCCAGAAATGGTATTAAGAAAGGCAACAGAAAAATTCATTGGCCGGTTTGAAAAAATGGAAAAAGTTGCCAGTCAAGAGAAAAAATCTTTAAATGACTATACTTTTGATCAATTAGATGAGGTTTGGAACCGGGCAAAAGGGCTTTAATAGTGGAAAAAAACGAAAAAAGCAAAAAAAACTTGTAATTTGCAGGTGAACACGCTTATAATATTACACATAGAATACTGGAAACTATCAGATGGAGGAAAAAATGAACAAATCAGAATTAATTGCCCAAATGGCAGAAAAGTCGGGTTTATCAAAAAAAGATTCAGAAAAGGCATTAGGTGCTTTTTTAGACACTGTGGTAGATACCTTGAAAAATGGAGACAAGGTGTCATTGGTAGGTTTTGGAACCTTTGAGGTTAGAGAACGTGCAGCACGTACAGGTCTTAACCCACGAACAAAAGAGCCCATCGAAATAGCAGCCTCTAAAGCCCCTGGCTTTAAAGCAGGCAAAGGCTTTAAGGATGAAGTAAATAAGTAAGTAACGTTACAGAAGCCGGGGCAATGCTCTGGCTTTTTGTTTTATCTGGAGCTGATTAAACAGGGCAAGATATGAGTTGCCGTACCGACCAATTGTTAATCAGTTGTATGCGCGCAAGTCGTACAGGCTAACGCCTGTTCGCCTTGAGGCACAGGGTCTGCCCTTTGGGTACAACACGATATAACAATTGTCGGTACTGCGTTATCGCGTTGTCCAAAGTCGCCACATAGGGTTTTACTTTAAGCTTTTTGATTTAGAATTAACGAGGAATACATGAGAATCGATAAATTTTTAAAAAACGCCAGAATTATTAAACGTCGATCTGTAGGGAAAGACGCCTGTGATGGGGGTCGGGTTTCGATTAACGACAAGGTGGTAAAACCGGGAGATCAGGTGAAACCGGGGGATATCATTACCATTCGTTATGGCGATGGAGAACAAAAGGTGGAAGTTCTGGAATTACTGGAACATGCTCCCAAAGACAAAGCAGGAGACATGTATCGGGAATTATAAAAACGGTGCCACCGGAAATGAAGAAAGATGATGAATGAAAAAACAAAACGTTTAATCAAACGTCGGATGCTGATTGCCTTGGCAATTGTAGCAACGCTCTTGTTTACTGCCTATATTTATTTAACCAATGCCATAAAAATATATGAATTGGATCAGCAGAAGATTCAAATCGCCCAGCAAATTGAAAATGAGAAAATCAGAAGCAACCAATTGGATGAACAGGTTAAACAAATGGGCAGCAAGAATTATGTGGAAAACTTTGCCCGTAAATATCTTGGCTTATATTATCCCAATGAAACCATTGTTATTGTGGAGAACCAGGATAATACTGCAGAAAGCGATGTGAAAACAGTTGGACAATAAATGTGAAAACAATCTTAAAAATCGAGAACTTGATGGAATTACCCCCAATGATAACGAAATCAAAGAGAAGGTTAAAAAACACCATCTGGCAGTGATTGATATCGGAACCAATTCTACCCGGATGCTGATTTTTAGAAATGATCAGGGGAAACTGGTTCGCGTGAACAAGTCGGTCCGTTATACCCGAATGGGACAAGGGGTTAACCAAACCGGGCATCTTCACCCTGATGCGGAAAAACGGAATATGGAAGCGCTGGAAGAATATAAAAATATCGCTGCCGATTATGAGGTGGAAGAATTTTATTTGTTTGGCACCAGTGCCATGCGCGATGCCGACAATACTGAGGCCTATCTTGATGCGGTCAAAGAAAAGCTGGGCTTTGAAATCGAAGTGATTTCCGGGGAAGCAGAAGCAGAGTTGGGTTTTGTGGGCGTATCTCAGTGTTTTGAGGAAAAAATTCTGATTTTTGATATAGGCGGCGGCAGTACCGAATTTATTTATGGCGAAGACAACGAAATAAAACGAATGATGAGTATTAATCTTGGTTGTGTCCGCTGTACCGAAGAATATCTATTCACCGATCCACCAACTTTTCAGGAGCTGGAACGGATGAATGAAAACATTTATGCTGAATTTGAAAAAAGAACCAATGGATTTTTGCCGTCAAAGCCATATAAACTCATTGGCATTGGTGGAACGGCGACCAGCCTTTCAACGATTAAACAGGAGTTGAAGACTTATTGTAGTGAGATGGTTCATGAGAGCACCATTACAAAAGACGAGCTGGAACGTATGATTGACAGTTTAGCCAGTAAAACCATCAAAGAACGGCAAAATATTGTGGGTCTGGAAGCAAAACGAGCTGACATTATTCTGGCCGGGGCATTTTTACTTTTAAATATTTTTAAAATAACCGGCGAAACTGTTTTTACCGTCTGTGATTATGATAACCTTGAAGGGGCTGCGTACCGCCGTTTTGTCATGAAAAACGAATAAAAAAATAATTTTTCTAAAAAGCTTGACATTAGGTATGGATGGGCGTATAATAACACTTGTCCCTCGAGCAAGGGGACAGACGAAAAAGTGCCGGGGTGGCGGAACTGGCAGACGCACAGGACTTAAAATCCTGCGGTCCTAACGACCGTACCGGTTCGATTCCGGTCCTCGGCACCACTTTTTAAATTTAATTTTGCTCAATTAATCACATCGCGGGATGGAGCAGCTTGGTAGCTCGTCGGGCTCATAACCCGGAGGTCGTAGGTTCAAATCCTGCTCCCGCAACCAAATATACAAATCCTTTTTCATGGCGGCGTAGCTCAGTTGGCTAGAGCATACGGTTCATACCCGTAGTGTCAGCGGTTCGACTCCGTTCGCCGCTACCATAAAAAAATATACAATCTGTGGCCCCTTGGTCAAGCGGTTAAGACACCGCCCTTTCACGGCGGTAACAGGGGTTCGAGTCCCCTAGGGGTCACCACTTAAATTGTATAAATCACAATTGAATACCAGTTTTAATTTTTCGTGGTCGCATAGCTCAGCTGGGAGAGCACCTGCCTTACAAGCAGGGGGTCACAGGTTCGAGCCCTGTTGCGACCACCATTTTTTATTTAATGAATTTGGATAAGTTAGATCAGAGAATTTTATTGAAGTGGTGAAACCATGGAGAAAAAAGTAATTCAATATATTGAAGAACAGAGAATTTTAGAGGCTGGCGATCATGTTCTCATCGGCGTATCCGGTGGAGCAGATTCGCTGGCTTTATTGTATTTTTTGGACAAATATGCGGGAGCTTTTAAAATCTCAATTGGCGTGGCTCACCTCCACCATGGACTTCGGGGGGAAGCTGCCGATGCTGATGAAGACTTTGTCAGAAGTTTTTGTACGGATCGGGGAATTCCTTTTTTTTCAAGACAACGAAATATTCAGGAAATTTCCCAAACTGAAAAAATTTCCGTGGAAGAAGCGGGCCGCAAAGAACGGTATGATTTTTTTATTACCATGGCCGAGGCCCATGGGTATAATCGTATTGCCATGGGTCACCACATCAATGATCAGGCTGAAACGATGCTGATGCGGCTGATTCGCGGCACCGGGGTAAAGGGCGTGTCTGGGATTAAATCCAGCCGGGATAATTTATACATCCGACCGTTTCTTTGTCTGGAGAAAAAAGAAATTCTGGATTATTGTGAAATACATAATCTGGCGTTTCGCACCGATGCCACGAATTTCCAGCGCGACTATACAAGAAACAAGATTCGTTTGGATATTATGCCGATGATTTTAGAAATCAACCCCAGGGCAGAAGCCCATTTTAATGAATTTACGAAAATTGCCAATGAATATGAAGCATTTTTTGAGAAGTATGTGGATCAGATTGAAGATCGCATCCTGACCTCAAAAGCAAATATGGTGTTGATCGATCGCGATTCATGGTTAAGCGAAGCACCAGTGGTTCAGAAAGAATTATTGCGACGGTCTATTTTTAAATTTAAGGGTAGTTTAAAGGAAATTGAGTACAATCATATCACTGCTTTTTATAGTTTACTAAAGAGCGATAAAACGATATGGGAAATCCACTTTCCGCATGATATCCAAATAATCCGGCGTTACGACCGGATTATGGTGACAGAAAAACATAAAATCACGGGTGTGGGCATAGCCCCTAAGATGATACTGCCAGGCAAAACCTATATTTTTGCTAAAGAGCGATTGATATTCGAGACAAAGTTTGTCACCCAGGATGAATTTAGAAAAAAAAGGCATCTTTTTTCCAAAGAATTGGAAAATCATAGTGAAAAATATTTTGATTATGATAAAATAAAGAGCATATTGGTTTTGCGCAGCCGACAGTCCGGCGATTATTTTTATCCAACCGGTGTAGCGGGAAAAAAAACCATTAAAAAGTATCTGATCGATAAAAAAATCGATCGTAGTCAAAGAGATGCAATCCCTCTTTTAGTGACCGATGCCGAGGTATTGTGGATCATGGGCTATGCCATAAACCAGCGCTACTTGGCAGATGATGATACAAAAAATATAATTAGGGTAACTTACCTTATGTTAGGAGAAAAGTGTGATAGCCGATATTCAGGAAATTTTGGTTGATGAAAAGGCATTGGAAAAGCGTGTCTCTGAGCTTGGAGAAAAGATTACCAATGATTACAGAGGTAAATACCCCATTTTAATCGGTATTTTAAAAGGATCTTCGGTTTTTATGGCCGATCTGATCAGAAAGATTCCAATTCCCATTGAAATTGATTTTTTAAAAGCCTCCAGCTATGGTGCCAAAGCCCAAAGCTCTGGGGTGATTGAGCTTGAGGCTGACTTATCCATGGATGTTAAAGGTCGGAGCATTTTGTTAGTGGAAGATATTGTCGATACCGGAAATACCCTGAAATATTTATTAAACCGTTTCGAAAGCCTGGGAGCAGCTGATGTCAAGGTATGTTCGCTACTCGATAAACCGGAACGTCGGGAACAACGGGTTGTTGCAGACTATATTGGTTTTGAAATACCGAATGAATTTGTGGTAGGTTATGGTTTGGATTATGATCAAAAATATCGGAACCTGCCATTTATCGGCATTTTAAAAAGAGAAATATATGAATAATTTGGACTATGAAAAGAAAAAATAGGAAATTGAGAGGAGTGATGTTTTTTGAATAAGTACCTTAAGATGATTGGGTTTTATTTAGTAATTCTATTAATCATTATTGTCGCAGTAACCTTTTTAAACCCCATGAAAGAAGAGGTTAAAACCATTGTTTATAGTGAACTGCTCACTGAGCTTAACAATAATCAGGTCGCAGAGATTGAAATAAACAATTCGAATGTAAAAGGCGTTTTACGAAGCGGCGAAGCATTTGAGGCTGTGGTACCACAATATGTAATTGATGAACAGGTAACACCATATATTTTACAGAATGATGTGAAGGTAACCATTACCAAGCAGCAGGATTCCTGGTGGATTTCATTGATTCCATCGGTGGTGTTGATCGTATTAATGGTGGTGTTTTTCCTAGTCTTTAGCCAACAGGCTGGCGGCGGTGGCGGAAAAGTGATGTCCTTCGGAAAAAGTCGGGCCAAGCTTCATGTTGAGGGAGAAACTAAAGTAACTTTTAAAAACGTGGCTGGTGCCGATGAGGAAAAGGAAGAGCTGGAAGAGGTCGTTGACTTTTTAAAAGCTCCGGATCGTTATCGAAAACTGGGCGCCCGAATACCAAAGGGGATTTTATTAGTAGGCCCTCCGGGAACCGGGAAAACGTTACTGGCAAGAGCAGTTGCTGGAGAAGCAGCAGTACCATTTTTCACCATCAGTGGTTCGGATTTTGTTGAAATGTTTGTTGGGGTCGGGGCTTCCCGAGTTCGAGATCTTTTTGAAAATGCCAAGAAAAATGCCCCCTGTATTATTTTCATTGATGAAATTGATGCAGTAGGCCGTCATCGAGGCGCAGGCCTGGGCGGCGGACATGATGAACGGGAACAAACCTTGAATCAGTTATTGGTTGAAATGGATGGTTTTGGTGTCAATGAAGGCATTATCATTATTGCGGCCACCAACCGTCCGGATATTCTCGATCCCGCCTTGTTAAGACCGGGTCGATTTGACCGTCAGGTTACGGTTGGCGTACCGGATGTAAAAGGCCGGGAAGAAATTCTCAATGTTCACAAAAAAGATAAACCATTGGATACCACCGTGGATTTAGCAACCATTGCCAAAGGAACACCAGGTTTTACCGGAGCAGATCTGGAAAACTTGATGAACGAAGCAGCGTTGCTGACCGCCCGACATAATGGAAAAGTGATTACCATGATTGAACTGGAAGAAGCGATTAAACGGGTTATCGCCGGTCCTGAAAAGAAAAGCAAGGTTGTCAATGAAGATGATTTACACATCACTGCTTATCATGAAGCCGGACATGCGATTGTTATGCACTTACTACCCCTGTGCGACTCGGTTCATGAAATCTCGATTATTCCTCGAGGAATGGCGGCAGGCTACACCTTGTCTTTACCAGATAATGATAGTCAGCATATCAGCAAGAACAAATTATTGGAAAATATTTGTGGTCTGCTCGGTGGACGGGCGGCTGAAAAAATAGCACTGGATGATATCTGTACTGGTGCCAGCAACGATATTGAGCGAGCTACCCATATTGCCAGAAGCATGGTAACAGAATGGGGTATGAGCGAACATCTCGGGCCGATGACCTTTGGACATCCCGACAGCGGTGAAGTATTCCTGGGCCGGGATTTGGGAAGATCTCGTAACTACAGTGAAGAAGTTGCTGCGGTGATTGATAAGGAAATCCGAACGATCGTGGAAAATGCCTTTGAACGCGCCTGCTCGATTCTTGAAACGCACCAGGAAAAGCTTGAAGAAATCGCCACCCGATTACTTCGTGATAAGACGGTAACCGGCGAGGAATTCAGAGCCTTGTTTGAAGAACAACCGGCTGATGAAAAAGTGGTCGAAGTTGAGATCGAAGCTGAAATTGAATAAATAGGATAAATAAAAAGCCGTTATTTTAACGGCTTTTTTTAAGATAATTAATAAAGAAATAGGATAAAATTGAAAAATTAAGAGTTGGAGGAAAAAAATGGAAGAACTAAAAATTGGAACCAGCTTCGAAAAGAAGTTCATTGTTAATAAAGAAGATACGGCATTAGCCTTAGGCAGCGGCGGCGAAGAAGTACTGGCAACGCCGCGACTGGTGGCCTGGATGGAGAATATCGCCTTTGAAGCGGTGGAAGCAAACCAACCGGAAGGAAGCACCACGGTGGGAACTTTTATCGAATTAAAGCACATGGCGGCCTCACCAGTGGGAATGGAAATTCGGATCAAAGCGACCTTAGTATCGATCGAAAAACGCGCCTTAAATTTTGATATCGATGCCTGGGATGCAGTCGAAAAAATTGGTGAAGCCATCCATCAGCGCTTTATTGTTGACAAAGATCGATTTAATGAGAAAGTTTTAAAAAAGTTAGAAAGTAGTCTTTAGGGGGAAACATGATTTTAGGGATTGATGTTGGAAATACAAATACCGAACTGGCGGTGCTTAAGGGTGATGAGATCCCATATTCGTGGCGATTTGTCACCAAAACACCACGAACTTCAGACGAGTATGGAGTTTTAATTAAGTCCTTTTTCAGGAATTCGGATATCTCGGTAAAAGAGGTTAACAGCGTCATTATTGCTTCAGTGGTGCCTAACATTATGTACTCGCTTACCAATGGGATAAAAAAATACATCGGCGTGGAGCCGATGGTGGTGGGGCCGGGAATCAAAACGGGGATGTCCATTAATACTTCAGATCCTTCTGAAGTCGGGGCGGATCGAATTGTCGATGCCGTGGCGGCCTACAGTATTTATGGCGGACCGGTGATTGTCACTGATTTTGGCACGGCGACGACCTTCGATTACGTTACCAAAGAGGGTGCCTTTGCAGCAGCCGTCACGACTCCGGGGATTCAGATTTCCATTGATGCGCTGTGGAAAAATGCCGCGAAGCTACCGAATATCGAAATTAAAAAACCGGCGTCAATTTTGGCCAAAGACACGGTGACCAGTATGCAGGCCGGCTTGGTTTATGGGTATATTGGTCAGGTTGAATACATTATTGAACAGATCAAAAAGGAAACCGGCTATAAAGACATGAAGGTGGTAGCAACCGGTGGTTATGGCCGTCTCTTTTATCAGGAGACCAAAACAATCAATGTCTATGACCCTCAGCTTTCACTGAAAGGGTTAAAAATCATTCATGACAAAAATTTCAGATAATCCAGGACAAACCATGAATAAAGAATTTACAAGGATACAAAAAAATAAATCGCTGAAAATAGGGGATGTTTCAATTGAAACCCCTCTTTTTTTGGGGCCCATGGCTGGGTATACCAATCTGCCCTTTCGACTGATCGCTAAAGAATTTGGGGCCGGGGTAGTCTTTTCGGAAATGATCAGCGGCAAGGGTCTTTATTATAAAGATCATAAGACCGCCGATTTAATGTTGACCTGCAAAGCGGAAGCGCCGGCCGGGATCCAGCTGTTTGGATCAGATCCGGATATTCTGGCGGAAGTGGTCAGCAATTACATCAATGCCACCGACTATGCCTTTTTAGATTTTAATGCCGGCTGTCCAGCGCCAAAAATCACTAAAAATGGTGAGGGCTCAGCGCTTTTAAAAACGCCGGAACTGTTCTTTGCAGTGGTCCGGGCGCTGGCCAAAGCATCCGAAAAGCCGCTGATTGTCAAAACCAGAATCGGCTGGGATGATGCGAGCATTAATATTCGCGAAATTGCCGAAGGGGTGGAGGAAGCTGGCGCAGCCGCCTTAACCATCCATGGCAGAACCCGGGAAGCCTATTATTCAGGCCAGGCCAATTGGGATATTATTGCTGAAGTGAAGAAGAATGCCGGAATTCCGATAATCTTAAATGGGGATATCAACAGCGGTGAAGCAGCGAAAAAAGCCCTGGAAACCACTGGGGTGGATGGCCTGATGGTGGGCCGGGCGGCCATCGGCAATCCCTTTATTTTTCGGGAAATCATTCATTATTTAAAAACCGGAGAAGTTTTGGAAAAGCCGCTGTCAGAAGAAAAGGTTCAGGTAGCCTTGAAACATATTGAACTGCTGGCACTGTTAAAAAATGAAGACGCCGGGCTCAAAGAAATGCGCAAGCATCTGGCGGCTTATACCAAGGGTCTTCATCACGCCACTGCCATTAGAAACGAGCTCTTTCGGGCACCGGATAAAGAAACCGTGATCCGACTGCTGACTAGTGCGCTGGAACAATAAACAATAAAAAAAGCCAATGATTAAGCCCTTGTCTAAATAGAGACAGGTGATTAATCATTGGCTTTTTTTATAGATGTCGTTGGAAATTAAAAAGAACCGAACGGAAATTGCTTTGATGTCGGTTAGCACAAACAATTTTGTAACGTGTAGGCGAACAGTGTAAAAATTATTAGCGCTAACCGGGCAGCGAAGCTCATGGCACTTTGCAATTACCGATTGTTAGTTAGTTTAAAAGGTTTTTCCGGATCAGGGTGCGGGCTTCGCCGATCATATAAAGTGAGCCGACAAAAACATTAACCTCATCGGTTTTGGTCAGATCGATGCTTTTCACTGCGGCATCCATGGTGTCATAAAAGTCCACGTTTTTTCCGTAGGTGGTGCGAATGAGCTCGGCCATTTTTTCAGCGGGTAAGGCCCGGTCGCTATTGGGAGTCAGGGTGTGGATGGTATTGGCGATCGGCACCAGATAGGAGAGCGATTCTTCAATATCCTTATCTTCCAGCATCCCAAAGTATAAATTGATGGTCCGGTTGGGAAAATACTGGTTCATATTTTTAACAAAGGCCTGAATGCCATTGCTGTTGTGTGCTCCATCAATGAGGACGACTGGATTTTCCAGAAAGATTTCAAAGCGTCCGGGAAAAACAACCGCCGCCAGAGCTTTTTTAATATGAGCTGATTTGATCTCATAACCCTTGCGGTTAAGTAGCGCAATGACTTCCAGAGCAGTCAGGCAGTTTAGTGATTGATGACTCCCCAGCAGCTTTAATTCAAAGCCATCAAGATAGAGATGATCACCCAGATATTTAAGGGTCTGATTGCTGCTGGTGTAGCTTAAGATCGAGATGTCATCCGGGTTAACTAAGGTCACATTGGCATTTTTGGATTGCGCAAAATCAAGAATAACCTTTAAAGCTTCCGGTTCCTGGGGATAAACAACCACATCGGAACCTTCTTTGATGATCGAGGCTTTTTCAAAGGCGATTTCCGCCAGGGTGTTTCCCAGGTAATCGGTGTGATCATTGCTGATACTCATAATAGCAACGGCCAGCGGATCTTTGATGATGTTGGTGGCATCAAGACGTCCGCCTAAACCAACTTCAAGCACCACAAAATCCACCTGCTGTTCATAAAAATATTGGAAACCCACAGCGGTAACCATCTCAAACTCGGTTGGATGTGGTTCGCCCTGTGCCATCAGAACTTCAATCCGTTCTTTGACAAAACTAGTAGCCGAAACCAGGCTTTCATCGTCGATGGGTTCGTTGTTTAACTGGATTCGTTCGTTAAAGGCTTCCAGAAAGGGGGAGGTAAACAAGCCGGTTTTGTATCCGGCGGTTTTTAAAATGGTGGCGATCATGGTGGAGGTGGACCCTTTTCCATTGGTGCCGGCAATGTGAATAAACTTGAGTTTATCCTGGGGGTTATCCATGGCGTCCAGCAACAGGCTCATGCTTTCTAAACCTAAGCGGGTGCCAAATTTATGGGTTGCTTCAATGTAGCTAATGGCTTCTGTAACGTTCATTTTAAATTAGGCCTCCTGAATGGGACAACAATTGATACATTTTTCGGTAACCATGAACTGAACACTTTTGTCGTGTTCTTCCATCGGGATCTTTTCGAAAATAAAGTCTTCCCGAATCAGGGCGACGGTGATACAGTCGTCACTGATGGTTTCCAGAAAGCGGTCATAATAGCCGCCACCAAAGCCCATGCGGTGTCCCGATGGCGAGAAGGCGCAGCCGGGAACCATAACCAGATCAAGCTTTTTCGGATCGACAATTCGCATGCATTCTTCACGAACTTCTAAGATACCATAATGGCCTTCTTCCAGATCTTCAGGGAAATTGATGAGTTCAGACAGGGTAACGGTATGATCTTCAATATTACAAATCGGAACCACAATGTGTTTGCCATCGGCTAAGGCGCGCTTAATAAAATCATGAGTATAGATTTCGGTACCAAAGCTGACATAAGCCATAATCCAGTCGGCATTTTTATAAAGATCACTATTCAGGAATTGTTCGATAATTTTAGCATCGGTGTCGGCACAATAAATTTCTTTGCGGCGTGCCAGGGTTTCTTTTCGGAACAAACTTTTATCCATTTTCTTCTCCTAATATTAAGATTAATTGACGATGATATTATAACATAAAGTCGGGCATTCAGATAAAATTATCAAGGGGAAATTTTATCTGAATTCTTACTTGTAAATAAAGAATTCTTGGTTATACTGATATTAATAGAGAAAAATAGTTTATCAATAATGCGTTTGAAAGCGCTAACAGAAAAAAGGTGTAAAAATTAATGAAGAGATTATTAATTGCATGTGAAACCATTAAGGATGAGGTTGAAATGGCAATGCAAAAAACGGGGGTGGAATTGGAAGTTGTCTGGATGTCCAACCTGCTTCATGACTCCCCGGAACGCTTAAAAAATGCCCTCCAGGAGGAGATTGATAAAGCTGAAGATCGTTATGATGAGCTGTTGTTTGCTTATGGCAATTGCGGAAACGGACTATTAGGTTTAAAAAGTGAGAAGGCGACCCTAATCATTCCCCGATATGGGGATTGTATTGATATCCTTCTTTGTGAAAAGGAAAACCTGGAACGGATTCGGACATCCACCTATTTCTTAACTCAGGGATGGTTAAAAGGGGAAAAGTCTCTTGATAAAGAATACCAGCATAACCTGGAAAAATATGGTGAAAGCCGGGCCAGACGAGTCATGAATATTATGTTCAAAAATTATAAAAATCTGATGCTCATTGATACGGGCGCCTACGATCTGGCTGAGCATCTTCCCCGGGTGAATGATATTGGGGAACTGATTGGCCTGGAAGTGGTGGTGGATCAGGGCAGTATTTCACCGCTGGAAAAACTCGTCGCCGGGCAATGGGATGATGGCTTTTGTATTATTCCTCTCGGTCGGATTACCACTCATCATGATTTTGAGGGCGTGGCGGTTCGCAAAGTATAAATGCTAAAACTTGATTTCTTCAACATCCGTTTAGTCAATCATTGATTTTACGGGTGTTTTTTGTGCGATGAAACGAAGCAGAATCCTAGTTGCACGAACTTAGAAAAGTATGGTATAGTGAAAGGAAAGAACTATTCAGTAACAGAAAGGACAAAATATGAATCAGTTTAGAGAACCAATGAATGCCCTAACGCATTTAATTGGCGCAGTTTTATCCGTCTTTGGCATCATTGCCATGTTGATATTAATTATTGCTGAAGATAATGTGACACCACTGACTTTAATCTCAGTACTGGCATTTGGCGTTGGGTTGATTTGTTTGTATGGCACCAGCTTTACCTATCATGCATCGCAGGGCAGTAAAGAAAAGATCTTGCACTTAAAAAAATTGGATCACGCGATGATTTTTATTTTAATTGCCGGAACCTATACCCCGTTTTGCCTGCTGTGTCTGACTGGAACCATGCGGGTCGTGATGATGATTGCTATTTGGGGCGTGGCTCTGATTGGGATTATTTTAAAAGTTGCCTGGATTAATATGCCCAGATGGTTGGGAACGGGCTTATATATTTTTCTGGGATGGTTTGCCCTCTTTGTTTTGGGTCCCCTTTATCAGGCCCTGCCATTACCGGGATTTATGCTCCTGGTCGGCGGCGGTGTGATGTACACCATCGGCGGGGTGATTTATGCCATCAAGAAACCAAACTTTGGAAAGAGCTTCGGTTTTCACGAATTATTTCACATTTTTGTTATTTTAGGATCATTGTGTCATTTTATTTGTGTTTTTTTCTTTATTCTTTAAGAAAAAAATGGTATTATTAAAAAATTGATATTAAAAACAAAATTCTTATTGTATTTTTTTTAAAAACCGTTAAAATAGAATAGTATTGTTAATTGCATCACTGCAAAAAAAAAACTCATTTTTTGCAGTGATTTTTTTGTTGGAATAATCAAGAAAATGTAAAAGAAAAAGGAGCCTGTAAATTAATGCAAACAAAGTATATTTTTGTCACTGGTGGTGTGGTATCTTCTTTAGGAAAGGGCATCACAAGTGCTTCATTGGGTCGGTTGCTTAAGTCCAGAGGGCTGAAGGTGTCGATCCAGAAATTTGATCCCTATTTGAACTTTGATCCCGGAACCATGAGTCCCTATCAGCATGGTGAAGTTTTTGTGACCGATGATGGCGCCGAAACCGATTTGGACCTGGGTCACTACGAACGATTTACCGATGAAAATTTATCCAAGTTCAGTAATGTCACGACCGGAAAGGTATATTGGAATGTTATTTCAAAGGAACGTCGGGGCGATTACCTGGGCGGAACCGTTCAGGTTATTCCGCATATCACTGACGAAATAAAAGACGGCATCCTGCGGGTCACCGAGTATAGCCATCCCGATGTGGTTATTACTGAAATCGGCGGAACCGTTGGCGATATTGAAAGCTTACCTTATCTGGAAGCGATTCGTCAGTTCAAGGGCGATTTGGGCGCTGAAAATGTTTTATACATTCATGTTACCCTGCTGCCCTACCTGGGCAAAGCCGGGGAACTGAAAACCAAGCCAACCCAGCATTCCGTTAAAGAGCTGCGCAGCATTGGGATTCAACCAGATATCATCGTGCTTCGCTCCGAAAAAGAAGTGGATGACAGCTTAAAAGGAAAAATTTCGCTGTTCTGTAATGTCGATAAAAAAGCAGTCGTTGTTAATATGGATGCCGCTGAACTTTATGAAGTGCCATTAATGCTGGAAAAAGAAGGTCTGGCGGAACTGGTTTGCGATAAGCTGCATATCGAATGCGCCGCACCGGATTTAACTGAATGGAAAGACCTGGTTAAAAAAGCCAAAAGTCTGGAAAACAAGGTGACCATCGGTTTAGTTGGAAAATACGTGGAACTTCACGATGCCTACCTTTCCGTAGCCGAAGCATTACGTCATGGGGGAATCGGCAATAACTCCGAGGTTGCGATCAAATGGATTCACTCTGAAGATATCAACGAGGAAAATGTTGATCGGATGCTTAAAGATTTAGATGGCATCCTGGTTCCAGGGGGCTTTGGCCACCGGGGCGTGGAAGGAAAAATCCATGCCATTCAATATGCCCGGGAAAATAAGATTCCTTTCTTAGGTCTATGTCTGGGGCTGCAGCTGGCGGTGATCGAGTTTGCCAGAAACGTAGCCGGACTTGCCGGTGCCCACAGCATTGAGCTGGATCCAGAGACCCCTTACCCAGTGATTAACCTGATGGAAGAACAGAAAAAAATCATCGATATGGGTGGAACCATGCGTTTGGGTTTATATCCCTGTGAATTGCAGGAAGGTTCCAAAGCCATGGAAGCCTATGGTGAGAAAAATATCAGCGAACGTCATCGTCATCGTTATGAAGTCAATGATGATTTTATTCCACAACTTGAAGAAAAAGGTCTGGTTTTCTCAGGAATGTCACCTGACCGGGTACTTGTTGAAATGATTGAAATTAAAGACCACCCCTGGTTTGTGGCTACTCAGGCCCATCCCGAGTTCAAATCCCGTCCAAATAAACCACATCCATTGTTCCAGAGCTTTGTAAAAGCCGCTTTAGCAGCAAAAAAATAGTCGCTAAAAAAATCGAGATCCTAGATCTTGATTTTTTTTATGGGTAAATACACAAGATATACCAACAGGAAAACTGTGGATAACTTAAAAACTGTGGATAAAATTTGTATAAAACTGTGGAGAACATCGGTTTTCCCTGTGGACAATGTGGATAACCCTGTTAACAGAATAAGGAAACCCACAATAGCGCCAATGTAATGGGAAAACAACACACAGGTGAATTGTGTATAAGAAAATCAAGGTTGAACACAGGCTGTGGAAAATAAAATAAGATTGTCATGAATCCTAAATGGGGATATAATAAAACACATCGATCAAATTAAACTGAAAAATAAAAAGATGTAAGGTGAAATAGATGCATAAATATGGATTTTTTCGAACGGCCTGCGCTGTTCCTAAACTCAAACTGGCTGATTGTCAATATAACATCGGTGAAACCATCGCTTTGGCAGGCAACGCATGGGATCAGGGCGTCGAGGTGTTATTGTTTCCTGAATTGGGAATCACCGGGTATACCTGCGGTGATCTGTTTTTTCAACGGGAGCTTCAGAAAAATGCCGTAAAAGCTTTGGATAGTTTGTGTCAATGGTCGGATGGTAAAAAAATGCTGATGGTGGTGGGGCTTCCGCTGGCAATCAGTGGGAGCTTATATAATTGTGCAGTAGCAGTCAATGACGGAAAAATACTGGGGATCGTCCCCAAAACCTATATTCCCAACCATCAGGAATTCTATGAAAAGCGTTGGTTTGCTTCATCAAAATCACTGAATCAAACCGAAATTACAATTTGTTCGCAAACCGTTCCAATCGGAACCGATTTGCTTTTTCAGCATGTCCATCGGGAAGAATTGGTGGTGGGCATCGAGATCTGCGAAGATTTATGGGTGCCCATTTCACCAGGCAGTTTTCATGCCCTGGCCGGAGCAACGGTGATCTTAAACCCCTCAGCCAGTAACGAGGTGGTGGGGAAAAGCGATTACCGCCGAGAACTGATCCGATCCCAATCCGGTCGCTGCAATGCGGCTTACTTATACGCCTCGGCGGGATTTGGCGAATCCACCAGTGATCTGGTGTTTGGCGGCAATGCGATCATCTGCGAACGAGGAATACTGCTTAAGGAACTGCCCAAGTTTAACCTGGGTAATGAACTGCTGATCACTGATATTGATGTGGAATCGCTTAATCATGATCGGCAAATGCAGCATGGTTTCGGAGATTCCGTCCATCTACTGAAAGACCGATCATACCAAATAATTAAGTTTGAAACTCCGGGAACCAATGATTTTGACCGCGATGTCAATCCCCAGCCCTTTGTGCCGGGAGATCCCAATCGCCGTAGTGAACGGTGTGAAGAAATTTTTAATATTCAAACCATTGGTTTGGCCAGCCGCCTTGCTCATATCGGCAATGCGCCGATGGTCGTGGGAATCTCCGGGGGCCTTGACTCCACTATGGCACTGCTGGTTTGCGTCAGTGTCTGCGACCGCTTTAATATCCCCCGGGAGAAAATCCACGCCGTCACCATGCCCGGCTTTGGCACCACCGACCGCACCTATGATAATGCCGTTGCCCTGATTAATGGTCTGGGTGCGACCTTTCATGAGATTTCCATCGTCGAAGCCTGTACCGCCCACTTTAAAGACATTGATCACCCCATGGATCTCCACAACGTCACCTATGAAAACTCCCAGGCCCGGGAACGGACCCAGATCCTGATGGATCTTTCCAACAAACTGGGTGGCATTGTCATTGGGACCGGGGATCTTTCCGAATTGGCGCTGGGCTGGGCTACCTATAATGGTGACCATATGTCAATGTACAGTGTTAATTGCAGTGTCCCCAAAACGCTGATTCGTTATCTGGTAGAGTGGGTAGCCGATCATTCCCCAGAGGAAGACATCCAGAAAATTCTCTATGATGTTCTGGACACGCCGGTTTCCCCAGAACTGCTGCCCCCGGACGCCGATGGCAAAATTGCCCAAAAAACAGAAGAAACCGTCGGTCCTTACGAACTCCACGATTTCTTTATGTATCAGATGGTGCGTCACGGTTTTTCACCGGAAAAAGTATATTTTCTGGCCTGCAAGGCCTTTGACGGCGTCTATGAAAAACCGGTGATCTTTAAATGGCTGAAAAGCTTTTACCACCGTTTCTTCAGCCAGCAGTTTAAACGCAACTGTCTGCCCGACGGACCAAAGGTTGGCTCGGTATCCTTTTCCCCTCGAGGCGACTGGCGCATGCCCTCCGACGCCCATGCCACCCAATGGCTTAAGAGCCTGGACAAGATGGAACCGCTCAGCTAAAAAATCTTCAAAAAATGATGAAAAAGAGCAATCAAAAATAGCTTATAAGTGGTTGCAAATACATACCCAGTACTGACAATTGTTATATCATGTTGTACCCAAAGGGTAGACCCTGTGCCTCAAGGCGAACAGTTGCGGACAAGAAATTTGATTATTTACTCTTTACTGATCTCGCAACTGTACGAATTGTGCGCATACAACAGATTAACAATTGATCGGTACGGTAACTTCTTGCTGACATAAAAAAGAAGCTGTCCGCAGACAGCTTCTTTTGACAACTATTCTTTTTTAGAGTAGTGTTGAATCAGGACTTCATGTTTAAAATTAATGAAATCCAAAATTTCTTTTTTTCCTTCATCACTGGCCATGGCATAACCGAAAAGTCCCAGAAGGTCTTTCATTTCCAATGGTTTGACCAGTTGTTCTGCAGAGTTTAATGAGCCCTCAGATTTGAGTTTTGCATCATTCAGGGATGTCGCGTTGTCAGTCCGACAGAGCAGATAGTCAACCGAGACATCAAAATAATCAGCAATTTCAACAAGCAACTGGTTTTCAGGAAGGTTTTTATCCTTCTCATATTTGGAAATGGAGCTTTTGTTTAAATCAAAATGCTCAGCAAAATCTTGCTGGGTCATATCCTTGTTAATTCGCAGTCGTTTTAATCGGGTTCCAAAAGTAGACATGGTGTTACCTCCAAAGGTATTCATAATTTTAATCATGAATGAAATAAGATAAACACATGATATGTTTATAAGCAGATTATACACCATGTGACCATAACTTGACTATAAAATTTATGTAAAGGTGCCAAACCGGAAATTATTAAAAGTTTACGTGAATTATAAGCATTATTTCTTAATAACAATTAAATAAAACTTGCTTTATTTGTTAAGTTGGTTTAAAATTAGGTGTTATATATTCGAGAAAGGATACTAAATGAAATTTACAGAATTAGAAATTAATGAACAACTGCTACAAGGCATCGAAGAAATGGGCTTTGTAGAAATGACCGAAATCCAGGAGCAAGCGATACCACAATTGATGATGGGAGGAGACCTCATTGGAAAATCACAAACAGGAACAGGAAAGACTGTTGCGTTTGCTATTCCAGCCATTACGAAGCTTGACCCTTCCATAAAGAAAGTACAAGTTTTAGTTCTATGCCCAACCCGAGAGTTGGCAGTACAGGTCTCAGACGAATTTAGAAAAGTAATCAAATATTTTAAAGGCGTAAAAGTTTTACCAATCTTTGGCGGGGCTTCGATTGAAGGCCAAATCAGAGATCTTAAATCCGGAGTTCAGATTGTTGTCGGCACGCCCGGCCGCGTGATGGACCATATGCGACGAAAAACATTGAAATTAAATGATGTTGCCATGGTGGTCTTGGATGAAGCCGATGAAATGTTAAACATGGGATTCCGAGAGGATATCGAGTTAATTCTTGACGAAATTGCTCATGAAATTCAAACCGTGCTATTCTCAGCAACCATGCCGAAACCGATTTTAAAAATCGCCGAAACCTACCAGAAAAATCCGGTCCTGGTTGAAATTTCACCTAAAAATATGGTGGCAACCAGCATCGAACAAAAATATTTTAACATCAGCGATCACCACAAGTTCGAAGCGTTAACCCGATTGCTGGATGTTTACAAACCCCAACGATCACTTATTTTCTGTAACACCAAAAAATATGTGGATGAGATCACCGATGATCTTAAAAAGCTGGGTTACTCAGTGGATAAAATCCATGGCGACATGCGTCAGATGTCCCGAATGGCGGTTTTAAAAGATTTCAGCCGCGGTAAACTGAATATTCTGGTAGCTACCGATGTAGCAGCCCGAGGGATTGACGTGGATGACGTGGATATCGTGTTTAACTACGATGTGCCAGATAATGAAGAATATTATGTCCATCGGATTGGTCGAACCGGCCGAGCAGGGAAAAGCGGAATCTCCCTGACACTGGCGCGATCCAGAGATCAATTCAGATTAAAGAAGATCACCGATTATACGAAGAAAAGTATCGAACGGGATTTAATCCCAACCAGTGAAGTTATCAATGATATCAAGATTGCCCACTTTCATGAACGATTTAAAATTCGTGCTGATAAGGGATCTGAAAAGGGAACCTTAGATACCTACGTAAAAATCATTGACGAACTGGTTGAAAAAGGCTATACCGCCGAAACCATTGCAGCGGTACTACTGCAGGCGCAACTGCCGCTTTCTGAAGCCGAAGATCTGAACACCGTGGAACGACGTCCGAGACGAACCGATTCAGCGCCACGCCGCGACGGTCGTGATAACCGAGACGGTCGGGGTCGTCGGGATGGCGGATCCAGAGACGGTGGTTCCAGAAGAGCCGGTCCGGAAAAAACCAAACGTCTTTTCATCAGTGTTGGCGAAAAGGATCATGCTCAAAAACGTGATATCCTAGGCGCAATCTGCGGCGAATGCGGCATTCCATCTTCAGCTGTGGGAAACATTGACATGTACGACAAATTTACCTTTGTTGATGTGGATGAAGAACAGGCTAAAAAAGTTGAAAAGAAATTAAACGGCAAAATCATTAAAGAACGAAAAGTAAAAGTCGAAATTTCTAAAAAGAAAAAATAACAAGAACATGAATAAAACCTGGGTGTAAGGCTGATCTTGTCCTTGATCCAGGTTTTTCTGCGGCACAAAGCCATTTAACGGCTTGTTATTGTAAAAGTAAAAGGAGGTGCCTTCAACTAGATGAAAGACACAAAAGTAAAAAAAGGCAGTAAACTGGGAGCGGTTCCGATTCCCAAGCTACTCTTCTCAATGTCATTGCCCGCCATCATTTCGATGATGATTCAAGCCATGTATAATGTGGTCGACAGTATCTTTGTCGCCCAGGTCGGCGAAGAAGCATTAACAGCGGTTTCGCTGGCCTTTCCGATTCAAATTTTAATTATTTCCTGTTTTGTGGGAATGGGCGTGGGAATCAACTCGGCCATCTCCCGACGTTTGGGCGAAAATAAAAAAAGTGAAGCGGCTAACGTCGCTGAACATGGATTTATTATATCGATTATTTTGTCCATTGCGCTGGCAATAATGGGTTACTTTATCTCAGAACCATTTATCAGACTATTCACCGATAATGCCCTGATTATTTCAGAGGGACGCATTTATCTCTTGATTGTAACCATCTTTGCATTCGGAAGCATTATTACCCAGGCAGCTTTTGCCACCCTTCAGGGCAGCGGTGAAATGGTTAAGCCGATGATTGGTCAAATTATTGGTGCTGTTTCAAACATCATTCTCAATCCGATTCTGGTGTTTGGTCTAATCGGCTTTCCGGCCTTGGGCGTGGCAGGTTCAGCTATTGCAACGGTGGCCGGGCAAATGCTGGGGATGATTTATATGCTGTTGGTTGTTTTCAAAGGAAAACACAATTATCTCAAATTGGATTATCAAACCTTTCATTATGAAAGTGCCATTGTTAAAGATATTGTCAAAGTCGGCTTACCGGCAGCCATTATGCAGGGCCTGGGTTCATTAATGATCACCGGCTATAACCTGATTCTGGCTGGCTTCGGGATGTCGGCAGTGGCGGTGTTTGGGGTGTATTTCAAGGTTCAGTCCTTTATCTTTATGCCAATATTTGGTTTAGGACAAGGCGCCATGCCGATCTTCGGTTTCAACTTTGGTGCCAAAAATCAGGCTCGGTTTTATGAAACCCTTAAAGTAGCTGTCACGGCGGCATTGGCATTTATGTGCCTGGGGACGGTTCTGTTCTGGATTTTCCCAGTCCAGATTATGATGGCCTTTAACCCTTCGCCAGAAATGATGGAGATTGGAATTCACTGTCTCAGAGCCATTAGTTTGGCCTTTCCGGTTGCCGGGGTATCAATTATGATCAGTGTCAGTTTTCAGGCCATCGGCAAAGCTTATGTGAGCATGGTGGCATCTTTTATCAGACAGATGATTGTGCTACTGCCAGTGTCGTTTGTACTGGCCCAAATGGGCGGACTTAATCTGGTCTGGTATGGCTTTATCATTTCAGAATTTTTCTGTCTGGCTTATGAGCTATGGATGTACCGTAAATTTAAGACAACTATTTTTGATAACTGGGAAGCAGTCCCGGTGGCAGTACAAGTTTAAGAAATAAAAATCCTGCAAAAGAGTGAATCTTTTGCAGGATTTTTTTTATTTGAACTTTTCTATTTTACGGGCACCAGCTGATTAATAATATCAATGCTTTTAACGATCAGCTCATTCATCCGGGCCGTCTCACCACAGAGAAAGAGATAACCAATCAGGGTCTCAAACCCGGTAGCATAGCGGTAATCCGAAGGATTGGCGTTTTTGGGAACCTGGGAGGCGGTGTTTCGCCCCCGCTTGACCATCCGTTCTTCAGTCTCGGAAAGCTCCGGCAGGAGCACCCGGACGATTTGGGCCTGGGCGCTGGCGCGGACGTAAGTGATGGAGGCTTTGGTCATGAAATTGACATTCTGATGACCACAGCCCAATAAGTATTTGCGGATCTGGTCGGAATAGATGCCATCCCCGATATAAGCCAGGGCCAACGGATTCATGGCCCCCGCCTGTTCAACAGTGTAGCTTTTTTGGATGGTGTCGGTAATAATTTTCAGATTTTCAGCGCTTTCTGGAGTTGGTACGGAGGTCAGGCTTTTTTCCATTTAACACCTTCCCGGGTATCCTCCAATACAATGCCCATGGCCAGCAATTCGTCTCTGATTTCATCAGCCCGTTTAAAATCCTTGGCTTTTCTTGCCGCTTGCCGCTGGGTAATCAAATCTTCCACGGCTTCGTCCAGATTGGTTTCTTTTTCTTTAACGGCCAGCCCTAATACATTGGTCAGCTCAGTAAATAGCGCCTGCCCGGCGATAATCGCCGGTTTGGATGAAGTGGCGTCCAGGTTGGAGTTAAGATCACGAACCAGTTCGAAAATAACGGCAATGGCGTCAGCGGTATTGATATCATCTTCCATGGCAGCCACAAAATCTTTTTTATATTTAGCCAGTGAATCCATCCATTGAGTTTCTGTCGCGGTGGCCACTTCAACAGTGGCATTTTCCAACAGAAAACTCATCTGGAATTTGGCAGTATAGAGACGTTCCAGGGCAGTAGCGGCCTGTTGCAGCAGCGGTTCGCTGAAGTTTACCGGGCTGCGGTAGTGGGCCATCAATAAGAACATCCGCACCACTTCCAGGTCAAATTTTTTGGCAATATCCCGGACGGTAAAGAAATTGCCCTTGGATTTGGACATTTTTTCGTTGTCGATGTTAATATAACCGTTGTGTACCCAATAGTTGGCAAAGGGTTTGCCGCAGGAGCCTTCGGATTGAGCAATTTCATTTTCGTGGTGGGGGAAGATCAGATCCTGACCACCGCCATGAATATCAATGGTTTCGCCCAGATGTTTTTTGGACATCGCGGAACATTCAATGTGCCAGCCTGGACGGCCTTGACCCCAGGGGCTTTCCCAGTAGGGTTCGCCTTCTTTTTTCTTTTTCCAGAGAGCAAAATCCAGAGGACTTTGTTTTTCGTCGTTTACATCGATTCGGGCACCGGAGCGCAGGTCGTCAATGGATTGCTTGGACAGCTTACCATACTCTTCAAACTCATCGACCCGGTAGTAGACATTTCCGTCCACATTATAAGCCAGGCCTTTTTCTTCCAGGGTTTTAATCATCGCAATGATTTCGGGCATGTGTTCACTAACCTTAGGGTGGGCATTGGCCCGTTTAATCCCCAGACCATCGGCATCGGTAAAGTATTCCTGAATGTATTTTTCGGAAACCTCGCTGGGGGCAATCCCCTCTTCATGACTGCGGTTGATGATTTTGTCATCAACATCGGTGAAATTCTGAATAAAGGTTACCTCATAACCGGTATATTCTAAAAACCGGCGCAGCACGTCAAAGACGATGAAGGGACGGGCGTTGCCGATGTGAAAATAGTTGTAAACGGTGGGTCCACAGGAATACATGCGAACCTTTCTGGCTTCGATGGGGACGAAGGTTTCTTTCTGCTGGGATAGGGTATTATATAATTTCATAAAGTTCAACCTTTCAATTTATTTCTTTAGATGAATGTGTTATGATAACATATTATACACTAAAGATAAGATTAAGTGTCAATGGATAAAATTTTTTAGGAAGAAAATTTCTTTTATCAGACAATATGAAAGATTAAGAAATGAATGAGGATTCTCCATGGAAGCAAATGAAAAGAGAAAAGTCCTGGCCCAGGCGATATTAGCCCTTGAAACCGAAGAGGATTGTAATCTGTTGCTCGAAGACCTATGTACCATCAAAGAAATTGAAGATTTGGCGCATCGTTTTGAAATTGCCTATTTGTTGTCCCAGGGGAAAACCTTCATTGATGTTGAAAAACAAACTGGCGCCAGCTCGGCTACCATCAGTCGGGTCAACCGCTGTTTAAAACACGGTAAGGGCTACCGCAACATCATTGAAAAAATGAAAAAGGACCATACATTGGAGTAATGCTGAGTCTGTAGACAATAAAAAAGTAGTACCGACAATTGTTACATCATGTTGTATGCATCAAGGCGGACACGGCGATAGCCTGTCCGATCTTGCAGCATAGGGTCTGCCCTTTGGGTACAACAGATTAACAATTGGTCGGTACGGTAGTTTACAGCCAACCTGAATCTTATCTAAAATTTAATATTAAAGGAGTTGAGTGTAGTGATGAAAGCTGTGAAGAAGTCGAAGAAGTTGGACAACGTTTGTTATGATATTAGAGGACCGGTGGTTGACGAGGCGGACCGCATGGAACGCGATGGCATTGATATAATTATGCTCAATACTGGGAATACCGCCCCCTTTAATTTAATGGCTCCGGATGAGATTGTCCAGGATATCAAATATAATATGGTTGCTGCTGAAGGCTATTGTAATTCCCAGGGGATTTTTTCAGCTCGGAAAGCGGTGGTTCAGCATTATCAGACCAAAGGACTGATGGATCTGAAGGTAGACGATGTTTTCCTTGGCAATGGGGTCAGCGAGCTGATTTTGTTCTGTATGCAAGCCCTTTTAGATAATGGCGATGAAATATTAGTGCCATGTCCCGACTACCCATTGTGGTCGGCTGCTGTCAATTTGTCCGGTGGAACAGCGGTTTATTACACCTGTGATGAAGAAGACGAATGGAACCCAAGTTTGGAAGACATTGCCAGCAAGATTACCCCTAACACAAAGGGGATCGTGGTGATTAATCCTAATAACCCCACCGGCGCTCTTTACCCAAAAGAAATTTTGGAAGGGATTATCAAACTGGCTGTTGATAATGATCTGATTATTTTCGCTGATGAAATCTATGACCGGATTCTTTATGATGACTATGTCCATACTCCCATGGCAACCCTCACCGAAGATGTGCTGGTGGTGACCCTGAATGGCTTGTCAAAATCCCACCGGATTCCCGGCTATCGGGTTGGCTGGATGATTTTAACCGGCAATAAAGAAGGGGCCAAGGATTATATTGAAGGCATCAAAATGCTTTCCAATATGCGGATGTGTTCCAATGTTCCTGGACAGCATGCAATTCAGACCTCTTTAGGTGGCTACCAGAGCATCAATGATCTGCTTAAACCGGGCGGACGTCTTTACGAACAGCGACGGATTGTTTGTGAACGGGTGAACGCCATTCCAGGCTTGTCCTGTGTTGTTCCCAAAGCCGGGTTTTATGTATTTCCTAAAATCGATACAGAAATGTTTAATATCACCAGCGATGTCCAGTTCGCCTTGGATTTCCTTAGAGAAGAACATGTCCTGATGGTTCAGGGGAGCGGTTTTAACTGGCCCAACCCCGATCATTTCAGAATTGTCTTTTTACCCCATCCGGAAGATCTGATTGAAACGATGGATCGTCTGGAACGGTTTATGGCCAGTTATCGGCAAAAATAAGAGAAGGTTAAGATCGGAAGAATAATGAAAAAACAGTTAATGAAAAGTAAAAAAAGAGCCATCCTGGCCGGCGTTTGTGCCGGTCTTGGGGAATACTGCAATATTTCCCCCTGGGTCTTTAGAGGGTTGTTTATATTGCCTTTTGTGTTGAGATTTTTACCGGGCATACTCAGTATTGGTATCTATATTGTGCTGGCGGTGGTATTGCCGGGGAACAAACGCATCGATGATCAGGACGTGGTTGAAGTGGATTATGAAATCGTCGATGATAACAATGATGAAGAAGTCATTGATTTCAGTGACGGATCCACAGAAAAAACTGAATCCAAAGAAAAGGTTAACTAAAACATGCAGGAAAAAAGAATCATTACAAAATCAAGTCGGGAAACCTTTGATTTTGGACACCATCTGGGGGAAGCGATTGACTTCCCCCTGGTTATTTTTTTAAAAGGTGAAATGGGGGCTGGCAAAACGTTGTTCTCCAAAGGCTTTGTGGCCGGGATGGGCTTGGAGGATGAGGTCACCAGCCCCACCTATACCATTGTCAATGAATACGGCAATCCACCGAAGATTTTTCATTTTGACTTATACCGTCTTCAGGATCCGGATGAACTCTACGAAATGGGTTTTGAAGATTATCTGACTCAGGGCTGTACCCTGCTGCTGGAATGGCCTGATCTGATCACCGAGTATTCATTTGAGCCCAAGTTGGAAATTATCTTAACAGCTCAGATTGATATGCCGGATCAGCGGGAAATCATTTTAAAAACCGACAATCAAAAAGTGGCGCAGGTTCTCAATCGGATTCTCAATGCGATGAAATAAAGATGAGGTGGCAAACATGGAAAAAACGCTAACCAGTGTGATTATCCCGGCTGCTGGATTAGGTCGCCGGATGAACGCAGCCATCAGCAAACAGTATCTGACATTAATGGGGAAACCAATACTGGCGCATACGCTGGATGTGTTTGAGCGATGTCCATTGATTTCAGAAATTATTCTGGTGATCAATCCGGATGAATTTGAACTGTGTCAGGAGCAGGTGCTGAGCAGCTTTCCCTATACTAAGATAAAATTGGTGAGTGGCGGGGAAACCCGGCAGCAGTCGGTTTATAACGGTTTAGCAGCGGTAATGTCCAATACTCAGATTGTGATGGTTCACGATGGGGCGAGACCGCTGATTCAAGAGTCGGTGATTTTAAAAAGTATTGCAGAGACTATTAGCCATCGGGCAACGGTGGTGGGGGTGCCGGCCAAAAATACCATCAAAATAATTAATAAGGCCGGTTTTGTGGAACAGACCCCGGATCGCAATTATCTGGTGGAGATTCAAACGCCCCAGACCTTTACTTATGAGCTGTTAAAAAAGGCACACCAAAATGCGCATGAACTGGGGATCGAAGGAACCGATGACGCCTTTTTGGTGGAACGGTTAAATGTTCCAGTTAAAATTGTGACTGGCGACTATGCCAATATCAAAATTACTACCCCGGAAGATTTGGTGATTGCCGAGTCGATTATGAAAAGAACTGCCGAAAACCGGGAATTATCGGGAAAAATTAAAAGATTATTAAAAGAATAAAAGAATGGAACGAAAAAAACTGTCATTTTATGGAGTTTTTCGCTTCATTCTTTATTTATTGGGGAATAAAAGATATAATGAACGAAGGCTTAAAAAAAACGGTGTTCAGTTTATTAATTAAACAGATGAAAGCGTACCAACAACGGTTGGGATGTTCAATGAACACAGCGACAGCCTGATAGGGTTATTCACCTTTTTTAAAAATAATTAGTGAAAATGTGGAGGAAACCATGATTGAATTATCAGAAGAACTTCTATTAAGAATGTATTATAAAATAAACCAGGCTCGATTTTTCGAAGCAAAGCTGGACGAACTCGTCGCTAAGGGCAAGGTTCACGGAGCAATCCATTTGAGCATGGGTCAGGAGGCAACCGGTGTGATGTCTTGTCTGGCACTGGAAGAAGGGGATCTGGTATCCCTGAGCCACCGGGGCCATGCCCAGGCCATTGGCTTTGGACTGGATGTCAATTTGATGATGGCAGAATGTCTGGGAAAAGCCACCGGTTACTGCAAGGGTAAAGGCGGATCGATGCATATTGCCGATGTGGAAAATGGCAACCTGGGAGCAAATGGTGTGGTTGGAGGTGGCTTCAGCCTTTCCTGTGGAGCAGCGCTGACCCAAAAGTATCAAAAAACCGGAAAGGTGGTCCTCTGCTTTGCCGGAGATGGAGCCACCAATGGCGGAAATTTTCATGAATCCTTAAATCTGGCCTCAGTGTGGAAATTGCCGGTTGTTTTTCTGATTGAGAATAATCAGTATGGCATGTCAACGCCGATTGAAAAGCACATGAATATCGAAAATATTTCCGATCGCAGCGAAGCCTACAACATGCCTGGCCTTACCATTGATGGCAATGATTTTCTTGATGTTTACAACACCGTCACCAAGGCACTGCGTTATGCCAGAGCTGGAAAAGGGCCGGTACTGATTGAAGCCAAAACCTATCGCTACAACGGTCACTCCCAAAGTGACAATCAGTTATATCGGGACAAACAAGAGGTCCGGGAATGGCAAAAGAAAGATCCAGTTCAAAAAATGAAAGAATATCTCAGAGAACATCGGATCTTTACCGAAAAACAAATTCAGAAAATGGAAGATGAAGCCAAAGCCTCCATTGATCAGGCGCTGGAATTTGCGAATGCAAGCCCAGAACCTCAGTTGAATGCAGTTTTAGAAGATGTTTATGCGGGAGGGGTTAACTGATGAAAACAAGTGATATGAAAAAAATGACCTACCGCGACGCCCTGCGCCTGGGGATCACCGAAGAAATGCATCGGGATGAGAATGTTATTTTTATGGGCGAAGATATTGGCCTTTATGGCGGTGCCTTTGGAGTATCGGCCGGTCTGCTGGAAGAATTTGGCGAAGACCGAATTCTGGATACGCCGATTGCCGAAGCAGCTATGGTCGGAACCGCTGTGGGAGCAGCAACGACTGGATTACGCCCGATCTGTGAAATCATGTTTATGGATTTTATTACCTTGGGTATGGATGCCCTGGTCAATCAGGCCGCAAAAATGCGCTATATGTTTGGCGGACAGTCACAGGTACCGATGGTATTGCGGTTGCCAGCGGGCTCGGGAATCGGAGCAGCGGCTCAGCACAGTCAGAGCCTGGAAGCATGGCTTTGTCATGTGCCTGGTTTAAAGGTCGTGACCCCATCGACCCCCGCCCAGGCAAAGGGGTTAATTAAGGCAGCCATTCGGGACAATAACCCGGTGTGTTTTATTGAGCATAAATTGCTTTATGACAAGGTCGGTCTGGTTCCGCTGGATGAGGATTACCTTGTCGAAATCGGAACAACGGTGGTGGAACGTCCCGGGAAGGACGTAACCATTGTCGCTTACGGCACTACCCTTGCTAAAGCCATTGAAGCGGCGGATTTTTTAGAAGAAGAGGGGATCAAAGTTGAAATCCTCAATCCGGTGACCCTGTATCCCATGGATATGAAGCCGATTATTGAATCGGTTATTAAAACCGGCTGTCTGATTGTCGCCCATGAAGCATCAAAAACCGGGGGACTGGGCGGTGAAATTGTGGCGCGGGTGGTGGAAAGCGAAGCCTTTGATTATCTCAATGCCCCGATCATCCGTCTGGGTGGCCTGGATGTTCCCATTCCGTTTAATCAAGAACTGGAAGCTTCGGTGGTACCCCAACGAAACGATTTCGTTCATGGAGTCTATCGTCTCCTTAACCGGGAATAGGGAGTTGGCAGAATGATGGAAAATGAAATAATACTACCGAAAGAGAAATTGGATATGACAGCAGAAAACTTGACAAATACCACAACGGTTGAATTGGCGGAAGCAAATAAAGAAGATGCAGTTCTTCATAACGATAAACAGGAAGAGTCGCTTCAAGCAGTGGTCTCAGATCAGGAAATCGAGACAGCCGAAGCGATCAGGGCAGAAGCACCTACAGAAATTAAAGAACCGGCGGAAGACGTTTTGGATGAAGATCTTCCAGAAGAAAACCTGGAAGAAAAATTGACGGCGGCCATTGAGGCATTGGAAAAAAATCTGGAAGAAACAATCAAGGAAGGGACAAAAGACCAGCGGTCTGAAGCTGTTCGAGAAATCATCAAGGATGAGGACATCGAAGAAACTCTGGAGGAAGAGCTGAAGGAAGAATTGAAGGAGGAGCTGTTGGCGGTGCAAGAAGAAGCGTCACAGGAATTTCCAAAGCAGGATCCCCGAGAGGGCAAGGTCAGAGCCACCCCATCAGCCAGACGGATTGCCCGGGAATTTAAGGTGGATATAAAAAAGGCAACCGGCACCGGACCAAACGGCCGAATTGAAGTGGATGATGTCAAAAAAATGGTGGTGATCCAACCCGGAACCTTTAATTTTAAATCCAAAGAACCGGTGGTTATTAGCACGGATCTGGAGAACCTGGCCGGAAATCCGCAGAATCTTTTTTCACTGCCGGTGAAACTGGAAGAGCCGCCAGCTAAAAAAGCAGATACTCGAAAAAGACTCAAAGATATGAATCATAAGATAGAAAAATTGCCAAATCCCGAACTGGACTTTGTGCCCTTTGTGGACGAAAATGCCGAGAAATTTGAAGAAAAGGATGCCGATGTGGTGACAAAAATATCAGAGCTGGATTTTGTGCCATTTGTCGATATTAAGGCGGAACCACTCCGGGACGAAATCATTGTTAAACCAACACCCATGCATCTGCTCCATGAAGCCGAAATGGAAGAATCTGGGCTCCAAAATAGAAAGCCCCGAGGTTTAAGAAGAAAAACGACGGTTGAAGACAAAAATGAAAATGAAATAACCGAAGAAAAAATCGATGCCATAAAAGTTGATGAACCGGAAGTTTGTGAGCTGGAAGCTATTGAACCAGAAGTTTGTGAGCTGGAAGTTAATGAGCCAGAAGTTGGTGAACCAGAAATCTTGAGGTCTGAAACAGCCGAACTGAAAACTGATGAACCGGAAAGCCGTGAACCCGAGACGGAACCGATTCAAATAGAGGTTCCAGAAATAAGAGTTCCGGAAATAGCAAACAATGAAATTGATACGTCACCACTTGAGTCAGAACTTTTCAAGGAGAAGCTGGAAAATAACAACGCAGCTATTGAGAAACCTAACCCCGTTGAAGAAAAGTTGGACAAAAGCAATGTGGAAACAGCGGTGATTACATTAACCACCGAAATTGATATGACCGAAATCAAAGATCTGCGAAAGAAAATAACCAAAAAAATCGAAGACCAGGTCAGATATCGCTGTACCTACACTGATTTTCTGCTGCTGGCGACATCCCGGGCGCTGATTAAACATCCGTTGATTAATGCCAGACGGGAAGACGACCAGATCATTACACACACCCATGTGCACATGGGCTTAACGGTAGAATCTGATCAAGGTCTGATTGTGCCTGTGATTGAAAACGCTCAGGATCTGGACTTTGTGGAAATGGTAAAAAGTCGGGGTGACTTACTAAAAATAGTTAAGAACAGACAGTTACCATCAGAGCGGCTTCAGGGCAGCACCTTTACCATCACCAACCTGGGCATGTATGGCATTCGGGAATTTACCGCCATCATCAACCAGCCCAACAGCGCCATCCTCAGTGTCGGTGAAGTGGTTCAGCGGATCCGGGTGCATCAGGGCGAGCCGGTGGTTCGATCAGTTATGAAAATCAGTCTGAATCTGGATCGCCGGGTTGCCGATGGCGTGGAAGGTGCAAAGTTCTTACAAGCCATTAAAGCAGATATGGAAAACCCATCACTTTTGTTGTTTTAACCTGTAAATTTCTGAAAATAATAGAAAAGATAACGTTACCAAAAAAATAATCATTGTCACATTTAAGCAAGTTGTGTTAGACTAAACAGCATAATATAAGACTACAGAACATACATGAAGCAGATGAAAAGCAATGGCCAATTGTCTGCTTTTTTTGTATCTAAGCGAGAGTTAAATTCGAAAGGAGAACAAAGGTTGGAGAAGATATTAAAGGAAGGCATTACCTTTGATGATGTATTGTTAATCCCAGGAAAATCTGAAGTGTTGCCAGGAGATGTAAATACCGGCACCCGTTTGACAAAAAAAATTGCGCTGAATATTCCGATAATGAGTGCAGGCATGGACACCGTCACCGAAGGACGATTGGCGATTGCCATGGCAAGAGAAGGTGGTATCGGGATTATTCATAAAAATATGACGATTGAAGAACAGGCTTTTGAAATTGACAAGGTTAAACGCTCAGAAAACGGGGTTATCGTTGATCCGTTTTTCTTATCACCCGAACATAATATCGGAGATGCCCTGGAACTGATGGCCCGTTACCGTATTTCCGGCGTTCCGATTACAATTGAAGGAAAGCTAGTGGGAATCATTACCAACCGTGACCTGCGTTTTGAAAGTGACCCGAAAAAGAAAATCAAAGACGCCATGACAAAAGATAATCTGGTGACCGCTGAAGAGGGAACTACCCTTGAAAAAGCTGAAGCTATTTTAAAACAATATAAGATCGAAAAGCTTCCGATTGTGGATGCTGACAATAATCTTAAAGGTTTGATCACCATTAAAGATATTGAGAAGAGCATCAAATATCCCAACGCCGCTAAAGACTATCGGGGTCGGTTAATCGTTGGCGGTGCCGTCGGTATCAGCAGCAATACCTTCGAACGGGTCGATGCATTAGTCGCAGCTCAAGCTGATGTTATCGTAGTTGATACTGCCCATGGTCATTCCATCGGTGTTGTTAAAACTGTTAAAGCTATTAAAGATAAATATCCGGATGTCCAGCTGATCGTTGGTAACATTGCTACCGGAGCCGCCGCCAAAGATCTGATTGAAGCTGGCGTCGATGCCCTTAAAGTCGGGATTGGTCCCGGTTCCATCTGTACCACCCGAGTTGTGGCAGGGATTGGGGTTCCGCAAATTACCGCGATTTTAGATGTGGTCGAAGTAGCCAAAGAATACGATATCCCGGTTATTGCCGATGGTGGGATTAAATATTCCGGTGACGTGGTTAAAGCCATTGGCGCCGGTGCAGATGTGGTTATGATTGGTAGTCTCTTTGCCGGTACCGACGAAAGTCCGGGAGAAACCATTATTTACCAGGGACGAAGCTTTAAAACCTACCGTGGAATGGGATCTTTAGGTGCCATGAAAGATGGCAGCTCTGACCGATACTTCCAGGAAGGCCAGAAAAAACTGGTTCCCGAAGGCGTTGAAGGAAAGGTTCCCTACAAAGGGCCACTTGCCGATACCGTTTACCAATTAGTGGGCGGTCTCCGTTCCGGGATGGGATATTGCGGAACACCAACCATCAAAGATTTAAGAGAAAAATCACAGTTTATGAAAATTACCAGTGCGGGTCTGATTGAAAGTCACCCTCATGATATTTCCATTACTAAAGAATCACCTAACTACAATAGCGCTCAATTTTAGGAGAATTTATGATAAAAAAGCATTATCAAGATGAGATCATTCTCATTGTGGATTTTGGAGCACAATACAATCAGCTGATCGCCCGACGGGTCCGTGAGGCCAGAGTGTATTCTGAAGTTGTTCCTTATGATATCACCCCCGATGAGATTCGCAAGAAAAATCCCAAAGGGATTATCTTCACCGGTGGACCTTCCAGTGTTCATGAAGAAGGAGCACCGCAATGTGATCCGGAAATTTACAACATGGGTATTCCGATTTTAGGAATCTGCTATGGCGCTCAGCTGATGGCCGAGCAGCTAAAAGGGGTTACCGATTCGGCGGATATTCGTGAGTATGGTAAAAAAGCATTGAACTTCGAAAAAGACTCAGTGCTTTTCAAAGGCATCCCCGATGGAACCACCTGTTGGATGAGTCACACCAACTATATCCAGACAATTCCCGATGGATTCACGATCACCGCGACCACCGACTCATGTCCCACTGGCGCCATGGAATGTCATGAACGGAAGCTTTATGCGGTTCAATTCCATCCGGAAGTAGAACACACCCAATACGGAAAAGAAGTCTTAAACAACTTTATCTATGATGTCTGTGGCTGCGAAGGTTTATGGACCATGCAGAACTTCGCCCAGGAACAGATTGAAGCCATCAAAGAACAAGTCGGCGATCGCCGGGTTTTATGCGCCCTCAGTGGCGGAGTCGATTCATCAGTTGCGGCGACCCTGGTTCACAAAGCCATTGGTGACAAGCTGACCTGTATTTTTGTGGATCATGGTCTGCTGCGAAAAGATGAAGGCGATCAGGTCGAAGCGATCTTTAAAAACCGCTTTAACATGAATTTTATCCGGGTAAACTGCGAAGATCGTTTCCTTGGTAAATTAGCTGGCGTCAGTGATCCGGAACAAAAACGTAAGATCATCGGAACTGAATTTATTCGCGTTTTCGAAGAAGAATCCAGCAAATTAAACGACATCGATTTTCTGCTTCAGGGAACCATCTATCCTGACGTTATCGAAAGCGGTACCAAAAATGCCGCGGTCATCAAAAGCCATCACAACGTTGGCGGACTGCCGGATGATGTGAATTTTGAACTGATTGAACCACTGCGGAACCTGTTTAAAGACGAGGTTCGGGCCGTGGGCGAAGAAATCGGACTGGATCACGATCTGGTTTGGCGTCAACCCTTCCCGGGGCCAGGCCTGGCCATTCGGGTGATGGGCGATGTTACCAAAGAAAAACTGGATATCTTAAAAGAAGCTGATTTTGTCTTTAGAGACGAAATTGCAAAGGCTGGCCTTGATGAAGAGATCTGGCAATACTTTGCAGTACTGCCAGGAAACCGCAGCGTTGGCGTTATGGGTGATGAACGAACCTATGACTATACCATTGGTCTAAGAGCCGTTACCTCGGTTGACGGTATGACCTCCGACTGGGCGCGAATTCCGTTTGACGTACTGGAAAGCATTTCCACCCGTATTGTTAACGAAGTGAAGCATGTCAGCCGGATTGTCTATGATATTACCAGCAAGCCACCTTCGACGATTGAATGGGAATAAGTCCCATGTTAAAAGACAAAGTGATTTATCCTGTTTGGGGCAAAATCGTTTAGTCTTACTAACAAAATAAAGTATGATAAATAGACCTTGAAATGAGTCGTGGAAACTTCTCATTCCGAGGTCATTTTTTATTCTTCATAATGTGGCTCGAAGTCTTGAAATTACCACAATTCTTTAACAAGAGATTACTGTTATGAAAGCAAATGTATTATATTAATAATACACTATTATTGATTCCCCAGGAATTCGCTTACCGGATAAATAACTTTGTCCTTTTGAGGATTTATTTTGGAGTGTATGAAGAAAAGTCTGTAAATGATGAATTACCTAAAATACTTCTAGCCGCTATTAGAATAAAAAGTACCGAAGACAAAATAAGAACTTCGGTATTTTTTATTATGGCTTTTCTTTGATATCATCACCACACTCAACGATGGTAACAACACGTCTTAATATATCAAGCTCTGGTGAATCATCTGAAAGCGGATTATACAAACGTCTCCTTGGATGATCCTCGAATAAAAGTCCTTTTCTTTCTAAGTAGATAATAGCGTCGATAAAACCTATTAAGTGAAAATTTCTTTCATTTGCTGTCATGAAAAATTCGCCTTCTTCGTAATACTGTTTTAAACGATAGTTACGTTCCATAAATTTGGGAAAATGCTTATCCGTGTATAATAGCAGATTTAGACCTACATAACATTCTTCAAAACTAAATTGTGATATTTTTGCAATTGGTCGTAACCTTTTGATTTCATTTTCATCTTGTTATTCTCCATTTTCTTATAGATATGCTCTTGTTTAATTGAATATTTGACTAATATTAGTCAAATAATAACATACTATCCAAATAGAACAAAGAGAAAAGGACTAATTTAAGTCCTTTTACGCGAGGATAATATGGAAGAACAAAAGATTAAACAAAGACGGTATTCATATAGGCGCAAATATTTGTGAAATATGCAAGCTGCGCAAGATTGGTCAGAAAGAGTTAGTGAGTTTATTACAGCTTCAAGGAATAGAAATAACAAGGGAAACACTTGTGAAAATTGAAAGGGGCATTCAGCATATTCAAGCTACACAGTTGAGAGCGATAAGGGATGCGCTGAATACGACCTATGATGAATTGTTAAAAAAATTTGGTTAAAAAAAGTTTTCTTGGTCATCACTGAGAGGATTTTTTTGAATGGGTTCTAGTTATTGAAAGAAAATAACACGAAAATATACACAACACGAAGCAATTGTGTTTAAAATCATGTTGACGCATTTAATAAAAACGCGTATGATAAATATAGAAAATTATACTTGCGATATTTAGAAAGGATGCTGAAATGGATATTCAGAAGGCAAAACAGATATTTGATGCCCATGGTGGCATTATGAAAGCAAAAGAAATTCAAGAACATAAAATCCATTCTCATTACCTCGCTAATCTTGTGAAGAAAGGCTATGTTGAGAGAATACGGCACGGATATTACCAATGGCAGGATGAACGTGCTTTCAGTGAGTCGGCAACGATTGCTCGGCTATTTCCAGATGCAGTGATTTGCAGAGAGAGTGCTTTACAATATTATGGATATACTGATCGAACGCCAGCGATGTGGTACTTGGCAGTGGACAGAGGATATACACGGTCAAGGTTTAAGATTGATTATCCGATGGTAAAACCTGTATTTTTTTCACAGGAACAAATGAAATTAGGTGTGGATATTGTTGAGATTGAAGATGTGAAGCTACAAATTTTTAACAGGGAGCATATTATTTGTGATTGTCTGCGTCAGGAAAATAAAATGGATGCAGAAATTTTCAACAAAGCAATACAGGCATATATAAGAGATCCCCAAAAAAATGCTCCTCGTCTAATGGAATATGCAAAGACACTGCGAACAGAAAAAAAGGTTCGTAAAATTATAGGAGTATGGCTATGAAAGACATACCAGCGTCTATACTGGCGCAGTTAAAAAATCAGGCAAAAGAAACAGGATTAAGCTATCAGATGTGCTTGCAGTTATTTTGCCAAGAAGAATTTTTAAGACGGCTGTCGCTGTCACAATACAACAGTAACTTTGTTTTAAAGGGCGGGTTGTTCATTTATACCCTTACTGAGTTTCAAAGCAGAGCAACATAGGATATAGACTTTTTGATGCGCCAACTCTCAAATGATATAGACAAAGTAAAAGGTGTTATTGAAGAAATTAGCTGATTTCAAACAGCTAATGACTATATTACAATCGAAGTTGTGAATGCTGAAAAAATAATACCAGACAAGGAATACCAAGGTGTGTCGGTAAAGTTTATTGGTCGCATAAAGCAAGTGAAAATACCATTTTCGATTGATATTGGTATGGATGATGTGATTGTACCCAAGGCAGTAAAAAGATGTATCAAAACGCGGTTAACAGATTTTGAAGAACCAGAAGTTTATACATATTCACTGGAAAGTACCATAGCAGAAAAATTTGATACCATTTTGAAACGTATAGAAGCTACAAGTCGAATGAAGGATTTTTTTGATATTTACTATTTGTCCAGTATGTTTGATTCTGATGACACAAGTTACAGGAAGCCATCTGGCAAACTATACAACATCGGGGGACGGTGTATGAAGTAAATAGTTTTGACCGTATTTCTGCATTTGGAGATAATGCTTTTTTATCAGCACAGTGGTCGCGATTTCAACTATCCGTGCAGGTACAACTTCAGGAATTTGTATCTATCCTTTACCGCTTAAAAGAGTTTTTTCAACCGGTATTTGAAGCATCAATTGAGGAAAGAGAATTTTTCATGGATTGGTCTGCTGAACAGAACAAGTGTCAGGAACAGAGCGGTAAGGGGAAAGATGATTAATCACGGTGATTACAGATACAAAAATATTCAAAATGTATCTGCAAAGAATCTAGTATGAGATAAAAGTAAAAGCAATAGCAATAGCAATAGTTAAGGAGGTAACGATGAACTCTAATTTTGAATTCTTACAAGATAAATTCCTAATTCTATATCAAATTGGCACGTTAGCTGAAAAATATCTATATTCGGACGCTAATTCATGCTTAATTAAATTGGGAATGATGGGTGAAACTATTGTAAATATGATGCTAAAGCTAAATGGTATAGATCCACCAAATATTGAGAACACTCATGCTAATCGCATACGTGTTTTTAAAAAAGAAGGATTAATACCTAAGAATATTGATGATATCCTTTACGCACTTAGAGTAACTAGAAATGATGCACTACACCAAAATTTCGAAGATGTTGAAAAGTGTAAAACACTAATTGAGATGGCGTATACACTTTCTGTCTGGTTTATGCAGACATATGGAGAATGGGATTTCAATTCGGTTTCTTTTGTTCTACCATCAGAAGAAAATGATGACTATAATTCAATCATTATAGAAAAAGAACATCTAATACAGGAATTAACGCATAAAATTGAATCAATTCCGGCACAAAGTGTTAGTGGTAATGCAAGAAGACAGCAGGCAAATATGGCAGCTTCTTTTATTAACCTTTCAGAAAGAGAAACCAGATATATTATTGATGAACAACTTCGTCAAGTTGGCTGGGAAGCTGATACGGATAATCTCAAATATTCAAAAGGAACACGTCCACAAAAGGTAAGAATATTGCAATTGCCGAGTGGCCGACTGATTCAAAGATCAGCTCGAGAGGCTATGCAGATTATGCCCTGTTCGCTGGTGAAAAAATAGTAGCTATTATCGAAGCAAAAAAGGCAATTGTTGATATTCCTTCAGTATTGGATGTACAAGCCAAAGACTATGCACAATGTTTCAGAGAAGAACATACTCCATATATTGTTTCTAAGTGGCATGTTTATCAAGTACCATTTATTTTTGCTACAAATGGTCGTAAATATTTGGAGCAATATAAAGAAAAATCAGGAATCTGGTTCCTTGATTTGCGAGATGAAAGCAATATTGCTAAGCCTTTACGTGGGTGGATGAGTCCGCAAGGTATTTTAGAGTGGCTTGAAAAGGATATAGAAGCAGCAAATAATGATCTTAAGAATACAGATTTATTGACAGACAAAGAAGGTCTAAATTTAAGAGATTACCAAGTAGAGGCAATAGGCGCTGTTGAAGATGCTATTATGAAAGATGCAAAAACTGCATTGCTTTCCATGGCAACAGGAACAGGAAAAACACGTACTATTCTTGGTATGATTTATCGGTTTTTAAAATTGGGTCGGTTTAGAAGAATATTATTTTTATTAGATCGTACAGCCTTAGGTGAACAGGCTCAAGATGTTTTCAAAGAAGTAAAGCTCGAAGAGGTAATGTCTCTAGATGAAATCTATAATATTAAAAACTTAGAGGATAAAGATATTGATCCTGAAACAAAAATACAGATTGCTACAGTTCAAAGTCTTGTAAAACGTATTATGTATAATACTGGAGAAACAATGCCTTCTGTTTCGGACTATGACCTAATTATAGTAGATGAGGCTCATAGAGGCTACATATTAGATAAGGAAGCTGGAGAAGATGAGCTCTTATATCGCAACCAAGATGACTTTGTAAGCAAATATCGTACAGTCATTGAATATTTCGATGCTGTAAAGGTAGCATTAACAGAAACTCCAGCTTTACACACAAGTGAGATTTTTGGTAAGCCCGTTTTTGAATATAGTAACGAAGAGCAGTTGTAGAAGGGTATTTAATTGACCATGATGCACCACATAATTTAACAACCAAGCTTAGCGACGAAGGAATTATTTATGAAAAAGGTGATGTAGTTCCTGTATATGATCCAGCCACAGGTGAAATAACAAATAGCGCTGAGCTTGAAGATGAACTAAAATTTGATGTAGAGCAGTTTAATCGACGTGTTATTACACCGAACTTTAATCGTACGGTTTTAGAAGAAATTGCAAATGATATAAATCCAACAGGAATGGGCAAAAATCTTATTTATGCGGTGGATGATAATCATGCAGATATTATAGTTAATATTTTACGTGAAATATATGAGCCCTTTGGTATTAGCAACAATGCTATTGTGAAGATAACAGGTAAATCAGGAGATAGGAAACGCGTAATGGAGCTCATTCGTGCCTATAAGAATGAACAATATCCTAATATTGCGGTAACAGTGGATCTATTAACTACCGGAATTGATGTGCCTGAAATTACAACACTTGTATTTATGCGTCGTGTTAAATCACGTATTCTATATGAACAAATGCTGGGGCATGCGACACGTTTATGCGATAAAATAGGTAAAACGCATTTTGAAATATATGATCCCGTTGGTGTGTATGAATCTTTTCAGAACGTCAGTACAATGAAGCCTGTTGTTGCAAATGCAAATGCTACCTTTGTAGATCTGATTAAAGGATTAGAAACTCTGGATTCCGATGAAAAAGTTCAAAATCAAATAGACATGATTGTTTCAAAAATTAGAAGGAAGCAAAAACGAATGTCAGAAAGAGATAAAGAACAATTTGAGTATTTATTTGGTGGTAAGAATCCATTGGAGTTTATTGCGCATATAAAAAGTCTATCACCAAATGAAAGTAAAAATGTATTACTTAGTAAACAAGAACTATTTTACATGCTAAATGAAGGTGGTATAGATGCGCGACGCGCTGTAGTTTTCTCAGATAAAGAGGATAAGCTATTAACGCACACAAGAGGCTATGGAAAGGGACAAAAGCCGCAGGATTATTTAGAGGAATTTAAAGCGTTTATTATAGAAAACACTGAAAAAATAGAAGTACTTAAGCTAGTCTGTACTCGTCCAGCTGACTTGACAAGAGCATTAAAATCATTAAGATTAGAGCTTGATAGCAAAGGCTTTACAGAGACACAGCTTAACAGTGCATGGAAGGAAACGACAAATCAAGATATTGCTGCGGATATTATTAGTTTTATAAGATCGCAGGCAGTAGGTTCAGATCTATTAGGACATGAAGAACGCATACAAAAGGCAGTGACAAAATTAAAGTTAGCTCACAATTTTTCTAAAATGGAATTAGATTGGCTGGAACGTATTGGAAAATTCCTGCTTACAGAAACGGTATTGAGTGAAGAAACGTTTAATTTGGGCGCATTTCGTGATTTTGGTGGGTATACCCGAATTGACAAACTATTTAAAAATAAATTAAAAGATTACATCATAGAGTTAAATCAATATCTTTATGATGATGGAGGCAAAGTAGCATAATGAGTAATCAAGAAATAGTACAAAAGCTGTGGAATCTTTGTAATGTACTTCGGGATGATGGTATTACCTATCACCAGTATGTAACAGAGCTTACCTATATTCTATTTTTGAAAATGATGCAGGAAACTGCACAGGAACAAGATATTTCAAAGAATATTATGGGTTTGAAAGAACTAAAAGAAAGACACAATAAAGGTGAAAAACTGACAAAACAAGAACAAGGTGCACTTGCAGAAAAGGAAATCATTGTAGAATATTCATGGGAAACTCTTGTTTCGAAGGATGGTATTGAATTGAAAAAATACTATAACACGTTACTTCGTTTACTTGGTGAGCATTGTACAGGTCACATTCGTGATATTTATCGTGAAGCAAGAAGTAATATCGGTGAGCCCAAAAATCTTGAGAAGATTATTAAGAATATTGACAGACTTGACTGGTATAGCGTGGATAAAGATGGTTTCGGCGATCTATACGAAGGCTTACTTGAAAAGAACGCAAATGAAAAAAAATCTGGGGCAGGGCAATACTTTACCCCGCGTGTATTAATCGATGTTATGGTGAAACTTACAAAACCGCAGGTAGGTGAGTATTGTAATGATCCAGCTTGTGGTACATTTGGTTTTATGATAGCTGCTGATCGTTATGTGAAAGAAAATAATGATATGTTTGCTTTATCTGATACACAATATAGTTTTCAAAAGCATAAAGCGTTTACTGGTTGTGAGCTTGTTGCAGATACGCACCGACTTGCTATGATGAATGCAATGATTCATGGTATTGATAGTGATATTATGTGTGTAGATACCCTTTCAAATGAAGGGAAAAATATTGCAAATATGAATGTAATTTTAGCCAATCCGCCATTTGGAACAAAACAAGGTGGAGAACCTATTAGTCGAGATGATTTTATGTTCAAAACTTCAAATAAACAGCTAAACTTTTTACAGCATATTTACCGAAGCTTAGAGCAAGATGGTAAATCGCGAGCAGCGGTTGTATTGCCTGATAATGTACTTTTTGCAGATGGTGATGGTGCTAAAATCCGTGAAGACTTAATGAATAAATGCAACTTGCATACTATTTTACGATTGCCTACAGGGATTTTTTATGCGCAGGGAGTAAAAACAAATGTCCTGTTTTTTACTCGTGGGAAAACTAATGAAGATAATACGAAAGAAGTATGGTTTTATGATATGCGCACCAATATGCCTTCTTTTGGAAGGACAACACCACTGAAAGAAGAGCATTTTGTAGGGTTTATTAAAGCTTATGAAGCTAATGATAGAACGACAGTGAAAAATGAGCGTTTCTCTGTATTTACTCGTGAAGAAATAACAAAGAAGAATAATAACCTTGATTTAGGGTTGATTCGTGATGATAGCATTTTGGATTACGAGGATTTACAAGACCCTATCGAAAGTGGCGAAGAAGTGATTGCACAGCTCGAAGAGGCAGTCGATTTAATTATGAGTGTAGTGAAAGAGCTGAAAAGTATAGGTGGTGAATGTTAGTGGCAAAAAGAAGTGATAGTGTTTCGATTGGAGAAAAACTTGAAAAAGTGCTTATACCAGCATGTGAGCAACCGCATAAGGTGCCAGAGAATTGGATATGGACTACAGTAGGAAATTTAAATAATTATGTTGGAAGTTCTGTCGATCCTACAAAAACACCAAATGAAATTTATGAATTATACAGCGTACCGAGTAGTGCAAATAATTATCCTGAAATTTTGGCAGGTGTTGAAATTGGGTCGACGAAGCAACTTGTTAGAAAAGAAGATGTTTTGTTGTGCAAAATCAATCCTAGAATCAATAGAGTGTGGAAGGTGTATAAGCATACTAAAAATCTTATAGTGGCATCCTCGGAATGGATTGTTATTCGTAATAGTAGAATAAACAGTGATTATCTTATGTGGTTCTTTAGAACTGAATTTTTTAGGAAGTATATGTTGTCTAATGTTTCTGGAGTTGGTGGCTCATTGATGCGTGCGCAACCTAAATATGTGCAGACGTATCCTGTTCCGTTACCCCCATTTGCAGAACAGAATCGCATTGTTGTACGAATTGAAAGCCTATTTTCTAAATTGGATGAGGCAAAAGAAAAGGTACAAAAGGCAATTGATAGCTTTGAGATTCGAAAAGCTGCTATTTTGCATAAGGCATTTACAGGAGAACTTAGTAAAAAGTGGAGAGAAGAAAATGGAGTTAGTATTGACAATTGGAAAGAAAAAACACTTGCTTCCGTATGCTATAGTATCTTTGATGGCGATCATATGCCACCACCTAAAAGTGAATCAGGTGTACCATTTTTAGTTATCTCCAATGTTAACAATGGTATGCTTTCTTTTGAAAACACACGTTTTGTGCCTCAGGAATACTATGATAGGCTTACTGAAACTCGTAAGCCTATGTTGAATGATGTTTTATATACCATAGTAGGGTCTATTGGCATTCCTGTTTTAGTTAATAGTTCTAGGGAATTTTGTTTTCAAAGGCATATCGCCTTATTTAAACCCAGAAATATCAATAGTAAATTTCTTTGGTATCTTTTACAATCCGAAGATGCATTTCAAAAATCTAACAATATTGCTACTGGCACAGCCCAGCGTACTGTACCGATAAAAGGACTGAGAGGATTGTCTTTTGCAATTCCTATGTTGCCTTCTGAACAAAATGAAATTGTTCGTATCCTAGACAGTATTTTTGATAAAGAACAACAAGCAAAAGAACTTGCAAGCGTCCTAGAGAAAATTAATCTCATAAAAAAAGCAATTCTCGCCCGTGCTTTTCGTGGCGAGCTTGATACAAACATATCAAAGGAAGAGAGTGCCCTGGAGCTTTTAAAAGAGATATTATCAGCGAATTAGAGTTTTGCAAAATTAGAAACAATATAAAGTTTTCTATAGAGAATAAAAAATTAATAGGGGGTACGATTTTGAAGATTAATTATCTGGAAATTACAGGTTATAAAAATTTAAATAATGTTCAAATCAACTTTGAAGAAAATTCTTCTGTGAATGCCATTATTGGTAACAATGGGAGTGGTAAATCAAATATTTTAGAGGCTATTGTTAAAGTTTTTTCATCTGTTATTTCAAAAGAAACGCTAGACTTTATATATGATGTCAGATATTCAATTGATAATGTACAATACCAAATATCTAATAAAGATAATATGATGGCTTTTACCAAAGATGACAAAACAATTAAGAAGCATGAAGTTTTTAAATCTATTCCGCTTGGAATATTTCTGTATTACTGTGGTGAAACGGATAGATTAAAAAAACTTTCTGAAGATTTTGTCGACAAGGCATTTACAAAGGCATTAAAAGATGATGATGAAGTTGTTTTGAAATACTTAAGTTTTATAGAACTTAAGGATTTTCCATGTGCGATTCTATCTAATGCAGCGTATAAGAATGACACTTATCAAAAAGTTTGCGATTTAATTGGAATTGATGAAGTCGGAGCTCCGATTAAGTTATTTTTAAAGAGACCAAAGTGGAGTAGAACATTCGTTATAACAAATGATTCTTTTTGGAATGCACAAGGTACTGTTGCCAATGTTTTGCATGCATTTAAAGATTGTGGCAGAATGGAGATAATAGGAAGGGACAATGCTGTAATAACTATAGATAATTTACATAAGTTAAATGATATTTCAGAAAATCCTTTTAATTTACTCACTATGTTTAAATTGTTAATGCAAGCTGATATCCTAGAAAGAGTTGATTTTGATATTATTAAAGCTGGTAAAATGATAACTCCAGAAGCATTAAGTGAAGGGGAGAAACAATTAGCACAACTACTGTGCTTTTTGGAGGCAACTAAGGAATATAGGGCTCTATTCTTATTAGATGAGTTTGATTCTTACTTGCATCCAAATTGGCAGAGGAAATTTTCTGAAATTATTGCGGATATTGACATGCGCGGGCAAGTAATATTTACAACCCATTCTCCTTTAACTTTAGGGAAAATGAAACAAGAAAGTATCAGAATAATAAAAAATGGAAAAGTTTTTACACCATCAGTCAGCACATACAATCGTGATATATCAGAAGTTCTTGAAGAAATAATGGATGTAGGGCTAAGACCGGTAGAAGTACAACGGTGTATTGATGATTTTAAATCGGCTGCTATGTTTAATAAAAAAGAACAAGCACTAGTTCATTATGAAACGTTACAATCATTTTTATCTGAAAATGACCCTTTTTGGAATACAGCAAATACTTTAAAAGCAAGGTTAGGTGATTAATTTGAAATACATTGAAAAACAATCACCACCACAAAGTTTTTTGCAGTATTCTTCTAGGCGAGGGGCTAGTTTTGAAGATTTATCAAACAATCATCTAGAGATTAAACAGGAATTGAGATGTTCTTTGGTAGAAGAACAAGGACACATTTGTTGTTATTGTGGTTGCCGTATTAAAACGGCTGATGCTATAGTGGAACATTTAAATCCCCGTCAGAAATATCCGACACTGCAATTAGAGTACTGTAATTTATTAGCTTCGTGCGATGGAGGACAAAATAAAAGATCTAATGGGAATGAATATCCTTCATGTTGTGATGATCACAAAAATAATGGTGAGATTAGGGTACATCCACTATTAACTGACTGTGAAAGTAGGTTTAAATTTGATGAAGATGGTGACATTATTTGTGCGCCTGATGATGAAGAGGCGATACAAGCTATAAAAATTTTAAATTTAAAAAGTCCTGCGCTTAGACATAGAAGAAAAGCGGCAATTGCTGGTTACAGTTATTATCCTAAAGGGCATGACTGGAAAATGGAAGTAGAAAATTTAATGCGAAAGATTGATGAGCAATACATTGAATTTTGTTTTGTGATAAAATCATACGTATTGAATTTTAAAATGTAGGATACGAATATTCTGATTATGAATGGTAATAGTGAGTGCTTCAAGTTTTGCTTTTTATTGACATGCAATCAATTCGGATTATAATACAAGTGAGGGGCAAGAGTCATTTTAATGCCCTTGCCCCTTACTTAAATTCTTTTTTCCACATCAATTTTCGCAAATACACAAAACTTGAAACACTCCCTTGTCTATGACATTACCAGCAAGCCACCTTCAACGATTGAGTGGGAGTAAGGAAATTGTTAAAGGGCAATATACTTTATCCTTAAAAAGGCAAAAGAGTATATCGTCAACAACTAAATAAAAAGTAGCAGAGACCATAAGATGAGTCCAAATATTCCTCATCTTGAACCGACCTCCAATCGTTAGATTGTAAGCGTCCAATAAACGCATGGATTTAAAAAGAGTTAAAAACATGAGAAAATAGACTCAAAACAGAACTTTTAGTGTTTTCAGAGTGACTCTGAAAACACTAAAAGTATGATAGGAGAGTTTATTGTGGCACTTATGAAGTATACAAATCACGCGATCCAAAAAGAAAAATGGCAGGCAATGATCGATGAGCGCACTGAAAGTGGACTGTCGATAAAAGCATGGTGTGTAAAAAATCAGGTTTCCGAAGGCAGTTATTATTATTGGCTTAAAACAATCAGAGAAGATTCATTGTTGCGAGCAGGTACGCTTGCGGTTACCGGTGGTACCGAGTTTGCTGAACTGTCAATGAAACCATTGGAAACTAAAAAGAAAGCACAGGGAGTTTGCGCCGTTATTCATTTTAAAGAAATTGAACTCGTCATTCATAATGGCGCCGATCCTGAGACACTGGAAACGGCGATTCAGCTCATCAAGCAATCATGCTGATTCGATTTCCTGAAGATATCCGGATTTTTATAGCCTGTGGATATACCGACATGCGACGACAAATCGACGGACTGGCGGCCATCGTTCAGATGAACTTTCAACTGGATCCATTTCAAAACTCACTTTTCTTATTCTGTGGTAAAAAACGGGATCGAATGAAGGCACTCTTTTGGGAAGGTGACGGATTCCTGCTGCTATACAAACGCCTTGAAACAGGTATGTTCCAGTGGCCAAAATCATCAGAAGAAGTCAGAGAGATTACCCCACAGCAGTATCGATGGCTGCTGGAAGGACTCTCGATTGATCAAAAGAAAGTCATTGTTAATGTCAGTAACAAGCGCTTGTTTTAACCTCTGGAACCCTTATATTTAGGCGGTTTCAGAGGTTTTTTTATAGTAAATCAGGCTTGCTTATGATATAATAAAATCAGAAAAATACCGATGAAAGGGCTTAGATTCAATGGTTGAAAAGACGACTGACAACACCGTTCTTCTTGAAGTCATCAAGCAGCAGACTGAAACAATTACGGCGCTGAAAAATACCATCGAACAGATGAATACCGACTCAAAACTGCTTCGGGAACAGTTGGATTTTTTAACCAGAAAGCTTTTCGGAAAAAAGAGTGAAAAAACATCGGTGATATCTGGACAGATTGTTTTAGACGAGTTGGCTTTCGGTCAGTTTGATGAAGCAGAAATCGAAGCCCGCGTAGATGAAATAGAACCGGTCATTTCACAGAAGAAAACCCGTGCCGGTTACTCCCGTGAAAAAGCACTGGCTAATCTACCCGAAGAAGACCGGATTTATTCACTACCCCCCTGTGTTAGGATAGTTGTCAGGTCGAGAAAAATACTTTATTATAGTAATAAACAAAGATGAAGGAGCCACCTGATGACACGATACAGTAAGGAATTCAAAAACAACATAATCAAACAGATGATGCCCCCAGCCAATAAATCAGTTAACCAGCTTGCAGCGGAAACTGGTGTTTCAGAACACACCCTTTATGCATGGAAACGAGCTGCAAAATCAGCCGGTATTGCGGCGCCAGCTGGTGAATCATCATCGGAACGCTGGTCAAGTGAAGATAAATTTCTAATCGTTCTTGAAACCGTAACAATGAACCATGCTGAACTGGCGGCTTATTGCCGGGAAAAAGGGTTGTATGTCGAGCAGGTTGAAGCCTGGAAAGACTTCTGCATCAATGCCAATGGCGGCGTTGCTGAACAATCCAAATCCCTTCAGAAAAATTTGAAGGAGAAGGAAAAGGAAGTCAAACAATTAAACAAAGAATTACGACGTAAAGAGGCAGCGCTTGCTGAAACAGCGGCTCTGTTGGTACTCAGAAAAAAGGCCCAAGCGGCTTGGGGGGATCAAGAGGAAGACTGATCAATCTCGCCGACCGCAACTTAGCCGTTACCTTTATCGATGAAGCCATTCAAAATGGCGCCAGACAGTCAAGAGCCTGTCTGGAACTGAATATCAGTGAACGCACCTACACACGCTGGAAAAATCCCCAGACACCGATGGAAGATCAGCGCCCTTTAGCAAAAAGACCGGTACCGGCCAACAAACTGTCCCGTGAGGAGCAGCTTGAAATTCTTGAACTCGTCACATCCGATACCTATAAAAGTTTGCCACCCAGCCAGATTGTTCCCCGACTGGCTGATGAGGAAGGCCGGTATCTGGCCTCGGAATCCACCTTTTATAGGGTATTGAGGGAAGAAAATATGCAGCATCATCGGGGTAGAACTTCCAAACCCCAGACTCGACCCATTTCAACCCATAAAGCAACCGGCCCCAATCAGGTCTGGATGTGGGACATTACGTGGTTGCCAAGCGGAGTAAAAGGTTTTTATTATTATCTCTATCTCATCCTCGATCTGTACAGCAGAAAGATCGTCGGCTGGGAAATATGCCCGGAAGAATCCGCCGAAAATGCCAGTATTCTTGTTAAAAAAGCCGTCGTATCCGAAGGCTGTCTAAACCGAACCCAACCGCTTATTCTACATTCAGATAACGGCAGCCCGATGAAAGGTGCAGCATTACTGGAAACTCTGTATAAATTAGGAGTTGCCACATCAAGAAGCAGACCACGGGTAAGTAATGATAATGCCTACGCCGAATCCATCTTCAGAACCGTCAAATATCGGCCAGATTATCCCTATAAAGGCTTTTCTGATATTGACAAAGCACGGGAATGGGTACTCAAATTTACCCGCTTTTATAATTATGAACATCGTCATAGCGGGCTTAAACAGCTTACTCCGGTGCAACGACACAGTGGGATAAGCGAACAAATTTTTGCCAACCGGATCGCAGTTTATCAGGCAGCAAAGGATAAAAATCCCAATCGATGGTCTCGTGATATCAGAGATTGGTCCTTACCAGATGTCGTATGGTTGAATCCTGAACGCTCAGAAGTCCTGATGCTGGATTCACTGGAAGAAGCATGATTTTATAACGTTTACTGTCAAAATTTATTTCAATTAAAACTGCCAACTATCTTGACAACTACTGCTACCTGAAGACCAACAAATATGCCCTGTGGATGGCGCTAAACTGAATTATGCCGGAAAAAAATATGTGCGGACAGAAGTCGAACATCTTCCGGCAACGTTAAAACTGGTCCACATCTATCAGGAAAGTTGGGAGTGTCGAACCTGCCGTAAAGAAGGTCGACCTTACCATATCAAGGCGCCAACGAACGCACCGCTGCTCCAGCACTCCATGGCCAGTCCATCCAGTGTTGCCTGGATCATGTACCAGAAATATGTCAACCATGTGCCGCTCTACCGACAGGAAAAAGACTTTAAAAACCTTGGGATGGAACTTTCGCGAAGCACCTTATCCAACTGGATTGTAAAAATATCCGATGAATGGCTTGGTGCAATGGTTTCCCGGTTTCACGAAAAGCTTCTGTCGCAAGCGCACCTTCATGCCGATGAAACACCGATTCAGGTCATGAAAGAGGAAGGGCGTCCAAACAGCAGCAAATCGTACATGTGGGTATTCACCTCCGGTTCACGAACCGATCAGCCGATTCGGATTTTCCAGTATCGGACCGGACGGACCGGAAAGAATGCCTCAGAATTTTTAAGCGGATATAAGGGCTATCTGCATACCGATGCCTACTCAGGATATGGTGTTGTTAAAAATATAAAAAGGTGCCTGTGCTGGAGCCATGCACGACGTTACTTTGTCGATGCCATGCCCAAAGCCGTTAAAAATACGGATGCTACCTTACCTCAGCAGGGCATTGCATACTGCAACAAACTTTTTGAGATTGAAGAAAAACTGAAAAATTTGTCGTCAGAAGAACGGCGAGTGCAGCGTCTGAAACAGGAAATCCCCGTTCTAGAGGCCTTTTGGGCGTGGGTTGATACCAATCTGGAAGTGGTGTTATTACAATCTAAACTTGGCAAAGCGCTAAAGTATGTGAAAAATCAGCAAGCTGGACTCATGACATACCTGGATGATGGCGATTGTGAGATTTCGAATAATCTGGCCGAAAACAGCATCCGTCCCTTCACGGTAGGAAGAAAGAACTGGCTTTTTGCAGGCAGTCCTGCCGGCGCGAGTGCCAGTGCGATTGTTTACTCGATTGTTGAAACAGCCAAAGCGAATCACTTAAATCCCTACAAATATCTTGAATTTCTATTTAATAATCTTCCTGCAATTCCTTTCCGCGAGAACAAAGCATTGCTTGATTCGTTACTCCCATGGAATCCTCAAGTTCAGGCACTGTGTAAAATATGATGATAAAAAGTAACGGCGGCCAAGTGGCCGCCATAGTTATTTTTTGCACATGTCTTTATTGGACGCTTACGTTAGATTTTTGGTCTAACTTTTGGGGGTCGGTTCAAAATTTTAAATTGCAGTCCTTTTTTTTGTTGCGTTTACTTCAAAATAAGGTGCTGCTTTTAAGATGAGCGTTGTTGTTAATCGCGTTCTATATGAGGCAACATAATTTCTCCACAGTTGGGACATTTGGTTAGGCGTTGAGCTAAAATACGAAAACCAAAAAAATCCTTTAAGAAACCAAGTTTAAAACATGCGCCACATTCAGTGCAGACATAATGTGATTTTGACGAAAAATATAAGCCAACTGATATGAGGACTACCATTAAGATAATGAAGACTAAAAATGCATTCATTTACAACACCTCTATTAGAATTTTAGATTAAAATAGTCGATTGAGAAATGTCTTTTGTCTTAGTATAATTATAAACATTGGAACTTTTGAAATCCTTTAAATTACTAATTTAGCTATGCATGTTTCAAAATTCAAAGCCATTAAATAATCCGATTTTAAGCTTAAAAAAGGCAGAAGTTAACAGAAAATTGAGCGCCAAATCCGGATACTATGAGGGGATCAGGATTGCTGTTTGTTTATAACTAAGCGATAGAATAAGAAAGTAAATGGTCTTTATAAAAATGATAAGGTTATCACTAAGTGATGTGTTTAAACCGTTTGCCAGTATGCTATACTATATAATAGCGATCAAAAAAACTGATTCGGTCATGATAGAAAATTAAGTTGTTTAATAAGATTTTTTAAGAGGAGAACACAATGGGAATTCAAGAAGAAGCATTAAAGTTGCATGAAGAATGGCAAGGTAAATTGAGCATTGACAGCAAGGTTCCGGTAAAAACCAAATATGATCTGTCGGTGGCTTATACGCCAGGGGTGGCGGAGCCTTGCCGAATGATCCATAAAAATAAAGAAGATGTCTATAAGTACACCGGTAAAGGCAACATGGTGGCCGTGGTCACCGACGGTTCGGCCGTATTGGGATTAGGCGATATTGGTCCCGAAGCTGCTCTTCCAGTGATGGAAGGGAAGGCCGTTTTATTCAAAGAATTCGGTGGCGTTGACGCATTTCCAATTTGCATTCCATCAAAAGATGTGGAAGTCATCATTAATACGGTAAAAATGATTGAACCGGTTTTTGGCGGCATTAATCTGGAAGATATTTCCTCACCAAGATGTGCAGAGATTGAAAGACGCTTAAAAAAGGAACTGGATATTCCGGTTTTTCATGATGATCAGCATGGCACGGCAGTGGTGGTGACCGCTGCTTTGATGAATGCGCTAAAGGTGGTCGGTAAAAAATGGGATCAGGTGACGGTTGCCATGAGCGGCGCCGGAGCAGCCGGATCGGCCATCATTAAGATGTTGCTGAATGTCGGAGTCAAGGATATTATTGCCTGCAGCAGCAAAGGCATTCTCTCAAAAGACGAACAATACAGTAATTGGGTTCATCAGGAAATCGCCGAGATGACCAATAAACAGCACAAAAAAGGAACCCTTGCCGATGCTATAAACGGTGCCGACATTTTTATTGGGGTTTCAGCGCCGGGCATTGTCACGGCGGAAATGGTCAAAACAATGACTGAAAATGCTATTGTCTTGCCGATGGCCAATCCCGATCCGGAAATCGATCCCCAACTGGCAATAAAAGCCGGTGCAAAGGTAGTGGGAACGGGGCGCTCAGACTATCCCAACCAGATTAACAACGTGCTGGCGTTCCCGGGAATTTTTAGGGGCGCTTTAGATGCCCGTGCCAGCGATATCAATGAAGAAATGAAGGTCGCCGCCGCAAAAGCGATCGCGGGCTTAATTAATGATGATGAGGTCAATGCCGATTATATTATCGTGCCGGCCTTTGATCCCCGGGTTGGTAAAGCGGTGGCAGAAGCAGTATATCAGGCGGCTGTGGATTCCGGTGTGGCCAGACTGAAATAATCAGAAGCGTCATAATTTTGACATTTTAATTGTGTTACAGATGCATAAGTGGTTATAATATTATTTAATACTAAGCAATATTATATAAATTGAGGAAGGAATCAATAAAATGAAAATCAGTAAAGAAGATAAAATCCGAATCATCATTGATGCCCTGGACGAGGTGATTACCATTCCCAATCACAAAGAGGAACGGGTAAAAGATGCATTGAGAAATGCCTTAAGAACCATTGATGAAAAAGAAAGAGACGATTCGGCGAAATAGATGAATCATCAGAATTGAGACATTGTCAATGAATAAGTGGTTATGTAGGACCTGTTTTTAGGTCAAGCATAGCCACTTATTTTTATTTTATAATCCATTCTTCTGGCACCGATTGTATTTCAGAAAAGAGGATGTTTTGAAAATCAACTTCAGCTTTTTCGTCCCACTTTGAAACAATTTCAGATTTCGTCTTGAGGGCTTCAGCTAAAAAGGTATCAATTTTAGTCTGAGTAAGAGTCGAAAAGTATTTTGTCAGGATTATTTTACTCTTTGAAATATAAAAGAGTTTTTCGCCATCCTGAACCGGTATTTTTAAAAGGATATCTTTTGTCAAAAGGTTTTGATAATCATGAAGAATATGGCTGATATAGTTCAACCCAGAGATAAGATCTCGGTAGGTGGTGGCTCTTTCATAGTTGTATTGAGCCGCCTCTTCATTCATGCAAAGCTTCAATTGGTTAATTAACGAGAGCATATTGGCCTCTTCTGAAAAAATCTGAATCAACGTCTGTTTGTTTTTAATAAAATCTTCCGGGCTCATCATTTCGGGCAGTGTGTGATAGTTAAAGGCATAGCTGTTATTCTCGTGAACAATTGGAAAGAGGTGAGTGAGCGAATCGATTAATGATTGAATCAATTGTTTTCTGCGAAATGGTCCAAAAGTATCAGCTTCTCGTTCCAGGACAATCGACATCACATGGGAATGGCCTGAATTGGCAAGCTTGAGATAAAAATATCGCCGGTCGTTTTTCATTTGTGAATTGAAATAAGGCTTTATCTCCTTGATCAGTTGACATTCCAGCAGTCTGGCTTCTAAATGGGTATCTGTGACAATAAAATCGATGTCGGCAATGAAGAAAATCATTCTTTCGATTTTTGGTTGCTTAGGCGATTTAGAGAAATAGGATTTTACTCTTTTTTTCAGACATTTGCTCTTACCGATATAAATAATTTGACCGTTGGCATCCAACATTTTATAAATACCGGGAAGCGGTGGTATTTGGCTTAGCTTTTGCTCTAACTGGTTCATCGTTTGTATTTCCATATCTTTTTTATTTAGGTTTTCATTAAGAAATTATTTCTTGATAATTGTAGAATAACATAATTATAGCTAGAGTAACCTTGAGCTGCTTAAAATAGTTGAATAAACGGTACAAAAAAATAATACCTTGACAGCATCGCTAAAAACAATTACAATAAGTACAAAGTCAATGAGTTTGGAGTCAATGAAATGAAAACAAAACGTCAGATCCAAAAAGAAGCAACAAGAAAACTGATTTTAGATACTGCCTATCAAGTATATGCAGATGAAGGGTTTGCTGCCACAACCAATAAAATAGCAAAAGCAGCGAATGTTTCTCACGGAACTATATTTGTTCATTTTCCAACAGTGGAGTGTCTCATTATTTGTTTACTTGAACGTTTTGGTTCTGAAATTAATGAGCATTTACACATCCTCTCGGAAAAAGATGAAAATTTAGAGACCTTTTTAGCGGCGCACATTAACGTTCTGATCCGTTATGAAGATTTTTATAAGAGGCTTATTTCCGAAATTAACAGTTTGCCCCAAGAAGCAAAGTATGTCTTCATTAATATCCAATCAGTGGTTTCGTTTCATCTTAATCAGGTGATCGAACGTGAAAAAGATAAAATAGCAATCAAAGATATACCGATGCATATAATTTTTAACAGTTGGTTAGGTCTGATTCACTATTATCTTACAAATAACTATCTTTTTACAGTGGGTTCAGTATTAACGGAGCATAAGGATGAATTGATTTTAAATTATATAAAATTAATTGAAAAATGAAAGGAATCAATGATATGAAAGCTTATGATAATTTTTTTCTTCCTGTCGATGATTTAGAAGCAGCAAAAAACTATTTTTCCAATGTGTTAGGTTTGAAATTAAAGTTTGATTTTTCAGACAAGGGCATGGCTGCATTTAATGTTGGTGATGAAGAACCAGCGATTATCTTAAAGGAGAAAAGTAAATTTCCGGATGTCAAACCGACCATCTGGTTTGTTGTGGATAACGTCAACGATGAATATGACCGGCTTCGGAATAATGGGGTAAACTTTATAAGTGAGCCATTTCAAATTGGCACAGGTAATGCGGTTGAATTTGAAGATTTATTCGGCAATCGATTGGGAATGGCTGATTATTGTTAATAATCGGTTATTACCGATATGAAATAAGATACCAGGAGGTAAAAAGATGAAAACCTGTATAGCATGTGGAATGCCAATGAAAAAAGAAAGTGATTTTGCCATGGGCGACACAAGTAAGGATTATTGTGTCTATTGTGCGAATTCAGATGGTACGATGCAATCTTTTGAAGAAAAGAAGCAGAGCCTGATTAATTTCACCATCAAAACCCAGGGACTTGACCAAAGTGTCGCAGAAAAGGCGGTTGAGAATATGATGCGCCAATTGCCAGCATGGAAAGAGTGCTTTTAAAAATACAAAGTGAAATCAAAAAAATAGCCATGATCGTCCTGTTTAATGGGGACAATCATGGCTATGCATTTTTTCAAACTAATTCTTCACACCGGCCTTTCTGATCAGAATCCAGGTTAGCCCGCTTAAGATGATACTAAAGACGATCAGCGAAAACATCCCGATAAAAGGGTTCTGGACGGAAATACCCATGGTCATGTCTAAAAATTTCAAAAGGATTATTGAAAGCTGGCCTGCCATCAACATATCAATGATCGGTAAAATGACAAAGGCAACAACATAAAAACTGACCACATAACTGATTTTCTGCTTTTTATTCATCCGATAAAATATCACTGTGATCAGGTAGCCAAGGGATAAAAAGGCAATAAATAATGTGGTAAGAAAAAGAAAACTTTCAAAATATTTTAAGAACCCGCCTGATTGCGTGCCAAACTGTGATCCATAAAGCATTTCCAAAACACCAGAATAGTTAATGCTTTCTGACAATGAGTCGACTGTTTTTCCCAATATCATAACAATTTGGTCGAACAAGGCCATAACAACGGATAACGTTAAGACAACATAAATTCGATTGATAAATAAGGATTTTCGGGAAATACCATTTTGCAGAGCCATGTAAAAATTGTCTTTAAAGGCATTCAACCCGCAGACGAAAAGAAAAATTGCTGGAGCCATGTCAATGCCGGTAACTTGAATGGTGGTGTCGCTTTGTACCTGGAACATACTGGAAAAGCCGTTGTAAATGGGAATGCAGGCCAGAATTGCTAGGATGACCAGACAGAATATTAGGGTGGAATTTTTATGCTCCGCTAATTGGAATTTATAGATTGCACTTGATTTCATTTGTTACTCCTCGTTTGTAAGTTTTATGAATAGTTTTTGCAGATCGAGACTGGTTATTTCGAGACCATCAGGCAGATTGGTCTTATCCAGATCGCCGATGATGGTGGCAGTTTTTAGTCGCCCCAGAGTATCGATGCCGATCACTTCTTTATCGTGGACAAAAATATCCACTTGTTTGGCGGTGCCGGCTACCGAATATCCTTTACTCAGCAGGGTTTCACAAGACTCGTTGATAAGAATTTCGCCATTTTTAATGATCATCACATTTTCCAGCAGGGCAGAAACTTCTTCGATCAAGTGAGTGGATATGATAGCGGTAAAGGTGTTTTCACTGTATTTTTCAATTAATAGCTTATAAAACAGTTCCCGATGATTGGCATCAAGTCCCAACACGGGCTCATCAAATAACACATAAGGCGTATTGACGGATAAGGCGATGACGATTTTAAAAATCGATGAATATCCGGTCGACAGTGAGCGGATTTTTTTCTTTGGATCTAAACCGAACTGTTTGGCAATGTTAAGTGCGTAGTCCATATCAAAATTCGGATAAAACACCTGACTCCACTTAAGCGCTTCCATACACGTCATGCTACTTGAGTATAGGTTTTTTTCTGACATCAGATAGACTCTGTTTTGAGCAGGATTGTTTTCAATGCTGGTCAGACCATCAATCGTGACTTCGCCATGGTCAGCAAAGAGACGATTGGTGATAATATTCAAAAGGGTGGATTTTCCGGCGCCGTTTCGACCCAATAATCCGTATATTTTATGGGGCTCAAAATTCAGGGTCACCTGATTTAAAGCTAATGTTTCCCCAAATGTTTTCGTCACATTGTTGATTTGTATTCCGTTCATTCCTTGTAACCTCTTTCTACCATTCTCATAATTTCTTCGTTGGTTATACCTAATTTTTTTGCTTCTTCGATGAGTTTTCTAATATAATGATCGAAAAATAATTCTTTACGTTTGTCCCGCAGTTTTGAAACCGCACCGGGAGCGACAAACATCCCGACACCGCGTTTTTTAAAAATAATGCCTTCGTCAACCAAAATCGATATGCCCTTAAGTGCCGTCGCCGGATTAATTTTATAACTGACCGACAATTCAGTTATGGAGGGAATCTGACCGCTTTCCTCAAATGCACCTGTTAAGATAGCATCCTCAACACCATCAGCAATTTGAACAAAAATCGGACGTTCATCTTCAAAATTTATTTGCAAAGGGACACCCCCTTTCGAGAATATTAGTTAGTTAGTTGACTAATTAACTATGGTGCTATTGTAATGCAGGTTTGTTTGGTTGTCAATACCAATTTTTAATAATAGAAAATTTATTTACAAGATCGGGCCCTGCTTTCACATTTCATTCAAACCCGTTTTATGCTATACTCACAAAAGGAAACAATGCCAGTCGTTCGCCGATTGCAGCTCATTTTAAATTTTTGCTGGCAAGGGAGAATGATGTTGAAAATGAAGAGGAGAATAAATGTACGAGTATTATTATAAAAACCAAGATTTTGCTGTATGTCTGATGGAGGTTGTCGGAAATGGAGAAGAAGCCATTATTCCGCAAGACAAAAATATTCTGATTGTTTGCGATGACATATTTAAAGGACACAAAGAATTAGTGCGAGTAGAATTTCCCGATACTGTCGTTGAGATTGGCGGATTTGTTTTTGATGGTTGTGAAAACCTCAAACACGTAAAGTTATCGGCAAACCTAAGAGATTTCTGGCAATATGCCATGACCCGATGCGGTATTGAAGAAATTGATATTCCCGGCAGTGTTGAACGGATTGCTTCCTTTACTTTTAATCAATGCGATCAACTGACAACAGTAAAAATCAATGAGGGGACTCGAAAAATTCTGGCTTGGGCGTTTAAAGACTGTATTAGTTTAGTTGATGTTTATTTACCAGCTACCATTGAGGAAATCAGTGATAAAGCCTTTGAAGGTTGTCCAAATGTCGTACTTCATCGGAAATAATTATGATAGCCGAATTGAATAAATTAAAAAGATCCCACCGAATTCTCGAGAAATTTGATGGGATCTTTTTGATATCAATGCGGAAAATGATAATAGGGATCGATCAAAATACGAACAAGTGTAGAAAGAACGAACAAATAAATGAAAAAAGTGTTCTAAGATAAGACAGGTAACGGTGAGAAATATTAAGATATGATATATTACCAAGCTTTTTTGATTGGCATAGAATTTGCTAGTTATCTAACATGAGCATTATTTTTCAGATTGGCGGCTGATTTAGTAACTTTTGGTATGCGAGTATCTAATTATATCGACTTGAATCAGAAAAGCGAACTCTGAAAGAATGTATAATACAAAAAAGTGGAGGAAAAAATGACAAAAACAGGGAAATTATTAGACATGGCAAAGAAGATGGCTGAAGCGGCTGCTGAAAAAGCAATCCAGATTGATGTGCCAATGGTGATTGTTGTTTGTGATGCTAGTGGAAACACGGTATTGTTCAACCGGATGGAAGATTCTTTATTGGCCAGCATGGATATTGCAACCAATAAAGCCTATACAGCGGTAGCCCTTAAAATGAGTACCGATACAGCGGCCGATCTGGCTAAAGAATCCGGACAACTTTTTGGAATTGCTTCCTGCGATAAAGGGCGAATGGTTGTCTTTGGGGGTGGTTTCCCGATTATTGAAAATGGAAAGATTATTGGCGGGATCGGAGTCAGTGGCGGAAGCGTAGCAGAAGATATGACTGTTGCTCAGGCTGGGCTGGATAGTCTAAAATAATTTATCAAAATTGCTTGTCTGGTGCAGAGCTTCAAGATTTTAATTGACGTCCTGTCTGAGATGCTGATTTGATCCCGTTGATTTAGAAAAAAATAAGTGTAAATAAAGACTGACCAGCCACCCGTTCGGGTAGACTGGTCAGTCTTTATTTTAGCAGCAAATCTGTCAATTTAATTGGGTTTGTTGATAATCAATTAAAACCAAAAGCAATCGGGAAAACAAAGGCGACAATTCCTAACCAGACAGCATAAGCATAAAGATAGGAAGTCTGCCAGTTTTCGATCTTGATAAAATCGCTTTTTTTCAGGAAAAAGCGGCAATACAGCCAGGCTAATCCGGCCAGATTAACAAGCAGTATCAGGTTTTCGCCCAGCGCGGCCAGCTTATTCGGTGTGATTCCAAATACTGATAATCGAAAGAGGATCGCCGATAGGGCGACTGCATCGATAATCATTGCCGCAACGATCAGGGCTAGATTGAGATAATCAAAGAGATTGTTTTTACCATAGGGATTTCGGGCCGAAATGGTATAAAGAACTAAACCGAGTACCAATACCAGCATAAAATCAAAGGCGATCAGGTAGTCTCTTTCCATAAAAGGGCTTTTCCCAGACACTAGCATCACCAATAAAAAAGCAACCATGATGATTAGAAAAAGTGGACTGAATATTTTTGCCAAAATCGGAGCAAAATTTTCAACAATACTTTTCTTGGTTTCGACCAGGTAGACAGTAATCATAGCCACCGCCGCAGCGCCATAAATAATTAAGTAGTTTTGAATAAACCAGCTGGCATCAATTTGGATGGCAGAGAAAATAGCTTGAGTAAACAGAACCAGAACAATAAGCCCACAGAAAATCAGGGTGCCATAAATCACCGATTCACCGGTAAAACGGATAAAATTCATCCGCCCCTGGCTGCTGCGCCAATTCGCACCGATATAGGCAACCCCGGTGATCAGCCATAAGAACAATGGCAGATGCAGAGCAGTCAGTATTTCGGTAGTGTTTGGCGGATACGAAGGATACACATTGATCAAAATTGCTGAGCCGGCAAAAATGGCTAAAATAGCGGTGACCATTTTTAGGCTGGACTTGTTTTTATAGAGAAAAAACAGAGCGATCAGCGGCAGGATGAAAAAACTCAGATTTTTAAAATAAAACAACTGGTATTGGGGATCATTGAAACTATAACCAAAAAGTTCCGGAATTTTAAAAAAGCTGCCGGCCAGAAATGAAAAGAGAATGACCAGACCGATATAGCGCTGGTTTTCACTCGAAATTCCGGTGGTTTCAGGTTCTAACATCAATTGCTTCCACAAGTTTTCGGTATTTACTTTTGAATATTCCCGGGAAACTGAATGTGTATTACCAAAACGCTTTACACTAATTAAAAACGCTTCTTCCTCTGATAATCCAACGTGAATCAGATCTTCAATTTCATCATGGAGATGACTTTCCAATTCAATAATATCGATTTCTTTAAAATGCCCTTGACTTCGCAGGCAGTCGCTCCAGTCGTGAATGTTTTTTTCTAAGTCGAACATGACAGACAATCCTCCTTATTCATAATTTTTAGCCAGGTTTTGGAAAGAGCAGTATGAACAATATCCCATTGCTTCTTTTGCTCATCCAGTTCAACCAGGCCTTCCGCTTTAATTTTGTAGTACTTTCGTTTGCGTCCTCCGTCCGAATCATTCCAATACGATTGGATAAAATTCTTTTCTTCAAGCCGATGGAGCACCGGATAGAGCATCCCCTCGGACCAGACCAACTCGTCCCCGGTTAATTCGCGCACCTTCTTGATAATTGCGTAACCGTAGCTGTCGTTCTCTTTTAAGATCGATAAAATAAAAGGTGTTGCAGAGGCCGCAATTAAATCCTTTGACACATTCATAAAAACCTCCATTGCCTAGAAGTTCTAGGTATAAAACCATTATACCTAGAACTTCTAGGCAATGCAAGAAATTTTGTCGTTTTTATATTGCCTGTATATATTGCCTAAAGAAATATTTGAGATGTGTGAATTTCCAATGATTCTATTCTATGGTAAAATAAAATAGCAAACTGCAAAAGTAAAAACAGTGCCATGAGTGATGCTGCTTTATAAATAACAAGATAAATGACTAGTTGAGGTGGAATATGTTGGATCGATTTGAGTTTTTTAATCGTCGTCCGGGAATGATCGGGGAAAGAAACTTTGGACAGTATGCCGTATTGGCCATTCTGATCGAAACAGAAGAAGGACCGGCATTTCTTTTTGAAAAGCGGTCGGAAGTCCTTAATCGCCAGCCGGGTGAGATCTGTTTTCCCGGCGGAAGACTGGAAGTGAATGAACAGGCAGCAGAAGGCGCCATTCGTGAAACCATGGAAGAATTGTTGGTAGATCAGGAGCAAATTGAGATGTTGGGGCCTGGCGATATTTTCATATCACCCTTTAATATCATCATCCATCCTTTTATAGCCAGGCTGCATAATTACAACTATCATTTTAGCCATGAAGAAGTCGGGGACATCTTTACGGTACCGGTTCGCTTTTTTCAGGATAATAAACCGAAAAAATACTTCAATCATCTGATTATTGAACAACCCAATGACTTCCCTTACGAGAGTATTCCTGGCGGAAAAAACTATCCATGGCTGAAAGGCACCTACGAACTTAACTTCTATACTTATAAGAACGAGGTAATCTGGGGAATGACTGCCAGTATTGTGGAATCAGTTGTAGAACTAATCGAACGGTATGATCTGTTGTCCTGTAAACAGATTAAAAAGGATTAAAAGTCTGAATGCGTAATTCGTTGAGTGCGTCAAGCGATTTTCAGGGATGAGTATTGATCAAAATGACGAACACAATACAAAGTATCTTAATAAATGAGAATATCTTAGTAATTTAAAATTGGAAATGAGGAATTATGAAAAAAGTCTATATCTATGTCTTCCTAACAGGATTACTCTTTGGTTCAATGGAAGTTGCGCTGAAAATTGGCGGCGCAACCTTTAATCCGATCCAGCTTACCTTTATCCGTTTTTTGATCGGCGGGCTGTTTCTGCTGCCCTTCGCTATTCGTGATTTAAAGAAAAGACAAATAAAACTGAATATAGGAGATATGGGTTATCTCCTCAGTCTGGGTTTTATTTGTATTTGCTTTAGTATGGTGCTTTTTCAAATTGGTTTAATGGGCATCAATGCCAGTCTGGCGGCCCTGATCTTTTCGATCAATCCCGTCTTTACGATGGTTTTTGCACATTTTATCGTCCACGAGAAATTCACGAAAAAAAAGGCCATTGCGCTTACGATTAGTATAATCGGACTGATTATTATTATGAATCCTCAAAAACTTATTTCGGGAGACAATAATATCTGGTTTGTATTAATGACACTGGTGGCGGCTATTTCCTTTGGTCTGTATACTGCCTTTGGCAAGAAACGGATCGGAAAAATAGGGGGTGTGGCGCAAAATAGTTTCAGTTTTCTAATGGGATCAGCAATTTTGCTAGTCATGTTAATCATAACCAGAGCACCAATTCTGGAAGGGGTCAGTATGGCGACTGCTCCATTGCTTTTTTATCTGGGGGTATGTGTTACCGGAATCGGCTATTATTTTTACTTGAAAACAGTGGAAATCGCAGGACCTTCCACAGCATCGGTAGCTTTTTTTATCAAACCAATGGTTGCACCTATTTTTGCAATGGTCATATTGGGCGAGACGATCACCATCAACATAGGAATTGGGCTGATTTTCATTTTATTCGGATCCTTTGTTAATTTGACGGATGGGGACAAACTGGTCAGAATGTTCAGACTAGAAAAGGTTTTTTTCAAATAGTAAAATATGAAATAGAAAATTATACTAAAAACAGTTGACAAAGAGCTAAAAAGTCTTTATACTAACAAAGTCGTCAAAAACAGCGACGGCGAAAACAGAACAACACAGAAAACAACTTAAAAGAATTTCAAAAAACAGCTTGACAATTGAGAACAATGACGATATAATAGAAAAGCTTCTTCGGTAGGAAACAAACAAAAAACTACTGAGGTGCGGCGGTCATAGAAAAGAGAATAGTACCATAAAACCTGTAAAACAGCCGAAACATCCGCGAGGGTGACGGCGGCTAAAATAGAAACAGAGAGATGCACTCTTTAAAACATTAACTCGGTAGAGTATAAATACGTTATTCAAATGAGACAGCATTTAAAAGCCAAACGGCTTTAAATACAAACTTTTATTGAGAGTTTGATCCTGGCTCAGGACGAACGCTGGCGGTATGCTTAACACATGCAAGTCGAACGAGACGAAGATGAAGTGCTTGCACGGATTCTTTAGAAAGTGGCGAACGGGTGAGTAACGCGTGGGTAACCTGCCCTATGGAAAGGAATAGCCTCGGGAAACTGGGAGTAATGCCTTATAAGATACATTTGTCGCATGGCAGAAGTATTAAACGCTCCGGTGCCATAGGATGGACCCGCGTCCCATTAGCTAGTTGGTGAGATAACAGCCCACCAAGGCGACGATGGGTAACCGGTCTGAGAGGGCGAACGGTCACACTGGAACTGAGACACGGTCCAGACTCCT
>JACQZP010000008.1 GCA_016213825.1 Acetobacterium woodii | reverse complement strand
GAAGGGCGATCAGGATCACAACCGAAGCGGCAGCTTTCAACCACTTTAACTTCCGGTAGTAACGCCGCCAACGCGCGCGCCGCCGTGGACTTCGCCGTGCCGCGTTCACCGCGAATCAACACGCCGCCGATGCGCGGGTTAACTGCGTTTAAGATCAATGCGCGTTTCATGCGCTCCTGCCCAACAATGGCAGTGAATGGAAAAATGGGTGGCATTTAAATTTTCTCCGTAGGGACGCGAGGGATTATACCGCATTGAGGAAAAGGGAAACGAGGGAAAGAGGGGAAACGAAGGAAAAAACAGCGGCTCGTGAGTGAGCTGCTGTTTGTTTGATGCAGGCGAATTAAATTTTTGCGCGGCGACGTTTAGTTTTTAATGGGCGGCGGTTATTACCGTTCCCATTTGCTAAGTCAAAAGGGACAATTTTTTTATCAACTCTTTTGTTCGGGCTTCGCACGCATTTTATAGCCGTATTTTTCTGCTCTAATGCGGAAAGCTTCTTCGCTACCTTCCATAATCCCTTTGACCTGATCTACCACATCTTCACAGTCAATAGACCCTAGAATTATTTTTTCACAACGCTCCCGTGTCAAAGTTTCAAAAACCACAATTTGTTCTGCATCGCCTGAAACTGGAATGTTTGGGTTATGAGTTGCAACAATGATTTGTCTTTTCTCTTTCAGTCCCCTAACAATATCCACTACTAAGCTAAATACAAGTTTATTGTCTAAATTGTCTTCTGGTTGATCTATTATTAAAGGACAATCGCCTTCTAACAAGATTATCGGTATTAATGCGCTACACCGCTGACCAGGTGACAACTCCTCAATTAGGCGTTCATCGAGGCTTATTTGAACTAAATCTTCGGTATCACAGTGTTCAATCTCAAGCAATTTCCGTAGCTTTTCAGGCTCCAAATACGGACCACCGTCTATTTTGGGATGAAGATGTTTGCGCACATCGAGTGCATTTTCTTGCGAGATCACTTTGGTGACATTATCATTTTCCTCAGATGAAATCTGCAAATTTTTTCCGGCTTCGTCTGCTTCATCTAAAATTGCTTGGACGAAAGTGTGAGGGGAATGTCGTTTCGAATAGTGTTCGGCATATTTATCGGCAATATAATGTCTGTTTACTTTTTTAAGTAAACCTTCAGGATCGCCTTTTATGCCGGTGCCCAAAGTTAACATGAACGCTTTACGTTCCTTCTGGTGTAACAAAGTGACATTTACTTTTGCTGTCGCAGTTAGAGAACGTAACTGTGAGTTTATAACACTCAATTTTCCCCGACGTATTTTTGTTGCATTTCTGCGGGCTTGCTGTAACTCAGGGACAATACGTCCCCAGCGATCTTGAAGAAGGGTCTGAAGATTTTGCTGTTTTTGATCTATTTGATCTTGTATTGCTTGTAAAGCGTTTACTTCTTCGGTCAAAGTTTTCCGCTTTGATAGCATAGATTTGGCATCGGATGTTTCCGCTTCTTCTGCCGCTTTATTCAGATTGTTATCTATGTCCACCCCTTCGATTTCTAATTTGTTTTTTATCTCATTGAGAATCTCTATTAGCTGTTCCCACACATTCAATAGACTTTGGTATTGCTCCTGCAATTGATTCGCGGATGAACCAAATTGCACTTTTAGTTGGTTTTCCCAACTGTAATTATTGATTTTAGTTAAAATATCTTTGAGGGCTTCTTCTAAAACTTCTTTTAGCTGAAACGGTTCAAGATCGCTTTGGAGAAATGGCTTTCGATTCTCTATAACTGTGTTGCGTAAACCTTCGATGGCTCCTTGCGCTTGCTGATTTTTGTCATAATCGCTAAACACTGCATTTAAAGCATCTGAATTCAACTTGGAAAGCAGCGCCTTTTTCGTGGGAAGCTCTGCAACTCTAGGTAACAGAGATTTTATTTCTTCGGCAAGAGTAGTAATTTTATTTGTATTCTCTCTTATAGTTCTATGTAGGTCTTCAATCCGTTCTTTTGTAACCTTTAATTCAGGGACAAACCCATCTATTAAAAGAAGTTGTTCTCTTTTATTGCGTGCTAACTCTTCTATTTCTCCCCACCCAAATATCTTTGCCTGCAAATTTGATGCAACTGCAACATCTATTTCTGCTCGTGCTGTTCCGTCAATTTCATAACATCCAGTACGAGATTCGCCATACCTTCTCTTCAGAATATAGGTGTCCCCATTGTGATCTACAAAAGCGATTTTTATATCAGCATCCTGAAGAGTGTATTTGAGTCGATCTTGAATGTCTTGTTGTTTATCTTTAAATAGGTGATTTGTAGGATGTCCCAAGACATATCTGAGCGCTTCGAGTGTGGCTGATTTTCCGCTACCTCGACCTCCAATTAGACAGGTTAAATTGTCAGAGAAGCTTATAGTGTGCTGTTGGAAAAATCCACCATCAAATTGTATGCCAAGAATTCTAGCGATTGGCGGACTAGGCACATCATCCTCAAAGCGAATCCGTGTTCCTGGATCAAGCAAGGCTTTCTTTAAATCATCAAACCCAGGTCGTGTCATTTTGATATAGGTGCAATTTCCCTTAAGCCCAATATCGCTGAGGTTATGTGCATCTGATCCAATAACACAAGGTATTGGACGGATTCCCAGATCATCAACATGGGTACCACTATAAAATTGTTTGTCGTTTGATTTTTGAACTTCAACGGCGTCAAACTCAAATTCAGTTAAAAAGAGAAGATACTGATTTTGTAATTCATCCTCGAGCTCTTTCCACTCTGACACCAATGATTCGAGTTCCAATTTTTCTTGTGGTGAAATATCGTTTTTGTTTTCTCTTCTCTCGAATTCGAGTTTGCGTAGCTTTGTTCTGATTAATTTTGCACTACTTTCTCTAAATAAAGTGCGTATGCCTTTATTGCTGTTTACATGAGATGCAATACAGATTCCCCTGTTTGAGTGAACAGATTTAATGAACTCGTCTATTGGGATATTTAAGACTGCATCATCCTTTCGTTCACTATATAAAGCCATCCCACCTTTTCCGAAAACTCGTTCAATATCTGCGTTGCCGAATTTCTCTGGAAAAATTGACAATATATGGACTGTGGATTCAGGTAAAAAGCTGGTTTTAACACTTACTTCCATGCCGGGCAATATTGCTAGGTTTTGATCGCTTAACGAAGCAATTTCCTCGGCTATCTTGCTCTTATTGTGATCGGTGATAGCCATAAGTTTTAAACCGGCTTTATTACCCGCATCGATAAAATCTTTAGTAGTCGCAGATTTGTCTCGTTCAGTAATATTTGATGAGCTCCCTGATTTATGTCCTGCTCTGGGGAAATCATCGGATTCATGGGAATGAACATGAAGATCAACCTTGAAAAACTTGGACGATCTTCCACGAGCTATGTTTATTTTTGAAAGAAGCGACTGATACATATTATCCCCATTCTAAGATCGAATATCTTGGATTATAAGCATGAATTTTGCTGCTTTACTCTTCTCCGTATAGCGCCTTACTTCCCTTCTTCCTCTTCTCTTTCAACTCTTCACCCTCGGCATACCCCACAGCCGCATACAACTTCTCATCATACTCGCGGGTCTTGACCACGACCGGCATTGGCACGGCGTGACCGAGAATCAACGCTTGTTGTTGCGTATCGAGTCGGGCTAACACTTCGCGCAATTGTCCCGCGCCGCTCACGCCGCTGAACACGGCTTTGATGTCGGCTTCGTTGTCGAGCAAGCACGTCACGCGCGTACCGATCTGACTCATCACTTCGTCGTCAATGCCGCTTGGGCGCTGGTCAACGATGAGCAACGTCACATTGTATTTGCGTAACTCGCGGGCGATGTTGCCGAAGATGGTGTGATTGGCAATTTCGGGATCGAGAAATTTGTGCGCCTCTTCAATAGTGATGACGAGTGGTAAGGGTTCATCGCCGCCTTTGCCTGCGGCTTTATTTTTTTCTTCAACATATTTTTTGTGAATGCGCCGCGTGAGGAAGTTCGCCACCAGAATATAAGCGGCGAGCGTGTTGCCAAATGTGCCGAACTCCAAAACGATATTT
>JACQZP010000007.1 GCA_016213825.1 Acetobacterium woodii | reverse complement strand
ACGCTCTGACTATTCTAATCAATTTTATTACTTCGACGGTATGCTCGCAATCACAGGCATTGCTCTTTACAACGAAGGGGTAGATGATTCATTAGCCCTTACTTATCTGAAAACCTTTGACAATTACCTTCATAATAATATGATTCCCACTATCAACCAGGTAGGAGGCAAAAACGGAGGCTGGCATGAAGGGCTGGGGTATGTAGATCGTGCAATGACATACTTTACCTTTGAATTAGAGGCATGGCGTGTCGGCGCAGGTGAAAATCTATTCTCTCAAGCCGCAGGTTTAAAAGGATTAAGCAAATGGTTATTCTATTCTACACAACCTGATGGAAATGTGGTCAATATATCTGATGTTACAGGATGGCCCGAAGGATGGGGGGATCAAGCGGCCCGGCGTGCTGTTTTATTAGGGGCCAGGTTTAAAGATGGCTTCTCTCAATATATAGCGAACAGCATTAGCCCAACAATTAGTAGAAATTGGTCTTACATGGTTTTTTATCTTTTGTGGTATGACTCATCTGTTCCTGCGGTTGACCCTTCGGCAATTGATACGGCCGAATATTTTGATGGTGTCGGATGGATAAGCATGAGAAGCAGTTGGGACAGCAATGCGATATTTGCCATGTTCTATTCCGGCAATTTTTACTTTGGCCACCAACACAAAGACCAGAACAGTTTTATGATCTTCAAGAATGCACCATTAGCTATTGACAATGGTATATACAATGTAGGAACCCCAAATTACAAGTGGGCAACGAGATATCACAATACTATCATAGTTGGAAATCCTGGCTCAGAAACTTCAATAGAAGACGGTGATGCAGGACAATCCGGGGCATCTCCAATGTACTACATCTCTAATCCAGAAGATTCAAGCAGTGACAAAGGAGATATTCTTCTCTTTGACAACGATCCTAATTTCACTTATACTGCCGGAGATGCTAGTAAAGCGTATAGTGCCGGCAGATTAACAACATATATAAGGAAATTCCTTTATTTAAAACCAGATTATTTCGTTATTCTGGACCGAGTGGCTGTCCCCACAGCTAATTATCCCATCCGGTGGTTGCTCCAGTCAGAGAATAATCCGGAAATTTCCGAGAGTCAGATTAAAATAACAAATGGAAGTGGGCGCCTATTCAGCAAAACTCTCCTTCCTAATAGTGTAAGTATATCTATTAACACTGTATTCTCAGGTATGCCACGGTATGGAGGTGGTAATTATCGAATCGAAGTAGTCCCTACAGTAAATAAATCTGAAGAATATTTTCTACATGTCTTATGGGTAACCGATTCCAAGGTGACTGCAATGCCACCCGTTCAGTTACTAAGTTCAACATCTGGTAATCTGGTAGGCACACAATTTTCCAATTATGCAGTCCTTTTAAGTAAGAAGGGAACCATCGAAACAGAGGAGACATACTCTGTTCCGGCCACTGGCGTATTAAAACACCTGATAGGAGATTTAACTCCACAAGGATTATATGAAATTTATCAGAATGGAAATCTTATTATGACAAAAGTATCTTCTAACGGAGGTACACTTCAATTTAGTTCAACTGGTGGTGGAATATTCATACTAAAGGCCCGATATAATTGAAATGACAGGATTTATTCCCTCTTCTTTATCGGTTTAGCCGGAATCCCCCCCACAATCATAGACGCCGGCACATCTTTTGTAACTACGGAACCCGCTGCTATGATTGCCCCGTCACCGATCGTGACCCCGGCAACCACAACTGAGTTAGCGCCAAGCCAGACATCTGTTCCGATAATGATATCCTTTTCTACAAAAGGTTGAACATTCATTGGCATTCCCATCTTGCTGCTATGATTTGATGAGAATATCTTTACCCCTGGCCCCATCAAAAGATTATCCCCCAGTACTATCTTTGAATTCTTACTTGCCCATATACAGCAATATTGATTTATGTGAGAATTTTTACCAAGATAAATATGTTCACCGCACCGTAATGAAGCTGTAGGATGTATCCTCGGGTTTCCGGCAATCTTCATTTTGGCCCTCGGGGCAACATGATCGTGGATATACCAGCCTGCTAAATTTATGAATGCCTTAATTGCCTCTAAAGAAAAAAGATGTCTTAAAACCTCTTTTATATCTTCTTTTGTTAGTTGATTCCTTGGTCCTTCATCATGATCCATCATTCATCCATCTCTCTTTTCATTCCTTTCGCTTCTCTATTATTTCTGTACCACTCTATCATGCGCATTAATCCCTCTTCAAATGAGTATATTTGCTGAAATCCAGCCTCCCTGATTTTGTCAGCTCTATGATAAGTCAATCTGTTCATTTTCTTAATCGCTGCAGTTATCGGAAAGTTTGTCCCTGAAATTTTTGATACAAGATCAAAAGGCATTAGGCTGGTTAAAATTGGTTTAGCAGGCAAGGAGATTTTCGGGGCCGATCTCCCCAGGAATCTATAAATAAACCCTACGGTTTCTTTAAATGACATATGCGGTTCATCGGCGTAATTATAGACTTCCAGACCTTTAAACCCTTTATTAATTAAGAATGATGTAGCTTTCACAAGGTTCTCTACATAAGCAACTGACTTGATGTTTTTACCATCCCCTATTGGAATAAATAATCGTTTATCTATCTGGCGGATCAATCTATACATATTCCCTCTATTTCTTGGACCAAATACAACGGTTGGACGTATTATAAGTGCACTTCTATCCACACTTTCCAATACCCACATGGATACTAATCTTTCAGCCTCGAGTTTAGTAATACCGTATGTATTATCCGGTTGAGGGAGAGTATTTTCATCGGTAGGAATAGTTTGATCGCCATACACCGCCACGGTGCTATAAAATATGATATTTTTAATCCCCTTCTGACCTGCAGCTTTTAGAATAGCCTTAGTCCCCTCCACGTTGACCCTGTAAAATTCATCTTTGGAGACCCCGAAAAAGCGATGTTTGGCTGCTAAATGTATTATTAAATCAACATCCTTTGTTGTTTCCAACATGGTAGTATAATCAACAATATCGCCAATTATATAATCAAATCCATCAAATTCTATATTGTCCTTACTTTTATCTTCTATATCCAATATCCTGATTTTCCAACCATCTTGGAGTAATTCTTTACATAGAAAACTACCAATAAATCCGAAACCTCCTGTAACTAATGCCCTCATTAAAAACCCTCTAAGACTATTTTATTCTCCCTGCTTAACCTTACACTTCTGCTTCGATACGAGACTTCATCTTTTTTTCAGATTTTTCCTTGTAACTGTCAAGAGTCAGGATCAGACAATCCAGGATACTATTCGCGACACCGATAATCTGATCGTCAGCAAATCCATTTCTTCTAAGAATTTTATAAAACGACCTGGCGACAATTTCCGCCGCTTTTTCAGTGTCTCTTGCTGCCAACTTAACTAACTGGTCGAATTTTTCATCCCGTTCCATGTTGATTCCCCCTATGTTGTAAGTACCACTTATTTAGGATTATATTGCAATAGCCAGACCTATTCATCTCGTTGTTTTTGCTACCTCCCATACGGACTGCCTCTCACCGCGTAAGTATTTCTATTATTCTTTTTTATATACAGCAACGATCGCACTTCTTAAGAACTGTAACAGTTCGAATCTATTCAGAATTCTCTCATACATTATTCCTATTCGAAATAAAATTACGGAAAAAATTAGATAAGATGGCCATTTCTGAATCATCATGTGGTCTTCCATCTTTAAGCCAACACCTTTACCTAACTCTTTCAGACTTCTAATAGAATTTGCTCTATAGTAAGTAGGGAAGATGTCGGTCGCATTGATGCCACGTAACTTATTAAAAAATGTATGCAATCTAAATGGTGTAATTCTGCTGATTATTGAGACATAGTTATAGATGCTGGGCGTTAGTATAATCAAGAAGCCTTCTTTTTTTAAAATTCTTGAAAACTCTTGGAAAACAATAATGGGTGTTCTCAAATGCTCTAACACATCTTTACATACGATTATGTCAAATGTAGAGTCTTTAAATGGAAGATATTCTAAACTACCGTTTATTAAATTATCGCACGCCCTGTTTTTACTTAGTGAAGGAAAATCCATATCGATTCCGACAAATCTTTTACTTAAGCCTTTGTAATTTATCTTTTCTTTTGACTCCCCACAACCTGCATTTAGTAAGATTAAAGAATTCGGTGAACAACTTCTTATTACTTCCCTATAGAAGTCTACCGGTGATCTCCATGAATGGGAATAATATTTCTTGCATAATTCATAACATTTTCCTCTCGTAATATAGAAATGTTTTTTAAAAAGTCTACTTATAAACTCCTTCATTTACTATACCCCTCTTTTTTGCAAAAATCATTATCAGGACAAACTGATATTCTTTATCTCGTTGTTTTAGCTATCTCCCATACAGACTCCCTGCTGCCCCTGAGGTATCTTATAATTCCAATGAGGGCTGCAGAATTAATCAAACAAAAATAAAAGGGTATAGAAAAAAACCTGCCGATTTTTTCCTTAAAAAAAGCCCCTGTTAAAGCAGCGCTGTAAAAACCTATTTGGCTGTATAGAGTAAACTTAAAGAAAGTAGAATGCAAAAATAGGTTCGTTAAAAAAAGAACTATCAGAAAAAATGGGACAAGCCATCTAAGGAGTTTATGGGAGATAAAACAAAAGCCCCACATTCCTCTAAGCATGCGATATCTTTCCCGATAGCGCAAAAAGGCAGTAATACCACGTGTTACTATCCTGGCCCTTCTTTTGAACTCCTCATCAGAGGATGACGTTGCCTTTTCATATGCTACTGCTTCAGACTCAAATACAACTTTATACCCTCTGGCAGCTATTTGAATAGGATGCGCAAAATCATTTGCAACGTCGCTATCCAATGGAATAAACAGACTCTTTCGAATGGCATAAATGGAACCGGTGGCGGCTACCAGGGTTCCATGCCTGCCTTCAAGCATTTTTATCATTGACTCATATCTAAAATACAGACCCTCACCTTTGCCAACAGACGTCTTTTTATCTACATACTTTAGGTTTCCAACAACACATCCCACTCTTTCATCACTGAAATCTCTAACCAACTTCTTTATCGCATTTCTATCAAAAAAGGAATTAGCGTCTGTAAAGACAATAATTTTACCACTACATTTTGGAATGTATTTATTGATTACATAATTCTTGCCCTTTCTCTCTTTGTCGTCAAAGATAACCATTTCTTCATTAAAAAAATCCCTTGCTATGCTCACAGTTTCATCAGTCGAACCATCCGATGCAACAATAATCTCCAATTTATCTTTTGGATAATTCAAATCAAGACTATTAAGTATCTTTTCTTTTATTACTCCTGCCTCATTATAAACAGGTACGAATAGAGTTACTGAGGGTGTGATTTCCTCATTTTTACTTGATTTACCAGAAAAGTTGATTATTCTAAGTACAAGAGGATACACTGCGTACACATAAAAAACTAAAAGAAATAGAAACCAAAAAATATACTCCATGACTATAAAAGGTGCCTATTAATTCAAATTCGATTTAACGGATTCAAAGAGTTTTTCTGTCTCATCTATCATCTTCTGAATGGTAAATAATCTCTCGAATCTTTCTCGAGCTTTTAGGCCCATCTTTTCCGCCATATGTTTATCGTTGAGGACTGCTATAATACCATTAGCCAAAGCAGCGGGATCGTCTGGAGGGACTATGATGCCGGTTTCTCCATTGCTAATAGCCTCGGAATTTCCACCCACGTCAGTCGCTACTACCGGTTTTCCAGTTGACATAGCTTCAAGGAGTGTAATAGAAAAACCCTCTCTGAGCGATGGTATTACACATAAGTTTGAAATACCAAGAATTTTTCTGATATCGCTTCTGAAACCTGTAAAAACAACCCGTTCTCTAATTCCTAAGTTTCTGGTCAATGTCTCTATCTTAGTCTTCAAATATCCGTCTCCTACTATTAAGAAAAGAGGTTCCGGAATTATCCTATGGATTAAGGGTATTGCCTTTAGAAGATTTTCGTATCCCTTAGGAGGCTCAAGTCGTCCAATGGTAGTGATTATACAACTATCATCAACGATTCCAAATTCCTTCAAAAACTGACTTCTGAATTTATTTATTTCTTCTTCATGATCATTCCATGGTTCAATACCATTGTAAATAGTAACAAACTTCTCAGGCAAAATATCTTCTTCCCGGATATGGGAGTCGCATACGCTATTGGATACTGCTATTATTTTAGTGGTTATCTTTGACAAAATATGATCTATAGTCTTTTGAAGTCTTGTTTTTGAAGTGGCCAATGTATGTTCTGTTGTAATTAAAATAGGTATCCCTACTATATATCCGATAAACCGTCCCCAGAAGTTCGGGCTAAAATTATGTGAATGTATGATCTTGATATTTTCAGTCTTTAAAACCCGCCTCAATTTCCAAAAAAGACTTATATCTATTCCACTTTTTTTATTTAATACATATATTGGAATTTTCAATTTAGCAAAATCAGGATGCAATCTTCCGTTCTTAAATGCGCATACTACAGGACTGAATCTATTTCTGTCTATATGTTTAGCAATAGATAAGACCACTTTTTCAGCGCCACCAGGTTCAAGGCTGTATAGAAGTAATAAGACTTTTATCTTTTCCATTTCTGAAATTATCTATCAACTTTGAATATAAATACGCTACCTTCATCGTATTGGAAGTAATTGACGCCTTTTCTTTGACCATGGCTATATTTTTCGATTTGGCTTCTTGTCGAAGTTTGGGATTTTCATACGCGGCAATAATTTTCCTGGCGAGTGCAATATGGTCATTCACCGGGATCAAAAACCCATTAGAACCATCATCAATCCATAATCTATTGGCCTTAATATCCGGAACTATAGGAAAGATGCCGCATGCCATGGCTTCGAGCAGTGATGAAGAAACGCCGTCGGATTCCTGCATGGAAACATAAATATCCGAAGAGGTCAAAAAGGAAGGCAGCTCATCATGCCTTATTCTACCCATGAACCTTATATTATTTTCAAGCCTTAGGTTTTTTGCCGCCAGCTCTAAATTATCTCTATATTCACCATCTCCACAGATT
>JACQZP010000006.1 GCA_016213825.1 Acetobacterium woodii | reverse complement strand
TATCGACGAAAGCGAAGGAACCTTCGAATACTGCTACGAACTGGATATGCCAATTAAAGCAAAAATCGAAGCCATTGCGACCCGTATTTACGGCGCTGACGGCGTTGACTTTACCCCAGTAGCAGCCAAAGAACTGGAACGTTTAACCGCTCTGGGCTTTGATAAGGTGCCAATCTGTATGGCAAAAACCCAATACTCCTTAACGGATGACCAGACTAAACTGGGTCGTCCAACCGGATTCCGAATTACCGTTCGTCAATTGACCATTTCAGCCGGTGCTGGTTTCATTATTGCACTGACTGGAGAAATCATGAAAATGCCTGGTCTTCCTAAAGTTCCAGCAGCAGAAAAAATTGATGTTGATGAAAACGGCGTAATTGCTGGTTTATTCTAGAAATAACAGTTAAATATAAAAAGACTGATATGGGTTCTTCGGAACCCTTATCGGTTAAGCTAAAGTGTTAAAAATTATACAATAAAAGATTGAAGTGGAGTTAGTAAATGGAATTTGATGCAGTAGGAACTGATCTTGGTTCTATCTCAGAAAAAAAATGTACAGAATTTGTTGAAGCTCTTTACAGCAAAGCTGCTGTTCCAGGTGGTGGCGGCGCAGCCGCATTAGTTGGTGCAATTGGAACAGCTTTGGCTGGAATGGTTTGTAACTTAACCACTGGTAAGAAAAAATATGCAGAATATGAAGAAGATATTCAGCGTATTTTAAAAGAAGCACAAGTTCTGCAGGATCGTTTGTTAGCAATGATCGATGAAGATGCAAAGAACTTTTTGCCGCTTGCAAAAGCTTATGGCCTTCCCAAAGAAACAGAAGAAGAAAAAGCTTACAAAGAAAAAACCTTAGAAGAATGCACCAAGGTTGCTTGCAGCATTCCGCTTGAAATCGTTGAAGTATGTTACAAGGCTGTTTTATTACAGGAAGAACTGGTTGGCAAAGGTTCTGCTTTAGCCATCAGTGATGTAGCGTGCGGCGTTCAGTGCTTAAGAGCCGGAATGATCAGTGGCTGGGTAAATGTCTTAATTAACATCAAGACAATCAAAGATGCAGACTATGTAGCTGACGTTAATAACAGAATCAAGCCAATGTTAGATAAGGGCGTTGAAATCTGTGACCGCGTTTATGCAGATGTTGAAAAACAACTTTCATAAAATAAAAGAATTATTTTAAAAGACTTATTAAAAATTTTGAATCAAGAGGAGTATTAAATTATGGCAGCAAAATTATTAAGTGGAAAAGATGTTAGTGAATCTGTATTGGCGCAAGTGCTAGCAGATGCTAACGAATTAAAAACAAAAGGCATTACAGTAAAAATGGCAATTATGCGTGTTGGTGAAGATCCAGGTTCTATTTCTTACGAAAAAAGCATCATCACCAGAATGGGAAAATCAAACATCGAAGTTGAATCAGTACAATTTCCTATCGATGTAACCGAAGCTGACTTTATTGCAAAACTGGAAGCAATCAACGAAGACAAAAACATTCATTCTGTTTTAATCTTCCAACCATTGCCAGATCAAATTGATGCCGAAAAAATTAAATATCTGTTAAGCCCAGAAAAAGATCCAGATGCGCTTAACCCCACAAACTTAGGAAAATTAATGATCGCTGATGAAAGAGGATTTTTCCCATGTACAGCCGAAGGCGTTATGGAAATGTTCAAATTCTACAACATCGATGTTAAAGGTAAAGATGTCGTTATTATTAATAACTCCAACGTATTGGGAAAACCACTGGCAATTATGCTGACAAACGAGTTTGCAACCGTAACAATCTGTCACGTACATACTAAAGACACTGCTTCTTACACCAAAAAAGCGGATATCGTCGTAACTGCATGTGGTATTTACGGCTTAGTGAGAGCTGATATGTTAAACGAAGACACAATTTTAATTGATGTTGCTATGTCTCAGATGAAAGATGAAAATAAAGAATTTATATTAAACGAAGAAGGCAAAAAAATCCGTGCCGGAGATGCGCATGTAGACTGTTTAGACAAAGTAGCAATGATTACTTCTGCTACCCCAGGATGCGGCGGCGGAACAGGTCCAATCACAACTGCATTATTAGCAGCACATGTTATCAAAGCTTGTAAAATGCAAAGCGGCTTACTATAAAATCTGAAAAAACAAAGGAGGTATACAATTGGAGGATTACACAAAGTTTAAACTGAAAAGAAAGGAAGAGCTTGATGCGGTTCTGGCAGGCAAAGATGATTTGTTTGTGGTAGCCTGTAACAAATGCTTCAAGGAACTTGACAGTTTTGACGAACCGGAATGCGGTTTGTTTGAAGAGATTGCCAAAGAGCAAGGCAAAAATATCGTCGGATTTGCAAAAGTCGATTTTCTGTGCAACGAACCGTTGACATCGAAGAGCCTACAAGGGCTTCTTCCGGAAGAAACCAAAAATGTATTTGTTATTTCATGTGGTTTGGGTATTCAGACAATTGCAGGAATGGTGGAACTTCCAGTATATGCTGCAAGTGACTCCGTTATCACTGATGGCTATCATGGAATGGCATTGACAACCACTTTATGCGATGCATGTGGTCAATGTTATTTAAACTTAACCGGCGGAATCTGCCCAGTCGTAGACTGCTCAAAAAGCTTGTTGAACGGCCAATGTGGCGGTGCCAAAAATGGCAAATGTGAAGTGGACAAAGAGATGGATTGCGGATGGCAGCTCATCTATAATAGAATGGCAAAACAGGGACGTTTGCAAGAATTGTTGGATCAGCCTGTGGAACTTCGGGATTATTCCAAAGTCAATTACAAGTTTGTCAACGAATATGTGAAATCTGTCCGTGAAGAACGTTACGAAGGTTACTATGGTGGAATTCACCCAACTGAATTTAAAGAACTGAGTGAACATATTTCATTAGTACCTTTCCCAGACCCAGTAAATGTAGTAATTCCAATGTCACAGCATGCTGGTGCACCAGCTGAACCGATTGTAACAGTTGGACAACAGGTGAAAATGGGTCAGAAAATTGCTGATGCCAAAGGCCCTGTAAGCAGTGCAATTCATGCCAGCGTCAGTGGTACTGTTGTTGCTGTTGAACCGCGGCGGCATCCGGTTAGCGGATTGGAAGCTCTAGCGATCGTCATTCAGTCAGACGGAAAGAATACCCTTGATGAATCGGTAAAACCAGCTGGAGATATTGCTAGTCTTTCACCAGATGAAATCATCGAAATTGTTCGTGAAAAAGGTGTAGTTGGTATGGGTGGAGCAGGATTCCCAACTGCGGTTAAACTTAAATCACCTAAACCGATTGAACTGGTATTACTAAACGGTTGCGAATGCGAACCAATTCTAACAGCGGATCACCAGGTTCTTCTGGCTTATGCCGATGAAGTGATTTATGGTCTGCAAGCCATGATGAAAGCATCCGGCGCACCAAAAGGTGTAATTGCCATTGAAGACAACAAGTTGGATGCAGTTGAATTGCTGCAGGCAAAAACTGCTGATATCGAAAATATCGAAATCGTTGTTGCAAAAACCAAATACCCACAAGGGGCTGAAAAAATGCTCATCAAACGGGTTATGGGCAAGCAAGTGCCAAGTGGCGGACTGCCAATGGATGTTGGGGCAATCGTATGTAACGTGAGTACAGCCAAAGCCGTTTCAGATGCAATCCAATTAGGAATGCCGCTGATCGAGCGCGTTGTCACTGTCAGCGGTAATCGAATGAACAAACCTGGCAATTACTTAGTGAAGGTTGGTACCTCTGTCAAAGATATCGTCAACCATTGCGGTGATGTAAAAGGCGATGATGTAACTGTTAAAATCGGTGGACCAATGATGGGATTTGCTCAGGCGAACCTTAACGTTCCAATGCTGAAATGTTCAAACGGCATTATCGCCGTGGAAACCATTGTTAAAGAAGCAGTTGAATGTATCAAGTGTGGTCGTTGTGCTGACGTTTGTCCAATGGAATTACGTCCACTGTATTTCACCAAATACGCTTTATCAGAAGACTGGGAAGGCATGAAAACACAAAATACAATGGATTGTATTGAATGTGGATGCTGTGAATATATCTGTTCATCAAAAATTCCAATTGTTGAACGTATCAAAATCGGAAAAACTGCCATAAGGGAGGGTAAATAATATGCTGATTACCCAACTAAAATCAAAAGAAACAATTGAAGCACTGGCACAAGGAAAAACTGTGATCATTAACTGTCATGGATGTAAAGAGGTCTATTTTGCAGAACATGAAGCGGACGAATTGCAAAAAGACCTTACCGGAGTGACTCAGATCGTTACAACGGATTATATCTGTAATCCAGATAATCTGAAACTGCAACTGAAAAAACACATGGACGTAATCAATGCGGCAGATACCATTCTGGTATTCTCCTGTGGCGTTGGGATCCAGACTGTTGCAGCACAATTTGAAGACAAAAAAGTATATTCCTGTTGTGATACCTATCCATTACCAGGATTCCAGGGAGTAACTCCGCTGAATGTTGATTGTGGACAGTGTGGCGAATGCTATCTGAATGGTACTGGCGGAATCTGTCCAATCACTGCATGTTCAAAAAGTTTGCTCAACGGCCAATGCGGCGGTGCCAAAAATGGTATGTGTGAAGTCGACAAGGACATGGGATGCGGATGGGAACGAATTTACCGAAAATTGGAAAAACTGAATAAACTGGATAATATGAAATATGAAGCACCAAAGGTGCGGAACTATCACAATCCAAACGCAGAAGAACCAACAATTTAAGAAGATTAGGAGTAATTATAAATGAGAATAACTGAGCTGTTTCAACGTGGCGAGTTTGTATTAACTGCAGAAGTGGGACCTCCAAAAGGAGTTGAACTTGACCACTTAATTAAAGATGCCCATGAGTATTTGAAAACTCGTGTTCATGCATTGAATGTAACGGATAATCAGTCTTCCGTAATGCGGACTGGATCACTGGCAACCTGTAAAGTATTGAAAGATGAGGGACTACTTCCAATTTTTCAAATCACCTGCCGTGACCGAAATCGTATTGCCTTACAGTCTGATGTATTAAGTGCTGCATTATTGGGCATCGAAAATTTATTATTGTTAACAGGGGATTATACTACATTAGGTGATCACCCACAAGCAAAACCAGTATTCGATCTTGATTCCGTGTCATTAATTCATGCGGTAAAAAGATTAGAAGAAGGCTTTGACATTGCTGGTAATGCAGTTGATGGTGCGCCTCCTAAGTTTGCTAAGGGCGCTGTTGTATCGCCATGTAGCGACTCTGTAGATGTCCAGTTGGCAAAAATGGAAGCAAAGGTGAAAGCCGGATGTGAATATTTCCAAACTCAAGGCGTTTACGAACCAGAAAAATTCATCAAATTCATGGAACAAGCTAAACAATTTGGCGTGCCAGTTCAATTGGGACTGATCATTCCTAAAAATGTCGGCATGTGCCGTTATATGAACGCTAATGTAGCTGGTGTTCATGTACCTGATGAAATGATTGCAGAATTGCAGGCAGATAAAGAAAAAACCAAAGCTGGCGATACTGGTGTTGAAATCTGTGCCCGTCTGATCAGAGAATGTAAAGACTACGCTCAAGGTGTTCATATCATGTCATTAGGCTGGGAAAATAGAATTCCAGAGATTCTTGACATGGCTGGAATCGCTCCAATAACTCCAGCAGTTTAATAAATAGTAACATAACTGAATGCCGGCTATGCCGGAAATTCTGAAATGCTCCTCTTAAGGTGGACGGTTTATGTATTTAAACTGTTCATCTTATGGCGGCGTTTTTATTTTGGGGAGAAACCCCTGCAATAAATAACAATAAAATAGCTACTGGTGCTAAAAAGCACCCTCGAAATTCTGAAATAGTAAATCAATAGGTTGGTGATCATGTGAAATTAATGATAATTGGAACAGGCTTGAGCAAACATGGAAAAGATCATCGTGTTCATTGCTTTTACATAAATAAAAAATTATGCTGATCGATTGTCATATTCATTGTGGTTTGGGTCAATTCGGCGGAGTGCGAAAAACAGATATTGCCGATGATTTATTAGTTCCAAGAATGAAAGAAATTTTAGAAGTTTATCATAAAAAAGGTGTACAGGCAGTGCGTGATGGTGGGGATGCTTCAGGAATTGGAATAAATCTCAGAGATATTTCAAAAGATTCCGATCTTATTTTTAAGACACCCATCCGAGCTTTTTTCAAAAAAGGCCATTACGGTGATTTTTTAGGCGACTCAGTAGATAATTTAAAAGATGGTATTAAAAAGATGAATCGACTCATCGAACAAAAACCTGATTTTATAAAAATTATTCTTACCGGTATCATGAGTTTTACCGAGTTTGGTATTTCAGGACCGGTGGGGTTTTCTAAAAGTGAATGTTCGGAAATGATTGATCATGCTCATCAAAAGGGCTTGTCAGTCATGGTTCATGCCAACACACCCGAGGGTATTATGATTGCTTTGACATCAGGTGCTGACACCATCGAACACGGTTATGGTATAAATGAGGACTGCCTTTACGCGATGCGTGAGAGTGGTATTATTTGGGTACCGACCTTGGCTCCTTTTGCCAATATAGCCAGGTGCGATGATGTTAGTCCGATGAGAAAATATAAAGATGTTTCGGAAGCTTATTTTAGACAGCATCAATCGATGGTAAGAAAAGCGGATGCAATGGGTGTGAACATTGCATTAGGAAGTGACTCAGGAGCGACACTCGTTCCCCTGGGACAAGGTACTTTGGATGAGCTTGGTTATCTTCTCGATTGTGGATTGACTGAAGAAAAACTGGAAACCATTGGAAAAAGGGTTATTGACCTCTAATAGTTCGTTAGCAGAAAAGAATCCCTGTAAATTTATTTACAGGGATTCTTTAATTTGGTTGTTGTGAATTAAAGCCAAGTTATGTTTTTAAAAAAAATATTGGGGTATAATTGTAGAGTATTTAATGGCTTTCATTGATTTCAAGTATTTATTTCTGGCAATCATACCGTTGTTCGTATAAAATATGAAAATAGACATTACAAGCAAAAAACTAGGGGATAAATCAATGAAAAAAATAATGATTGTTCGTCCCAATGATTTTGTGGATATTTCACTGGAAATTCCTGGAATCATAACGGATGTGAAGTACTTTACAGGAGATAATTTTGTGGGGGAAAAAATTGACGGATATGAAGCGCCGATAATTTTATTAACTGAAAAAGCTGCAATAGCTTTAGGCAGAGTTCAGAAACAGCTGCTGGAAGAAGGATGCGGACTAAAGGTTTTTGATGGCTATCGTCCTAAACGCGCAGCGGAACACTTCATTCGATGGGGAAAGCAAGAAGAGGATGGAAAGACAAAAAGTATCTACTATCCTGAAATGACACGACAGGAAATCTTCAAAGGGGGCTTTATTGCACCGGAATCCTCCCATACCCGAGGAAGTACGGTGGATCTTACGGTAGTGAAAATAGAAACCGGTATTGAAATCGACATGGGCGGCATCTTCGATTTCTTCTCTGAAATTTCATATAGTGATTACGACCATTTAACTTTGGAACAAAGTAAGAATCGGGTGCAACTTCGTTATTTAATGCGTTCCGAAGGGTTTGAACCGATGCAACAGGAGTGGTGGCATTTTACCCTTTCTAATGAGCCCTATCCTGAAACCTATTTCGATTTCCCAATTATTGGTTGATCCAGGTTAGATATCGTTTAATCAACTGAGCAGGTCAGATCAATAAATCGTCTGCTTTTGTTAGAAAATATTACTTTTATTAATGAAATGTCAAAAAAATGTGATATAATGATAAAATTAGATTAAAATATTATACTATCAGGAAAGAAGTGGAAAAATGAGACAAAGGAATAAAACGCTCGTCATTGCTTTTGGGGTGTTGATCGTTATTTTAGGTATTTTACTGTCCATGAATCAATTTTATATTAATTATCTTTGGTTTAGTGAAATGGGCTATACTGAAATTTTCTTTAAGGAGCTAGTGACAAAAACTCAAATTGGGATACCACTATTTTTAGGGCTGATCCTGATCCTGTTTTTTTATTTGAAGTTACTTAATCGCATTTCAGCAAAATACATTGGAAATACTCAGAAAGCGACAAAAAAACAGAATATCATTGCAATTGGAGTCAGTGGTGTGGTGGCCTTTCTTCTGACCATTTTTATTTCAGATCGATTGTGGTATCAGATTTTAGAATATATCAATCAAACTCAATTTAATGTTACGGATCCGATTTTCAATCAGGATCTGGCACTTTATTTTTTTGGTTTGCCATTATATCAGGAAGTCTTTTCGATATTCATTGATTTTTTTGTCGCAATCGTAATTTTGACTTTTCTATATACGGCATATATCCTTTATCAAGGAAAGAAAATTGAATTTAATCAGGAACAAGATTTAGGATCAATCAAAGAGAATACCAAAGGGATATTTAAAGCCTATCTTGAAATTGCCTCTAAACAAATCGGCATTTTTTTAGGAGTGCTTTTTTTAATCCTCTCATTAGGTAGTATCCTGGAAGCCTTTCAATTACTTTATTCAACATCAGGAATTGTCGTTGGAGCAGGTGCAGCAGATATCGATGTGGGACTAAAGGTTATTATTATAAAAGTTGTTCTTTGTCTTGTCCTGGCGGTAACCTCCGTCTATGCAGGGTATCAGAAAAAATATCGACTGATGGGTGCTGGACCGGTGCTTTTGGTGGTGGTAGTAATTGCTGGTGGAATTATTCAAATGGGGTATGAATCGCTGATTGTTATACCGAATCAGTTTACCAAAGAGGAAAAGTACATCAACAATAGCATTCAATATACTCAGAAGGCCTATGATTTGACCGATGTGGAAACAAAAGAGTTTTCTGCAACCGAGACAATCACGGCAGCTGGTGTTAATGATAATTTTGTAACCATTCAAAACATTCCGATTAATGATCTCAAGCCGACTCAGGATATGTACAATTCGCTACAGGGAATCAGAAATTACTATAAGTTCTATGATGTCGATGTGGACCGTTACTTGGTCAATGGCGTTTATACCCAGGTGTTCCTGGGAACGAGGGAAATGAATAATACTTTGCTGCCTGCTGAAGCAAAAACTTGGGTGAATCTGCATCTTAAATACACCCATGGTTTTGGTGTAGCAGTATCACCAGTCAATAAAACCAACAACGTCGGGCAGCCAGACCTGATTGTGAAGGATATTCCCCCAATGACAGAGGTACCTGAGTTAACTATTGATCAGCCCAGAATTTATTTTGGCGAAAATGATTATACCTATGCGGTTACCAATTGTACGGCAGCAGAATTTGACTATCCGCAAGGTGACAATAATCAGGAAGTCGTTTATACCGGAACAGCTGGAATTAAAATGTCCTTTATTAACAAACTGGCTTTTGCCATTTACAATGGTTCGCCGGAACTACTTCTGGCCAATGAGGTCACCGGCGATAGTAATATGATTATTCATCGCAATATCATTGATCGTGTAAAAACAATTGCACCGTTTTTAACTTATGATAATGATCCTTATATGGTAATTACGGAAGGTAAGCTTTATTGGATCGTCGATGCCTTTACCACCAGTGAACGTTATCCATATTCACAACCCTATGATGAAGCTGGGAATAACTACATTCGTAATTCGGTAAAAGTTGTTGTCGACGCATATAACGGGGATGTCAACTTTTATAAGGTTGATGATGAACCCGTGTTAGAAACCTACTCAAAGATATTTCCGGGATTTTTAAAGGATATTTCTGATATGCCGGCCGGGATTAAACAACATCTCCGTTATTCAAAAACACTGTTTGATGTTCAGTCTGAAATTTATAAAACCTATCACATGTCAAATCCACGGGTCTTTTACAATAAGGAAGACCAATGGGCAACAGCTAATCAGATCAAAGATTCAGAGAAAAGTCCAGTGCCAGTACCTTCAGCTTATATTATTATGAAACTTCCTGAACGTGATGCCGAGTTTATGTTGACTTCGCCATTTACACCAAAGGATAAAGATAATATGATCGCATGGTTAGCTGGGGTTTCGGATGGGCCGGAGTATGGTAAGCTAGTGCTCTACCAGTTCCCGAAACAGCAATTAGTTTACGGACCGATGCAGATTGAACAGCGAATTGACCAGGATACGACTATTTCACCACAATTAACGCTATTGGGTCAACAAGGCTCCCGGGTTCTGCGGGGGAATCTGATGACGATACCGATTGGCAATGCGATTATCTACGTGGAACCCGTTTATATCCAAGCTTCCAGTGGTGAAAACAACATCCCTGAAATGAAGAAAGTCATTGTTTGCTATCAAAATCAGATCGTCATGGCGGATTCTCTGGAATTGGCGTTGTCCCAGATTTTTAATACCCAAGTAGCAAATGCTAACGCCAACGTTAACGCTACTCAGGGAGCTGGCGATAATAATTCGATTGCAGCATTGACTACTAAAGCCAACAGCCTCTTTAAAGAAGCGACAGAGGCTCAAAAATCTGGCAATTGGGCCGGTTATGGTCAAAAAATAAATGAGTTGGAACAGGTTCTAGCTCAACTACAGCAACTTTCTGGGGGAACCCAGTAGTAATATAAGATCAGAAGTTTTTAAAAGCAGGAGGAAAAAATGCTCGATATAAAGCGCATAAGAGAAAATAAAGAAGAGGTTCAAGCTGGCCTGGATAAACGAGGTCAATACGATTTAAATGTTATTACGGCATTAGATGAAAAGCGACGGGAAACCCTTGGTCAGGTTGAAGAAATGAAAAGCCGTCAGAATGTGGTAACCAAACAGATTCCCGTTCTAAAAAAGGAAAACAAAGATTGTACCGAAATTTTTGCTGAAATGAAAGAACTTTCAAACAAAATAAAAGATCTGGATGCAGAAGTAAAAACAATTGATGATGAGATAAAAGTACAACTTTTAAATTTCCCGAATATTCCCAACCCTGAAGTAAAAGTTGGCAAAGATGACTCGGACAATCTGGAAATCAGAAAATGGGGCGAACCCAGACAATTTGATTTTGAGATTAAAGCCCATTGGGACATTGGTGTGGATCTGGACATTCTGGATTTTGAGCGTGCTGTGAAAATTACTGGTGCTCGATTCAGTATGTTTAAAGGCGATGGTGCAAAATTACAACGAGCGCTGATTAACTTCATGCTTTACACCCATTCTGAGGAACATCATTATACCGAAATCTCGCCGCCATTTATGGTCAATCGGGAAAGTATGACGGGCACCGGCCAGTTACCAAAATTTGAAGATGATGCTTTTCATTTACCAAGTAAGGATTTCTTTTTGGTGCCAACAGCTGAGGTACCAGTAACTAATATCTATCGAGATGAGATCCTGGGCGAAGAAGAGTTGCCCAAATATTTTACAGCTTATACGCCATGTTTCAGACAAGAAGCAGGATCAGCAGGTCGGGATACCAGAGGGTTAATTCGTAATCATCAGTTTGACAAGGTTGAAATGGTGAAATTTGTCCATCCAGATCGATCTTACGAAGAATTGGAATCTTTAACAAACAATGCCGAACGAATTTTGCAATTGCTGGGAATACCCTACCGGGTTGTTGAACTATGCACCGGGGATCTGGGCTTTAGTTCTGCTAAAACCTATGATATCGAAGTGTGGATGCCAAGCTATAACCGTTATGTGGAAATCAGCTCCTGTTCAAATTTTGAAGACTACCAGGCAAGGCGAGCAAATATTCGTTTCAGAGATGGGGAAACCCAAAAAACACGGTTTTTGCATACCCTTAATGGTTCAGGTCTTGCAGTGGGGAGAACTTTTGCCGCTATATTAGAAAATTACCAACAAGCAGATGGATCAATTTTAATTCCTGAAAAATTGATACCATTTATGTGGGGGAAGACAGTTATTGGCAAGTGATTAACGAAAAGATTAAAAAACAAAAATAAAACAAAAAAGAAAGAAACAAATTTCACCCTTGAAAGAGCGTGAAAGACGTGTCATATGGAGGAAAAAAATGGGCATAAACGGAAAAGAGCTAGTTATAACTGAAGATGGTTTTAATAGCATAAAAAAAGAACTGGAATATTTAAAAACAGTAAAACGGCATGAGGTTGCAGATCGAATTAAAACAGCTCGTGAATTTGGCGATTTAAGCGAAAATGCAGAATATGACGAAGCCAAAAATGAACAGGGATTCATGGAAGGTAGAATATCCGAACTGGAACACAAACTCAAAATTGCAGTTGTCATCGATGATAAAGATATTCATACCGAAGATGTTGGCGTTGGCAGCATTGTGAAAATTAAAAATCCATTACTGGATTTTGTTGCTGAATACAAAATTGTGGGATCGGCAGAATCAGATCCTAAAAATAATCGTATTTCAAATGAGTCGCCCATTGGGTCTGCTCTGCTGGGAGCGAAGGTTGGCGATACTGTAAAGGTTCAAATCCCTGACGGCGAAGCGGCATATCAAATTTTAGAAATACGTAGATAGGGGAATAGACATTGACAACAGAAAATCTTAGCGAACTTCTTGAAATAAGAAGAGATAAACTAAAAAATTTACAAGAAGCAGGGAAGAATCCCTTTGAACAAACAAGTTTTAACGTAAGTGCTCATGCTAAAAAAGTTGAAGAGTCTTATGATGACTATGAAGAAAAAGTAGTGACTATGGCAGGTCGGATCATGTCCAAACGAGGTCAGGGAAAAGTATCGTTTTATGACCTCCAGGATTCTACCGGAAGAATTCAGTTATTCCTGAAAAAAGATGCACTGCCAGATATGTATGACGAAATAAAAACCTATGACATGGGCGACATTGTTGGGGTCAAAGGCGAAGTTTTCAAAACAAAAATGGGTCAGATCTCGGTTCGCGTTTCAGAAATAATCTTATTAAGCAAGTCGCTACAAATTTTGCCGGAAAAATACCACGGTTTAAAAGACATGGAACTTCGTTATCGACAACGTTATGTTGATTTGATTGTAAACCCTGAAGTAAAAGATGTTTTTCAAAAACGATCACTGATCATGCGAAAAATCAGAGAGTTTTATGACTCTCGAGATTTTATTGAGGTTGAAACACCTGTGCTTTCGAATTTAGCAGGTGGTGCAAATGCCAGACCTTTTGTTACACACCATAACGCTCTGGATATTACATTGTACTGCAGAATTGCTCTGGAACTACCATTGAAGCGTTTGATTGTCGGCGGGTTTGACAAGGTTTATGAAATGAGCCGTGTTTTCAGAAACGAAGGAATGGACGCAACCCACAACCCTGAATTTACATTACTGGAGTCCTACGAGGCTTATGCAAACTATGACGATCTGATGAAAATGATTGAAGAACTCTATAGCTTCCTGGCCGAAGAAGTGAATAAATCAGAAACTGTTATTTACGGCGATAAAGAAATCAGCCTGACTGCTCCATTTAAACGGGCACGAATGGTTGATTTAGTCAAAGAACATACCAATGTGGACTTTGATGTTATGACCGATGTGGAAGTGGCTCGAGCTGCTGCCAAGGAACTGCACGTCGATGTAGATGGAAAAAATAGCGTTGGCGAGATTATGGCAGAAGTTTTTGACGAATTTGTCGAAGATAAACTCATTCAACCAACCTTTGTGACGATGCATCCGGTTGAAATTTCGCCACTTGCCAAGAAAGATCCTAAAGATCCAAGGTACACAGAGCGATTTGAATTATATATAAACGGTGCCGAATGTGCTAATGCTTTTTCCGAACTGAATGATCCTATTGATCAGAAAGAACGGTTTATGTCTCAGGTACAGAAAAAAACCGATGGTGATGATGAAGCCCATCCTTTTGATGCAGACTTTATTAATGCTCTGGAAGTTGGTTTACCACCCACCGGTGGTTTAGGTATTGGGATTGATCGATTAGTCATGTTATTTACCAATCAGCATAGTATCAGAGACGTTATTCTTTTCCCGACAATGAAACCGCTGGACTAATAGAATAGCTTGATATGTGGGGAATGAAGTGCTAAAGCATGTGTTATACACGTGCGTTTTACTCAAATAATAAAAAAACAAATAGTTGACTAAAACAAAAAGTGGATTCTTCGGAATTCACTTTTTGTTTTAAAACATAAAAAAGAAGCTTCTGCATTATAGCTTATTCGCTATTTTGCAAAAGCCCCTTTGTAATAGAATCGGATACTAAAGTTATGAATTTTTCTGATCAAAAAATTTCCGATAAAAAATGGCATACTTCAAAAATGCCGGCTGAAATAATGATTGTGATAGGAATTGTTGTTACCCAGGCAAATAACATTCGTTGACCTGTACGCCAGTTGACTCCTTTAAAACGGGTCGATGCACCAACACCCATGATGGAAGATGAAACAACATGAGTAGTACTGACAGGCAAACCAAAATGAGTCGCTGCTTGAATAACCAGTACCGATGATAAATCTGCGGCTACACCACTAACCGGTTTTAATTTCATTATTTGTGTACCAACTGTTTTAATAATTTTCCATCCGCCAACGGAAGTACCTAAAGCCATTGAAAGAGCACAGCAAAATTGAACCCAGTGTGGAATGACCATTTCACTTTGCAATCCGAAAGCGACCAAGGCCATTGTAATAATACCCATTGATTTCTGGGCATCATTCATTCCATGTGAAAAAGCTTGAAGTGCAGCTGTGAATATTTGCGTTTTACGAAATCCTTTATTTGCTTTTCCGGCAGGTAAGTTATGAAAAAGTAATTTGAATAAGGAAAACATCAAAAATCCAACAATAAAAGCAATCAGTGGAGAACCGATTAATGATTCTATGATTTTTTTGAAACCACTCCACTCAATTGCATTAATTCCTGCATCTGCAAGTCCAGCACCTGCCAGAGAGCCGATTAAAGCATGAGAAGAGCTGCTTGGAATCCCAAAATACCAGGTGATTAAATTCCATATAATAGCGGAGATCAATGCTGCGACAATAACCAGCATGCCATTTTCTAGCGTATTAATATCGATGATATCTTTTGCGATTGTTTGAGCAACAGTGCTTGATACTAAGGCTCCTAGAAAGTTCATCAGTGCAGCAATAAAAATTGCCATTTTCAAGGTCAAAGCTCTTGTAGAAACTGCGGTAGCGATGGAATTCGCCGTGTCATGGAATCCATTAATAAAATCAAAACCAAGGGCTAAAACAATTATTAATATTAAAATGATCATTATGCACCTCTTACCAGTTCGTCATTATTATCCGGGTATTCTCCATTTGATTTGATTCTTTCCGTAAATTTAATTACTTCATCTCTGGCTGAAATTTCAGATTTGCTAGAAACCTCGCCGCATTCAACCATTAATAATTCCATTGTTTGATAAGTTTTTTTCAATTGTAGATCCTCTTCCTATAAATCGTTTAATGATAAAACAAATACGATCTGTTCGATTTTATAAGTATTTACCAATTGTATATTATACCTTTACATCTAAAAGTTTTCCAGATAAAATTACGTTTTTAATAAAAAAATATAGATTAGACTTTTGCAAATGCGCGAGCCGAGCATGAAGTCTAGGAAAAAGATTGGGGTTTGAAAGTAAAATAAATAATTAACATTTAATTTATGTGTTTAAATATTAATTATAAGGGTAGATAAATAAAATGTGTCAGAAAAACAGTTGATTTGCTGCTCTTAAAATCAAATAATGAGCGGATGTCAGAGGGTTTAGGCTAATATGAAAGAAAAAACAAGAAACTTTGAAAAACAGGTTGACAGGATGTCTGAAAGAGCGTATACTAATGAAGTTGTCTCGAACAGAGGCGGCGGACACACAGCTGAATAACAGAAATTAACTTAAAAGAATTTCAAAAAACAGCTTGACAACATGAAGAAACAACGATATAATAGAAAAGCTTCTTCGGTAGAGAACAAGTTAAAAACTACGGAGCAGCGACGGTCATAGAAAAGAGAATAGTACCATAAAACCTGTAAAACAGCCGAAACATCCGCAAGGATGAACGAGGCTAAAATAGAAACAGAGAGATGTACTCTTTAAAACATCAGCTCGGCAGAGGATAAAGTGCACTCGGTAGAGTATAAAACACAGTTATTCATGAGACAGCATTTAAAGGCCTAACGGCTTTAAATACAAACTTTTATTGAGAGTTTGATCCTGGCTCAGGACGAACGCTGGCGGTATGCTTAACACATGCAAGTCGAACGAGACAAGATGGAAGTGCTTGCACAGAAATCTTAGAAAGTGGCGAACGGG
>JACQZP010000037.1 GCA_016213825.1 Acetobacterium woodii | reverse complement strand
CTTCGGCACTGCCTGTTTTGGGAACTCTGCGTTAACCTGAGCCATTAATCCATCTATATCAAGAACACCGTCATTGATCTTTGCTGCTTCTAATAATTTCTTTAACCATTCCATCTGTTCTATCCTCCATAGCTTTTTATGGTGGTCGCTGCCACCCGGATTCGGTTGTTCTTTATGCCCTGCAACGTTTAAAAGGGCAGCGGAGCCATAACCCCGGCTCAGAGGGAGATTATCGACCACTTCCTTTGCTAAAGATTTTGGACAATAAAAAAGCACCGGTTAGGGTGCGGTGCTACATATTTTCTTAATTAAACACTTTTTATTATTCCGCCTACCAATCTCGTAGCCGTAATCTTTAAGGCCAAAAATATAAGCATCACGCCTTCTATTATCCGTCCAATAAATAAGTATCTCGAAATCTCCATTGTGTTTGTCAGCTATAAATTTTTCAAGTTCGATGATTTCCTTTCGTATAACCAATAAAGGTCTCAATCCACTTTTACCGGTTATGTTTTTATTGCAAATATCATCATCAATCTTTTTTCGCTTAGAGTAGACACAAGCATCGATATAAAATCGATGATCTTCATCAGGATCGTAGGAAGCGTTGACAATAATCTCTTGACTTCCGACTTTTACTTTTGTGTAGTAACCGAAGTAATCTTTGCTTATTTGCCACATTTTTTACTCTTTTCTCTGGCAAATACCGTTCTCTTTATACTTACAACCCCACCGAACCATACAAAACTTGCAGCTTTCATCTTTGGGGTAATCCGTAAAATTTACCCCAACATACAACAGGCAGCCGGTTTGTTTATAGGGATCTTTTAGCACTGGATCAAGGCAGGCGCCGAATCGGTTGTGTGGACACATTGAGTGAGTGCAATCGTTATTTTCTCTTTCACGACTTCTCCTTTCCCAGTTCATCGCCGCACATCGGACAATAGTTAATGTCAACAACGTCACTTGCCCCGTTATTACCGCCCTTTAACCTCGATATTTCGTTCGCATTACAAAATGCGCTGAGCTTCATCGATTTACTAGCCCCGTCAACAATTGCTTTTATCCCACTATCAGGGTATTGATCGAGATCATATTTTTTATTAATATCTTGGCTCGGTAATTTTTTACCACCTTGGCAATATTCACACATGATTTACTCCTTTCAAATTTCGGACATGAAAAAACCACCTAACTTTTTATGGTTGGTGGCTCTTCTATTATTTCTTCTAATTCGCTGTAAAATTCCTCATAACTCTCAATGGCTTTCTTTGTTGCTTTATCAGTTAATTTGTAACGCCATTCTTTTTCATCGAAATAATACCACTCCTTGTTGCCCATAAAATAAGGCTCATCCACTGTCATTTTATCAACCCTTCCTTTATTAACCATTCGTTCATGGCGTCGCCTAATTCATTTGGCTTACCGCATTGGCTGTTTGCAAAAACTTCAGCGAAAAATTCAAAATAATCCTTCTTCCCATAACCAGATATATTGCTTTTTAGATCAAAGTTTGGATTATTTGATTTTGCTATTTCCATAATCCCATCAAAACATTCCTTCCCGGTCGCATTTTCTATCTTGTCATACCACTTAGTTATAGCTTTTCTCGTTTTCTTTTTAAGATCAAGGAACTGGTTGGGGTTATCTGGGCTCCACCCTGCTTTTACCATATTATCGGTAATTATTTTGTGTTGCAGCATATGTCCGTATTCGTGAGTAACCGTAAAAGTTGATGCGTAATCCTCACTAAATGGCATAGACCACTTTCTTTCCATTAAGGAAGTTTCTTTTGCAATAAGGGTAGTTTTATCTTTAAATGCACCCGGGCATAATGATAAGTTCTGCCTCAATGGGTTTGTTTTTGCCGGGCTAACAAAAGCCAATGTATCGACTCCCGCTTTTGTAGATGTGATAGTCCCGTATGAATCATGAATAACACCAAATTTATCTTCAAGTATTCTTAGCTGATTAGTGTTATCTATAAGTAACGCGTCGTCTATCAAACTGACAGAATCCTCGACTATATCGAAGCCGACATCTTTTGTCAACGCTTCAACCGCTTCAGCTCTGCTTGTTACTTTTTTTATTCCCTTGACTTCAACCTTTAAACCATCTTTGCCACCACCATTTACAAAACTTTTCTCCCAATCAGGATATTTCATATCAGCCGGCACGTGATAGGTTTTTCCAGTGTCTGGGTCTCTGGCTGCTCTTTTGGTATTTAGTTCAAATTCATCGTTAAAATAGGGTGCTGATGTCGATCGACAACGCCCATGGAAGGGGGCACAAGTAATACCCGATTTACGGTCTTTCATGTCAAATACTTTGCCATCCATCATTCTACAGATCGGTGATGTTTTACCGTCAAGTGTCGCTATGATCTCATACTGCTTGACGCCCAGATCATTAAAACAATCGGTCTGCGATGCTGAGCTGAAAAAAGCTGACTCGGTAATCACCAGATTCTTTGCCTGCGATTTTGAGACATTAAACCGGTCGGCTAACAACTTAGTCGTCTTAGCGTATCCATCGCCCCTGATCGTCGCCTGAGTGAGAATTGTGGGTAACTCATTCATGAGTTTACTTTTATCCCGCCAGATCCGGGAAGAAAAGTTCTGACCATCCGTCGCCCATGGTTTTGTAATCAGTTTGGCGATCTTCTTATCGTCCAACTTCATCATGTCAATACCAACCCCTAAACCTTTTTGGACTTCAAAGGCGGTATGATAATATCCTGCTGTGTATTGATCAGCGATAAAACCATCAAAGGTGTCCAACTCATAACCATAAGCTGTTTCTACCTGTTGCTGCATTTGCAGTTTCAAGGCTTCAAGCCGGGTTACATGGAATTTAACAGATGCCCGTTCCAATTCGACTGCCCATTCATCGGAGTAGTTCAGGGTTTCGCCTTTCTTAATGTACTCATCAACAGACATTCGGAACTCAGACAACTCCCGGGTGTTTAGTTGACGTTTGGCTTCATCAAGGATTATCCCTTCATTCGTGGCGTATCGGGAATACCAGGCCGCCAGTTCCTTATCGGTCTTTTGAGCTGCCTTTTCAAATTCGCGCTCTAGGGTGGCATAATACTCTAATCCTTTCTGGTTCTGCGATGCTTCAAGCTGGGTGAACCGATTCTTCCAGTAATCAGACTGTTTCATCGGTGTTTACCAAAGCTTTCGGTTGTTCCAACGGGAAAACCCCGTAAGAATCAATGGCGTCAGCTTTTTCCTGCTTAATTTCATCTTCTTCTTTGTCCACATCGTCAACAAATGGATGATTGGTTAAGATCGTTTTATTACTCACGATTCCGGATGATTTCGCACAATTATCAATTAGCTCAGCAGTGTTAATCAAAACATTTCGGTTGAATGTGATATCGAAATCGACGGCTGAATAATCTTTCCCCTGAGTGTTGTTAATATGAGCATCAACGAAAAAGGCAAGCTCTTCCAGGCTTGTTTGATACTCGGTTTCCATATCATCTGCATCCAGATCGATGTCTGAATACATGCTTTGAATATTCATTTGGTTCGGGTTACTAGACATCCTGTCGTCTTTCGCATCGTAGCCCCGGGCGTTCTCAATTAAAGCTTTTTTAAACAGATCGAGAATCGCCTTGAAGTTATCTGCTGTAAAAGCGATATTTAAAGTGGACACCCCGCCGCGGCTGCCTTCTTCAGATCGTACTTTAATAGCCCCAAATTCAGCTAATTTCTGTCTGAAGTCGCTGAGATCGGCGCCGTCGTAGTTTTCCAGTACAATGATTGTGTTCCAGGCATCCTCCTGCATTCTATTCTCG
>JACQZP010000036.1 GCA_016213825.1 Acetobacterium woodii | reverse complement strand
TTTAGCGATTCTTCTGGTCGTGAAAACAGACATCGAAGCAACATTTGTTCGTGGTTATAATTTTGCAATCACCTAGATTGCTCATGTCGCTTAGGTTTTCTTATTGAATATTATAACCCAAACAGACTGAAATACCATCCGATTATTATATCACCAAATAATAATGCTGTCATAATTCCAATACATAAATAAGGGCCGAAGGCCATATGTTTATCCTTGGTTTTTTTGATAATAAGACAAACCGCCACTGCTCCGCCAAGCAGCAGACCGACAAAGGTCGCCAGCAGCGTATTTCCTAACCCCAGCATAAACCCGGCGACCGCCATCAGCTTGATATCCCCGCCGCCAAAAGCATCTGGAATAAAAAGAGCGAGAATTAACATCGGCAAACTAATCACAAAAATCCCGATAAATCGGGACAGAATTCCCACCTGAGGGAAAAAGAAAAAGCTGAGTAGTGCCGGTACCATCAAGGCAATCACCAGACCGTTAGGGATGGTCATCGTATCAAAATCGATCATGGTAATGCAGATTAGAATTGTTCCTGCCGCAAAAACCACCAACCACTGAAAGGATAACCCATAAACAGCAAAAATAACAATCGCCATCATGCCGGTGAACAATTCAACTAAAGGATACCGGATCGCAATTCGTTCGCCACAATCGGCACATTTCCCTCTCAGCCAAAGATAACTAAAAACCGGTACATTGTGATAGCCTTTGATCTGAGCATTGCAATGGGGACAGAACGACCGGCCTTTGGTAAAGGAAAGTTCTTTAGGCACCCGGTAGATCACCACATTGAGAAAACTGCCAACGACGATGCCGATGACAAATGTGTAAAGGTAAAGGATGAAGTTGATGAATTCGACCATAGACCGGTATCCTTTCTGATAAATAATAAAACTATCTTTCTTCGCCAGCGACCAGCTCTCCCGGTGAATATCGGGTGACCAGTCCGCCCCGGGTATAGACAATATAGTCAATCGCAGTGTCCTGGTTTTCGTCCACGACAGTAATGACCGCATCCCGATTGACTTCTGCACCAATCAAATCAATGAGATCTGATTGAACCGGCACATGGTAATGGCCGGACGCCTCGAATTCAATGGCTTTGGCCTGGGCAGCCAGATACACCAGCCGGGCATTGGCGGCGTAGGTGGTGTTCTGGATGTTTAAAATCAGGCCTCCAATAATCAATGTCGCAAATAGAAGAATGACCACCACTGCCAGCGAAAATCCCCGACTGAACCGGAACGGTTCATTGCTTGAGGGGGCAAACTGATAATTTTTAATTGGGAACACTGTTTACCTCCCGGGGGTTGTGTGAACCTGTTGAGCTTTGCAGTTGATAGTCAATCTGAACAGCAATAAAGCAGGACTATTTTATCATTTAATTAAAAGAAATGGCTTAAATTAATGTAAAATTATATTTTTTTCATTAACGACTGTTGTGATCCCATTATGATCCAACCGATTTTTTTGTTTCAATTATTATCAGAATGTTATCATTACTTCTTAGTTGCTGGTTATAACTACTTTTATAATAAAAAAGCTCCCCGTCCCCGCAAACCCAATGACGGGTTTGCGCCTGGGAAGGGGAGTTTCCACCCAATGGCGCACAGGGTGTAAACACTATTTAATTATTTCACTGCTCCACTTGGGATTAAATCGTCTAATATTACTCCATCTTTTGTATAGGTTACTTTTGTTACTTGCCCAGTTGTATTTACTGTAACAGTCCAAGTAGAATTTGTAGTAATCGCTCCAGTATTTGCAACAATATCACTTCCTAAATAGTTTTTCATTTCTAAACCAACACCACTTGTTGCTGCGCCAACAACTGCCGAACCCAAATTTGTTGCTACTGATGTAGTAACGGCTCCTGAAGCAAGCGTCATTCCGAGTGATGTTCCGGCTGCATTAGCACCCTCTTTCGCAAAATGTTCTGTCGCAATCGCTTGTGCGGCCACATAAACCTCTCTTTGTTCAGCAATCGCCGCTTTCTTTTTAGCATCTCCAACAAATCCCAACATTGTCGGAATCGTAAACGCCGCCAAGATCGCCAAAATAACCAATACTACAATAATTTCTACCAGGGTAAACCCTTTTCTGCTTTTCCGTATTCTGTTAATTAATTCCATTTGTGTCGCTCCTTATTCTTAATTTTTTAAGCTCTATATGATCATCTGCGCCTGCGATGATTTTATAAACTAAGTTCACTCCTAAGGAAAATTGATTGTTTCATATTTATTATTAACCCATCTTTATTGATCGCTTTTACTGAATTTTTTGTCAAAAAAAGCCACACTTTTACTGTGTGGCAACTGGCTATCATATCGGATCGGATTTTTATCTGACCGCTGACTTAGACCCTGTAGCTTTGCGTCCTAAAGTTTCCTTTATTTTGCCTTTTGTCATCTCTAATTGTTCTTAATCTTAGTTTAAATATATTTGAAAGTCAAGTTAAAACTTTACAATTCTGTGACATTTAACAATATTTTTCAAAATAATTTCGAAGTCTATCTAAATTTATGACTAGTTGCTCAAAATTTATCATTAATAATATATCTGCTTGCATAATATTTAGACACTATTCCATGGTACATTTGGCCTTTGTCCAGAGGGTTTTAATTTTTCGATGGTAACTGCGCCTTCTTTAAACCAAATAACATAATCATTTTTCACATAATAAATCTCCTGGACTTTTCCTTTATCAGCAAGTGGATACAAGGTCGTCCCACCCATGATAACATACCAGTATGATTCGCCTTTAGCATAACTGCCACGATAATCCGACTGTGTCATCTTCATATCATTCTCCAGATACACCTTCATTTTTTCACTTGCAGGATTATGATAGCTTTTGCTTCCAGATTGCTCACACCGCGATACCCAATATGAATTTAATGCATCATAAGAGTTCCCACTTCCTGTTTGCAAATCACTGCGATCGGCTCCCACCATCTCTGACGCTGCAGCCTGAGCTGCCACATATACTTCTCGTGCTTCGGCAATATAGGCTTTTGCCTTGGCATCTTCCACAAACCCCAACATCGTTGGAATTGTAAAGGCTGCCAGAATGGCCAGAATTACCAATACCACAATGATTTCCACCAAAGTGAATCCTTTATTGTTTTTTTCACGTTCTTTATTTATATCCATCACTCCCCTAGCTACACTAAATGTAAAAACAATCTTATCTAAAAATAAATGTACCAATGTTGAATAACACTTTAAGATATTGGCTTCGATGCGTAAAAAAAGCCACACTTCGTGTGGCAGCTGGCTATCTTATTATGACATACACATAACTTAGACCCTGAAGCTTTGCGACCCAGACTTTCACCTGGTATGCTATTGGCTTCTTTATCTTAATTTTTTTTTAAACAAAAGTCAAGATAACTATTTTTAAAAAACAAAAGTAATTTAAAATTTCTACATTAATAAATCAAATCTCACTATTTTAGATCGCTAGAGGTGAAGGACAGACCATAAGAATAAGCATCGTGGGGTCTGACGTTCGGGTTTTAACATGAAAAACCAGAGCGTATAAGCTGATGCGCCGCATTTCAAGCATCGCTATGGATATCCCTCCTTTGCACTGGATCTTTCACGTTTCAATCAAATCAGTTCAGCGATAATCTGACCTTCTTTCCTTTTTGGTATTTCCCGAAGCCGGCGTGTTTCTATTTCCGCGCCTGCTTCGCTTCTTTTATCATTTGACTACCAAGTTTTTTCGCTTCTGTCAAAGCGCTTTCTGATCGGTGTTTTTCCTCATTTATCATGGCAGAGACCAGTAACTCTGTTTCTTTTTTAGACTGCTTGATGATTACATTTTTCTCGTCAATTGCTATTTTTTCAGTTTGCTCAACCTGAATTTCTGCTTTGCGACCGTGGCTATGATTTCCTGGGCCATATCATCATCTCCCTTTCCGCTCATTGTTTTCTATAATCGTAGTACCCAGATCGTCTTCATTTTATTCCTGTTTTCGACGCTTAAAAATAATAATTGATTTTATAAACAACCCGATAAAAAATGCATAAAAAAACTGACCAAAGTAAATGGATCACTTTGGTCAGTTTCTAGGTTCTAATATTTATTTTTTTTATTCTGCTTTTTCTGCTTTTTCTGCTTTTTGTGCGTCTTTTTCTGCTTTCGCTTTGGCAGCCGCTTCCTTTATAACTACAAATGCTTTTCTGGCATCTTCAGTCAGAGGAAGAATTGCTCCGGTTGGGCATTTTTCCAGACAAAGTGGGTTATTGCATTTTTCAATACAGATGTGATCATCAACCATTGCCAAATTATTTTCGAGCTTAATTGCGTCATAAGGACAGCTCTTGGCACAAAGTCCGCATCCGATACAAGCTACTGCACAAACTTTTTTAGCAGCGTTCCCCTTATCTTTTGAATTACAGATTACGCCAACATGAGAGCCGATTGGCGCCATGCCGATGATGTGTTTAGGACAAATCAAGCTGCATTTTCCGCATCCGGTACACTTGACTTCGTCAACAACCGGCAGACCATCTTCGCCCATATGAAGCGCATCAAAAGGACAGCTTCTGGCACAGGTTCCCAGACCAATACATCCGTATTGGCATCCTTTTGGACCTCCTTGTACCATACTGGCAGCAATACAGTCTTCCACGCCAATATAATTGTATTTTTTGATTGACTCTGAAATTGCATTGTTACATTTAATCTGGGCAACTCTTGGTTCAATTGCCGCTGCTGCTTTACCTGTCAGATCTGCTACCAGGTCTGCGATGGGTTTCTTACCCGGGATACACAGACTTGGTGATACGTTTGGATCATTAACAACTGCCTCAGCATATGCCATACAACCAGCGTAACCACAGGCACCACATTGACCTTTTGGAAGTACATCTTCTACAATATGAATCAGTGGATTGACTTCGATTGAAAATACCTTGTTGGCATATGCCAGTACTAAACCAAAAATCAAACCAATAACTGTCATTACTATTACAACCATTATTGCAATATTCATGCTTTCCTATCTCCTTTCTATGATTAAATCATTCCTGAAAAGCCTAGGAACGCCAAGGCTAACATACCAGCTAAAATAAAGGCAATCCCAAGACCTTCTAAGGATTTAGGCACGTCTGCCAATCTTAACTTTTCTCGACAGCTTGCCATCAGGATAATTGCCAGAGCAAAACCTAAACCTGAACCAATTGCATAAACAACTGTCATTAAGAATGACAGACCACCTTCAGCCATTTCCAGAGGAACGGCCAAAACGATACAGTTTGTCGCAATCAGTAACAGGTAAATCCCCCACATATTGTAAAGCGCAGGAGCCTGTTTTTTGATGATCATTTCCAGCAATTGAACAAAGCTGGCGATGAGTAATACAAACACAGCTGTTTTCATAAATTCGAGACCGTTTGGTATCAGAACAAAATTATAAACAAGCCATGCCAGCATTGAGCTTAAGGTCATAACGGCGGTTACCGCCATACCCATTCCGGCTGAAGCACTCAGATTCTTTGAAACGCCAAAGAAAATACATAAACCTAAAAACTTTGTTAAAACGAAGTTGTTAACAACGACAGCGCCTATAAACAGGGTCATATATTCCATTATGCTTCACCCCTTTCAGCTTTCTTTTTTTCCATATGCGTTGTCCACATTTTCCAGCCGGCAACCATATATCCGATCAGCATAAATCCACCTGCAGGCAAGATAAAGATCAACGCTGGATCGTACCAGTCTCCAATAATTGGAATACCCAATAATGAGCCGTTTCCAAGCAATTCGCGAATACATCCGATAATAACTAATGCAAGACAAAAACCGGCGCCCATTCCAAGTCCATCAACCATAGAAGGAATCACTTTGTTTTTAGATGCAAACACTTCAGCTCTAGCCAGAATAATCGCAAATACAACGATCAAGGCCAGATAAATCCCCAAAGCTTTATATAAAGCTGGTGCAAACGCCTGAAGTGATAGCTGTACAACGGTAACGATCGTTGCAATCGATGTAATATAAACCGGTACCCGAACTTTTGGGTTGACAATTTTTCTTGAAAGTGACACTACCATATTATTGGCAGTAATAACAAACATAACCGAAAGACCCATGGTCAGTGAAGTAATAACCGAAGCTGTTACCGCCAAAGCCGGACATAGGCTAAGGGCTAAAACAAAAACGGGATTTTCTTCAACAAGACCCTTTTTAAAAGTAAGCCATAAATTATTCATCTTATTTACTACCTCCCACAAACTCATCAACTTCTTTAACAGCGTTTTGAACACCCAGTGTTACTGCTTTAGAAGAAATAGTTGCGCCAGTCATTGCCTGGACGTTATCCTTGTTTGCTGGATCTTTTGTGACAACCAGGTTTTCTGCTGTTTTCCCGATAATCTGAGATTTAAATGGCTCAACTCCGGCTTTATCACCAAGACCTGGGGTTTCGTTTGCTTTTAAGATGGTGTAATCAATAACTGTACCATCTGGAGCAACCGCTACCAATAATTCAATTTTACCACCATAGCCTTTTACTTCGCTTGGCACGACATAAGCGATTGTTGCTCCGCCCTTAGTCGCCTCAAACCATTCTTCTTGACCTTCAATTGGTACAAATTCTTCGGCATCCGTAACTAATGCTGCCATCGAATCCATTTTTGCCTGTTCAGCATTTTTTACAGCAATCGGCGCAGTAAAGAAGTAAACCGTCGCAATAACTAAACCAGAAACAAAACAAGCCAACATTAAGTTTACTGCGATCTGAAAAATAGAATATTCTTTTGCATGTTCAGCTGACATCTTCGATTACCCCCTTACTCCGAATTTTTTTGGTTGGACAAAACGGTCGATCAGAGGAGTTAAACAGTTCATTAACAGGATCGCATAACATACCCCTTCAGGATAACCACCCTTTAACCGAATTAAAACTGTTAAGATACCTGCACCCAGGGCAAAAATAATTTGGCCCTTTTTGGTAATTGGGATCGTAACCATATCAGTTGCCATAAAGAAAGCTCCAATAATTAAACCACCAGCCATCATATGGAAAATTGGATCGCCTGAAAAGAGCGTACCAAATTCTTTAAGACCGCCAAATGCCCAGGTACCAACAGCAACAGTTGCAATCATAATGACCGGAACCTGCCAGTTGACATAGCCTTTATAAATTAAAAATAGTCCACCTAAAATTAAAAGCACGGTACAGGTTTCACCAATACTACCATTACGGAATCCTAAGAACATTGCCTGGTACATATTACCGGCACTGCCAAATGTATCAATTAATGCGCCATAACCCTGTTGTTTTAACATATTAAGTGGGGTTGCGGCACTGACAACATCAATACTGGTTGTCATACTGCTCCAAGTTGTCATTGCCACTGGCCATGAAACCATTAAAGCGGCTCGACCAATATGTGCCGGGTTGAAAATATTTTGACCTAACCCGCCCATAGCATGTTTTGCGATAACAATTGCGATAAATGAACCAACTGCCGCCATATACGGTGGAAGTGTTGGTGGTAAACACATGGTCAGCAACAAACCCGTTAAAACAGCACTACCATCAGCGATAGTAATTGGTTTTTTTCTGATCTTTTGTACCAGATATTCGAAAAGTACTGCCGATAAAACACCGACTACCATAACCATAAGCGCATTCAGACCAAAGTAATATGCTCCAAATAATGCAGCCGGTAATAATGTAATGTTGACCGTCCACATGATCTTGGAAATTGATTCTTTCGATCGAATATGTGGCGATATGGATACGTTAAATAATTCTTTGTTTATTTTTTCTTCCGCCATGAAAACTCACCTCCTATTATTTTGCAGCACTCTGTGCTCTGCTTTGAGCTTTGCAGTATTTGATATATTGAACGATATTACGTTTTGCTGGACATGTATATACGCAACTTCCGCACTCGATACAATCAAGAAGAGCATAATCTTCTTTTGCTTCGTGATAGAGATCTCTCTCACCTAAAATGCTGAGCATGCTTGGATTTAAGCCCATTGGACATGCATCAAGACATCTTCCACAGCGGATACAGGGTGATTCAACACCGGTATTCGCTTCACCTTCAGCAAAGGCCAGGATTCCAGATGTTCCTTTAATAATTGGCAGATCAATGGTCGACTGCGCCGTTCCCATCATCGGACCGCCTAAAATGATTTTTTCTGGTTGACTTACAAAGCCACCACAGAAATCAATGGCATCACTAAAGGTTGTTCCCACACGAACTAAGATGTTCTTGGGTTCTTTAATGGCTTTCCCACTTATGGTTGTGACTCTTTCAATCAGTGGAATACCCTGGGTTACTGCATCACATACTGCTGCAGCTGTCCCGACATTTGAAACGACCGCACCAACATCCATTGGCAGACCGCCAGAAGGTACTTCTTTGCCGGTCAATACGGCAATCAGCATTTTTTCAGCCCCTTGGGGATACTTTGTTGGGAGTCCAACAACGTCTACGCCAGTACCTGCAAATGCTTTAGTCATTGCTTCAATTGAGTCTTTTTTATTATCCTCAATCCCAACAATCCCTTTGGTAACACCCAATGTTTTCATCATGATTTTTACACCGGTTACAATTCGATCGCCTTCTTCAAGCATCATACGATGATCCGCTGTCAGATAAGGTTCACATTCGGCCGCATTCAAGATAAAAACATCAATCTTTTTATCTGCTGGCGGAGCCATTTTGACATGTGTTGGGAAAGTTGCTCCACCCATTCCAACAATACCAGCTTCTCTGATAATCTTACGTACTTCATCAGCACTTAAGGTTTGCCAATCACGTTTTAGTGGAAGGCCCTCAACCCATTCATCCTGCCCATCGTTTTCAATTACAATAGCAGTACAAGTACCAAAAATCGGATGTGGATACTCTCCAATATCGGCTACCTTACCTGAAATTGATGCGTGTACATTAGCTGATACAAATGCATCTGTCGTCGCAATCAGTTGTCCTTTTTTTACCAAGTCGCCTTTGGCTACTATCGGTGCACAAGGCGCACCAGCATGCTGCTGAACAGGAATGATTGCTTTACCTGGCAGAGGTGCGGTTACAACGGGCTTATCGGCCGTATAACTTTTGCTGTCGTTTGGATGTATTCCTCCGCGAAAACTCTTCATCATATTTATACCTCCCTTTTGTTAATAAATTAATTCTCTATGGATAATCAAAAATACTACGTTAAATTGGAACAGATCTAACTCAATATTTTTGTAATCACCGGTAACATTTTGCTGTTTTTTTTCACAGCGCGATCATATAGTTTCACTAATAAAAGTGACAAAACAAATACTGCTATTCCACCGCCAACTTGCCAGGGAACAACAGGCCAATTAAACTGGGTTGCCACATACCACCCGATTATAGCACCAATACCGGCTGCTAATAGCGGCATAATATAAACCATAAAGGCCGCCTGAAGCATATTCACCTGGGGTATTTCAAAGGCGACTTTTTGTCCCGGCTTGGCAGAAAGCGGATTTTGAACATCCATAACAATGGCCATGTCGCCTGGACAAGAACCGCAGTTTTCACAGTCTCCATGTCGAGCTGCCTTAACTTTGGCCATTTTCCCATCTATTTCTAAAACAATTCCAATTTCTTCTTGTTTCAAACTTTTTACCTCCCAACCGAATGACGATCACCAAAATCATCAAACGAGCTTTGTTACTGCTTCGATCCGTTTTGCTTTTTAATTACTGCCCTAAGATAGTTTTTTGACATTTTTCCAGATCATAACATCGTTTTCAGGTGTAACTTTCTGAAAACCAAGACAAAATATTGCAGGTTTGGAACTTGTATATACATCGCCTGTTTTTTATTATACCTGTTAATATTTTAATTGCAATAGTTTTTTGAAATAAAGCTTTATAAAATCTTAAATGTTTAAAATTTAATTCTGTTTTACTTTTGCCATTAGATATGGCTTGTTCTTGCCGATTTTCAATCATCATCAAATTTCTTCATTGTATTTTTAATAACAATTCGCAAATTAAATTCTCGTCTTTTACAATTGGATTTACTAATTTTTAAGTGATTTTTACAAATAAACGCATCTTCCATTTTTTGTTCTTAATTGGACAAATTTTACCCTTATTGTTTTTTTCTTTTCCTTACTTGCATTGAAATTTAGTGAAACGAGTCACTTAATTAAAATCCTGTTTTTATTTTAATAATTCGATGCGATGCCAGCTCCCCATGTGAGCTGATGAATTTAAACGATCATTTCTTCCTAATATATAGGGCTTTCTTCTAACCGCTCTTAATTATACATTTAGGAAAATTAATTACAATAGGAAATCTGGAATTTATACGAGGTTATCTTTTCAAAATTTCAAGGTAAAAATTCACCTTATCAGGGTTTATCCCTCCTTGGCTTCAACCATGCTCAATCCGCCGCTTAATTGCATTAACATGGGCTTTTTCTTGATATTAACGTGTATTTTTTGCTATTGTATATATTTTAACAATACATCAGTGTTTAAATGTTAAAATATATACAATAGCAATTTTTTACTCCCAACGCACTTTTTTAATGGGAGTTTTTAAATAGCAGTTATTTTTGTCCATATAATTTTCGTTTTATTTGCATTTTTTACGACCGCTTCCGCCTCATCCCCATTTTTCTGGGTTTATTAAACCCTTTTTTATCATTCTTGGGCCTGAAAACTCCTTCAAATTCTGCGACTCACCGATTTTTTTAATCATTTTTTTATTTTTTGAGTAACAAAAATACCATCATTGAACATCTCAATGATGGTATTTTTTCTATCAAAACGATTAAACTGCTGTTTGATCAAACAAAACGATTTGTTTTAAAGCTTTGTGACTGTTTTTTTCTGATTTGTGTTACTCTTTATCGCTTCCCAAAATACTGGTTGAACTCCTGTTTATCACTGGCCCATTCCAAACCGACATCGTAGGTAATTTTTTGATCCCGCACCAGCATCGCTAAATCAGCATTGAGGGTTTTCATCCCATCCCGTCCGCCAGTTTGCATCACCGAGGCCAGTTGATGGGTCTTGTTCTCACGAATCAGGTTCAAGACTGCATCGGTCCCAATCAGCACCTCCAGGGCGGCCATACGCCCGTCACCGCTGGCCAGGGGCACCAGTTGCTGAGTAACAACGCCTTTTAGAATGCTTGACAGCTGGGTTCTGATCTGTTGCTGACTATGGGGCGGGAAGACATCAATGATACGATCAATGGTATTGGCAGCACCAATGGTGTGGAGGGTGGATAACACCAGATGACCGGTTTCGGCGGCCGTTACGGCGGCCGAAACGGTTTCGTAGTCACGCATTTCGCCGACCAGAATAACATCTGGATCTTCCCGCAGCGACGACCGCAACGCTGCCGCAAAGGAGCTGGCATCCACGCCAATTTCCCGTTGATGGACAATGCTGCGCTTATGTTCGTGCTTATATTCCACCGGGTCTTCAATGGTTAAGATATGCACCGCCCGATTGGTGTTGATATAGTCAATCATCGAGGCCAAAGTGGTGGACTTCCCGCTGCCAGTCGGGCCGGTAATCAGAATCAATCCCCGGGGCTCGCTGGCTAACTTTCTGATGATCGGCGGCAATTTTAAATCTTCAAAACTGGGGATGGTATCATTGAGCAGACGGATGGCCGCAGCATAGCTGCCCTGCTGTTTATAAATGTTCACCCGCTGACGCAGTCCTTCCGGAGTGACATGACAAAAATCCAGATCGGTGCCCGACTCCAGAATCTTCCGTTCTTCCGGATCTAACAGACTGTAAATCAGATTATGGATAATTTGCGGATTGTGTTCAAAATCACTTTGATAGAGTTTTCCGTTTTTTCGAAAAACCGGCGGCAGTTCACTGGATAAATGAATATCCGAGCAATCATTCCGCCTGCCATAGTTGACCAAATCTAAAAAACTTGTCATAAGCCTGCTCCTTATTCTACATAATATGATAATTTGAGGAATTCTTCCATGGAAGTTATGCCATTGACGGTTAAATTGGAGACGCTTTTCCTGAGCGGAATTAGCTTGCCGGTTTCTTCCACATAACTATAAATATCTTCTACCGGCTCTTTTCGGGAAATCATTGTTCGGATGGTTTTATCAATGGCCAGAATTTCATGAATCGCAGTTCGCCCTTTATAGCCAGTGTTATTACACATATGACAGCCCCTGCCGCGATAAAGAGTGGTCAGTCGCGGTTCGCCCAGTAACTCTTTCTCAATTTCTGAAGGCGTATAGGCTTCCCGGCAATTAGGACAGATTTTCTTCACCAGCCGCTGAGCGACCACTCCGGTGAGTGAATTGGCAACCATATAAGGTTCGACGCCCATATCCTGCAAGCGGACAACCGCTGAAACGGCATCATTGGTATGGAGGGTGGATAGCACCAGATGGCCGGTGATGGCCGATCGCACGGCAATGGAAGCGGTTTCCGAGTCCCGCGTTTCGCCAACCATGATAATGTCCGGATCCTGTCTTAAGATTGAGCGCAGCCCGGTATCAAAGGTCAACCCAGCCAAAATATTCACCTGGGTCTGGTTGATTTTGGGCAGATTCCGCTCCACCGGATCTTCAATGGTGGCAATATTGACATTTCGTTGGCTGAGCATTTCCAGAATCATATATAGGGTCGTGGTTTTGCCGCTGCCGGTGGGACCGGTAATATAAACCACCCCGTGAGGACTTTGCAACATCTGGAGGATTTTCTGATAATCTGCGTCATTCATCCCAAATTGACCAGCATGATCCAATGGCACATTCATACTTAAGAAACGCATCACCATTTTTTCCCCATAAACCGTGGGGATGCTGGAGCTGCGGACATTCATTTCAACGCCGTCGATCCGGATTCGAAAGTGACCATCCTGAGGGACTCGTCGTTCGGCAATGTCCAAATTTGACAGGATCTTAATTCGGGCAATCAGGGACTGATGGAGGTTATTAGCCAGAGTCAGATAATCGACAATCAGACCATCGATTCGCAGCCGGATAATGGTTTCCTTCTCGAAGGGTTCAATATGAATATCACTGGCCCCAGCATTATGGCCTTTTAACAGCACCGAATTAACCAGGTTGACAATCGGTGCATCACCCTCATTGGTGAGAATATCCTCCACAAATGATAAGCTATTACCTTCAACTGTTTTATTGGCAGCCGATGCCGCCTTTCGGGCTTCAATTTCGGTATAGGATTTGCGAATAGCCTCTAAAATCACTTCCCGGGTGGCTAAAACCACGTCGATGCTCATATTGGTAATCAGGCGCAAGTCCTCGATGGCATAAAAATCCAACGGATCATTCATGGCCACCACCAGATGATTGTTTTCTTCGCCAATCGGAATCAGCGTGTATTTAAACGCAATATTTTGGGGAATTTTCCCGGCGGCCTCCAGATCAATGACCGTATCTCGCAAATCAAGCACCAGGACATTCAGTCGTTTAGATAGTGCCTCCAGCAATTGGGCTTCGGTTACATAACCATAATCAACCAGAATAGCGCCCAGCCGTTTACTCTTATCAACCTTCTGATAAGCCAGAGCTTCCTGGAGCTGCTCTTCCTTGATAAAACCGGCATTGATGAGTATGTCACCGATGCGAATATTTTTAGTTTCCATTATTTTCCTCTTCCACTAAGTTCACTTGTTCTTTTAAAATTTGCTTTTCGAATTCACAAACTGGCATCGGTTTTCCAAAATAGTACCCCTGAATAATATCACAGCCTAATGCTCTTAACATTTCGACCTCTGCTGCCGTCTCAATGCCTTCGGCAACCACTGTCATCCCCAGTTTTTTGATCATGTTGATGGTAGACTCGACCACAATATGATTCTGTTCGGGATTGAGCTGACTGTTAAAAAATCCCTGATCCATCTTAATCACATCCAGGGGGAGATTCCCCAATAAATTAATTGAAGAATAGCCAGATCCAAAATCATCCATGGCCATTTTAAAACCATATTTCCGAAAGGCCGCTCCGACCTCAATCATCCGATCCACATCTTCAAAAATACTGGATTCGGTGAGTTCTATTTCCAGACGCCCCCGATTGATCCGATACTGATTGGTAATATTTAGAACACTTTCAATAAAGCTAGTTTGCTTGAGATTTTTTCGGGAAACATTTACCGAAATCGATATTTCCGGGTGTTTTTTATCTTCCCAGCTTTTTAGAATTTTACAAGCCTCTTCCAGCATAAACATATCCAACTTTTTAATAAATCCGGTTTGTTCAAAAATGGGAATAAATTCCCCTGGAGAGATTAGCCCTTTTTGCGGGTGTCGCCAGCGAACCAGCGCTTCGCAGCCGCAATAATCATTGATATGGAGATTGTACTTGGGTTGGAGATACATCTCAAACTCATTGTTTTCCAACGCATCTTCCATTTGATCGATGATTTCTTTTTCATCGCCGATTTTTTTCCGAAAGGCGTCTGAATAAAAGAACCAGCGGTTGTTCTCGGCGGTTTTGGCAGCAATTCTGGCCATATTGGCTTTTTCTCTGATTTTTTCCAGATTACCCTTCTTATCTTCAATAATATATATTCCAAAATGACAAGACAGCCGCTCCTTAATGCCAATCGCTTCTCGCTCGATATTTAAAACCCGGACAAATTCTTTGATCCGCCGGGTTATTTTATCCCGGCTATCACAGACACAAAGAATCGCAAAGTGATCCCCCGATACCCGGGCGTAACTTTCCTGTTTTCCCATCCGCGTTCTTAAAATGCCCACCACCATCTGAAGAACTTCATCACCTTTTTCATGACCGTATTCTTCATTAATAAAACGAAACCGGTCAATATCAAAGGTTAATAAGGCACAATCATTCAGGTTTTTTGATTCCAGAATTTCGGTAGCTTCCAACTTGAATTTTTGCCAGTTATTTCCCCCGGTGACCTCATCCACATAAGCAATCCGCTCCAGTCGTTTCTTTGACCGATACTGAAAAATAAGAACCACTATAAATAATAAGGTAATTGCGAATAAGGCGGCGGCAATCAGCATAAATGAATACCAACTGATTTGTTTGGTTTGGGCACTCACCACCTGGGTAGGGACCACCGTCATCATGTACCAGTCATTAATCGTCAACGACTGGTATATAGTATGGCGTTCTATACCTGCATAAAGTGCAGAAAAATTTCCGTTTTCTCTTAAAGCCATTTTTTGTTTGATCGTTGCCAGATCATCGCCATCTTTCATTTTTCCCAATGCCAGCACATCGAACATATTTTCAAACGCACCCACACTATTCGGATGAAGCGATGAAATGACCTCATCCCCATTCGCTTTAACAATATAGGAGTAACCCTGATTAGAAAAACTCCCTACCTCCAGATAGCTTTTCAAATCTTCAGTATTCACCGAAGCCAAAACTAAGCCTACCACCTCATTGCCACGAAAAATAGGGGCGGCATAAACATTGATGGGTTTGTCATCGGTATAATCGTTGATGGTATCAGACACTGCTGCGTTGCCTTTAATGGCCTCCTGAAAATAAGCTCGATCACTTACATTTAAGTGCACGCCATCGGTTGTCAGCGCATCCCCATTGGGCAGAGCAATCGCCATCCGTTTATAATGACCCTCGGCAACCTGTAATTTGATCAGACTCAGCATTTGATTTTGATCAAAATTACCGCTGGCTTCAATGAGTTTACTGGTGGTTTCCAGATTTTCCAGCTCATTAGTCACCTTGGACTCAACCAGATCGGCCCCCCGACTTCCCAACTCGGAAAGATATAAAAAGGTTTGCTCTCTCAGCGCATGATTAATCAGGGATACATAATACCAGCTCAAAACAAAAAAAAGAACAACAGTTAAAATACCAATAAAGCTTGCTTTAATCGTTTTAGACTTTACTTTCATCTGCCATCCTTTCTCGTCACTCTTTTAAATGTGTATAGTTCTTTCATTCTACCAAATAAAAAGAACTTATTCAACGTAATTGAATAAGTTCTTTTGTTAAAAGACAGCTAAATTTAGCGGATTTCTTTAATATCTACCAGTTCTATTTCGGCCATGGTCCGGTTGGATTTTAAGCAATCCAGCAAGGCCTGAGCCGTGTCTAAAGAAGTCAGCAGAGCAATTGAGGTTTCCACGCATTTTCGTCGCATCCGCACATCATCATGATGAGGCATACGACCCTTACTTGAGGTGGAAATCACGTAGTTCAGCTTGCCACTTTCGATCAGATCACCTATGTTTGGCTTGCTTTCGGCCAGCCGGCGAACCACTTTGGTGGGGATATTGTTTTCATTGAGAATCAGCGCCGTTCCCACGGTGCCATAAATGGTAAAGCCCATTTCATGGAATTGGCGGCCGATTTCGACAATCGCCTCCTTATCCCGGTCTTTAACGGTGAGCAGCACCCCGCCGGAACGTTCCATACTGCGGCCGGAAGCGACCAAGCCTTTGTAAAGGGCATCGGCAAAGGTTTTTGCCACCCCTAAAACTTCTCCGGTGGATTTCATTTCTGGTCCCAGTTGGGTATCCACATCCTGAAGCTTGGAGAAACTAAACACCGGCACCTTAACGGCTACATAGTCACCTTCTGGATAGAGACCCGGCTTAAAGCCCAGATCCGCTAGCTTGTCACCCAGCATCATTTTGGTGGCAATATTGACCATTGGGATATCGGTGACCTTGGAAATATAAGGCACGGTACGCGATGACCGGGGGTTGACCTCGATGACATACACTTCATTTTCATAAATAACATACTGAATGTTTACCATCCCGACAATATCCAGGGCCTTGACCAGACGGCCGGTGTAGTCGATGATGGTATCCTTGGTGCGCTGATCCAGGGTTTGCGGCGGATAAACCGAAATGGAATCGCCGGAATGAACCCCAGCCCGTTCAATATGTTCCATGATCCCGGGAATCAGGTAGCTTTCGCCATCGCTGATAGCATCAACTTCCACTTCTTTTCCCATCAGGTATTTATCGATCAATACCGGATTTTCCAGTTCCACCGCGGTGATGATATCCATGTATTCCACCACATCTTCCCGTTCGTAGGCAATGATCATGTTCTGTCCACCCAACACATAAGAAGGTCGCAGTAAGACTGGGAAGCCTAACCGTTCGGCGACTTCCACCGCTTCATCGGTGGTATAAACGGTCTCTCCCTCCGGACGGCGAATATTGCAGGATTCCAGCAATTGGTCAAACACTTCCCGGTCTTCAGCAGCATCGATATTGGCTGGCGATGTTCCCAGTACTGGAACGCCCATTTCTTCCAGATATCGGGTCAGTTTAATGGCGGTTTGTCCGCCAAACTGAACAATGGCACCGATGGGTTTTTCCGTTTCTACCACCGAACGGACATCTTCTTTGGTCAGCGGTTCAAAGTAGAGGCGATCCGAGGTGTCAAAGTCAGTGGACACAGTTTCCGGGTTGTTATTGATGAAAATCGCTTCATAGCCTTTTTCCCGCAGCGCCCAGGCGCAGTGGACCGAGCAGTAGTCAAATTCAATCCCCTGGCCAATGCGGATCGGGCCGGAACCGAGCACCAGAATTCGTTCTTTGCCGGAGGGATGTTCTTCAATAAAGAGTGCCGCTTCATTTTCCTTGTCTCTGGTCGAGTAGAAATAAGGGGTCTGAGCCGCAAATTCACCAGCACAGGTATCAACCATTTTAAAAGAGGCATAGGTCTTAGGATCTTCCTGAATTTTTTCGCCGGATAATTCTTCGATGGTTTTATCCAAAAAGCCGATTTCTCGGGCAACCCGGACCCGTTCTTCAGTTAAGCCCAGGGTCGCCAGATCTTTTTCCATGACGGCCAGATGGCGCAGCTTATCTAAAAACCATTTATCAATTTTGGTAATGGCAAAGATGGTATCCAATGATACGCCCCGTTTGATGGCTTCATAAACCACAAAGGAACGTTCATCGTCAGAATCCGCCAGCATTTTCATGATTTCATCGTCGCTGGCTTCCACCAACCGTTCGATGGTTAATGTTTCCATGCCCAGTTCAATGGAGCGGATCGCTTTCATCATGGCATGTTCAAAACTGGAGCCGATCGACATGATTTCACCAGTGGCTTTCATTTGGGTGCCCAGGGTTCGTTTGGCGTAAACAAATTTATCAAACGGCCATCTCGGGAATTTAACGACGATGTAATCCAGCGCCGGTTCAAAACAAGCGGTGGTGGTGCCGGTTACCTCATTGATGATTTCATCCAGTGAGAAACCAATGGCAATCTGGCTGGCCACCTTGGCAATCGGATAACCGGTGGCTTTTGAAGCCAGAGCTGACGAACGGGAAACCCGGGGATTTACTTCAATAACGGCATAGTTGAAGTTTTCCGGATTTAAGGCAAACTGACAGTTACAGCCACCTTCAACCTTCAGCGCCGAAATAATTTTCAAGGCTGAGGTCCGAAGCATCTGGAATTCCTTATCACTTAAGGTCTGACAGGGTGCCACTACGATGGAATCGCCAGTATGAATCCCGACCGGATCAAAGTTTTCCATGCTACAGACGGTAATAACATTGCCTTTGGCGTCTCGCATTACTTCAAATTCAATTTCTTTCCAACCGGCAATGCCTTTTTCCACCAGAATCTGGCTGATCGGCGACAAGCGAATGCCGTGGGTGGCAATTTCTTCCAATTCCTGCTGGTTGGCAGCGATACCGCCGCCGGTTCCTCCCAAGGTAAAGGCTGGTCGAACGATGACCGGATAACCAATAGTCGAAGCAAACCGGACGGCGTCTTCCACCGTCACAACCACTTCAGAAGGAATACAGGGTTCGCCGATTTCTCGCATCATATCTTTAAACGCCTGACGGTCTTCAGCTTTTTCAATGGTTTCCAGATTGGCACCCAAAAGCTTGACACCATGAGCATCTAAAAACCCTTCTTTAGCTAATTGCATCGATAAGGTCAGCCCGGTTTGACCACCCAGAGTGGACAAGATGCTGTCTGGTTTTTCCATCAGGATAATCCGTCTGATTACTTCTAAGGTTAGGGGTTCAATGTATATTTTATCGGCCATAGCCTTGTCGGTCATGATGGTGGCCGGATTGGAGTTAATCAAGATGACTTCCAGTCCATAATTTTTCAAGGCTTTACAGGCCTGGGTACCGGCGTAGTCAAATTCTGCCGCCTGGCCAATAACAATGGGGCCGGAGCCGATCACCAGGACTCGTTTAATATCGCTTCTTAAAGGCATCCTTGTTGCCCCCTTTCCATAAGATCAGTAAATTGTTCAAATAAATAGCCGGTATCGTTGGGGCCGGCACTGGCTTCAGGGTGAAACTGCACCGTAAAGGAATTGATGTCCTGATACTCGATACCTTCGCAGGTGCCATCATTTAAGTTAAAGTGAGTCATTTTACCAACTTCAGCAGGAATGCTTTCAGGAACAACGGCGTAACCGTGGTTCTGACTGGTAATAAAAACCCGATCTCGGGTGACATCTTTAACCGGCTGGTTCATGCCTCGGTGTCCATATTTAAGTTTGAAGGTTTCGCCCCCCATGGCTAATGCCAGCAGCTGATGTCCCAGGCAAATACCGAAAATCGGTTTGCCGTATTTGATAAAATCTTTAAGGTTTTCAATAATTTGCACATTTTCGGCGGGGTCTCCCGGTCCGTTAGACAGCATGATCCCATCCGGATTAAGCATTCGGATTTCCTCAATGGTGGTGTTGGCTGGCATCACGGTGACGTTGCAGCCTAAACGCAGCAGCATTCGCAAAATATTGTGTTTGTACCCATAATCAATCAATGCCACATGATTTGCCCGGTTGACCTGACTGTAATACCAGCCCTTGTTTTTTCGGGTAACCGCCTGCACCGGATCGACCACTTTGAAGTCCCGGATTTTTTCCAGCAGCGCTTCTTTAGTGGTTTCAATGTCTTCGGTGGTAATGGCGCCGTTCATGGTTCCATATTCTCGGATGACTCGGGTAATGGCTCGGGTATCCACATCCCAGATACCGATTTTATCCTGTTCAATCATAAATTCATTAATGTTGTGGGTGTTTCTGAAATTTGATGGTTCTTCACACCATTCTTTGGTAATGTAACCATTAATCCAGCTGCGCTCCGATTCCATGTCGTCCGCATTAATTCCATAATTACCGATTAAGGGATAGGTTTGCAGAACAATCTGTCCATAATAGGACGGATCCGTTAACACCTCCTGATAACCCGTCATCCCTGTGGTAAAGACGATTTCTCCAATGGTAGTGCCTTCGCACCCAAAATTATAGCCCTCAAAAACGCTGCCATCCGACAGCACCAGCCAGGCCCGCTTATCTCGTTTGTAATAAGACATTGTTTACCTCCATATTATAGTTTCTTTATATTTCATAGCGAAATTCAAAACTCTACCCTCAATTGCTTTGATGTCCATTTACACAAAGAATTTCGTAACGTGTAGACGAACAGGTGTTAGCCTGTCCGTCGTACAGTGTAGAAATTGTTTGGTGTAAGTGGGCAGCAAAGCCCACAGCAGTAGCTTAATCGCCGACTATTTTCAAAAAATACCTGATTGCACGCAACCAGGTATTTCAATTTAGCACATTTATCGAATTGCTAAGTCCTCTCGGTTCGGGCCAACGCCCACATAGGCAATGGTCGTTCCAACCAAGTCTTCAATTGTTTTAATGTATTTTTTTGCATTCTCTGGTAAATCTTCTACTTGACGAATTTTTGTGGTATCACTCAACCAACCGGGAAGGGTGATATAAACCGGTTCAACCCGTTCCAAATCTTCAGTATTCGGAAAATCTTTGATTAATTTTCCATCTAATTTATAATCCACACAGATTTTAATTTCCGGCAGATCATCTAATTTATCAATTTTACATAAGGCCAGTTCATCATAACCGTTAATGGCATGGGTGTATTTTAAAACCGGAATATCCAACCAGCCTAATCGACGGGAGCGGCCCGTTCTGGCACCAAACTCATCATCTGGCTTTTCGCCAGTTCCCCGCAACATATCAATGGTGCCACCAAACTCTTCAGTTGGGAAGGGACCAGCACCCACGGCACTGGAGAAGGCTTTCGCCACGCCAATGACATTATTTATTTTTTTAGCTGGAAATCCGCCACTCACGGCCGCATAAGCCGCAATCGGATTAGAGGATGTTACATAGGGGAAAATTCCCAGATCAATATCTTTCATCGCACCCAATTGGCCCTCGAAAAGAATATTTTTATCGGCATCGATCATATCATGTAAATAACCAACTGGATTGACAATCATATGTCCAAAAGTTTTAGCCCAGGACTCGCATTTAGCAAACAGAGATTCCACTGTGTAGGGCTCTATCTTATAGGAAGCCATTTGGTCGTTAACGACTGGCACAATGGTTTCCAATTTCTTTTTTGCATTTTCCAGATTCAGTAAATCTTCAAAACGCAGGCTTTTTCGCATGGCCTTGTAAGCATAGGCTTGACCAATACCACGTTTGGTGGTACCAATTCCCCCACTGGCTTCCATTAATTCATCCAGTTTTTGGTGATAGGGCATGAGGATATGAGCTTTAGCCGATATTTTAAGACCTTCCAGGCTTACTTTTGCTTCAATGATCTGTTGCATTTCTTCAAGTAACACATCGGGGTTGACAACAACGCCTGTCCCGATTAAACATTGACAGTCTTTGTTAAACACACCACAGGGAATTAAATGAAGCTTGAAAATACCATAATCATTAATAACAGTATGACCTGCGTTGTCGCCTCCTTGAAACCGAACAATTAAATCAGACTGTTTGGCGAAATAATCCACCATTTTGCCTTTGCCTTCATCGCCCCATTGGGCGCCAACTAATACAGAAATCGACATTTATTCTCATTCCTTCCATCAACCTCAGACCAGAAGTGCCCTCTGCGAAACCTGAATTTTGTCCATTTTCACAAGGATTCTTCGATCAAAAACCACTTATTAAGCATCTTTGAATATTTATGGGATCATTTTTTCCCAGAGTATTATAACATAAAGCCAGGAGATTTGTTCCACATATTTTTAATTTTTCCCATGTTATTGTTTACATTTTTTTTATTTTGATGTTTTGCTGACTTACCAGGCTAAACATTTGCCTATTGATCAAGTTTATCATGTAAAAAGCTTCATAACAAGGGTTTATCTCGTTATGAAGCCCCAACTGATGATTTATTAATCATCACTATTTATTTACTTCTTATCATAAGTTTTGATAATCTGTTCGGCGACCTTTCGTGGCGATGTCCGCATATCCATGGCTTTTTTTTGAATATATCGATGCGCCTGATCTTCAGTCATGTCCAGGTGGCCCATTAAAAAAAGTTTTCCGCGATAGACAACACCTAAATCATCAATTTTTGTTTTTAACGCCTGATTCTGATTTTGCAAGCGTTGAATTTTTTCCCGAGACTGACAGACAAAGCGGATGTTTTGAACCAATAACTGTCGATTTAAAGGTTTGGGTACCACGAAAGCCGCCGTATCAATGAGTTTTTCTTCCACATGATCGACTAATTCGCTTTTAACGATCAGAATGACACCGACCATGTATTTTTCCAAAATATCAACAGCAAAATCAACACCAAATTCATCGCCTAAAGGGGTGTTTACAATCACCAGATCATATTCAATTTCCTGAAGCCGCCGTCGGCCTTCTGCAGCAGAAGTTGCCGAGTCGATTAATTGAAAATTCATTGGGCGTAAAATATCGGCCAGCCCACGGATTACGTCCTCCTGTTTACATACCAACAATACGCTGCTCATCCCCTTCACCTCCTGCCTTTATTGATTTTGGTTGGTAATTTAATAAATTGAGAGGTAACGATCAATTTCCCAGGGATGAACTGTTTTAATATAGTCCATCCATTCAGCGGTTTTCAGTTCAATGTATTTTTTTGCCAGATTGACTCCTAGAACATCGCTGATTAATGGATCTTCACGCATCTCAGCCAAAGCATCCATCAAGGTAATCGGCAATTCTTCAATCCGTTCATCGGTCTGGACATTTTTTGTAATTTCGTCCTCCCCAAAAACCAGTTCATTCATCAATGGCGTTTTATTTTTAATCCCTTCCAAACCAGCTGCCAAGATTAGAGCAAAGGTTAGATAGGGGTTACAAGTCGGATCTGGGCTTCTGAGTTCAAACCGGGAATAGTCATCCAACTCCATCGGAATGCGAATCAGCGGTGAGCGATTACCAAAGCCCCAGCCAATATGACGGGGTGCCTCTTTACCACCGGTCAAGCGTTTGTAACTGTTAACCAGAGGATTTGCCACGGCGGTCAGTCCTTTTACATGAGCTAATACGCCGGCCATAAAATATCGGGCTTCATCGGAAAGTTGACCATTATTATTTTCAAATAATTCCTGGCCATTTTTTGACAGCGATACATGAATATGCATCCCACTGCCCGGTTCATCCATCAGTGGCTTGGGCAGAAATGAGGCATGCACCCCATTTCGCTGGGCGATTGTTTTGACCACCGTTTTAAACGTCATGATCTTATCTGCCGATGACAAGGCATCATCGTATTTAAAGTCAATTTCATGTTGTCCCCGGCCAGCTTCATGGCGGGAGCTTTCAATCTCAAAGCCCATATCTTCCAGGGTCAGACAGATTTCCCGACGGGTATTTTCGCCCCGGTCATAGGGTGCCAGATCAAAATATCCGGCCTGATCAGTAGGGATGGTTGTTGGATCGCCGTTTTCGTCCTGTTTGAACAGATAAAATTCGCATTCAGTACTGATGTTGAATTGGTAACCTAAGGTTTCTGCCTGTTTAATGGTTTCTTTCAAAATATAGCGACTGTCCGCTTCAAAACTATCTCCATTAGGGTAACGAATATCACAGAGAATCCGGGCTACCTTCCCCTGTTGTGGCCGCCAGGGCAAAATTTGAATGGTGCTGATGTCCGGATAGAGCACCAAATCAGTCAGCTTGGATTCGGAAAATCCGACGACTAATGAGGCATCAAAGGGAATTCCACTGTTCAGGGCACGTTCAATTTGCATCGCTGTAATTGCAATATTTCGATTTTGTCCAAAAAGATCACAAAATTGAAGACGGATAAATTTCACATCGTTGGCTTCGATGAATTCTAATACTTCAATCGTTTTTTTTGCTAAACTCATTTTATACCTCCATTTTTATAATGATCGCAATACTTCTGTATGGCTGCTCTTTTCTCCAGGAGATGATTAACCATTCCAATTGCTTTTATTTTGCTCAATATTTTTTGTTATATACCCATTTCCGCGTTCGATTACCCTTATGAAAAGTGACAAACGACGGTGGCAGTCATTTTGATAAATAAAAAAAAGAACACAAAGCTAACCCATTTTAAATTGTAATATTTCAAATGGATCGAACGCCTTTGTTCTTAATAATTACGCCTATTAAATTTTGTATACAATGTACTTAGTTAGTTCTACCATTAAAACATATTTTCATGCAGTATTCAATTTTTTTTTAACTATTTTTTCATGACAAGGTTTTCAGATTGTTATCTTAACCCCTTTTTAGTTAAATGAATAAAAGCCTTTAATTTATACTATGATTTAGTTTAATGGGTTTAACATCACTTATTGTATCGGTGTTCCATCCATCTGAGCCAAAACAATCTGTCTCAACATTTCCATGGAGCCAGCAAATTCCTCAAGTGTCAAACCAGGGACTTTTTCTGCTACCAGTCGATATCCGGCTTCAAAATCCGTGGCCGCGTTTACTGCCATCATTAAATCGGCATCACCTAATAAAGCATCCAGTACTTTAATATGTTTTTCTTCATCCATTTTAAATTCAATACTCATTTTGTTTCTCCCTTCAAGGTAAATAAAATTTTAACTAAAGTTTGCTGTGATTTTTCGCAGCTATTTTTAGCAACTTGAATACTTCTTAAATATTACTCAATTATCTTATTATTGTTCTCTATATTATATAGTAGGCTTTTGTTTTTGTAAATCGTTCCTTAGAGGTTTATTATATGAGAACCATTACATCGATTTTCTCACAGATTTCCCTTTACAAGATTTTTCTCATGGTCTATAATAATTACAACTTAATAGCGTGGCTAATTGCCACAATGATTAAAATAGCAATGGGGCTTTTCTCGCGTAAAATTTACGTTTATTAAAGTACCCTTTTTTATTAATCATCCTTAAAACCAATACGTCGATAATGATGTTTGGGAGATTTAAACATAAAAATAAATTATTATTGTAGGAGGACACACACGTGCCAAATAATGTAACTGTAACTGAAACTGAAAATGTAGCCGATCTTTTTGGATCAAAAGTTTTTAACGCCGGTGTTATGCGCAAGCGCTTACCAAAACATATTTATGCTTCATTGTTAAAAACCATGAAAGAGGATTTGCCGCTGGAAGAAAATGTTGCTGAAGTTGTTGCAAATGCGATGAAAGACTGGGCTCTGGAATTAGGTGCTACTCACTTCACTCATTGGTTCCACCCAATGACTGGTGTTACTGCTGAAAAGCATGATGCATTTATCAGCCCGACTGAAGATGGCAAAATCATTATGGAATTCTCCGGCAAAGAACTGATTAAGGGCGAACCTGATGCTTCATCTTTCCCATCAGGCGGACTTCGAGCTACTTTTGAAGCCCGTGGTTACACTGCTTGGGATCCCACATCCTATGCCTTCCTTAAAGGAACAACCCTTTACATCCCGACGGTTTTCTGTTCCTACTCCGGTGAAGTTCTGGATAAAAAAACACCATTGTTACGTTCCATGGAAGCCCTTGATACCCATGCTACCCGCATCTTAAAGCTGTTCGGAAAAGATGTCAAAAAAGTAACCACCACTATTGGTGCTGAACAAGAATACTTCCTGATCGAACGGGATATGTTCAAAAAACGTAAAGACTTAATTCTTACCGGCCGAACCTTATTTGGCGCAAAATCCCCTAAAGGCCAAGAGATGGAAACACACTATTTCGGTAAAATCCGTGGTCGTGTTGCTAACTATATGGCTGAATTGGATCGCGAATTATGGAGCTTAGGGATTGCCTCTAAAACCCGTCATAATGAAGTTGCTCCAGCCCAACATGAATTAGCTCCTATTTTTACAAATACCAATGTTGCTACTGATAATAACCAATTAATCATGGAATTCATGCAACGAGTCGCTTATCGTCATGATCTGGCATGTCTGCTTCATGAAAAACCTTTTGAAGGTGTAAATGGCTCAGGAAAGCACAATAACTTCTCCATGTCTACCAATACTGGTGAAAATCTGTTAGAGCCTGGTCCAAAACCAGCTGAAAACAAACAATTTTTATTGTTCCTTTGTGCAACCATTGAAGCAGTTTACAAATATAGTGAAATGCTTCGAATTAATATTGCCAACGCCGGTAATGATCACCGTTTAGGCGCTAATGAAGCACCACCAGCAATCGTTTCTATTTTCCTTGGCGAACAATTGACAGCAGCACTTAAATCCATTGAAACTGGAAAACCAGTCAAAGAAGCAAAAGATCTGGTTATGGAACTTGGTGTTACCACCTTACCAAAATTCATTATCGATGCTACTGATCGAAACCGAACCTCCCCATTTGCTTTTACCGGAAATAAGTTTGAATTCCGTATGTTAGGTTCCAACCAATCAATCGCTGGACCAAACATTACCTTGAATACCATTGTTGCCGACGTTTTAGCTGATTATGCCGATGTTCTGGAAAAAGCTGATGATTTTGATACTGCCTTAAATGCACTACTTCAAAAATCTGTTAAAGAAAATAAAAACATCGTCTTCAACGGCAATAACTACTCAGAAGAGTGGGTTGAAGAAGCTGCCCGACGTGGTCTTCCAAACTTAAAGAATACTCCAGAAGCTTTAGCTGAATTTACTTCTGAGAAAAACATTAAGCTTTTTGCACGACATAATATCTTTACTCCAGCCGAAATGAATTCTCGTTATGAAATTCATTTAGAAGAATACAGCAAAACCATTAACATTGAAGCATTAACCATGCTTAACCTGGCTAAACGTGAAATTTCACCAGCAGTATTTACCTACACAAAAGAAGTTCTTGATACCTTGGTTGCCAAAAAAGCCATTGGTGCTGCCATTGATGATTCTGCAGAAGCAACTTTAGCAGAAAGATTATCTAAACTTTCTGGCGAGCTCATTAAAGCCATTGATTTCTTAGATGAAACCCTTGCGGGCGTAGAAAATGCTAAAAATCCTCAAGCAGAAGCTGATTATTTCTGTGCTAAAGTTCTTCCTGCCATGGAAGCACTGCGAACTGTTGCCGATTCTCTTGAAGAAATCGTGGCTGAAAAATACTGGCCATTCCCAACTTACGAAGATATTCTGTTCTACGTATAAACAATCTATTGATAACTATAAAAACGCAAAAGTGGGCTATTATCCCATTTTTGCGTTTTTTATTTTATATAAATCAATGCCTGTTGATTGATGAAAATTAACATTGTGGTTCCTGATGTGGCCATATTTTGCAGTCTCCCAAAAATCTCTGTCCAAACACAATTAACCATCAAAAACCCAATCATCAAAACAAATCGTCGATGATTGGGTTTAACAATTTCCACTTTTTAATTTCATTTTAAAATTCTGCAAACGCTTTTCCATACTCAACGCATTGATGTCGACCATTTTTATCCGGTTCGCCTAGAATGGTTAAGCCCTTATCAAAGAGAATCGCTCCCAGATCTTTCACCCGGTTCTCCCAGTCATCCATCCACTCACCAGCACCCCATCCATGGGATCCGAAAAGGGCTACCTTCTTTCCTTTCAGATGGCTGGAAATCGCTTTGAAAAAAGGCTCAAATTCGGTTTTTTCAAGGGCTTCTCCAGTCATTGCCGGGCAACCCAGAACAATTTTATCATATGTATCGATGCTGTTAATATCAAAGTCAACCACGTTAACTAAAATTGCTTTGCATCCGGCTTCATCAATCCCATTTGATATTTTTTCAGCCATAATCTCAGTGCTTTCCTTATAACTCCAATATATGACGCCAATTTTATCTACCAGTTCCATCTCGGTCTCTCCTTTTTATGTTAGAAAATTATTGTTGTTTAAGTTAATACCCTAACACAACCTGATTAATCATTTTTTAAATCTTACAAACATTTATTTTTATAACATATTTGATAAGATAATTTATGCTTCTATCGATAACCCAGAATTGATCTTTTTTAATTCATCATTTAAAATAACCACGCATGACTCCAGCAGATTTTCCAGTAACGCCTTATTATGCCTTAGTCCTTCACGATAGTAAGCCTTGGTTTTTTCCCGGATGGCAAATTTACCTAACAGTCCGACTACCGGTATCGCTAAAAAAATTGTCCCGGCAATGGTCGAGGCAATCTTGTCGCCTTTTTTAATCTGAAAATGGGTAATTTGCGGCGTTTTCTGCTGATTGCTGACTTCTACTAGAGCATTTCCGAAGAATTGGCTGCTAAAAACATTATAGTAGTCATAAGCTTCATTAAATAAGGCATCCGATTCTTTGGTAATTTCATCAAAAATATCCTGGGCATAGATGTCAAAATACTGGTTGCGTGCCTGCTCTTTTTTTGCTGATGACGGATTTAAAAAGCCCACATTTTTTTCGACAACTTCCAGACAATCCCGGTACCACTGATCTATTTTCTGATGACCAATGTCTTCCAGAATTTTAGGCATTTTGCTGGAAATAGAGCCCAACAGATTAACCTTGATCCGATGGATGATCTGTTCTTTTCCAAAAGCTTCAGTTTGCTTACCGCTGAGGAGCTTTTTCGCATGATTGGATACTTCCACAATATCCTGATTTTGCACTGAAGTTTTCTCAGTGATGACTTTTCGCATGGCCTCAATGGACGGCTTGACATTCATTACATCACAGTGGGTGAGCACTACCAATACTGGATTGCCATCCTTAGCCAGGGTGTTAATCATCTCCAGATCAAAGTCTTCCACCCGGGCTGCTTTAGCGGAAAGACAATAAATAATCGTATGAAACCAGTCTTTGATTTCTCGGACATTGTGCTGATCTAAGGCCTTCTGAATCAAGGCTTTCCAGCTTTCGGATTTATCGGCTTCCAGTCCCCAGGAATCATAGAGGTGCAGAAGAAGATTGGGATTTAAGGCAATGGTTTCCTCAAACAACCCCATTCCGGTAACTGGTCGGCCGGCTCCGGTTTTCATCAGATCCACGCCAAAAATATAATTAAACAATGATGTCTTACCGACTCCGGTTTTTCCCAAGATTAATACATTTGTTTCGCAAGTTTTATCCACGTCTGGCAACCCTAAACCACTCGGTCATTAATTTTCCGATATTTTCGCCGTTAAAATAATCATTCCATTCAATTTCCTTGCCCTCTTCAAATACTGCCGTGGCGCAGCGAAAACAAATCTCCGAAATGGCATAACCCATGGCGGCAGTAAAGCTGGATGCCACCGCGGTGTTAACCGTGGTACCAATGGCTGTTCCCACTCCGGGAATCAGTTTAAACAGATTGGCACTCAGGGTTTGCGCTAATAATCGGCCCGACTCGGAAACCACCACCGAACCCACCAGGGAGGAAAGATTCCCCAGCTTTTGATCCAATCCGTAGGTTTTCATAATATGCAGCGACATTTTGATTTGGATCGGTACCAGCAGCGCCGCATCAGAAAAGGGAATCGGCGTCAGGGCAACCCCAGCCGCCCCACTGGTGTAAAGCGGAATAATTTTATGGTTAATCAGGCGCTTCTTGGCTGCCAAATTTCCTTTAAGGGCGCTGATAAAACCTTCCCGCAGGGATTCGTCCAAGTGATCGATAGCCCATTTAATGAGTTCATCCCATTGCAGATAATCATTTAGCGCACTAATAACCACTTCATCATCGGACACGCTGGTTCTAAAAAATTCAACTTGACAATTATTGCGAATCGCCTCTTCCATAGCCTGAAGTTCTTCTGCATCGACGTTATCAATTTGGGTCAACACCACCGCCAGCGGCAGTTTTTTTCTGTTAAGCATCCTGATTACGTCGATGTCCATGTCCGTAACCCGTTTATTCGCTGCGGAAATACAGTACCAGACTTCATGGATCTGATTGCTTAAATCACTATTGTCATTTGCTGTCTTCATTGTCTGATGTTTATCGGATTCATTTTCTCTGAATTCATTTACCCAGGTTTCCACATTAAGTTTGTAATTTGATACCTTTTCGGTTCCAATTTCATAGCCTTCGGTGTCGTAAAGCACCACCCCGATATTTTCTTGCTGAAATTTTGTAATCCCCCGGGTCACCGGGATGCCATGACCAATTTTGGCAACATCCTCCCCAAAAACATAATTCACTACTGAGCTTTTTCCGGCACCGGTGGCACCGCAAATCAAGATGTTTGGTTTTTTTATTCCTTGGGTGATTTCTCCAAGGGTTTGATTAAAATCAAAATCGTCTGGTCGATAGTCTTTCATTGCTACCCTCTTTCTTGTTTTTCGCCTGATTTAATCTGATTATCTGTAACGCTTTTCCACTTACCTATAACAAAATAAGTCTATCCTAGTCTTATGCAACCCGTTTTTATTTTGACAGTATACCAAAGAATTGTTAATTTTCATTTAAGTTAAATGTTCACTTAATTATCACAAAATAATCAAGACCTGACCACAGACCAGCGGTAAACTAAGAACATTAAATCAACCACTGTATATAAGTGTTCCACCGATTGTTCACCCCTCAATGATCACTCGGTTTAATATATATCTTTTCATGAACTCCTTTCTCACAAAAAAGAATCCTCTTTCGACGAGAGGATTCTTTTTAATGTTAAAATTCAATTTGCTTAGTCTTCTTTTACGACCTCAATCAACCGGTCCGAGTTCTTATAGGGCACCCGGGCAGAAGGAACAAATTCCGAGGTCGCATCGGTGTGGATGGCCTGGTCGTCAAAATAGATATGAGCGCCGAAGGCTTTTAATACTTCTTGCTTGCTCATGCCACCCAGAAAAAAAGCCTCATCAATTCGTACATCCCAAGCTCGCAAGGTTCGGATGACCCGCTCGTGCGCCGGAGCATTTCTGGCGGTGACCAGAGCCGTGCGGATGGGTGAATGACTTTTATCAAACTCCTTTTGGATGGCCGACAGGGTTTTAAGAAACTTGGCAAAGGGTCCTGCTGGCAGGGGTTTTCTAGCATTTTTAATTTCATTGGCCTGAAAGGCTTCAATTCCCTGACTTTTATAAATAAGTTCGGACTCGTCTGAAAAAAGCACTGCATCCCCATCAAAAGCAATTCTGATCTGGTCGATTTCCGTGACTTCTTCGTAGGCCAGGTGTTGGGTATAAATGATCCCCGCCGCCAGCCCGGCGTTAATAGCCTCCTGCACATCCTCTTCATTGGCAGATAGAAACAGATCCGTATTGAAGGCCTCCAGATAAGGTGCCAGCAAGGCGCCGCTGACCAGGGCCGCCCGGGTGATATCCAAATTGTAATGCTTGATCGAATTAAAAATCCGCAGACTGCTATCGGCATTGTTTCTCGACATCACAATGATTTCAGTTTTCCGTTCCTCCGAACCGATTTGGTTGAGCTTCAGTAAGGCCTTGATCAGAGCAAAACCGGTGCCCGGTTTTAACAGATCATTTTCATGTTCAATCTGATATTTGGTATACGCCTCCACCCCTTCTTCATTAAAAATCTGGTTTTCCTCTTCCAGATCAAAAAGCGCCCGGGATGAGATGCCAACAACCAGGCAGTTTTCAAATTTATGCATATTATTCCTCTTATCTTCTATCTCGTAATGATTTTTTAATCTTATTGTCTCTGTTGAAAGACCAAGTTATCCACAATTCTGTTGGTTTTATGGACATTTGTGGATAACCTCTTCATATTTTCATAAAACGGCTAAAATTACACCTTTTAAAATCAACTTTATCCACAATTATCTAGGTTATCAACATCAAATGTGGATGAAATAGCTTTTTATCAACATTTTGATCAATTTAGCTATAGGCATATCTCCATGCCCGCTTCGCTGCTTATCCCTTCAAACAAAACGTCTCCTTGATGATTAGCTAAACGTACCCACACCTCAGCAGTAATGCTCTCAACAATCTCCCGATCCATTAGACCATCAACCGGAGCCCGAAGTTTTCCGCCTCCGGCCATCCTGGCTTTAAAATCAAGCTGGCCCGCAGGGCCTGTCAATTTTCCCGCACAGGTTCCCTTTTCTTGATCTACTTCCCATTCTACCAACTTGGAATGATTATAGGTGGCAAAGCGCAGATTGATCTCTTTAAAATCGGTTAAATATGCAAAGAATCCCGGGAATTCTATTCCTAAAAAGGGAATCCGGGCTCTGGAAAATACAAAAGAAGCATTATTCAAATTAAAATGACTGGCCTGAAGCCACAGATAGGTGCGGGGAAAAGATCGCCCATAGTCTTTTTCGATATAACCCACCCCACCAGTAAAATTCAAGATCTCCCCATCTAACTCAATTTCGCCATTTATCTCGTGATATAAATGGATAATCGCGTGGTAGCATTCCATAAATGGCAGTACCCCAAAAGGTCCCATAATCCCAGGATTCTTTTTTCCACTGGGAAAGGGATGACTATTTTTAAAAGTCAATCGTCCTTTGATAATACCTTCTTCGGTATCAACATTCAAAGATAGCCCTTCGGCATTAAAAGCATTGTTGTCAATTTCTACATCAAACCGCTCTGACAATGCAATAAACTCTGAATATGGGAAATGATGATACCAGGTTTTGCCGGTAACCGCATTAATTACTTGGATAAATGCCTGCTTTTTCCCCTGGGGATCAATGGCCATTCCCGGAATAATCGCAATGGCATGCTTGCGGTCGGCACTGATGCATTTAAAATACCAGCCCTCAAAATAGCGTCTTTTTTTATTCTTACCTTGAAAAAATGCCTGTTTGATCATCTGTCTTTTCCTTTCATGTCACTAAAACTCTGGTAATTACTAACAAGTCATGGGCTTTGCTGACTGTCATCGCAAGGGCGCAGCTAACCGGCTAACCTCACTGAAACTGAACAAACATCAGCACTAGCATGGCGGCCAGCAACGAACTGGCAAAATTAACAAAGTCGTTGTTCACAAAAGATAAACCGCTGATCAACTGATTAGGCTGATTGCCATCGGTTGGCTTTTCTGTTATTTCACCAGTTTTTGAACTGATGTACTTGGCCTGGATGGCAGCGCCCATTAAGCTGTCCACAATTGATCCTGACAGCCCTCCCAATGTAATAATGCCGATTTGCCACCATAACAAAACGCCGCTGTTTCCGGCGGCAAACTGATAAAGACCATAGGTCAATGCTACCAACCCCGAGCCACCCAGAGACGCCAACAGTCCCAGCAGACTAACGCCGCCAGAAAGCCCCGGACTAACCGGTTTAAAGGTGATCAGCGACACTGGCGCTTTTTTGCTGAGAATTCCGATTTCCGAAGCCCAGGTATCAGCATTGCAGGCCGCAAATGAAGCCGCTACCGCCACCATATAGGCCGGATGATGAGTCAATCCAAAGAGCACCGCCATAATTAGCGCTGCGCCCCCATTGGCACCAACCTGAACAATATCCCGACGACCAGACTTGGCATGAATTCGAGCCTCGATCGGGTCTTTATAGCCCGCTTTAAAATGCGCCAGGAAGGTGGAACTCAAAAAGAAGACCATCAATAAGCTAAAAAACAAAGGACCGCCAGCCAGATACAAGGCCACTCCCAGTAGAAAGGCTCCCAACGCCGCCGAAATACTTAATGAATTCCGCCATACCGCAAAAATTGAACCAACCAAAGACATGAGAATAAAAAGCACATTTTCCAGGACCGATCCCGTTTGAGCAACCAGGCTATAGTTGATTAAATTCTCCATTCTGCACCTCCTACGATGCCAACACCAAAGCTGTCTATTTTATAAACAAAGGGTTTCGAACTGATTACATTTTCCCCAATACTTCTTCCACATCCGGTAGGGTACGAATTTCATATTTCTTGGCCCAGATCACCATCCCTGCTTCATTGATCAGGATATTGGCTCTTTTTGATGCCCCATGTTCTTCACTGAAAATGCCATATGCTTTGGCTACTTCGCCCAGTGGCAGAAAATCTGACAGTACTTTTAAATGCTTTAAAGCCAAGGCCTTAGCCCACACCGATTTACTGGGTAGCGGGTCAACACTGAATCCCAACACAACCGCATTTTTTTCCGCAAAGCGGTCAAAATTCCGATCCAGGGAACGCATCTGATCGGTACACACCGATGTCCAGGCCAGCGGATGCCAGGATAGCAGCACCTTTTTGCCTTTAAACTGACTGAGCGTAACAGTCTCACCATTCTGGTCCTGTAATTTGAAATCTGGGGCCATTGCCCCCAATTGAATCATTTCTGTCATAACTTGTTCCTCCTTCTGTTTTTTCTTATATTAATTTTCCTGGTTATCAATTAAAATCGAAATTTCAAGCCGCACCGGCAGTCCCTCATCTTCAATCATTTTAAGAAAGGCCGCGACGATTTCCGGATCAAATTGGGTGCCCGAACAGGCTTTCAATTCGTTGATAGCATAAGATAAATCACTGGCTTTTTTATAGCTTCTGCTATGGGTCATCACATCAAAGGAGTCCACCACATTGATGATTCGGCCCAAATAGGGAATCGCCTCGGCTTTCAACCCATTGGGATAACCGGTTCCGTCATATTTTTCATGGTGGGCCATTATATCCTCGGCAATATGCTCCAGGGCGGGCGTTGACTTGGCAATCCGATAGCCGATCTCCGGATGCGTTTTGATGATCTTCCATTCTTCATTGCTGAGCTTGGCCGGTTTGTCCAGAATATACTCCGGTATCCCGATTTTGCCAATATCATGTAGTAGCGATAACAATTCCAGTTCATCCATCTGATCTTTACGAAGATTTAAACGGCTTCCCAAAGCCTTGCTTAGTTGGGTAATCCGCATGGTATGGGCTTCCGTCTCGGTGCTTTTTTCATGGAGGGTTCTGGCCAATGATCGGATCGTAGCATTTCTAGAACTGTTGCTTTCCATCAGTTTATTTCGGTACATTCGATTTTCAGCCAGGTTCAGCACATCTTCCGGACTCTTCAACTCCGCATTGTTTTCAGCATAACCCATGGCCACACTGATATTCAAGTGAAAATCCCGGATTTTCTCAATTTCATCGGTAATATCCCGAATCAACTGACAAACGCCCTCCTGATCAACATCTTTGAGCAAAATGACAAATTCATCGCCAGGCCATCGGGAAATCATATCGGTGGGACGACACATCCGCCGCAGAACGTTGCTCACCGCAATCAGCATCTGATCGCCTTCCTGATGACCAAAGGCATCATTCGTCAACTTGAGTCCATTGATATCGCACATGATAATAAAATAATGGACGTTTTTCTGATGTACGAGCACTTCAAACTGCTTTTTCATATAGGCTCTGTTTTTTAACCGGGTTAAAGGATCAGAATAACTTAAAAATAGAATTTCTTCCTCATTTATTTTCCTTTTGGTAATATTGGAAAGGGTACTGATAAAACGAAGTGGCTCGTTGTTTTCATCTCGTTGCACCACCTTGCCCCGATGCGAAACCCAAATAACGCCGTACAATTCCGATAGTACCCGATATTCCCCTTCAAAATAGTCCACCTTGCCAGTAAGCATATCCAGGAAACTGCTTTCCAAGCGTTTTTTGCATTCCCAGTGAATTTTTAAAAAGTAATCTTCGTATAGCTGGCAGCCATCCTTTCCCTGATAACCAATTAACTGCTTCCATTCCGGACTGATATAAGCTTCTTTCTTTTTTATCCAGATATCCAAATAGCCGTCATTAGTCGCTTCCATAATCAGACGATAACGCTCATCCATCATTTTTATGTCCTGATTGGCCTGGTCAATTTTCTGAAGCATCTGATTGGTTGAAACCGCCAAAGTTTTGAGTTCATCTTTACCATCCATTTCGATGGTTAGGGTGGTGTCCTGTTTTAAACCAACTTCTTTGGTAAACGCGATGAGCTTTTCAATTCTTTTTAAAAAATAGCGGTTTACGATAAAATAATCAATGCTGAGGATCAGCAAAAGAAGCATAATAAAGCTGACCATAAACAGATTAAACTGATGTTTCACAAAACTATAGTTTTCTTCAATCCGGGAAATCGTCATCAGAACCGTTTCTTCCCCATAGATATCTGGCTGGAGTCGACTGGCTGTGAGATAGGGTTTTCCATCAAATTCTCGATTGAGAATTTGATTTTCCTGAATCGTTGAAGTCGTCTCCGCTGCTCTTAATTCCACATTAACTCCGGTTAGCGTATCGATATAAGCAGTCATCTTGTCATCAAAAGTCTTTACCATCACCATGCTACCATTGCTTACGGCATTACGGCTGGAATTATTAATCCGTCCCGATGCAATCAGATAGGGCTGTCCGTCAAGAATTATCAGACTTGTTTTGGTATCTTCATCATCTGTAAGAATCCCGGCATAAAAATTATTCTGTCTGATTTTTTCCACGAGCGCCGTGGATTGTTCATCAGTCAAGCCAAAATCCCCATATCCCACTACCTCACCGGTTTGGTTGATAAAAAGCATCATATTCAAACTCAAGTTTTCCAGCGACGCCTCATTGAGATTAGCTTTTACATAATCCGGATTGTGGTCGTTGATAAAATTATAGGTATCATCCCAATAGGCCCAATCTTTCAGAATACTGTTCAAATTATCTTTTTCATTCGCAATAATGGTCTCCACCATTCTAAAATCTTTATCAATCTGGTTTCTCTGAGCTGTGTCAACATAGCCGTAAAAGACCCAATAAAAAATCCCATAGGTGATCCCCAACAGCACTGCGGCACTGCAAAGGGCGATTATTATTGTTTTATATTTCAGTTTCATTTAGCACCATCTCTGTCTTTTTATAATGACTTTAGTTAATCTGCTTTTTGATTCAATCGTTTTCATTTTAGTGGTCAACGCTCTGTTTATTTTTAAGTTCACATTGTTGTTTATCTCTGGACTTTTTTTGTCTGTGAACAATGCTTTTATGCAATATCCGGCTATTCTCCATTGCTAATTCTTGCGCATCCTTTGATTGCTTCAATCCATCTGGACTGTTATAATTGAAATAAATCTTATTGACTCTATCATAACAAGAATCGATCAAAAATGACAGTCCCAATTTGTTAAAATTATCGAATCCATTTTACCTATACCAGGTTAAAAGAAAGAGGTTTTGTGACGGTATTCAGGGTTATTTATGGGGGAAACCGCTGGATGAACATGCCTTTGCCCGTTTTCTGACCCAACTACCCGTTTGAAGATAAATATCGTTTGATTTAATCAGCGCGTTATTGACATTTTTATTCTACATGATATAATGCTCACAATTAAATACTGATTTGCGGGGGGACTTATATAGTTGAGAAGGTTAAAACCTGACCCTTTGAACCTGTTAGTTAATACTAACGTAGGGAGGCAAGGCGTTTTAACTCATTTTCTAATACGTGCTTTCAGTGCTTTCCTATTTTGGAAGGCACTTTTTTTATACTCAAAATCTCTAATATGGAAGGAAATTATTATGAAAAATTACAAAACACAAATGGAAGCGGCCAAAAAGGGGATTATCACGCCCGAAATGGAAATAGTGGCAAAAAAGGAGGGTATCGATGTTACCAAGCTCATGGGACTGGTCGCCTGCGGACAGGTTGCGATACCGGTTAATGTTAAACATCACTCCCTTTCTCCTGAAGGGATTGGTACCGGGCTAAAAACAAAGATCAATGTCAATCTGGGCGTATCCGGGGATTGTAAAGACTACGCCGCCGAACTGGAAAAGGTAAAACTCTCGTTAAAATTCGGCGCCGAAGCGATTATGGATCTAAGCAATTACGGCAAAACCAACACCTTCAGAAAACAACTGATTGAACTGTCTCCGGCAATGATCGGCACGGTTCCGATGTATGATGCCATCGGGTATCTTGAAAAAGATCTGCTGGAAATCACCCCCCAGGATTTTATGCGGGTTGTCCGGGCTCATGCCGAAGAAGGGGTGGATTTTATGACCATTCACGCCGGTATCAATAAACGGGCGGTGGAAGCCTTTAAGCGAGACGGACGACGAACAAATATCGTTTCCCGGGGCGGCTCGCTGCTTTTTGCCTGGATGGAAATGACCGGTAACGAAAATCCTTTTTATGAGTATTACGATGATTTCCTGGATATCCTCCGGGAGTATGATGTCACCATCAGTTTGGGCGACGCCCTCCGCCCGGGTTGCGTTGATGACAGCTCCGATGCTTCGCAGCTCAGTGAATTGATTGAACTGGGCCATCTGACCAAACGGGCCTGGGCTAAAGATGTTCAGGTAATGGTTGAAGGTCCCGGCCACATGAGTATCAATGAAATTGCCGCCAATATGGTTTTTCAGAAAAAGCTGTGTCACAATGCCCCCTTCTATGTTCTTGGACCCTTGGTAACCGATGTGGCTCCGGGCTACGACCATATCACCGCCGCCATCGGTGGGGCCATCGCTGCTGCCAGCGGGGCCGATTTCCTTTGCTATGTGACCCCCGCTGAGCATTTGCGGCTCCCGGATATCAATGATGTGAAAGAAGGTATCATTGCCACCAAGATTGCCGCCCACGCCGCCGATATTGCCAAGGGCATCCCCAATGCTCGGGACTGGGATAATAAAATGTCCGATGCGCGACGGAATATTGATTGGGACACCATGTTTGAGCTGGCAATTGATGGCGAAAAAGCCAAAGCCTATTACGAGAGCACGCCAACTGAAGAGGAACACAGCTGTTCGATGTGCGGCAAAATGTGCGCGATGCGAACCACCAACATGATTCTTGAAGGCAAAACGGTTGCCTTTCGCTCCGAGCATTAATCAACTTTATTTAATTTAGTACTCATCTTTTATTTTAATCTGCCGATATTAATTTTAACGGATTGCGTCTTTTTCTGGCGTGATCATTTCGTAAAAACATGGAGGTGGATTTATGAAAATCGAAAGTTCAAACGTCGCAATGGCAAGCCAAAGCAGTTACAAGGAAGCAACCAAAGCTGTCGAATCCTTGAAAACTTGGGATGCCCAGGGCAATTCCAAAACGACAACCATAACCAATTCTTCGGCAAAGGGGATGGATACCCTTGAAATATCAGCACAAGCAAGAGATCTGCAGTTAAACACGCTAACCCCAATATCAACGGTCCCCTCGGATGATGAAACGTCATCACTCTCCAGCAAAGAAGAACAACAGCTGACCTTGTTGAAGCGGATGATTGAGGCGTTAACCGGAAAAAAAATAAAATTCGTGATGCCGAAAAGAGCGACTCTGGAAGATCCTAAAATGGATCAGGCCATCCAAAACGCCTATGCTACCCGGAGTTCACTCCAATCTGCTGCGGCCGGATGGGCTCAGGGTTTAGCCGGTACGCAACCCCGTAGCATTGCCAGCCGTGCTTCTAGTAGCGGCTTTGAATACAATCAGAGCATCACCCATTACGAATCCCAAAGCACTTCATTTCAGGCTCAGGCATCAGTGACGACCTCGGACGGTCGGCAGATCAATATTGATCTGCAGTTAAATCTCAGCCGGGAATTTATGTCCCAATCTAATCTTAACATTCAAGGCGGTAACCAACCACAGCAAGTTGATCCGCTGGTCATTAACTACGATGCCGGCAGCGCCTCGGTCACCGCCGAAAAATATGCCTTTGACATTGATGCCAATGGCACCATGGATCAGATTTCCTTTGTTGGTCCCGGTAGCGGCTTCCTGGCTCTCGATTCAAATGGGGACGGCAAAATCAATGATGGCAGTGAACTCTTTGGCCCGCAAAGCGGCAACGGGTTTTCCGATCTGGCTAAATACGATTCGGACGGTAATAACTGGATTGATGAAAATGATGCGATCTATGACAAACTGCAGATCTGGTCCAAGGATTCCTCTGGCAAAGATGTCCTGATGGCCTTAGGTCAAAAAGGTGTCGGCGCAATCTATCTGGGCAACGTCAGCACCAGCTTTGCTCTCAAAGGCGCGGATAATCAAACCAATGGTCAACTCCAGCGAACCGGGATCTATCTCAACGAAGATGGTTCCGCAGGAACCATCCAGCACATTGATCTGACGATATAAATTGAAGCTTTGAACAAATAAATAGTCGGTCCCGATCAAAGAGGTTTTGTCAATTATGATTGACAAAACCTTTTTTTAATGATAAAAATTGAGGTAAAACTAAACTGATGAGGGTATTATGAAACAACGCAATAAAGTCGGACTGCTGATCTCACTGATTATACTCATTGGTATAGTGGCCATTGTATTCTTCAGCTTTACCACCTACAGCAAGATCATCAAAGATGATGTGCTGAATATTTCCAAACTGACATCCACCAATATTTATTCGGAAATCAATAACGAATTGACCAAGCCTATTTTTGTGAGCCTGACCATGGCTAATGACAGCTTTGTCAAGCAGTGGCTTCAAAACGAAGGAACCGCTTCAAACCAGGAAATCGTTGATTATCTGGCGGGCATTCGGAGTAAATACAATTATCATTCGGTCTTTCTGGTTTCAGCCAAATCTCTGAATTATTTTCATTACAACGGGTTATTTAAAACCATTTCTCCCCAGGATGCCCATGACCAATGGTATTATGATTTTATTAATCAGGATAAGCTCTATGTCCTGGATGTGGATCAGGATCAGGTGGATAATCAGCGCTTGACCATCTTTATTAATTGCAAGATCCTGGATGATCAGGGGAACCTGCTGGGCGTAGCCGGGGTTGGAATTGAGATGACCTATGTTCAGGAGCTGCTTGAAAATTTTGAACGGGATTACAATCTGGAAGCCTTTCTGGTTGACGAGAACGGCCTGGTTCAGGCGCACACCAATCCGGATTTAATCGAAAACCAGAATATCAATGATTTGGAGCTATATTCAAAAATCGGACCGGCACTTTACAATAAAACCGATACCATTAACGTCTTTAACGATGATGACTTATACAATCAGCAATACATTATCAGTCATTATATTGAAGAACTCGACTGGACCTTGGTTGTCCGAAAAGATACCTCCGAACTGGCTCATTCCTTTAATCGACAACTGTATTATGATCTTTTTGTAGTCATTCTGGTACTGGCTTCGGTGTTGATTATTGTCCAGCGCATTATCAGGCGAAATGATACCCAGCTGAAAAAACTGGCCTTGTTGGATAACCTGGGGATCCTCTCCAATCGCAAGGATTTCGACGAAAATTTAAAAGCTACCCTGGCCCGAAATGATGAGAGTAAGGATGCCTGGTCTGTTTTCCTCATGGATCTCGATCACTTTAAAGATGTCAACGATACTCATGGTCATTTGCAGGGTGACAAAATCTTAAAACATGTGATGATCCTTTGCAAATCGTCTCTTGGCGATCATCTCATCACCCGCTGGGGCGGCGACGAATTCAGTGGCATTATTTACCTGTCTGGCGTTTTAGCCGCTGAAAAACTTGAGGCCCTACGGTTGGAAATTCTTAAGGATCCGATGCTCTCCCAATTCAATATCACCGTCAGCATTGGGGTCACCCAGGCCATTGATATTGATACCGAAGATACCATCATTCGGCGGGCCGATAAGGCTCTTTATGAATCCAAGAGCAAAGGTAAGAATCAGGTTACCTTACTTTAAAATAAACGTTAAAAAAGGATGAATTGCCCTAAAGCAATTCATCCTTTTTGTTTGCCCGGTTTTCACCAGTTTTATAGATTTGGATAAATACCTGATGTTTAAAATTCTGGAAACTGGCTTCCGTAAGTGGTTCCGGATAGGACATGATCCGCAGGGAAATCGCTTTACTCGTATCACCACGCATCACCGGCTGATGATAACCATATTCGGAAAGGTGAAAGCCCAGTCGCTGATAAAAAACAATTCGTCTTTCATTGATTGCAGTTTTCTCATCTTCCACTTCGAGCCTCACTGGCTTGGTTGCCTGGGACAAATAGGCGGCCATCATCCCGGAACCAATCCCCTCCCCCTGAAGCGTTTGGTCCACCGCAAAATGTTCCAAAAAAATAGTTGATCCCAAATCCCACTCGGCAATAAAACCGAGGATTTCACCAGCTTCACTTTTTGATATCAAAATTCGATACTTGGGGTCGCTCAATATCTTTACGGCATTTTCATAACTTCTCACTTCTTCAGGGGGAAAAGAACGCTCCATCAGTGCATAGATTTTTTTGAAATCTGCTTCTTTCAATTTAAATAATTCGATTGTCACCACTTCACTTCCTTGATTTTTATTAATCCCTTTTCCACCAAGTTAACTCAGTCAACTTTTTAAAGATAAGGATGTCGACATCGCTACAATCTTTAGTTGCAATCTTTCTTAGATTGCATCTGGCATCTCAAAAAATTTATTTCATCTGATTAATATAACACAACTTTGTGGATTCGCCAACCCAAAAACCTCTTCCTGTTATGCACAAATTCTGACCAACAAAATTATCTTGATCTTATTTTATCCAATTGTTTTTGATTTATTTGTAAAATTTCGTTATAATATGAATCAACAAGACCTTTGACCATCTGATCACTCTTTTTAATCTGATTTGGTCAAATAATTATTACCAGCTGAACTTACTTTACCTGTTTTCTGATCTACATTCCTGCTTGTAAAACCAGTCTCCCACTGTTTGGCCGCATTCTTTCCTGAAAGGATAAACTAAGATGGAACCTGATCTCAATAAACTCAAGCTAAACTGGACAAACTATGTTGAACATGGCATTCTGGATGACAATACCCGGCCGATCATCCAACGTTCCTGGGAATACTGTAAAAAAACAAAAAAAGATATCAACGGCGGTAAAGGCGAAACCATTGATGCCTGCCAATTGGAACAGGTATTGGCTGAAAATCGGGAACTGATTAAAATTGCCCAGCCGATTATGCAGAACCTTTATGAAATCGTTTTATCGTCCCATTTTGTTTTAGTTCTAACTGACAAGAATGGAGTTTTACTGGACACCATCGGGGATGAGGTGGTCAGCATGCGGGCATCCGAGCTGCGGTTTTTAAAGGGCACCGTCTGGACAAATGACGCTGTCGGGGCCAACGCCATCGGCATCGCGCTGGAAGAAGATGCCCCGGTTCATGTGGTGGGTGCTGAGCATTACTGTGTTTCTCATCATACCTGGACCTGCTCCGCGACCACCATCCATAATGTCAAAGGCGAAATTATCGGCGTTCTCAACATGTCCGGTGAAAGTCACAAGCTTCACTCTCATACCCTGGGCATTGTAGTCGCCGCCGCCTACAGCATCGAAAATGAACTGGCGCTATCCCATACCTATCGGTCCATGTCAGCTTCTCTGGATAGCACTGAAGATGGGATTCTGGTCACCGATGAAAACCTCCATCTCCAATGGATGAATGTCGGTGCCCAAAAAGTACTTCAGATTAATATGGATGAATTCAATAAAATCGGCTTTAAAAAAATCTTTAAAAAAATGGATGTTGCCGATGAAATCTGGACTAATGAAGAAACGACCCGTTATTATACCGATGTCACTGCCCATATCGCCAATCGAAAAATTCAATGCAGCGCTAATATCTCCCGAATTCTGGAAAATGATAAAATTCAGGGATACTCCATTGGTATCCGGGAGATCAAACATCTCCACAGCGCCGTCAACCGGGTCAGCGGCAACGTGGCAACCTACACCTTTGATGACATTATTACCCATAACGCGCAGATGCGAATGATCATTAAAACCGCTGAAAAAATGGCCCGGTTTAAAAAATGCATTCTGATTGAAGGCGAAAGTGGTACCGGTAAAGAAATGTTTGCTCACGCTATTCACCGAGCCAGCGCCTTTTCCCAGGGTCCCTTTATTGTGGTCAACTGTGCCTGTCTCCCCCGGGATCTGGTGGAAAGCGAGCTGTTTGGCTATTGCAAAGGCGCTTTTACCGGGGCCCTCAATGAAGGGAAGCCCGGGAAATTTGAGCTGGCCGAAGGTGGCAGTATTTTTCTGGATGAAATTGGTGAATTGCCGCTGGAGGTACAGGCCAAGTTGCTGCGGGTGGTGGAAACCTATACAGTTTCCCGGATCGGTAGCCAGAGTGAACGCAAACTGAACATCCGGATCATTGCCGCCACCAATCGCAATTTGGAACAGGAAGTCAAAAACAAAAGCTTCCGGGAAGATCTCTATTTCCGTCTGAATGTGATTTATCTGCACATCCCACCTCTGCGGGTTCGGGGGGATGACATTGTCTGGGCGGCTTCCCACTTTTTGGATCGTCTCAACCGGGAATATCCGGAGCATACCAAAGCCTGTTCCCCGGAATTTCTGGAAGGGCTTAAATCGCATCCCTGGCCGGGTAACGTTCGCGAACTGCAGAATTTCATCGAACGAACCTTCTACCTGTGTACCGATCCGGTTATTTCGACTGCGTATCTGCCTGCCCCTCCGCCAAAATACGCCGAAGAAAAAAAGGTGCTGTCAATGACCGCCAGTCCCAGCCTGGACGACCTGGTTAAAGCAAATCTGGAGAAAATCCTAAAAGAAACCAATGGCAGTGTAGATGCATCGGCCCAAATGATGGGTCTCAGTCGCGCCTCGCTTTATCGAAAAATAAAAAAATACAACATTGACATCAAAGACTATCGTTATATGTCGCAAATGTGAGAATATTCGCAGTTTTGAGACAATCTATTCGCAAATATGAGATACACCTAAGACATATGGTGTATCTTTTTTATTTGCTCAAAACGCTTTAACCAAATAAAACCCCATAATAAAGCCATCTGAAAAAAATATTTGGTCAATTATAAACGTTGGCACAGTTCTTGTTATTAAATAAGTCATCTAAAATCTTTGGATAATACAAAAAAGGAGAACACTGAATTTATGAAACTTGATAAAGCGATTATCAAAGACATGTACATCCGCATGAAACGGATCAGGGAATTTGAAACAAAGGCCATGAACCTTTTTGCTGAGGGTGCCATTCCCGGTTTTGTTCATCTCTATCTTGGTGAAGAAGCGGTAGCGACTGGTGTCTGTCAGGCCCTTAATGACGCGGACTACATCACCAGTACCCATCGTGGCCATGGCCATATCATTGCCAAAGGTGGTGATCTGAAATACATGATGGCCGAACTCTACGGAAAAGAAACCGGCTACTGTAAAGGCAAAGGTGGTTCCATGCATATCGCCGATGCCACCAAAGGCATTCTTGGGGCCAATGGGATTGTCGGGGCCGGCCACAATCTCGCTGTTGGGGCTGGTTTCAGTGCCCAATACCGAGGCACCGACCAGGTCTGTGTCTGCTTCTTTGGCGATGCGTCAACCAATCAGGGCACCTTCCATGAGTCGATGAACTTAGCCAGTATCTGGAAACTGCCGGTGATTTTCGTCTGTGAAAACAATGGCTATGGCATCTCCATGAGTCAATCCCGTCATCAGGCGATCAAAGACATTGCTGATCGCGGCACCGCCTATGGTATCCCTGGCATTTCTGTGGACGGAAATGACGTCATCGCTGTTCATGAGGTCGCCGTTGAAGCAGTCAAACGGGCCCGCAGCGGCCAGGGTCCAACCTTGATCGAATGCAAAACGTACCGTCATCGTGGCCATTTCGAAGGCGATGCCGGCAAATATAAACCAACCGAAGAACAAGAATTCTGGATGAAAAAAGACCCGATGCCGCGGATTGAAAAATATATGATCGATAGCAAAATCGTCACGACCGAAGAACTAAAAGAACTTCAGGATTCAGTGGTTGCCGAAATTGCCGAAGCAATTGCATTTGCTAATGCCAGTGCTTATCCGGAGTTATCCAGTGCGGTAAAAGATATTTACTTTGATATTGTGGAGGAGGTTCGTTCAAGATGAAACAAATGACATATGGTGAAGCGATTCGTGAAGGAATGCGCATTAGAATGCTTGAAGATGAGAATGTATGTATATTTGGCGAAGATGTCGGTGCCTTTGGAGGCTGTTTCGGTGTTACTGCCGGTCTTTTCGATGAATTTGGTGATAAACGGGTCCGGGATACACCCATTTCCGAAGGGGTTATTATTGGTTGTGCCGTGGGTTCAGCGGCCACCGGCCTGCGCCCCATTGCCGAGCTGATGTTTATCGACTTCTTAACCGTCGGGATGGACCAATTGGTGAATCAGGCTGCCAAAATGCGTTATATGTTTGGTGGGAATATCTCTGTTCCAATGGTGGTGCGCTTGCCCGGTGGCGGTGGTGTGAGCGCGGCCGCTCAGCATTCTCAGTCTTTAGAAGCCTGGTTAACCCATGTTCCCGGATTAAAGGTTGTTTATCCCTCGACGCCTCAGGATGCCCTGGGTCTGATGCTCAGTGCTATCGATGACGAAGATCCGGTAATGTTTGTTGAGCATAAAGCGATGTATGGCATGAAAGGAGCTGTGGACGATGTCATCACCCCGATCAAACTGGGTGTCGGCGATATCAAACGGGAAGGAACCGATGTCACCGTGGTGGCCACCGGAAAAATGGTTCATGAGGCCCTTAAAGCGGCTGCGAAACTCGAACAAGAAGGGATTTCTGTTGAGATTATTGATCCCCGAACCCTTTATCCGCTGGATAAAGAGATGATCTTTAAATCCGTTGAAAAAACAACCCGGGTGGTTATTGCTACCGAAGAAGTCAAACGCGGCAGCTTTGCCGGAGAACTGGCGGCCATGATTTCCGAATCCTGTTTCTTCAATCTGGATGCACCGATCGTAAGAGTCAATGCCCTGGATACCCCCATTCCTTTCGCACCCAATCTGGAAAACTTTGTTCTTCCAAATGATCTGGATATCTACAATGCCGTTAAGGGCATGATGGCTTAGTCGCTCAAGAAAGCTGATTCAATAAGTATTTAAACGCAACCGTAACCTTGCTCTTAGCGGGGTTACGGTTGGATAAGAAAACTAGGAGGTTATTTATGGCAGAACTAATTGTCATGCCCAAGTTCGGGCTGACGATGACAGAAGGTACCATTGCAAGCTGGAACGTCGCTGAAGGCGACCCGATTTCTGAAGGTGATATCCTGTGTGAAATAGAAACGGACAAGTTAACCAATGAATTTGAATCGCCCAAAGCCGGGATCTTACTGAAAATAATCGGTGCCGAGGGAATCCCCATTACCTGTTTGGAACCCATCGCCATCGTTGGTGAGGCCAATGAAGATATTTCCGCTCTGTTAACAGGCGGCGGCGCGCCTGATGAAGTGCAGGCCGACGTTGTTGTTGAGACTGTTCTGGCAACAGCCGCACCGGCCAAAGCTGCTGGCGGTCGGATTAATGCTTCACCGCTAGCTAAAAAACTGGCCAAAGAAAAAGGCCTTGATCTTGGATTAATAACCGGTACCGGCAGCAAAGGCAGCATCACCGTTGACGATGTCAATAATTATACGTCAGTTGAAAAATCCAACAAGAAAATTGCGGTTTCCCCAGTTGCTAAAAAAATGGCCGAAGAATCTGGCATTGATTTGAATACCTTAACCGTCGATGGTCGCATTATGAAAAAAGATGTGGCCGCACAGATAAGCGAGACCTCAGCAGCTGCAGCTGCACCGGAAGTGATCCTCCTTAAAGGCATGCGCAAAACCATTTCCAAACGGATGAGCGAAAGCTGGAGTACCTCGCCGCGGGTCACTTATACCCGTCCGGTTGATGCCACAGCGATGAAAGAATTCCGGACAAAGCTAAAACCAGAATTTGAAAGACGCGGTCTCAAACTGACCTTTAACCATATTATCATGAAAATAAGCGCCCAGACGCTGCTGGAATTCCCGCATATTAATGGCAGCCTGATTGATGATACCCTGGTGCTTCACCCGCATGCCCACATCGGGCTGGCGATTGGACTGGACTCCGGGCTGCTGGTTCCCAACGTCAAGAACTGCGATCTCAAATCGCTGTCTCAGATTGCAGCTGAAACGGAAACCCTCATTGCCGATGCCAAGGCCGGCCGGACCAATATGGACGATCTGGTTGGGGGAACCTTTACCCTGACCAATCTGGGCGCCTATGGAATCACCGCCTTCTCGCCGATTATCAATCAGCCGGAACTGGCTATCTTGGGCATTGATGCCATGATCGATACCCCGGTTGTTATTGGTGGCCAGATTGTCATCCGACCGCTGATGAACCTGAGTCTCACTGCTGACCATCGGATCATTGATGGGGCTTTGGCCGCCCAGTTCTTGCAACGCCTGGCGGAGTATCTTGAAAACCCCGCCCTGCTATTGGTTTAAGTATTATGAAAGAAGGTGAAATCATGACACATATTGCCGTAATCGGTGGCGGCCCCGGTGGTTACGTGGCGGCCATCCGCACCGCTCAGTTGGGCGCTCAGGTAACCTTGATTGAACGAGAAAAACTGGGGGGCACCTGCTTGAATGTCGGGTGTATTCCCACCAAGGCGCTGCTGCATTCCGCCGAAGTGCTGACCGAGGCTAAAAATGCTGCTACGATTGGCCTGCTTATTCCTGAAGTAGGCTATGATTGGAAAAAGATTCAAACCCACAAAAATAAAATCAGCACCAAACTGGCCGGCGGGGTGAAGGGACTCCTTAACGCCAACGGCGTCACTATTATCAGCGGCTCGGCCCAATTCTTAAATGATACGGTCTTACTGATCACGGAAGCTTCCGGTAAAACCGCTGAATTGCAGCCTGACAAAATTATTATTGCCAGCGGTTCAGTCCCGGCACTGCCGCCCATTCCCGGCATTGATCATCCCAACTGCATCGATTCCACCGGCGCTTTGTCGCTGGATCAGGTGCCAGAAAATCTGTTGATTATTGGTGGCGGCGTCATTGGTGTGGAAATGGCGTCGGTTTACAATCAATTTGGGTCCCGGGTGACCGTCATCGAAATGCAGCCGGGTATTCTGCCCCTGATGGACGGCGAACTGGGGGATATGTTACGAAAAAAACTGGTAAGAGATGGGATTGAAATTTTGACCGGCACCCAGGTATTATCAATTAAGGCCGAAGACAACCAGATGACGATTCAAATCAACCAAAATGGAACCATCAGCGAGCTTACCGGTGATAAGGTGCTGGTGGCCATTGGCCGAAAAGCTGAGTTAGCGGGACTTACCCTGGAAAACACGTCCATCGAAACGGACAAAAAAGGAATTATTGTGAATTCGAAAATGCAGACCAATGTGGCGAATATTTATGCCGTGGGGGATTGTCTCGGAAAAACCATGCTGGCCCATGTTGCCTCCCAACAAGGGGAAGTTGCGGCGGAAAACGCCATGGGTCACACCGCCAACTACGATGAAAAAACCAACCCCTCCTGCGTCTACACGACCCCGGAATTTGCCAGTGTTGGTCTGACTCAAGAAGACATCCGGGGAAGTGAAAAAGATTATTCCATCGGTCGATTCCCACTGGCTGCCAACGGCAAATCGGTGATCATGGGCGATACCGAGGGCATGATCAAAATCATTTCCGATAAAAAATATAAGGAAATTGTTGGTGTCCATATTCTGGGGCCACGAGCGACTGATCTGATTGTTGAAGGCGCTCTGGCATTACGGCTGGAATCGACGGTTGCTGAAATCATCTCCACCATTCATGCTCACCCGACTGTTGGCGAGGCCATCAAAGAAGCCGCCCTGGCGACCGAAAACCGGGCCATTCACTGGAAATAAAAAATCGATGAAAGTACTTTTACCGGTACTTTCATCGATTTTTATTTGCCTTAATCTTTATTTGCCTCAAGTGTTACAATTCCCGGGCAATTTCGTAGGCATCCCAAATGGCATACATAATGTTATTGACATGCCGGGAGTCCCCGACGTTATAAACCGGCACCTTGCTGTTTATTTTAATCTGATGATATAAGCTGTCATCCGGCTCATAGCCAACGGCGACAATAACAGAATCTGCCAAAAGCTTAACCTCGCCAGCTTCAGTCTTGAGATAAACGCGTTCTTTATCCATTCGAGAAACCTTGGCATTTTTATACAGCTCTACCTGATGGAAAGCCAACTCATCTTTTAGCATATCGTAATTCATAAAGGGCATGCCATGTGGTCCCCCGGCAATATCCGGCGCCATTTCCACAATTGCCACATCCTTGCCTTGCTGGGCCAGCCATAATCCGGTCTCGCAACCCACCAGACCACCGCCGATAATCACTACTTTTTGCCCCAGCGGCTTTTTGCCAAGCAGGGCATCGCTGGCGGTAATGGTTTCTCTGGCCTGACCAAAATCCCCGCTGATTGGCCGGGATCCGGTAGCTACCACGACAATGTCATCACCCTGGCCGGCAATCTTCTCTGTCGTCATTGTGGTATTTTTCTTAACCATCACCTGGAGCAGCTCCAGCTGCCGTTCATACCAGGCCAATAGCTTTTTGTCATTAAGCTTAAAATCCGGCACTGATCCGGGAATCAGGTTGCCACCCAAGCGATCCGACTTTTCGCAAAGGGTTACCGCATGCCCCCGGATGGCACAGACTCGGGCCACTTCCATCCCCGCCAGTCCGCCGCCAATGACAAGTACTGTTTTCATTTGCGGTGCCGGCACAATCCCATAAATTTTTTCCCGGCCGACTTCTGGGTTTACCGCACAACACAGTGGTCCATGGGAAATCCGCCCCAGACAGCCTTCATGACAGGACAAACAAGGTCGTATTTCGTCCAGTTTTCCCTGTCGGACCTTTTCTGGATAGTAGGGATCTGAAAGCAGCGGCCGGCCATAACTGACAATATCGCAGGAATCCCCAATCGCTTCACAGGCCATCTCCGGATCATCCATCCGCCCGGCCAGGATAATCGGTACGTCCACATTTTTTTTCAGAATCCGGCCAAATTCCCGGTACATGCCGCCCTCTTTAAAATACATCGGCGGATGATTCCAATACCAGGAATCATAGGTTCCGGCATCAACATTGAGGGCATCATATCCGGCGGCGACCAATAACTTGGCGGCTGCGATACCTTCGTCAAGGTCTTTACCAACTTCAACAAAGTCCTCTCCCGGCAAGGCCCCCTGCCGCAAACCTTTCATAAAGCTCTTGAGACTATAACGCAGGGTAACCGGATAATCCGCTCCGCAGACGCCTTTAATGGCCTTGACAATTTCGGTGGCAAATCGTAAGCGGTTTTCCAGACTGCCGCCAAAGTCGTCGGTTCGTTTATTAAAGAAGGCAATCGCAAATTGATCCAGCAGGTAGCCTTCATGAACTGCATGAATTTCCACCCCGTCAAATCCGGCAGCTTTTTCCACCCCAGCCGACATCGCAAAATTTCTGATTACATCATTTATTTCTTCAACCGTCATTTCGCGATGCATAATGCATGGGTCCCAGCGATTTTCCTGTTTGGACGGCGCCAGATGTTTTTTGACAAATCCGGGAATAGCACTTCTTCCCAACCCTCCGGTTAATTGCAGAATGGTTTTTGCGCCATAGGCATGGATCCGCTCATTCATCTGGGTTCCGGCATAAATAAAAGCCAGCGGATTGATCGTCGGGCAGGGGATGACCGGCTTCGCCATATCCTCCGTCTCCAGATCGACACTGCAGATCCCGGTAATAATCAGTCCGGTGCCACCTTTAGCTCTTTCGACGTAATAATCCTGGCCTTTTTGATTAAAGGCACCATTGTCATCCGCAAATCCAATCGGCCCCATTGGTGCCATTGAAATTTTGTTTTTAATCTGAAGCTTACCTATATTTGTCGGCTGAAATAATGCTGCATACTTGTTTGCCATTGAATTACTCCCTTCGTTTCGCTTCAACTTGATTTATCTTTATGGTCTTACCCAATAATTGCAGCTTTACGCTTTTCATGAACGATTATTCAAAATCTATCTTTATATTCATATTTCTCTATGAAATTTCACCTTTTTCTGAAAAGTATGTTAAACTGAATCTATCTGAATCGATCTTGTTATATCCTAATAAGACCATTAAAATTTCTTATACGAGGAGCGTTTAAAATGGACAAAAAATTTACGGACCCATTAACCGGCGGCTCGGCCAACCCCAGCTACCCCATTGATGCTGAGGTTTTCACAACCGCTGAGCGAAGTATTGTTCCCATTCCGGTACCACCTAATTCTTCCAAACCGCCGATTGAAGCACTGACCCGATATGCCGATCATGGCTATGGCCTCTGGAACTATGGCCCGGGAATTCCCCATGAAAAAAGACTGGATCTGATGGATTCCAGCTATAACGCGGTCGAGATCGCACAATCAACGTCACTGCTTAATTTCTTTACGATGACGGATATTCATCTCACTGATAAAGAATCCCCGGGCCAGGTGCCCTTTTATGGTTACAAATGGGGGGTTATCTCCGGCTATTCGGGAATCATGCTTTATACCACCCATGTGCTTGATGCCGCCGTCCAAACCATCAATGCCCTCCACCAAAAAAAATCATTTAATTTTGGTATTTCCCTTGGTGACGACTGCAACTGCACCCAACACAATGAACTGCGCTGGTTTATTGATGTGCTCGACGGCCAGCTGATCACCCCGGATTCCGGTGTCAAGGATGATCCTATTCCCGGACCATTTAATGATTATCAGGATGTCTACCAGGCCGCTGGTCTGGATAAAAGCATTCCCTGGTATCAGGCAATCGGTAACCATGATCATTTCTGGATGGGCATGTTTCCCCCGGATGACTACATTCGCAATACCTTAGTCGGCGATACCATCATTAATCTGGGAAATATCTTCACCAGCACCGAAGGGATTAACAGCCGCGGCTACTACATGGGTGCGCTGGATGGTTCAACCCAGTATGGCAACATTGTTGGCGCGGGTCCGGAGGCCGATTTTCCCGCTGGCGCCCCGACAGTTCCCGCCGATCCCAACCGCCGTTCACTGCTTCGCAATGAATGGATCAGTGAATTTTTTGACACGACCTCTCAGCCCAAAGGTCATGGCTTTACCAAAGAAAATGCCGCCCAAGGATTCGCCTGTTATTCATTCGAACCAAACGAACAGGTACCGCTTAAGGTGATTGTTCTGGATAATACCCAAAGCGATGATGATCCCGTTGGCGCCCATGGGACTGGCTGCGGTTCACTGGATGCAAAGCGCTATGATTGGCTTGTCAATGAACTGGATCAGGGTCAGGCTGAAGACAAGCTGATGATTCTGGCCACCCATATCCCCATTGGCGCCACGCCTGAAAGCACCGGACTAAATGCGTTAATGACCTGGAGCGACGATGCGGCCGTTACCGAAACTGATCTGCTCGCCAAGCTTCATACCTATCCTAATCTTATTTTACTGGTTTGCGGCCATCGCCATCTGAATATGGTAACCGCCCTCAAATCACCAGATGAATCCCGCCCTGAGCTGGGCTTCTGGGAAGTTGAAACCTCGTCGCTGCGGGAGTTCCCTCAACAATTCCGAACCATTGAAATTGTGAAAAACAGTGATAACACCGTTTCTATTTTGGCCACCAATGTGGATCCGGCTGTTAAACCAGGATCTTTTGCTGATGTATCCCGGTCCTATGCGCTGGCCGCTCAGCAAATTTTCGGATTACCAACCGAAAATCGCTCCTATAATGCCGAGCTGGTAGTTCAGCTGACCCCGGTGATGCAGGAAAAACTCGCAAATTTATAAGTGGATCCCTAAACCGATTAAAAAAACACCCCGTCAAACAGATGGAACCATCTGTTTGACGGGGTGTTGCCAGTTTAGGCCTCTTATTGATTGCGCTCGTCAATTAATTTCATCAATCTACGCTGCTATTTTTTTCCCGTCGCTCAAAATCCTCATCAATTTTGGCCTTCCAATTGGCGGGGATCGGGTTACTCTCGCGCATTTCACAAACCGCATCGCTAACTACTCGATAGTTTAAGCGGGTGCCGACACCGTCAGCATGATAATTAGCGGCTCGGTCGGCGCTGATGCCAAATCGGGCGGCGGTTTCGATGGCGTCGATATTGGCTCCCAGGAAAATAAATTCCCAGTGGTACTGGGTTTTCTCCAGTTCAATCAGTCGCTTGATCTTTTCATAGGAATATTCCCGGCTGGCATTCTCCAAGCCGTCGGTGGTGATGACAAAAATAACCTGATCGGAGCGATGCTCTTTTTGGGTATAGCGTTGGGCGTTAATAATCTTGTGGATGGTCTTGCCGATGGCATCCAGCAGCGCGGTGCACCCCCCGACATAATAGTCGTTTTCGGTAATCGGAGCAACCCCTTGAATATCCAACCGATCATGAAGCACTTCATAGCCATCGTCAAAGAGCACTGTGGTGACCCGGGCCGCTCCGGTTGCCTGCTGTTGTTTTTTAAGCATCGCGTTGAAGCCGCCGATGGTATCGCTTTCCAAACCGGACATCGAGCCGCTTTTATCCAGAATAAAGACCAATTCCGTTTTACTTGTTTTATCTGTTTTTGTTTTGCCCGTGTTTGTTTCTTTTGCATTCATTGTATTATCCTCCGTTTCTTTGTTAATTAAAGGATAACACGATTGGACCGCCGGTTGGTCGCTTTCAAAACGACAATCAGGCGCCCAACAGGGCCTGGTCAAAGGCGAACAGAGCTTCGTTGATCTCATAAATATTATAATTTCCGGCTGTGATAAAATACTCAATAATCAGATCGAATTCGTTGCTGTGAGACAGAGCGTAGCCGGCCCGCCCCAACAGATCATGGGTCTCGTCAAGATTCAGCTCCAGCGCAATGGCAAAGGCTATGGCCGTGGCCTTACTGGGATTATAATCCTTTTTACTGCGGATCTTGGAAAAGAGCTTTCGGTCAATATTGGCTTTTTTATAGGTTTGTACATCGGTCATGCCCTTTTCGTCAATCAGCCGCAGCAGTATTTCTGAAAATGAGTCATCCAATTGACCCACCACATCTTCCAGGCTTCTTTTGACTGGTACCGCCGGTGCCGGCATAAAGGGCTGGCTTTCCGCCATTTTTTCCACCGGAGCAGTCATGCGAACCCGATTATACTTGGGCAGATCGGGTTCAAATTCAATATTTCGTCCATAAACCGAGTGTTCATCCACATAATGGTCATCGATATATTTCTTGATATCCGCAAACAGCTTTTCGCTTATTTCTACCGGTATTTTAGTGCTACTTTGGGGGTTGATTTCAAATGGCATGAGTCACAATCCTTCCTGTTCATCTGGTGTAAGATCGAACTTCCAGTTTTTTCTCATCATACCAGTTACGGCATCATTTTTCAATGCTTCTATCTAAGAAGAAAGTCAGTCTTAATCCACCCCTTCTTCAAACATCTTACAGGGGCTGATCTTTCTGATTTTACTGGCGACGATCAGCACCGTTGCCAATCCCAGCAGGCTAATTCCGAATGCGGTGAACATCACCAGACTGGGTTCCACATAAAAATCACAATTTAAAATGCCGTTGGAGGCAAGCATAACCGCCAGCATCGGATTGGTGGCAAAATAACCGGCGATAGATCCCACCACCGCAGCCCCGATAATCACCGGCATCTCACTGATTAAGATCTGACCGATCAGCTGATTGGAGGTAAAACCAAGGGCTTTCGAAACCCCCAGCCGGGTTCGCTCCCGCAAGATCCGCACCCGGATTACCAAGAACATAATAAATACAATAATGACCGCGATAATCCCCAGGCATCCCGTCACCACAATTTTTATCGAGGCTTCAAAGGAATCCAACATCATTTCGATGGACTCAAAGTAGCTGTTGCACTGAACGTTCTCAACCCCATAGCGATTGTTTATTTTGGTGATGAATTTTTCGGTATCCTGACCCTCCGCCAGATAAATCATCAAATTTTGCTCTTGATAAGACGGCACCAGTTTTTTCATCCCGGCTGTGGTAATGGCGGCTCCTTTACCCAACATATTAAACTGTTGCGTGACCCCCACCACCAGAAATTCCCGGGCGGTGCCGTTATAGTCGATTGATACGGTATCTCCCATCTGGGCGCCAAGATTATCCAGCACAATACTGGTGATGGCGATTTCATTATCATGCACCGGCATCCTGCCCTGCACACAGGTATTGACTTTCAAGCGGCTGTAATCGGCGGTTATTCTGGTATTGGCACCGCTTTCTTTGTCGTTAAATTTAATGACACCGTCAAAGGAATTGAGTTTGATGGTATCTTCCACCTCCGGCATAGCGGCAATTTCTGCAAATATCATTTCTTCATTGTCGATGGCGATTACTCGAACCTCAGCGGTTTCCAGACCGATTAATTTAATCATGGCGGTTTTATCCACCGAAAAATTATAGTAGGATGCCAGCGCAAATACGGTTACCAGACTCAGCAGGATGATGATCAACCCGGCAATGAGATTCTGTCGTTTATTGAAAACAAGTGATTTAAAACCCATGGCCATATTGAGACTCAGCCTGGTCTGATCCAGAGGAATGCTGTTTTTCCCAAAATGATGGGTTTCGATACCGTTTCGCAGCGCTGCTAAGGGGGTGATTCTTTTGATTTTAGCCGCACTGAAATAAGAAATCCCCAGCACCGCTATCATAATCACACCCAGACTTGCCAGTACCGCCTGGGGATAAAGTCCGGTGGCCCAGCGCAGCCCGATTGATGATGACACGACATTGGTAATCACCGGTGAAATCAACAACGCGGCGGCCAACCCCACTCCAAAACCGATGGCGGTCATCAACAGGTATTCGATCAGAATCGAGCCAAGGATCTGTCTGGTTGTATAGCCCATGGCTTCCAGGGTGCCGATATTTTTAATATTGTTTTCAATATGAGTGGTGGTCGAAAACTTGATGACAATCGCCGCAATCGCCAGAATGATAATCGAGAAGGACAATAGCACCGCCATAATAATATTGATAAAGATGGCCACGCCCGTTTTCATTGTTCCATAACTAAGGGAGGCATAGCTGCCCGTGCCTTCCGGCATGATCGTTTTTATTGCTTTGATATACTCCGATTCAAATGCTTCAGACCCATTAATATCATCGGTGATCACCGCGATGTAGCTGCATTTTGAGCCATACTCCGGCTGCGCCAGAAATTCCTGAAACTGCTGATTTCCGACATATAATTTATACATGCTCACATTGGAAGGACTGGCAAACATCAAATCTTCGTAGAAACCAGCAATCTCAAGCTCGGTACTGGTATCATCCACCATCAGTTTTAAGGTATCCCCGGTTTGATAGCCATTGGCCACTTTTAGAACATAGGGCACAATGACGCCATTTTTCGGCATCAGTTCGGCCTGATCAATGATCTTCACCTGGGATATTTTTCGGGCGGTATCGAGATTTAAAAAGACGGCCGGGATACTATTGGCCTCTTCCCCGGTATCGAGATTCTGAAATGATGAAGACATCGACATCATCCCCTCTTCCTGTTCACTATAGGAATAGCCTTCAATAGACTGATAAATTTCCTGAATATCCTGATCATGGGTACCGTCGGTAATTGAGATCAGGTGAGCACCATTGGTTTCGGCATTCTTCTGATCAATAAAGGTATCCATACTAGCCAGTACGCTGATTCCCACATACAGAAAGATGGTAGCAATGGCAATCAGAATGATCAGGGTAGCGGTAGCTACCTTGGCCTTCTTGATGTTGTTGGTCGCAATCATAAAAAGTTTCATGCTACCAGCCCATGCTTTCCAGAAATGCCCGCAGAACGCCATGTCTGTCCGGGTCGTCCTTGACATAGGTTCCCAGACTCAGTTCATCAATGATGACCCCATCCTTTAAGTATAGAATGCGATTGGCCCGTCGGGCGGTTTTAATATCATGGGTCACCATGATGATGCTTTGACCAGCGGCATTGACCTCGGACATCACATCCAGCACGTTGATGGCATTCGTGGAATTGAGGGCTCCGGTGGGTTCATCGGCAAAGACGATTTCCGGCGCATTGATCAGCGCCCGGACAATGGCCACCCGCTGGGCTTCACCACCGGAAAGCTGGGACGGATATTTATGATAGCATTCATCATTCAGCCCGACCTGATGCAGCAGTTGCTTGGCTCGAGTTGCGATCGCCTTTTTATCGCGACTGACCAGCAGACCTGAGATCATGATATTATCCAGCACACTCATGGTATCATTGAGATAAATCTGCTGAAACACAAATCCGCAATGCTTTCTTCGAAAAATGGCCAGCTTGTCATTGGAATAGCTGGAAATCGCTTCGCCTTTAAAGTCGATAGTTCCCAGAGTCGGCTTGTCCATCCCCGACAAGGCATAAAGCAGGGTGGACTTTCCCGAACCTGAGCTCCCCATGATGACGGTAAAGTCGCCCGCTTTGATTTCGATGTTCAGATTTTTTAAAACGTGCTGCATGATGCTGCCGTTTGAATAGGTTTTGCTGAGCATTTCTGCCTTTAGAATCGTGTTATTCATTGTAATCCTCCTGATTGACTGAGTGAACCTTTATCGATATGATAAAAGACCATGGTCGGCTTTTGCTTTCCATGGTCCTATTATATTTGATATGTTCTTAGCCGGTCTTTTGCCAACTCTTATTAAATCCTTATCTATTTCTTAAATAATCTTTCTTTATCTATTTTTATCTGTTTTTTATAAATGCTCAGGCCTTACACCACTTTGATAGACAGCGCCACCGTGAAGCCATCCTCATTATAACAACGAATGCTACCGCCCATGCCGGCCATAAACTGTCGGGCCAAATAGAGGCCCAGCCCGGAACCTGGGGTATTTTTAACCGTTTCCCCGGAACCGCGAAAAAACTTTTCACAAACCAACGGACATTCATCGGGATTGACACCCTCGCCATAATCTTTGATCGTTACTGTCAGTTTTTTTTCTGTTTTGTCCAAATTAAACCCGATGTCGATATCGGTATCGGCGTACTTATAGGAATTGCTGATGATATTGTCAATCACCTGACTCAACCGCAGCGGATCACAAAAAATCAGACACTCCGCCAAGTCATTTTTAAAGCGGATTTTTCCAAAGCTGTCCATATCTCTAAACATCTGGATGATCACGGTGCTGGGTTGCTCGCTGACATTGACCTTCAGCATTTCCAGTTCTTCCAGGGTTGCGTGAAACAGGTTGCTGATCAGCGCATCAATAATGTCAGCTTTAGCATCAATCACGGCAATTTTTTCGATGCTTTCGGTGATGGTCGTTGCGGCTGTTGACCCCGGTAAATTCTCAGGGTTCACCCCGGCCAGCTTGATCCCGAGCAGCTCACAGATGGCTTTAATGGTGGCCACCGGTGTTTTGATGTCGTGGGACAGTTCCGCTACCAACTCTTTTTTGCTAATGTTGGCCTGATATTCGCCTTGTCTGGCTTTTCGCAGCTCTTCCCGCATCAGGTCAAAACTTTCGGTGAATGCCCCAAAGTAGTTGCCCCGATCCATAGGCAGCCGGAACTCCAGATCACCGTCAGCGATTTTTCGGGCAAACTGCTTCATTACCCCAAAGGGTCTGAGGATTGAAGTATACACCAGTCTCAAAACCACATAAACCATGATCAAGACAACCAGAAAGGACATCGTGATCATATTGATCAGATTTCTTTTCATCGTTGCTTCTTCACTGCCATCGGTCAGAAAGATGATCTTGCCGATCATTGCCGGCTGTCCATTTTCCGAAGAATCCATTAAATCCATAATGGTATTTCTATTTTTGATCGCCTCAAATACCAGTGACTGATAGTTTTCATCACTGGTAAGCGCAATCTGATAAGTCAGACCCGCAGCTTCCCCGGTTCTTGGCAGCGTGCCGTCTTCACTTCCATCATAACGCGTCCACTCTTTCTCGATGGTTTTGACGACTTGGTTAATCTGCGTTACATCTACCTTATTTAAATGAGTGCCATTGATATAACTAACCGCCACGGTGTAGCAGGCGAGTAACAGCACCGTAAAAGCGATGATTATTCTTCTTATTTTCATGAATTACCCTCAAATGCTAAACACGTTATTTTAATCTTATTTTTTATCCTATTTTTATTAACTGCTATCGCTCTAATCATCTTGTGTTTCAAAGATATAGCCAGTGCCCCAGATGGTTTTAATTAGCCTTGGTTTATTGGGATTTTCTTCGACTTTCTCGCGGATTTTGCGGATATGCACATTTAGGGTACCATCACTGAAAAAAGCATCCCCCCAAATCTTGGCAAACAGTTCATCCTTTGGAATGACCCGGTTTTTATTTTCATATAGATATTGAAACAGCTTGAATTCTTTTGTTTTAAAACCGACATCTTTCTCATTGAGGTAAACCTTCATGGCATCGGCATCGATTCGCAAATTACCGCAGCAATTCTTCTCTTTTAATAGAGAACAGCCCGCTTCGCTGATCCCGACTTTTGATGCCGCCCCATCATAACGTTTGATGATCACCTTGACCTTGGCCAGCAAGACGCTCAGTGAATAAGGTTTCTTGATATAATCATCCCCACCGATATTCAGGGCAATGAGGACATCATCATCACTCTGTCTGGCACTGATAAACAGGATCGGTACATCGGTTTTTTTGCGGAGTTCCTTACAAAGGGTAAACCCACTATCATTCCCCAGATTAATGTCCAGTAAAATCAGTTTGACCCCATTCGTTGCCATAAAGCCCATGCAGTCATTAAAATTTGTGACATGAGCCGCCGTTACTCCGAACATTTCAAAATATTCACAGGTCGCTTTTGCCAGCTCGACCTCATCATCGACAATTAAACAATCCCAGTTCACCGGTACCCCAATCCTCTCGACTGAGTCGAGAAAGTCTTTCGTTTTGGTTATCTTAATACGCTTTGGTAAATCATATCATTATTCCTTTGTAATTGCATCCATATAGGCGTCTTCTTGATTGAGTTATAAAGTTATATTATTGAGCTTTTTCAAGAGCAAGTTAGATTTCCAGTTCAGGAATACTCTTTTTTTAATTATTTAAAGCTCGCTTCTGCTATATTTAAACATTTGACATGATTATCAAAGGAAAAAATTGATTTCCTCGATAAATATGCATCACGGTATTCTAATCAATTTGATCCAAGTTTAACATTATCTATGCCAATCCTTTTTAAATCGATCAGTCATATTTTAAATCATTCTTCTTTTACGAATATTTAAAAAATAATTTTTCTCTTATTAATCACTTTTGTCCCAAATTACCTATTTTTATATAATTCTCTACTTTCTTAATTAAATTTAAGAATTTTTCCAACCAAAAATAGTCATTAGATTGATAAAAGTTTATCAATCTAACACTTTCTTATATCAAACTTCTATAAATCTTTATCCCATTATTTCGAATTTTTCACTAAAAATCAACTTGATTTTATAACCTGAAACAACTTGATCGTTAAAATTCAAACAAATCAAATTGTCATGTGAAGCGCATTTTTAAATGCTGCTAATTATTTTTTTAACAATCTAAACAAAAAATAATTATGCTCTAAAATAAAAATAATCTACAAAAGCGATTAAAATAATCCGTATAAAAAAATAGTGTCCCTTGACAAAAAATAATATTAATTTTTAACATAGTGATTATTTTGTACATTGGTTTATATTTAACAATCGATTGTCCAATAACAAACAATAACATGCTATTAATGATTATTATAAATCATACATAACAATAATATATAATACACAACTATTCATCACTTTAATGATTGATTATTATTTAACAGCATCTGAGGCGCTCGTTAAATGTTTAACATTGAAAACTTAAAATTAATGAAATTCACAAAACGTGTTATTTTCTCAAATTAATAGTTTGTTAAATAACAAACTATTAATTTGAGACTTTAAGACTCCTGGCAAATGGCAATATAATCTTATTCACAATTTAATTTATATAGAATTACTTTATTTGATAGAGTAATTTTATAAGCCATTATTGATGATTCGTGGTTTTGCAAATTATATTTCTCGCGAGTCAGTTTAGATGGTAGCACACCATTGTGCCAAACGGACGTTCTTTTTTATCTGGAATTAAATTTTTTATACTTTGTGAAAAATACAACAAGTCAAATTTCAGAAACATCTATATTATGATAATTTTTCCTCTTAATTCGTAGCTTTTTAAAATTATTGGTTTAAACGAGTAAAATATTAATAAGTATTTTAACTCATCTATTTTTGTTTTAAATAATCAACGTTTTTCGACTTTTCTCAATCCAGAAAAACGCATTAATTTTTAGACCTACTTACCCTTGTCATGATTACTTATTTTAATAAGTACAAAAATAGAATTTCAACTCGGTCATTTAACATAAAACGGCTTTAAAACGCTTATTTTGGGTTGCTTTATTTCTTTGGATTTTGGAATGTTTGAAAAACCATGTTAATTATTTCACGATTTAAAATAGTGTGTTTTTTAGATTTTACGATTTTTTGGCGTAATTTATCGCTGGACAAACAATTTTTGCGCATGTATAATGTGACCAAATATTGAATTTACTCCAAATCTATGGAGTCTAAGGGTTTGCGTCCTTTTGGCAAATCTATGAGCTATAGATCCGTAGGGTATTACTGGAAACGGTAATGCCTCCCATTGTGGAAAGGAGAAACTATAAAAATAAAAGGGCAAAATATTTATATTATGTACAACACAATATTTTTATTTTGCCGTTTTATTTGGATTGCCCGGAATGCAATCCTTTACATTAGTTTTAAACTCTAATCTACACAGATTAGAGTTTATTTTTTTGGATTTTTTAAATTCATTAAACAAAAAACTTTAAGGAGGCGGTTTTATGAACGCAAATGCAAGTGGTTGCATGGAGAAAGATGAAAGTAAACATTTAGTTACCGACATCGTTGCCAAGCACAAGAATTCTAAGGGAGCATTAATCCCTATCCTACATGAGGTCCAGGGATTATATGGTTATTTACCGATCGAAGCCCAGGAGGTCATTGCCAAGGAAATGAATGTACCCATCTCTGAGGTATTTGGGGTAATTTCTTTTTACTCATTCTTTTCTTTGAACCCCAAAGGTAAGCACCAAGTTTCCATCTGTATGGGAACAGCCTGTTATGTCAAGGGATCTGGCCCAATTTTAGACAAGTTAAAAGAAACTCTCGCGATTGGGGTTGGCGAAACGACTGCGGATGGTGAGTTTACGCTGGAAGACTGCCGTTGTTTGGGTGCCTGTGGTTTAGCCCCAGTTTTGACCATTAACGGGAAAGTTTTTGGACGATTAACAAAAGAGGATATCCCTGAAATTATTGAAGGCTGTAAAACTGAAGGAGGCATCATCCAATGAAAACTATTGCAGAATTAGAAGCCATCAGACAAAAAACCTTAAAAGAAGTCGGCATGCGAACTGACAATGATTCAATCCGAGTGGTTGTTGGGATGGCTACCTGTGGCATTGCGGCTGGTGCCCGGCCAGTGATGCAGGCATTTCTGACTGAAACACAAAAGCGGGACATTCATAATGTGACGGTTACGGCTACTGGCTGTATCGGTGTTTGTAGTTTAGAGCCCATTGTCGATATCATCGATAAAGATGGCACGAAGGTTACCTATGTAAATATGACACCAGAGAAAGTTGCCAAGGTTGTTTTGGAGCATCTTGCCAATGGTAAGGTTTGTTCGGAATACACCCTAAAAGAAAATCAATAATATAAATTTTACGAGGAGGAAAACTACATGCAATTGTTTCGTTCACATGTTTTAGTTTGCGGTGGTACAGGTTGTACTTCTTCAAATTCTGAAGCGATTATGACTGAATTAAATGAAAATTTGGCAAAGAATCAACTTGATAATGAAGTAAAAGTTGTCCAGACCGGCTGTTTTGGGCTGTGTGAAGAAGGCCCAATTATGGTTATTTACCCGGAAGGTACGATGTACTGCCGAGTCGATGTGAAAGATGTGCCAGAAATTGTCGAAGAGCATCTTTTAAAAGGCCGTCTTGTCACCCGCTTGCTGGAAGCCAGCAGTCAGTTACAGGAAGATAATCAGGATATCGAACAATCCAGTTTCTTTAAAAAACAATTACGGGTTGCCCTGCGAAATTGTGGCCGTATTAATCCTGAAGAAATTGATGAATACATTGCCTTTGATGGTTATAAGGCGCTGGCCAAAGCCCTGACTGACATGTCACCCGCTGAGGTAATCCAAACGATTAAAGACTCTGGTCTTCGAGGCCGCGGCGGCGGCGGATTTCCCACTGGCACCAAATGGGATTTTGCCGCCCAACAGGTTAATGATGAAAAATACGTCTGCTGTAATGCGGATGAAGGCGATCCCGGCGCTTTTATGGATCGAAGCGTTTTAGAAGGCGATCCCCACTCAGTTATTGAAGCCATGACCATTGCCGGCTATGCTATCGGCGCCACTCACGGTTTTGTTTATGTCCGGGCTGAATATCCCATCGCCGTTCATCGGCTGCAAATCGCCATTGATCAAGCACGAGAATACGGCTTATTAGGCGATAATATTTTGGATACCGGCTTTAAATTTGATCTGGAAATCCGTCTCGGTGCCGGCGCCTTTGTCTGTGGTGAAGAAACCGCATTAATGACATCCATTGAAGGTAAACGTGGTGAACCACGAGTTCGACCGCCATTCCCGGCAGTAAAAGGTCTGTGGCAGAAACCAACCATCCTGAACAACGTTGAAACCTTTGCCAATATTCCGGTGATCTTATTAAAAGGCTCCGAATGGTTTGCCAGCATGGGGACCGAAAAAAGCAAGGGCACCAAAGTATTTGCAGTTGGTGGAAAAATCAACAATACCGGTCTGGTGGAAATCCCCATGGGCACAACCCTGCGGGAAGTTGTTTATGAAATCGGCGGCGGCATCCCCAATGGTAAGAAATTTAAAGCCGCTCAAACCGGGGGACCTTCCGGCGGATGTATTCCGGCCAGTCACATTGATACCCCCATTGATTACGAATCACTAATCGAATTGGGTGCCATGATGGGCTCCGGCGGTCTGATTGTTATGGATGAAGACACCTGTATGGTTGATATTGCCAAATTTTTCCTGGAATTTACGGTTGATGAATCCTGTGGCAAATGTACTCCTTGCCGCTTGGGAACCCGCCGGATGAAAGATATCCTGGAAAAAATTACTCTGGGCAAAGGTGTTATGAGTGATATTGACGAACTGGAAACCCTGGCTCGTGATATCAAGGCATCTTCCCTTTGTGCTTTGGGACAAACCGCTCCCAACCCTGTTTTAAGTACCCTTTTATATTTCCGGGATGAATATGAAGCCCATATTCGCGATAAAAAGTGTCCGGCCGGTTCCTGTAAGGCCTTATTAGCCTATGAAATCATCGAAGAAAATTGTAAGAGCTGTGGGCTTTGTGCGAAAAACTGTCCGGTTAGCGCAATTACCGGCAATAAGAAAGAAAAAATTCCTTTTGTCATTGACCCAATCCTATGTGTCAAGTGCGGTGTATGTTTTGAAAAATGTCCGTTTGAAGCAATCAAGAAATAATAACGATCTAAATTAAGGAGGTTAGTAATGATTACAGTAACAATAAATAATAAAGTATGTCAGGCTGAAGCAGATCAAACAATTCTGCAAGTGGCCAAAGATAACGGCATTCATATTCCCACCCTCTGTCACATGGATGGCATCCATGATTCCTTTTCCTGTCGTATTTGCGTGGTTGAGGTAGTCGGTGCCCGAACCCTGATTCCGGCTTGTGCCGGCAAAGTCGCTGATGGGATGGTCGTCAACACGGCTACCGAAAGTGTCCTCAGTGCCCGTCGCAACATCGTCAATCTGCTCTTATCCAATGGCGAACATAACTGTTTATCCTGCGAAAAAAGCGGCGAGTGCAGCCTGCAGAGCATTGCCTATGAATTGGGTATCGAAGCGCCACCATTTATCATGGAAAGCATCGACAAGCCAACCGTTGATGATTCTTCCGTGATGATTGTCCGGGATAACCGGAAATGTATTCTCTGCCGCCGCTGTGTGACCGCCTGTAATGATATTGTCTGCAACGACGTGTTATCACTTGGTTTTAGAGGCAGCGATACCACCGTTATCTGCGATAACAATATCGATATGGGAGCATCCTCCTGTGTGCAATGTGGCCAATGTGTTCAGGCTTGCCCGGTCGGTGCTTTAACCGACAAAAAATCCATTGGCAAGGCCCGCTCCTGGGAAGTTAAAAAAGTCCGTACCACCTGCCCCTACTGCGGCGTTGGCTGTCAGCTGAACCTGCACATGAAAGGTGACAAAATCGTCAAAGTAACCGGCGTCGAAGATGCTTATCCCAACAAAGGCCGTCTCTGCGTTAAGGGTCGTTACGGTTATGACTTTATCTATTCGCCAGAACGATTGACTTCACCACTGATCAAAGAAAACGGTAAATTCCGGGAAGCCTCCTGGGATGAGGCGCTGGATCTGGTTGCCAATAAATTCAAAGAAATTATTGCCACCGATGGTCCCGATGCAGTGGGTGGCATCAGTTGTGCCCGCAGCATCAACGAAGATTCCTACCAGATGCAAAAACTATTCCGGGCCGCCTTTAAATCCCCTAATATCGATCATTGTGCCCGGGTCTGTCATGCTCCAACGGTTGCCGGTTTAATTAAATCCTTCGGTACTGGTGGGATGACCAATTCGATTGGCGAGTTTGCTGATACCAACTGCCTCTTTGTCATCGGCAGCAATATGACAGAAGCGCATCCGATTGCCTCGACCTTTGTTAAGAATGGTCAACGCAATGGCGCTAAATTGATTGTGGTCGATCCCCGGAAAGCCAAACTGGCTGACTATGCCGATGAATTCGCCCAGATTAAAGTCGGTTCCGATGTGGCCTTCCTCAATGGTTTGATGAATGTCCTGATCACCGAAGATTTATATGACAAAGACTTTGTTCGCGATCACTGTGATAATTTTGATGCCTTAAAAGAAAAAGTACTGGAATACCCACCCAAACGGGCCTCTGAAATTAGCGGTGTGTCCGAAGAACAGATTATCAGTATTGCCCACATGCTGGCGGCCAATAAACCAGGTATGGCGATCTACACCCTGGGTATCACCGAACATACCTGCGGAACCAATAATGTTATGTCGGTTGCCAATCTGCAGATGTTACTAGGTAATGTTGGGAAACCAAATGCCGGCGTCAACCCGCTGCGCGGCCAGAACAATGTTCAAGGAGCCTGCGATATGGGTGCCCTGCCAAATACCTACCATGGCTATCAAAATGTTACCGATCCGGCCGCCAAAGCTAAATTCGAAAAAGCCTGGAATGTCGAAGGATTGCCGGATAAATTAGGCCTGATGATTCCCGATATGTTTGAAAAACTGGAAACCAAAGAAATGAAAGCCATCTACATCTTTGGTGAAAATGTGGTCGGTACCGAACCGGATATTTCTCACGTTATCAAATGCCTGGAAGCGGCTGAGTTTGTTGTTTGTAATGATATCTTCCAGACCGAAACCACCCAATATGCCGATGTTGTTTTACCAGCGGCTGCCTGGAGTGAGGATGAAGGTACCTTCACCAACTGTGAACGCCGCATCAGTCGGGTTCGCAAAGTAAAAGAAGCACCGGGTATTGCCAAACCAAACTGGTGGATCTTCCGAGAAATTGCCAAACGTTTTGGCCAGACCTGGGAAGCCGATAGTGGCCAGGAATTATGGGACAATGAAATTGCGCCGTTGGCACCTTTCTTTGCTGGCGCAACCTTCGATAAACTTGATCAGGGCGGAATCCAATGGCCTTGTACAACGCCCGAAGATCCGGGTACCCAGATTCTCCATCTGGATGGTAATTTCACCCATGGCAAAGGTCATTTAATGGCCCTTGACTGGACCCCACCGGCGGAAGTGCCAGATGCTGACTATCCGTTCACCTTAAGTACTGGTCGACGTCTCTACCACTACCACACCCGGACTCAAACCGGTCGCTGTGAAGGACTTAACGAACTGTTGCCAGAAGAATATGCTGATATTTCCGAAGCAGATGCAAAACGACTGGGGATCGAGCATGACGAAATGATCATTGTTAAATCTCGTCGTGGTACGGTCACCGTTAAAGCTCAGGTTTCTGAACGGATTCCGGAAGGACTGGTCTGGATGGCCATGCATTATTTTGAAAATAATGCCAACTGGTTAACTACCCGATCCGGTGATACCATCACCAAAACGCCAGAATACAAAGCCTGCGCCGTAGCCATCGAAAAAATTCAATAAGGCAATCGCTTATTAGTGGGAGTGTTCTATCCAATACCATCAGGTTTTAGGTAAACTCCCGTACCGACCAATTGTTAATCTGTTGTATGCTGCAGATTCGGACAGGCTATCGCCGTGTCCGCTCTGATGCATACAACATGATGCAACAATTGTCGGTACTACATTATCTTTTTTTATCCAGTTTTGTTGGGAGTGTTGACGTTTAAACACTCCCGCTATTTTAACATCTGCTCCAACTATTACTATTTCTAAAAAGCATTGTTTTTAACCAATGCTTTTTAGAAATAAATATAAATTTATTTGAGATATTTAGATTGAGATATTATATATTTTTGAGGTGAAAAATGAAATTTGGCGAATTAACTTATGAAGACTATACCCAAAAGATTAAAGCTTTTCATGGAACGGTGGCACCGGGAATCCTACTCGGTGGATTTATGGTCAATCTGGCCATGGAAAATCTTCCCAAAGAGGGTTTCTACGATGTCATCTGCGAAACCAAGACCTGCCTGCCCGATGCAATCCAGCTGCTGACCCCCTGCTCGATTGGCAATGGCTGGCTGAAGGTGTTGGATCATGGCCGTTATGCGGCGATCTTTTATGACAAGTACACCGGTGTCGGTATCCGCATTACCATTGATAAAACGGAACTGGAAAAATGGGACGAGATTCACACCTGGTTTTTAAAACTAAAGCCTAAACACGATCAGGATTCTGACCTGCTGTTTGCCCAAATGCAAGCAGCCGGTACTTCCATTTTTACCATGGCGCCAGCAAAAGTACACCAGAACTACCTGAAGAAAGAGAAGATGGGCAAAACAACCACCTGCCCCATTTGTAATGAAACCTATCCAGCCAAACATGGCAGTATCTGCCGGGGCTGCGCCAGCGATTTGCCCTATGATTTAATACAAACTGAACAAACCTCGGCGCTGAACAATGAGGTGCTATTAACCAAAACTCCGGTTGCCGAATCGGTGGGGATGCATTTGCTACACGATGTAACCCGCATTATTTATAAAAAAGAAAAAGGCGTGGCGTTTAAAAAAGGCCATGAAATCACCGCAGAAAATATCCAAATGCTCCGGGAACTGGGGAAAAATAATGTCTTTGTTTCCGAGCATAACCCTTTTGTCAAAGGCTATGTCCACGAAGATGAGGCCGCACTGGCTTTTGCTGACCAGATGTGCGGATTAAATATGAACTACAATCAGATCCCTAAAGAAGGTCGAATCAATCTGGTCGCCGAAACCGATGGCATCTTTGTTGCCGATGAAGCCCAGCTTCAACTATTTAATGAGTCACCAGGGGTTATTTGTGCCACCCTGCCCAATTATACGGTGGTTAAAAAAGGCGATGTGGTAGCCGCTACCCGAGCCATTCCCCTCTATATTTCAAATACAAACTATTTAAAAGCTTTGAACTGTCTGAAAAAGGAAACCTTGTTTGCGGTCCATCCGTTAAAAAAAGCCAAGGTTGGTATCCTGGTCACCGGTACTGAAGTTTTTGAAAAACTAATTGAAGATAAATATACGGATATCATGCAGGCCAAAGTGGAAGCCTATGGTTGTGAGGTAGTGGCCAAAGCGATGGCACCAGATAACGTTTCCACCATCAGCGGCAAAATTCAGGATATGATCGCCTTGGGCGCCGATATGATTATTACCACTGCCGGGCTGTCCGTTGATCCCGATGATATGACCCTGGACGCAATCATTAAAGCTGGTGCCAAAGACTTGCTTTATGGGGTGCCAGTCTTACCCGGATCGATGCTGGTCACTGCCAAAATTGGCGATGCTCAAATCGTCGGTGTCCCCGGATGTGGCATTTATAATGACCGGTTCAGTTTTGATTTACTGTTCCCCCGGCTGTTGGCCGATCTGGAAATTACTACAAGCGATTTGGCCAAACTGGGCAATGGCGGACTTTTTTACCGATAAGCGCCAGTAAAAGGAAATTGAGGGGATTAGTAACCATGGAAGATATTATCTATGAAAATTACGACGTTTTAGAAATAAGCAAAGAGACAAATGTTTGCAAATTAAAAGAAACCACCAAAAAAGTGATTACCGAAATTTCATTAAAAGTCATGGTCAATGGTGAAGAACTGGTCTCACTATTATGTCTGAATCAGTATCCGGAAGAACTGGCTTTGGGATTTTTGTATAGTGAAGGGGTGATCAACGCTTACTCTGATATTGAATCAATTAGCTATAACGAGATGCTGTTTGCGGTGATTATAACCTTAAAAAAGGATATTCTGATTAACCGGCAGGAAAGCTTGCGCAGCATTACCTCAGGCTGTGGGAAGTGTTATACCTATATTAATCCCCTGAAACAGAACCAGTATTGTCTGATTGAAACCCAAAAAACTTTTTCGCTGAATACCATTTTACAGGTAATGAGCGAGTTTTTAACATCGTCTAAAATATTTATGGAGGTTGGCGGAGTCCACAGTGTGTTATTTTATCACCCCAACTATCAGGTTTTAAACGAAGATATTGGTCGCCATAATTGTTTTGATAAAATCACCGGCATTCTATTAAAAGCAGGTCGTCTTGACTTGGCGTCAGAAAGTATTCTGTTTGTCAGTGGACGAATTTCATCAGAGATCATGACCAAGGCAGTCCGGCTGGGAACCCCGATTCTGGTTTCCCGGTCAACACCGACCACCTCTGCCATCCGGCTGGCCAAACAATACAATATGACCTTGTTAGGCTATGTCAGAGGCAATAAAGGCTATGTCTACTCCGGCCCGGAACGACTGGCACTGTGATTGACCTAGAAAGCATTGCTCAACGATTAAATCCAAATTGGTGGCCTTATATTGAAAAGCCATCGTTAAACAAGCTATCTCTGGCTCTTGCCACAACATAGCCCTTCGCCTGGAAGGGGATACCGTTTTTGATCTCACAATTAAATAAATAAGTGCGATCATTTAACCGATAAACCTCCCAATTAAAAACAAACCGGGGTGTTACGCAAACCCCAAATGGATGACGTATACCATTGATAACACCGATAGGAATCTTTTTGCTGACGCTAAAACGCATATTTTTCTAACAAACCTTCATTTATTAAGGGGACAGTCCTGACCGACTGCATCCTACCGGCGGCAAAAAGTGGTGTCAAAATGGTAAGTCACTCCCGGAATCCGGGATAAGAAATAGAATCTGGAACAATATGTTTCTTTTATGGTGGCCTTTTGGCGAAGGGCATCAAAATTTATGTAAGCTGGTTCTTTGTTTTGCATTTGCGATTAATACTGACTTCTTCACTTTTTGCTTTTTCTACTTTGATCGTTATTCTAAACACGAATCGTTATCCCTTTTTCCTATCCCACAATTTTAAATAGTTCTGGATTTCCACTGCATCCTCGATCTCCAGGTCTTGTACCCCGGCCAAGCCTTCCACATGATGCAGAAATTCATGCTTTAATACTTTTCTTAATTGCTCTTTATATTCTGCCAATGACGCATTCCCAAAAGTCTGGACAAAGGAGCCATAATAAATGGCAATAAAATTCCCCAACCGGCTATCGCGATGATATTCCCCTAATATAAATAGATCCTTGGCTTTGTTTTGAGGATGCAGTTTTGCCTCTTCTTTTAAAACGATACCACCATTAAGTTCATTATATAACTCCTGGGGAATTTCTTCCGCTATTTCATTTAACAGCATTTCTGTTTCATCAATCGTATACATTTCAGCCCTCAATTATTTTCTTTTTAGATTTCTCTCGATCAGGTTGAATTCAATAACGAATCGCCCACAATTTTATAAAACTCTTTTTCGCTTTCCGATTTTTATTATTAAGGTCTATCTACACCCGGAGCTTGCCATTTACCGATAAGCTCTATAATTTATTGAAAAACAACACTTCTATTTTTATCAAAGGGGTTTTTTCTGACCGCCAGTGAAAATAGATACGGATATTCCGTTTTTAAATGCTCCATATAATTAACCCACTCAATCAGAAGGGTCGAATAGGCCCGTTGGATGTCCAGTGACAGGTGCTGTAAATCTGCCTGGGGCAAATTATTCAAATTGTCGCGAGCAATCATTTCATCCATCAAATGGAACACGGCCCATAACATATCCGAATACGTTTCATGTTCCAACAAATTCTGATTTTGAAGCATCATATGAAAGAAACTGTGTTTTTCAATTAAATTACGTTTGAGGACTGTTAAATCACCCACTCTGGCGTCCATGGGAAAATCATATGCTCTGACGATCGCAATGGCTTTGGCAAAGTCTTTTTTCTGCCACCGTCCATCAATTTTCAAATGCTCACAGATTCCTTCCCGATCCTGATTGAATTCATTAAGATCAACAATAATGTCCGTTCCCACTTCGCCAAAAAAGCTGCTGATCACCATGTTTAATTGTTTTAAGCGCTCTTTTTTTTCCCGGGTACTGATCATACTTTGGAGAACGACCGTTACAATCGCAACCTGCATCGGTAAAAAGGCCACATCTTGTAAAAGATAAAAGTAAGTATCATGGGGTGAATGAAATAAGTCTAATTGCAAACCATAAAGTCCTACTGATATGCCAATCAGTACTAAAAAAATGATGACTGTCGAATTGATTTTTTTCACTTTATTGGTTCTCCTTTTTAAAAATTTTCAGGTCTTTGTCAATTTACCGTGAATTTCGCTGTTCAGATGATTTTATCATAATTAAGAAGGGTTCGCACACTGTTAATCATAATGCGCATTTAAATTTTATCAAAAAAACACTTCGCAGCGTTTAAAACCTTGCTGCGAAGTGCTTAAATTCAATGTGCTATTGTTACTCTGATCAACTTAGTTGGAATCATTTTTCGATGTCATGATTGACCTTTTATTTGGTTGCTTCTTCCCAATATTTAGGATTCACAGTCGCAGTCGAAAGATCTGCTTTTTGTGTCAGTAAACCATATTTGAGACTTAAATCAGCGGTTTGCTGAACTGCATTCATATCAATGTAACCAATTTTTGCAGCATCGAAGCCGGCTGGTTCGACCAGTTTTTTCACTTCATTTGCCATGTAAATTTGATGGTCTAATGAAACACTTTGATCCACATTATAAACTGTTTTTCCAGCCGCAGTCGGATCAGCACAGGCATCAGCCCAACCTTTAATGGATGCTCTTAAAAAACGCACATATAAATCTTCATTATCTGCAATCCAATCTTTTGAAACAAATAGGCAGTCTTCCATCATTGCCACGCCAGCATCGTTCATATCAATTTTATTTAGATCGCTTTCTTTTAATCCAGATTCCAGTAATAACCCATATTCATTGTAGGTCATTGCTGAAGCTGCATCAACGTCATTGTTGATCAGTTGGTTCATGGTGTAATCCTGTTGAACCATGGTTAAATCTTTATCTTTGTTTAGACCATTTGCTTCAAGTAAGGCATAAATTTCATACTCATTTCCACCAAACCATGAACTGACTTTTTTTCCTCTTAAATCAGCCGGTGTTACAATCCCGGTTGACGCTTTAGAAACAAGCAACATCCCACTTTTTTGGAATATCTGTGCTGTATCGATTAAATCCCAACCTTGTGATTGGTACTTCATCAAGCTTGAAAGCCAGGTCACACCAATATCAGCAACCCCATTTGATACTTGTTGTTCTGGAATAATATCACTTCCGCCAGGTAAGATTTCAAGGTCGATACCTTCTGCTTCATAATAACCTTTTTCCTTGGCAACATAGTAACCCATAAATTGCGACTGCGGTAACCATTTTAACTGCAGCGTTACTTTTTGAAGACCGCCTGTCGAGCTACTCTCTTTCTTTGTGGTGCCAGAACTACATCCCGCACCCAGCATTGTTACTAATCCTATGATCAGAACAATTGATACCAGTTTTTTTACGCTTTTCATTTTTCCTTCTCCTCGTTTTTCTTTTTTTATTTTTGCGAAGCATGCCATTTAATAGCATTGCGTTCTACCAAGATAATGATACCGTATAAAATCACCCCGGCCAGCGAGGCAACCACGATATAAGACCAACCCATTGCCATTTCACCTTTACGTAAACTATCTTTGATGGCAAATCCTAATCCGGACGTTGATGATGCAAAATACTCGCTGATCATTGCCGCCATAATTGCCGTTGCGATGTTAATTTTTAATGCGGTAAATACATTGGGCAAACAATTGGGCAATCTTAATTTTGTAAAAATGGTCCATTCACTTGCCGCTACGGTATGCATTAAATCCACCGAAAAAGGTTTTAGGCTATTTAAACCCTTGTATGCGTTCATTGACATTGCTGCCATACAAACCACGGTGACAACCCCAATTTTCTGGGACATACCGGTTGAAAACCACAAATTCATAATTGAAGAAAGGGCCACCAATGGGATCGCATTAAAGGCCGAAACAACAATCATGCCGCCATATCCCCATTTGGGAAAAAAAGTAGCAATGGCTGCGATCATAAATCCAATCAGCGAACCGAATGCCATGCCAATTAATGCTCCCGATATTGTCACTACACAATCGGTTAACGCTTTACCAAGATTATTTGATAACGTGATCGCGATCGCAGTTGGCACTGGTAATTGATAGGGTTTCAATCCAAAAATCATATGTAAAAAACCAACTTGCCACAACAACAGGATGGCAATGCCAAACCCCAGGGGCCAAATTATATTTAACATTTTTTCTTTCATACGTTGTCACCGCCCTTCTTAGATGACGTTTTATTCCATGGCAGCAATACCTTTTCACCTAAAACGACCAGATAATAACCGGAGATGCCCATCAAAGCGCTCGTAAGTACAGCGGCCCAAAAGATATTGCTTGAATTTGAATAGAGCGCATATAAAATTTTCACCCCAATCCCACTGCTGGACCCTAACATATCCACCAGTATGGATGCGGTAATCGCCAAAGGTGCAGCGATTTTAAGACCGGTAAATAAATAAGGCATGGAAAATGGAAACATTAATTTATAATAAATCTCAACCTGACTGGCGGCCACCGAGTAGAGCAAATCCTTTTGATCTCTTTCAACCGCTTTTAACCCACTGAGCATATTTATGGCTACTGGAAAAAACGTAATATAGGCGGCAATAATGATCCGCGCTGAATCCATGTCTTTCACAATATTGAAAATAATTGGTGCCAACGCCAAGATGGGGATCATCTGGGATATTATTAAATATGGCAGCCCAATTCGTTCAACTGTTTTAGATAAACTCATGATCACTGCCAGAATGATACCAATGATACCACCCACCAAAAATCCCGCCGCAGCCCGTGAGAAGGTCACTAGACCAGCCCCCAATAGCGCACCGGCATTCTGAATAAAAGTCGCAATGATGACATGTAGATAGGGAAGCTTTGTTGCTGCCATTGGATCTTGAAAGACATTTTGCAACAAAAATGCGATAACCTCCCATAATCCAATAATAACGATCCCCCAGACGATGCCAACGAATATTCGGTCATTTCGTTCGACTGACATGGTTACACCCCCTCAAAACTTCCTCTGATCTTAACGATATAGTCATAAAATTCAGATGTTTCCCGAACGGAATTTTCGCGGGGTCTTGGCAGATTGATATCGACAATGGCTGAAACCCTGCCGGGATGGGGTGATAAAACGACTACCCGATCGGATAAAAAAACGGCTTCGGGAATATTATGGGTAACAAAAATAACTGTTTTTTTAGTTTGACTCCAAATATTCAGTAAATCTTCATTTAATTTTTCCCGGGTAAATTCATCCAATGCTGAAAAGGGTTCATCCATCAACAATATTTCCGGATCTAATGCTAACGCCCGGGCAATCCCGACTCGTTGCTGCATCCCGCCGCTTAATTCGTAGGGATATTTCTGGCCAAAGTCCTGCAAGCCGACAAGTTCAAGCATTTTGTCGATCCTTGCGGTTCTCTCTTTTTTAGAAAACTTCATAATCTCCATGGGCAAACAGATATTTCGTCTGACAGTTCGCCAATCATAGAGAACCGGGCTTTGAAATACAATACCGTACTTTCGCTGCAGCCTTATTTCCCGCGGGGATAAACCCCGAACCAATACTTCACCGGATGTCGGCTGAAGTAAATCACCAATTATGCGAAGCGACGTTGTCTTTCCGCATCCCGAAGGCCCTAGCAGGGAAATAAACTCACCCTCCTGGATATCAAAACTGACGTTATCCAGTGCAACAATATCTTCTCCACTTTTACCTTTATATGCCATATTGACATTTTTAAATTGAATCTCTGGTGAATTCATCCTTATTTCCTCCTAATTTACATATGCACGTATCGATGCACCTCCGACATCAATTGCTTAAAAGCGCTTTGCTTTCTGTCATTTCGACAGACCAATTCATGTTTTTTGACTATTTTATCGCAACTCTTTTTGCTTCAGAAATTGCTTCGACTGGACATATATTTGCACAAAGCTGACAACCAACACATAATTTTGCTATTAATTGAGGTTTCCCGTCCGCTTCACTTATTTTCAATGCCTGATGCCCACCATCATAACAGGATAAATAGCATCGCCCACATCCAAGACACTTATTTTTATCAATCTTGGGATAGACCACCGAATGATGATCCAATTGATTCACGGGCACAAGGTTCGGCAAGGCCAACCCCACCAGCTCCTGTGGTGAATGAAAACCCTTTTCCATTAAATAATTCGCCAGACCCTCTTTCAGATCATCAATAATCCGGTATCCGTATTGCATCACGGATGTGGTTATCTGTAAATTGGTGCATCCCAATGCCAAAAATTCAGCAGCATCGTACCAGGTATCAATGCCACCCATCCCACTGATGGGGACATCTTTCAATTTCTCATGGTTTTTCATGTCGTAAATAAAACGCAATGCGATGGGTTTGACTGTTTTTCCAGAATAACCACCCACACTGGATTTACCATCAACCTTAGGTCCTGACCCAAAATCATCCAAATCAATATTCATGATGCTCTTAATTGTATTGATGGCCGCAATCCCAGTGGCACCAGCTTTCATCGCCGCAATGGCAGGCAGTTCCATATGCCCTAAATTAGGGGTCATTTTTGCTAAAATGGGGCGATCCGTCCCCAATCTTGTGGCTGCTGTGTATAAGGCAACCAATTCGGGGTTCTGACCGACATCTGCTCCCAATCCGTCTCCGGACATATGCGGGCAGGAGAAATTGCATTCAATAATATCCGCCCCTGCTTCCGTCACCTGTTGGGCTAAATAAGTCCACTCTGCTTCATTCTGTCCTAGAATTGAAGCGATAATAACTTTTTGGGGGTAATCTTTTTTTAATTGTCTCAGATAGTCCAGATTTTCTTCGAGCGGATGATCTGATATTTGTTCAATGTTCTTAAATCCGATAAACGAATTCCCTTCATCCCGGATGGTGGCAAACCGCGGTGAGGTTTCTTCGGGAATAAAGGTGCCAATGGTTTTAAAAGCTGCACCAGCCCACCCCATTTCAAAGGCCTTCGCCACCATTTCATAATTGCTGGCAACAATGGATGATGATAAAAAGAACGGGTTTTCACATTCAACGCCACAAAACGTCATCTTCAAATCAACAGCTTTGCTTTTTATTTCTGGTATCTCCAGCTGCGCTGCGTATGCCATCAAACCGGGAATTGCGACCACACGATCAATTTTTCCTTTAAGACATGCTGCCATACATTTTTTTTCGACACAGCCATTACTACATTGAGATGCTTTTGCCGCTTCTGCAGCTCCGCTCAAATTCTTAAAACGTAATGACCGAATCACTTTCGCCGGGTCCAAACCATGAGGACATCCTTTTGTGCAGGGAGCATCATAACATAGCAGACATCCTTCAATTTCATTTTTGGCCGAATATTTATTTAATGCTTTTTCCTGCATTGGATATCCTCCTTGATATGTAATAATTAATTATTTGTCACTCTTTTTACAAACTTTCCCCAACCCGGTTTTCCTAGGAATTCACCGTCTTTAAAGATCAGTTTACCTCTCGAAATAGTCATCACCGGATAGCCCTTCAGCTCTTTTCCTTCCCAGATGGTATGATCGTAGTCGGAATGCATGTTATCCACGGAGATGGTGAACTTTTTGTCGGGATCATAAATGACGATATCGGCGTCTTTGCCGACGGTAAGCGATCCTTTGTCTGCGCAACCAAAAATCTTCGCCGGATTTGCACAACAGCATTCAACCACTTTGTTGAATGACACTTTTCCTTCATTGGCAGCTGACAGCATATAGGGATACAGGTTTTCAATCCCGGCACAGCCATTGGGTATTTTGGTAAAATCATCCTTACCCCAGTCTTTTTCATAGGATTGGAACGGGCAATGATCCGTTGCGATGGTATCAATTCCCCCGGTTCTGATGGCATTCCATAAGGCGTCCTGGCTTTCCTGACCTTTCATCGGGGGTGAACAGACAAAATTACGACCGTCTTCTCGTTGATAGACTGCACTTGTAAATTCCAGGTATTGGGGACAGGTTTCAATATAAATCTGATTGCCGTTTCGCTTGGCATCAATGGCAGCTTCCAGACCTTCTTTGTCCGCCATGTGGACAATGTAAAGCGCCGCATCAAAGTTTTTGGCCCAATGCACCGCCCGTTTATCGGCCTCCGCTTCCACAAATTCAGGCCGACTCAAATAATGATACCAGGGCGATGTCTTCCCTTCTTTTAGAAACGTTTCAATATTCATATCAATAATATCCGGGTTTTCGGCATGAACATTGATCATCGCCCCCAGTTCTTTGGCTCGAATTAATAATTTAACGAAGGTTGCATCATCGACCATCATGCCTTCTTTTTTATAAACGAGAAAACACTTGAAACTGGTGATTCCTTCTTCAACGGCTTTTTCCATTTCTGCTAATATTGCCCCGTCATTCAAATCGGTAATACAACAGTGAAACGCATAATCCACACAGGCTTCTGTTTCACAAATCGCTTTTTTTTCATCGATGAGACTAAGAATCGAATTTCCTTTTCGCTGAATTGGATAATCAAAAACGGTGGTGACACCACCACAAGCTGCTGCCCGGGTGCCAGACAGATAACTGTCCGCTGACACCGTTCCGCCAAACGGCATTGCCAAATGGGTATGCACATCAATGGCTCCCGGAAGAACCAGCTTGCCCATCGCATCGATTACGGTTTCTGCCTGATGGTCTATGTTTTTGCCAATGGCGACAATTTTTCCATTCTTTACAGCGATATCTGCCTCAAACATCTCTGTTTCGGTAACGATTTTTCCATTTTTAATAATTAAATCCATCTTATTATCCCTCGTTCCCACTATTTCCATTCGACTTTTTCGAACGCTTCCGGTCCCTGTTGTGATGTGTTTAAATAAATGGCCGCATTGCCTTCCAAAGCGATTTTCATAAAGTCGGTTCGACATTTATCGTAGGGTGTATGGGCATATTGTTCCTGCATCGGTGAATAGCCGATGGTTGGCTTTCGGTCAATGCCACAGGTTTTACTGGCGTCGGTGCCAAAATCCCAATAACCGTACTCCACGGTTTGACCGACCGCTACCAGGGCGTCTGCAGCTGCTTTTACAAAAGCATGTTCGGTACTGATTTTCCAGGGGTCCATGTCTTTGGGCACATTATAGGCTAACCCCGTATACGATATTTCCTCGGCACTTTTTACTGCTACATCCGCTTTGAATTCCGGATCTTTTTCGGCCAGTTCGTTAATTATTTCCTGGATCTGAGCCATCGCCGATTCTGCCGTTTCGCCCGGCAAGGTGCGGCGATCAAGCGACAACATGCAACGATCGGGAACGATTGATAGCGCCCCTGGTGAACATTCAATAATGTTCAGCGAGATCGAAGCTTGTCCGAGTTCCGGGTCGGTGGGAAGCCCCGGATACAGTTCTTCCTTAATCCGGGTAATTAATGGAATCGCTTTATAAATGGCGTTAATTCCCAACCATGGGGCGCTGCCATGGGAGGTTCTGCCATAGACATTAATCAGCATTTCCACCCGTCCGCGATGACCGCAATATAATTTCAGTGACGTCGCTTCTGAGGATACCATGGCATCATAATCCAATCCTTTTTCCGGAAATGTTTTATCAACCAGATGTAGCATGCCCACCATTTCTGCCGGTTCTTCCTGAACCACGCCGGCAAACATAAAGGTTCCTTTGACGGGAAAACCTTGTTCCCGAAGTTTTACCAATAGTCCACCCGTATAAATTTGAACGGCTTCCCCACATTTAACATCCGAAGCACCCCGGCCGTGAATGCATTCTGCTTCATCCGGCTGTTTATTTTGTGAATCAACCGTGCAGACGTCGATGAGCCCGCCATAAGGATCGTAACCTTCCCAATTTGCCGCATCGCCAGGGCTGACGTGATCCATATGCGAATTATACATAATCGTTGGTCCCGGTTCGGTTCCCTTTACCAGACCCACCACATTCCCGTGATTATCCCGGAATACCTCATCATATCCCAGTTTTTCCATCTCTGCCAAATTCAACGCTGACAAATCGAATTCGGTTCCGCTGATGCTCGGTGTCTGCACCAATTTTTGGGCAAATACGATCATCTCCGGGTATAGCTGATTTGAAATTGTTTGAATCGCTTCTTTTATGTTCTTATCCAATCCACTCATTTTTTTAGCACCTTTCTTATCTAATCACTGTAACTGGATTAAATTAAAGCAGAAAATCTGCTTTATTCAGTTTAGTTAATTCTCTAAAAATTGAAACATTGCCAGCCAGCGCTTTTACCATATAATCAATTCTGACCTTGTCGATGGGACGATGACAATAAAACTCCTGCATTGGCGAATAACCCACTGCCGGTTTTTTCTCTCTGCCGCTGATCACTGATAAATCGGTACCGAAATCCCAATAGCCATACTTAACTGGTTGATTGACCGCTTCAAGCCCTGCGGCCGCGGCTTTTGTAAAGACATGCTCGGGACTGATTTTCCAGGCTTCTTTGACATTGGGGATGGCAACCGTTAAGCCGGTATACGTGGTTCTTGGCACCGTTGCAATTTCCACTGTCGCTCTAAAATCAGGATCTTCTTTTGATAGCTGATCAATAATATCCTGAACCTCTTTGACACAGCCATCATAGGTTTCCCCGGGAACAAACCGTCGATCATAGGTAATATGACAGCGATCCGGGACAATACACATCGCTCCTGGAGTACAATCAATGATCGTTAGGGCAATGCTTGAATTGCCAAGATCTTCATCGGTACCATGATTTTTGGCCAGATAGTCTTCAATGCGATCAATGAGTTTGGTCGATTTATTGACGGCATTGATTCCCAGCCATGGCGCACTGCCGTGGGAGGTTACCCCGGAGATGGTCACTTTCAGCTCAACCCGTCCCCGATGCCCCAGATATAATTTCAATGCGGTGGCCTCGCAGGAGACCACCCCATCATAGGTGATGCCCGCTTCCGGGAAGGTATCTTCCACCAACTTAACCATCCCCAGCTGTTCTGCCGGTTCCTCCAATACAACACCGGTAAAGATATAACGGCCTTTGATTGGATAACCCATCTTCCGAAGTTCAAGCAGGATTTTACCCGAATAGATTTGACAAGCCCCGCCCGCTTTTACGTCTGCTGCTGCCCGGCCATGGATGACCCTTACCAACTCATAACCGTCTCTGTTCTGGTTTTCCATTTCATTTTCATCTATTTCTGCTCCATATGGATCATAGCCTTCCCACTCGCTGAGATCTCCGGTATCCACATGGTCCAGGTGCGCATTATACATAATCGCCGGTCCCGGTTCGGTTCCATCAATAATGCCGATGACATTTCCCCATTTATCTCGAAAATAGTTGTCATACTCCAGCTTTTCCATTTCCGCTAAATACAAATCTGCCACACCTTTTTCTTCACCGGACAGGGCCGGCACCCGAATTAGTCGCTGACAAAAATCGACAACTTCCGATTCCAGTTTTTCAGCAAGTGCGTTAATGACATCATTTATATTTTTCACCTTATTCATCTCCCAATTTTTAGTTTATTTACAGACATCGCAACGATTGTTCAAACATCTCGGCGATATTTTCTTTGGTTGGTTTAACCATACAATTGCCAATGTTTGCCGTTTGAATGGCCATTTCACTGTACTGTTTGATCTCTTCTTGACTGATCTGTTCTTCACCCAGAAGTTGTTTTATCAAGCTTTTAAATTCATCGACGTTATCCAGATTCATCGCCAGCAAAATCTCCGTCGATAAATCTGGCCGTTCTTTTTCCACCAGTCTCAAATATTCTGCTAACAACATACCATTGGCTTTACCATGATCAATGTGTTTAAAATATGTCAGTGAGTAGCCCATTGCATGAACCGCGGTGGTTCCGGTCTGCGCGATAACCACACCCGCCAGAAATGAGGCCTGAAGCAGATTTTCTCTGGTCTGTGGTGAAAAAGCCGGCGCCGTCGGTGATTCAATTGCTTTTATCATTTCTGGAACACAGCCCATGATCAGTTGGGCGCTTTTTTCGGCAAGCGCATTGGTAATCATTGATGATTTCACCGACAGCATCCCTTCAATGGCATGTGATAACGCATCAATGGCGGTATTGATGGTGACCTCAACCGATAATTTATCGGTGTACTTCGCATCCAGAAAGGCAATCGTCGGAAAAATCAATTCCGTCGCAATGCTCGTTTTGGTCTGAGCCTTATCGTTGGTTAAAATTGAGTATTTGGTAACCTCGGAACCTGTACCCGACGTCGTTGGTACGAAAGCCATTGGCAGGATTTTGTTTTCATAGCTACCTGAAAATAAATTTTCTTCAGAGATATTCTGAGCCGCCAATAGCGCAATTCCTTTGGCTGCATCCATGGGCGAGCCGCCACCGATGGCAATAATAAAATCAATCTTGTTTTCTTTGGCTACTGCCGCACCCTCATAAATAATGGCGATGGTGGGGTTGCTCTTGATTTTATCAAACACCAGATAGTCAATTTTCTCGGCGTCCAGGGCTTTGATGAGATCGTCCTGGGAACCGTTGATCTTTGCTGAATGCCGCCCCGTCACAATCAGGGCTTTTTTCCCCAGGGAAGCAAACAGTTTACTGTTGTTGCCAATACAACCGTCTCCCATAACAACGCGGGTAGGCATGTAATAATATTGATTCATGTTACGCCTCGATCATCTTGTCGACTTCGCTTAAAACCTGATCCATTATCGCCATTGCATCCGTTAATTCCTGCTCGGTGATAATCAGTGGCGGTGCGACAATTAAAACATTTTCATGGGAATAGGTACTAAAACCCTTTTCTGATAACATGCCGATTATTTTACCCATTATTTTTTCCGGGTCCATGCCGTAGGGAACAAGTGGTTCCTTGGTTTTTTTGTCTTTAACCAATTCAATGGAGGAGAACAGTCCAATGTATCTTACGTCGCCAACACAGCGATGCTTTTCTTTGATTTTTTCCAATAACGTTCCCAGCAGAACCCCACGCACCTTTGCCTGGTCCATTAATCCTGCTTCTTTATAATATTCAATGGTGGCGATTCCCGCTGCACATCCTAATGGATGGGCAGAATATGTTAAACCACAACTTAATGTATTATTATCAAAGAAATCGGCAATCGCCTGGCTGACAATAACGCCTCCAATTGGAGCATATCCGCAGGTTATCCCTTTAGCGAAGGTGATCATATCTGGCTTTACCCCATAATGATTGACTGCAAACCACTCACCGGTACGTCCCCATCCAGTCATAACCTCATCACAGATCATCATAATCCCAAACTCATCACATATTTCCCGTACGCCCTGCAAATATCCTTTTGGCGGAATAATGATTCCGTTGCTTCCGGTAATCGTTTCTAAGACGATGGCGGCTACCGAATTGCGACCTTCATAGATAATCTGTTCGCGCAACTGTCCAATATAATATTTTGTGGCCGCTTCTTCATTTTCAAATGCAACCGGTGCTCTGTAAACATAGGGATCGAAAAATTTGATAAAGCCGGGAATTCCTGGTTCACAGGCATATCTTCTGGGTTCCCCCGTTAAATTGGCGGCACCATAGGTAGATCCATGATAGGAACGGTAACGGGAAAATATTTTATTTCTTCCCGTTACCATCTTGGCCATCTTAATTGCATTTTCATTTGCATCAGCTCCGCCTAAGGTAAAGAAGACTTTTCCCATGTTATCAGGGGCAATCTCGATGACCATCTTAGCTAACTGGGAGCGTACATCAATCGCAAAGGATGGTGAGGAAAACGCCAATCTTCCTGCTTGTTCCTGAATGGCTTCGATAACTTTTTTATTGCCGTAGCCAATATTTAAATTAACCAGTTGGGAAGACATATCGTAATAACGCTTTCCATCCCCATCCCAAAAATAAATGCCTTCACCACCAACCATGACTTTTGGTTTTAATGCCCCCTGGGCACTCCACGAATGCAAATTGTATTTTTTTGATGTTTCACAAATAGCCTGTACCGTTTTTAATTCAAGTTCCATGTTTCAACCGCCTTCTAAACGAAAAAAAGGAGTCTGCTCTTACTTAAGAACAGGCTCCTTCGCCGTTATCATTTTATTTATTTGTCTGACATGAATACTATATTAACATGGTTTTTTTAATATGCAACGAACCCCAGCACAAAATCAATTGTGCTGAAGCACAGAAGCTCAAAGTCATATCTACATAATTTCTTTGATATTTAAGGCTAAAATCAGCTCTAAACCATTCTGGTACGTCAGCTCGCATTGCAATATTTCTTTGATTTTTTTTATTTTATAATTCACCGTATTCCGATGCACATAAGTTGTTTTTGCTACTTCCTGGATACTCCCGTTGCTAAGCAAATACGCTTTGAGTGTGTCAAGATAATCCGTTTGATTTTTGCGGTCATAATCTTCTAACTGTCCTAAGGTATCTTTATAGAACCGCTTTAACACATTGGTATCCTCAACTTCAATCAGTAGTTGATAAAACCCAATATCATTATAAGACTTAATAACCTCCTGCTGCTTTTCTGCAAGATGCAATACCGCGATTGCCCTTTTGTAATTTTTTGCTAACGACAAAATTCCATTTTCACCCGCACCGATTCCGCCATGGATCATATATTGGGGAAATCGCACCCGACATAATTCATCCAGCGTTCTGATCGCATTTTCAATGACGTGCTGCGAAAAATTTTGAAGTACAATTATCAAATACTGATCCTGCCTAAAGATATTAAATCGGTCACTGCTCTGATATAAGATACTCATTAACTGCATTCTGATTTTTTTATCAAAATCAAATAACTTTCCATTTCCGCTGTCTTTGAGTGATAAGGCGACAACATGATACTCGGCATCCAGATCAAATTCTTTCCGTTCCAATACAGAGCGATACTGCAAACTTTTTTCGGGAAAAAAGATTGCATCCCGAAACGCCCCGGCAACGGTTATTTCATTTTCTTCTGCTTTAATAATTTTTCTGCAAAAATCATTGGTAATATCGACAATTCGTGTTTTCCAGGGTATTGTAAACAACGGAAATTTCATTTTGCTGCAAAATTCAATCAAATCTTCTGGTACTGCTTTGATATAGGGCCCTATATTCAGAACTAACCCACTTGCCTGGTGCTCAATTAATCCCTCTGCAAACTCGATTAACCAATCGGTGTTTGGATGCCCGATTCCGGTTGAAAAAATTAATTCCTGGCCATGAAGAAAACCAGCTGTTTCAGGATCTTCAAGCATGTGAACCCAATTAACGAGGTTATTCAATTTTTCATCACCGCAAATAAGATTCATTCCATAGTTTTCTTTTGAATATTTGCATAAATGATTGAGCGTAATCGCCATACTTGTTCTCCTATCCTGATTTTAACTATTCCGGATTATATCTTTATCAATTAATCCGATTTATCAATCGAGCAATAAGACAGCTTTATATATAACCAAACAGTTGCGTACTTTAAACAGGTGTTATTCAACATCGAAAAATTTTCTAATACCCTGAAAACAGTTTGTTAAATAATCCAGCGATACAAAATTTTTCTAAATTATATCAAAACAGTTTTTATATTACAAGGAAAACAGTAACTGTTCAAAATCACATTTAAGAAAACTTATTTTATAGCGCCTCGTTGATTATTTTGTCTCGCTTAAGAATTATTTTTAATTGCTTATTCGAATCAGAAAAAGCTTATTTCAAAGATTTTTAATATCTATTTTTGCAACATTTCATCGAATTTCAAAAGAACTATTTTTCCTGATCACCCATTTTAAAATAGCTCTGACAATTTTAAGAGCGTTAGCAAAGTCTTTTTTCTCCCGGGTTAAGAAACAAAAAGCATGCCTTCTGTTCATTCAGAAGAGCATGCTTTTTTGTTTCGTTTTACCTCACTTGCTTATTGCTGTGGTTTTGTCCCCCCTTGACCGCCGGGGTTACCACCTTGGCTTGGACCACCACCACCTTGGCCTGGTCCTCCCATACCGGTCTGACCATTACTGGTCACCATGGCAGTTAATGGAATTTCCACCGTCTGACTGCCACAGGTTAAGGTATAGGTCGATCCCTGTACCAATTCAGGCGAGCTGATGACCACTGACTGATAGGTTTTGTCCGGTGTGAATGAGACAACCGTCTTCCCACTGGCATCGGTAAGTTTTATTTCGGTTCCGGCTGCACAAGTCGAAGTGAGGTTATAAAGCAAAGAGGCTTGTGTTGAAGACTCCGAAAACGACTGGGCCATTCCGGTACTGCCTGCAATGACCACAGTTCCACCAGAAATATCAGCTGTACCATTATAGTCAAGCGCACCATTGCCACCATTTGTCGGTCCACTGACATTTATTGTTCCCCCGGAAATATAAATATTACCGTTGCTGTCAAGCCCATCACCAGATGCATTGACATGAATCGTTCCGGCGGAAATTGATAAATAAACATTGGCATCATTTTCCATGGCTCCACCGCCACCTTTTCCGCCGGTATCCGTTTCTGCGGCACTGGCGCTGGCTCCGTTAAATCCGTCATCTGATGAAGTAAGATCGATGTTTCCACCTTCGACAACAATGGCAGTCCCCTCAATCCCTTCCGTGCTGTTTTTAACTGTAATGGTCCCGCCACAAATATATACATATCCTTTGGTGGTATCATCGGCATTCTTTGAGGTGATTCCTTTTCCAGCCGATGAAGTGATCGTAATCGTACCATCTTTGATTTTCACAGAATTCTTACCATTAAGAGCATCATTTGCGGAGGTAATATTATAGGTTCCTCCGGTTATTACCAAATCATCCTTTGAGACAATCCCATGGTTATAATTGGTGGTGATATTTAAAGTCCCCCCGCCATTGATAGTCAAGTCGGTTTTACTGAAGATTACCGCATCGACCGTATTTTCGTCAGTCTGAACGTAGACGGCGCTGTCGGTCAAGGTATTGACAGTATCTTTGTTAAGAGTAACAAATACCTTATCGGCACTTTTCACATAGATGGGCGCATTATCCGCACAATTGATGGTTACTCCGTTTAGAACAATCTGAACCTTATCCGTATCAGCCGCCGCAACAACGATCTGGCCATCCGTTAGATTCCCGGTAACCACATAGGTGCCCTCTTTTGTGATTGTCAGCACGCCATTACTGGCGGTGGCGCCATCACCAGTTACCTGAATATTACTGCCATCCAAGGTTATCTTAACTGCCGTACTATCGTCATAGGTGGCATCTAAATCCCGGTCGGTAAATTCCGGATCGACGGCAATTGTCGATGTCGGTGAGACAACTGCTGTTAAAGCCGCCGTCGTTGCTGTTACGGCCTTGGCCGCTGCTGCCGTGGTATTGCTGGCATTTGAACATCCGGCAAACAACACCATGATGATTAACAAAAATGGTGCAAAAAATTTTAATCTTTTCATTGAATCTCTTTCCTCTCTTTTCGAACATTGTTTTTAAAGAAGTGATTTCATAGGCTGTTGCAAATTTCAATTATGTGTTGCCAAAATAACGTGGTCACATGGAACTGTAAAAATTTTCACGTGCATCCCCTCTTTTGTTTTATTATAGACGGGCTATGTGACGGTTAGATGGATAAAGACTGTTTTTTTATTGAAATGCTTTGGTTTTCCGGGTGCTGATATTTAAGCTAAATGACCCTAACTGGACGTTGATGCCTGTAAAAGTGAACTGAATTTTCATTTGCAAAGCCTACTTGACATTTTATGCAAAGCCTACTTGACATTTTATGCAAAGCGAGCTATACTAATTATGCAAAGCATGCTATGCAAATTAACTGAAGGTGTAAAATGAAAACACGAATAAAAGAATTGCGAAAAGAAAGAAAACTCTCCCAGGAAGAACTGGCCTTGGCAGTCGGCACAACCCGGCAGACCATTACCTCAATTGAAGTGGGTAAATATACCGCTTCACTGGTGTTAGCGTACAAAATCGCCCACTATTTCGGGCTGACCATCGAAGAGGTTTTTGACTTTTCCGATACAAATGAACTTTAGGAGGAACGATCATGGAAGTATTTAGAACAAAGGTTAAACGGAGAATCATCATTTCTTCAGGTCTGACATTGGTGGCTGCGGTACTTGGTTTTTATAGCATTTATTCATTAAATTATTCCGACAGCTCGACCATGTCTGACGGATTTGTCGCGGGGTTTCAATTTGGCCTGATCTTAGGGATTGGCGTTTTGTCCCTGGTTGATATTATCAAGTTAAGCCTGGCGATCAAAGATGACACCAAGCTGAAAATATTATACAACAAAGAGCATGATGAACGGCTAAAAGCGATCCGCAATAAAGCTGGTGCCCCAATGATCGTTATTACCTCTGTCCTGATGGTGATTGCGGCGATCATTGCCGGTTATTTTAACATTGTTGTCTTTTATACCCTTGTCATCGCCGTCATTTGCCAACTGTCAATCAGTGCCGTTGTCAAACTGGTTTGCATGAAGAAAATGTAGCCATCAGGTGTGATGATGAAAAATAGTTATCTCTTGCCAGTGACGCTTGTTATTATGACTCTTTCCCTGGGACTGATGTTCATTAATCGAATGATCTTTCCCATGCCGGATTGGGTTGTGCGAAGCATTGGCATTATTATGCTGATTAATCTGGCGGCGTTGTCGTACACAACAGCAAAGTTAGCCTCGCATAAAAATCAGAAAGGTGATATGAAATGAAAAAACCGATGAAAAGAGAAGTAAAACTCGGTATTTTACTCTTCGCTATCTTTAATATCGTTAATTTAATCGCCAATACTATCCTGCCGGAAATGCCGATATTACATTTTATCCAGGGAGGACTGGTCGGACTGGCGCTTTCTCAAATCATCATTGGCATCTTGCCGGAGCCCACTTATCTCAAATTGAAAAATTTTAAAAAGAAAATCTTGTAAACCCTATTGCTCATAAATCATAACAGTCCTTTAATCTTTCGAATGTAAGAATGGCTTCAAAAAGGAGCAGACTAATGTTTAACCTAAATAAAAATGACCTGCACAAAATGCAAAAGAGATTAATTGTTGGCGTACTAATCATAATCGTTGGTTTTGGTATCGGCTTTTTTATTTCCGGTAATACCGAAAGCCGCAAGGCCGCTGCAAAGCTGGATCAACAAAAGAGTGAAAAAACATTGACCTCTCAAGAACAAATAAGTCAATATCGCGAATCCATGGCTTATTATAAAAATATGGATGTTGATACCTTTGATAATCTTCCGCTTGACGAACGTTTGAAATATTCACAATTTGTGATTGATCAAACCGTAAGTAATGGCGTCTACGATTTGTTCTATGGCGAAATGTCCGAACATAACATCTATGCCGTTCATGCCACGCCCGCTACGATTAACGATGACGGTCAAACGATTTGGGATGATCTCTTATTCAACAGTCAGATCTCATACCTTCAAACCATCGATAATGATATCCCAAATAAGCCATTCGATGCTTCTGATGCCGAAAAAGTATTAAGTTCAGTCTATTACCGCGTTGGAACAAATATAAATGTGTCGAATACATACATTAATGAGGTAGAATTACATAGAAGTCTTCATTCTTCTACCTCATTAACGAATAAATACATGGTTACCAACTCTAGTGAATTGTATGAAGGAATTGATTCTGATGGCAAAACTGTGCAATATAAAATAATAACCTGCAACGATGTTCATAACATGAATTATTGTTTAAGAGCTATTATTCATAGTTTTGAAAATTATGACGGCACTCAGAAAAACATCTGGTTATTTGAAGCTATTTCATCTACTGTTGACGATTTTCCTCCAATCAATTAACTGATTTAATCAATATCGCAACTGTGTTCGTTAATTATTTGATATTTTTCTAATTATATTAAATATTAGTCCTGCATCGCTTTAATGATGTTGAAAATCAATAATGGATCGGTGCCGAATTATTTCAGCACCGATCCATTTGCGTATTAACTAAAATATATAATTCTAAGAGCCAATTACAACCCACATATTGAGGCCAAATAAAACTTGCTAAAATCACCTCAGTTTTTCACAATTCTGTTTTTAAATCTAATTGATCAGAAAACGTTACACAGTTAATATAGAACCATCATTTTGATTAAGTTATTTCTGCCACCCTAGCCATAAAATATTTCAAAGTGAATTAATATAGTCTGGACCCAAACTTACCAATATTATAAGTGCAATAATGGATACAACAACCATTATTAGGGCACCCTTTATTAATTCATAAGTCGGTGTGCCCTTTTCAATATGTACATGTGGGGCTATAAATAGCCCCATCATGACAAGAAACCCCAGACTAATTGCAATTTTAAAAGCACTATTGTTCATTCCTCCAATTATGGGAGAACCAATATAAAGCAGGTACATGAACCAGCCTGCTATTGCGAAAAAAATAGCTGCTCGTCTCATAATCTTAGTCATGCTTTTTCCTTTGCTTTTTATCAAATCCACAACAAGCCATATGGTATAAATCGTTAAAAGCGCACCCAGTAATACTGTTCTCTCCATCTTTTTTCTCCATTATTATATTATTGTGTTAATACACGCTCAATCTCTCCTGCTGCCATCGATAAAGCAACACCTGTTGCTATCGCTGCTCCTGCTATCACAAATACTGGTAATGCCGATGTTGCTAATAATGCCCCTGCAGCAATGCCGAGACCCAAAACAACTGTATCTATAATATTTGCAGTTAAAATGTTATAGTTATTCCCCGCATACTGTTCATAGTTCAACCGGATATCATTTGCAAAAAATGCACCTGCCATCGGTCCGATTTTTAAACCGCTTGAAACACTCTTCACTGCGATCGATGGTGCAATTTGAAATTGATCAAAAGTCCGCGCTTCATCTAATGTATAGACATAGAGTTCTTTTGTCACAGACTGCTCAACATCTGTTGCGACATCCCGATCGTCCCATGAACCCAAGCCACCCCGGGCACCGCTGCCTTCTCCGCTGTCACTTTCACCCGTGTAGGTGGCGTTTGCATATGACAATCCACCAGCAACACTGCCTGAATTACTTGACGGATTAAATAATCCCGAAAACCAGTTCACTATTTTATTAACGGTACTACTAAACCAGTTTATCAGTCCTCCCCAGCCACATCCGCTGGGGTCCTGGCGGTTAACCGGATTGTTATTGCAGTAAAGAAACAGGTTATAGGCCATGGGATCTTTATCGCCAGCCCCCATTATGATATCCGGGTTGATAAAGCGTCCCACTTCTGGATCATAATAGCGGCTGTTCAGGTAATAAAAACCGGTTTCGGTATCGTAGTAATAGTCACTACCGTTATAGTTAAAACCAAATAGCAAGCCAGTCTCGTCCGTATAAAAATCAAAACGCTCGGTGCCACAAATCTGGGTCACGATCTGAGCTCCATTGAGATAAAAATGGGTTTTTACACCGGCACTCTCCTTTTCCAGTCGGATGCCATTGGCTGTATACTGATAGGTGGTGGTCACACCGCTTTTCATAGTCGATGCCAGCTCCCGGCCTTTTGCCCAGCTCAGGGTCATCCCGCTATAGTAAAGCGTTGGATTCCCATTGGCATCACTGGTAATGGACTGTCCGTTGTAAACTGTCAGCTTATCTTTCCAGGCCGGATCATATCCATAGCTGATGGTCGTTACCGTATAGGGGCTTGCCAGCAATGTTTCGGTTTTTGTCAATCGGTTTCCCCCGGCATCATAGGTGTAACGGATCTCTTTCCCCAGATACTGATTTGTTTCTTTTGTTAACTGGTTCCGCAAATCATAAACATAGGTGATTTTTAACGTTCCATTTTCTTTTATTGTCAGGATATTACCGAAAACATCGTAGGTATAACTCAGGGTGCTGGTGCCATTTTTAATGCTTTCAACCAGAGGAGTGGTGGTCCCTGCTGCGGTTCCTTTTTTGATCTGGTAGGTGGTGGTAAAGGGTGTCGTGGTGTTGAGCTTCCGGCTGTAACCTCTTGCCAGATTGTCGTAGGTGTATTCAATCCGTTTTGTCCCATTGACCTTAACCTGTGCAATCAATTCCGGCAGCGTCCCGGCGGTTAAGCCATCGCCATACACATACTGGGTTTTCGTCAACTGCGTATCCACTTTGTTGGTGCGATAATCCACCCGGTTCTTGCTGTCATAGGCTAGCCGCAACTGATGATTTTTCATGGTTGTACCGGTTCGCTCAATGCCGATGAGCCGTCCGATTAAATCGTATTCGTACTCAAACAATCGTCCGGTATTGGTATTACTCGCTTTGAAAACCATGTACCTTTCATTAAATTTCCATTGTTTTAACTGATTCTTCGAGAAAGCCTCTAAATTAAAAAGTGATCTGTACTGGATTATTTCAGCACAGATCACTTTTTATCATTTTATTTCTGATACATTCTTAAGCCTAAACTATATGACTTTTTATATCCCCAACAATTAGGACTGCTCAATTTTTGAGGTATTCCAAGCGTTTAACCTTCTAAAACCAAAAATTATAACCAATTACTCCTAATAAAATTAATAGAACAAGGGTAATTATTCCGCCTTTTAGCATTTCATAAGTCGGTGTTCCCTTTTCAATCTGTACATATGGGGCTATGAACAGCCCCATCATAACAAGAAACCCCAGACTTATTGCAATTTTAAAGGCACTACTGTTCATTTCACCAAATATAGTAGGAGAACCAATATACATCAGGTACATAACCCAGCCCCCTATTGTGAAAAAAATAGTTGCTCTTCTGACAATTTTAGTCATGCTTTTCCCTTTGCTTTTTATCAAATCCACAACAAGCCATATGGTATAAATTGTTAAAAGCACACCCAGTAATACTGATCTCTCCATCTTTTTTCTCCATTATGTTATTGTCAATAAGATAATTAAGAAGAAAACGAACAATTGTACTGAAACAACTATAGCGCCTAAAATAAAGCCAATTTTGGCTTTTCGATCTTTAGGGTTTTCATTCAGTTCATTTTTTCCCTTTATCAAAGCGACAATTGCCAAGCCAAACGATGCTAAGCCCAAAAGGTTGCCAACCATGCTCTGTATAAAGCCGAACTCTTCCAAAACTACCCCTGACAGATAAAGTCCAATTCCGAATAACCCAATTTGAAATGCTCTAAAATATTGCATTTTGACCTCTTTTTCTGTTTCTATTTAGTGGCTCTAACTACTCACTATTTTTTAGGATTTTATATAATATATCAAAATTCTCCATTGAGAATCAAAATATAAAATAAAGAATTAATTGAAGAGAAGTAACTGTAATTCCAAGGATAAGACCAATTTTGGCTTTTTTTTGTGATCATCTACTAATTCTTTCCTGGCTTGAATTATTGCGTCGACGCCTAAAGTAATTGATGATAAGCTAATTGCATAACTGAAAATTTCTGGAAATGCATCGAAAAAAACGAATACTATTCCAATAATAAATAAACCCACACTTGCTAGTCCTACCTTATATGCTCGTTCTTCCAAAATTGATCCTTCTTTCCATTTAAAAAAATTTCACCTTATATTATAAGATTATAAGTTCTTCTGATTCCTCAAAATTGTTCGCGATACTCATTAAACGTCATTTCTAGTTAATAGAATTTTGTCTTTCGACAACCGATGCTGTTTATGAGCTTCGCCCAGAAATCATAAAGGTAGTTTAACATGATGGTTACCGCGGCGACAATAATTCCGATGAAGTCCTAGGTATTGGCTAACACTCTCTTTGTTCTCATTCCCTAGGGCATCATATTTTCATTGTGTTGGCCTGTCTTTCCAGTTCTTCTAAAACACCTACATATTAAAATGGATCGGTACCGAATTATTTCAGCACCGATCCATTTGCAGAACTTTTAACGCGTATTAACAAGATAGACAAGATATAAAATTACCAATATTATCCCAATTATACAACCTTTTAATAGTTCATAGGTTGGTGTGCCCTTTTCAACATGTACATGTGGGGCCACAAATGACCACATCATAACCATAAATGCAATCCCGACAATGTATTGGAATACTTCATAATTTGGTATGCCGGAAACTAAATTTCCATACAAAACAAAGTACACCAGCCAGCCAACAATCGTGAAAAATATGGTTGCTCTCCTGACAATCTTAGTCATGCTTTGTCCTTTACTTTTTATCAAGTCTACTACAAGCCATACAGTATAGATTGCATAGATTACAAAAAACAACCCCGATTTTTCCACCATCTTCTCCTTTAGTCAATCAATTTTCTTTCTATCTGATCTCCATACCATGATAAAAACACACCCGTGCCAATCGCGATCGCCGCAATTGCTACCACTGGCAATGCCGATGTTGCTAATAATGCCCCCGTAGCCACTCCAGCCAAAAGAACTGCAATATCGATTCCATTTGCAATGGCAATATTGGTGTCATTCCCTTCATATTGCTGAAAGTTTGAATTGATATCTGATGCGAAGAGTAGCGCTGTGATGGGACCAACCTTTAAGCTTTTGGCAAAACTTTTCACTGCGATCTGTGGTGTCGCCATTGCAGGTTTTGTCGTTATCCATTCCTCCAATGAATATGAACGTGCTTCATCCAGTATGGTTTGTCCGACATTTACCCCTTCATCCTAATCGCCCCATGAGCTTCCTCTGCCACTGGTACCAATGCCACTCAGAAATCATCCCGTAAATTCAAACTAAATTATTAATAGTATATATATAAAGTTAATAAACAAATGAATTGAAGTAACTATTATTCCTAAAATAAAACCAATTTTTGATTTTTTATTCCCCGGATCATAACGTAATTCTTTTTTACCTTTGACTATAGCTGCAATTGATAAGCAAATGGATATCAAAACAAGATACCCGCCAACAGTACTAGCCAATGAGTCCATCTTTCCCAAAACTCCACCTAAAAAATATGAACCAATCGCACATAATGCAATTGGAAATGCTCTAAATTTTTCCATTTCACGCCCTCTTTTTCTTCTATAATTTATGATTTAGTCACCCATCAATTAATAACATTCTTGTATCAGACACGATATTTCCCATAACTAATCAAAATATAAAATAAAGAATCAATTGAAGAGAAGCAACTGTAACTCCAAGGATAAGACCAATTTTGGCTTTTGTTTTTTGGGGATCATTTACTAATTCTTTCCTGGCTTGAATTATTGCGTCGACGCCTAAAGTAATTGATGATAAACTAATTGCATAATTGAAAATTTCTGGAAATGCATCAAAAAAAACGAATACTATTCCAATAAGAAATAAACCCGCACTTGCTAGACCTACCTTATATGCTCGTTCTTCCAAATTTCACCCTTCTTTCTGTCTAAAATCAACATTTATAATCTTAAATCTTATTTATATCATAAAATTACTCTTGTTAAACATCAACTATCGTTCTTGGCTCCTATTAATCCATTTGTAATTTTCTTCAAAATTCCTATTTCAAGAGATATTTTATTAGACATGTATATATTTTTTATCTCCCCCCAACATAATTGGAGGGAGACTAAAGTTCTCTTTAGTTTAATAAAGTCGATTTAATTTTATTATCTATTACACTTAATGCTGAGCTAAGAAGTATATCCGCTATAACCATTATATTATATGAAGGATTATAGCCTTCCATAGTCCTTGAACCTATTAAACCCAATATTAAGATGCTCATGTCAATTAAATTTGCTAGTCCAATGCTTCTTTGGTTTTCATATTCCTCAAAATTATTCACAATACCCATTAAAGAGTTTAGCCCAGCTAGTGGAGTCAACTCTTTCAAAAGCAAAGATTTTTGCGACATCGACCAGGCTTCATCAAATGTAATGATATAAGTATCTTTCATCACAGACTGCTCAACATCTGTTGCGACATCCCGATCGTCCCATGAACCCAAGCCACCCCGGGCACCGCCGCCTTCTCCGCTGTCGCTTTCACCCGTGTAGGTGGCGTTTGCATATGACAATCCACCAGCAACACTGCCTGAATTACTTGACGGATTAAATAATCCCGAAAACCAGTTCACTATTTTATTAACGGTGCTACTAAACCAGTTTATCAGTCCTCCCCAGCTACATCCGCTGGGGTCCTGACGATTTACCGGATTGTTATTGCAGTAAAGAAACAGGTTATAGGCCATGGGATCTTTATCGCCAGCCCCCATTATGATATCCGGATTGATAAAGCGTCCCACTTCTGGATCATAATAGCGGCTGTTCAGGTAATAAAAACCGGTTTCGGCATCGTAGTAATAGCCTCTGTAACGGAACGGATTCTTTAAGCCGACCGTATCTTTTAACGACCCGGTAATGCTGATGAGTTTCCCCCAGGAATCATAAAGATAGTTTACCACAATGGTTCCGGCAGCGTCAACGATCCCGATGATGTCGTTTTGAATGTTTCGGATGTAGTAATAGTCACTACCGTTATAGTTAAAACCAAATAGCAAGCCGGCCTCGTCCGTATAAAAATCAAAACGCTCGGTGCCACAAATCTGGGTCATGATCTGAGCTCCATTGAGATAAAAATGGGTTTTTACACCTGCACTCTCCTTTTCCAGTCGGATGCCGTTGGCCGTATACTGATAGGTGGTGGTTACACCGCTTTTCGTAGTCGATGCCAGCTCCCGGCCTTTTGCCCAGCTCAGGGTCATCCCGTTATAGTAAAGCGTTGGATTCCCATTGGCATCACTGGTAATGGATTGTCCGTTATAAACTGTCAGCTTATCTTTCCAGACCGGATCATACCCATAGCTGATGGTCGTTACCGTATAGGGACTTGCCAGCAGTGTTTCGGTTTTTGTCAACCGGTTTCCACCGGCATCATAGGTGTAACGGATCTCTTTCCCCAGATATTGATTTGTTTCTTTTGTTAACTGGTTCCGCAAATCATAAACATAGGTAATTTTTAACGTTCCATTTTCTTTTATTGTCAGGATATTGCCGAAAACTTCGTAGGTATAACTCAGTGTGCCGGTGCCATTTTTGATGCTTTCAACCAGAGGGGTAGTGGTTCCTGTCGTCGCTCCTTTTTTGATCTGGTAGGTGGTGGTAAAGGGTGTTGTGGTGTTGAGCTTCCGGCTATAACCTCTTGCCAGATTGTCATAGGTGTATTCAATCCGCTTTGTCCCATTGATCTTAACCTGTGCAATCAATTCCGGCAGCGTCCCGGCGGTTAAGCCATCGCCATACACATACTGGGTTTTCGTCAACTGCGCATCCACTTTGTTGGTGCGATAATCCACCCGGTTCTTGCTGTCATAGGCTAGCCGCAACTGATGATTTTTCATAGTTGTACCGGTTCGCTCAATGCCGATGAGCCGTCCGATTAAATCGTATTCGTACTCAAACAATCGTCCGGTATTGGTATCCGTTTCTTTAATGACATTTCCCATGGTATCATAGGTCGTGCTGAACTGGCACCGCCCGGTTGTATTGGGGGTAACGTTCTGACTGATCAGCCGCCCCATTTTATCCCGGATATTTTCAACCACTACTCCGTTTGCAAAAGTTGTCTTCTTTATATTGCCATTGCCAGGACCATATTCATTAGTGAGATATGGGCTGGTTTGCGTTCCAATTTTTACTTGCGTCACATTACCGAACGTATCATAAACAAAATGGTAATCAAAGGCATTTCTGGTCACTTTGGTAATTCTGTTTTGACTGTGGGTGAATTGAACCTCAGCAAAGCTTGTCGCATCCATTTTTGTACGAACTTTTTCCAAAGAATCTGTAAGGGCATTATATTCATATTGTGTTAATCGATTCTCCGGTTCTTCGATTGATAAAACCTGTTGATTATTGGCATCATAGTTAAATACCGTTGTTTTTCCGTTGGCATTTGTCAGCGTCTTAACTCTGCTTTTATCCGTTGTATAGGTCGCTTTCACCGTCATGGTATCAGAGATTAACTCCAGAATAAATTGCTGGGTCTCGGCATTTTGATTTGTATATACGTCAATATTCGCGCCGCCGTTATATGATCCGCCTGCCACACCTAAGGTATTGAGTCCACCATTTGAGTATTTAACATTCAATCGGTAGGTGCCGTTACTATTTAATGTAAAGGAGAATTTCTGACGATCTTCATTTGTTTTGTCATAAACCACCAGCTTGTTTTCATTATTTATTTCCAGCACTTTGCTTGAAATATGTTCTGGATGAATATAATAGTAGCCACTTTCATTGGGAACACTTTCCAGCCGATAGCGCTGATTCGTTCCCCGGTTTAAATAATATTGCACAACTGGTGAATTATTTTCGGTGGCTTTATAGCTTACATCCCAATATTGGCCGCTGTGGCGGGTTCGCATAAAATATACTTTTCCATCTTGAGGTGTATCAGATAACGCCAGACCTGTTTCAACTGGTTCAAAATACCAGCTTTGGTCATTGTTTTCTCCCGCAATGCTGCGGATATCAATATTGGTTCCCTGATTCGTATAACTCCCCTGGTTGGTCAGTACCTTTTCATCATTGGCGCATTTGGCTGCGATTTGGTAGCTTCCATCCGAGAGTACTTTTAGTTTAAAACGTTGTGCTTCTGAACCGTTTTTATCATAAATAGCAGCATTGGCGCCTTCTGCATTAAGACCTCCGCTGATATCCAGCACTCTTGTCTGGGCACATAATGGTTGTAGGATAATATACCCCTTTTTCCCATCCACGATCTTCCATTTTTGACTGTTTGATCCATTAAATGTGTATTGGCATACATTTGTACCATTTGCGTCGATCCCGCCGGTAACATCAAGGTATTTTCCGGATGTTTTTTGTCGAATAAAATAGGTTTTTCCCAGCACAACCGAAGCCGATGACCGGGTATGCTCAACCACTGATTCAAGCGGATTTCCAGCTTCATCATATTCAAACATTGTTTCCACACCTTGGGCATTCCGGGCCAGTTTTAAGCGGTTAAGACTGTCATTGACATATTCAAAAGCGGTTCCCGATGGTGTTATCAGTCTTGAAATATTGGCATTGCCATCACTGGTGAAATGAGATTCCCTGGCGACCGATTCGGTTGATACCAACTCGCCTTTTTCATTGTAGACATAGCTTTTACCATTATCTTTTATCAATTGAATGGAATCAAAATATGCATCATTGTTGTTATCTGCAAAAAAGATATAAACATGGATTGCATTATATTTACGGGTACTCTCAGCTACACCATCATCGGTGGATATCACCCCGCCACTGTATTGCCATTCGGTTGAATATGGACTAAAATCAAAGAATGTCCATTTAGGGTCACCACTCTCATATAAGACTGCTGCCGCCACCCGAAATTCTCTGCCAGGTATGGGTTTTGCCATGCCTAAGCAACCCAGGTGAAAAATGTCACCTTGCTCCCCGGATACATTAATTGCCTGCATAAAAGATTTTCGTTTGCCAAAGGCACCGTGTATTTGCAGCTGATACTGTCCTTCTTTGTAATTCGGATCTGAAAGATCTGGATTATTGGTATACATCACGCGTCCATCTTCACTATCTGTCTCGCCGCCATTCCAGTATTTTAATCCCTTTCCACTTCCGTTTGATATTTCAAAGCTGGGATCGTTGATCAGATTAAATTTATTGGGAACTTCTCCCAATTCAATTTGAAAGCAGTCAAACCAGGCCTTCCCGGTACTGTTATTCAATCCGCCGATGATTTTAAGATTTGTTACATCACCCGGATTCAATAAAAAGTTCAGGCTGACTCTTTTCCATCCTTCGTTAATGTTAACATCGGTTGTCCCAACTAATGGTTTTGATATGCCAAGAATCGTATGCGTTCCATCGGTATTGACACGCACGATCATTAAAACGGCTCCTGGATTACTGACTGTGGTAGCTATGACATTTTCAGTTTTCACATAGACAGAAACGGAATATTTTGCAGATTTAATTGGTATATTGACATCCTGAGCAACACCCGCCATGGAATTAGCCGTATCTTTAACCACCAGAATTGAACGTTTGTCCATAAATCCGCAATTATCAACCCGATTTACACTGTAGACAATACCACCCGACAGTGCATAATAATGCCAGGGATCTGCTACGTTTTCAAAGCAAGGGTTTTGCACCGGATTATTAACATTCCCTTGAGTTTTGCCAATGATGTTCAGTTTGTTGTTGCTTAAATTTGATGAATAATAATCATATGCCGCTGAATTGCCATTTGCATCCCGAACACTGATGGGTCGCCCCATGTTGTCAAATTGATAGGTCGTCAGTAAATTATCTGTTTTTGCTGCGATATCGCCATCATTTCCGCAACTCTCAAAAACGGTTTGATTGCCATTTTTGTAGGTGATTGACAATGTTTGTCCTGTTGTGGTGCCGCTTTTTTCTGTCACTTTTGAAATCCGTTGAACCTGCATGTCATTACTATAGGTATATTCCACCGCATATCCGTCTGGAGCGATTACTTTAATCAAACGATGTCCGTTATAATCAAACTGGGTGAATGTTCCATCCGGATAGGTAATTTTTATCAAATTTCCATTTCCATCATAAGCATAGTTTGTTGTTCTTCCCGTTACATCAACTATCTTTTCAAGTCGATTCATATCCTGGCTATAGCTCAATGTAATTTGTTTTCCTGCGCCATCTTGAACATTTCCTAAAAAGTTCCCATTAGCATTCGGACCATAATTATAGGCAATGCTATTATTATTGGTGTCAATCGCTTTCCGTAAATAACCCCACAGGTCGAATTTAAGCTGTGATTTATCTTTACAGGTAATGAGATGTTTAAGTTCGCCTTCATCAATTGCCGTATATTCCAGTAATAAACCATCTTCATCACGGTAAACACCGTTGTCATTGTAAAAATAATGTTTTGTCCCGTCGTCGTCCGTATAAACATACGGACTATCCGTAATGCCGGTACTTTCAAAACGTTGCATCCCATTAATCCGCCAGCCGTAGCCGAAACGCGATGATTTGTTGGATTCTGAATAATTGTAAATGTGCTTAATACTGATGGGTAGCCGGGTTCCGTTTGTGACCGCATCAAGATGACTGAAAACCAAGTTACCATTGAAATCATTCACATATCCTGTTCCTGCGCGTCCCAGATTTTGCTTATGATAGCTCCAATAGCTTTCAAGACCGGTAGCATTTTTATAAGCAAATATTCCTGCTGGATATTGAGCTGAACTTCCAGGAATGCCTGCGGCCTCAAAATCGAAGTTTGAAGTGAAAAACCGGGCCACCGCATCGCGGCTTTGTTCTTCCATGCCTCTTAGCATGACACCATTATTAATGCCGGTATCATACCATTTTCTTACTAAGCGCGTGATATCAAAGGTTTTGGGCGTAATTGTAATATTACTTCCATTCTGCACGGTGGTTACATCCTGTGAATCAAGGGTAACAAAATCGGTTCCTGGCATTGTATTCCAGGCAGTTGACGGTGACCAGTTTCCTGCCGGTTCATTCGCCAGAATTTTAAAAGATTGTTCGCCAATGGCTGAAAACTCATATTGCCAAACTCTTAGTATGGCGCTATAAATAATATCTCCTGGATCAAGCTGTGGTAACTGATTAAATTTAATCAATGCCCGGCAAATACCTTCGTCAACATTTCGGCCAACATTGAATGATCCGTAAGCTGATAAATACCCGGCATCTGGTCGATTGGAAGCAACAAATGTATCATCGATATCATTTTGTGTCTTTTGCGTCTCGGTAACCGGGTCAATCATAACCGGATACTTCCGCTCTTCATGATTCAGCCACGCTTTATCAGGAATAATTTCCAGAATGCTTTCATCCTCATTTTTCTCTGTCAGCTGATAAAAAACATCATCACACCGCTTCCCGGCCGCATCCATCATGTAAGGTGCGGGAAAAGAAAAAATGATTTCTTCGTTTTTATCCGTATTGATAAAATCAATGCTTTGATCGGTATTTTGCCGTATTTCCATACCTGAGTGTTTCAGATTGAAACCAGGGACGCGATCAACTGCCGCAACTGTTTTCAGGATAATGTTCTCTTTCACTTTGTCTGCAAATAATCGGTATTCTATATCAATATTTGATATAATATCGGGATAATATCCATAACTGATGGATTTTTTTACAGCCATCCGCTGCCGATTATGTTCAATTATTTCTTGCTCTCCCTTAAGCGGTTCCATCGAAATGCGATTGCTTTTATCTGAAATATCTGCATTTTCCTTAATAACAAAACGACATGTTTTCTTATTAGTCACGTTGTCATTTATTACTTTATTTTCTTTTTTTGTCTGGTTGTTTAAACCCCAGGACAATTCATAATCACCTTTTTTTATACAAATTAACTGGGCTGCATTTCCATCGGCTGCAATTTTGACAGCTGCCAGCGAATCAGTATTTTCAAAAATATCACCCATTACTGCATCACTGTTCGCTGTTAATGTGTTATCAATTTCTTTCCATGAACCGTCCTTTTCAAAATGAACGGGATCTTTGTACACGGCTGCAACCATGTTACCGTTTTGTGTTTGAAATACTTTTGAATAGGCATTTCGTTTTTCAGTAACTTCACCGACAATCGGTGCCAAGCCTTCTTTGGAAAACTCTGGAATCGCGTAATTAAGTTTAACGTCATCTGACTTTTCCTTTGCTAAGTCATTTTCATTTTTAGGAATCAACGTTCCATTTATCATGTTTGTCATGCTTCTTTCCTTCTTTCATTAATTATTTTAATGGAACCAGAAATGTGCACGTTCTGGTTCTAGAAGGACCGGTCCTTTCTGACATCGTTTTAGGCCATTATCAGTGCTCGGGCCAAAGTAAAATTATTTAAGTCTAAGTATAGTCAAATTTTTCATCAAATACTGTACCCAATTTGTTCCTTAGTCATTATATTGAAAGTGAACAAAACGCTGGTCATAATAGCGGATGGTTTTCAAACCGAATTTTTCACCAGCATCGGCAACGTCATCAACACGATAGCCGTTTGACTCATAAACAAGCACGTCTGCGGCCCGTCCCAGTTTATGGTACGAATCCCAAACACCGCCTACTTCACGATTCAATTCTTCACAGCGCACCCCTGATGAAATCACCAGAGGAATGTCTAAAAATTGACGTACCATTTCCAATTTCTCAATTAGAATGCGATTTACCGCTACCGGGAAACCGTTGCAATAGCGGCCCCCGCATTCACACTGAAATTCCCGCATGTTAAAGTGCTCGGTAACCTGTTCATCCGGATTAAATAAAGCATTGGATATCGCTGTTTGATTCAGCGCGGATTCTGTTAACGTGCCGACCATACCATCTTCAATCAAGCCATTCTGATGTTGAAACGCTTTTACCGCCTGATCCGTCAAAGGCCCCGGGAGACCGTCAATTGGGCAATTGTTTCCAGCTTTATTTAAGTTCATCTGGATGCTTCTGACCCGCTCACTTAGCATCGCAACCGTCTCGGCACCAGCTATGCCATCGACCGCAATCCCACCGCTTGTTTGAGCAGCGGTTACGGCTTCACCAAAGGTTTTGTCATCGATGGTGTCCAGATTTTCTGTTGTGAAATAGCACAAGATTAGTGCCTGTTTGATTTGGAGATCGGTCATTTTAGTTACGATCATCCTGTTCTTTTTTATTCATTACTAAATCTGAATCGCCCATTGATGGGGTTGTCGGGTCCAATAAAACACCCATGGTAATTGCACAAAGCAGTAGGGCATCTAATATCTTCTCGACCATACCAACATTAAAGTCCATGCCGCTCATACTTTGAATGTACTGAAGAATGAGTATGATGAGTGCAATACAGGCAACCCAAAACGCTTTATTTTTTAATCTTATTTTCAAATTCATTTCCTTCTCCTTATTTCTGATTATCCGTAATCCGCTTATGGGCTTGTTTAACACTTTCTTCCGTTCGTGTCAGCCGTTCTTTTGAATCACTGATTTCTTCTTTAATTTCCTTGATTTCTTCCTGATTAAAACTGATTTGTTCTTTCATGTGTTCAATTTTATTTTTCATCACACCATTCTGATCACCTTCCTCTTTCACACTATTTCGATATACAACAAAGCCAAATAAAAAGCTTACGATAACCCCTAAAATTGTTGCTACCATCTGAACCTCGGACACATCACCACCTCCTGTTTTGATCGTTTACGTTCTCACGCATCAGCTGATATTAAAATCTTATCACGGTTTTACTTTTGGGTCAGTTCCCAAAATGTTCCTTTTCAATCTCGATTCCAATTAAAAAAAGAACCTTACAGTTCTTTTTTGTTTTTCTAATGAATGTGTTTGTTAGCTTGCGATGAAACTTTTCTAATATAGCCATATTCATATCCTAGTTCTTCCGATATTTCCAATAAGGTTTTTCCATAAAACCGATGCATATGAAATACTTTTCTTTCGATACCCTGAAGCTTGCCAATACTTTCCGTAATAATATTCATGCTTTTCTCCAGTAAAACCACAACTGCGATTTGTTCCTCAATTAACTTTTGTATCTCGTGCATTTCATATATTATTGCCTTGTTATTCATATTCATTATATCGAGATTGGCCATTTTTAATTTCTTATTCAATCGCTCTCTTCGAAATTCCAATCGCTTCTTTTCTTCATTTTCAATTCGCAGTTCCTCTTTTAAACTGATTACACTTACATGATTCTCGGTCATGTTCATTTCCGCCTTTCTTCTGGAATGAATAGAACGTTTGTTCTATTTGTCCATAATATCCTCAATTACACGACCTGTCAATGCTTTTTTTATTTTATGCGTTTCTTATCTTTTGTTTCATTGGTGGCCTTAACCAGATTAATTTTAAACCTAAAAAGAGGCAAGCCGCTTTATTAAACGTTCTTACCTCCTTTTATTATTCATTCAGTTTACAGTCAATTCAACAAAATGAAATACACGATCCTATCAACTATGAAAATCGATTCACCGATTTCTCGTTGCGAGACCGGTTCTTTACACTGCCAGATTATTAAATTGGCTATTATACAACTCGGCATAAAATGTATCAGCGGCCAGTAATTCCTCGTGGGTGCCCTTTTCTACAATGGTGCCATTTTTCATTACCAGAATCAGATCGGCTGACTTGATGGTGGAAAGCCGGTGGGCAATGACAAAGCTAGTTTTTCCCTGCATACTCTGAATCATCGCTTTCTGCACTTCCAATTCAGTTTTGGTGTCAACGCTGGAAGTCGCTTCATCCAGAATCATCAGAGCCGGATTGGCCAGCATCGCTCGGGCAATGGTTAGTAGCTGCATTTGTCCCTGGGAAATATTGCCCTCTTCGTTGGAGATCACCGTATCATACCCTTCTGACAAGGTTCGAATGAAATGGTCGCAGCGCGCCGCTTTGGCGACTTGGATGATCTCTTCCCGGGTAGCGTCCATCTTGCCATAAGCAATATTCTCGGCAATGGTGCCTTTAAAGAGCCAGGTATCCTGAAGCACCATCCCCACCATGCGACGAAGTCCACTTTTAGAAAGGTCTTTAATATCAATACCATCGACTTTTATTTTGCCATCGTCGAGTTCATAAAAACGCATCAACAGATTGACCAGAGTGGTTTTACCGGCACCGGTCGGCCCAACAATGGCCACCATCTCATTGGGCCTGACGGTAAAGCTGACATCCTGCATTAATATCTCACTGTCATGATAGCCAAAACGGACGTGTTCAAATGCCACGGCCCCGTCCGGAGCGATAATCTGTTTGGGTGATTTGGTTTCCGGCACCTCTTCGGCTTCATCCAGAAATTCAAAAACCCGTTCCGCCGAGGCCAACGCGGCCTGCATGGAATTAATAAAATAGGAAGACTGGGTAATCGGGTCGGCAATCTGATTGACATACTGCAAAAAGGCCTGCACCGTCCCAATTGTCATCGTGCCATTAATGGCAAAGACGCCGCCGACAATGGCAGTTACCACAAAACTCAGCTGGGTAAGAAAACGAATCGCCGGATAAATGGCATAGATAACAAATTGTGATTTTTTATTGGCCTGATACTGCCGGTCGCTTAACTCCCGTTCAGTTTGAATGACCTGTTCCTGTTGGTTAAAGCTTTTAATAATCAGATTACCGGTATAATATTCTTCGATTTTTCCGTTAAGTTCGCCGAGTACCTTCTGATTTTCATAGAAAATCGCCAGAGTTTTTTCGGAAATCCATTTAGTCGCAAAAACGCTTAGCGACATGGTTGCAATAATGATCACAGCCATGATTGGACTGAGGACAAACATAATGACAACCGTGAAAACCAGGTTACACACCGCGTTGACAAACTGTAACGCCCCGGTTTTTAAAACTTCGGCAATCTTATCCGGATCATTGGTAGTCCGGCTTAAAATTTGCCCGGTTTCATTGGCATCATAATAGTGAAGTGGCAATCTGGTGATTTTTTCACTTATTTTCTCCCGTAGCGATAACGCCAGCTTTTCGCCGACACTGGCCATGGTGTATTCCTGCAGAAAGGAAAACACCGCCCCGATAAGATAGGCCAGGAGCAATAATAATACCGGCAGCCCCAGGATCCCCGCCAGCTGTTCAAAACTGCCACCAAGACCATTGGTACTGATGACCTGAATCAGCTGGTCCAGGGCTTTCCCCATAACAATTGGTGAGAGCGCAAACATGGCATTGCTGACCACTGCCGCCAGCAGAATAATCAGTAAGGCCCTCTTTTGTTTCAGCAGCAGCCCCATTAATCGTCTGGCGGTTGCCTTGGAATTTTTGGGCATATCTTCCATTTCGGCCAAATCGGCGGGATTAAACGCTTTTTGATTTTCCTTCTGCGGTTTCTTTCGCTGTTTCTTCATATTTGATCGGCCTCCTTTTCAGTAAACTGAGAAGCGACAATTTCCTGATAAACCGGGCAGCTTTTGATCAGTTCGGAATGCCTGCCGATTCCAGCCATCCGGCCAGCCTCCAGTACGATAATCTGATCGGCATCCATAATGGTGCTGATTCGTTGGGCGACAATCACCACCGCAGCATCTGACATTTCTTTTTTCAGTGCTTTTCGCAAGGTGGCATCGGTTTTAAAATCCAGCGCCGAAAAACTGTCATCAAAAATATAAACCGGCGCTTTTTTTACCAGTGTCCGGGCAATGCACAGCCGTTGCTTCTGACCGCCGGAAAAATTGGTACCACCCTGAGCCACGGATCGCTCATAGCCATCTTCCATCCCGATAATAAAGTCATGGGCCTGGGCAATCCTGGCGGCGTGTTCCAATTCTGCCTGGATCGCCTGGCGGTTTCCCATCCGCAGATTGTCAGCAATGGTACCGCTAAAGAGAATCGCCTTCTGGGGTACATAGCTAATCTGTTCCCGCAGATCATGCTGGGTCATTTGGCGGATATCCACCCCTTCCAGGGTGATTTCCCCGCTGGCTACATCATAGAGACGCAGCATCAGACTGGCAATGGTACTCTTGCCCGACCCGGTGCCACCAATAATGGCGGTGGTTTTCCCCTGCTCACACGAAAAACTGATACCCTGCAAAACCGGCTCCTCTGCCCCCCGATAAGAAAAGCTGACCTGATTGAAGACAATTTTTGCCGGGTTGTTTGGATTTCCCAAGGCCGTTGCTGCTTTTTCATCCCCGATTTCCGGAATCGTATCGAGAACCTCCTGGGTTCGGTCCAGACACGCTTTCATTTTTGGCAGCATCACGATCACCATGGACGACATGATCAGTGAAATCAGCAACAGAATGGTATATTCTGAAACGGCGATGATGCCCCCCACCTGAATTTCACCATTGAGCACCAGAAAGCTGCCAAACCACAATACTGCGACCATGCTGATCCCGACAACTGCCCAGATCAGCGGACTAAACACGGCAAAGGTCCGGTTTAAACGAATGACATTATCGGCATAGTCTAAAAAGGCCTCATTGGTTCGTTCTCTTTCGTATTCCGAATTATCAAAAGCGCGAATCACCCGGACGCCGGTAATGGCTTCTCCCATGATCCGGTTAATGATATCCAGCCGCTTTTGGATGGTTTTGGAGATGGGACTGGCTTTTCTGAACAAATAATAAATCACGCTGATGAACACCACCATGGCAATAATGGGAATCGCCACCAGTATTGGACTGACGGCCATTGTCATGATGATCGCGGTTATGGCAACAATCGGTGCCGGCAGAATCATTTGGGCAAACATGATCACCGTTTGCTGGATCACCGTGATATCGCCGGTGGCCCGGGTAATCATCGAAGCGGTGCTGAAGCGATTAAAATCGCGGATCGACAGGATCTGCGTTTTATCAAAAATCCGATCCCGTAAATATTTTCCTGAAAGCGCCGCCAAATCGGCACACATATAACTGGCCCATAAAGAAATAAGCGCCGATACCCACACCGCCGCCAACATTTGCAAACCCAATGATACAATTGCCATCAGATCTTTTTTGATGATCCCAATGTCAATGATTTTTGCTGCGAAATAGGGCACCGCCAACATACTAAAGGACTGGATCACCGTTGCCAGGATAATTAAAAACAGCATGCCTTTCTTTTCTTTTAAAAATTGGATTAAATAGGTCATTGCTGATCCCTCCGAACTTGCGATAAATTTTGAGAATAGTTATCTTTATCATAAACTATACCGGTACTGTATAGTCAAGCGGTTTAAGCTATTTAGGGCAGAAAAAATAAATCAATTGCGATAATTATTAAACTAGCCGATTATTTCTGGCAATATAAAAACCGCTTCCCGAAAAAAATACAGACCCGAAGGCCTGTATCATAAATTCTTTATTGCACTCATATTTTTTCTGGTTACACAATCACTCGTACTTCAAATTTTTCCTGACACGTTGGGCATTTCACCATGTGTTTGCCCCGCTTAATTGGCAGCCGTAACATCTTTTTACAACTTGGACATTTACGGTAGCGATGGACGCCAATTTCTTTGAACCGTCGAAATAATAGTTTAACTTCTCTTTTGATCGGATTCCAGATTTTTAAAAACTTGTCATTTTCCACCCGACGCTTGCTGATGTTTCGGGAAAAGCTTCTAAAGATCAACAACAGCAGAATGGCATTGGACACACCCATCAGAATCACTGAATCAACCAGCATATTTACCAGTATCAGCCCCACCACCAATACCAACATGGCATAATAAAGCTGATCGGCACCGTAACGGCCAGTCATAAATTTTACTAACTTACTTTTCAAACTTTCCATTTGTTTTTCTCCTAATCACTACACACTGATTCTAAAATATAAAACCTAAAAAAGAAAGCAAAAACTGAACCATATAGAATCCCAGAAACAATTTTAAAATCGTGCCAATTGGTGAGAATGATGACGAACGTCCGCCAAAGCCACGTTTAGGTTTTTCCATCTGACTCAATACATGTTGGTACTCTTCATTATCCGGTTCCATTTCCACCGCTATTTTTACCTGATAAATGGCATCTGCCCGATTGCCAATACCATAATTGGCAATGGCACTGTAATAATACCACTTGGCACTGCGATCGGAAAGATGATTTAAAACATTTAAGGCTTCCCGATAATCGCCCTGATTGATATAGCTGACCGCTGTATCAAAACTGTATCGACGGTTCTGATTGGCATAGGCACCAAAAATCCATTCAAAAGGATCAAACCCTTCAAAGGTATCTGACTGTCGAGAACCATAACCAAACGGTTCATAGGCGGGTCTGCCCTGATACGTTTGACCAGCCGGATTACTGCTTGTTCCATAGGCATTTCCGTAGGCATAGTTTGCTTTACCACTTTTTATCAAATCATAGGCGGCATTGATCTCGCTCATTTTTGCTGCCGATTCCTGATTACCTGGATTTAAATCCGGATGATATTTTTTCGCCAGTTTTTTATATGCTTTTGTGACTTCCTCATCACTGGCATCATGAGCAACTCCCAATACTGAATATGGGTTCAATTTTATTACACCTCAACCTCTTAAAAAATAATATTGTTATGATTGTAACCTTCAATTATTATATTTTGTTTAAACAATTATGATGATGGCTGATCATTCAATTTAATACTCGCCCCAAATCTATCACAGCACTTGGTTTTTGCCAATATAATAGAAAAGCATAGAAAAATGGATCGAAGGTTCAAAATTCAGCAATTTCTGTTGCCATTAATATCACATCGTCAATAGTATATCCTTCAATACTTACAAACTTCGAATATTTTTTCTTCAGCTTTTTATAAAGTTTTCTTGTATATGCCATTCTGAATGGCACATATTTTTCGATGGCTTTAATGTACTCTTTACTATAAAACACATGGTTTTGAGAAATTGCCTCAAAAATCAATAGGGTCAGGTTTTTCTTTAAGAAGGTTTTCATTTTATCGGACTCCTGATGTTCAAGGTTCGTATATAAATCCGCCATTATTTTATTCGCAAAATCAAATAGTGCATTGGTTAGATTATCTAATGGCCATTTTTCTAATGTTACCGAAAAAACGGTCATCTGCCCGTTATTCAAATCTTCTTTGGCATCCTGTAAGTCATCACACAATTGCAGCAGTACCCCATAAGCAAAGGCAAACTCCACCTGAGCTTCTGACAGTTGGCCATTAACTAAATAGGCATCCGCCAGTACTGAAGCGCCACCTTTTTCAGCGCTTATTCCTAAAACATCCTTTTCATAAGGTGAACTCATTTCATTATTTCGTGACAGGCTGTTGCATTGCGCATCATGGATGCACAAAAGGCTTTCATACAATTCGTTATGAGCTTCTCTGGAATACTGACTCTCGATCATGCCGACTAAATTAAATAACGCCTCTTCATAGGCGTTGTTGGGTTCTAATTGTTCCCCTTGTAATCGGGATCTGAATAGTTTGCTGATCTGCTTTTTATCTTCAAAGGATACTTCGTTATTGTCTAAATAATTATCGGTGTAAGGATAAAGCATGCTATATGCAAAAACTGAAGGGGTATATTCTACCTTGATCTTAAAGAGCACCTGGAGCAGATTCATGATCCAGGCATTTCTGAGAGCCTGCATCATCTTATCCAATTGCATATCGGGATTAAATGCATTAACATTGGAAATAAACGTATGTGTTATAAGCGGCAGCTCTTTTGCGAAATCCTCATTAACTGCATCTTCATTAATGCCCAGCTGATGTCCAAAATTTCTGATCATCGCCGCTAATGCATTCTTCCACTCAACTCGTTGCGCTTCATTTTTAGGGCATTGCTTGAGATGCGAAAAAAGCTCATTGGTAAACTGATTCGTTATTTTTTCGTGCATCTTTTTTTCTTTAACACTAATTTCTTCGTCTAAAACCGGAAAACTTTTATTTGTATTCCACCACAATTTCATGTATTTATGTTTAAGCTTTTCGATCATTTCATGTACAACAAAGTTATCCAACATTATCCTCCTGTTTAAATTTAATAATCTTATCTATGCCATTCTCACTAAAAACGAGGCTTGCACGATGTTTTTATTATACGCCTTTCAAGTCAGTAGAGCTACTTCTAAATTGCGATTGTCCCAATGATCAAGATCCAAAATACGATACTTCTGGGATAATCTATTTTTTATTTTAGCGGATTTGTTTTAATTACCCATTTTAAATTCTGACCTTAGCGTTAGCGACACCGCTTTCAATCATTTTGATAAAGTCATCAATTGCCGCTTTTTTAAAAACAATCTTGACAAAATCAACGAATCGCCTTAAAATAAAACCGACGGTCGGTTTTTTAAGGAGGAGATTTTATGGCTAAATGGGAAGCAAAGGAAAAACGAATGGATGACATCGTGAATGCAGCTGTCGCGATTTTTCTTGATAAGGGTTATGAAGGTGCATCCATGGAGGCGATTGCCAAAAGCGCACAAATCAGCAAGGGTGGCTTATACCATCATTTTAGCAGCAAAGATGAAATTTTATATTACGCCAATGAGAAATTAAATGAACCCATTTATGAATATGTCCGCCTCGCTGCCGAAAATCCCGACCCGGTAGCTGGCATTCGCTGCTACATCAGGAACTATATCAGTTACTGGTTGGCCCACAAGAAGGAACTCACTTTTTTCTTTCTGACCATGATTAAAGCTATTTCATCACCGGAAATGTGGAAAATCTATGAAGATTACTATAACCATATGATCGCTTTTTTAAAAACACTCTACGAAAGAGGCATCAGCAGCAGCCAATTGGCTCAACACAACACCGGAGCAAGCGCAATAACCCTGATGTCCGCATTAGATGGTGTCTTGTCTTATCTGGTAATGAACGACAACCTTGAGCTTGATGCTGTTATCGGAGATTTTGAGGATAAATTTATCAATTCGGTATTAATTCATAAGATTTAGGGTTCGATAACCAGGAAGGACTATTGAAATGAAACGAATCGGGATTTTCTACTTTTCAGGTACCGGTAATACTGAAATTATTGCCAAGTTGTTATCTAAATCATATGAACGAAAACAAATAGAAGTTGAATTATTCAGGATTGAGGATATTGTGACTCATAAAAAACCATTCGTCATCAATGATTTTGATATGATTGGGGTGGGGCATCCCGTTCTGGGGTTTGGCGCTTCGGGCATTACTGATCTGTTTGCCCAGATGTTGCCGCACTGCCCGGAAAAGAAAGCGTTTATCTTCAAAACTGCCTCTTCTCCGCACTATCTTAACCAAGGTGCCTCTGCTGCAGTCATTCAGGCAATGGAAGCAAAGGGCTACCGGGTATTCCATAATTCAATCATCGCCATGCCCTGTAACTGGTATATTAAATATGACGATCAGTTGAATAAACAGTTGTACCAAGCGGCCGTGAAAAAAGTCGACAAAATAGTTGCGGATACCATCAATACACAGGAGCAGCACTTAAAAATAAATGGGGTTCTAAGCAAATTGCTCCGGTTTCTTTACTATGGAGAAGAACATTATGGCGCCCAATACTTTGCTAAAGGGCTGGCTGCTTCTGCTAACTGCAACCGCTGCAAAAAATGCGTTCGTGACTGCCCAACCAATAATATTTCCGAAGCGGATGGTCAAATCTGTTTTGGCTCCAACTGCATTTGGTGTATGCGCTGTATTTACGCCTGTCCCAATCACGCCATAAAAGCCAGACATCTGACTGGCTGTGTGTTAGACCCTTACACCGGTGGATTCAATATTGATCAACTATTAAATAACCCTCAGATTAACGGGAACTATGTCACCGAAAAATCAAAGGGTTATTATAAGCATTTGATAAAATATTTTGAGGATGCTGAATAATTATTTATCTTTTGGACGACTTTCCTCTCAAAAGCAAAACGCGCTATCCTGAGACCGCCAGAGGATGTGTAGGACTCAAATAATAAACCCGAACATCCTCAGTCTTCTTCATAAAGCCAGCCTTACTTGAAACCTAAGATCATCAATTTTCAGTAAGGGATCTTTTTACTCCTCAGTTTTTTAATCCAAGTTATCGATCATTCAAAGCCCATCAAGCCATAAGTAACAACTTCCCTGATATACGCGGATTCCAACGGTTTATCAGTAATTAACAAGCGATAAAACAACGGTGCAAAGATGAGATCGATGACAAGATCAATATCAATATCTTTTCTCAGTTCACCTCTGATAATACCACGATCAATAATTTCTTTTGATATAAGCCGACGGGGAACAAAATATCGTTTGCGATATTCTTGGGCAATGTTCTTATCAAACTGACCCTCTCCAATAAATTCAGTAATAACCCGCCCCTTATCACTGGTTAAAAATGAAGCCAAACTATTCACTTGGATAAACAGATCTTCTTTCACTGACCCTGTATCTGGTACCTGAAGCATGATTTCGGTTATTTCAAAGAAGGCATCAAGTACAACTGCGGCCTTATTCGGCCACCATTTATAAATGGTAGCCTTGCTTACCCCAGACCGCAGGGCAATGCCATCAACGGTTACGGCTTTGAATCCATTTTCCAGCAACAGCTCATATGCGGCAGAAATAACGGATTTTCTAGTTTCCTCACTACGAGGGCGTCCTGTTTTTTTCTCCATATCGATTCTCCTCAATTAACAAAACTATACGTTTATTATATCATTTTTTTTATTTTATGAAAGGGTTGACAAAAACAAACTGAACGGCTATTATGTTTATATACTAAACGTTCAGTTTTATATGGAGGAATGATTATGTCTAGAAAATTAAACACCTTTGAAAAAGCCATCCCCACCTGGCTCACGTTATTGATGGCCACTGCCTGTGGGTTAATTGTCGCAAACCTCTATTATGCACAACCCTTGGTTGGGCTAATCAGTCGTGATACCGGCATCTCTGCCAATGCATCCGGATTAATTGTAACAATGACTCAAATCGGTTATGTTCTGGGGCTTCTATTTATTGTCCCTTTGAGTGATTTGCTGGAAAACCGAAAGCTCATTGCCACAACTTTAATCGTTGCTATTTCCGGTCTCTGTTTAGCATCTTTTTCAAAAACGCCGCCTGTCTTTTTTATCGCGGCAATCTTAATTGGTACTGGCTCGGTGGCTGCCCAAATTCTGGTGCCGCTGGCTGCCCATCTGGCACCAGAAAAACAACGCGGACAGATGGTCGGCAATGTTATGAGCGGCCTGTTGTTGGGCATTATGCTGGCACGGCCAGCATCCAGTCTGATCACCGCTTTTTGGGGCTGGCAAACGGTATTTCTGATTTCGGCGATACTGATGGGACTCCTAATCCTAGTCTTAGTCCGTTTACTTCCAAAGCGGAAACCCGAACCCAAAGAGACCTATGGCGAAACTTTAAAATCACTCAGCCAACTTTTTATAAGCAAGACCATCCTACGCCGAAGAGCCCTTTATCAGGCCTGTCTATTCGGAAGTTTCAGCTTATTCTGGACGGTTGTTCCTCTATGGCTTGCTAAACATTTTCAACTATCACAAATGGGGATTGCCATATTTGCTTTGGCAGGTGTTGCTGGAGCCATTGCCGCACCCATTGCCGGCCGGCTTGCTGACAAAGGCCTAAGCCGACAACTTACCGGCATTGCCTTTATAACGGCAGTATCCGCATTTGCCTTGACCCATATTTTTGCTGATCATTTGGTTGTTTCACTGGGACTCTTCGGTCTGTCGGCAATTTTACTGGACATGGCGGTTTCCGGAAATCTGGTCCTCGGTCAACAGGCTATTTATGCCCTCGGAGATGAAATACGTGGCCGGGTCAACGGGGTCTTCATGGCGGTTTTCTTTGCCGGTGGTGCGATTGGCTCCGCCCTGGGGGGATGGTCCTACGCCCAGGGCAGTTGGGCACTGGCCTCTATCATTGGGCTACTTATGCCAGTGATCGGGTTTATTTATTATCTTACCGAAAGACAATCTAAGTGATGGTTTGCCTTTTGGGGGATTCATCCTTCCTGCTTTTTAGTTCATTTCAAATTGATTTTTAATTCAAAATGAATCGGGAATGTGATACAATAATTAAATAAACTTATGTGAAGCACATTCATTCTTTGCTAAGCAAATCATAACCAAAGGAGTGCCCCCCAGTGATGAAAAGAAAACTGCTGCCCCTATTACTTATCTTAACACTGCTATTAACCGGCTGTACCCCAACAGGCGCCACCAAAGGCAATCCCGATACCCTTTCAAATGCAACGTCCGCACTGCAAAAAGAAATGGACGAGATCCAAGCCATGCTGGAAAAGATCGGAACTTCCGTCGGACGAAGCCCTGTCGGTGATGAAAAAGCCTATTCGCTGATGAATGAACAACTCAACAGCAAACCGTATTTCTTCGATATTCTGGTATGTGATGCCGATTCCAACGTGACCCAGGTTGCTACCAAGATGGACAGCCCCTTTATCGGTCTCAATTTAAAAAGCATCAACCGTCATCCGGAACTGTTTGTCGACACCCCGGCAATGGTCATTAAAGCCAACACGGCCACCGATGATACACCCTATCTCTACGCTTCAGTTCCCATTAAAAACGGAGGCTGGGTAATTGCCTACATTGACCCCTATACCTTTGGTGCGGAACTAAGCAAGCTTGCCATCGGACAGAATCTGGAGCTTGGCGTGATTGACACTAACGGAACCAATGTCTACACCAGCAATATGACCGAAATCGGCAAGAATATTTTGACCGATCCAATTTATAGCAGTTTTGTTGAACTTCAGACCCTGATTAAAAATAAAATGATCCCTGATGCCCAGGGCGAAGGAAGTTATTCCTATAATGCCGCTGGCACTAACGAGCCAGTGCGAAAAGAAGTAAAATGGGACACTGTAAAGGCCTTTGACTCTGAGCTGCGGATTTATGTCAATACCGAACCCGGTGTCCAAAAAACGGCTACGACCGATGGTGAACTGCGCCAGTTTAACGCCGAGGAGTTGTCCTGGTTGGACACGGCCAGTAACTTTATCTATGATGAATTTACAAATCTTGAAACGCTCACTAAAACGGCGGTAACCGCCTATCAACAATCTGGCGAAAGCAGCGAAACCTTCGCAAACGCGTTGGCAGCCATCTCAAAGGATAGCCCGATCGCCAAAAATGTGGTCTTTGTCAATAATGAAAATATGATAACCAGCGCCTATCCCACCTATTATAAGGGTATTTCCTTTGATCTTTATAATAAAAACATTCCTGCCATCAGCTTGAATAAACAGCCTTTTATCACCGACTTGACCATTGCCGATCATCAGTCTCCGGCGATACAGCTTTTGGCGTTCGTCACGCCTGTCGAGAAAGATGGCCAGATTGCCGGATATATTGTGGCTCAGGTACGCCTTTATGATTTTGCCGCTTACCTAACCAATCTGGAAAACATTGGCAAAAATGTCAACTTTATGCTCACCAACAGCGACGGAACGATTCTTTACGATGGTGATCTCACCGAAGTTGGCTTGAACACTTATGATAGCAGTCTCTACTCAGAAGGAACCCTCAGCGACTATATTCAGAATGAATACCGGCCCAACCGGGAAGGCCAATCTCAGTATGAATTCTATGGTGCCGGAATGACCGAAATTATTCCCAAACGAGTTGTCTGGAAAACCATGACCTTCATGTGGAATGACTTTAAACTCAGCATGAATTCGGAGTGGAAGCCAGCAAAGTAAAAATAATACCACCCGATTATTTTTTAAGATTTTCATTTTTCTATCTAAAACAAAAATAGTTTACTTCACTAATAGTCCGATACCATCACAGCCCACCAGTTGATTAAGTCATTCAATTGGTGGGCTGTTTTATTTAAAAAATTTCAGTTTGTATGGAAAGCTAGCTTGACATTTTCTGTCAATTATGATACCTTATAAATGGAAAGCGCGCTTTCCATTCTTTTGATAGCGAGGTAATACTTTGAAAAACAGATTGGAAGAAATACGCAGGCAGCGGGGCATCAAGCAGGAAGAACTGGCCACCGCTTTAGAGGTATCCCGGCAAACGATTGGCTCTCTCGAAAATGGGAGATATAACCCATCGATTTTATTAGCTTTTAAAATCGCTCTCTTTTTTGATATGACAATTGAAGAAATATTTATTTATGAGGAGGAAAAACCATGTTAAAAAAACGGTCATTTTATGTTGTCATGCTGATTATCGGTGTTGGCTGCATTGGCACAAGCTTCTTTTTTAATGATACCATTACGAAGCCCATCGCTGGTAGCTTAATCGGAATCGGTGCTGGTTTCATTGGGATGAGCATTGTAAATCTGATCATGAAGCATATGGAACGCAAAAATCCCGCCCTTGAAAAACAGTCCTTAATAGATTTTAACGATGAACGAAACATCTCAATTCGTAATCGGGCAAAGGCTGAAGCCGGGGACATCACCCAGTGGTTGATTATGGGTATCGCCTATATTACCATCCTGATATCCGCACCTTTATGGGTTACCCTGGCGGTGGTGATCGTGTTTCTTATTTACCATTTTATTGGTCTTTATTTAATAAGCAAATATCAAAAGGAAATGTGATGATTCCGTGACTGCCATTTCTAGCAAGGCCAGTGTTTTATAACAATCCATGGTCTAAAACAAAAGCCAGTTCAAAGACGTCAGAGTTATTCTTCCGCTTTGAACCGGCTTGGCTGGTGTTGGTGTTGGATCAGACTAGATTTTGTTTAAGGTTTTAACCGGGTAGGCCTCAATGTACCCCCGGTAGCCCATGGGGATTAACTGAAACCGCGGTGCTGCTTCCGGTGCCCACTGGTAGCCGTAAACGGTTGGATCAAACCGTTTGACATGTTCCCAGATTGCATTAATTTCGGCCATAAAATCGGTATCGTCATAGGGTTCACCCTGAAACACCATCATTGTGCAGGGGGGCAGCTCAATCAGCTCATAACCGTCGGGAATGACATTGGCATAATCCAGAGGAACCTCCACCCCCTGTACATACTGTGATGTGCCTTCTCGGATGAGATGCTTGGGCAGCCACATCCCGATGGGTTCATACAGGGCTTCTTTGACACTGGTGAGGACTGACCAGATCCCGCAGCCGACTTCTTCACAATAGGCAAAATACTCGGTTGCTTTGACACCGCGTTTTAAAAGTAGTTTCCGGGCGGGTCGTTCAATCACCTGGGCAAACACGGTTCGAGAATTTTGTTGTTCATTCATTTGTTTTTCACTCATTTTTTTCTCTCCTTTATGCATGGATCGGTAGGTATCGAAAACTTTCTGAGGCATAAACAATTGGATTGGCGGGGTCTGGCGACCGTATTTGCTGGGCGCCATCCCAAATTCCCGGGAAAATGCCCGGGTAAAGCCTTCGTGTGAATCAAAGACAAAATCCATGGCCACATCCACAATTTTCATCTCACCATCTCGGAGCAAAAGCGCCGCCTCGGTAAGCCGTAAAGCCCGGATATAATCAAAGGGGGCTTTTCCAACCACTTCTTTAAACAGCCGTGCTGCATGCCAGGGCGAGTATTCCGCCGCATTGGCTAATTCTTTTAAGGTGATCTTTCGGTTTAGATTAGTTTCGATATAATCCTGCATCCGTTGCACGGCCTGAAGAATCTGTGCCTCTTCCATTTTTCTCACCTCCCTTGCTTTTATTTTAGACCATTAATAAATAAATTACTTGACCGCCCTTGCTAAAAGCATTCTTTACCCGGGATATTGCTTATGCTATAATTTATAATCATTATAAAAATCATTTATCCTAAAAACCCCTTACGAACTGGAGTGAGCTGATGCGAATAATTATTTCTCCTGCTAAAAACATGAATTTCGATACCGACAGCCTTTCTCCTGACAAGCTGCCTTGCTTTTTAGAAGATACCGCGGTTTTGTTAACACGTTTGAAACAAATGAACTATCAGGAACTAAAAGCCCTGTGGTCCTGCAATGATGCCATCGCGCTGGAAAATTTTGAGCGAATCCAGCAGATGAATCTGAGGTCCGGTCTCACCCCAGCCATTTTTTCTTATCAGGGAATCCAGTATCAGTACATGGCCCCAGATGTTTTTGATAACGATCAGTTCACTTTTATTCATAAACATCTACGCATCCTTTCGGGATTCTATGGGGTTTTGCGGCCATTTGATGGTGTTCGTCAATACCGTCTCGAAATGCAGGCCCGGCTCAGCGTGGGTCATTTTAAAAATCTCTACGCTTTTTGGGGGGATAAACTAACCCAACAGCTAACCGGTGAATGTGATTTCATCTTGAATTTAGCCTCAAAAGAATACAGCAAGGCCATTTCTGCTCACCTTCCAAAGCATTTCTTTTTTCTCAACTGTTGCTTTGGCGAGTTAATCAATCACAAGGTTATTGAAAAAGGAACCCTGTGCAAAATGGCCCGGGGTGAAATGATACGATTTCTGGCCGAAAACCAGATTACCCGCCCTCAGGATATCAAAGCCTTCAACGATCTAGGCTATACTTTTTCCCGCACCTATTCACAGGCAGACCGCTACGTTTTTCTTAAAAACAAATCTCAGCAGACTGATTTTTAAACTGCATTGTGTTAACTCAAACAGTGTTATGTTTTATTTATAGCCTCTGTTCTCTTTGTAAAATTGACTTGACCTCCCTATAATAAGGTGATAAATTCTAATTAAAATCATTTATATTTGGAGGTTACTCAATGGAATGGAGTCAATATTTTGAACAAAACAATGAGCCAACACTGGATGACATGATCCGATTCGTCGATAATCCGCTCTGGGTTGAACTTCAGAGCTTTATTGAAGACGTTTATCAAATCAAACCGATCATGAATTATAGTCGCTGTTCCGCCCAAAAAGGCTGGAACCTAAAGTATCGAAAAAGCGGAAAGTCCCTTTGTGTCCTCTACCCCATGGATAATTATTTTATCGCCCTGGTGGTAATCGGAAACAAAGAAATAACCGAAACTGAGGCTTATCTACCCCAGGCCAGTGACGAAATTCAAGCCCTGTTTGCCAAGACCCGCTTTGCAGCCGGCGGCCGCTGGCTAATGATCCCGGTCACATCCGAAAGGGTTTTAGACGATGTGAAGAATCTGATTCAAATCCGGGTCAAACCAAAGCTGCGCTGAACTTGATCATATAAGGAATAAAATCAGTTCTATAACTATTACGATTTTTGGAATAAAAAGCGCCATTGTCTGACAACTTCTAGATGCTGCCAGCTGTTATCCGAATGGGTCATTATCATGTGCTCAGTTTTACCCTCGCTTCTAAACCTTGCTCCGCTTAAACGCGTTCACTACCTGAGCGATGCCGGCAACACCTTCCTCAATCGCCCTTAAATCGTTGTTACCATAGCCTATCACTAATGCCTGGTCACTGGCTTTTTTGGCCTGCGCAGAATTTCCGCCATCATCCAGAAAATAATCTCCCAGGGTCGTCACAAGAATCTGTTTTTCATTTAGCGCTTTCTTAAGTTCTGCATCAAACACAATCGACTTAAAAGCCGCAACTAGATGCATTCCAGATCGGGTTCCGGTTACTGAAACAGCATCCCCAAATTTTTGTTTGAGACAGGCTTCCAGATGGTTTCGCCGTTTTAAATAAATCATCTTCATTTTCCGGATATGCTGGGTCAGGTATCCCGCTTCAATAAATTTAGCCAAGGTTAGCTGCTCAAGCACTGGCGAATGAATATCTGCCACATACTTTTCGTTCTGCATTTCCGCCACCAGACATTCTGGCAGCACCAGATAGCCCATTCGCAATGCCGGTGAGAGAATCTTCGAAAAGGTCCCCACATAGATAACCCGATCCGGATCAAGATTCTGGAGTGACTGGATCGGATTACCTTCATATCGAAATTCACTGTCATAGTCATCTTCCACAATCAGGCAGTTGTGTTTTCGGGCATACTCAATCAGTTCAATCCGTCGTTTGATGGACAACACCACACCGGTAGGAAACTGATGGCTGGGCGTTGTAAAAATCAACTTTGGTGGTTTTTCCGGCAGTGCCGCTGTCACAATCCCGTTTTCATCAACCGGAATGGTTCTCATTGTGATCCCGCAGCTGCTCAGCGTATAGACAATCCCCTGGCTAATGGGATTTTCAACCAGAACATCCTCGTCTTTCCCCACCATCCGGGATAATAAACTGAATGCCTGAGCCGCACCATTGACAATCATGATATTTTCTGGCCGACTGCTAACGCCCCGTACCCGTCTTAAATAGATCGACAACTGATTTCTCAAGGTCTGCATTCCGAAACTGTTCTGATAGTCAAGACTTGTGCCATCCAGGGTTTCGGTCACCGACTTGTAGATTTGCCCCCATCGTTTAATCGGGATGGTATTTAAATCCGGAACGCCGGTACGAAAGTTCACCCGCTTTGGGGGAAACAGCAAATCGTTGATCGGCGTTTCTTTGTCCGGGAATGCAATTTCCTTTCGCTCAAAACAGATCCCGTCACTAACATAGGTGCCGGAGCCCTCCTTTGCATAAAGATAGCCCTCGGCCCAAAGCTGTTCATAGGCTTCCATCACCACATTGCGGGACACCGAAAGAAACTCGGAAAGCCCCCTGGTGGATGGCAGCTTTTCGTCTGCTTTCAGATTCCCTGAAAAAATGGATTCCTTGAGGGCGTGATAAATCTGTTCCGCTAAGGATTCCTCCTGATCTCTGTTTAAACTGATATGCAGCATGGCTCTCCCTAAAGTGGTTTTGATTTTTTAGTCAGAAATGGCTCTTATTAACACCACTTTATTTTGCTATGATTATAACACAATTGTGTATTTAAAAAAATCAAAACCAGGGAGGATCTAACATGATCACAACTACTTTTTTTCTCACTTCACTGATTGTCATACTACTTCCCGGAAGCGGCGTTCTTTATACCGTTTCAATCGGTCTGACCGGAAGTCGTAAAGACAGTTTCTTTGCGGCGCTGGGCTGCACCCTCGGCATCATCCCCCATCTGGTCGTCACCCTTCTGGGGCTTTTATTCATCCGGGAAATAAATCCAACTATCTTTAACTTGATCAAATGGATTGGCGCTGGCTATCTGTTGTATCTTGGTCTAGGGATGATCCGGTCAAAAACCGGTCCAACAGCACATGAAGCAACCACTTCAGCAACACCGCTTGCGATTATTTCAAAGGCCATCTTTATTAATCTGCTTAATCCCAAACTAACGCTGTTTCTTTTTTCATACCTCCCCCAATTCATCGTCGGCGGCAAAAACGCCACCATCCAAGGCCTGCAGCTTGGTCTTTTCTTTATGCTACTGACGTTGATTGTTTTTATCCTCTATGGGGTTCTGGCTGGCAGTTTTAGTGTGTTTTTAAAGCAATCTCCCCAAATCTTTCTGCGGATTCAACAGGGTTTTGGCGCCATTTTTATTGTCTTTGCGGTGCAGTTAGCGTTGTTTTAAAAAATACTGAGTAAGATTTTTTTCGTCATAAAGCAGTGAATCTCGAGCACTCTCGCTCCAGATATCTTCTGATACTTTACCGCCACCTTCTTTCAGATGGCTAATCTGACAGCCATTGGCGGCATCACGGTTCCCGAAATAGAAGCTAATTGATCAGACAAGGCACTAAAAAAACACGCCGAAGCTGCCTTGTGTTCCGGCCCGGTGTGTTTTTTGCCCAATCTAATAATTATGAAACATCGTTTCAACGAGTGCTTCTCCCGGTTCAAGCATAATATACCGGTCATCCCTGACACCACTCATCATCTCTTCCAACAGGAGAATGTTTCCTTCGGTTTCATGCATCCCCAGTCCAAGCTTTTGAGCCATCGCCTCACACTTGAGTCGATCGTCATCTGTTTCGACACCCGTGCGAATAAACAACAGATACTGATAGTTTTTAAACATGACTCTGGCAATGCGGAGGGCTTTCTTTTCACCGTATTTTTCTTTCATCCGGTCGTGCTCATAGCCAATGCCATCTTCGCCCCACAGCCATCCCTGGGATACAAAATAAGAGGTACACCGCAACGCCTCCACATCGCTGCGGCCATGCAGAATAATTTCAATGCAGTCTTCCACCCTGGGCATTACAATCGGACAGCCCTTAGCCTGTATTCCAATCAATGCTTTTCCGCACAATCCGTAATTGAGATAGATGAGATCTGCTTCAATCTCCGCATCAATGGCTTCTTGAATTTCCAGATGAAGTTTGTCCGGTTCATTATGCAGCTGCTCCTTTAGCCATCGGCATTCTATATCTGAATCTTTGAGGAATGCCTCAATTTCCTTTCGCAATACACCACAACTAATCAAAACCCGTTTCATTTTGTAACCTCCGCTTCGTGTCCATATTTTCAACTTTAATTAAGAAGCAAGTTTCGTGCCAATTGAAATGACATATTTAAAGGTTATTAGTTCATCATTAATTCTATTTTATCGTGTTTAGTGTATTTTAATCATCTATATTGAATTTTTGCGTTTATCTTGTTCTTTTTAACGGGTTGTTTTTTCAAAAATGAAAATCTTTTCCATTTTTCATCGCTGATTGTTTCTCACTTTAGGGACTTCCAGCCTGATTATTGGTGTTGGTATGGGATTAACGTATTAAACCGCTATTATGACACTGGCAAACACCGCACTTAAAACAACGAGCATGATGAAATTATACAAAAGGAAGGTGCCAATGAATTGAAGTTTTTTTTGCGGAAACACTTGATAAAAAAGCGAAAACGCAATAATGCTGGCAAGCGAAGCAATGGGCGTGCCAAGTCCACCAATATTGGCACCATAAAACAATGCCTGCGGATAGACGGTAAAGGGTGCAAGCATGACCGTACTGGGAACATTACTGATAATCTGGCTCAGAAAAAGTGCCGACGCATATGTTCTTAAAGGCGTGGTTCCCAGAGCTGCTATTTGTTCTTTTAAAACAGCAATATGAGAGATATTTCCGACAGCAACAAATAAAAACAAAAAAGTCAGCAACAGTCGATAATCCAGTTTTGAGAGTATTGCTCGGTTTAAAACGATTGTCGTTAGTATCACGAGTACACACGTAATTGAGTAGGGAATCAGTCCAAAGACACCAACAATCACAGGTATCAATAGCAGCAGGAATGCCGTCGCCCTCTTTTTTTGAGTCACCGGCAGAATGCTCAGCCCCGCCTGAATTTTCTTAGGGCGGATAAACAGGGTTGACGCCATCAATAAAAGCAGGCTGGCAAGACATAGGGGAACGGATACGCTGAAAAATGATACTGGATTCATCTTGTAGAACGAAAAAATGTAAAGATTCTGTGGATTACCTATCGGGGTTGTGCTGCTTCCGAGATTCGCAGCGATCGTTATCAGAACACATGGCAGGGTGATGGAAAAGCCACACGTCCTGGAGATTACGACCAGGATTGGGACAATCGTCAGGACTGCGACGTCGTTGGTAGTAAACATCGAGAGCAGAAAAGTAATGACACACAAAGCCGCTGTCAGCCGCCTTTCATTCTTGCAGTAGTTCGCAATTTTTCCTGCGAAGTGCCCGAGTAGCCCGTATTCTTCCAATGCCTTTACAATCAGCATCAACTCAAACAGGCAGACAAGCACTTTAACATCGATATAACCCCATTTGGGGCTGTTGAAAAATGAAGTAACCACCGCAGCAATCAGAGAGATTGAAAAAAGCGCGTGACTTGTAATTTCATGTAAAATTTTTTCCCAGATCCCGACTATAAATAGGCTTCTTTTCAAATGTTAGATCCTCCTTGTCGAATAACGTTCGGGTGAAGGCCGAAAACTTTATCCGAATTTTTTTGTTTAATTAAGACTGATCATTCGGATTTTTTCATGGCTTATTGGCTATGCCTTTATTATCAATCCTCAGTTCTAACAAAACGCGAAATTAATTATTGACCTTTATTAGCTGGTCTTTAGCTATTATTTTTTTAAAAAAGGGCATACAAAACTAAGGCTATACGTTGTACAGCCCCAAACTTCTAATTCGTCTGCCACTTTCACATCACGGCCTTTATTCAATTGTATAACCGATGAAATTTATCTTCTGAATGGGTGAACTGGTAAGCAAAGCGCTGTTATTTTTTTAAATGAGGTGGCAGAGGCGCTTCTTCCGGTGGCCCGGATGCAGAGTCTTTGTGCAAATGAGGCGGCAATGGTCGAGGTTCTGGCGGATGCGGCGGCATATGTCCATCCTTCAAGTGCGGAGGCAAAGGTTTTTCTGAATCTTCCCCCTCAAGAAGTGCCTGCGCTTCAAAGATCGCGCAAAGTTTCTTCATGATAGTATACAACGTGTACACTTCCTCCTCATTTAAGCCACCAAAGATCATTTCCGCAAAATCTCCCTGGCTTTGAGAGCTGTTTGCAATTTTACGTCCCTCATCCGATAAAAAAACATGTGTGATCCGTTTATCTGCTTTATCCTTTTCCCTGATAATCAGGTTTGACCGCTCCAGCTTATTCAGCAGTTCGGATGTGGATGCAGAGCGAATATCCAGAAGCTCGGCAAGCTCTTTCTGGCTAAGGCCATCATTGTCTGCGATAATCTTCAAGACTCTGTTTTGACCCCGGTAAGGCACATACGGTAGCCTGGCGCGATACATCCCCCTCTGATACAGCTTGATGAACTGACTCAAGGTAAACAACAACTCATCGTTTGAAATAACAAGGTCTTTTTGCTTCTGTTCGTTACTTAATTCATCCATAATAATTCTCCTTAACAATTATATAGGTACCTATCTTTATTTCATTATACATCAATTTCGAATCATGTCAAGGTACCTAACTAAATTTCTGCTTTTACTTTTTGAATCAAATAAAAAAACTATTCCACATCATTTCTGATCGAATAGTTTTCAATTTTTATATCAGCTCTCTTATACCCTTAAAATAACAGCTAGTCTTAGTTTATCCCATCCAGGGATTGTATTATCTTTTCCAAAGCTTCCGCTGTTGCAGTAACTGCTATGAGACTCCGAAAACGCCCTTGTTTCCTTGCTTACAGCTTGTCTTCCCAATTAGCCCGGAAATGCTTTTCTTTCCGACCATAAGATCTGCAACATGCCTTGCGAACAAAAAAAACAGCCCCAAACGGCTGTGTTACGCAATTTTTAAATGGCGGAGAGAGAGGGATTCGAACCCTCGGCACGCTTACACGTGCACACGCTTTCCAGGCGTGCTCCTTCGACCACTCAGACATCTCTCCTAAGGTAGAATAACTTGCTTCTTCAATTTTTTCATGCTTGTTGATTATACGGTAATTGGCGATAAAAGTCAATCTTTTCTTTGTGAAACCCCTTGAATTCCACTCTGACCAATCAAGGTAATTGATGCAATTCTGAAAAGAGGCCCGATCACAATGGATACCAGCCTCTTTTCAGTGATTGTTATTCATTAAATACACTTAATTGTTCCAGTTTATCGTTTATACAGCTTTGTCACCAGGATACCAACACCTAAGAGCAGAACCGACGCAGCAATTACGATAATTGCTGTCCAGTCAACGGTGCCACCGATATTGGTAGGCATCGTCCCGTTATTTTCCTGGTTAGTATTATTACCAGGCATGGTGGGGGTTTGTCCATTCTGAGTCGCACTGTCTGTTGCTGCCTGGGAACCATCGCTTGATTGATTGGCCGTCGCTGAGGAAGTCGTATCACTGCCCGGCCGGTTTCCGGCTGGCTGACCGCCGCCATCGGCTTTAGCAACCTGCTGTTTACCGTCGGTTCCGGAGGTTGTTTGGGCGCTTGCAGTTGTGTCAACGCTTGTGGCTACCGCGGTCGTTTGACTTGTCGGTATCCCCATGCCCTTGTTCATCCCACCGCCCATGGTATTGCTGCCCATCGCCGATACATTCAGCGTGCTGGCATTAATGAGCGTCGTTGGTTGTTCGGTTTGACCCGTGGTGGTGGCCGGAATGGTACCATCCAATTGTCCGCTGATGCTTTCCGATCTGAGCTCACAGAATTGTTTAAGCACTGCCACACCCTCCTGATACTCCTCATAGCTGCAGAATTTAGTTGGATCTTCATTGACATCGGCAGATATCAGCGCCACCGCTTTATCGATCGTCTCCGCGCAACGGCCGCTTTCAAAGTACCCGGCAATAAACTCTTCAAAATACTGATGGTATTGGGCCAGATAGGTTTCGTTGGAAAGCAGTTCATTGAGCAGTGGCCGTTCTGCCATGGTGGTACCGGATACCGGGGTATCAATAGGATAATTCACCAAAGTTGTGGCTTCATCGGTATTGGTTGCCGTGGTGGTGGTATTTTCTCCACCAACACCGCCCATGAAGTTACTGAAGGCCAGGTTATAGTCCCAGGCCACTATCGACATTTGGCCGTCTTCTTCTCTCAGATAGTAATTGTGTTTCATGCTACCGGTATAACTGTCGTAATTGTCCACAAAGTTATGCACCACAAAATATTTCAGCACCTCTTCTACATCCACAACTTCATTCAGATTTTCGCCTTCGTTCAATTGTTTAATGGAATCGATCAGCCGTTCTTTATCACTGGTCGTGACATCAAATATCGCGCCATTCCAGATATTTTCGTAACTTGAGAGTTCATCATCTGAATAAATCAGGGCGACATCATCGCCGGATGCCCCAAATAGATTCCCCATTTGACTCATGTCCGGCATCTGGCTATTATTCTGAGTTTGAGCGGTAGCATCCTCCGTTGTTTGTGCGGTGTCAGCAGTTTGATTCATGTTTGGTGGCTGACCGCCACTGGGCCTTTGCGAACCGCTGGGCGCCTGACCCGTAGCTGGTTGCTGGTTTGTCCCCGCGGATTGGGTCGCATCTGCCGAGGCTGTGTCGGTAGTTTGGGTGGTCTCAGTTCCCTGAGGCATAGTTGGCAGATTGGACATATCCGGCATCTCTCGATCACCGCCAACAGCTTCATTATCACCACCTATTTCCATGATGTCAGGTTTATAAAGCGTCCCTTCATCGGTTCCGTAGTTTCGTGACACAAAGGCCTCTTCCACACCTTCGACAGCCAGATAGAGCCCAAAGTATTCACCATTAACCGAGACCTTGACGAAGCAGGTCAGCGGTGCATCCACACCCATGTATTTCATCATATCATAACTCAGATAGTCTTTGAGGTAGGTGTTGTCGGAGATAATATTGTTTAAATTGAGTTTATCCAAGCCGTGGTAGCTGAGGCCGTCATTGTATTTGTCAAATTCGATTTTGAAACTATACCGTTCAGAATCCGAGGAGGCCACACTGGAAAGGGATGAGTTCCCCTTGGGGCGGATTGCCACATTGTCAAGGGTTTCTCCGTCGACAGTTACATCGCAAAGTTCATATTCTTCATTTGTGGCATTCTCCTGCAGGCTATTCCAGTTTTCTTCTGAGATTTCAATGTTAACGGTATGAACTCGGCTGTCATCAAAGAGCTTGGTAACGTAGGACAAATCTGCGGTGCCGGCGGTAATTCCAATGGCGTTTCCATAATAGGAAAAGACAAAGCCGATTAGAATGGTCACCACTCCGATGATCGCACAAATCCGATCGATATTTTTATGATTTGTCACCTAAATCACCTCTCTCAATTCACAAATTCGCCGTTATAGCTCACCAGCACAGCATGGTTGACATCGTCCAACTCCACCACGCTGTTGATAAAGTCGGTATTGTCATTTTTGAGACGCACTTCAATATTCAATTCAATACCATCTTTTGATACCGTTTTGTTTTTGATTATACTTTTGGTAACATATTCATCGATAAAGCTTTTTACCTTTGCTTCAGCATCTCGATTATTGCAATTGACGACAATGATATAAGGCATATCCGTTGGTTTTCGATTAACAAACACCAACAGAATAATGCCAATAAGCACACTACCGATAATCGCCAGCGGAATCATCCCGGCGGCCAGGACGATCCCGGCAGCAATGGACCAGAAAACAAAAGCAATATCCAGGGGTTCCTTAACAGCCGTTCGGAAACGGACAATCGAGAGCGCCCCAACCATTCCCAACGAAAGCACCACATTGCTGGTGATAGCCAGCATGACAAAGGTGGTAATCATCGAAAGGGCGATGAGCGTTACCCCAAATCCAGTTGAATACATAACCCCTTTATAAGTCTTTTTATGAATCAGATAAACAAATGTGCCAATTCCAAAAGCTAGAGCCAAGGCAATCAGCATATCAATAATCGATACCGATGTTACATTTTCCAAAAAATTTGATTTGAAAATCTCATTAAACGTCATTAACGCATCTCCTTGTTGTTTCGTATTTTATTAACTAAAAATTCGGCTGGCAGCATATTTTGAATAAGCGGTTCGGCGGCGGCCGTCCAACTGAATGATATTTGAAATAACTTCCGGGATAAAATTATCATATTTTATTTCCAGCAAAATCAGTGCTTCACCGGCTGAAACAGTGGGCAGCTTTTCATTGAACAGATCGGTGCTGAAAAGCCCGGTGCGGATATTTTTGTCAATGGTCACGCGTACGTTTCCCGGCCCGTAAACATAGGCTTCCCGGTTATAATCAACAATCGTTTTGGGCCTGAGCTGTCCGGATTTCATTTTTGTATACAGCTCCACTATCAACGGCTCACCACTACTTGCCATCCACTCCGTTTTACCGCTGAGAATGGCTTCGGTCTGCACTTTTGAAATCGGTGCTTTGATCTTGGTGCAAAGGCCGTTGATTTTGCTCTTTTTCTCCAGATTGATATAATCAAAATTATTGTTGTAACAGCGGATTCGAAACTTTTCCCGGTAATTAATGCCATTGATCTTATCCTTCAAGGCGGTGTCATTATAATCATCAAAATATAAACTTCTGATTTGATATTCGCCGTCAGCATTGGTATTGGCGTCTGGTTTCATAATCGCTTTGAGCTTACTCTGAATTACCAGATAATCCATGTAATTGATATAATGCTTGTGCTCATGTCTGAATTTCATGGTTTAACCTCCTTCTCATCTCAATTTAATAGGTTCTTAACATTGGGTATGATAGTGTTACAACCTTGAAAAAAGATTGAACTAAAAAATTCTTAAGCCAAAGTTCAAGATTCATTCAACTTAAGATGATACAATAATAGTTAGAATTTGGGAATCGAGGTGTTTTACGATGAGGATACTGCTTGTGGAAGATGAATCAGGACTGGTGGATGCACTCAAAGCGATTTTCACGAAGGAAAACTATTGTGTGGATGCCCTGATGGACGGTGTCAGTGGTTTGGATTATGCCCTCACCGGAATTTATGATGTGATCATTCTGGATATTATGCTGCCGAAAAGAAACGGTCTTGAGGTTTTAAAAGAACTGCGAAAAGCCCAGATTGAAACCCCGGTTTTAATGCTCACGGCCAAGTCTGAACTGGAAGATAAAATTGCCGGATTGGACTGTGGCGCCGATGATTATCTGACTAAGCCTTTTCAGACTGGGGAACTACTGGCCCGGGTCCGGGCTATGACAAGACGAAAAGGCGAAATAACCAGTCAGGATCTAAGCTTTGGCGATTTGAATCTAAAAAAAAGAACCCGAGAAATCCATTGCGATTCAGCCTCTGTTAAACTTGGTTTAAAAGAGTTTGTATTGTTAGAAACGCTAATGCTTAATCCCAAGCAAATTATTTCAAAAGAGCAATTGATTGAAAAGGTCTGGGGCTTTGATTCTGAAGCCGAATATAATAACGTTGAGGTTTATGTTTCTTTTGTCCGAAAGAAAATTATTTTTGTGGGATCAGCGGTTCAAATTAAGGTGAATCGTGGGATTGGCTATTATCTGGAAATGACCGAAAGTGAGTAAACGAAACTGATGCTAAAAAAACTAAAAATTCGCTTTGTCGCCACGATCATGATTATTTTATCGCTGGTGTTTATTTTGATTATTGGCTCCATCAATTATTTTAATTATCAGTCTAATGAACGCCAAAGCACTGCGCTGCTAAAATCTCTGGTTGACAACGATGGTATCATTCCTCAAGATCCCCCGGTCGCACCGAATGCTGCCAACCCCATTCCACCTGGCGCTTATGAACGGGAGCGGACCTTCTCAATCAAGCTGGATCCCGCCCAAACACTGATAGCTGTTAACGGCAGCCCTGACCTTTCTGAATTATCGCAAGAAATGGCTAGCCTGATGACTGCCGTATTGGCAGGCGGTAAAGATTCCGGTTCCCAAGATGGCTACCGCTACCTGGTGGCCGAAAAACCCTATGGTCAAATCCTTGTATTTGTCGATCAGCGGATTTCAAATGAAATGATGGATCGTCTGATCACCACCTCGCTAATTATTGGCGGCATCAGCATGTTCGTCCTTTTCTTTATTTCCTTGTTTCTCGCCAATCTGATGGTGCGGCCAGTTGAAGAGGCTTTCGAAAAGCAAAAACGTTTTATCTCTGATGCCAGTCATGAGCTAAAAACCCCACTTTCGGTGATCAGTGTCAACGCCGATGTTCTGGAAGATGATATTGGGGTAAATAAATATCTTTCCTATATTCAATCCGAATCTACCCGGATGAACGGGTTGGTTAATAACCTGCTTACGCTGGCTAAACTAGATAGTATGGCGTGCAAACCAGTTTTCTCAGAATTCGATTTAAGCAATGCGGTTTTAAGCATCGCCCTAACCTTTGAAAGTACCGCCTTTGAAGAAAACAAGCGTTATCAATTAAACATCGAGTCGGGCCTTCGCTTTATCGGTGATATTGATAAAATAAAACAGGTGGCGGCCATACTGATTGACAATGCCATCAAACATGCCGATGATCAGGGTCTGGTGGAGGTTACCGTAAAAAAAGCCGGGGATAAGATCCACTTAGAGGTGTTTAATTCCGGCGCAGGCATTCCCGAAGATCAACAAACTAAGATATTCGAACGTTTTTACCGCTACGACGAATCTCGCTCCAAAGAAACTGGTGGCTACGGATTGGGACTTGCCATTGCCAAATCGATTGTGGACGAACACAAGGGCAAGATCAAAGTAAAAAGTGAACTCAATCAATGGGCCAAATTTATTGTAATTCTGTAATCGCTGCTCCAATTTAAATCGATTTGAAGCCAAATAAAAAGCGTCCAAGCCATGATGATTTTCATGCATAGCTCAGATGCTTTTTAACTATGATAATGTTAACTAAATTTCTGTGATTACTTTTTTAAATTTTATGCTGGTGGATCTTCGATCATTTTTATAAATTCCCGGGTGATTTCTGGATCAAGTTGGCCGTCTAATTTTTTAAGCTCCATCAGCGGATTCCGTTTAGATACTGACGCTTCTGCCACTAAATTTTGACTCAGTCGATCATAGCAATTGGCAACCGCCACGACTCTTGCCAAAAAGGGTATTTCTTGACCTTTAAGTCCTTTGGGATACCCCGTTCCATCCCATCTTTCGTGGTGATGAAGCACTGCATCAGCTAACGACATGGTATCATCAAAGGCATTAAGAATGCGATATCCCACGATGGGATGCTTCTTTATTTCAATCCATTCTTCTTCACTGAGCTCACTGTTTTGATCCAGCAAATCTTTATCCAAGATAATTTTACCGATATCGTGAAAATAGCCCGCTAGTTTCAGCCTTCTTATTTTGACGTGGGGAAGCTCCATACTCACGCCTAAATCATGACACCATTGGCTCACCCGGAGAGCATGTTCCTCTTCCCGCGGACTATCACTTTGCAGGGTGGTGATAATGGAATCCAGGGTAGTGCTTTTAAAATCATCCCGTTCCAGAATTTTGGCCGCATACATTTTTTCTTCGGCCGACTCCAGACACGCCATAATGCTTTGATCCATGGACGTTTTTACATCGCAGCCAAGCGAAATATTGCCTTTTATGACTTTAATCCCATCTCTGGCAAACTCAATTTTTATGCGGTTCATAATCTGACTTGCCTGCTGGCTGGTTGTTTGGGGCAATAGAATCACAAACTCGTCGCCGCCCCAACGGGCAATGATATCATCTGACCGACAAATTCTTTTCATGACCTCAGCTATTTTTTTGAGAAAAATATCCCCATGGGCATGGCCAAAAATGTCATTGGTTAACTTCAGGCCATTAACATCTCCCATAATAATTGAAATGGGCAGGTTTCTGACCGTATCCAACCGCAGTAACTCTTCTTCTAAAAAACGTCGATTATATAACCCGGTCAAGGCGTCATGAAAGCTGAGATACTCAATTGCTCTTTGCTGTTGTTTCTTTTCGGTGACATCTCTAAAAACCAGCACCACCCCGATGGTCATTCCATTTTCATCCTTGATCGGTGCTGCACTGTCTTCGAGATGATAGATCGTCCCATATTTTGAAATGAGCAACGCATGATTTTTGAGTTCCTGAATCGCATCAGTCTCCATAACCTTTTCTATGGGATCGATAATTTCGCCGACGCTATCATCATGTGATAACACAAAAACCTCTTTATAATGTCGGCCTTCTGCCGCTTCCATGGACCAGCCGGTCAAATGCTGGGCGATCTTATTTAACATTTCGATTTTTCCGTCGGGATCAACCACCATAACACCATCGCCGATGGAAATCAAGGTTTGCAAATACTTACTGCGTTCTTTAAACAGTTTTTCCTGAACGGCGCGTCGTTCCATATTGCTCCAGACCCCATTTATCAACACGGTGATTTCATAAACATCATTATCATCAAAATCACCCTTCTTATTGCCAAAACCGGCCACCGCCAATACTTTCCCATCGACAATCAATGGTACCGTCATAAAATTTATCAGTTTTATGTGTCCTTCTGGCAGTCGTTCTTTTAAACGACTATCTGCCTGATAATCATTAATAATAACTGGCTTCCTTAGTTGAATGGCTTCCCCCCACAGGCCATTTTCAGCCAAATGATATTTTAAAGGCTGCTCAACTGCATGGCAATGTTCCATTAACCCTTTTGACCAGGAGTTAATGGTAAATTCTTCTTTTGCTTCGTCATAGATGTAGATATAACCAAAGGCAGTCTCTGTTAATTTAAGAGCCTCGTGGAGGACGTAGTCCAACTGCTTCTGATCATTTCTGAAGCTTTTGCTCAACACATTGACCAGAATTTTGTTTCGAAAGAGGACTTTTTCCTGCTTTTTAAGTAGTTTTAGTTCATCTGTAACTTCTCTGATATAGGCTCCTATCCCGATCTTATCGTTTTTTATTTTCACCGGAAATTTTTTTACCTTATAAATCCGATTTTTACATTTTACCTCATAATTGAGAATTTCACCGCTATCAATAACCTGTCGATCAGTTAATGTAATATCTTCACCAAACTGATCCTTGCCCAGAATTAAATCATCCTTCCCAATAATATCCTTGGCGGGCTTTTGATAATAGTTTTCGGCCGCTTCATTGACAAACATATATTTCAGGTTTTCATCTTTTAACGTAATGATGCTGTCTTCGATATTACTAAAGGTGTCCCGGATCTCAATGATATTACTATTTTCAATTTTTAGATTCTTCAGATTTTTATTGCTGTTATACAATAAAACAAAGAGTATTCCTATCCCGGTCGCGAGACCAGCCACCAATAGAATAATAACAGCTACTGGTTCCATTTCTTCTTTCCCTCATTTCTCCTTGATTGCTCAATTATTCAATCCATAAAAAAGCGGCAAAATAATCAAGACTTGTATGTAAAGGTTTACTTTATCTTCTTAATTTCATTATTATATAACATAATTACATAAATTCCTATCTTTTATCGTAAAAGAATTCATATTTTTTTTATTGAAATACAAACAAAAAAGCTCTTCTCAAAGAATGTCTCAGATGCGTTATCTGCACTACTTTCTTTGAAAAGAGATTATCTTATTCACATCTAAATAAAACTACATCGGTATTGTTTTAATCGTTTTTCAGATTTAACATATTTTAGCTGAAACGCATCGCTGTTTTAATTTAAGGCTATTTTCCCTATTCATAACATGATTTCCCTTTTAATTCAATATTTTCTCCCAAAACATAGAAGGTTCTTTTCCCAATTGGATGGTCTTCCAATGTTGCGAAATATATGTTGATACAAAACATCGGCATATCTTCATCAATTAAAAGCCGATGTGAAATATATTTATTAGGATAATCCATTGTTACTTCCATTATTTTTTTTACTTCATAGCTATTGAAGATCCGATGCATGATGGCGATGTTTTTTTCGGCTTTTTTTTCGATGCCTTCTGTCATATAGCGGCCTTTCAGATATAAGGCGTCAATACTGTAGCCAACTGGCATTGAACCGGAAAAATACATCCGTCTGATTTCCAATGTTTTAACTTCCCGGCGCTCACCTTTGACTTTGGTCATCGAAATTAAAATATCTTCCGTCTCGATGTCGGTTATTTCTTCATTGATGTTCCCTTCCAAAGAAAAGTTGACCAAAAACAGGTCCTGTTCCCGTTCTTTTACAAAAGTTCCGACCCGCTCAATTGAGACTAAGTATCCTTGATTGACAAGGGTTGCCAAACTTTTGCGGACTGTCACCCCGCTGGTCTGATATTTTTCGGCAAGTTCCTGATTTGTCGGCAATTTTTCATTTGGTTTGAGCAAACCACTTTTAATGTCAGCGAGAATATCATTGACAATCCGTTCGTATATTTTCACTTTCATTTACAACCCCATTTTATTCCCGATGAGAAGTTCCACGAATGCAGCACCATTCTCGTCTAATAAACAATTGCCTAAATCCCATTGGCTCATCATCATCCAGGATTTTCTGCGTAATCTGCATCACTGGCGTTTCTACAGGTATTTTTAAGATCTCGGCAATTTCCCTCTCACAATTGATGCCTGAAACATTCATTTCTCCCCGCATTTGAAAGAGTTTATTTTTTTGCGACAGTATTTCACTAAAGCTGGTATATTCGAAATTATCATTCCAAACTGTAATCCCCGGAAAGTAAGGAATGTACTGGATATCATAGGCAATCGGTTTTTCGTCATCCAACAGAATCCAGCGGATATAAACAACCCGGGAATCCGGGGCGATTCTGAGGTGGTAGACTAAATCAATGGTTGGTTTGATAATTTCTGACCCCAGCAGTTCAACCCGCTGATACGGCTTCTTTAAAAGCCGCTCGGTTTTTAAAGAAATGAGATATTTATCGTTATTCTTCTCCAGAACATAATTGCCCTTGCCGGGGATTGAATAAATATAACCTTCGTCAATCAACTTTGAAATGGCATTGCGAATAGTAATCCGACTGACCCCATACTCGTCGGCCAGGGTGTTTTCGGGAGGGATCGACGAATTAATTGAATAAAAATTCTTCTGAATTTTATATTTTATATTCTCAGCTATTTCTTCATATTTATGATTAATGAGCCTCTCCTCCTTCAGTTATCCAGATTTTGCATTGTTTAACACCTTCATAAACATCATTGGCAAAGGCATCGACACCGGTATATTCAACCGCCTGACGATGGGTTGAAAGGCCACCGACAATGATTTTAACCTGATCTCTGATCCCGGCGGCGATCAGCTTCTCATTCACTTCTTTGATATATCGGACCCCTTCGGCCAAAATTGAGCTGATCGCAATGACATCCGGTTTGGATCTGATCGTTTCTTCCAAAATCTCCTGGGCTGTGATATTGATTCCCATATCAATGATTTCAAAATTCGACATTAAGGCGGCACTCTTGAAAATCGACTTGCCGATATCATGGAGATCGCGTTCGATGGTGCAAAGCAGAATTTTGCCAATCGGTTCTCCGGATTCCTCATTGATCAGTTTTAAGCTGGGCAGTTTTAAAACCTCTTCAAAAATAATCCCGGCCATCATTAGATCGGTGACGCCATATTTTCCTTCTTCAAAATAATGGCCGATCTGATCCAGGCCCCGCTGAATTGCCTCAATAATCTGGGCTTGCGTTGCCCCTTCCCGGATCGCATAATTCACCAGTTTCAGGACTTTTTTTTCTTCTATTTTTTTCATTGCCTCAACAATACTCTCAAAAGTAGAAGCATTCATGGTGTTATTAATCAATGTATTCATCTGGTAGATACCCTCTTAAAATTTCTATTTGTTCTTTGGTTGGCGCCGGAAATTCATAACTGTTTAAACGCCGGTTGATTTCATCATCGGTGTCTTTCAAAACCTCGGCTTTTGTTTTTCCTTGGCCAAACCCCCGGGACGGGTATTGTTTTCGAATCAGCTTAAGGTTTCTTGATGAAATATAATTTCCTCTTGAACCGGTCTTCTGGATTTCATCCATCATCGTCGTGACATCATTAATTTCCATACCCTTGACAAAATCTTTCAGACTCAGATACATGTATTCGTCCAAAATATATTTGTTGTAATTAATGGTTTTCAGGGCATCTTCCATACCAAAACTATGCATCAGGCAATCCACTTCAGCCAGCAGACACGATAACAGGTTGATCCCACTTTCAAAGCCGCTTTGATAATCGAGATATTTCGCATCCGTAAAGGTTCCACCGGAGCGAAACGGAATTTTGTAATACTCGGCCATGCCCTTGGCCGCCAGGGTAAACAGAGCGGTAGTCGGACTCCCGACGGTGGTTTCGGCCTTGAATGGATCAACGCCAAAAAGCGGCAGCGCGTAGATAATGGGCAACCCGGGCCTTTGAACCTGGGCAAAGACAATCCCGGCTAAAATCTCGGCGTTGGCCAGTAAAAAATTGCCGCCGGGCGTTGGCGGCGCCGTTAAGCCGCTTAATCCGCTGCCGCAGGCAATCATCAGGGGTTGATTTTCTTCACAATGAACGGTAATCACTTCCGTGGTCGAGTATCCCATAATCATCGGTGCTGAAATATTCACATTACCCAGCACAACCGGCTGATGGTGGAGACCATAATAACGTTTAACCATTTCGATGCATTTGCGGGCATCTTCGCGACTGCCAACAATCGAAAGGCTGGGTTTATCGGAATACTTCAATACCATCGCCATCCGGTAAGCGTCGCGATGCTCCGGGGGAATATCAAACGGCTCGACGGTATAGGGACAGGCCATTTTTAGATATTTATTCTGCTGATTAAGTTTTGTGAAATTCAGATAATCGTTTCGGGTTCCTAAGGTAATCTGTTCGTTCCTTGAAACATAGGTTCCGCCATAGGGTGGCAGCGTGCATAATTCACCTTTGCCGATAATCACGCGTTTGGAACTCGAATAAATTGGGAATGCATGGGGAACCAGTTTAAGATTTTCTTCAACCAGCGCGGCCTTGATGAAAACCTGCTTGCCGTCTACTCTGGCCCCTGCTTTTCTGAAAATCTCCAGTGCCTCTTTCGAAAAAACGGTGATCCCCATCGTTTCCAGCAATTTCAGCGATTGTTCGTGAATCAGATCACATTCTTTTTTCGAAATACTAAGCGTTAATTTCATGATCACTGCCCCCTGCTATCCCCTCAATTTAGATACATTTTAAGATTATATCATACTAATACCGGTTTGTTTACCGTTAGTTCATGATAATTTTCTGTCTCAATCTTTGCTGATTATTACCTTTAAATGCAGCGATAATACTTGGGATTCTTGCCAACTGAGCAGTTCCTATCAAACACTTCTTTCGAGCATAAAATGGAACAAACCGTATGTTATACGGTTTGTAAGATGTTCATTCATGAAACAATCTTGTTTTTATTGATCACCAACGACAAAATAATTTTATTGTTTACCCTAATTCCATTCGACTCAAATACCGCTAATCTGTAGACCGAAACATTTCTTCGGCGATCGCTTCTCCCGGCTTTAATAAAATAAACCGCTCATCTTCACTATCTCTTATCATTTCGTTTAAAATATGAATATCTCCGCTTGTTTCATTGACTTTTAATCCCAATTTCTTTGCCATCGCTTCACATTTTTGTTTATCTCCTTCAGTTTCTACCCCAGTGCGAATAAATAACAGATACTGATAATTTTTAAACATTGCTCTGGTAATTTTTAAGGCCCGTTTTTCACCATATTTTTCTTTCATCCGATCATGCTCATAGCCGATCCCGTCTTCACCCCATAACCAGCCTTGAGACACAAAGTAAGATGAACAGCGCAGTCCTCTGAGGTCAGTCCGATCATACAAAATCATGGCAATACAGTCATCGACTCTCGGCACCACCACAGGACATATTTTTGCCTGAATATCAATAAGCGCTTTTCCGCACAATCCATAACTGAGATAGATGATGTCAGTATCTGTTTCATTATCTATGGCTTTTTGTATTTCAATATGAAGGAGATCCGGCGTATTGTGAAGCTGCTCTTTAATCCATCGAAATTCAATATCTGAATAATCAAGCATCGTTTCAACTTCCTTTTTCAGAACACTACACCCAATCATAACTCTTTTCATTTATACAACCATTCCTTTTTAAGATCCATTTCTGGTCGAGTATTCAATACACTATTTTTGAGACTATTTATCCGGCTAATATATGATTTATCTTCCATAATTCCTCCCCTACATAATTTTAGTCATTGAAAACGCTATACTTCTCATAATTATGTTATCCTGCAATAATCTGGAAATTAAAATTATAACTGCGCAAGTACTTTGCAACGGTCAACGCAGGCTTTGATCCCCTCTTTTAAACAAGTGTCAAAACCAAGTTCATCCATTTTTTCAAGTGCTGCGATGGTCGTTCCCCCTGGCAGGCGAAGTTTTCCTTCTAACTCTTCAGCACTCATACCCGAATTCATCAGCATCTCAGCACTGCCTTTCATGGTTTGGGCAAAAAGTCGTAGGACGATTTTTTTGTCTAATCCCATTTTTCCGGCTTCTTCAACAATGACATGCGCCATATGGTAAAAATAGGCTGGTGCCGAACCATTAATGGGAACCACCTCACACATCAGCGTTTCGGGTATTTCTTCGATAATTCCGCAACTTGACAAAAACTTCTCAACTTCACAAAAATCCGTATCCGTTATGGTGTCCGCACTCGATACGGCAAAAGCACCGAGTCCTACCTGTGCTGGCAGCGTCGGCATACACCTGACCACTTTGCACGATTCTCCCAACCGTTGCTGATACCATATGTTATTGATGCCTGCCGCCAGAGAAATTAAAACCGTTTCTTCCGATAAAACACTTTTTATTTGATCGATAATCAAGCCGATTACTTGAGGTGTTACGGCCACTACAACCAACGGAGCACCTTTTACCAAGTCCTCGATCGTTTCAAATACCATATATCCCTCTTTTTTATAATCATCACGCACTTGTTGTGAAACATCAAAGATTCCAATCTGTTCCATCGCATAGCAACCACTCATCGCAACTCCTCCAAGCATTGCCTTTACGATATTTCCAGCGCCGATAAATCTAACTGTTGGGTTCATAATTAATTCTTCCTTTCTGCTACATTATAAGTGCGTTTTCATCATTTCAAATTTCAGGCAAATGCTATCTGCAACTGCTGTTTTTCAATTGTTACAGAGTTTTTTTATAACCCTGCTAGCTTTATAACTCTAGAAAGTAGGTTATTTAATATTTATCCATTTCCATATCATCTAAACTAATCTTTGGCTGAATCGGAAGCACAGCTTTATTTTGATTCACAGTCGCTGAAACTTCTATTTTTGTTCTTGCTTGCTTTTTAAGCTTAAACGCGCCCACCATTTCCTTGAGCATTTCGGCCTGACCGGACAATTCTTCGCTGGAGGCGGCACTTTCTTCAGCCGTGGCCGAATTAGTCTGGACAACTGCCGAAACCTGCCCAATCCCCTGAGTGATCTGGGCAATTTCTGAGGCCTGATCAGTGGATGCTTTGGCAATATTCCCCACCAGACTGGTTACTTTTTCAATTTCATGTAGAATTTCTTTTAGGCTTTCAGCCGTTTCATCAGCAATTTTTGTCCCGGTGCCGACCTTCTCAATGGAGCCTTCGATCAGTCCGGTGGTTTCCTTGGCGGCCTCGGCGCTACGGGCTGCCAACGTTCGAACCTCTTCGGCCACTACAGCAAAGCCTTTACCATGTTGTCCCGCTCTGGCTGCTTCAACGGCGGCATTGAGAGCCAGGATATTGGTCTGGAAGGCAATATCATCAATCACCTTAATTATCTTTGAAATATTGTTAGACGAATCATCGATGTCCCGCATGGCGACAATCATTTTTTTCATTTGATCATTGCCGACCTCAGCATTTTTTCGGACTCTGACGGCGAGTTCATTGGCATCATTGGCACGGACGGCATTCTGTTTGGTTTCTCCGGCGACTTCTTCGATGGAAGCCGTTAATTCCTGGATAGAGCTGGCCTGTTCGGTAGTTCCCTGAGCCAAAGCCTGTCCACCATCCGAAATTTGTTTGGCCCCGATTTCCACATGAGCGGCGGCTGTATCAATATCGGTCATAGTTGAGCTCAAGCTGGTACTGATACCATTAAGGGCGTTTTTAATTGCCAGAAAATCGCCGGTGTAGGAAGATGTAATTTCCTGATCCAGATTCCCCTGGCTCATTTCTTCCAGGGTACCAGTAATTTCATTCACATAACGTTTGAGATTAGCAATGGTCTGATTCATATCTTCTTTGATAATGGCATGATCACCCTGGTAATCACCGGTCATTGCCGTATTTAAATTCCCGGCGGCCAGTTCCTTCAGCGTTCCCGACGCTTCTTTAATCGGATTGATCACGGCATCCAGGGTCTGGTTGAATCCTGTAATAACCTTGGCATATTCCCCCTCAAACTTGCTTTGGTCGCCTCTGAAACTCAAATCCCCTTCCACGGCTGTTCGCGCCATCATCTGGGTTTCTTCAACCAGGATCACGATATTTTCCATCATGCCGATCAGGCTTGGTATCAAAGTATCGTTTTCGCTTCTTTTTCCGATGGCTTTCAATTCGTTTAAGTCATCGAGTTCACCAGCCTCAATATGATTGGCGATCTGGACAATATGGACCAGCTGACCATGAACCGCATTGATGGCCTCGCCAATTTCACCATAGATACCCAGATACTGTTTTTCGATCGTTTGACTGAGGTCATTTTTGCCCATCAAAGCCAATATGTGGTTGCCTTCTTCCAAGGCTCCCAGTCCGTCAATACATGCATTGATGCTCTGCTTGAGCTTATCAAAATCACCTTGATAAGATTTTGTGATCTTGCCGGGAATTTCTCCTTTTCCAATCTTGTCGACACATTCCGCCGCAATATTCAGCGGCCCTACCACTGCATCCAATGTTGCATTGACCCCTTCAACAATACCTCTAAAACCACCTTCAAAGGCACTGGCATTTCCTCTGGTCTCCAATTTCCCGGCAACCGCCGCCTGAGAAAGCATGGTTGCTTCTTTGATTAGTCCCTGAATGGTTTTAATGATCTTTTTCAAAGCCGGTGAAATTTCGTCCAATTCATCCTTTTCCTCAATGATCGCTGACACCTCGCCGGCGGAAATCTGATTCATGGTTCCGATCACCACATTCTGAAGCTCGTCGGCAAACTCGTCCATCACCAGCGCCATTTCGCCAATTTCATCCTGAGACTCCAGCTTCAGCCGTACGCTCAAATGACCTTTTCCCATCTCTTTGATCATATGGTTGATGCTTTCAATGGGTTTAGTGATGGATGTGGAAAGCTTATATAGGATCAGGCCCAGAAGCAGAAAAATAATCAGACCGGCAATTGAAATAAGCAGAATATTTTTGGTTATGGCCGCCTGAACGGTATTCATGGAGTAACCAATTTTCAGTGCACCTTTGAGCTCTCCATTAACGACCACGGGATACAGCACATCATAAACATTGGTTCTTTCAGCTGCATAATAATATTCTTTGGCCCTCATTTCACCATCATTGGCAACCTTTTTTACCGCTTCATCATCTTGATAACTTTTATTGATATCATCCTTATTGCTGTCAGCAACTCCGATTAAATCGTTGTTGATAAAGCTGGCATAGACTATGTTTTCATCAGAAGCCAGCTCATCAATCAATGCCTGATAACCAAACTTATCCGTTAATTCAAGGACACGGTCTGCAGCGATGCCGGCCTGAACAAATTCACCAGTATTGCTTTTCACATAACCATATTTGAAATAGGCATCATTATCGGTATTTTTTCGGATCTCTTCCATCAGTTCCGGCGCCCCGCTGACCATAAAGTTATGAATGGGATCACCTACTGTTGCCTTCCATCCCAGATATTCACCGTTGGCGGCATTGATAATTTCCCCTGATGGATTATACCAATAGATATGATCAATCCCTGTCTGTGCTGCAAGCTGAGTTAAATAAGCATCGTTGATGCTGCCCCGATTACCAATGATGATGTTTCCCACACTGCGAATCTGGGCTTCCAGCTGTTCGTTCATGGTCTGCACGGCTTCGGTATTGTCTTCAATTCGATTGACAAAACGCTGCGACGATGAAAACCCGTTTTCTCTCATTTCAGAAAGCAAACTATCTCTTGTCAAGTAAGAAGAAATTGCGCCGATTAAAAGAACCCCTGCCAACACACAGAGCAGTGGGATAATCAATAATCGCACCTTTAGCGATTTTGATTTTGTGATTAGATTGTTTCGAGCCATACTGACGTTCCTTTCCCTGGAAATTAATAACTTCGTCTCTTTATACTTTTGATTGCTTAAATTAATTTTATCAATCAACTCATTTTCTTAACGCTTTATCTGTTGAAGCAGTCATTACAACGTTCATCTCATCCCATCCAAACGCTTTAATGGCTTGACTACTCGAAGCTATACACATTAAAAAGAGTTGAGGAACCACCATTTATCGGTAATGCACTCAACTCCAGACTTAATTTATCATTGTTCCATTACTCATTTAATGATGGAGCGAAACAACGATAAGCCATTTATTATTGTTTAACCGGTCCGATTTGTCCCTGACGATAGGCTTTGCTGTATTTTCGGCAATGCTTGTCTTGTCCCAACAGGGCGTAGGTGGCAAAGATAGTTCCCATCATATCGCGGTTCAGCGGATCCAAAACGGCTGAGTCCATGCCAGCCTGGATTGCAAAGGCCATACAGGTTTTATTCAAAAGCGATCGTACCGGCAAACCGAAGGACATGTTGCTGATGGCTCCGGTGACATGGATGGTCGGATATAATTCCTTAATTTGTCTGATTTCCTCAGCAAAATTCAACATCGAGTTGTTCTCGGTTGACAGCGCCATGACACAGGGATCAATCTGAATCCGATCGGGGGTAATTCCGAATTTCGCGGCTTTTTCGACCATTGATTTGGTGATCTTTATTTTTGTTTCCACATCATTGGGGATGCCCTTATTATCGCAGGTCAAGGCGACAACGCCCCAGGTATTGCCTTCTAACAGCGGCAATAGCACCTCACATTTATCCCCTTCTTCCGAAATTGAATTGATCAAACCCGGTTTGTTGGCATACTTAAAGACGGCTTCAATGACCTGGGGATTCGGGCTGTCGATACACAGCGGTGTCTCGGTGGCTTCCTGGACCACTTCCATTAACCATTTTAGGGTTTCGATTTCATGCTCCGGTGCCGTACTGGCGCAAACATCAATATAAGTCGCCCCTGCTTCGGTTTGCTTCACAGCCAGATCGGCAATAAAATCCGCATCTCTTCTTTCGATGGCGGCTTTAACTGACGGAATGGTTCCGTTTATTTTTTCTCCAATTATAATCATCGTTTTCTCCTTATAATCTACATGGAAGGCAAGTAGCTATACTTGCCTTCCATGTATTTTAAATATTTAACGCATCTTTTAGCTAATTTATTTTAATAATCACTATTATTTAATAACCACTGTTTTATCATTATTAACTGCCAGTAAATTGATTATGCTACCCAATCCTGACAGATTTTTACACCTTCAGCGGCATTGGTTGTATATTGGTCTGCGCCAACAAACTCACAGGATTCTTTGGTAACCGGATTTCCGCCGATAATGATCTTGCCATCGATGCCTGCTGCTTTAAGGGTTTCGACGGTTTCTTTCATGGCATCGATGGCCAGGGTTAAAACCCCACTCATACCGATGATACAGCCGGGATTTTCTTTGGCGGTTTGAACAAACAGCTCTGGGGCTACGTCAATCCCTAAATCTACTACTTCAAATCCGGCTGCTTCTGACATGCTTTTAAAAATATTTTTTCCGATATCATGGAGATCGCCATGAACGGTTCCCAGGATAATGGTTCCAGCAACGGCACTGCCGCCACTGCCTAATACTGGTTTTAAGACATTGATGGATTCAGTTAAAACTTCCCCGGCAAAAATCAGATCGCCAACAAAGAATTCGCCTTTTTCGAACAGCTCACCAACAATTGCCATGCCGGCCTGACAGGCCGCAATCGCTTCCTGAGCTTCCTGTTCCGTTGGATTTGACTGAACGAATTCGTTCAGCATTTCCATTACCACTTCTTCTTCCAAATCTCCCACGGCCTGTGTTAATGCTTTTAAATCTAACATATTTTTTACCTATCCTTTTTTATTATTCGTTGATCGCAACTTGGCTAATTATTTCTCTTTCAAGTTTTGCTCTTGCAAATTTATTTACACGTATCGATTAGAATTTTTCGCTCTCCGGCAGGTAGCGATTAAGAATATCCTGTTGTTTTTTGGTCAGGTCTGGCGCTTTATAGTTCGCAATTCGTTCTTCAATCTGTTTTGAAGCCCGCTCTCTGATATCGCCTACTTCTTCAAAGATTACTGATGGATCCCCGGCTGTTTTATTGAAAATTGCTGATAAATGGTGCTCATCCCGGTATTCTTTGGGGGTTCTGCCTGATAGGTAATTCCCTAATGGACCGGCCTTTTTGATTTCTTCAAAAACCTTGCTGGCTTTCGTATCAGAAATTGCAATCCCTTTGTTAAGTCGCATTAAGATCCGATTGACTTCTTCATCCAATACAAATTTTTCATAGCTGCCTACTGCATAAGACTGCAGGATCCCGGCATTGTTCAGAGCAAAGTCAGATTTTCCCAGATAGGTGGTCATCAGGGTAGTCATTGATTCAACCCCTGCCTGATAGTCTGGTTTAAGTGAATCGGTGCCACTGACGCCAGTTCGAACCGGCAAGCCATAATAACGGCCCAGTGCCAGTGTTGCCATTTGGATCAGCTGGGCTTCTGGCGCCCCGATGGCAATGGCTGTTTTTCGCATATCGGTTGGTGAAGACACGGTTCCGTAAATAACCCCAACCCCAGGATTGATCAGCTGTGTTAAAACGATCCCCGCCAGGATGGTGGCATTATCCTGAATAACTGAACCCATCAGTGCCGCTGGAGCGGTAAGGTTGGTCATTGAACAGGTAATAATCGTAACCGGTTGTCCTTCTTCAACAAGACCCATGATGTTATCAAGAACCTCATAAGAATACCCTAATGGTGACAGCGCACAGCAATTCGATAAGAGTACCGGACGATCCCAGATATCATAGAATTCTTTATAGATGTTGGCAATTTCTTTGGCCGCATCTTTTAAACTTTGTTTTTTGACATTCAAGCTGTTGGCCACATTCCCATAGGTTGGTCGGTCTGAATATTTCAGACACAGCGCTACTTGGGGTAGATAGAAGTTATCCTGAGTTTTATCTAAATCCGGCGTATCATAAGCTGAGTTATTGACAAAATCGGTGACATCACTGGTATGCATCAACTTTAAAAATTTAACCACATCCGGAATCAGTGCGGCTCGGTAGGTATCATCTTCAAATAAAAATTTTGAAGGTCCGTAACAGCCAACTGTTTTTGGTTTAAATCGTTCCCCAATCTGGGTTTCGCCGGCATTGGTTGTCACCGCAAATGACTTGGGTGCGGTTGCCAGAGCCTTGTTTAAAAGTTCTTCGTCAATTTTTACGATATTTCCTTCAACCGTTGCGCCATGTTTTTTGAAAATTGCCAGCGCTTCTTCACTGGCAAATGAAACACCAACTTCTTTTAGCACTTTCAGTGAATACTCGTGCAGCAGTTCCACATCACGGGTGGATACATATTTCTCATAAAAACGTCTGTTCTGATACATTGATATAACCTCCAAAATTTTCTTAGTAAACACATGTATTTCGCAACACAAATATAACATAGTCTTAAAATCGCTGTCAACCCTTTTTTTGATTTATATCTCGTGATTAAATCGCTTACATTTAATACAAATTTTTCTGTTTCCTGACATATGCTTAATTTTTCCGGGATTTTAACTTTGAAAAAATAATTGTTGACCGTTTACATCCTTCGTGCTATACTTCTTTGCAATAGACATGTATTTCGCAATTATTCTTTAGGAGGAAACAATGAAAAAATTTGGATTTAAAAATGCGATGGTATTTTTGATTTTAAGTGCCACGGTTGCCCTCGCATACCAGTTGCCCTTTTTACGATTTACCTTTTACGATCAATTTGCGGCCGCGTATCAACTGTCAAATACGCAAATCGGAATTCTGGCCTCGGCCTTGAACCTAACCTATACCTTTTGCTATCCCATCGGTGGCTGGATGGCCGACCGCTTCTCAATGCGGTCGATGATTGCCACTACCCTGGCAGCTTATGCCGTGTTGACGTTTGCCTTTGCAATGACCACAAATTTTACTGCCCTACTTATTATTCATTTTCTTTACGGATTTTTCGGTATTGCTACCCTGTGGTCAGCCTACCTGAAAGGCATCAGAAACTTAGGCAACAAAGACAACCAGAGTAAAATATTTGGCAGCAGTGAAGCCTTACGGGGCGTTATTCAAACCTTGATGGGTTTTGCATTTCTGGCCATCGTTGGTTTGGCCGCTACCCCAGCCGACGGTATGAAGGTCCTCTTCTTATTTGGCGCCGGTGTCTGTGCTGTGTTTTTTGTTCTGGCTTTATTCTTTCTTCCCAAAACGGACGTCAAAGAGGAGGCCCAGGAAGTCGTCAGTGCGACTAAATACAGTGTTATGGATGTATTAAAAAACAAAGGGGTTTGGATTACGATCCTGGTAATTATGTTTGCCTATCTTACCTGGGCAATCGGTAACGCCTACATGACCACCTATACGGTCCAGGTGCTGAACATCTCAACGACAACAGCCAGTGCCATCGGAATTTTCCGCAGCTACATTATTGTCTTGTTGGCAGGAGTGATCGGCGGCTTTATCATGGATAAGTTCACTTACAAGGGCAAGGGCTTTATGATCGCTTTCGGCGCCGTTATCGCCGCCCTTGTTGCCTTACTCTTCTCTGCCAAGGTGATCGCTGTCAGTATTGTCCTGACTCTCGTTGTTGCCTTCCTGGCGAACATCATGAAATCCACCTACTGGTCGATTATGGACCAGGCTGGGATCCCGGTTGGAATGACCGGAATGGCTACCGGGATTATTTCGTTTATCGCGTTTATTCCGGATGTCTTCTATGGCCTGATTTGCGGTAAGTGGTTGGATGATGCCAAAGCCGCCGGTGATATCGCCGCCGGATTTAATCAAATTTTCATCTTATTAATCGTTTGTGCCATTCTGGGAATCGGTTCATCGATGTTATTGATCAAGCGCACCAAAGATTTGAAAAATCTGGAAACCGAAGCAAAAGCACCTGAAGCAGTACCAACAGCTTAGTAAATTCCGACTCCAGCCTTGCCAAGATGCCGGTTGGAGTCGGGTTTTTAATTGGCCATTAACGGTTGGGGTAAATTGATTCGGGGAGGAGAATTCTCATGAAAATCAGGAATAGTAAAACAGGCGATTTTGTCCCCAGAGACCGGACTGAGGTTACTAATAATTGGGGGATTTTAGGTCATTTGGATTCGGCGGTATTCATTATTTCGGCAATAATTTGTTTTGGATTTATTCTTTGGGGGGCTTTGGACAATCAATCGTTATCCTTAGTGCTGAGCCAGGTTCTGTCAGCAACCGTTTCGAACTGGGGTTGGCTGTATGAAGCAGGGGTCCTCTTTTTTGTTGTTTTTTGCTTTGCGCTGGCCTTGAGCAAATACGGTAAAATTAAATTTGGCAAAGACGATGATCAGCCTGAATTTTCAAATTTTTCATGGTTTTCAATGTTGTTTGGTGCCGGTATGGGCGTTGGTCTGATCTACTGGTCGGTTGCTGAGACGGTCTTGCATTTCCTCAGTGGTCCGGCCTATGCCGGGGCTTCCGGCAGCGCCCAGGCTGCCGAATGGGCCATGGCAATTTCATTTTTGCATTGGGGCATCAGTCCCTGGGCCATCTATGTGGTGGTGGGCATTCCGATGGGGCTTGTGATTTTCCGAAAAGGCTTGCCGGCGCTTGTCAGTTCGTGCTTTTATCCTATTTTAGGTCAGCGCATTTATGGGCCCATTGGCAAATTTATTGATATTGTGGCGCTGTGCATCACCTTTTTCGGGGTTTCAACCACCGTTGGCCTGGGAACAATGGAGTTGGGCGCCGGACTCTCATTTAATTATGGCATTTCCATGAATAATGAAACTTATATTATTATTCTCATTATTGTCGCCGCTACCTATCTGGCCTCGGCCTGCCTGCCCATTGATAAAGGGATCAAAATCGGCTCGGATATCAGTATGATTGCCTGTTTGGGCTTGTTGTTGTTTGTCTTTTTAATTGGACCGACGAAATATATTTTAGATAACTTTGTCAACGCCTCCGGCTTGTATGTACAGAATTTTATCCGGATGAGCACCTGGACGGATCCGGTCGAACAGAGCGGTTGGTTAAACAGCTGGACTATTTTTTATTGGGCCTGGTGGATTTCCTGGGCACCTTTTGTGGGCATCTTCATTGCCAAAATTTCTAAAGGCCGGACGATCAAAGAATTCGTTTTTGCCGGTATCGTTGTCCCGGCCATCTTTGATATGATCTTCTTTACGGTCTTCGGCTCGACGGCCATTCACTTTGAACTTGAAGCGGCCACAAAGGGACTGATTGAAACAGCCATTACCTCCGATGTCGCCAGCGGTATATTTGTCCTTTTCCATCAATTTCCTTTGAGTCAAATCACCGTACTTATTATTCTTTTTGTGGTATTCACCTTTTTTGTGGTTTCCACCGATTCAGCGACAATTGTCCTGGGAATGCTCTCCAGCGGCGGAAACGATTCACCCCGAACCAGTCTTAAACTTTTATGGGGTATCGCCCTGGCGTTTTCGGCCGGGATCCTGATCATCATGGGGGGCCTTCAGTCGGTCCAAACCATCGCGATTGTTGCGGTGTTCCCCTTTATTTTTATCATGTTTGCCATGTGTTATTCGACCATCCGAATGGTTCGTCAGGATCCGCTGATACAGGCCGAAGAAGCCTTTAAAGAAGAAGTCATCACGGCGATCTATGCTAAAAAAATTGCCCTTGCCGAGAACAGTGAAGCTGAATTCAGCGAAAATATAGACTGTTGAGTTGCAGTAAAATAAAAAAGAGCCATAAGTCATTGTAAATGATCTTATCGGCTCTTTTTTATTGCTTTTTTATTGCTTTTTTTTAAGTGTTTAAACTTAATTTATCAGACCTCTTCCAGCACTTCTGCCATGCTCCGTCTTGTTTTGGGCCGATGGTCGCGATTCTTATAGCCAAAGGCAATCATGCAGGATAAGCCAAAATGAACCGGATCGAGAATTCCCTCTTCAATCAGAATCGCTTCCACTTTTTGAGTATTAAATCCTTCCATCGGGGTGGAATCAACCCCCAGTATGGCGGCGGCCGTCAGCATATTGGCCAGCGGAATGTAGGTCTGCTTACAGGCCCAGTCAAAGAAGGCCCGGTCATTTCCGGTGATTTGCAAGTCATCTTCCTGAAAGCTCTTTAGTTTATTTTTTCGGGCCAGCCTCAAGTCATCGGTAAAATGCTGGACATCGTTCATCATGTATTCTACATAGGCGGCATCCGGTTGCAGATCGACGGGTTTCCGTGCCAGAATCAGTACAAAATGACTGGCTCCATCGAGACTGACTTCGGCGCCCCAGGAATAAGGTTTAATTTTATCCCGGATCTCCCGGTTATTGAGCAGCACAAATTTCCAGGGTTCCAGTCCCATGGAACTGGGGGACAGCCGGGCGATTTCCATAATCACCTTAAAATCTTCATCGCTGACCTTTTTTTGGGGATCATAACCCTTGCAGGTATAGCGGTTATTGAATGTATCCAACAGTAACGCTCTCATTTCTTCCTCTTTTTTCATTAATTAATCCTCCATTTTTAATTTATCTTTCAGGCAACCCTTGCATTATTCTTAGCAACGCCAACAATCATTTTATCTGCCAGAAGCAATTCCCTATATTCGTTTATATTCCCCAAATCAGTTGATAAGTATCAACGCACTTGGAAATATTTACGATATAATCTGTCAAACTTCTTGGATTGTTTATTTCATTGGCATCCGGGTAAAATGGTTATATACTTATTAATCTCAGTATTTGCACTACTTGAAAGAAGGTGATCCATTTATGAATGTGATTGAAATCAATCAGCTGACAAAATTTTATGGCAAACATCGCGGCATTGAAAATGTAACCTTTTCGGTGGAAGAAGGGGAGATTTTTGGCTTTATCGGTCCCAACGGCGCCGGTAAATCGACCACTATCCGAGCTTTGTTGTCCCTGATCCATCCCACCAGCGGTTCAGCCACGATTTTTGGCAAAGACTGCATTAAATACGGCAGCGAAATTCGCCGGGACATTGGGTACCTGCCTTCGGAAGTATTTTATTATGAACATATGAAGGTGCGGGAGGTTCTCAATTATTCGGCCAGCTTCTATGACAATGTGAACTACAGCCGCATTCAAAGTCTCGCTGAAATTATGGATCTGGATTTAAACAAGCGCATCGATGACCTGTCCTATGGAAACAAAAAAAAGGTCGGGATTATTCAAGGCTTGCTTCATGAACCCAAACTGATCATTCTGGATGAACCCACCGGCGGTCTGGATCCGCTGATGCAGCAGAAGTTTTTTGATCTGATCCGGGAAGAAAATGAAAAAGGCGCGACGATCTTGTTCTCGTCACACATCCTTTCTGAAGTTCAAAAACTGTGTGGCCGGGTTGCCATTATCAAAGACGGCACCATTGTCAGAGTCGAAAATATCCGGGATATGCAAAAACATAATTATAAAAAATTCACCCTTGAATATAAGGGAGTCATCGATGTCCATCACTTTAATCTGGAAGGCGTCACCAATTTGACACTGGACAAAAACACCTTGCATTTTCTGTTTAAAGGGGATATTAATCGTATTGTTGAGCGACTTCAGGGCCAATCCCTATTAAATATGCTGGTTGAAGAACCAAGTCTTGAGGAGATCTTCATGCATTATTACCAGAAGGAGGACTAGCCATGAACATTCTAAAGCAGGAACTGCGCATGGGCAGAAAATCGCTGATTATCTGGTGTCTTTCGCTGGTTGGCGTCTTATGCTTCTTTATGCTGCTTTATCCATCCATTTCCAATCAGCTGGAGGACTTTCAGAAAGTGTTTAAAAGCTTTCCGATTGAATTCCAACAGGCCTTTGGGATCGCTGATCTGGAACTTTCCAGTATTTTAAGCTTTTACCAGTTTACCTTGATGTATGTTTTGCTGGCTGGTGCCATTCAGGCAATGAATATGGGGGTTGCAATTATTTCTTCTGAAGTAAGGGAAAAAACGGCGGACTTTCTCTTTGTCAAACCGGTCAGCCGAAATCGCGTTGTTTCCATGAAAATCCTGGCGGTTCTGGTTCAAATTCTGATTACCAATGCCTTTGTTTTTACCGCTGCGCTGATCATCGTAACCCTGCTCAGTACCGATGCCTATGATGTTGAGCTGTTTGCTCTGTTTACGCTGAGTTTACTGTTTATCCAGATTTTTTTTGCCAGTCTGGGTCTGTTCGTTTCGGTTTTTTTAAGACGGATCCGTACCGTGCTGCCCATCAGTATGGGCGTTGTCTTTATTTTTTATATTATTCATCTGCTCAATGAAACATTAAAAGATGAAAAGTTGGGGCTCATCTCTCCTTTTGATTATTTTAATCTTTCTGAAATTTCAAAAAAAATGAACTATGATTCTCTTAATTTTCTGTTGTGGTTTGTGCTGGTCGGGATGTTCATCTTTTTAACATTTAAGCTTTTTGCAAGAAAAGATCTGCCATCGATCTGACCGGTAATTGTAGCATTAGAAAATTTGATTAATCGCTTGTAATTAAACAAAACCAGCTCATTTAGACAAAAGGAGGTGCGACCTATGAATGTGTTTAAAAAAGAAATGAAAGCAAATATCAAGTCATTGCTCATCTGGTGCTGTGCTCAGGTTTTCATTATCTTTGCCGGGATGACCAAATATCAGGGCTTTGCCGATTCCCAGGTGGATATGAACGCCCTGTTTGCTGCCTTTCCCAAAGAAATCATGATTATTTTTGGTATGGGTTCAGTGGATATTTCCAAGGTCGCCGGTTTTTATTCGGTGTTCTTTCTCTATTTCATGCTGCTGGCGGCTGTTCACGCGGTGATGTTTGGAGCGGTGGTGGTATCCAAAGAGGAACGGGATCACTGTGCCGATTTTATTTATACCCGACCGGTTCGGCGGTTTCAGGTGATCAGCCCCAAGCTGTTAGCTGGCGTTATCAACATTCTGATCTTTAACATGGTCACCTTTGGCGCTTCGGTCTTTTTCATTTCCCAGCACAACCATGGTGATGGTTTGGTCGACAAGGTTTCACTGACCATGCTGGCGCTTTTTATTCTGCAACTGTTCTTTCTAGCTTTGGGTGCCCTGTTTGGCGCTGTTTTAAAAAACACTAAAATGGCTACTTCAACGGCGGCCGGTTTGGTAATGGGATTTTTCATCTTGTCAGTGGCGGTCGATCTATATGATAAGATAGCCTTTCTCAAAATTCTTACACCGTTTAAATACTTTGAAGGCGCCGCCCTGATGATCAACGATCATCTTTCATTCACTTCGGCAGTAATTTTGTTGATTGTCTCCTTCGTCTTTTTTGCCCTGACCTTTGTGGCTTTTAACCGCCGGGATCTGAGCACCTAGAATCAAAATTTCATTCCCTGGTATTTAGCCAATCAAAAAGCATCCAAACGCTTAGTCTGGATGCTTTTTGTGTTGGGTTTATTTTGCTGTTTTTTTATTTAATCAAAAAGACTTGCAAACTTTTTAATCAAACAGGCAGAGAATTGGCGCTTTAATACCCATTGACGGCTTCGCCTTGTAACATTTTAACGGCAGAGCTGGTGCCAATGCGATCACAGCCTTCATTAATAAAAGCAATCAGGTCATCCACGGATTTCACGCCGCCGGCGGCCTTCATTTTTACATCTGGACCGATATTAGCTTTGAATAAGCGAATATCTTCAATGGTTGCCCCGGCGGTTCCAAAACCGGTAGAGGTTTTGATGTAGTCGGCCTTGGCATTGGTCACCAGCTCACAGACCTTGACCTTTTCATCTTCGGTTAAGAAGCAGGTTTCGACAATCACCTTGAGGATCTTGTCGCCGATGGCTTTTTTAATATCGGCAATTTCATTCTGAACCAGTTCATAGTCTTTATTCTTCAGGGCGGTGATATTGATGACCATATCGATTTCTGATGCGCCGTTTTTAACGGCATCAACTGCTTCAAAAACCTTGGTCGCCGTAGTATTATAGCCCAAAGGAAAACCGATTACGGTGCAGATATTCAGCTTCTCCCCATAGGTTTCTTTGATTTGTTTGACATAGGAAGGCGGAATACACACCGATGCCGTTTCATAGGCAATGGCATCATCGCAGATCACTTTGATCTCTTCCCAGGTGGCAAATTGTTTAAGCAGCGTGTGGTCAATATGGCTTAAAATTTCCTTGTTTGTCATTTTCTTTCTCCTAATTTTCGTAAATCAATAGGTCTATTTCTGATTTTAATGGCGCGAACAATTATTGCTTTGATACCAGTTTTCATAACCAATTTTGTAACATGTAGGCGAACAGTCGGCAGACTGTCCGACGTACAGTGTAAAAGTTGTTTGATGCAAACTGGCAGCAAAGCTCATCGTACTTTCCTAAATCACCTATTTTAAATCAATGGTGTGTTATTTGGCCATGGTGTCTTTTAGATTTTCATAGATTTCGGTATAGGTATTAAATACATCCTGATAGGTTGCATAGAGGTCTTTGTTGGGTTGAACCGAATAGGCTTCTTTGACCATGCCGTTGGTGGCATCCTCAAAATTATCATAGGCTCCCGAACCAACGGCGGCCACAATGGCACAGCCCAGGACGCTGGCGCTGGCATCTTCAGTAACCACAATGGGTTTGCCGGTGACATCCGCAATGATCTGCATCCAGGTAGCATCCTTGGTCACCCCGCCGCAGCCAACAATGATGTTGATGGCACAGCCCTGGGCTTCAAAGTTATCAATGATGTTTTTTGTGCCAAGGGCTACTGATTCCAGCAAGGCCCGATAAATATGGGCTTTGGTATGGCTCAGGGTTAAGCCGTAAATCATCCCTTTGGCATTGGCATCTTTGTAGGGGGTTCGGTTTCCCTGGAAGAAATCAAGAGCAACCAGACCTTCGGAACCGGCGGGGATTTTGGCGACCCGTTCATTCATATACGCATACGGGTTTTCGTGGGCGCTCATCTCAAATTCCCGCATGAACCATTTGATGATCGAACCGGCTGAAATCTGTCCGCCTTCCAGTAACCATTGGTCGGGGACGATGGCGTTGTTGTAAGGACCCCAGATCCCGTTCAGATTGAGTTTCTTTTCCGAGAAGGCCAGCTGGACAAAGCTGGTGCCCATGATCATGGCCAGTTTGCCTTCTTTGGCAACGCCCAGTCCCAACATTCCGATATGAGCGTCAATCCCGCCCTGAACGACCTTCATTTCCGGGTTGATATCATACTGATCGGCAAATTCGCGATTAATGGTGCCAATAAATTCGCCCACATGTTTAACATCCAGCACCAGTTTGTCTTCATAGTCTTCCAAACCGACTTGTTTGAAGAATTCGCCGTTCCAACCGCCTTCGCACTCAACGTAATTCCATTTACAGGTGGAGTTACAGATGGAGGTGGCGTAAACGCCGCATAGCTGATAGTTCATCCAGTCCAATTGTTCAATAATTTTATAGCTCTTATTATATACATCTTTGGTATTGTTTTTGATCCATAATACTTTGGGGATCATCCATTCAACCGAGTCTTCGCCGCCGCTGTATTCTAAAATGGGATGCTTGGTGTCATTGATCACTTTCATTTCTTTTTTCGCCCGGGTGTCCATCCACATAATGGCATCGGCTAAAGGATTACCCTTTTCATCAACCGGAATAACCGTTGATGACGTTGAACAAACGCTGACCGCCTGGATATTGTGTCGTATTTCTTTTGATAAAGAAGACATAACATTTTTTACCGCTTCGTTAAAACAGCTCCACCAGTCGGCTGGTTTTTGCTCGGCCCAGCCAGCTTGGGGATAAAAGGTTTCGTAAACCCGCTCATCACCAGCAACAACCGTCCCTTTGATATCCGTCACAACAACTCTGACACTTTGCGTTCCGGTGTCAACACCCATAAAATACTTTTCAATGTTCATTAATTTTCCCCCCATGGATAAAACATTATTTTATTGTAGAAATAACCACCTTTGGCTATTTCGGCAAAAACGTTGGGCACTTCATCGAGCAGTAAACGATGGCTGATAATGTCTTTGGCTGTCATGCCTTTTTCGGCAAACATCTTTAAGGATTCAGTCCAGTCTTCACCGGGATATGGTTTGGTAAACGAATTCCAGGAACCGATCAGGCTTAATTGGCTTCGCATTAGGGTATCCAGTTCTTTTTCACTGAGATCCAGGCCTTTATGGGAGATCCCCAGGTAAACCACCCGGCCCATCTTGCTGGCCATTAAAATACATTGTTTTTGAGCTGCCGGTACCCCGGAAAAATCAATGACAATGTTGGCCCCTTTGCCGTTGGTAGCTTTTTTAACCGCCTCGACGGCGTCTTCTTTTAAGGAATTGATAATCACGTCGGCACCGACTTTTTTAGCAATTTCCAGCTTTTCATCCCAGACATCCACCGCAATCACCTGGGATGCTCCGGTCAGTTTGGCATATTGGGCAGCAAATAAACCGATGGGTCCGGTGCCCACCACACAAACCGAATCACCCGGCTGGAAATTGGCTCGAGCCAGTCCATGATACGCATTGGCGCAGGGATCGAGGGTTGCCGCATCTTCGTAGGATACATTGTCCGGCACCTTCAGCAGATTGCCTTCTTTAACTGCCACATATTCGGCCAGGGCACCGTTGCGGCGGGAACCATAATAGTCGTAATGTTCGCAGAGTGAGTAAATACCTTTTTGACACCACTCGCATTCAAAACAGGGAATCAGTGGCGGAACCACCACCCGGTCACCAACCTTGAAGTTTTTGATATCTGCACCCAGCTCAGTGATTTCACCTGAAAATTCGTGACCAATGATAATTGGTGAAACATGGGCGCCATAGGTCAGAGCCCGGGGAATATCGGAACCGCAGAGACCAACGGCCCGAACCTTCACCATTACCTCATCGGCCTGAACAATTGGCTGTGGCACCTCTTCGACGCGCAAATCGCCTGGTTTATACATCAATACCGCTTTCATTATTTCCTCCTTCGTGAAACGTTTGGTGTGAATTGAAAATGGTTAAACGATCGCTATGTAACCCTTTTCTTTTTGCCTAAAAAAATATAAGCATCTTGATTATCTGTTTCTTAAATCACCGATCCGTTTGAAATTTACTGTAGTTGTCTCATGACCGTTGAATTCGAACTCATTCTACCACCATAAACAAACGCTGTCAATACTCTTTGCGTTAATTATTAACCTTTTTAAGCTTCCCGCAATTGTCAAACCCGTTTTTTTAACGTATAATGTTCTTAGAAAATAGATCGGAGGCCATTTCATTGACTTCATTGCTAACTGAAATACGAACCAAGTACAACTTGTTCTCAAGCACTCAAAAGGTGATTGCCAATTACATCTTAGACCATCCCGATACGGTATCGCTGCTGTCCATCACCGAACTGGCAAAAAAATGCCACACCAGTGAAACCACGGTGATGAGGCTGTTAAAAAAACTGGACTACAGTTCCTACCAGATTTTTCGGATTAATCTGGCCAAGGAGTTTTCAGACACGCCTTCGGAAAGCATTATTGAGGAGATTCTCGGGGATGATGACATCAATACCATTAAGAAAAAGGTCATCGGCCATACCAGCACTGCCATTAACGATCTGGAACATTCGCTTAAAGATGAGGTCATCGAAGAAGCGCTGAAGCTGCTGCTGACGGCCAAACGGATTCTGTTTTTTGGCGTCGGCGCCTCGGCCTCTATTTCCATGGATGCCATGCACAAATTCGGTAAAATCGGTCTCAATGTCTGCAGCTACCCGGATCCGCATTTTATGAATATCATCGCTTCCCACGCCACCGCCGACGACGTTCTGTTTGCGGTCTCCCATACCGGTGAAAGTCTGGAGGTATTAAGCACCGTCGCCATCGCCAAAAAGAATCAGGCTAAGATCATTGCCTTATCCAGTTTTGATAATTCATCGCTGGCGCAAAAGGCTGATGTCTTTTTATCCAGCTCCACCAATGATAAAAAATACCATTCCGAAGCCATGGCTTCCCGCATCGTCCAGCTCACCATCATCGACATCCTCTACCTGAGCGCATTCATGAAAAACGAATCCGTCTTCTATGATGCCCTCTCCAAATCCCGAGATGCCGTCGGCCTGAACAAAACCTGAGCTTGCAACTCTGGTTTTCAAACTGATATAAGTAATTTGCTTTGGTGTTTGTTTTCATAAAGAATTTTGTAACGTGTAGACGAACAGTCGATAGACTGTACGTCGTACAGTGTAAAAATTGTTTGATGAAAACCAACAACAAAGCTCATCGCTGTTTATTTATCATATTACCAGAAAAGGAGATTTATCATGAGTATTATTACCTTTGTGGGGGCCGGACAAATGGCTTCCGCCCTGTCCTTTCCGGCTACCGAAAACGGCCACGAAGTGCGTCTGGTGGGCACTCACCTAGATCGTGATATAATCGACTCAGCTGAATTAACCGGATTTCACCCCACCTTGAAGCGTCAGCTGCCAAAAGTTGGTATGAAGTATTATCAGATTGAAGATTTGGAGCTCGCCCTGGATGGCACCAATGCCGTTCTTTGCGGAGTCAGCAGCTTCGGTGTCGACTGGTTCTGTGAAAAGATTCTGCCCCTGATCCCTGATTCGGTTCCGGTTCTTTTAGTCACCAAGGGAATGATTGATCAAGAGGATGGCTCCATGATTACCTACCCGGATTACTTCATCAGTAAACTGCCGGATGGAAAAAAGCTCTCCATTAACGCCATCGGCGGACCCTGCACCAGTTACGAACTAGCCGATAAGGACCACTCAGCGGTGGCCTTTTGCGGTGTGGACATGGAAATTCTGCAGCGATTTAAAAAACTGTTTTCAACCGATTATTACCATATCAGCCTATCCACCGACGTGTTGGGCGTTGAATGTGCAGTGGCTTTGAAGAATGCCTATGCCCTGGGGGTTTCGCTGGCGGTGGGTTTGGCTCATGGCCCGGATGGCGGCGGTAAGGAACATTATAACTCCCAAGCGGCGCTGTTTGGACAAAGCGTTAAGGAAATGAAACAGCTGCTGGAAATCGTCAATGGCGGTGAAGAAAATATTATCTATGGCGCCGGCGACCTCTATGTCACCATTTTTGGGGGCCGCACCCGAAAAATCGGCACTCTGCTGGGTCGCGGTTTCTCCTTTGACCGGGCCATGGCCGAACTGGAAGGAGTCACCCTGGAATCCATCGTCATTGCCACCCGCACTGCCCGCTGTGTCAGGCGGCTAGCCGAACGAGGCGTGGTTAAACTCAAAGATTTCCCGCTGCTGATGCATGTGGATGACATCATCAACAACGGCGCCGCTGTCGACATTCCCTGGGCGGCTTTTGAGACAGAAAAATACTAGACCACAATTACAACTTAATTCTTAGCAACTCTGTGAATACCGACAATTATTAGATCTTGTTGTATGCCTCAAGGCGAACAGTTGCAGCCGAAACATATGCATTTCATCCTTCCTGGTTTGCAACTGTCCGAATTGCGCGCATAGGGTCTGCCCTTTGGGTACAACTGATTAATAATTGGTCGGTATGGTTCTCAGCTGCCGTTCATCTCAGCGATTTTTAAATAATTATTTTATCTTTAGTCAGATCCGCAAAATAGCAATTAGGTTTGTGGATCTGCCTTTTTTATGCTAAAATGGTCAAAAGATATCGAGGTAAGGAATGGAAATTTTCGCAACACTGGACACCTTGAAGAGCTTTCTTTTACAATTTGGCGCATGGACCCCATTGGTGTTTTTTTTATTGCAGCTGCTTCAAATTATCGTTGCTCCCATACCCGGGGGAACCGTTGGTTTGGTTGGCGGCGCACTCTTTGGCACCTTTGGTGGTTTTTTAATCAGTGCCTCTGGTACCGTGGTTGGATCGATCATCGTTTTTATTTTAGCCAAGCGATTTGGACGACCCTTCGTCATGAAATTTGTTAGTTCGGAACTCATTGAAAAATATGATCACATTAAAGAATCACGACTCAACACGGTTCTTTTTCTGATTTTTCTGTTTCCGCTTTTTCCCGATGATATGCTTTGTTTTATTGCCGGTCTTTCCACCATGCCGTTGAAAACCTTTATCATCATCGTGTTACTGGCCCGTACCCCCAGCGTTTTTATCAACACCATGATCGGCGCTGGCATTATGGACGATAACCCCACCCAATTTATTATTGCGGTGTCCATTTATGCAGTTCTGATTGCCGTTCTTTACTTTAACCGGAAACGCTTGGATGCTTTTATCCATCATAGTAAAATAAAAACACTTGAACTGCCACCGCCCAAAGAAAATGACAAGGAGCTTTAAATGACCGAAAAAACAAAAAAAGAGCTGAACCGTTTATACATGAGCGAACTGGTCACAGCCCTAGTCTGCGGTGTGCTCATGTATTTACTTACCGATTCCACCGGTCAGCCTCTGGATCTCCGTTTGCTTATTCCAGGGGGTGTCCTTATTTTTATTATTCTCCAAAGTGCCGGCTACTGGTATTACCGCTATCAACTGCTAGACAACCCGCATAACCCCATTGATTGGGTGGTGCCCCTTTTTTCCGTGCTTAAAAAAGTTAATCTTGGTTTATTTGCACTTTATCCCCTATACCTTTTGTATCTGGTTATTTTTCAGGGCGATCAGTTTTTTGTAACCATGAATATTTTCGGATTGATCCTTTATGGATTTTCCATTATTGAGTACATCAATTATTATTTTTACAGTGTTCAAATCAGCAACCTTAAAAAGAAAGTCCCCTCAGAGTTATCGGTGGAGCTTTCTACATTTGAAAAAAAACATTAAACGAAATTATCAATTTGAGGAAGGTACTGGCTTCACAAATTATGTGTAGTCGTAGTTAATGAACAATGAATTATTCAATCTCTATTTTAAATTGGATTAACCCACTTTTTTTTCCAATTTTGCTGGTTGTCGGGATTCTTCTCGCGAAGGCCGTTTATACCTACAAAAATTATGAAGATCTGCGAAGAAAAGCGATTAAAGAAATGTTTTATGGAGGACTTGTGCTTATTCTCGTCCTGGGACTCTTTATCGTGGCTCCTTTGATTGCCGGCATAACCGTCAAAGATACCGAACTTTCACTGCGTCTGCCTACCGGATTTACCTTTGAGACTTACTCCAAGTCGGATATCCTATCGGCGGAGATCATCAATCTTGATCAGTCCGAGTATGCTATTCAAGCCAAAGTTGTCGGTACAAAAATTCGTGACTACCGGGAGGGCCTATTTCAGTTGACTAATGGCACCGAGGCCGCCGTTTTTCTTAATGGTAATACTGCTCTACTGGTTCATACCAACAATCGCACCCTACTTTTAGGCCCTGATTACTTTGATGATTTTGTGAAAAATTTTGGTGAAAAATTGGTCCCTGTCCAACCCAACCCTAACGTTTAAAAAGAAAAGACGTGCCCTTTACGTTTCAAAGGCACGTCTTTTTTATTTTTCTTCGTATATCTTGGCAACCCGTCCCACCTGGCCATCAGCCAGCATGACTTTAATCCCGTGGGGATGGTTCGGACTTTTTGTGAGTAATTTAGCCACCCGTCCCTGAGTCAGTTTGCCAGACCGCTGATCGGCTTTCAGGACAACATCGACTAAAGCGCCAACCTTGACGTCGCTTCGTTTTTGCCCGTTCATTCTTTTTCCTTTAGGGCTTGTTCCAGTGCAATAGCCAGCTGATCCATGCAGGATGTCGGTTTTTTTCCACAGGTCTGACCTTTGAACATTGCGATGATTTCATCTGCCGATTTTCCATCAAGCAGCTTAACCAGTGCTTTTAAGTTCCCGTCACAACCGCCTTCAAAGACCAGATTACTGACCACATCATCAGTTAGATCAAATTGTATATTACGAATACAAACACCCCGGGGCTTATAATTTACTGTCATTTTTTCCTCTTTCTATTTTAAAATATTTTCCAGTCTGCTTTTCATTTGTTTGGCATAATCTTCAATGGGATGGACATATTCTTCATTCATAAAACGGGAATGAATGATAAAATCTGCGGTTGCCAGGTTGTTGGCGACGGGGATATCATAAACCGTGGCAATCCTCAGCAAGGCCTTAATATCCGGGTCGTGAGGCTGGGCTTCAAGAGGATCCCAGATAAAGATCAACATGTCAATTTTTCCATCCACAATCCGGGCGCCGATCTGCTGATCACCACCTAATGGACCGCTTTTAAAAATCTGTACCGGCAGGCCGGTTCGCTCTTGGATCAAACTTCCGGTTGTTCCGGTGCCACACAAAAAATGACTTTGCAGGATTTCTTTATTCCGGAAGGCCCAGTCTAATAGCTCTGCTTTTTTTCCGTCGTGAGCAATTAACGCAATCTTCTTGATTTTCTCAATTGTAACATCCAGATATTCAGTTTCCATTTTTTGTCCTCACTTTCTTTTTTCTATTTTTTGATATTCTTAAAACATCCTATTTGCTTACTTCAAAATTGAGAAGTTTAACATCTGTTGATAAGAAATCTGATTTTACCAGTTCTTCCTTAACATAGTCCGTGCTCAAATATTTTTTATTATCATCGGCAAAAACAGTGACCACCACCGCCTGGGGATCTTCCAGTAAATCCTGAGCGATAATCGCCCCTAAAAAGTTTGCCCCAGATGAAATCCCAACGCCCAAGCCCAGTTCCTGGGAAAGCTTTTGAGCCATGATAATGGCATCTCCATCATCCACCGTAATGATATCATCCAATTGATCCATTTTTATCAAGTCAGGAACAAATTCATCTGAAATCCCCTGTATCCGATGTTTGCCAACCTTATAGCCACTTGACAAAATCGGTGAACTGATCGGTTCTAATGGGTATGCTTTGAAATTTGGATTTTTTTCTTTAAAATATCGCCCTAATCCCATGATTGTTCCACCAGTACCGACGCCCGCCACCACCGCCACTGGCTGTACCTGAAATGCCGCTAACTGAGTCTCTATTTCCGGGGCAGTACTCTCATATTGGGCCTGGCTATTTTCTACATTTGAAAATTGACAGGGTAGAAAAGCTTTCTCTTTGGCGGCCAGGGCACCACATTGGGCAATACTTCCTAAAAAGCCTCCTTCTTCTTTTGAAACCAGTCGAACTTCACCGCCATAGCTTCGGATTAGGTTTTTTCGTTCAGCACTCATCCAATCTGGCATATAAATGACAACCGGGTGGCCCAAGTATCTACCAATAGCCGTAAATGATATCCCGGTGTTTCCGCTGGTCGCCTCAACAATGGTTTCTCCTTTAGAAATCTCACCATTTTCATAGGCTTTTTTTAGAATATGTAACGCCATCCGGTCTTTAATACTGCCGGTGAGGTTATAGTGTTCAGCTTTGGCGTAAATACTTCTTGGTTTTCCCTGATATAAAAAATTGATTTTTAATAACGGGGTATTTCCAATAAGTTTTTCTAAAGCTATAAATTTTTCTGTGTTATCCATTTACCATGTCCTTCGTCGTATTTAATTTACTTCCCCAATAACCCAGGTCAAACAAAATCGGAACCAAGCTCAATCCGGCATCAGTGAGTGAGTATTCCACCTTCGGTGGCACTTCATTGTATGATTCGCGATTAATAATTCCACATTCTTCCAATTCCTTTAACGAGCTTGTCAGCATCATGCTGGTGATTCCAGGGATTTCTCTTTTGAGTTCGTTGAACCGCACGACCTGCTGGCCCAAGGTGCAAATAATCGGAAGTTTCCATTTTCCATCAATCATCTTGAGTGCCTGCGTAATAATACATTCAGTCCCTGGGTTATGAATGTTTGTGCCTTGTTTAACCGCATTGATTGGGCATATTTCGCCGTTAATGCAATGGCTGTTTTTCATCATTTTCTCCAATACTCAGAAATTTGTTTCTAAGTCATAATTTTCTGCCTACTTGTTTTTTATTCTGGCATTGTTATAATCATACTAAATTAAACAAAATAAATCAATGTTTATCAGGAGGTAAAGATGAACGAAGTAATTGAATTTCTAAATGACTGTGGTGTTTTCTTTTTAAGTACAGTGAATGGTGACAAGCCAAAGGTTCGTCCATTTGGATTTGTCATGGACTATGATGGAAAACTCTGCATCTGTACTAGTAACAAAAAGCCGACCTTCACCCAATTAAAAGCAAATCCTGCCATTGAAATTTGTGCTTCAAAAGGCCCAAATTGGGTGCGTGTAAGTGGCAATGCTGTCGTTTGTACAACACCCGAAGCTCAAGCAAAAGCTTTAGAATTAGTGCCAATGCTAACCAAAATGTATGCAGTAGGTGATGAATTATTTGAAATTATTGCTATTGAAAACGCTGTTGCTGATTTTTCTTCCATGACAGGGGAGAGCCATCAGGTTATTTTATAGGATTTTGTTTTCGGGGCGCTCAAATTACTGAGGCCCTTTTTTAAGGATTTCTTTTTCTATACAACAACTGTTCTTTTTTCCTTGCATTTTTTTCATAGATCCGTTATAGTGAGAGTAACCAAACTGATACGTTTCAGATTCGGTAATTTTCTTCGTGTGTTCGTGACCTTCCACACGTAAAACAAAACTAAAGGAGTTTTTTTTATGCAAAAAATCAGTGTTCTTTTTGTGACCCAGGCAGCGGTCATTGCCGCTCTATATGTGGTTTTGACCTTTGTGTCCAGCTCATTGGGTTTGGCCAGCGGTGAAATTCAAATTCGGCTCTCTGAGATGCTTGTTATCCTGCCGGCCTTTACACCGGCAGCTATTCCCGGTCTTTTTCTCGGCTGTCTGCTAAGTAATCTGTTAACCGGCTGTACGGTGATTGACATTATCTTTGGCAGTCTGGCAACCCTCGTTGCAGCGATCATCAGTTATCAACTACGAAACAGCAAATACCCTATGGTTGTTGCCCTTCCGCCAGTCATTGCCAATATGATTGTGGTACCGTTTATTTTAAAATTCAGTTACGGTATTCCCTTACCAATCCCAGTCATGATGGCGACGGTAGGTATCGGTGAAGTGATTTCCTGTGTTGTGCTGGGTTCAGTTCTTTACTTTGCCCTGGATAAGCGACGATTTCTTTTTCATCAGAGCCGTTAAGAATAAACGATAGATAAGAATAAACGCTAAAAAAAGAGAATGTTTAAGGATATGAACTATCCTTAGCATTCTCTTTTTTTATTGTATTGATATCTTTGATGTATTCTGTATTTAACAGTCTTATTGGTTAACTATAGCCTGCTTATTATTGTTGATCAGTGACTTTTTAAAGAGTATTCTAAAAATATTTCTCACTAATGGTCCGGCAACGAATATTTGCAAAAATAATGCCATAAAGAAATTGATTGTTGTAGTTTGAAGCCAAACTGCCAAAAATTCGACACCAGCATCTTTATACATAAATGTTGCAATAAAACTCATAATTGGGCACATTAGACAAACAATCATCGTAGAAATAGCCAAAATAATGAAGATTGGACGATCATCAGGCTTCACGATTCGAAACGCAAGCTTTTGTGCTAATTTTTCAACAACAAACATTTCAATTAAAAACGCTATCGGAGCCATAACCACCAGCTCACGAAACGCCATTAGAAATATTTGATTCGTCATTTTCCCAATTTCCAATGAAATATTGAAACAAATCATCGGATAAACCATCACCATTACCATCATTAGCGTGAAAATCACTGCTTGAAACTTTGTTTTGGGCATAAAAAATTCTCCTTTAAAATAATTATAAACAATCATGTGTTGTTCGTTAATCATTCAGGAGAATGTACGTTTCCAATTTAACCATTGCGTTGCTATTAGATTTACGGCTTCTTACTCACTCATGCTGCACTCTGCGTTGCGCTTAACATTACTGCCGTCTAATGAAGACGTGCAACTCCGTCTCCGTTTCACTGCGCCTGCGTTTGGGGCTTCGCCCCATAAAAAATAGATTGATAATAATTGATTTCAAGCTCACTTGGAGCAATCATTATCAATCTATTTTTTTGCACGGCTTCATTAAAAAAAGTCCCGCAATGTCCTATCCTCCCAGGCAGTTACCCACCAAGTACTTTCGGCGCTGGAAGACTTTACTTCTGTGTTCGGTATGGGAACAGGTGTGGCCCTTCCGCCATCATTACGGAACTAGATTAACTAGTTAATAT
>JACQZP010000035.1 GCA_016213825.1 Acetobacterium woodii | reverse complement strand
TGTTAATGGCGGTGAGGATACGCTGTACAGCCGTCAACGAAAATGCTTGGCGCCTTATGGGTTCTCCTACAAAAAGGCTGTACAGGCCACGCTTTCCCCAACTAACACAGAGTTTGAAAACGGCGCCAACTGGGAACTGGTAAACGATGGCTCCGGAACCTATTTCGATCACAAAGCCATCCCAATTGCACGAATTCTTTCAAGAGGCTAATAACAGCCTCTTTTCTACAGAGAGGTTAAGTTATGGATATTGAAAAATTAAAACTACTTTTAGGAATAACTGGCAGTGATAAGGATTTCGCCTTGCAATTTTGCTTAGACAATACCACCGAGGCGATCCTTAATTACTGCAATCTTGAAGAACTGCCTGCAGGACTTGAAAACACGGCTTACCGAATGGCTATGGATCTTTATCGAGGTGAAAACTTCGGTTCTGTAGCCCCTGACAGTGGTTTAATTGCCAGTCAATCTGAGGGTGACACATCGGTGAGTTTCCGGGTTAACGAGACCTTCACGAAGTCTTTACTAAAAAACTACTATTCTCAACTCAACCGGTACAGGGTGCTGTCATGGACATGAGACAGGCGGTTGAAAGCCGTTATACCGGTAAATGCACTGTGACAGAAATGCAGGGCGTCAAAGACCCGGTAACAAATATCTTAAAGCAGACTCCGGTGATTGTTCTGACTGATCAGGCTTGCAAAATGACACACAAGTCATCCGATACCACAACTGTTGTGAACGGCGTGGCGGTTCAGTCGCAATCAATCAAGCTGCTGATCTCCCCGGATGTTGAAATAAAGCCGGGATCTAAAATAACAATTACACAGGATGGCAGGACGGCGGACTTTAAACGGTCTGGCCTTCCCGCTGTCTACCCATCACATCAGGAGATATCGTTAGTCATTTTCGATAAATACGGTTGATATGGGAAAAAACGTTGATTACAAGCAATTTGAAGACTTTGTAAAGAAGTTGGAAAAGCTTGAAAAAGATAAGCAGAAATTCATGGAGGATTGTGCCAAAGAATTGGCCGCCCGGTTATTGTCCAGGGTGATTAAGAGAACACCCAAAATAGAGGGAACTCTACAAAAGGGGTGGACTGGTGGCGCTGAAAATATAAGCGAAAAAGGCAATGTTATTGGAGTAGGTGGTAAAAGCGGCGCTGCATCACAGATTAATGTCGTGTTGCGAAATGGCGAATATCGTTGTGCGATTTTTAACCCCGTCTATTATGCCAGCTACGTCGAGTATGGCCACCGGACACCGAGCCATGACGGCTGGATAGATGGTCAATTCTTTTTGACAATATCCGAAAATGAAGTCAATGCCCTAGCGCCGGCGCTACTTGAAAAACGGTTGATGGAATACTTGAAAGGAGCATTTGAATGATTGATCAGATTATCACTGGAATGGCGACGACAATTGCCGGGCTCTATCCTGATTGCACAATCTATACCGAACCAGTTGAACAAGGACTGGTTATGCCGGCTTTTTATATTCACTGCATTGATGTGGATCAGAAAGAACAACTAAGCAAAAGGTTCAAACATTCATTGCCCTTTGAGGTGGTCTATTTCCCTTTAAATGGATTGGTGGATATCAACTCTACCCTTCCTGAATTACTGGTAAATCTGGCGCTTATAGAGCTTCAGAGTGGAGCTAAGATTCGGGGGAAAGATCTGAAAGCACAACCGATTGATGGGGAAGGTCATTTGTTTGTGACCTATGACATTGTTGTCAAAATACCAGAACTCACGCCGGATCTTATGGAAGAAATAATTATAACAGGAGGAATAACGAATGGCGACTAAAAAAGCTGTTGAAGAAATTGCAGAAGTCGAACCGACTTTTGATAGAGAACAGATATTAAATAGTGCCAGATACCAGGAGCGCGTTGACATTGTCGGCGCGCTTTTAGTTTCCGGGAAAAGCTACACACTTTCTGAGGTGGACGGCTTAATTGAAGATTTTAACAAAAAGGAGATTAAAACATGTTA
>JACQZP010000034.1 GCA_016213825.1 Acetobacterium woodii | reverse complement strand
TGTTAATGGCGGTGAGGATACGCTGTACAGCCGTCAACGAAAATGCTTGGCGCCTTATGGGTTCTCCTACAAAAAGGCTGTACAGGCCACGCTTTCCCCAACTAACACAGAGTTTGAAAACGGCGCCAACTGGGAACTGGTTAATGATGGATCTGGAACCTATTTCGACCACAAAGCCATCCCAATTGCACGAATTCTTTCAAGAGGCTAATAACAGCCTCTTTTTTAATGAGAGGTTAAGTTATGGATATTGAAAAATTAAAACTGCTTTTGGGGATTGCTGGTGGTGATAAGGATTTCGCCTTGCAATTTTGCTTAGACAATACTACCGAGGCGATCCTTAATTATTGCAATCTGGAAGAACTGCCTGCAGGCCTTGAAAACACAGCTTATCGAATGGCCATGGATCTTTACCGGGGTGAAAATTTTGGGTCTATTAATCCTGATGGCGGTTTAATAGCCAGTCAATCCGAGGGCGACACATCGGTTAGTTTCCGGGTGAATGATAATTACGTTCAATCTGTTGTGAAAGACCATCGGGCGCAACTCAACCGGTACCGGTGCCTGTCATGGATATGAGACAGGCGGTTGAAAGCCGCTACGCTGGTAAATGCACCATAACAGAAATGCAAGGGGTAAAAGATCCAGTAACAAATATCTTAAAGCAGACCCCGGTTATTGTCCTGGCTGATCAGCCTTGCAAAATGACGCACAAGTCCTCTGATACCACAACTGTTGTGAATGGCGTGGCGGTACAGTCTCAATCAATTAAACTGCTGATTTCCCCGGATCTTGATATCAAGCCGGGATCTAAAGTAACAATTACCCAGGATGGCAGGACGGCGGACTTTAAACGGTCTGGCCTTCCTGCTGTCTATCCATCACATCAGGAGATATCGTTAGTAATTTTCGATAAGTATGGTTGATATGGGAAGAAATATTGATTACAAGCAGTTTGAGCAGTTTAAGAAGAAGCTGGAAAAGACTTTAAGTGAAGATTCAAGGCAGAAATTTATGGAAGATTGTGCAAAAGAGTTGGCCGCCCGGTTATTGTCCAAGGTGATCAAGAGAACGCCTGTTGGGAAAGAAGACGGCGGAACTCTAAGGCGGGGTTGGACTGGTGGTGTCGAAAACACCAGTGAAAAAGGCAATGTTATCGGTGTCGGCGGTAAAAGTGGTGCTGCATCACAGATAAATGTGGTTTATCGCAACGGTGAGTATCGTTGTGCTATTTTCAACCCAGTTTTTTACAGTAGCTACGTTGAGTATGGCCACCGCACCCCAAGTCATGACGGCTGGGTAGACGGTCAGTTCTTTCTGACCATATCCGAAAATGAAGTCAACGCCCTGGCGCCGGCGCTGCTTGAAAAAAGATTGATGGAATACTTGAAAGGAGCATTTGAATGATTGAACAGATTATCACAGGTATGGCGACGACAATTGCCGGGCTCTATCCTGATTGCACAATCTATACCGAACCGGTTGAACAAGGACTGGTTATGCCGGCTTTTTATATTCACAGCATCGATGTGGATCAAAAAGAACAACTAAGCAAAAGGTTCAAACATTCATTGCCCTTTGAGGTGGTCTATTTCCCTTTGAATGGATTGGCGGATATCAATGTCACCCTTCCTGAATTGCTGGTAAATCTGGCGCTCATAGAGCTTCAGAGTGGTGCTAAGATTCGGGGTAAAGATCTGAAAGCACAGCCAATCGATGGAGAAGGTCATTTATTTGTGGCCTATGACGTTGTCGTGAAAATATCGGAACCGGAACCGGATCTTATGGAAGAAATAATTATAACAGGAGGAATAACGAATGGCGACTAAAAAAGCTGTTGAAGAAATTACAGAAGTCGAACCGGCTTTTGACAAAGAACAGATATTAAATAGTGCCAGATACCAGGAGCGCGTTGACATTGTCGGCGCGCTTTTAGTTTCCGGGAAAAGCTACACACTTTCTGAGGTGGACGGCTTAATTGAAGATTTTAACAAAAAGGAGATTAAAACATGTTA
>JACQZP010000033.1 GCA_016213825.1 Acetobacterium woodii | reverse complement strand
GAATAAACTCATCAACACAGTGGCGGAGGAGCTTCATATTTATGAATTTATTGAATGGGTAAGTAAGAAAATTGGAGGTTTTTAAATGACAAGTGAAGAACGACAACAAAAAGTAAAATGGTTAAGCCGGTACCGGATATTGGAAAATCAAATCAAGCGGCTGGAAGCCGAAGTTGAGCGGTGGCGGAGCCGGGCGACTAATACAGTCCCCGCCCCGGTCCATTTTAAATATTATGACAGTGCTAAAGAGAAGGATCAGAAAATTCTGGCTACAATGACCCGGCAAGAGCTGAGACGCAATAACATGATGCCGGTTGTGGTTCATGGATCAAGTGGGTTAGGAATCGACGACTGCATAGCGGAAATTTCAGACCTACAGTGCCAAATCAAAGCGAAAATATCACAGTCGATAAAAGTTAGGTCGGATATAGGAAAAGCCATTGATTCGATTGGTGATGAGATTTTAGAGCTGATTCTGTATTACAAGTATGTTGATGGATTATGCTTTGAAGAAATATGTTGCGAAATGAAATATTCTTATCGGCATGTCAAGCGGCTTCATAATGAGGGATTAAAATTATTGAAAGATGTCCCCCTATGTCCCCTATGATCGTGGTATTATGGTAGCATGAAATAAATGAGAGTAGTATTGACGTTGTGATATTTTATCATTGATAATGTACGAAGTTTACTTTATAATAAATATTTATGAGGTGAACTGATAATGACAAATGATATTAACACGGCTTTAAGTAATAAATTCGATGAATATACAACTACTTATGCATCAAAAGATTTGAAAAAATACTTGCAATTGGAGAAATTAGAAACTGATAAAAAAATTCGAGTAAATAATGATGAAATAAGAAATCTTGAAACGGATAGTAACGAACTTTTTTCAATAATTGGAATCATTATCTCACTTTATCTATCAAATTTAATAACTGATTATTTTCCCATTGATGTAAGTGCTTTTACTAAATTACCGCAAATCGCAACAATACTCTATAGCGCTATTTATGTAGTTATTGTTCTAGTGATGATGTTTGTTGTTTTTGCAGCGGAGCTTTGCGTTTATTATTTTTTTATTAAAAAAAAGAAACAAAAAAAGATACAAATAATCTCTGAAAATAATGACTATTTGTATGTATTGTTAATGGTAATCGAAAATAGAATTAATGAGTTAGCATAGGCATCGGGAAACCGGTGTCTTTTTAAATATTGCAGTCCTTTCAATAATCACTTATAATAGTCTTAAAAAAGGAGCTTTTTATTTATGAGTTTAATAGAATTGTTGTTGATTATTGGAATAATATCTGCATTTGGTTATGACCTTTGGGCCTCTACTAGGGAAAAGACGTATTGGTTAAATAAGTATTCAAGTACTTATGATAATATTGAAAATTATGACACAAGTACTAAATTGGAAAATCAATTATTCAAGATGAAAAGATATCGTAAAAGTAAAACTAATGATTTATTAAAAGATCTATCTTTGTTGCTTGTTTTTATAGGTTTGCTTACTAACACTATGATGAGCTATTTCTCTATACAAATTAAGAATAGCATATACCCATGTATATTTACTAATTCCCTTGAAAGTGCGGTGGATGTAACTCTTGTAATTTTGAGAGTTGTAGGAATGTATATCTTCTACTTGATTGTTATAAAGATATCTGGAATTGATATGAAAAAAGACGCAATAATGGAAATAGAAAAAGATTGCATCCATGAAGCTCTGTGGAAAAGAAAGTCCGAAGAGATGCTAAAAAATATCAAAAAAAGATAGTTGCATTTTTAAAAAATTACAGGCATCCACTCTGGGTGTCTTTTTTAATACCCGAAAAGGAGGTGGCAAGATGGCCAAATTAACCGAAAAACAAAAAAGATTTTGCGATGAATACCTAATAGACCTGAATGCCACCCAAGCTGCGATAAGGGCCGGATATTCAAATAAAACGGCAAATCGAATCGGAACTGAAAACTTGTCAAAACCTGTAATTCAAAAATATATTGAGCAACGACTGGTTGATCGTGAAAAGAGAACAGAGATCACCCAAGATCGAGTGTTGAAAGAATTAAGCAAAATTGGTTTTCTCGATGCAACTGGCTTTGTGAAAATTCAAAATGGCCGAGTCTTTATTGAATCGACGGACGATCTATCCCCTGATCAGAAAGCGGCTATCGCCGGTATTAAAGAAACTCAATCAGGAACCGAAATCAAGCTTTATGACAAATTAAAAGCCCTTGAACTAATCGGACGCCACTTAGGTATGTTCACGGATAAGATTGAACATTCAGGCGGCGTCGCTATCAATAATCCTTTTGCAGAACTGACAAAAGAACAACTGTTGAAGTTGGCGGGGGAAGATGATGGATAAAGAACAAATCGCTTTACAAGCAAAATTAGAGCTTGCAAGGCGTGAGTTCTATTTTTATTGCCGGACAAAAGCCCCGGGATTCTATAAAAAAGACCGGGTTTATCTTAAAGACCTCTGCAATGAGTTGCAAGATTTTATTGAGTCGGACGAAGAAGTTATTGTTATTAATGAGCCGCCCCGCCATGGTAAAAGCCGGACAGCCGGTAATTTTGTTGAATGGCTGCTGGGTAAAGATAAAACAAGAAAGATCATGACCGGATCCTATAACGAGACTTTATCCACCATGTTCTCGAAAAATGTCAGAAATACGATTCAGGAAGAAAAAGCAGACCTGTTAAAGCCAGTTTTTTCAGACATCTTTCCCGGAATCACCATAAAACGCGGTGACGGTGCGATGAACTTGTGGAGTCTTGACGACGGCTATAATAACTATCTGGCCACAAGCCCAACGGGTACAGCTACTGGTTTTGGCTGTGATGTCATGATCATTGATGATTTAATCAAATCAGCACTGGAAGCGAATAATGCCGATGTGTTAGAAAAGCACTGGTCATGGTTTACTGACACCATGTTGTCCCGCCTTGAAGAAGGTGGCAAGATCATTGTCATTATGACTCGTTGGCACAGCAATGATTTGGCCGGCAGAATATTGGACTGGTGTATCAAAGAAGGTAAGAAACACCGTCATATCAGCATGAAGGCACTCAATAAAGAGACTGGTGAAATGCTTTGCCCTGAGATACTGAGTCATAAATCATACATGACCAAGGTGTCGGCCATGGGCGCCGACATTGCCAGTGCGAACTATCAACAGGAACCGATCGACCTTAAAGGCCGGTTATACAGTAAATTCAAAACCTATTCAGGGGAGCTGCCAGACTTTAAAGCGATCAAAAACTACACAGACACCGCCGATGAAGGTAAAGACTATCTATGTTCTATCAATTACGGCGTGACGTTTGCTAGTGAAGCTTACATTCTTGAAGTGTTATACACAAAAGATCCGATGGAAATAACCGAGATCAAGACGGCAGAAATGTTAGAAAAAGATAATGTAAATGTCGCAGATATTGAGTCTAACAATGGCGGCCGGGGATTTGCTCGAAATGTTGAGCGAATATTGCCGACAAATCACACAAAGATTAAATGGTTCCACCAGTCAAAGAATAAGCAGGCCCGGATCTTGACTAATGCGACATGGGTTATGGAGCATGCTTATTATCCTGAGGACTGGCATAATCGCTGGCCAGAGTTTTATGACTCAATGATCAAATACCAGCGAGAGGGAAAAAACACACATGACGATGCCCAGGACGCAATAACAGGCGTGGCTGAGAAGATCGACCGAAAATCATTAGTCGGTTTCGATTAAACACCATCTTGAAAGGAGGCGGTAACTTGATTATATCAGAAACAGCGAGAATCAATGCAATCATAACCGAAGGAGCCCAGAACGTTATCAGTGATCTGAGGTTTCTTGAACTGGAAATATCCCGATGGAAAACGGGGCCGGAACGAAAGCTGCAAATAACCGGAGAAAAGTATTATGGCAATGAGCATGATATTTTATTCCGTAAGCGAACAATGATTAATAAAGGCGGCGATGTCATTGAGCTTGACGGTCTTCCCAACAACATGATTATTGATAATCAATACGCAAAAATGGTAGACCAGAAAAAGAATTACTTGATCGGCAAACCCTTCACGATCACCAGCGATGATGATGCTTATGTGAAAGTGTTGAAAGATGTTTTTGACAAAGCTTTTACACGAACCCTTAAAAACGTCACAGAGGATGCATTTAACCAGGGTAAAGGATGGATACACCCATTTTATGGGGCAGACGGAAAACTTAAATTTAAGCGGTTTGAAGCTTATGAGATCCTACCATTTTGGAATGACAAGGATCACACTGATCTGGAATACGCGGTGAGGCTT
>JACQZP010000032.1 GCA_016213825.1 Acetobacterium woodii | reverse complement strand
AGGTTCTCTTAACGCTACCAGGGTATTTTTACCAATTCGTGATAAACCATCAGCAACCCCAATGGTGGTTGTGGTTTTTCCTTCACCAGCTGGTGTTGGATTGATGGCAGTGGTTAAGATTAGACGTGCTTTTTTGCCCGTACTTTTCTTTAACAGATTGTAGTCTACCTTTGCTTTATGCTTGCCGTATAAATCCAGGTCATCTTCTGTTAAACCCAACTTCTTTGCTATCTCACGTATATCCTGTGGTGTAGCCTCTTGTGCAATCTCAATGTCTGATTTAAAACCCATATTATTTCCTCCAATACTTTGATAAATTTTTAACATCTGCATTTATGATATATGATTTCACTCTAAAAATCAAATAATAAATGTGACAATTTTTTACTGAAAAAAAACGAATAACGTTTACATTTACGGGGTTTACATCAATAAACAGAACAATATTTTACTCTGCGACATAAAATATTCGCATCACTCACTAAGTAGCACTATTTTATTTCCCATATATATACTTAAATTCATTTATTATGATTTTAGGTATACAATATTTTCGTTTTTTGATTTAAATCCTCTGTATTTGTAAAGTTAGCACCTCTTACAATTTTTTTCTTCTAAACTTTAATGCCAATATTTTCACAAAAACCTATGTTGCTGTTCACTTATCTGTCGTTTTACACCTCTCCTTCTGCTTTTATAAATCACCGTTCAAACCATTGCGTCTTATTCCATTTGCCCAGTTATGACATGTCTTAAAATTCTGAAGGCGGGCAGCTAGTCCACTATTTACTTGTATATACAAATTTTATTCAGATTATCATTATTTGAATAAAATGTCAATATTTTTCTATTTTAAGTCAATTTATTTTCTTTCTTTGTTTGTTAATTCTCAAACGATCCATTTTAAAGTAATAATTCGCCAATTTTTTCAATACTTTTCGTTTGTATGTCGAATAACAAAGACTATTTTTTACACTTAAATTAATCAATATTTTCGTTGCAGCTTAATTTTGAATCAAATTTTATCAATCAAAATAAATGATAAACAAAAAAAACGCAACTCTTGCACTTTATACTTTGCCGTCTTTGTTCTAAGTATTTATCAAATTCATTATCCAGGATAACTTACTCTCTTCCTGTGACAGAATCAACAAATATTTTTGACGAATCTTGTATTTTGCAACAACTGCGTTTAAATTTTGGGATACTATTTATATTCCTATTGGTCCGATTTTTCCCTGACGATATGCTTTACTGTATTTTCGGCAATGCTTATCTTTGCCTAATAATGCATATGCTGCAAAAATTGTCCCCATCATATCTCGATTAAGCGGATCCATTACTGCCGAATCCATACCCGCCTGTATCGCCAGTGCCATGAATGTTTTATTCATAAGCGCCCGGGCCGGCAAACCAAAGGAAATATTACTCAAACCTGAAGTAATGTGAATAGTCGGATACAATGCTCTGATTTCTGAAATTTCCCTGGTGAAATTAAGCAGTGAATTGTTTTCTGTAGATAATGCCATGACACAAGGGTCAATATGAATGCGATCAGGGGTTACACCATACTTGGCGGCTTTATCAACCATGATTTTTGTGATATCAACCTTTGTTTGAACATCACAGGGAATTCCTTTGTTGTCACATGTCAGTCCCACAACCTCCCAGGCATTGCCATCCATTAAAGGCAGCAGCACTTCACATTTATCCCCTTCTTCTGAAATTGAATTGATCAGTCCCGGTTTATTCACATACTTGAATACTGCTTCAATGACTCGTGGATTTGGGCTATCAATACAGAGTGGTGTATCCGTTGCATCTTGAACAATTTCAATCAACCATTTTAACGCTTCTATTTCAAGCTCTGGGGCTGTACTTGCACACACATCAATAAAATCCGCGCCTGCTTCGGCTTGTTTTATTGCGCGATCTGCAATAAATTCAGCATCTCGTTTTTCTATGGCTTCTTTAACCACCGGAATGGTCCCGTTAATTTTCTCTCCAATTATTATCATCTTCGGCCCCCTAAGTTTGATATCGATTTCATTTGTATAAAAAAACTATTGTATGTACATGTTTTACATGTACATACAAATATGATAATAGATTACCATTATCTTCATTTTTTGTCAATATTTTTACAAAAGCCGTACTATATTTTTCTATATTCTTGAAAAGATCATTTTTTGAGAGTATAATGAGAGTATAATTTTGTTAGTAGTCTCTACATTAACAATCTATCTACCCATTACATAAATAAGAAAGGACAATTTTATGTCATCACTGAATACTATTCGCATTTTTTTTCCTTTGTTGGACAAAAGTATCATGGTTGAGGCCGGTAAAACGGTTGCTGAGGCATGTGCTCTGGTTGGCTTTCCACAGAATCTGGTTTGCGGCGGGAAAGGAACCTGTAAGAAATGTCTTGTTACCATCCGTGAAAACGATTTAGTTTCTGAAGTATTAGGGTGTCAACACATCGTTTCTCAAGATATGAGCATTCTTATTTCAAAAGAAGCAGCTTTGTCTCAAATCCTTGAAACAACTGATAATGATGAATTAAGCTTTAACCCTAAAACGCGAATCGCGTCCATTCCATCTTCCCAATTAAAAACTGAAATGTGTTCCTATGATCTTGAAACCATCCGTAAAGTACTCGATTTACCGGTAACGATGTCATCCATTAAAGTATTGCAAAAATCATCAGAAATCTTTCATCAAAAAAATTTCGCATTTATGAATTTTGTGCTGTTTAATAATGAAATTATTGATCTGGTACCCAGCAATGAAGAAATCAATGCTTACGGGGTTGCCTTTGATATTGGAACAACTTCAGTAGTTGGTTATCTTTATGATCTGACAAATGGCGTATTGATTCACCAATATTCTTCTCTAAACAAACAGATTTCTTTTGGCGGTGATGTCATCAGTCGGATTGATTATGCTTCGTCTTCACATGAAAATCTCAATAACATTCAACGCGCCATTATTGAAACAGTAAATAACATTTTATCCAACCTTTTCTATGAATCGAAGATAACTGCTGATGCTGTTTATGATTGTGTTTTTTGCGGGAACAGTACTATGGCCCATCTTTTCTTAGGTTTAAATCCGCTGCACTTGGGTCTTTCTCCTTTTACCGGTGTTTCCAGAGATACGGTTACCCTTAACGCCGAAGAACTCAATATCAATATTAACCCCCTTGGCAAGATTACTTTTCTGCCTTTACTGGGAGGTTTTGTAGGTGCTGATACAACAGCAGTTCTGTTGGGACTCCCCAAAGATGATGCCTACCGCTTAATGATTGATCTGGGAACAAATGGCGAAATTGCAGTGGGCAATCACAATAAATATTTTGTCGCTTCGACTGCCTGTGGTCCTGCTTTGGAGGGCGCTGGTATCCACATGGGTATGCGGGGCACCACTGGGGCCATCGAAAAAATCGCTTTAGTTGACAATGAAATCAAGTGTCATGTTATCGGCGATGCCCCTGCACTTGGTTTTTGCGGATCTGGAATCATTGACGCCATCGCTTTTCTGTTCAGAGAAAAGCTGATTTACGATCGTGGTAATTTTATCAAGGGCGAAGATCTCGATAACCATCCCTTAAAAGATCGCTTTGGCATCGACGAAACCAATCAGCGCTATTTCATTTTTGTTCGTCACACCGATAACCCCAACGGTAAAGAAATGATTATTACTCAGAAAGATGTTCGTCAGGTTCAATTGGCCAAGGCAGCTATCTTTACCGGTTGCTTTTTATTAACTGAAAAATTTGGAATTAAAGGTCAAGATCTCAAAGAAATAACCCTGGCCGGTGCCTTTGGCAATTACATCGATATCAAAAATGCGCAGTTCATTGGCTTGTTGCCGAAAATCGAGGGGGTTCCCATCCGATCCATTGGTAATGGTGCCGGAACTGGCTCACAACTTTTTCTACTTTCACAAGATGAAGCTAAGCGCTGCGAGGAGATCCCCCATAACACCACCCACATTGAATTAGCCACCGATCCTAATTTTTCGCACCTTTACATGCAAAATACCACCCTTGGTCAAAATGAAATGATCTGATTTAAACATCCACCCAAGCAAACACCGTAACGGATGTTTGCTTTTTTAATTCCCCTGGACTTGATTAGGTGCTATAATTATTCTAATTTACCGAAAGGACACTCAAATATGGAAAAAACACCCAAAATCTTATTATTATTAACCGGTGGTACCATTGGTAGCGCAGTTAATGATCGATGCATCAATGTGGATTCCAGTCGTGGTGACGATTTACTATCCATTTATAACGATCTGAATAAACCGGATATTGATTTCGAAATTGTTCGCCCCTATAATATTCTCAGTGAAAATGCCGAGCCCAAACACTGGCTCCAAATCATCGAAACCCTAAACTCCTACAATCTTAGGGATTATACCGGTGTTATCATCGCGCATGGGTCGGATACCCTGCCTTATACTGGAGCCGCCCTTTGCTATGGTATTGAAACGCCCTTGATTCCGATTGTTTTAGTCGCTGCAAACTATGCCATTGGCGAACCTAAAAGCAACGCTATTGTTAATTTTTCGGCCAGCATCGACTTTATCTGTAACTTAAAACTGCCAGGGTTTTATGCTATTTATCAGAACAGCGATGATGTCACTTACGTGCACCTTGCGTCCCGACTGCAGGAAGCCGATTGGCTCAAAGACGATTTTATCAGCTTTGGCGAACCTTTGGGGGTCTTTGATCAACGAGGACTGTGCTGTGCACCCAACTCCAAAAATCCGACCATGTTAAAGCTCTATAACCCAACATCAGAAGATATCCCCGTTGTCACCGACTTCCGTTATGAGATACTGGCGCTGCGAGCTTATCCTGGCTTAAATTACGAAGTTATCGACCTGCGAAAACGCCCGATCAAAGCAGTGCTTCACTCGTTATATCATTGTGGCAGTGGAAATGTAACTGGTGAAAACGGCACCTCGCTCTTGTCTTTTATTAAAAGCAACCCAAATGTTGACCATTACATGATTTCTTATAAAAACGTGCAGGGCGATCTCTATGCGTCCTGTCAGGAACTCATTGCTGCTGGCGGGATTCCGCTGGAAAACATTTCGTTTGAAGCTGCCGTCACCAAATTAAATTTCGCTTATAATCAACAGGAATGTTCTCCTTTAAACTACATGAAACGAGAATTTTTCTACGAATATTTGAGAGATGCTCAAGAAAATGGGTATGTAATATAATACATTTTATTAATTAAAATTAAATGCTTTATTATGATTTAATTATTTTTTGAAAACAAAGGAGACCGCTATGTATGATGTTGCTATAATCGGAGCCGGGATCATTGGAACTTCCATTGCCCGGGCTTTAAGTCGTTACCAATTATCCGTTGTTCTGTTTGATAAAGAAGATGATGTGTCGATGGGGGCAACCAAGGCTAATTCTGCCATTGTTCATGGTGGCTTTGCCGAAGCCCACTCAAAAGTCAAGGGTGGCCTATGTTATAAAGGAAGAAAACAATTTGATCAGTTAAACAAAGAATTAAATTTCGGTTTTGAAAAAATTGGGTCGCTGGTTCTTGCATTTGAAGAAGATCAACTGCCGAAACTCAAGGAACTTTATGAAAATGGTTTGGCTAATGGCGTGGATGACTTGGAAATCATTAATCATGATCAGATCATGGCAATGGAACCCAACGTGAACCCCAACGTCAAGTATGCTCTTTACTGCAAAGGTGCCGGTGTCTGTTCGCCTTATGAAATGGCTATCGCCCTGGCTGAAAATGCGGTTGCCAATGGCGTTGAGCTGCTGCTGAATACCGAAATTGCTCAGATTACCAAAACAAATGACGGCTTTGATCTGACTGACCAAAATAAGAAAAGGTACCACTCACGTTATGTGATCAATGCTGGCGGTGTTTCTTCGGATAAAGTATCACAAATGGTTGGTGTTGACTATTTTACAATCACGCCGCGAACCGGTGAATATATCCTGATGGTACGTGGTTCTGCCAGCATCATCAATACGGTGTTATTCCAGATGCCGACAAAAATGGGTAAGGGCATTCTCGTGACTCCCACTTATTATGGAAATCTTCTAATTGGACCTGACGCCGTTAATGAAGATACCGTGGATAAATCGACCCACTCTGAACGACTTCTTAAGATTTTTAATGAGGCCAAGCATACTACTGACAAACTGAATATCAAACAATTCATCCGTAGCTTTACTGGAGTGCGGGCGGTCAGCTCCACTGATGACTTTATTATCGAAGCAACTCCGGTTACCGGGTTTATTAACTGTGCTGGTATTCAGTCGCCAGGATTAACTTCTTCTCCAGCGATCGCTGAAATGGTTCTTAACCTATTAAAGGAGTTAAACTGTCCATTTGAAGAAGACCCCGGCTTCAATCCATATCGGGCCCCCATTGTTACCCTAACTGAACTGAAACCAGTCAAAGAAATTCAGCCACTGGTAGATATGGAGTCCAGCCCAGAAAAAATAATCTGCCGCTGTGAACAGGTCAACGAAGCAACCATCATTGACGCCATGAATCGGGGCATTCCCGTGACCACTGTTGATGGTATCAAACGTCGTACCCGGGCCGGTTGCGGTTGGTGTCAGGGAACTTTCTGTCGTCCCCGAGTCGCTGAAGTGATGGAACGGGTTCTTGGCCATGAAATTGACGCCGGTTTTGATACTGAACATAGTGGCGTCAATCGGGTTGGAAAAAATGAAATTGTCGATTATATTCAAAATAGCACCAAGTAAAAACTCAATTTAATTCACTTATCTTAAATCAAAAAAGAGTAGCAGATTTTAAATCTACTGCTCTTTTTTTGATTTAACCGGTTTATTTTATCCCTTCTCTGCACTCAGATAAAAACTCCTTAATAAATAACTGGATTACGAAAATAATCATTGACAAGATTATTGCAACCGTTTATAATAACAGTAAATAAAAGATCATTTACTAAAATAACAGTAAATAAAATCCATACTACTAAAACTAGGTTTGAAGTTTACACATTTAATTAATCTTGTATAACTTCAAAAATTCCCAAACAGCGCAGTAAAATCAATTATCTAAATATCAAGGAGGCTATACACGATGTTAACTGTAAAACAGAATTTAAAAGAAGTAATGACCGGTGGAAATCCAGATCGTTTTGTCAAACAATATGAATTTCTACAAATGATTATGACCGTACCATCTGGTCGTATCAAACCCCAACTAGGTGAAGAAGTAATCAATGAATGGGGTGTTACCATCCGTTGGCCAGAAGGTCAAATTGCCTCTTTCCCAGTACACGATGCTCAACATATTGTTCTCGAAGATGTTACCGAATGGAAAAAATACGTCAAAGCTCCAAGTATGGAACGACCTGCAGGTGCATGGGATCAGGCCATTGCTGACGCAAACGCCGTTGATCGGGACAATAAATATGTTGCTGCATTCATCGCTCCCGGCTTATTTGAAATGACCCATTATCTGATGGGTATGGAGAATGCCCTAATGAGTTTCTATGAAGAACCAGAAGCTATGCATGAACTGATCGATTATTTAACTGAGTTTGAACTGGATTATGCCAAAGCATTGGTTGAAAATCTTCATCCTGATGCAATTTTACATCATGACGACTGGGGCAGCCAGATTTCTACCTTCCTTTCTCCAGCAATGTTTGAAGAATTCTTTTTAGAATCCTACAAAAAAATCTATGGTTTTTACAAAGCTAACGGCGTTGAACTGATTGTTCATCACAGCGACAGTTTTGCTGCAACATTGGTACCCAATATGATCGAAATGGGAATCGATATCTGGCAGGGTGTTATGAATACGAACAATATTCCTGAAATGATCAAACAATACGGCGACAAGATTACCTTCATGGGTGGAATTCACAGTGGTATCATCGATCATCCAGACTGGTCACAAGAACAGATTGCAGCTGAAGTCAAAAGAACATGTGAAGAAAACGGAAAGGTTTATTTCATTCCAAGTTCATGTCAAGGATTGCCAGGAAGTTCATTCCCAGGTGTTTACGAAGCTACTGATGTCGAAGTTGAAAAAATGACCAAAGAACTATTCTAGAAAAAAATTTGAAAATTCATGCTTTGAAAGAGCGGTAAAAATTAATATCCAGAGGAGAGACAAAATTGATTATTATTGGAGAAAAAATTAACGGTGCGATCCCTTCCACAGCTAAGGCTATCGCTGCTAAAGATGGAGAATTCATCAAAAATCTGGCAAAAATCCAAACCGAAGCCGGTGTTGATTACATCGATGTCTGTGCTTCAGTGGATGATGACATTGAACTGGAAACCATGAAATGGTTGATAGACCTGGTTCAGGAAGTCACCGATACCCCCATTGCCGTGGATAGTCCCAACGTTTATACCTGCATCGAATCCATGAAATTCTGTAACAAGCCCGGTTTGTTCAACTCAGTATCACTTGAAGGCGATAAAATCGACGCCGCATTTAAAGCCATTGCTGATACCAAATGGGAATGTGTAGCGCTATTAAACAGTGATAAAGGGATTCCTAAAACTGCCAAAGATCGTTTGGACGTGTTTGCTGATCTAATGGCTAAGGTTAAAGAATATGGTATCGATCCATCTAGAATGCACATTGATCCATTAGTCGAAATGCTTTGTACTTCCGAAGATGGCATCGCAATGGTCGTTGAAGTAATCCGCAGCATTAAAGAACAATACCCAACCATCCACGTAACTGGTGCGGTCAGCAATATTTCGTTCAACCTGCCAGCTCGTAAAATGGTCAACATGGGCTTTACCGTCCTGGCGATGAACGCCGGACTGGATAGTGCCATCCTTGATCCAACCAATGGTGACCTGATGGGAATTATCTTTGCTACCGAAGCATTACTTGGTGAAGATGACTATTGTATGGAATATATTGGCGCTTACCGTGAAGGTATTTTCGGACAAAAAAAATAATTCGTTAGAATTATATTTTAAACATTTCAAAAATCGTGTAACTGGTTCACACAGCCAGTTACACAACAAAAATATACAAAAATAAATTATTACTGAATAGGAGAAAATAAAATGTCAAAAATTCAAGAAGTTAAAGAAAAAGTAGAAATTGGTAAAACTAAACTGGTTGCCGGCCTGGTTCAGGAAGCATTAGACGAAGGCAACGCACCTGGCGAAATCCTGCAAGCAATGGTTGATTCCATGAGCGTTGTTGGCGAAAAATTCTCTTCCGGAGAAATCTTTGTTCCAGAAATGTTAATCGCTGCTAAAGCAATGGCAAAGGGCGTTGATGTTTTACGTCCCCTAATGGCTGGTGATACTTCCGCATCTTTAGGAACCTGTATTATCGGAACAGTTGCCGGCGATTTACATGATATCGGTAAAAACCTAGTTTCAATGATGATCGAAAGTGCCGGATTCACCATGGTTGATTTGGGCGTTGATGTTCCAGCTGAACGATTTGTCGAAGCTATTAAAGAAAACGAAAACGTCACCTTAGTTGCCTGTTCAGGTCTTTTAACAACAACGATGCCAGCTCTTAAAGAAGCGGTTGAAACCATTAAAGCCAGCGGACTGGATGTTAAAGTTATCGTTGGTGGTGCTCCTGTAACCCCAGAATACGCAGCTGAAATCGGTGCTGATGGATTTGCTCCAGATGCCGGTAGTGCTGCTGTTAAAGCGAAAGAAATGGTTGCTTAAACACGAATCTCAAATAGTCTTAAAATAATGAACAAAAAGAAAACGTGAACTAGTCAATCTAGTTTTACGTTTTCTTTTGTTTTAGCAGCATAATTGTTCAGGTTAAATTAATATCTCTATTTTGTGACTATCGTTAAATTCTTAATTACTTGCTTCGGCCAATTCGTCCAGTGATTTTCCTTTGGTTTCTTTTTTCACCAGAAACACCGCGGCCAATAAACCGATCACAGCGGGAATCACGTAAAATAAAAAGGATACGGCATAGCCCTGTCCCATGCCAATGATGATCCCGGCAACAATCGGAGCACTGGCCCCGCCGATGCGACCAAAAGCATGACACCAGGATACCCCAGTATTTCGAAACTCGGTTGGGTATGCTTCAGCCATCAGCGGTTGTATCGCCGTGATGGAATAGTTGACGGCAAAGCCCAGAAAAATACAAGCGCCCAGGATCGCCCCAAAACCACCCCCAACAGTCGCCATGACAATTACCGAAACGGCCGCTACTGCAAATGATAAGATCAGATTCTTTTTCCGGCCGACGGCTTCAGCAACAAATCCGGTTGACGCATTGGCGATAATTGCGGCGGCATTCTGGGCGATAGCCAGTCCATAAGCGGATGTCAGGTTTAAACCCTTTTCCAGCATTAATGAAGGCAGCCAGGCATTGATGCCATAGACGATAAAGCAACCGCAGAAATACATGATCCAGATTGCGGCAGTAATACGAATATACGGTTTAGAAAAAAGCGCTTTAGGACCAGCTTGTTTCGGCTTTTCCGGTACAATTAATGCGGCCGGATCCCAATTCGTTATTTTGCCCGTTGCGATTTGTTGGATATTTTGCAACGCTTTAACCGCTTTTTCCCGGTAACCCTTATTGGCCAGCCAATAGGCGGATTCCGGCATTTTAAAGTACAGGAAGATTGCATAGACCAGCGGAATCCCGCCAATCAGATAACACAACCGCCAGCCAAAAACCGGTACTACAGCAGTGGCGACGAGACCGGCCAGCACCCAGCCGACAATCATCCAGGCCATCCCGAAGGTAATAAAAATCGCCCTTTTATTGGTCGGCGTCGATTCCGAATACGTCGTTGTGACTACTGGAATACAGGCGCCCAACCCAATTCCAGCCAGCACTCGAAATAGCGCAAACATTTCGAAGCTGTTGGAAAAATAAATCGGAATGTTCATTAGCGAATACATCCCAATCGCAAACATCAAGGTTTTCCGGCGGCCGATTTTATCTGAGATAATCCCCGCCAGGGCACCACCAAGGATTAAACCAATCAGACTCCAGGAAGATAAACTCCCTTTAGCAACGGCGCTTAAGCCCCATTCCGCAGCGATCTGGGGCATCGTATAGGATACAATCATATAATCATAGCCGTCAAATACCATCGCTAATCCCAATAGGAAGAATATTTTCCAGGTAAACTTGTTAACTCCCAGGGAATCCATTACTTCGGATATACTATACTTATTCACTGCATCTTCTCCTCTTTAAATATTTTTTATGCAACATTCCAAAACATCCACACTTAAAACGTTTGCATTTTTTCTCATAAGAAACTACTTCGTTATTATATTATACTACAAGAAACAATAATTTCGTATATTTTTACAATTTTTTTATTTTCATTTTTGTCTTATTACTTAACAAATCCAGTTTTTATAATCAAGCAAATTGAATATTCTATAATTTTCTAATTAATTTATTTGTTTAAGTTAAACAAATAAGAAGCCCATCAATTGCGTTGAAAAAGGCTTCTTATCTGTTTGTTATGTAATTATTTTGATGTCATTTTCTTTACGCTTATTATTCTGTTACTTTTTTTCTTGCGTCTATTTCAGTCTGATATTGTTTTACTTTTTCTGTTGTTAAACGGTATCCAAATGTTAACAGAACGGCACCAGCAAGAACCGTGCAACCTGGGATTGTACAGAATAAAGTTGTAATACCAGCTTTTAATTCCGGTGTGGCAGTAGCAGGATCCATTTTTGCAACGAAGCCTACTGAAGCCAGCATTGCTGGAATGATTAAACCTTTGATGAAGATAGCAAGTTTCAATGGTAAATTCGATAATCCCATAACCCAGCTTGATGCTGCTTTTCCTGTTTTCCATTCACTGTAAACTGATGCATCACCGTATAAAGCAACCATCAATGCGTATAGGAATCCTAAGAAGAACTGCGCACAGGAAAGGACGATTAGGACAAGCATGATATTACCAACAACGAATTGAGTACCAATTAAGAATACGCCTAAACCGTAGCAACCAATCAGTGCCGCAGTTCGTGTTGACAATTTTGCTGCAACATATTTACTTAAATATGAGCCAATTACCGCCATAATATTTGCAACCAATAAGTAAACACTAAACATTGCAACATCGTTTGCTACGTAGGTGAAGAAGTATACTGCCGAACCGGCACAGACAAAGTTAACTGTCCAACGTGCGACATCGGCTAAAAGTAATACTAGCAAATGTGGGTTCTGAACTAATGATCTAGCCATATCGCCAATGGTTATTTTTTCTTTCTTGGCAATATTAGTGTTTACTGCACCTTCTTCATATGTTACTTCATATCCACTTGTCAGTTTGAAGTGAATGAAATAGCCGATCCAGTAAATACAAGCCATTGCGAATGCCGAAATTGTGAATCCGAGTACTGGATTTCCAACGACTCCGCCAACCCACATAATAGTTGCCAAACCCATTGCTGAGAAGATAATTTTCCCAACATTTGCATAAGCGCCTCGTGTTGCGGATAATTGTGTTCGATCTTCTGGAGAAGACGAAATTGTTGGTATTAATGCTATATTAGCAACGTAAGAGAAGTTCCAAGCCACATGTGAAGTAATGAAAGCGATACAGATGATGACCATTGGTACGATTCCAGTGCCAATAACTGTAAACATCAATGTATAGAGAACTACGACGATTGGTGGTATTACCAACAAATACGATCTGTATTTTCCCCATTTCATTGGTTTAAGAGCATCAATAAATCCACCATAGAAAGGTGACAATACCATATCTACTGTACTTGTTAAGGTCATAATTATTGCAGTTGTTCCCAAATCAAATTTTGCGATGTTTGTTAAAAAATATGCAAAATAAAAAACTTCGACATTTGACATCAGAGTAAAACCAAGATCCCCGACACCAAAGAATTTTTTAAGCCCTGAACTTAAGGGTTTTTTTTCCATAAAAGAGCCTCCTCAAATTTTAATTGTCGCCAGGCAAAATTTCCGGTTATTTTACGCTAGCTTTTTGTGTTTTTCTTGTGCATTCAGTAATATTACGAGTACTTACTAAATAGTAACCCTTTACAACGACTTTGTCAAGGTTTTTTTATTAAATTCACTTCTATTTACTGTTTTTTTAGTAAATTCACTTTCATTATTTTTTTATCTCAACTTCCCCTTTTTTTTCCTTGTTTATTCTTCTACTTAATGCTAAAATTACATTCTTGAAATATCTTTAAGGAGCTACCAAATGCGAAAAATGACTAAAGGCGAAATGACCAAGGAACGTATCTATACAAGTGCCAAAGAACTCTTTTACAATCAAGGTTATAATGCCACTACGATCCAACAGATCGCCGATCATTCAGATACTACCTTGGGTTCGATGACCTATCATTTTGCTACCAAAGACACCTTTGTCGCCCGAATCTTCGATGACTATCTCAATTCAATCCACGAATCACTTAATAAAAAACTAATTGGCTATAAGCCGATCAATTCATTTGAGCGGCATTTTTATCTCACGATGGTCTGGTACCATTATTTACTCAGTGACTGCAATGTCAAAAACTTTTATTATGAAATTTCGCAAAATGATTCACTCTATCCGTTCTTACACGGAAAAATCAGTGATATCTATCATGATTTTGTCACGGATTACAATCTGCGGATCCGCCCGATTGAATTTGATGCCCTGCTGATTGCTGATTTCGGGGCTCGGCGTGAACTCACCCGAGGCTTTTGTGAAGACAAAATTAAAATGCCAGTGGAAGATTTTTCGATTTTAATTATTTCCAACACGGCCCGCTGTTGGGGTATTCCGCAAAAATCAATTTACCGTGTCGGGTATGAAGCACTGCTATTTTTTCGCAATCATGATTTTTCGGAGATCAAGCTTCTCATCTAAAAAAGGTCTATTCAGAACATTTCTGAATAGACCTTTTTTAGATTTCGGTTATTTTTCTTTAAACGTTATTACTACACCCTCAGTGGCGCTATTTCCCCATCCGCCATCATTGGAAATGACTACGTGCTGCCCTTGAACAACCGGGACAATCGATATTACTTCATATCCTTTTTCATCATGTTCATTGCATACATCCTCAATTTCTTGAGCTAGTTCTTTGGTATTACATTTTCTAAAACCCTTATTATAGTCATTTCCGATTTCTTCAACCTTGTTTGTTATGCTTACACAAATATATTTTTTCACGTGTCTACTTTCCTCCATTTATAATTTAATTTATTATATCATTTTTGTAAAATAAATTCACCTGGAGTTTCCAGTCATTGTCACAGCCATCTTCTAAATTTAGATAAAAAAAACCGTCCCTGTTTAGAGAGACGGTTAAAATACATTTGTCCAAATTCGATTTGTTTACCTTATGTTGAAGAACTGATCGAACAACATCGTTCAAAGTTTATTCAAATATTTTTTATTGATAGAATTTTATTTATATGTTTTTATGCGTCAGCAAGCATTTTGGCAACAACACCAGAACCAACGGTTCGGCCGCCTTCACGAATCGCAAAACGTAAGCCTTCTTCAATCGCGATTGGTGTGATCAAAGTGATTTCCATTTGAACGT
>JACQZP010000031.1 GCA_016213825.1 Acetobacterium woodii | reverse complement strand
AGGTTCTCTTAACGCTACCAGGGTATTTTTACCAATTCGTGATAAACCATCAGCAACCCCAATGGTGGTTGTGGTTTTTCCTTCACCAGCTGGTGTTGGATTGATGGCAGTGGTTAAGATTAGACGTGCTTTTTTGCCCGTGCTTTTCTTTAACAGATTGTAGTCTACCTTTGCTTTATGCTTGCCGTATAAATCCAGGTCGTCTTCTGTTAAACCCAACTTCTTTGCTATCTCACGAATATCCTGTGGTGTAGCTTCCTGTGCAATCTCAATATCTGATTTAAATCCCATGTTTTCTCCTCCGTTTACTTTGATAAATATTTAACAACTGTTATAAGTTTAAACCATTCTATCCTAAAAATCAAACACTTAATATGATAAAATTTTACTAATAATTTATGGTTATTCCAATTTCTAATTGTTAGTTTTGTATCATTTTTTACTCTAGATGCTTTTGTTTCATTTTAATCTTTGCTTTTGTATGCCGAAACTCCATTTATTTATTTTTTATTCAATTTTATGCCAATTTTTTTACAAATACACCATTTTATTTTCTCTGAATACGTTTTATTTATGTTTTTGTAAAAAATCATTTTATACTATTTTTTTATATTTTCACCTATATTCATTAAACTGACACTGTGTTTTAATATTAATGAATGTTTTCAGATCATTACCCTATTTATAAAGCGAAAGCCCTCGCCGATAAACAGACGAAGGCTTTTGCTTTATGCAAGGGTCAGCTCCAACTGACACAATATTATATTCTCCTGGTTAACAATATCAATGCGATAATGATTTTCTTCGATTCGTTCACCCACAGCTGTGACCGTATCGCCATAAAAGCACTGGGCCTTATAAACAATCTTGGCTTCCTTTAAATGCTTGGTTTTAACGACTTCCAGAGGCAGGACTTCAATGGCCCAGGCTAGATATTTAACGTGGTTAACGTGTTTGTTGAAATCAATGTCCAAAAACCGGACGCTGAAGTTTTTCTCCACATCGATTCGGTTTATCTTTTGAATTTTTTTAAAAATTGGTTCACCTTTTTCAAAACATTCATAGGCATTCATTTCCGGATGTTCATCGATGCGTTCCATCTTTTCGGTTTCCCGATTAATCAGCAGCCATTGAGTGTCCGCAATCACTTTAGCGTTTCCGGCTTCATCTTCAACAGTAAAACGACGGGTTGCACAAAATTTCTCCATGCCAGTGGCCCGGGTTGTCACTGTTACCTCATCCTGATACAGGGGATAATCGTTGAATTTTATGACATATTTCACCAGAAACCAGGCCAGACCGTTTTCTTTTAGAAAATCCCCACCAATTCCCAATTGATTGCCCTGGTTTGTGGAAACTTCCTGGAAATAATTCATCGCTGTGGTCGGTAACATTTTCTCATTGGAGTCGGATTCATAGCAGGCAATTCTTTTTTTCTCAGATGAAATAATGCTCATAATGCTCTCCTATTCGAAACTTCGGTGATATAGACTGATCCCGTCAAGGCTCCAGTTGGGTTCAGTAAAGCTGCCTGGTTCCACCCGATCCAGAGCCTGTTCCATAGTATACATCCGGGCATCAATCATATCAATATGGTGCAGCAGCTCGGCTTCCGGGAACATCGGGCGTTTGGGACTGCCGAATTCCGGTTGATAATGATGGGAAAGGATCATATGTTTAAGCAGCATCAAAACCTCGGGATCCGTACCCAGTTCCGCACCGACAATTTCCAATTCCACAATTTCCTGGGTGATGTGTCCCAAGAGTTTTCCTTCGGGCGTATAATCGGAAACCGATCCGTTTTCGTCAGACACCATTTCGTTAATTTTCCCGATATCATGGAGAATTACACCGGCATAAAGCAGATCTCGATTGATAAAGGGGTAAATCCCCGCCAGGCCTTTTCCAATTCGCAACATCGAATAGGTATGATACAAAAGCCCCCCCTTGATAGCATGATGATGCTTCTTGGCGGCCGGGAAATAGGCAAGAGCCTGGGTTTGGTCATTAAATATTTTTTTGGCAATGGCACGAATGTCTTCATTTTTGAAGTCATCAATGGTATCGTTGATATAACCTAGCATTTCATCGATGTCGACTGGCACCGTTTCAATGTAATCATCGATACTCACATCATCGGTTTCATCGGCCAGTCGCATTTTCTCAACGATCAGCTGCAACCGGTTGTTGAATTCCTGAACCTTCCCCTTAATTTTCACCAGTTTTCCATTGGTGAACACATCTTCATCATCAGGTTTGACATCCCATTTTTTTCCATCGATTTCGTCAAAATTCGAATCGTTTAAAACCATATTAAAGTATCGACTGCCATTAGTGGCCGTTTTTGTCATCTGCGACTTTATAAATAAAAAGCCAAGATAATCCTGACCTTTCTGAACTGATTTAATTTTCAATTTGTTCTCCTTGTTGTTTTATTATTTACACTGCTTCGGAAATGCCAGAGCATAGGCTTCCAGACCATGTTTTAAAATTTCCATGCTGGTTTTCATATCATCACCATTTAACACATAAGCAATTCGCACCTCATCGGCACCGTCTTTGGGATTCAAGTAAAAATCATTGGCCGGGGATAAAAGCACCGTTTCTCCCTGGTATTCAAATTCATTGATCATCCACTCGATAAAGTGACTGGCATTTTTTATCGGCAGCTTGGCCATAAAGTAAAAGGCTCCCCGGGGTTCTTTGCAAATGACACCGGGAATTTCCTGCAAGGCCTGATAGACAATCTCCCGACGACTGGTATATTCTTTTAAAATCCCGTCAAAGAAATGGCTATCCAGTTTTAACAGCGAAATGGCTCCGATCTGATCAACCGTTGATACCGAAAGTCGCATCTGGACCAGTTTCTTTAACTGACCCATGAGCTCCTTATTTTTAGAAACAATAAAACCGATCCGAGCTCCACAAGCACTGTAACGTTTGGAAATACTGTCGATTAAAATAAAATTCTGGGACAGCTCCAGATACTGAGCCGGGCTTAAATAGCCCTGATTGTCATAGACAAATTCCCGATAAACCTCATCCGAAATCAAATACAGGTTATGCTTGATGGCCAGTTTCACCAGAACTTCAATCTCTGCTTTTGAAAAAACCTTCCCCGTGGGGTTTCCTGGATTTGTCATTAGAATCGCCTTGGTTCTCGGGGTGATGGCCGCTTCGATAACCGACACATCCGGCAGAGCAAAGCCATCCTCGGCATAGGTTTTAAAACCCACCAAGGTGACATCGGTAGCCGCCGCCATTTCCTTGTAAATACTGTATAACGGTTCCGCCGTAAGAATCTCATCACCGGCGTTGCAGATTCCGATAAAGGTGAATAACAACGCTTCGCTGCCGCCATTGGTAACAAATAGATCGCTGCTGTCATAGTCCAAACCCAGCCGCTGATAATAATCACAGGCGGCTTCCCGCAGCTCGGTGATTCCTTCCGGCGCCTGATAGGAAAGCACTTCCTGTTCAATACAGTTGACACTTTTTAAAAAGCCTGCTGGGGTTTTGATGTCTGGCTGGCCAATATTTAAAAAATAAACTTTCTTACCTTTCTTCTGAGCTTCACTTACCAGAGGATAATATTTAAGGAGGGCAGGTTCCCCCATTTTTTGTATGCGTTGAGACGTTTCCATTTTTTCTCCTGTTTTCTTGTATTAGTACACTTACTCTGTGGAAAATTATAAACTTTATTGATAAAAATTGCAAATATGGCTTCTATTTTCTTGAGGCTTTGCAGACCTCGTGTTAAGATTATCTTAATCAGAAAACACAAAACCGGAGGCTTTATGAAACGATCAAAACCCAACCTTACCGAAAATCTTGAATCTACCGATGATTTACTAGCCATGATCGATTGGGCAAATGAAGAAGAACTGGAAATTGAAGGCAAACATTTTAAGGACTTGACCCTGATGGAGATCGATTTTTCCCGGTTGTCCTTCCGGGAATCCCTTTTTGAAAACTGCGAGTTCAGTGACTGTAATTTTGAAAAAATCGATTGCCGGGATCTTCGCTTTCAGTCCTGCAACCTCTCCAACAGCAACTTCGCCGACGGATACTTTAACCGCTGTGAATTCAAGTCCTGTAAAATGATTGGAGTCGATTTTCATCAAGCCCAATTGCAGGACCTGCTCTTTTCCGACAGCAATTTTCAATATGGTAATTTCAGCAAAGCCAAGCTCAAATCCATTGAAATTTCCGAATGTGATTTTGGTCATACCACCATTTCCGAGTGCAAGCTGTCACAGATCGAACTCGATCAAGTCAATTTTGAAGCGGCCAGTTTCTTCAAAACACCCTTAAAAGGGTTAGATTTTACCAGCAGCCAAATTGATGGGCTGATTGTCTCCATCGAAGCATTAAGCGGTGCCGTCGTCACCACCTATCAGGCCGCCGAGCTGGCTAAATTGCTAGGGTTGATTGTCCGATAGCAAAACCGACAGATGAATATGATAAATAAAGAAGGTTAACCATGAAAACCATCCCGGCTAAAAATATGTTGACCCGAACCAAAAACAATTTCTGGTTTGGCACCGATTATAATATGAATATTTATCGCGGCTGCAGCCATGGCTGTATCTACTGCGACAGCCGTAGCGAATGCTATGGGATCGAAGCTTTTGATCAGGTTCGGGCCAAGGAAAACGCCCTGGCGATTCTTGATGATAATCTTAAGCGAAAAACCCTCAAAGGCGTTGTTGGCACTGGTGCCATGAGCGACCCCTATAATCCTGCTGAAGAAAAGTATCAGCTCACAAGGCAAGCACTGGAACGCATCAAAGCCCATGGTTTCGGCGTGGCTATTGCCACCAAAAGCCCGCTGGTTACCCGGGATAAAGAAATCCTTAAAACGATTCAAAACCGATCACCGGTGATTGTAAAGATCACCATTACCTGTGCTGACGATGCCCTGGCCAGAATAATTGAGCCCCGGGTTGCCCCCAGCAGTGAGCGCTTTGCGGCCATTAAAGAATTATCTGAGATGGGCATCTTTGCCGGTGTACTGCTAATGCCGATCCTTCCCTTTATCAATGACACCACCGATAACATTAGCAAAATTGTGGAGCTCTCTGCTAAAAGCGGCGCCCGATTTATTTATCCGGCCTTTGGGGTCACCCTTCGGGATCAACAACGTCTCTATTTTTATGACCAATTGGATACCCATTTCCCCGGGATCAAAAAAGAATATATGAATCATTTTGGTAATACCTACAGTTGTGCCAGCCCTAATGCCAAAAACCTCTGGGCCACTTTTACCCGGGAATGCCAGCATTATGGTCTGCTTTATAAAATGCCGGACATTGTCGCCCGTTATAAATTGGAACATGGCAGTCAACAATTATCATTTTTATTTTAAATTTTCCCCCTCATAAAAGCAGGAATCATCAAGCTATGCTAGTGAACTTCTGCTTATTATATATTACTCAATGCAATATATAGTTGACATTTTATCTTTTATAGTATACTATATGTACAAAGGAGTGTTTAGATGAAAAATATAAAAATGAAAATCGCTCGGGTCGAGAACGACATCTCCCAGGAAGAACTGGCCAAGTTGGTCGGTGTCACCCGCCAGACCATTGGTATGATCGAAGCCGGAAAATTTAACCCGTCTTTGCAATTGTGCATTGCCATCTGTAAAGCTCTGGGGAAAACATTAAATGATTTATTTTGGGAGGAAGATAACCATGAAAAAATTTAAAAAAGTGGTGGATGAACGCCAGGAAATGGAATTATATAAAATTGAACATGTGTGTTTCTGGATTGTTTTCTGGCTGCTGCTGGGCAGTATCGTTGTCCAATCGATGTTCTTGAATGCCCCTTTTAGTCAATGGGGTTTTGAATGGGCAGTCTTTATGATCTGTTGCATTGGTGTTATCGTTGGCTGTTATAAAAAAGGACAATGGGATTTTTACAGCAAACCCACCACCAAGAACTATCTGCTTTACAGTCTCATCGGTGCTGGTGCCTTTGCCATTATTTATGCCGTTGCCATGTTTATAAACAGCGATTATTTTAAAGACAATCTGCCGGCTCTCGGCGCGCTCACGGCACTGATCTTTGCCATGCTATTTGCATTGATCTTTGCTGCCCTGTTTATTACCGGTACCCTAATAAAAAATAGACAGAAAAAACTGGAAGACGAATTCAACGATGAAACACATCAATAAAATAGAAAAACGGAAATTCCAGATTAGTGGGATTTCCGTTTTTTATAGTCTCGATATTGATCATTTGCCTTGGCCGTCATTAATTTCTCATAATTAGCTTGTGATGACCCTTTCCCCATAAATCGACGTGATCCTTCACACTTTTAGAGAATATCCAAGTCCTCATCATCATCCGGATGATTATAGGGATCAATATGAACGTTTACCCGGGTATTTTTTAACTCTTCATACAATTCCTTTTTAAAGCAACCCACAATATCATGGGCTTCGGTCACTGTCAGGCTTGGATCCACCGTAATATGAAAATCGATATGTCTGATATTACCAGACTTTCTTGTTTTCAGCTTATGATAATCCACGATTTGAGCAGAGCAATCGGATTTGACTTTTTCAATCACGGTCATTATTTCCTGTTCTTCAGCATCAGAGAGTCGTTTGTCCATCAGGTATTGAAGTGCGTTCCGGCACAGTCCCCAGGCTTCCTTGACAATCAGCAGCGCTACCATAATAGCCACGATTGAATCCAGCACCATTAAACCAGTTAATTGAATCAGCAGAATGCCGACACCAACGCCCAGGGATGTGTATACATCGGTCTTCAAATGAAGCGCATCTGCTTCAAGGGCCATGGAATCTTCTTCTTTGGCAACCTTGTACAGATATTTTGAAACGAAAAAATTAACGACCGCGGCCCCACCCATCACCGCAATGGCAATCCCGGCCTGCTCAATTTCCACTGGCTCCATTATTTTCTTGACGGCTTCGAAAACAATCAACCCAGCCGCAATGAAGATCAAGACGCCTTCCACAATACCAGAAATATTTTCAATTTTCCCATGACCATAGGGATGATCTCGATCTGCCGGTTTTGATGATGTCCTGACGGCCATAAAAGCCACACAGGATGCCACCAGGTCCATTGACGAATGGATCGCTTCTGAAATAATACTGACAGACCCACTTAATAACCCTGCGATGACCTTGAAAATAATCAGTACGGTATTTGAACCAATTGACAATAATGCCGCTTTTTTGGTTCGATTTTTTCGGTTTGTTTGATTCATAAAAATTCCTCCTTGAATAGTGAAAAAATTGTTTTTCATTTTATGTCGGTCAGATGTTTTCCAGATGACTAGTCTATCTTCAGCCCGAAAAAAAAACCTGTGGAACCATCAATTATGATTGAAGTCCCACAGGTTATCACCCTGCTGCCAATGAAGGCCCAGCAAATAGATATTAACATTCTAACTGCCTGTTCTTTATATGTAATTCCAAAAATTTTAACATATTTTTATGTCCATGTCAATTTAATATTTAAGATTACCGACTTGCTCATAATGTGATTGATCTCCTTTTATCCGCCTTCTCAGATCACTTAAATACGTACCATTCATACTTCGCTAATTCAGATCATTTTCTGCCGCTATTTTTCTTCTGTTATTTCTGCAATCGTTTTTTTACCGTTTTAAGCTTAATTAAGTCGCACTTTTTTGTTTCTATGCTATACTACAACTAATTTACACTGAATTACGTTTTTTATAGATTCCATATTATGAGGTGAACAAATGAAAGAAAATTTAGACATAATGGCTGTTTTTTGTGATGACAGCAACCTGATTGCCCGGTTTGATGAGATGACGAATTTTGTTTTCTATACCAAAAAAGGATCCTGCTGGCATAAGTCTGATGCTGTTCCCTTTCGTCCCGATCTTTCCGGCGGACTGGCCGCCATTCGGGAAAATATTCAACAGATGCTGGGAGCCTTTAATACCTGTAAAATTATTCTTACCAAATCCTTAACCGGTATTCCCTACCAGGTTTTTGACCGTTCCGGCTTTATCATCTGCGAATCCGAATCTTTTGATCTGGTTCTGCTAGATGCTATCCAGACAGATTTAATCAGTCAGGACGAAGATGCCAAAGAAGATGAACTGCTCCTGGCCAATACCCCTTCTGAAACCGATACGCCTGGATACTATCTCATCGATTTAACCCAGGTCCAGAAAAAACACCCGGAAATGAGTTCAAAAATGGCCTTGTTGCCATTTTTAAAAGATACCCCCTTTTACGCCCTGGAAGTAATCTGTGACCATATCCCACCATGGTTTGATCATAAATTGCCAGAAATGAACTTAAGTTATATCACTAAAAACAACGCAGAACAAAATAAAAATGATTCCGCCAAACATGTGGTGATCACCCATGTTGTGTGTGAATAATAGGAGATTGTCATGACGACATTACAAACAGAAAAATACGGCCCCATCACCGGCGTTACCTTTTCCGAAACCTACCAGAATGGTGTTTTAAAAGGCTGCGCCGTTGAGGAAAAAAATATTATCAATACCCCGGTTGGTTTACTGGTACCCAATTACGGCCCCTCAAATTTAAGAAACCGGGAAGGTTTATCACTGGAGTTTTTTAAAAGCGGCCAACTTAAAAGCATCGATCTGGAGGAAGCCACTGAAGTTATTACCTCTCTGGGAACCTTATCTGCCGAACGTATCAGCTTTTACGAAAATGGTCGAATTCACCGATTGTTTCCCCTCAATGGTCGAATTAATGGTTATTGGACCGAGAATGACGAGTATACGCTAGCCAAACCGATTGATTTTAATCTGGCCGTTGGTTCCTTTTCGGCCAAGGTTGTGAGTCTCTGCTTTTATGAAAGCGGCGCTCTGAAAAGCCTGACTATGTGGCCTCAGGAATCCATCGAAATTTCCAGCCCTGATGGTTTAATGAAAGTTCGCTACGGATTCTCCCTTTATGAAAATGGCAACTTGAAAAGTTTTGAGCCAGCATTGCCAGAACCAGTTGTGACCCCCATCGGGATCATCATTGCTTATGACAGCAATGCTCATGGGATCAACTGCGATGAAAATTCCGTTACCTATTCCCCAACAGGGGTGTTACGATCCCTGATTACCGGCAACAATGGATTAATGATTGACTCTCCCGAAGGTAAGAAATTTGTCCAACCGCTAATGAAGCCTGGTACCCTTGATCCCGAAGTGCTGGTTCCCGAACCCATGACCATCGTCTTTACCGATGATAAAATGGAAATTATTCAGGAAGAAATTGTAACGGTGGATCTAAAAACTGCCACCGTCCGCTCGATTCTGGTTCATGATCCCATGAAAAAATCCTGTGGTGATTGCTCTTCCTGTTCCAGTTGCGGTTAATCGAGACTGATTTTGATGATCTTCATGTAGGCGGCTTAAGAAATAATTAAGGTTTCTTTAAGGATTCAAAAGCTGGTTTTATTCAAAAACATTCTGAAACCGTGAAAATGATTTCAGCCCGCCTATCAGTTAAAAAACACATCAGTTGACTAAAGTACAATCGTGATTCTGGTATGAAAATAAATGTAAAGCCGTGGTGTAAATCTTAAGTTCATTCAATGTTGAAAAGGGTTTACAATCAAAGCAACTTGACTTTCCCGGCAATACCATGGATAATAAGCCCATAGAAAACAATGCAATACGGATTACCCCTTAGACAATGTGGTCTCAATCAGTTACAAATGCGTAACTGATCGAGACCTCTTTTTTATTGGTAATCCTCCCCCTTAGACAAAGAAGTCTTAGTTTGCTGCCGGTGCGCAGCAGATTAAGACTTTTTTTCTTTTAAACTAAATACTCATCATCCTTAGACAAAGAGGTCTTAACCATCTGCAATTTGTGCAGTCGGCATGGATCTCTTTTTTATTTGAGTGAGTAACCCATTGAATTCTATAAAAAAATTACTCGGAGGAAAGATTATGAGACAAATCGCAATTTATGGTAAAGGTGGAATTGGTAAATCAACCACAACCCAGAACCTGACCGCAGGACTTGGTTTAATGGACAAAAACATCATGGTAGTTGGATGTGATCCAAAAGCAGATTCAACCCGGTTGTTGCTTGGTGGTCTGGCACAAAAAACCGTTTTGGATACACTTCGTGAAGAAGGTGAAGAAATTGAACTGGATGCGATCCTGAAACCAGGCTTCAGAAATATTCAATGTGTTGAATCAGGCGGACCAGAACCAGGTGTTGGTTGTGCTGGCCGTGGGATTATTACTTCCATTGGAATGCTGGAGCAACTAGGTGCTTATACTGAAGATCTGGACTATGTATTTTATGATGTCCTTGGCGATGTTGTTTGCGGTGGTTTTGCAATGCCAATCCGTGAAGGTAAGGCTCAAGAAATCTACATTGTCGCTTCTGGTGAAATGATGGCCTTATATGCTGCCAACAACATTGCCAAAGGGGTTCAAAAATATGCTTCAAGCGGCGGCGTTCGTTTAGGCGGCATCATCTGTAACAGCCGTAATGTTGATGGTGAACGTGAATTAGTTGATGCTTTTGCCAAAGAATTAGGCAGCCAGATGATCTACTTTGTCCCACGTGATAACATGGTTCAACGTGCCGAAATTAATAAGAAAACTGTTTTAGAATTTGATGATACCGCTGTTCAAGCTCAAGAATACCGTAATCTGGCAGCTGCTGTTGACAGCAATCAAATGTTTGTAGTTCCTACCCCAATGCACCAGGATCGTTTAGAAGAGCTGTTAATGGAACATGGCTTAATGGATATTTAGTTAGAATTTTATTTCGAGTTTATTTACGAAAGGAAGTAGAACATATGTTAATGGTACGCGCAATTATCAGACCTGAAAAAACAGGGGTAGTTTTATCCGAAATGTTATCCGCTGGATTTTCAGCTGTTACTAAATTAGATGTTTATGGCCGTGGAAAACAAAAAGGAATCAAAGTTGGGGACGTTTATTATGATGAAATCCCTAAAGTGATGCTCCTGTGTATTGTCAACGATGAAGACAAAGATGATGTCGTTAAAATAATTATGAAATACGCAAAAACTGGCACCGAGGGTACTTTTGGAGATGGTCGTATTTTCATTTCTCCGGTAGAAGAAGCTTACACAGTCAGTACAGGAAAAGCCGGCCTGTAGAAGGAGGAATTAATATGAAAGAAGTTATGGCAATTATTCGTCAGAATAAAGTAAACCAGACCAAAGAAGCTCTTGTCAAAGAAGGAATTCCTGCTTTTACATGTTTAAAGGTTCTTGGCCGCGGAAAGAAAACCATTGATTTATCCATCATTCAAGACATTGTTGAAGCCGGGGAAATGCCTGTTTCAACGGTTGGTGAATCTTTAACCGAATCATCTCGATTAATTCCCAAGAGATTTTTCACCGTCATTGTTGAAGATGACGAGGTGGATAAAGTTGTTTCCATCATTATAGAAAATAATCAAACCGGAAATCCAGGCGATGGAAAAATTTTCGTCATCCCAATTGAAGAGTCCATTCGTGTACGAAGTGGCGAAAAAAATGCGGATGCATTTTAGAAAGAGGTGATTTGAATGGATTCAAGAGATAAAGTACTCGATAAATATAGCTCTAAAATTTATAAAAACAGAAAAGAACACGTCATTGAAATTGAAGGCGGTGAACCTCAAGTCATCGCAGCCGATACCCGGGCCATTCCCGGAATTATGACCAACCGTGGCTGCTGCTATGCTGGTTGTAAAGGGGTTGTTACCGGCCCATTAAAAGATGTTGTCAACATTGTTCACGGTCCCATCGGTTGTTCCTATTACACCTGGGGAACCAGAAGAAATAAAGCCAAAGGTGACGAAAATACTAAAGACTTCACCCAATACAGCTTTTCGACTGACATGCAGGAAACTGACATCGTCTTCGGTGGTGAAAAAAAATTAAGACAAGCCATTAAAGAAGCCGTTGAAATTTTCAATCCGGAATGTATCATGATCAGCTCCACCTGTCCGGTCGGATTAATCGGTGATGATATCCATGCTGTTGCCGCAGAGTCTGAAAAATTATATGGCATTAAAGTATTGGCATTCAGCTGTGAAGGTTACAAGGGCGTCAGCCAATCCGGCGGACATCACATTGCCAATAATGGTTTAATGAAATATGTCATCGGTACCGGCGATGCAGAACCCCTGAAATACTCAATCAACCTTTTAGGTGAATATAACATCGGTGGTGATGGTTGGGAAGTTGAACGTATTTTGAAGCGAATCGGTTATAACGTTGTTTCAGTTATGACTGGTGACGGCAGCTATGCTGATCTTAAAAACGCTCACACTGCTGACCTGAACCTGGTTCAATGTCATCGTTCGATTAACTATATCGCCGAAATGATGAAAACCAAGTATGGAATGGACTGGATCAAAGTTAATTTCATTGGTCTGGAAAGCATCAAAAAATCACTGCACGACATTGCCCTTTACTTTAATGATCCGGCTTTAATTGAACGAACTGAAGCGGTTATTGCTGAAGAACTTGACGAAATCGAAGAAGGCATGGCTTACTACAAGTCTAAGCTGGAAGGCAAAAAAGCGGCCGTTTATGTCGGTGGATCACGAACCCATCATTTCATCAACCTATTAAAATATTTAGGTGTTGATGTAATCCTGGCCGGCTACGAATTTGGACATCGTGATGATTACGAAGGCCGAGACGTTATTCCGACTATTAAAATCGATGCGGATTCAAAAAATATTGAAAGCATTACCGTCCAACCTGATCAAGAAAAATTCAAAACCTTCCATACTCCAGAAAGACTTGAAGAATTAAAAGCTGCTGGCGTTCCACTTGAAAAGTATGATGGTTTATGGGCTGATATTGCTGAAGGAGCCATCATCACGGATGACTTCAATCACTTTGAAACCGAAGAATTTTTAAAACTGTTAAAACCTGATATTTTCTTCTCTGGGATTAAAGACAAATTTATTGTTCAAAAATCAGGCGTCCCCTCACGACAATTACATTCCTATGATTACAGTGGTCCATACGCTGGATTCAGAGGAGCATTAAATTTTGCCAAAGATATGACAATGGCCACTTATACTCCAGTTTGGAACATGATTCAAGCGCCATGGAAAAGTGAGCCCACATTGGTAGGCAGCTTAGGAGGTATTGAATAATGTTAGAATTAACACCAAAAAAAGTATCGGAAAGATCCACTCTACGAATCAATCCGATAAAAACATGTCAACCGGTTGGGGCAATGTATGCTGCTCTAGGTGTTCACTCATGTATGCCTCATAGTCATGGTTCACAAGGATGCTGTTCATTTCATCGAATGTTTTTAACCAGACATTTTAAAGATCCAGCGATTGCATCATCCAGTTCATTTACAGAAGGCGCTTCCGTATTCGGCGGTGGCTCCAACTTAAAAACTGCCATTAAAAACATCTTTGATATTTATGACCCTGAAATCATTGCCGTCCATACTACATGTTTAAGTGAAACCATTGGTGATGACCTCAACGGTTACATCCAGGACGCAAAAGTCCCGGAAGGTAAATTAGTGGTTCACACCAATACCCCAAGTTATGTTGGTTCACACATTACTGGTTATTATAACATGATCGCCGGATTTATTAAATATCTATCTGAAGCATCTGGCGAAAAAAATGGTAAATTAGCCCTCTTCCCTGGATTTGTTAATCCCGGCGACATGCGGGAAATGAAACGACTGATGAAGTTGATGGGTACCGAGTTCATTATGCTGCCTGATACCAGCGGTGTCTTAGATGCTCCAATGACCGGCAGCTACACCATGTATCCCAAAGGCGGAACCTCCATTCCGGATATTCGGGATCTGGGTAACTGTGAATTGACTATTGGCTTAGGTGAACTGACATCTGAATTCCCAGCCGATTTTCTGGAAAAGAAATGCAAGGTTCCCTATAAAACCTTACCACTGCCCATCGGTGTCGAAAATACGGATAATTTCATTATGGCCTTGAATCAGTTCTCTAAAAATGAAGTGCCTTATGAAATAGAAGAAGAACGTGGCCAATTGATGGATATCCTGCTGGATTCACATCAATATACCAACAATAAAACCGTTGCAATTTTTGGCGATCCCGATACCGTTTTAGGCATGGCTCAAATTACTTTAGAAATGGGCATGATTCCTAAATACGTGGTCACCGGAACTCCTGGTGCCGCTTTTGAAAGAAAAGCCAATGCTTTATTTGAAAAATTTGGTGTCGAAGGCTGTGTTGCTAAACAAGCTGGTGACTTATTCGAGCTTCACCAATGGATTAAAAATGATCCGGTTGATTTATTAATCGGCGGAACCCACGGTAAACAAGTGGCCCGAGCTGAAGATATTCCTCTGGTTCGCGTCGGTTTCCCGATCATTGATCGTTATGTTCACTCTTATATGCCCATCGTTGGCTATAAAGGAGCCATCCGATTGGCGGAATTGATTCTCAATGCTCTCATGGACCGTCAGGACCGCGATTGTGATGATGAAGATTTAGAAATGGTAATGTAACCTGGGGAGGTTCCTTTCCTCTGGTTTCAATCTTAAATACCGTACCGACCAATTGTTAATCTGTTGTATGCCGCAAGTTCGGACAGGCTATCGCCGTGTCCGCCTTGAGGCACAGGGTCTGCCCTTTGGGTACAACATGATGTAACAATTGTCGGTACTAGGTTATCTCATGATATTAAAGTTGGGGAGGTTTTCCTCCCCTTAATTTGAAAGGAGGCTGTAAAAAATGAAAAATGATGCGGCGATTTTACCAGAAAGAGCAAAGTCCATCCGTTTTTCGGAATGCAGCGGCGACGGCAGCGGAATCAAGTGTGAGTCAGAGAGTGTCTCAGGGGCAGTCAGTCAACGTGCATGTGTTTACTGCGGTGCCCGGGTTGTGTTAAACCCCATCACCGATGCCTTTCATATAGTACACGGCCCAATTGGATGTGCCAGTTATACCTGGGATATTCGCGGCAGTTTATCAAGCGACGAAGAAGGCTATCGTAACAGTTATTCCACTGATCTGCGGGAAACTGACGTGATCTTCGGCGGTGAAAAGAAATTGGTGGCTGCCATTGATGAAATCATGGCGATCCATTCACCAAAGGTCATTTTTATTTACGCCACCTGCATTGTCGGCGTCATCGGTGATGATATCGATGCGGTCTGTCGCAATGCCGAAGCAAAATATGGTATCCGGGTTATTGCAGTTAAATCCCCCGGTTTTTCCGGAACTAAGAAAACCGGTTATAAAATGGCCTGTAATGCCATTATGAGTCTGGTTACTCCAGACGTTTTACCTGAAAAAACATTAGGCGTCAATATTCTCGGCGATTTCAATCTGGCCGGTGAAATGTGGATTATCAAAAATTATTTAAGACGAATCGGCGTCGAGGTGGTTGCCAATATTACTGGTGATGCCAAAGTCGACGATCTCAAAAAAGCACCAAGTGCCCAGTTAAATCTGGTTCAATGTGCTGGTTCGATGACCTTTCTGGCCAAGAAAATGGAAGAGGTCTTTGATATTCCGTTTATTAAAGTCAGCTTTTTCGGTGTTACCGATACCTCGGATTCGCTGTTGCGGATTGCCTACGCGGTTGGTGATAAAGAGGTTATCCAAAGAGCAAAAGCTTTTATTGAAGAAGAAAAAAATAGAGTCATTCCTCTTTTAAATAAATACAAAAAAAATCTTGAAGGAAAAAAAGCCGCTATCTATGTGGGCGGCGGCTTTAAAGCGATCTCACTGATTCGCCAGTTTCAGGAATTTGGCATGAACACCGTCATGGTGGGCACCCAAACCGGAAGCAAAGAAGATTATGAAGTGATCCAGCATCTGGTTGATGAAAATGCCGTCATTTTAGACGACGCCAACCCTGCCGAGCTGGAAGCCTTTATGAGAGAAATGGGCGCTGACATCTTAGTCGGCGGGGTCAAAGAAAGACCGCTGGCCTATAAGCTGGGCGTGGCCTTCTGTGACCACAACCATGAACGTAAGCATCCCCTGGCCGGTTATGAAGGCACCCTGAATTTTGCATCTGAAATTAATCTGTCGATGAACAGTCCCGTCTGGGAAACCATATCTCAAGGAGGTATAAAATATGTCTAAAAATTTAGTTAACCTAAATGTTAATCCATGTAAAATGTGCATGCCGATGGGCACATCCAATGCCTTCTATGGTATTCAAAAGTGTATGAATATCCTCCATGGTTCCCAGGGCTGCAGCACCTATATCCGTCGCCATATGGCTACCCATTATAATGAACCGGTGGATATTGCTTCTTCTTCTCTGACTGAAGAAGGCACGGTTTATGGTGGTGAGAAAAACCTGATCATCGGACTGGAAAATCTGATTAAATTATACGAACCGGAGGTAATCGGCGTTTCCACCACCTGTCTGGCTGAAACCATCGGCGAAGATATTGAATACATCATCAATAATTTCTACGCTTCTCATCCTGATGAAAAGGTAAAAATTATTCCGGTCAAATCGGCTGGTTACGGCGGTACTCAATTTGAAGGCTTTACCCGGGCTTTGAAGGCCATTGTCTCACATGTCGATATGGATGCCACCAAACATGACAAGATCAATATTATCAGCACCATGATTTCACCGGCTGATACCCGTTATTTAAAGGATCTGCTGGATCAGTTTGAACTGGACTATATTCTGCTGCCGGATCTTTCGGAAAATCTGGATGGCGTCCATCAAAGCAGCTATCATCGCTTACCGATGCATGGCACTCCGATTTCCGAGATCCAAAAAATGGCCGGCGCTCGAACCACCATCGAGATATCCGATACCATTAAGCCAGAGGAATCCCCCGGTGTTTACCTTGATACGCAATACGGTGTCCCCTACAAGCGCTTAAACCTGCCGATGGGACTCCGGGATACCGATGCCTTGATTGAGCTGCTATCAGAATTGTCTGGAAAACCTATTCCTGAAAAAATCGCAAAAGAAAGAGGGCGTTACCTTGATGGAATGGTGGATTCCCATAAATACAATGCCCAGGGACGCATTGCTATCTTCGGCGAACCGGATTTTGTGGTATCGGCCGTGCGACTCTGCTGTGAAAATGGCGTCATGCCAGTAATTGCTGCCACCGGTTCCAATTGTCCCCATTTAAAAGAAAATATCGAGAAAGAAATTTCCAAGCTCGCTGACATTCTTTTCGTTGAGGACTATGTGATTTTAAATGATGTGGACTTTGAAACCATCGAAGAAGAAGCCATCCGCTTGGGCGCCAACCTGATGCTGGGCAACTCCGACGGTCGCCGGATTGAGGAAAAACATCACATTCCGCTGATCCGCTGTGCCTTTCCCATTCATGACCGCATTGGCGGCCAACGGGTTCGAACCCTTGGCTATGAAGGTTCTCAAATCCTGCTGGATCAAATTACCAACACCATCCTGAAAGCCGTTGAAGGCGGATTCAGAGAAACCCTGTATAACACCTATTATAATGAAGGACCCAAATCCAAATACGGATTGGAACCGGAAAAGGAGGCAAACATGAAAGTGCTGGAAACCCCAAATCCCAAAGTACCGCCAACCACCATGACCATTGAGGAAAAAACAGCCAACCATCCCTGTTACAGCTGTGGAGCCTCCCAGAAAAATGCCCGTATGCATTTACCGATTGCACCCAAATGCAATATCCAGTGTAATTACTGTGTCAGAAAATTCGATTGTCCTAACGAAAGCCGCCCTGGGGTAACCACCGAAATACTCTCACCGGAAGCAGCTTTTGAAAAATACAAACTGGTTAAGGAAAAGGTACCCAACCTCACCGTTGTCGGGATTGCTGGACCAGGAGATGCGCTGGCAAATTTTGAACAAACCCAAAAAGCGCTGACCCTGATTCAGGAATATGACCCAAATGTTACCTTCTGTGTCTCAACCAACGGTCTAATGCTCCCCTATCATGCCAAAGATCTGGCGAAACTTAATGTTTCTCATGTGACGGTAACCGTTAATGCCGTCGATCCCGCCATTGGCGCTAAAATTTACAAACATGTGGATTTTATGGGCAACCGCTACCACGGCGAAGCTGGGGCTTCGATTCTGCTGGCCAACCAACTGGCCGGGATTAAACTGCTGATTGATGAAGGAATCATGGTAAAAATCAACACCGTCACGCTGATGGGCATTAACGATAAACACATTGAAGAAGTGGTTAAAACCGTCAAAGACATGGGCTGTTTCATCTCAAACATAATGCCATTGATTCCGGTAAAAGGTAGTGCCTTTGAAGATCTGACGATTGCCACCAACCAGGAAATCAACGCCATTCGCGATAAATGCGGGATACATCTTAAACAAATGTACCACTGCAAGCAATGCCGGGCTGATGCCATCGGTAAACTAGACAGCGATATTTCTCTGGAATTCCGGGAAAAGGAAGAGCAGTTTAAAGAAACCGCCCTTTCTGCCCAAAAAGGCTTGCGCTTTGCCATTGTTTCCAAAGGTGGAATGCTGGTTGATCAACATTTTGGCCAGGCCAGTGAGCTCTATATCTATGACTACCTCGACAATGAGGTGCAATTCAAGGAAAAACGAGTCATTGGTAAATACTGTACCGGTGAAGAAGACTGCGACGAAAAAGAAGATAAAATCGGCGTGATTCTCCGGGAACTCAAAGACTGTGATGGGGTCATCTCAATGCGGATTGGGGATCTGCCATCCAAACGATTGGAAACCAAAGGGATTAAAGTCTTTTCAACCTATGATCGGATCGAGGATGCGGTTAAAACAGCCGCTCAAGATATTTTAAAATCAAAATTACCAAAATCTCAAGAATTATTAAATGTATCAGGAGGCGTATAAAAATGGTTAGTCCAAAACATCATATTTTCATCTGCACCAGCTGCCGGATCAATGGCACCCAACAAGGGTATTGTTTTCAGCAGGATTCAGTAAAAATTCTTCAGACTTTCCTTGAAGAAATTGACGAGCGGGAATTATCCGGCGACGTGATGTTAAACAATACCGGTTGTTTCGGTATTTGTGACAAAGGCCCCATCGTGGTGGTTTACCCTGAGGGCGTCTGGTACGGCAATGTGACCGTCGACGATGTGGAACGGATTATGGACGAACACATCGAAGGCGGCAAGATTGTAGAAGATCTGGTTATTTAAAAAATTTTCGTTAAATTATCTATCTCTTAGATTGATGCTGATTTTAAACAACAGCATCAATCTTTAAATTATTTTATGAAAGTGGGGCGCACAAATGGTTACAATCATTGATCGAACACTGACAACCTTTAATATCGATGGGATTAACTCCCAGGATCTTAACCATTTTTGCGGCCTGCTTTTTACTTGTGGGGTCACAAAAATAGAATTGGCCTCTGAGTTGGTTTCCCAGCTAGAGCCCCCTACTTTAGCTGGGGATTCTGGCAAATATATTGATAATAGCACTTGTTTTCTGACCCAGGTTATCAATACTGATCAAACAATCAGCTGGAAGCTGGAACCCAATGAGCTGATCGAACAAACACTTCATATCAGCCAGATAAATACGATCAGTCACCAGAAAATTCGTTTAATGGGCTGGGAAGATTTAATCACCCGGGACTACCTCTCAATTTTTAACCAGCTTTTAAACAGCGATGCCGATACCCTAGATCTATGCCCCAGCAACCAAAACCATTGTGCCACCGCCATCGCTCTGGAGTGGATTATGGCGGGCGGCCAGAGTATTAGCTGTGGCTTTGCCAACCGGCATGACTTCCCACCATTGGAAGAAGTTTTAATGGGTCTTAAATTAAGAGATCCCAAATCTTTTAGCGGTGATTTATCGGTTCTTAATGAGCTTCGCAGACTTTATGAGAAAATAAGTGCTGTCAAGCTCTCGAAAATGAAAGCCATCATCGGCGAAGATATTTTCAAGGTCGAATCCGGCATCCATGTGGACGGCGTTCTTAAAAATCCTCATACCTATGAGCCCTTTAGTCCCCAAACTGTGGGCAACAATCGGGAAATTGTTTTAGGCAAACACTCCGGTCACCAGAGTGTTTTATACAAACTCAAAGAACAGAATTTATCCGATTCGGCTGCCAGCTCGATCTTAAAACAAATAAAAGGGCGTTGCACCCAGTTAGGTCGAAACCTGTCTGATCTGGAACTGCGCACCCTTGCCAGTGAGGTGCAAAATGACTATGATGCAAAAATATATTGTTGATACCACTTTGAGGGACGGTGAACAAAGCCCGGGAATGGCCTTTTCCATCCGGGAAAAAGTGACCATTGCCAAAACGTTGGACGCGCTGGGGGTCAACCGGATTGAGGCCGGTACCCCGGCCATGGGTCGAGAAGAATGCCGGGCCTTTGAGAAAATTAAGCTGGCCTGCCATAATGCCCAAATCATTGGCTGGAACCGGATGAACCTCAATGATATTCACAAATCCATCGACTGCGGTGCCGATATCATCCATGTATGCGTTCCGGCCTCGGATTTGCTGATCCGAGAAAAACTGCGAAAAACTCGCGCCGAGGTTCTGGATAACCTGGCAAGCTGCACTGAAGCCATTCATGCTGCTCATAAGGAACTAACCATTGGCCTGGAGGATGCCTCCCGGGCCGACTGGGACTTTGTCGTCCAGCTTATTGAAACCGCCAAAAACCTTGGAGCCACAACGCTGCGCTTCTCGGATACGGTGGGGATTATGTCTCCCAGCGTCTGCAAATCATATCTTAGTCGTATTCCCAGCGAGATTGACATTGAGGTACACATGCACAATGACCTGGGCATGGCGGTGGCCAATTCCATTCAGGGGTTGCGCTCCGGTGCCAAATATGCCGATTCCACCCTCTTTGGCATCGGCGAACGGGCCGGCAACTGCAATCTGGAGCATCTCCTCATTGCCACTCAGGGCCAAATCGATTTCGGTATCAGCCTGGATGAACTGCAATGGCGTCAAAACACCTTAAAGTCGATTATTTATAAAAATAAGCTGTTGTATGCTTGAGCAATCAATAAGCTTTGTTTTTTTATAAAAAAAGCACCTTGCATAAACAAGGTGTTCTTTTTGTAATTATACTTCCTTATACTTCTCCAAACCCGTTGTTAACCAATGCAACCAGAGTTTCGACGGCGAGCATTTCATCGTCGCCTTCGCCGATTATTTCAAACTGATCGCCTTGGCCCAGTCCGGTGGCCATGATCCCAAGCAAAGATTTGGCATCGCCGACCTTCGGATTTTCCCCCAGTTTTTTTATATTAATCGACGCTTTAAATTCCCCGGCTTTCTGACAAAACTCCGCAGCTGGTCTGGCATGCAAACCGGTTGGATTGATGATTGTTACTACCTTCGAATGCATATTCCCACCTTTTTTATTCCTTTCCATTTATTTCGCTTTTAATTGAATCTGCATCTCTTGATTTCAAAACCTGTTGGTTTCTATATCACTAAGGATGCATTATCTTTATATAGGCTTTCTTCCCACTTTCAATTAAAATAAACAGCTCTATAAATAGTTCGTCATTTCTTTTAGCGAGTCAAAAACACAATCCGGAATTACATCCGCTTTATCAACATCTTCCATTTTTGTCTCGCCAGTGAGAACTAAAAATCCCTTGCCACCATTTTTTACCCCGGTCGCCACATCCGTGTAGATGCGATCGCCAACAAAGGCCACATCTTCCCGTCGGTGCCCGGTAAGGGCAAGGATCATCTCCATGGTTTCAGGAAAGGGTTTTCCCAAATATTTAGGTTCGACTCCGGTTGATTTGGTGATCAAGGCGCACATCGCACCGCAATCTGGGATAAAGCCAGTTTCGGTGGGACAGACTAAATCCAGATGGGTAGACAAAAAGATAGCGCCATTGGCGATAAAGGTACATATTTTTTCCAGTTTTTCATAGGTCAGGGTGGTATCAAAGCTCGCCACCGCCACGTCCGGCTGGCTCTGAACCAGATTAATGCCATTTTTTAAAAAGCTTTCTTCCAGTAAGGGGGTTCCCATTAAATAAACTGATTTCCCCGGATAATAGGTTTTTAAATACTGGATGGTCACATCGCCTGAGGTGATAATTCGGTTCTCCTCTACAAAACAACCCATTTTTGCCAGCTTTTCTCTGTAAAAACTGGCCACTTTGGATGAATTATTAGTCATGAAAACAAAATCTCGCTCTTGTGCTCGTAACTGCTCAATAAAATCGAGAGAACCTTCGATTAAGCCATTTCCCAAATAAACAGTCCCATCCATGTCCAAGGCAAATAACTTCACATCTTTAAGGGCTTTATGCTTTGGCATGATCATCACATTTTTTAAGTACAAGTTTTTCAGATATAGGATTGGCAGTCTTATTCACTAACAAGTTCAACATCACTTTCATTATTTCTCTTCTTTCATTTCTTTCTCATTTCAATGTCCATTAATTATGTTCGGCTGCTTCATCAATTTCCAGAAGTCTTTTACCACACTCCACATCCGTTACTAACACGTTGATAAAGCCCCCTTTAATAGCACCCTGGATGGCTTCGGCTTTTTCTCTGCCGCTGGCAACGCCGATGGAGTGAGGCACCCGTCGCAGTTTTTTTATATCAATGCCGATCACACAGTTATCGGCTTCAAAGGGTTCGGTGCTGCCGTTAATATCGAAAAACTGCATGCAGACATCCCCAACTATATTTTTTTTTCGCATGGTTTCCATGTCTTTTTCATCATAATAACCAGTGGCCATAATCGCCGATCCCCGATTAGGAACGCCGATGCCAACCACCGCCACATCCAAGCCATCGCCCATTTTGATGATCCGTTTAATATCCGGCTCCTTCATCAGTTCTTCCTTGATTTGAACCCCGGATACCCGAGCCGGGGCATGGAGCAGATAGGAAGTGCCACCAAAGGCCTTGGCCAAAGCCTCCACAATGGTATTGGAGTGAAGCTCCATTCCCAAATGTCCAATCCCGCCAATCAGCGGTATAAAGGTAACCTTCTTTGAGGTCCCTTTGGAAACAAAGCGATAGATCTGGCCAATTGATGACCCCATCGAAACCCCAATAATACTGTCATCTTTAATCAGACGTTCCAGATAATTGGCTGTTGCCTTGGCCAATTCATCCTTCTGATCCCGGTTATCCTGTTTCATATCGACAATAATTACTTCTTTTAAACCATAGCGGCATTCCAGCTTTTTTTCCAGATCGACATAATTGTTCCCAAAAATCGGATCGATAATAATTTTTACAATCCCCCGTTCTTTGGCATTCTGAAGAATCCGGGACACTGTTGGTCGGGACAACCCCAATTCTTTTGCTATCAGTTTTTGGTTAACATCATGATTGTAGTACATCTCGCAAATTTTAACCATTAGCCGTTCGTCATCAACAACCTTTTTCATTTCTGCACCGCCTCATATGATTCTAATTCTTAGTCTTTTTCTATTTTTATTTTTATTCATCACTGAAATTTTGTGATTGTTATTTTATTATATTATTATTTATGAAAAAGTCAATCCTATGGTTCGATTTTATAAAAAGCAAAGAGCCCATTATATCTACGCTTGCAAATATAATGGGCTCTTTAACAATAACACGGTAGCATCGCTTTAAAGAGCGACTTCGCCTCTTTCGCCAGTTCTGATACGAATACATTCTTCAACTGACTTGATGAAAATTTTGCCATCGCCAATTTCACCAGTTCTGACGGTGTTCATAATCAGTTCGACGATTTCGTCCACCTTGTCATCGGCAACGACAATCTTAATTTCTATTTTAGGAATCATATTCATCATCACCGATGTTCCCCGATTATGCGCCACCCAACCAAACTGGTTTCCGCAGCCCAGAACCTGGCGAATATTCATCCCATTAACCTTGGCTTGTAAAAACGCATCCTTCAACGGTTCCAATTTTTCCGGACGGATAATTGCTTCGATTTGTTTCATAGCATTTTCCTTTCTTATCTTATAATAAAAATCATTTCGAGTTGACCTTCAGATAGTATTTTAGACGATAAAACCCTATTGGTCAATTCCTGAAAATGCTGCATAGCCTTCTTCACTGTGTTCACTGATATCCAAACCAAGCGCTTCTGCTTCTGGCGATACCCGAATTTGCATGATCTTTTTAAGCACCAGCATAATCACTGCGGTCATCACTGCCGAATAGATTACGGCAATAAAAAGGGCGGTAATCTGAGCAACAAATAATTGGGTATCACCAAAGAACAAACCATTCCATTTAGCCACCGGATTGATGGCGGTTTGAGCAAATAGACCCGTAGCGATGACGCCCCAGACCCCACTGATGCCATGACAGCCGAAGGCGTCCAAGGTATCATCATATCCAAATTTCACCTTCACTTTTGTTAAGAAGAAGAAACAAATCGGACTAACCACCCCGCCGATCAGCAATGATGCTTCGGTCGGAACATAACCTGCCCCGGGAGTAATCGAAACCAGTCCGACAATGGCTCCAGTTATGGCACCCATCACGGTGACTTTTTTATAAAGCACCATTTCAATCAGCATCCAGCTTAACATCGCCGCTGCTGAAGCAAGCATGGTGGTAACCACTGCATGTACTGCCAAACCATTAGCCGCCAAAGCTGAGCCGCCATTGAAAGCAAACCAACCAACCCATAAAATAGCCCCGCCGATCACAAACAACGGTAAGTTATGGGGATGATAAGATTTGATCCCATAACCTTTTCGTGACCCTAGAATGATACAGGCAACCAGCCCTGAAATCCCTGAACTGATTTCAATGACGTAACCACCGGCAAAATCCACAGCGCCCAGGTTTGCGATTAAACCGCCTTGACCCCAAACCATATGAGCCATTGGATAGTAAACCAGCAGCAACCAGAAGGTGACAAAAAGAAACAGCGCTGGAAATTTCATACGACCTGATAACGAGCCGACCACAATGGCTGGTGTTACCATACAGAATACCAGCTGAAAAACAGCAAATAGTTGTCCCGGTATATTGGCGGCGTAGGGACCGGCCTCCGTCGCACTGATGCCATGGAAGAACACATTGCTTAAATCACCAATAACCCCAAAACCACCGGCATCCGGACCAAAAGACAGCGAATACCCGACGGTATACCACATTACGGTTGCCAATCCACAACAAAACACCACCGACATAATCGTATTAAGGACATTTTTTCGACGCACCATGCCGGCATAGAAGAACGCCAAACCTGGTGTCATAAAAAACACCAGCATCGTACAAATAAGTATAAATGCTACATCTCCAGAATTAATCATTTTTCCCCCTAAATTTTTTGATAATCTGACTATTTTTTATTGAAATTTTATATTTTTGTCAAGACTCTAATTTTATACAATTTTAGTTTGACTCCTTTCTTTTCATTTTTTTATGTATAAATCGTTGAAAACGAAGCTTTGCTTATTAACTTAACGCAAAAAACACAAAAAAAGGCGACAACAAAAAAATGCTATCGCCTTTGATATTCTTAATACTACATCCGGTCCATTTTTATGCCGACTCTCTTCATTGACAATCGGCTGAACATTCGCTTTTATATTAAGGTTGATTTTTATATTAAATTTCAATAGTTGCTGTCTCTCAATTGATTCAGCAAGACGAATTATAGCATTCCTTTCGGCTGTAGTCAATCCGTGAATTTATTTACACTTTAAACCTGTTTTTTCATTCTTAAACGCAAAAAGGACGCTTATATTTAAATTATAAACATAAGCGCCCTTTTAAATTGATTTTATTTATTTTTGATGCTTAAAGTGCAACATCGCCTCGTTCACTGGTTCTGATTCGGATACAATCTTCAACCGGTTTGATGAAAATTTTTCCATCACCTATTTCTCCGGTTCGAACGGTATCGATAATCAGTTTTACGGTTTCCTCGACTTTTTCGTCGGCAACAACAATTTTAATTTCAATTTTGGGGATCATGTTCATCATTACCGATGTTCCACGATTATGTGCGACCCATCCAAACTGATTTCCACAGCCAAGAACCTGACGAATATTCATCCCATTTACTTTAGCTTGTAAAAATGCATCCTTTAAAGGTTCCAACTTTTCTGGACGAATGATTGCTTCAATTAGTTTCATAAGTTTTTCCTTTCTTTACTGATTTAGAAGCCAATCTTTATGGCTTCTAAATCGTATTTCAATCGAATTTTATTGATCAATTCCTGAGAATGCAGGATAACCTTGTTCACTATGTTCGCTGATATCCAGACCAAGCGCTTCAGCTTCAGGAGAAACACGGATCTGCATAACTGCTTTGAGTGCTAACATGATGATAGCAGTAACGACTGCAGAGTAAATTACTGAAATACTAACGGCCTGTAATTGAGCAACAAATAATTCTGTTTGTCCGAAGAATAAACCATCCCATTGAGCAACTGGGTTAATGGCTGATTGGGCAAACAAACCAGTAGCAATACCACCCCAAATTCCGCCGATACCATGACATCCAAAAGCATCCAATGAATCATCATAGCCGAATTTTTGTTTTACTTTTGTCATAAAGAATAAACAGATTGGACTAACCATTGCTCCAATAAACAGAGCTGCGCCAAATGGTACATAACCTGAGCCAGGTGTAATGGCAACCAAACCGATGATGGCACCGGTCATAGCACCCATAACCGTCACTTTTTTATAAAGAATTGTTTCCATCAGCATCCAGCTTAACATCGCTGCTGCTGAAGCAATCATAGTATTTCCCATTGCCTGAACCGCCAGACCATTAGCTGCTAAAGCCGATGCACCATTAAAGGCAAACCAGCCGACCCATAAAATTAAACCACCAGTGAAAAACATCGGGATGTTATGGGGATGATACGCCTGAACGCCAAAGCCTTTTCTTTTGCCCAGGATAATACAGGCAACCAGACCAGAAACCCCAGAACTGATATGAATAACATTTCCGCCAGCAAAGTCGACTGCTCCCAATCCAGCGATAAAACCGCCTAGGCCCCATACCATATGAGCCAATGGATAATAAACTAGTAGCAACCAAATCGCTACAAAGATAAACATTGCTGAGAATTTCATTCTTCCAGATAATGCCCCAACCAGAATGGCTGGTGTAATCATACAGAACATCAGTTGGAAAAATGCAAACAGTGCACCAGGGATTGTTGCTGCATAAGGACCAGCATCGGTGGCACTGACACCATTAAAGAAGGCATTGCTTAAATTTCCAATAACTCCGAATCCACCAACATCTTCGCCAAATGAGAGTGAATAGCCAACCGCAAACCACATCACGGTTGCCAAACCACAACAAAATACTACAGACATCAACGTATTAATTACATTTTTTCTGCGAACCATCCCTGCATAGAACAATCCCAAGCCAGGAGTCATGAAGAACACGAGCATTGAACCAATTAGTAGAAATGCAACATCACCAGAATTAATCATCTTAACTTCCTCTTTTCTTTAAATTTTGATCTTTACTGATCTTTTATAGAAGATCGCTGTATTTATCCAACATTGTCAAAAAGTTCTAAAAGCTACTTTCAAAAACAATTGTTTATCATTGTACATCGTAATTTGTGCAGATATAAATCCATACAAGCTGATAAACAATTATCATTAAAACAAATAGATTATTTCGAATTGCTCTTATCCCAATTTATCAAACTGCTGTGTAAATCCTCAATCTTAACTATCTAAATAACATCATTTACTTACCCCAATTAACTCTAAAAAAAACAGCGATCGCAGTTAAACTGTTATCGCCGTTGATAATTGAATTTGATTAAGCAAATCATCTAAAACATATTGGTCTTTATTTTCTATTCCTGGTATGTCGACATTCAAAAGTAACCTTGTAAGGATTCTCCACAACCCGGAAAAATAAAAAATGGTGATAACAGGAATTCCTGTTATCGCCATTGATAATATATGTTTCAATTTATTCGTTGTTCTTTATTTTTTTCAATTCTCGATTCCCACATCCATCTTCCTTGATGTTATGTGCAAATCTCTTTGAATTGATTTTGATTATAGCACCTTGAAAACCGAGTGTCAATGGGGTTTCCAATTTTTTTCATATTTTTTCAATTGAAAACGATTTTCTTTTTTATTGCCCTGCTGAAACGACGACATCTTTAGTTTGGCTCTGACCATTGCGCTCAAAGGTGACCGAGACTTTTTCTCCAGCATTGACGGCATAAAGAACTTCTTTCATCTTCAGCATCGTATTGATATCCACTCCGTTTATCTGGGTAATGATATCTCCCACAGCTAATCCGGCATTGGCAGCTCCGCCACCCTGCTGTACCGATGCAATATAAATACCTTTGTCAAAGTTGACGCCGCTGTCAGCCAAATAATAATCGGCAATGGCACGATCATATCCGGTGATGCCCATAACGACTGAATTAAATTTGCCAGTTGCAACAATTTCATTAAGGATTGGCTTGAGAATATTCACTGGAATAGCAAAACCCATGCCCTCGCCAGTAGACAATTTGTATGAGTTGATTCCAATGACAGCACCTTTTTTATCAACCAAGGGTCCACCACTGTTGCCAGAATTAATGGATGCATCTGTTTGAATCAAATCCTCAGCCAAACCATTATCCAAAGGAATACTCCGATTCAAGGCCGAAACAATTCCTGAAGTGACCGTTCGTTCAAAATTTAATCCCATGGGGTTTCCGACTGCGACTGCCAATTCGCCCACAACAACCTTGTCTGAATCGCCCAGTTCAAGGACCGGTAAATTTTTTGCATCAATTTTGATGATCGCTAAATCAAGGCTGGCATCGGACCAGATTAGCTTACCATCATAGGTATTTCCATCTGCCAGGGATACCTTCATTGAATTGCCATCCGCCACTACATGCTGATTGGTGGCGATGTAACCATCACTGGTTAAAATAAACCCGGAACCTACCCCAGTGGCTTGCTGAGGTCCTAAATTTGTCATTTGTACTGCAGTCGTTTCAATCCCCACCACTGAAGGCGGAACAGTTTGAGCCAGCGCTTCCACGATTGTGTCCGCAGAGCCCTCGTTGACCACAATCTCATTTTTTGCCCCTTGAATAACAGTGTTGCCGCTTAAAAAAAAGTTTGCACCAAGAAACAAGACTCCCACAATTACACCGCCAATGATTGCACCAATGATGCCAATGATAAGAGAATTCGGTTTTTTTTCTTTTTTCAGATCTTCGTTCATTGATTCACCCCAATCTTAGTTGAAGCTCTTTTACAGGTTAATTGTCTCACTGGCACAACTTCTTTTGGCCACACAAAGAGTCACATCCTCTTCCAGCGCAATGCCTGCCTGAGTGAGGATCCGTGCCGTTGTTTCATAGGCCAACAGAGGATAATTGTTTTCCTGACTCAGATGGGCCAACACCAACTGCCGGGTGCCTTCCTTAACCAAAGCCAAAGCTAAATCGCCAGCCGTCTCGTTGGACAAATGACCAAAGTCACTCTTAATCCGTTGTTTGAGATAGAAGGGATACGATCCCGCTTCCAGCATCGATACATCATGGTTGGACTCCAACACCACCAAATCACAGCCGCACAAAGCTTTTCTCATTTCCGCAGTGATAATGCCAGAATCGGTGGCAATACCGACCCGTTTTTTTCCGTCACTGATCACGAAACCAGCCGAATCCGCTGCGTCATGGGATGTTTTAAAGGCTTCAATTTGAAGATCCATAATGTCAAAGGGTTTTTCAAAATCAAACACCTTGATATTATGTTCGGCAATTTTCCCCAAATCTTTCATCATCGCTTCCCATGTTTTTTCATTGGCGTAAACCGGTAAATCAAAACGTCGGGATAAAACGCCAACGCCATGAATATGATCACTGTGTTCGTGGGTCACCATGATACCACCAATTTCATTGGGGTTTTCTGCGATGGCATCTAGAGAACTCTGGATCCGTTTCCCGCTTAAACCGGCATCAATGAGTATTTTTGTGCTGTTGTTTGAGACAAATAGACTGTTTCCTGAACTTCCACTATATAAACTACAAAATTTCAATCGTTGCTCCCTTGTTCATTTCTTAAAAACATCTGTAAAATCATTCCATTTAAATGCGCCAAGGGCCAGCTGGATTGTTAGGTTTATCCTAGCGAAAGATGCTTAAAGCTGACTTAACCTAACTTTATGGTATTTAAGCTAATCTTATCAAACCCTGCCTCTGCGTCAATCTGATCTCTCTAAAGGCAAGCAGGATCTTTTTCAGAAATTCGACGAATATCAGCACCCAGATTGCGAAGATTTTCCTGCAGTTTTTCATACCCCCGGTCAATATGGACAATTTCAGTGATTTTTGTTTCGCCATCAGCGATCAAACCGGCGATAACCATGGCGGCACCGGCTCTTAAATCAGTTGTTCTGATCTTCGTCGCCGATAAGGTCTTCACCCCAGTAATGCTGGCAGTCCGGCTATTAATCGAAATATTGGCACCCATTCGACGGAGCTCATCCACATATTTAAAGCGGCTTTCAAAAATACTTTCGGTAATGGTACTGGTTCCCTGGGCAATGGTCATTAAAACAGCCATCGGTTGTTGCAGATCAGTAGGGAAACCCGGATAAGGCATGGTTTTCACGTTGACTGCCTTAAGGGGGTGTTTGCCAATGACTCGGATACCGTCATCCTCTTCCCGAACGATGACTCCCATTTCACTGAGTTTAGCAGTAATGGCTTCCATATGCTTGGGAATAACGTTCTTGATTAAAACATCCCCTTCAGTTGCAGCCGCTGCCATCATATAAGTACCGGTAGTAATTTGATCGGGAATAACTGAATATTCACAGCCATGCATTTCTTCAACCCCAACAATCTTAATAACATCTGTTCCCGCACCCTTGATGTTTGCTCCCATCAGGTTCAAAAAGTTAGCCACATCGACGATGTGGGGTTCTTTGGCAGCATTTTCAATAATTGTTTTACCATCCGCTCGAACGGCTGCCAGCATGATGTTGATGGTTGCGCCAACACTGACCACGTCCATGAAAATATGGGCACCTCTGAGTTCAGGTGCTTCCATTTTTACCTGACCATGTTCAATCACCACGGTTGCGCCTAAGGCCTGAAAGCCTTTAATATGCTGATCAATCGGTCGATCGCCGATATTGCAGCCCCCAGGTAGAGGCACAATCGCCTTTCGATACCGTCCCAGCAAAGCGCCCAGCAAATAATAAGAGGCTCGCATCTGGCCGGTTTCCTCTTCATAATCCGACACATCATATGAAATCGGTTTTTCGGTATTTATAATTAGGGTATCATTTTCTCTATATATTTCAGCGCCCAATTTTTCAAGAATAACAATCATTTTGTTTACATCTTTAATATCGGGAACATTTTCTATTTTACTTGAACAGGCACAAAGCACCGCCGCCGGGATAATTCCCAGAACAGCATTTTTTGCCCCGGAGATTGTAACCTCACCTTGGAGTGGGTTACCTCCTTCTATAATAAAAGCATCCATATTTATTCCTTTCAGTGCAAGTATATATGCAATATCCAATTGGTAATTATATCATAAGTTTTGATATTATCAAGAAATCTCTTGATTTTATCCGGTTTTTTTATCGTAAATCCTGGTTTTCTTATACTCCTTAAGAAATCTTTTCCCGGTTTAAAGAAAACAGGAATTCCTCACAAATTAAATTTGATGTGATATAATATCGTAACGGTATTTTTCTGACTAAAGAATTTTAATCCTGATAGTCATTATCAATAAATAACTCGAGGTAAAAAATGAATCGTTTTGAATTAGTTTCCAGCCATGATGATCTGGGTGTGACCCCCATTGAGAATATTTTTATTAACCATTACATGCCCATGGCTCGGGGGGACTATGTGAAAGTCTATCTTTACGGTTTGAAGCGATGCTTTAATCAAGGCTTGACCCCCATCAGTAATGAAGATATTGCCAAAGACCTGAACTTATTAGAAACCGATGTGAAGAAAGCCTGGGATTATTGGGCATCCGAAAAAATCATCGCCATCGAATATACCGGCACCCGGGATGCACTGGTGCGTTTTTTTAATATCACTGGCACCATTCTCTATAAAAACGAGGATATCCCAGAAACAACCGTTCCCAAAAATGTCCAGTCTTCCAACACCATGGAAGATCGGATTCAACGAATGTATACCACCATTCAGGATATGTACGAAAGCCGGATTCTCACAAAAAAAGAGACCTTTCTTTTTCAGCGTTGGTTGAATGAATACAACTTTACCCCAGAAGCAGTGATTCTGATTGTGGAATATTCCATTAACATGATCAATAAAAAGGATCGCACCTTTACCCCAGCTCAGGTGGTCTCTTATCTGGAAACGGTGGCCAAAGGCTTTCATACTGCCGAGGTTCGGGATCACATCGAGGCCGAAGCCTATATTAAAGACTCCGCTCATAAACGGACAGCCTATTATCAGATCTTTAAATACCTGGGAATTCAACGAAATCCCATGGTTTCGGAGCGGCAGATGATGGATACCTGGTTTAAAGACTATGGGTTTTCTATGGAGATCATCGTTCAGGCACTGTCCCGGACCAACAAACCCAATATGAAATATATTGACGGAATTCTTAAAAACTGGCATGAACAGGGCTTTACTACCCTGGAAGATATTAAAAATGACAAGCCTAAACCAAAATTTGATCAAAAAGAAACCCTTGAACCGATGAGTGATTCCCGTAAACAGGCTTATCTGGATATGGAAGTTGATTATGCCGAAGATTTATGGCCGGAATTGGAGATAAACGATGAAGACCTATAACGAAGCCTTTGCCTTATTGCTTGAAAAACAAAATGCCTATCAATTTAAACAACGAAAAAAAAAGGAAGCCCTTTATCATCGGATTCCCGAACTTTCTGCCCTTGATGACGAAATCAACCGCATGGGGGTTGCCCTCACCCGAGCCACCATCGCCAACGATCTGGATAAAAGCGATGCCATCCGCCAGAAAATGATTGAGCTTGAGACTAGAAAAAAAACATTGGCTGGTGAAAATGAGACCCTACTGACCCACTCCTATTATTGTTCAATTTGTCAGGACACTGGTATTCTACCTGGGGGCATCTGTTCTTGTTTAAACCAGTGTCTGGCTGAAATCAGTTTTTCCAGCTACGATTTGAAAACCCGGGCGCAACGAGAAACCTTTGAGACCTTTAACCCGGACTACTATTCGGATCAGCCGATTGGTTCGGGCTCGGCCAGCCATCGCTCCAATGCTCTCAGTATTAAACAAAATATGCTGAAATATTGTCAAAATTTTGAAAATATTGAAGACCAGCTCCTGTTTACCGGTCCGCCGGGGGTTGGCAAAACCTTCATGTCCAATTGTATTGTCAATAAATTGACCGAAAAAGGCTATGGGATTGTTTATGTCACTGCTGCCCACCTGGTTGCCAGCATTCAAGATCAGCTTTTCCGGGAAAAGAAAACCTCCACTGAAATCTATGAGCCGCTGCTGCTCTGCGATCTGCTGATTATCGATGATTTAGGGGCTGAATTTTCTTCGGAATACAGCCAGAAACAGCTCTATGAGGTGATTGATAGCCGGCTAAATGCCGAAAAAAAGATGATTATTTCCAGTAATCTGACGGTTTTAAAAATTAAAACCCTTTATGATGAGCGGCTGTCCTCCCGGATCTCCGGTTATTTTAAAACGATCCCCTTTCTCGGGGAAGACATTCGCATTCTCAAGGCTCGACGTGGCCGCCCATAATAAAAGGTGTTCGGGACAGAAGTCCCGGACACCTTTTTTATTTAGTCCATTTTTCTAGTCGATTCTTCATTCATTTTTTCGATATATCTGGGCATTGGACACCACCGGCTCAAATAATTCTTTAAATTCGGCTGGCAGCTTCTGGGTTTGTTCCATAGCCAGGTATCCACCCGCCATCAGGGAGTCATAAAACATACCGATCACATCGATCCGTTCCGCTTCATTAAAATGGAGCAGGACATTTTTACATAAGATCAAACCAAACTCCCTGCCAATACTGTTCATCGTCCGCAGATCATGCTTCTGAAAGGTCACTGCTCCCCGTATTTCATCTGTCAAGCGATAATAATCTTTGTTCTCAATCTTGATAAAGTATTTCTCAAAAATTTCTGCCGGAATTCGTTGAACCTGTTCCCGGGGATACTCCGCTTCAAAAATAATTTTATCAAAAAGATCACTACCATCGATATCGGTTGCCTGGATCATCACATTTTTAAACTGCCGGGAATCCATCCGATCGCGCAGTAGCATCGCCAGGGTATAAGGTTCCGGTCCCGTTGCACAACCGGCATCCCAGATCTCAATCGCTGGTTTTAAAAGCAGGTCTGGAATCACGTGGTCGCAGATTAGCTCCAGGGTTTGTAAATCTCTGAAAAAGTAAGTAAATGCCATCGCCGCCTCCTCGTTAAATAGTTTTATCAAATTTATTAAACTGAATGTAAACTCACTGCACATTGGCAATTACCGACCAATGCAGATTCAAATAAATGCCTATTCCGGCGGTGTCATCCCGTAAATGTCATAAATTTCCCGGGTATACTGGCCTTCCTCATTATAAACAATCAGTGGGGCATCTGTTTTTAATCCGGGGTTACCACTTTTACGAGCTTCGATCAAGACTAGATTGGCTTCTTTTTTGATCGATGGATAAACAAACTGCAAATGTTTGACCTCAATTCTGTAGGTTCGCATCAGTGAGATGATATCGCCAAGACGTTCCGGTCGGTGCACCAGAAATAACCGTCCCCGATCTTTGAGCATTCGCTTACTGAAAATAAGAATATCTTCGATATTGCAGAGTACTTCGTGGCGAGATACCGTTTTTGTTTCACAATTGTTCTTTAGTCCAGCCTTTGCCCGCATATATGGTGGATTACTGACCACCACATCGTAATAGTTTGGCAAAATCTCACTACCGGGATCTTTGATATCGCCTTCGATGATCTTGATTTGAGCAGACAAACCATTCAAGGCCATACTTCTTCTGGCCATTTCTACCAACGGTGCTTGTATTTCCAACCCGGTAATCGAAGCGGCCGTTGTTTTTCCATAGAGTAATAAAGGAATAATTCCTGTCCCTGTTCCCAAATCGATCATATGGAGGGCGCCCCTGGTTCGTCTGGCGACGAACCAGGATAACAAAACTGCATCCATTCCAAAACAAAAAAAATCCGGATTTTGAATAATCTTCAGTTCCTTAAGCCCCAAATCCTCGATTCGCTCCCCTTTTTTTAAAAAGTTATCCACAATTAACTCCTCCTATCCACATAATTCTACAGTTTTCGGGGATAATTAACATATTTATCCACATATCCATCAATTCTATCCACTATTTGTGGATAAGTAATGTAAATTGTTCATCTTTCCCTCTAAAACTCCCTTACTATGGGATTTTTAGATTTTCTTTTTTTCAATCAAACTGTTGATTGTTTTTTTTAGACTTATCCACATATACACACCTAAAAGTTGATAATTAAAATCTCTTTATCTGATCCCCATAAACAGGCGGTTTAAACTTTTTCCTTTAAAATTACAAGTATTATTGCCTGTTGACAAAATGTTTTTTTTGAATTTATTGCCTTTTTTCGATTTTCCCTTTAATGTAAACACAATCTTTGCTATAATGTGTAGTTGTAGAGGACTATTTCTAATTTATTGTAATGATTCGACCACCTCTAAAAGCTCCTTTATCATCCACGATTAGGATGATAAAGTCAATAACCAAAAAATATTGCAATGAAATTATTTGCGAAAGCGATGGATACTTATGAATAATGACAAAATCCAGCCGAGTAAATTGGATATTATTCTCGAAAAAAAGCAGCATCTGGATGCCACCATCCAAGAATGTGAAATACGAATTGATAAAAAGCTGGCTTCATTAGTTGATGATGGCTTCATTTCCAAAGAAATGAACCCGGAACTTTTTGAAACAACCATTCAGGATTCTTATCACACCAGTGAACATTTTCTTTCTGGGGTAGATATCTCTGATGATGATGCTTTAGATCAAGCGGTTCTCAATTCGCGTCCTTTTGAAAACCGGACAAATCGGCTGGCATTTGATGGTGATCTGCTCACCAACCAACCATCGCATCTTAATGAAATGGTTGGTTCCAATATACCCATTGGTGATGACGAGGACGATGATGAACTGCCCACCTTATCAAAAATACTGGGTCGGACCACTCCATACACCTACGAATCTGAGGGAACATCGGCAATTCCTAATCCAATCATTGAAACCAAACCGACCTTGCTCACTGATGCGGGAACATTCCTGAATTCCGGTTTTTCCGCACCGGACGAAAATCAGAGTGCAGCAATTGTGACCGAATCTGAAAAAAACGAACAACGACAATCTGAAAAGTCAGCGATTATTCCTGATCGCCTGACAAATGAAAAACAAATGACGCCTGGTAAGGAAAAACCACCAAAAACCAAAGAAAAAGTGCCCAAACAAAAGCAAGTAAGTCCAAAGAAAAGGGAAAATAAAACGCCCATTAAAAAACCCAGCTTTACCGATATGGTTCCACCGCTTGTTTTTTTCTTTATCGGACTGATGGCCTTCGGCGCTTTTCTGATTTTTACGGCTTCGGAATTTAATTTTATCGATTACTGTGTGGTATTTATTTTATTCACCTGCCTGATCTTTACCATTGCCACACCCTATGGTGCCAGCATCTTTTTTATGATCCTGCTTCTTGGCAGTTATGTGATTTTGTCACTTATTTCCGTTTTTTACCTGGAAGTGCCCTTCAAATTTTACCAGATCGGCTGGCTGTTTGTCATTCCGATGATTTTATGGAGCAGTGCTCTGTTAATTAAAAAGGTGCGCGAGCTTTTCCACTTTAAAAAGAATTTGGAGCAGCAAATCGCTTCCTATGATAATTTGGAAGAAAGTCCTGGGCTGACCATTGAAAAAGCCTACTATAAAGATTTAAAATATGCAATGGATCGTGCTTCCCGGGGTGAGACCATTTTAACCCTGGAAATGATTACCGTTTGCCATTTGGATGAGCTTAAATCCATGAACGGTTCCCGACTTTGGGATGAGATTCTTTATAAAACCTTAAAGATTATTAAACATCATTGTTACAGTACCCACCTTATTTATATCCTGGATGGCAGTGTTTTCAGCATTCTGATGGAAAACACCTCCGTTAAAAATCAATTGCTGATTAATCAGGAAATCACGGATGCCTTTAATTCGCTCATTTTGGACTATGAGACCGTCGAAGCTGATGTGAAGTTAAATATCGCTTCAATCCCTTACACCCGGGATATCACTAATCCTTTTGATTATCGGGCCTTAGTCTTAAGACACCTAAAAAAATAAGCAGTAACCGCGTTGGGGTTACTGCTTATTTTATTTCTCAACTCATTTTATTTCTCACTCTCCTTATTTCAAGTTGATTAAATACAAAAGGATGTGCTGCAGCACATCCTTTTGTATTATAGTTTAATTCATTTTAGTAAACAATATAAGCTTCCAGATTCTGTCGGCCAAACTGGATACACTCTTGATAGGTATTCATATAGATATCAACAATTCCCTCAGTTACGGCACCGCCACGATCTTCAACCGTATAGGTGGTTCCCATTGCCGGGATATAAATCTTAGTCCCAAATGGCAAGCCACTCCATGATGCTACTGTATGATTAGCCGTTGGCATTACGCCGGATGCCGTTGCATTTCCCGTTGCCGTATAGGCCGTACACTGAATAGTCATTTTTACTGCACCCGCTGGGATGGTATTGGTTGCAGTTGTCTGGGTCTGAGCCGGGGTTTGAACCACTGGGGCTTGTACCACTGGTGTTTCAACCACCGGTGTTTGTACCGCTGCTGGGGTTTGTACCACCGCTGGAGTCTCTACCACTGGGGCTGGTGTAACAACAACTGCTTTGGTTCCCACTTCAACGATTTCCGGAACCGGTGTTGTCACAATCTCGTCATAAATAATCTCACGTTTGACTTCTACACCATTTTCATAGAGCACCCGTTCAACCTGACTGGATTCTCCATTAACACCAACTTGCACGACTTTGGTCTTTCCGACTTCCATTTCAGGATTATCTTTGTTCTGCGTTGTATAGGTAATTACCTGTCGGGTCGGAAGCTCTGCAACCTGAACCCGAATGACTTTAATTTCATTGACATCTTCTAATGGTGTCGACTTACCTGGCTCAACCCGATCAAGGTCTTTCAGTTCAACGTTATACTCTTTCAGCAAATCGCCTACTGTTTCAGCTTCAGTCTGATACACGATGGTTTTACCATCAAAAGATAGTTCTCCAGTGGCTTTGCTCTTCACTTCAATGTTATCAACGGTAAATAATACCGAGTTGGTGTCTACATTGACGGAATAGTCATCCCCCAGTTCAATGCCATTATCTTCCAGGACCTGGCCAACATTCTGAAACATTCCACCGCTGAGTACCCGTTCGGTATCATCAACTGTTACTTTGACCTCTTTTGCGAAAACAAAAGAACTGGCTGTTCCAATCACGCAGGTGATAATCACCGTGGCCATTCCTATTTTAAGAATTGACTTTCTTCTTTTATTAAGACCTTTATGCTCTTTTTCTATCATAAAACCTCCGAATCCATTTCAATCTACCAATCAAAACTCTGTTTCGTTACAATTTATTTACAAGTCGATTGTACTTCATTTCTGGATAATTGTCAAGATTAGAATTTTCTAATTGACATTTCTTAATTTTTCATTTAAAATGTATTCTAATTAGATGAATTGAAACCGTTGATGCGGAGATAACGGTGGAAGATGCACTTACAGAGAGTGGGGTAGGCTGAGAGCCTCACAGAACGCAATCCATCAAATGGACCGCTGAGGGCATGGTCAAAGGGTTAAACCGAGTATTCCATGACGTGACAACTACGTAAGTGTTGAGGAATATGTTAGTATTCTGCAGAGGCAGGTTTGATCCTGTAAAAAAAGGTGGCACCACGAGTCGTTATACTCGTCCTTTACGTTTTGTAAAGGACGAGTTTTTTGTATTTAATTTGTGTTTAATAAGCAAATTCCGCTTCTAAAGATTTAGAGGCAGCGAAAAGAAAGGAAATTATTATGGAAAAGATACCCTATAAGATTTATTTAAGTGAAGATGAGATGCCCAAATACTGGTTCAACCTCAGAGCCAAAATGAAAGAGCTGCCTGAGCCTTTTGTCAATCCCGGAACCGGTGAATACTGCACGAAAGAAGAACTGCTGCCCGTTTTCTGTGAAGAACTGGTCGATCAGGAACTGAATACCACTGATGAATACATAGAAATCCCTGAAGAAATCCGGGATTTCTATAAAATGTACCGGCCTTCCCCACTGGTCAGGGCCTACTGTTTAGAAAAAGCGCTGGATACTCCGGCCGAAATCTACTATAAATATGAGGGCACCAATACCTCCGGTTCTCATAAACTAAATTCAGCCGCGGCTCAGGCCTATTATGCTAAAAAACAAGGTTTAACCTCATTAACCACCGAAACTGGTGCCGGACAATGGGGAACCGCCCTTTCCATGGCCTGTGCCTATTACAATCTGGACTTATCCGTTTATATGGTCAAAGTTTCGGCCGAACAAAAACCGCACCGTCGGGCGGTGATGGAAACCTACGGCGCCAAGGTTATTGCCTCACCTTCCAACACTACCAATGCCGGACGAAAAATTCTGGCCGAAACACCTGATACCAACGGATCTTTGGGCTGTGCCATCAGTGAAGCCATTGAAGTGGCAGTTACCACCGATAGTTGCAAATATGTCCTGGGCAGTGTCTTAAACCATGTCGGTCTTCACCAGTCCATCATCGGGTTGGAAACCAAGATCGCCTGTGATAAATATGACATTAAACCAGATATTATTATCGGCTGTGCCGGCGGCGGCTCCAACTTGCTGGGTTTGATTGCGCCTTTCATGGCTGACAAAATTGAAGGCAAAAATGACATCGACTTTGTTGCTGTCGAACCGGCTTCCTGCCCATCTTTAACCCGGGGACGTTATGCCCTGGATTTTGGTGACACCGGGAAAACCACCCCGCTGATTCGAATGTACACCCTGGGCAGCGGCTTTATGCCCTCGCCTAACCATGCCGGTGGATTACGTTACCATGGGATGAGCCCAATCATTTCCAAGCTTTACCATGACGGCTATATCCGCGCTAAATCCTATACTCAAAATGAAGTCTTTGAAGCAGCCACCCAATTTGCTCGAATTGAAGGCATCCTACCTGCTCCGGAATCTTCCCATGCTATCAAAGCCGCCATTGACGAGGCCATGGCCTGCAAAGAATCCGGCGAAAAGAAAACCATTATCTTTGGTTTAACCGGTACCGGCTACTTTGACATGACCGCCTACATGAACTACAATGCCGGCAACATGACTGACTATGTCCCCACTGATGAAGATTTACAAAAAGGATTTGATACGCTTCCCGAAATCGAACAAAAATAGCTACTACCTTAAACAAAGCCCCAGGTGACTGGATTTCAACTCAGTCACCTGGGGCTTTCTAATTTTTATTAACTAACGCAGGCGTCCCTGTTTTTTAAGGGCCGCCTTAACCGTAGGATAGAGATCAAAGTCAGTATGCGGTAAGAAACGGGAGGCATACATCCGGGAAATAAAATCGGTAGCGGCACCAAATTCCAGATATTCAATCCGTTTCTGAAGCATCGCCACTTCCGCCATTTTTTGCTCATTCGTCAACAGCGCATAAGCACCATTTAAGGAACTGTTTCCCAATGAAACATAGCGTTCTCTGGGTAAATCAGGATAAAGGCCGATGGTTATCGCCGACTCCAGATTGATGTAGGTACCAAAAGCGCCGGAAACATACAGGCGATCAATATCCATCGGTTCCACGCCCAGCCGTTCCAGCAGATAAGCCACCATCGTACTGGCGGCAGCCTTGGTATCGATAAACTGACTCATATCGGTTTGGGTGAAGAGCAGTTCTTCGCCACTACCGGATTCCTCCCGGCTGGCGTATAATATCCCATATTCGCCATCACGCTTAACAATCCGCTCAGATTTCTCCTGATTAAACCGGCCGGAAAAATCAATCCAACCGCTTAACAACATTTGCGCAATCAGATCGACAATTCCAGATCCGCAAATACCAAGCGGCCTACTCTCACCAATGGTTGTTAGCCTGAGCGTGTTATCTTCGATAACAACACTGTCCACAGCACCACTAGTAGCTTTCATTCCGTTTTTACTGATGCCACCTTCCAGTGCCGGACCGGCGGCACCGGCTCCGGCGAAGAGAAAGTCCTTATTTCCTAAAACCATTTCGCCATTGGTGCCGATATCGATGAATAAACCCAGTTCATCTTTTTCGTGAAGACCGGCAACCAACAATCCACTCACCGTATCGCCGCCTAAATAGTTGGCAACCGATGGCATGCAATAAAGATAGCCGCCGGTGGCCAGGCCTAAATCCTGGGCATCCAGATAACCGGTATGATTAAACACCGGGGCAAAGGGATATTCAAAAACAGGCCAGGGATCAATACCTAATAAAAAGTGGATCATCGTGGTATTGCCGGAAACAACCATGATAGAGGATTCCCGGGGATTGATCCGGGCTTTTTTGCCAAGCCGATCAAGCAGCTCATTAAATGTAGCGACGGTTGCGGCCTGTATTTCTTGAAGATGATCCGGTTTATTCTTGGCATAAAAAATCCGAGTAAGGATATCATCACCATATTGAATCTGGTGATTTAAGAGACTTTCTTCGCCAAGGACTATTCCCGTATTTAAATCCACTATTTTCATGGCCACTGAGGTACTGCCTAAATCCACGGCAATGCCAAGATGTTGATGCCGCATGTCGCCCGCTTCCAGTTCGACAATTTCCCAGTATTTCCCATTTTGTATTAAGGTCAGACTAATCTCCCAATTGGCATCCCGACACAGGGGATAGATTTTATTAAGCATACGATGGGAAAACCGCACCTCACCAAATTCATCACTCAAAGCTTTTTGGATACGCTCTTTATCACCAATAATATCACCATTTCCCGGTGGTGAAATCCTTAAAAACATCTTTCTTGTTAATGATTTTTCATTGCGCTCTCCCATAAATACCTCATTCTTCTGTCTCTGCTTTATTTATTATTGCCACTCACTGTCTGATATCGCCAACTGTTAATGCCGCCAAGATTGTAAATATTTTTGTACCCCATCTTGGCCATCTGTGTTGCTGCTTTGGCTGATCGTCCCCCACTTAAACAATAGACAAATATAACCGTATCTTTGCTCGGTACGAGTTTGGTCACTGCCCCAATATTGCCGAGGGGCAGATTAACGCTATTAAGAATATGGCGATCCATATATTCAGCTTTTTCTCTGACGTCCAAAATTACGATTGGTTCATTGCTATCCAATCGTCGCTTTGCTTCATCGGGGGATATTCTTTTCACTGAGTTTCTTGGTTCTGCGTTTCTTGATAATAAGTTTAACATAATAAAACCTTCCTTTATATAATTTATTCGGATAATTTTTCGAGTCATATTAATTGTTATCTTTATTTTAAACACTTTCCTGATATCTTTCTGTGACAACATCACAGAGATACCCACAACCATAAATTTTTCAGCCACTAATCAGAGCTTGTTCACGCAATAAACACTTAGCAATATTATCCTATTTATATTATAATATTAATGAGAAAAAGAGGTGAAATGGATGTATAAGATATTAATAACTGATGACGAAGAAAAAATAAGAGCCCTCATCAAAAAATATGCAATTTTCGAAGGACATACGGCTGTTGAAGCCTCAAATGGTATGGAAGCTGTTGAACTATGCCGAAAAGACGTCTTTGATCTGATTGTCATGGATGTGATGATGCCGGAATTGGATGGTTTTTCTGCTGTAAAGGAAATTAGAAAAACTCAGAACACACCGGTACTAATGCTTTCTGCCAGAGGTGAAGAATATGATAAGATTCATGGCTTTGAATTGGGAATCGACGATTATGTTGTCAAGCCTTTTTCTCCCAAGGAGCTGATGATGCGTATTGATGCCATTATGAAACGGGCTTCAAGAGATCAACCCCAGGAGCACGATATCTTTCAGAAGGACGGTCTGACCGCTGACTTTACGGCCAGAAGAATTCTCATTGACAATGAAAATATCGACATGTCACCAAAAGAATTTGACTTGATTTTTTATATGATCCGAAACAAAAATATCGCATTGACGCGAGAGAAGCTGATTACTGAAGTTTGGGGCTATGACTTCTATGGAGATGACCGCACTTTGGATACACATATAAAATTACTCAGAAAAAGTCTGGGCGAATACGCCGGACTGATTACCACCCTGCGCGGCGTTGGTTATCGATTTGAAGGTTAATCAATTGAAAAAAAACAAAACATCTCCCCATAAAAAAAACAAGTTCAAACAAATCAGCATCAAATGGAAAATTTTTCTTTTCCTGCTTGGCTTTTGCGGTGTCCTGCTGATTTTGCTTTGGCTTTTTCAAGTTGTTTTTTTAAACAGCTTTTATAAAAGTATTAAAATCAATGAAATTAAAACTACTGCTCATGCGATTGAAAAGAGCATCAACGACGAAAACATTGAAACCATTATTTCCACCCTATCTGAAAATAGCGAAATTTGTATTGAAGTTTTGTCCAGTTCTGGCGATGTTGTTTATTCGTCACACGTATTAAAAGGATGCCTGATCCACAGTAAAGCTTACTTTGATCAAAAGACGCTTCCTGCCGATGTAACGCAAAATGATGGCGAGATGTATCAGTACTACAACCATGAAGGGGACTCCCAGGTAAGTCAACAGGATCCTGTTTCCGATACGACGACCCAAGATAGTAACCAACCGGATCAGAATAAACCACCGGTCGAAAAAGAAAGAGATAAGGATACCCTTATTTACTCTAAAACCATCACTGACCAGAATGGCAATGAATTAACCTTGGTGCTTAACTCCTTGATTTCGCCAGTTAACGCAACGGTCAATACCCTCCGGGTACAGTTATATTATATTACGGCTTTTATGATTCTCTTTTCAGTCATTCTGGCTTTAATCATTGCCAAATGGATCTCCCGACCGATTGAAGCCGTCAATAACAGTGCCAAAATGTTGGCCACCGGCGACTATTCCACCCGTTTTAAGGGCACTGGTTATAAAGAAATTTCGGAGCTTTCGGATACCCTCAACTATACCGCCCGAGAGCTATCTAAGGTCGAACTGCTGCGACAGGAGTTAATTGCCAATATCTCTCATGATTTACGTACTCCCCTGACACTGATCAGCGGTTATGCCGAAGCCATGCGAGATTTACCCGATGAAAACAATGCTGAAAATGCTCAAATCATCGTGGATGAAACAAAGCGGCTGACTACGCTTGTCAATGACGTTATGGATATTTCCAAACTACAAACAGGGAATATCACGATTAATCCCCAGACTTACAACCTGACCGCCAGTCTGGGAGCTTCCATTAACCGCATGAATAAGCTCATGGAAATAGATGGCTACCAGATTGACTTTATAACGAATCAAGAAATTACGCTGTCGGCTGATGAAACACGCATTTCTCAGGCTTTTTACAACCTGTTAACCAATGCCATCAATTATACTGGTGCCGATAAGAAAATTGCCGTCACCCAAAGCACCTTTAAAAATCCCGATGACGCTTTAGCAGAATGGGTGAAAATTGAGGTGGCCGATACCGGCGAAGGTATTGCTGAAGAAGATCTGCCCTATATTTGGGAACGCTATTATAAGGTAGATAAAACCCATAAACGGGCTGTTACCGGTACCGGTCTCGGTCTATCCATCGTCAAGTCCATCCTTGATATACACGGTGGCAACTATGGTGTTAATTCAAAAGTCAATGAAGGATCAGTTTTCTGGTTTACTTTAAAAATTTAATCGAATATCGATCAACCTCAAAGATGCACATTACGTGCATCTTTTTTATTTTCTCAATCCGTTCACAAAAAAAACACAAAGTTAACAAACGCTTAACAAACTGGTCTTGTATACTATAGAAAAGTAAGACAACAACAAAAAATAATAATAATAAATTCTATGGAGGTAACACCATGATCACAAAAACGTTTAAGCGCTTTGAAAATAAATATCAATTAAATGAAAGCCAGCTCAAACAATTAATGCCAATGCTTTTAACTCAGATGAAACCAGATTCCTATACATCCAAAAATGATGGTTATTCGATCTACAATATCTATTTTGATACTGAAAATTATGATATTATCCGCCACTCCCTTTCCAAACCCTATTATAAAGAAAAGCTTCGTTTAAGAAGCTATTCAATCCCAACCTCTCCCGATGATCAGGTCTTTCTGGAGCTGAAAAAGAAAATTGGCGGCGTTGTCAATAAGCGACGGGCGACCCTGACCCTGAATGAAGCCAACCGGTTTATTTCAAAATTAGAGTATCCCAAAGAAACCAATACCATGAACCAACTGGTTCTGGAAGAAATTGAGTTTTTTTTAAAGAATCATCCAGTGGTTCCAAAAGCTTACATCGGTTATGAACGAATTGCCTTTGTAGGGAAAGATGATCCCGAACTGCGAGTCACCTTTGACTATAATTTAAAAAGCCGACAACAGTTACTGTCATTGGAAAAAGGCGATTTTGGAAATTTCCTTATTCCCGAGGATCAATATCTGATGGAAATAAAAATACTGGGGGCTATTCCGCTGTGGTTGACCCATGCGCTATCCGAATTGCAGATATACAGCACCAGTTTTTCGAAATATGGCAAAGCCTATAAAGACTATCGTAAACAAAGTATGGGCAAGCTCATCACGCTGCCAATTTATCCCAACACACCATTAACCGCATGCATCAATAATTAAGGAGAACATCATGATTGAATCACTTTTAGCATCAACCGTAACCGAAACCCTGACCATCCAAACGACCTTAGGGGTCGTCTTCGCTTCCCTGATCATGGGTCTGTTTATCAGCTTTGTTTACATCCGCACCCGAGGTAAAGAAGGTTATTCGCCGGGCTTTGTAGTCACCCTGATTATGCTGCCAGCGATTATTTCAATTATCATTCTATTAGTCGGTAACAATGTTGCCCGGGCCTTCAGTTTGGCTGGCGCTTTCAGCCTGATCCGTTTCCGTAGTGCCCCTGGGGATCCCATTGATATCTCCTATGTCTTCTTTACCTTGGCAGTGGGACTTGCCTGTGGGATGGGCTATATCTTCTACGGTGCCCTGTTCGCCGTCATCCTCTGTACGGTAATGGTGATCCTCAATTTTACTAAATATGGTAAATCTAAAGTCAAGAATATGCAGCTCAAGATCACGATTCCTGAAGACATTGATTATCAAAATTGTTTTGACGATATTCTAAAGCAGTATGCTGTCAGTCACAAAATCCAGCGGGTTAAAACCAGTGATTTCGGCTCTCTGTTTGAGATTATCTACTGTATCCGTCTTAAAGATGATATCGATCAAAAAGAATTCATTGACAAATTAAGATGTCGTAATGGCAATTTAAGCATCGTTCTTAATACTGAAATTCCTGATGAAAAAGTTTATATCTAAACACTTTCCTAATAAAACGAAAATGGCGTTTAAACTGTTCCAGCACTTTAACAGTTAAATCCAATTTCGTTTTTTTCTTGTTTTCATTGATATCTTCTTCCCTATTCGCGGATCGTCTTCGTTATTATTCGTAATTCAGCCAGAACAATTGACATTGTCGCTATTTGATTTATAATGGTAAAGTAAGTTTTTTATCAGCTGTCACATTTCTGATTGTTTTCAATGGGGAAAACAATCGCTGAATGAAATTTTCAAAAGATAAAAACAGAATAAAATTTTCAAGGGGGAAAATTAATGAATCTTCAAAGACCTAATGGCAACGATGCCACCGAAACCTTCAACCGTTCTAAAAGTGTTGTACCCTGTTCCGGTCTCTGTTCACGCTGTGTGGATGGATGTCGGGGTAATTGTGAAATTTTCAAGGCGACCTTCCGAGGCCGGGAACTGATTTATCCAGGTCCTTTTGGTGATGTAACCGCCGGTGGTGATAAAGACTATCCCATCGATTATTCACATCTTAATATTCAGGGTTATGCATTAGGGGCTAAAGGTTTACCAAATGGTGAAGTAGGAACGCCAGATAACGCTCGTTTCCCAAATGTCAGCACCGAATGTGCCTATGGTTGGGATAATAAAGTAGCCATGAATGTGCCTATTTTTACCGGAGCTTTGGGTTCCACCGAAATCGCCCGGAAAAACTGGGATCATTTCGCCGTTGGTGCGGCTATTTCTGGTGTCACCATTGTCTGTGGTGAAAACGTCTGCGGGATTGACCCACGTCTGGTTTTAGACAAAAACAATATGGTTATCGAAGCACCTGACATGGATCGCCGCATCGAAGCCTATAAAAAATATCACTTCGGCAAAGGTGAAATCCTCATTCAAATGAATGTTGAAGATACCCGTTTAGGTGTTGCCGAATATATCATTAACAAACATAATATCGAGACCATTGAATTGAAATGGGGCCAGGGTGCTAAATGTATCGGTGGTGAAATCAAGGTTAATACCATTGAACGGGCCATGGAACTTCAAAAACGTGGCTATATTGTCACTCCAGATCCCATGGATCCGGTTATTCAGGCGGCCTTCAATGACGGTGCCATTAAGGAATTTGAACGACACAGCCGCCTCGGCTTTATCAGTGAAGATGGTTTTATGGCCGAAGTTGAACGTCTAAGAGCCTTAGGCTATAAACGGATCACCTTAAAAACCGGTGCCTACGGTTTAAGAGAACTGGCCATGGCAATGAAATGGTGTTCAAAAGCCAAAATTGACCTGCTAACCATTGACGGCGCTCCTGGTGGAACTGGCATGAGCCCATGGCGAATGATGGAAGAATGGGGTATGCCTTCCATTTACCTGCATTCAGCAGCCGTTGAATTTGCACAAATTCTGGAAGCTAATGGCGAACGCGTTCCTGATCTGGCTTTTGCCGGCGGATTCAGCAGCGAAGACGGTGTTTTTAAAGCTTTAGCACTTGGCGCACCTTATGTTAAAGCAGTTTGTATGGGTCGTGCCCTGATGATTCCTGGGATGGTTGGTAAAAACATCGACCAATGGATGAAAGCAAATAACCTGCCAAAAACAGTCAGCGAATTTGGTTCTACTCCTGAAGAAATCTTTGTTTGCTATGAAGCAGTTAAAGATATCGTTGGTGCCAAAGAAATCAAAAACATTCCTTTGGGAGCGATTGGGATCTACAGCTATTCAGATAAAATCCGGGTTGGCTTACAGCAGTTAATGGCCGGTGCCCGTTGCTTTAATACCGACAGCATTACCAGAAATGAGCTAATGTCGTTAACAGAAGAATGTGCCAAAGTCACGAAGATTCCATATTTAATGGATTGTGGACGTGAAGAAGCCCTTTCGATATTAAAAGGCTAAGCATCATCAAACCAAATTAATTACTTTTCACAGCCATCTGAATGAATCTTAAAGATTCGCTCAAATGGCTGTTTTAATTTGCTATTTCCGCTAACCTTAGGTAAAATGAAACTAGATTATTCAACGAAAAAGGAGACTAATTATGGGATTAAAAGATCTATTTAAAGATGTTACCGATCTGGCAAAAGAAAGTATTGATTCAATTCAAGCAGATTTAGCCCTAAAAAAAGAAGAACAGGAACGCTTACGGGCGGAAATGGATCAGCGGATAAAAACCTATACCGAAACCCTGATGGAACAGCTTCTTAATCCAGTCGATGCGTCTACCAACCCTCTCATCAATACCGAGGATGATGAAATCGTCGAATTTACTAAAAATTTTAGTGAGAAACTGCTGTTGCCTGCCAACAGTGCGTCAGCTACAAAAATCGACATGTACCCCTATGAAGAAAAGGTCTTAAAAAATGTTTTAAAAACCTTTCCCACTTATAATATGCAGGAAAAATTTTTATTTCAATTCAAAGATTCTAAAGGTCAGATAATTCTGCTTACCTCCAGTAATCTTTATTTTAAAATTCTTTTTCCTGAAAACAATTCTTTTTTTGCAGCGGGTTCCCTGCCGAAAGAAAAACTCTTTGATATATCAATAAATCGAGGTGATGAACAATGCACCCTGATTGTTAATGCCATCACATTAATTACCATACCTGCGGCTGAAATCAAAACCATCGATACTATTACATTGACTGAATATCTCTGCCGCCTGAAGAAAAACGATCTTATGATTACCGATGATCAGGTTGATGCCTTTATTCAAACCAAGCTCGATCCCACTACTCTGGAAATTGTGAAAACATTTTTAGACGCCGATGAAAAGTTGATCTATTTTGCCTGGGGTCTCGATAACCTGGTTTCAAAAAAATTCCTGACCTGTACCAGCGAGAAGATCGTCCTTTATGATCGGGATTTGACGGCTAAAAAAACCTTTGCCTACGATCAAATCCTATCACTGACAACGCAGCCGAGCACCGTTTCTTTTTTAGATTTGTCACTGACCCTGGGGATGAATCCCAATGATACTGAAATTAAGACAGCGGGTGCCATTGAAACCATCAGCATCCTCTATCCCCGAGAAGCGCAGCGGGTTATTCAAATCTACAATGCCCATAAACCAGAAGGGACTCACCAGGATCCATCTGAAGAATCATCCGCCCCACAATCACAGGCAACTGCCCAGCAATCCACAACTCCCCAGGAGGATCCCATTGCCATGATTGAAAAACTGGCCAGTTTAAAAGAAAAGGGCATTATCAGTGAAGCTGAATTTAATCAGAAAAAGCAGGAACTGCTGGCTAAATTATAGTAAATCTTCTTGAATCAAACGCATTGCGCTAATTATCTATGTCTACCACTGTTTCATTAACAATTGTGATGGTAAACTTAAAAACGAGACCTTCTACATTTAAGCTGAAGGTCTCGTTTTTTAAATTGATCCATCGAATTTTGAAAATACTCAACTCCAATCTGCGTCGATATCAGAGCCGTTATTTAGTTATTCTGGTTTCTTAATTAATATGGATCTTATTTAATATTTATCCATTTCCATATCATCTAAAAAAATCTTGGGCTGAGCTTGAGTTGGCAAATCTATTTTTTCATTTACCCTTACTGAGATTTCTCTGTCTATTCGCACTTGCTTTTTAAGCTTAAATGCGCCCACCATCTGTTTAAGCATTTCGGCTTGACCGGATAATTCTTCACTGGAGGCGGCACTTTCTTCAGCAGTGGCCGAATTGGTTTGAACAACCTGAGAAACCTGTTCAATCCCCTGGGTGATCTGGGCGATTTCTGATGCCTGATCGGTGGACGCCCTGGCGATATTCCCCACCAAACTGGTCACTTTTTCAATTTCAAGTAAGATTTCTTTTAGACTTTCAGCGGTTTCGTCGGCAATTTTTGTTCCCGCACCGACCTTTTCAATAGAGCCTTCAATCAGTCCGGTGGTTTCCTTGGCGGCTTCGGCACTTCGGGCTGCCAGGGTTCGAACTTCTTCGGCAACAACCGCAAAACCCTTGCCGTGTTGTCCGGCTCGAGCCGCTTCAACGGCGGCATTAAGCGCCAGAATATTGGTCTGGAAGGCAATATCATCAATCACCTTAATTATTTTTGAAATATTGTTCGATGAATCATCAATATCTCGCATGGCGACGATCATCTTTTTCATTTGCGCATTGCCGACTTCGGCATTTTTCCTCACTCTAACGGCCAGTTCATTGGCATCATTGGCGCGACTGGCATTCTGTTTGGTTTCGCTGGCGACTTCTTCAATGGAGGCTGTCAATTCCTGGATGGAGCTGGCCTGTTCGGTGGTTCCCTGGGCCAGGGCCTGGCCGCCATCGGAAATTTGTCTGGCACCAATTTCCACATGGGCGGCAGCCGTATCAATATCCGTCATGGTTGAGCTCAAACTTGAACTGATGCCGTTGAGGGCTTTTTTTATCGCCAGGAAATCACCGGTGTAGGAAGAGGTAATTTCCTGATCCAGATTCCCCTGGCTCATTTCTTCCAGGGTGCTGGTAATTTCATTGACGTAACGTTTCAGATTCGCAATGGTCTGATTCAGATCCTCTTTGATAATGGCATGGTCACCCTGGTAATCACCGGTCATTGCTGTATTTAAATTCCCGGCGGCCAGTTCTTTCAAGGTTCCCGAAGCTTCTGTAATTGGATTGATCACCGCATCCAAGGTCTGATTGAATCCTGCAATGACTTTGCTATACTCCCCGGCGAAACGGGTTTCATCGCCTCTGAAACTCAGATCCCCGGCGACGGCGATTTGCGTCATTTTTTGGGTCTCGGCCACCAATCGAACAATGTTCTCCATCATTCCAATGAGGCTTGGAATCAACGTATCATTAGCACTTCTTTTGCCAATCGCTTTCAATTCGCTTAAATCCCCAAGTTCGCCGGCTTCAATATGGTTAGCAATCTGAACAATCCGTACCAGTTGATCATGAACTGAATTAATCCCTGCGCCAATTTCGCCATAGATTCCCAGGTATTGATTCTCAATATTTTGACTGAAATCATTTTGACTCATTAAGGCGAGCACCCGGTTGCCTTCTTTTAAAGCTCCCAAACCATCAATACAGGCATTGATGCTTTGTTTCAGCTTATCAAAATCGCCCTCGTAAGCCTCAGTAATTGGTTCCGGGATTTCCCCTTGACCAATCTTGTTCACGTAATCGGCGGCAATGTTCAGCGGGCCAACGACTGCATCTAAAGTGGCATTAACACCTTCGACAATATCTTTGAATCCACCTTCAAATGCTTTTATATTTCCCCTGGTTTCCAATTTTCCTGCAACAGCTGCCTGTGATAGCCGGGTTGTTTCCTGGATCAAATTACGAATGGTTTCAATGGTTCGTTTCAAAGCCGGTGCGATCTCATCCAAATCATCCTTTTCTTCAATATCAGCCGACACATCTCCGGCTGAAATCTGATTCATGGTGCCAATAACAACATTTTGCAGATCATCAGCAAATTCATCCATGGTTATTGCCATTTCGCCAATTTCATCCTGGGAATCAAGATTTAGACGAATCCCCAGATGACCTTTTCCCATTTCCTTGATCATATGGTTGATGCTCGCAATCGGCCTGGTGATGGAAGTTGAAATCTTATATAAAATAAATCCTAATATCAGAAAAACAATCAGCCCCGCAATAGCAATCAATAAAATATTTTTTGCGATCGCCGACTGGATGGTGTTCATGGAATACCCGATATTCAGAGCACCTTTTAATTCGCCATTAATAACAACCGGATATAAAACATCATAAACATTGGTATTTTCAGCTTCATAAAAATATTCTTTGGCACTCATTTCGCCATCCCGGGCGACCTTTTTAATGCTTTCATCTTCCTGATAGTTTTTGCCAATATTATCCTTATTGCTGTCCGCAACCCCGATAAGATCTTGGTCAATAAAACTTGCATAAACAATGCTATCATCCGATGCCAACTCGTCGATTAAAGCCTGATAGCCAAACTTTTCGGTCAGTTCCAAAACCCGGTCAGCGGAAACACCCGCCTGGACAAATTCCCCAGTATTGCTTCGAACATAACCGTATTTAAAGTTTTCAGTGGTTTCGGTACTCTTTCTGATTTCTTCCATCAATTCCGGGGCCCCACTGATCATAAAGTTATGGATCGGATCACCAGGCGTCGCCTTCCATCCCAAATATTCACCATTGGCAGCGTTGATAATTTCTCCGGAAGGGTTATATAAATAAATATGATCAATCCCTGTTTGCGCCGCTAATTGGGTTAAATAACCATCATTAATACTGACGCGATTCCCGAGGACGATATTCCCGATACTACGGATCTGTGCTTCCAATTGTTCATTCATGGTCCGCACCGCTTCTGTGTTATCTTCAATTCGATTGACAAAACGCTGCGATGATGAAAAACCATTTTCTCGCATTTCAGCAAGCAAACTGTCTCTTGCTAAATATGACGAAATTGCTCCAATCATAAAAACGCCAGCCAGTACACAAATGAGTGGTACAATTAATAATTTTGTTTTAATGGATCTGCGCTTAACTGTCTGATTATTTACTTTCATGTGAATCCCTTTCAATGCTTACTAATTCATATTATTGAGCTATATTTTTTTCTAACGCTTGCTCTTTTTCCCCACTGCTAATCTCTGGCGTCTCCTTGAATAAATGATCTTCCTGCAACATCTTAATTGTTGAATAACACATGGCAAAAAGAATAAATATAAATGGAAAAACGGCGACAATCGGAACGGTCTGCACCGCAGTTAACCCTCCCATAATAATCAGAATTCCTGCTGAAAAAGCCAAGGCGATCCCCCACAAAAGTTTTAAGCTGGTTCGGGGTGAATCATTTCCCCCACTCGAGAGCATCCCGAGAACAATCGTTGCTGAATCGGCCGAAACCACAAAAAATGTGAAGACGACAAACAGAATAACAATTATTATTACATCGCTAAAAGGAAATTGATTAAAAAGGACATATATTCCATTGGCTACATCTGATGCGATAGCGTTTTGAATAAGGCCCTTTGTTGCTTCAGCAAATTCAAAATGCAGGGCTGTTGAACCAAAAATATCGAAAAAAATCATATCAAATAATGATGGCGCAATAATTGCGGCAATTACAAACTGCTTGATTGTCCGACCTTTTGATATTTTGGCAATAAACATACCCACAAATGGTGCCCACGATATCCACCAGGCCCAATAAAATATCGTCCATGAATTCAACCAGCCGGTCTGTCCTACTGGGTCTGTCCAAGTGCTCATGGTGATGAAATTTTGAACATAGAGACCAGTGGCATTAACAAAATTATCCATAATATATTTTGTCGGACCAAGGATAAACAGAAACAATAATAAACCCAAACAAGCGATCATGCTGACATCCGAACCGACCTTGATGCCTCGATCAATGGGCAAACAGGCCGATGCCAGATAGGCAGCAGCAACTACAATTAAAATGATAATATATAAATTGTTATTTAAGGGGATGCCATAGTTAAACGATAACCCTGCCCCCAGTTGCATGGTTCCCAGTCCAATGGTTGTGGATACTCCAAAAAAAGTAATACATAGGGCAACAATATCAATCAATTTACCCAATGGCCCATAAATTCGGTCTCCTAAGATGGGATAAAAACAGGAGCTGACCAGTGCTGGCAACCCTTTTCTAAAAATCACCAGACCCATCGGAATCCCGACAACGACATAAATTGCCCAGGGACTGATTCCCCAATGCAAAAAAGAAATCGCCATGGCCCATTCTGCAGCCTGGGGACTTCCTGAAGCGCCAGCATAAACTGGACCATTTAAGAAATGTGAAACGGTTTCCGCCACTGACCAATAGATGAGTCCAACCCCCATCCCGGCTCCAAATAACATGGCAAACCATGAAAAATTAGAATATTCTGGCACATCATCATCTTTACCAAATTTTATTTTTCCATATTTACTTAAGGCAACTGCAAAACAAAAAACCACAAAAAAGAGCACCCCAGCCTGGTACATCCAACCCCAGTTTGATACGGTCGCCGAAAGTAATTGGCCAAGAGCCACAGCCAAAGACCCAGGATCCGCAGCACCCCATAAAATAAATCCAAAACAAATAATTGCTGATACGATAAAGACCACTGAATCCAAACGGCCAAAAATCCCCCATGATTGAGTAACGTCTGTCCTATTTCTGGGAACAAAATTCCCAGTCTGTTTTATTTTGCTTTTCATCTGTATTCTCCCTCCCGACTTGGCTTTCTTTATCATTTCAATATGAATTAAACGATTTCATATTATCATTATAACACTTATCTATCCATGTTCTTTTTTTTATAAACATAAATTATTCGTATTAAAATAAAAAACAGCCAATCTGGGTATTGTCGAACTATTAAAGCCACTTTTTACTTAATTTTTAAAGAAGTCAGCGCCAAAATATAAAATTCTGGCGCTTTTTTTAATTATTTTTAGATGTTAATACTTATCTCGATTAAATTAGATTCGATTTGACTAGTTCAGTAATTGTTTACACAACTCAACCGCTTCATCGGCCGTTTCAGCCCAGCCATCGGCTCCAATTTCTTCACCCCATTTAGCACTGGTAGGGCCGCCGCCGATGATAACCTTATATTTATCACGCAGGTTTTGAGCATCCAGATACTCAACCAGAACTTTTTGAGATTTCATGGTGGTCGTTAACAGTGAGCTGGCTGCGATGATTTTTGCACCGACTTCGTCTGCTTTAGCAACAAAATCTTCAGCTTTTTGATCGATACCAATGTCATAAACTTTAAAACCAGCTGAGGTTAAAAGAGCTCCCACAATATTTTTACCAATATCATGAATGTCGCCTTCGACGGTTCCAAGGACAATTTTTCCTTTATCTTCATAGGCGCCTTCACCTTCGCCAGCTGCCAATACTTCTTCCAGGACATCCATTCCAGCTTTCATAGCATCTGCTGCCATCATAACATCTGGTAAAAAAGCTTCCCCATTCGTCCAGCTTTTCCCTACTTCTTCAATTCCTTTAATAAATCCAAACTGCACCGCTTGAACCGGATCTATTTTTTCAGCGACAACTTTTTCTGCCAGTTCAACTGCTAAATCTTCATCACCATCCACAATTGCATCTTTAATTTCTTCAAATATTGGGTTCATTATTTTTCTCCTTTTTTCTTATCTTATTTTTTGTATTATTTTTTAGCTATTTCAGTAATTCTTTTGATCGCTTTTCAATAAAAGCTTCAATTTTTTCTTTGACTGCTGAGTCCAGCTCAGGTGCGGTATAGTTAGCCAATACTTCCTGCCATTTGAGTTTTGCCCGCTGATTGGTGTCTAATGAATCTTTCGACCATCCATCAAATGATTGTCGGTCACTGAGTGCCGGTCTGAAGAATTCGGTTTTAAAGTTTTTACGTGTATGCTTCTGGGTCAGGAAATGTCCGCCAGGACCAACTTTTTCAATAACATCATAAGCCATTTTTTCGTCACTGTCGCAATCAAATCCTTTGAGGTAGCGTAACACCATCCCAGCGATTTCATCATCCACCATAAATTTTTCATAAGACATCGCCATGTAATATTGCAGAATCCCGGCTGTATGAAGGACAAAATTGACACCGGTGGTGCTGGTCGCAAAGAGCAGCATCATCGATTCATAACCGGCCTGAGCATCAACAGTCTTAGCATCGGTTAAGCCACCGCCGCCTCGACATGGGACTCCATAAAATCGTGCAAACTGGGCACTTGCTGAGGTAAACAAGGCATTTTCAGGATTTCCGATCGAAAGTGACCCAGTTGACATATCGGTTACTGCTGAGGTTGATCCATAAACCACAGGTGTTCCTGGGTTAATGCATTGAGTTAGGGTAATCCCTGCCAGAACTTCAGCATTTTGAAGCGATAAGGCACCGGCCATGGTTGCCGGGCCAGTTGAGCCGGCCATAACCAATGAAGCAATTACCATCGGCTGGCCAGCTTCAGCATAAGCCATTAAACCACCAAGCATTCGGTCATCATATTTGAGCGGCGTTACGGAGTTAATCAAACAGATCAGGGCTGGTTTTTCTTTGATTACATCCAATCCGCCATGAAGCAAAGCGGTCATTTCAATTGAATCTTTAGCAAATTCATAACCTGAGGAACTACCCATAAAGCATTTGTCTGAATTTGTAATATGGCTATAAGCCATTTTCAAATGTCTGATTTCATCCGCAACATCGGTAGGTTCAACCACGGTACCACCGGTCATATGCATGTTTTTGCTGGCCCCAGCTAATTTAACAAAGTTATCATAATCAGCCATGGTAGCATCCCGTTTTCCACCATCGGCATCATAAACAAAGGGGGCCCCGTAGCCTGGCATATAGATAATATCTTCACCGCCACAAACTAAGTTATGTTCTGGGTTTCGGGCATGAAGGGTGAATTTTGCAGGTGCTTTTTCAACCATGTTTTCCACAAAATCCGGATCAAAATAAACCCGATGGCCTTCGACCCTTTGACCATGGCTTTTCAAGATTTCAATAACTGGATCGTAGGAAAACTCTACCCCAATTTCCTGGAGAATTTTTAAACTGTTTTTGTGAATCTTATCAATCTGTTCTTCCGTCAAAATATCAAATTTTGGTAACATATTCAAATACCTCTTTTTCTTATAATTTTATTTTGAGATTCTATTCCTGGACATCAGCAACAGCTTGACCGCTGCCAATATCTTTAAGGCTTTTTTGGTTGAGTAACAGTTGGGTTTCAGCATAATCTGCTTTCAGGGCTTTTAGAATACTAAAGCACATCACAATCATAATTAGCATATATGGGAAGGCTGCCACAATCGAAGCCGTTTGTAAGGCTTTTAGAGCAGAAGTTCCACCCACAAGGATTAACATAATTGTGATTAGACCCTGAGCGATACCCCAGCCGCCTCTTAATTTTTTGTCTGGATCCATGTCTCCGCCAGATGTCAGCATTGCCAATACATAGGTTGCTGAGTTTGCCGCTCCGACAAAACAGACAACAATCAACACAATTGCCAGAATTGAGGTTAGCCCATACAATGGCAGTTGTTGCAGCAGGGCAAAGAGAGCAGTAGTATAATCAGCTCCAACTGCTGTTTCAATGGCACCACCGGAGATGGCATTTAAATTAAATGCTGCACCACCGTAAATCGCGATCCAAATCAGTGAAAAACCAGAAGGTAGTAACGATACTGCTAAAATAAATTCTCGAATGCTCCGGCCTTTTGAAACGCGGGCGACGAACTGTCCAACAAATGGAGCCCAGGCAATCCACCATGCCCAATAGAAGACAGTCCAACCGTTCAACCATTCAATATTTCCCATCCAGAAGGTTTGACCGACAATATTCTGCAGATAAGAACCTAACGTATTGGTAAAGTTATTTAAGATAAATACGCTTCCGCCAAAAATAAAGATAAAAACCATAAATGCAATGGATAACCAGATTTTTAAATTAGCTGCAGCTTGCATCGCCTTATGCAATCCGGATATCGTTGCCAAAGTAAATATTACCGTCATTATAGCAATGATAATCGAAACTACCATTGGCGATGATTGAATCCCCCAGATGTATTGCAAACCAGTGGCAATCTGAGTTGAACCAAGACCAAGGCTTGTTGCAACTCCAAATATAGTTGCAAAAACTGCCAAGATATCAATGGTTTTTCCGATTGGTCCATGTATCTTCTCGCCAATTAAAGGATAAAAAGCCGAACTGATCAGGAATGGTAAGTCTTTTCTAAATTGAAAATATGCCAATCCCAAACCACCAATCGCAAAGATTACCCATGGATGCAGTCCCCAATGAAAGAAGGTGGTGCGCATCGCCAATTCCATGGCTGCTTGTGTTCCGCCTTCTCCCATGGGTGGGCTGAGGTAATGCATAATCGGTTCTGATACCGACCAGAATACCAAACCAATTCCCATCCCGCCGCCAAACAACATTGAGAACCATTGGAAATTAGTAAATTCAGGTTTGTCTTCATCCTTGCCCAATTTAATCTTTCCATATGGACTGATGGCAACACCAATGGCAAACACAATAAATATTCCAACTGCCAATAAATACAACCACCCAAAAGACGTTGTAATAAATGAATTTAGCAGATTAAATACGGCTGTTGTACCTTCAGTAAAAAGCATACTAGCTAATACAAAAACGATGGCGATTGCTGCTGAAACGTACAAAACTGTTCTATTCTTTGTCATTTTTTCTTGCATTTTAGTTATCCTCCTTTTATTTTTATTTTAATTTTTATTTTTAGATCAAAATCTTTTTAAAATATTTTCATCAGTGGTGTATCTAAGGTGCCAAGTTTTGTGCCAGTTATTTTATTACAGTATGCCATCATCGCATCGGTTGTTGCAGCCGCCTGGTATACCCATGCCGCATTAGCCATCGGACCATAAAGAATAAAATCAGCACCGTGGGTTAATGGGAAGGTGAATACTGATGCACCAGCAGCTTCAAAATAAGGGCTGCCTTTGGATCGCATTTTTTTCCATAAATACAAGGCATTAGATGAAGCACAGCCACCTGGCAAACCATATTGTTCTTTAATATCCCGAATGGCCATAGCTGTCCAACTGCTACTAGCGACATCCAAAACGCCGGGATCAATCAAAAATTGTTCGACGCCGGCTCTTTTAGCTTTTGTCAATAATCCTTCATTTTTTTCATCCCCTACTAACAGTTTCACTCGTTTGGCTGGCTGTAGATGTTTTTTACTGAATGCCAGAACAACGGCAGTTTTCACGCCACAATCCTTCATCACTTCCAGTTCATGGTCGGTGCAGCTTTCTTCCAACGAATTGTAAATAATTCGGCTCATGGCAGCCTCGTCATTGGCAAAATGCTTGAGCGTTTCGATTCGCACCTCTGGGCTGGGGCTGTCAAGTAAGATCGGCGAGGTGGTATTCTTCAAAACAAACTCCACATGTTTGGTTAGGGCAATCTCGGTGTCACCCAATACATCGACAATTCTGGGATTACCAGTTTCTGCTGACAGTTCTGCTTCTTTGTCCAGTAGATCTTTGGCCGCTGCCTCGTCAAACAACCCTTTTTCTGAATCCTGGGTTATTTTGTGTCCCCGATAAAAAATACTACCAATTAAAACCGTCGGATATTCTCCCGGCTGTCCACCAATTTTGGTTCCATTGATGTCATAAACAAATTGATCTGCTGTAAATCTAAACATTTTTTACTCCTTCATAAACATATAATTGATGATTGCGAAATTCACAACTAAAAAACTTGGTTGCCCCGTTCCCCGCATGGGGCACTTTGTCATGGACTTCTGTTTTTCTTTCTCGTAGAACAAACGATTACAAATCTATTTATCTCCTTTCTCACATATTTACGAGATGTCATGTCAAATCTTGATAATATGTATCGCAATAATCGTGCCAACATGTTTTCTAGGTATGATACTTTAATTACTGCCCTTTCAGCAGATTCGTAACGCTGATATCCTTTCCAAATATGATAAAACAGTTTGATTGTTTTTCACTTTTGGGAATATTTCTTTTTTTCCTCTTGTACCTTGGCCCAATTTGATTTATTATCAGTTCTATGGATGAAAACGATTTATAATTCTTCTATATAATCTATAAGCTTAATAATAAAATGACTAGAAAGACCACACAATGATGTGTAAAAAGGATAACCAATGATAACAAACGAATTTAATCACAGCCAGGAATACTTGGACTATTTAAAAACACTTTCCAGTGAATTTTTTTTGGATATTCTGGAAAATAGTTTTATCGAAGTAACGGTAACCGATAAGGATGGGAAGGTCCTTTATGCCAATCCGGCTTGTCTGGAATACCATGGGATTTCAGCTGAAAAAATGTGGAAGCTTAATTTTTTAACGTCCTTCCAGGGTCTATGGACACCGCCCTCCACCGCTACCGCCATGGAAAAAAAACGCACCATCATCTCGAGACAACGTTCATTAATTACCGATGAAGAACATATCACCATAACCACACCGCTTTATAATCCCGATCATGAACTGGTCATGCTGGTTTACAACACCTTAAAACGAGAATCTTTTGTGGAGTTTGATTTGGATTATCTGAATCCGGAAAAAGAAAAGAATGATGATCACGAACTTAAAGACAAAAAAAGTTCCCGGGAAGAACGGACCAAAGCCAGTAATAACATTGTCGGCCGCAGTTACATTCTCTACCAGACCCTGCACAAACTGAAAAAAGCGGCAAAATCGGATATCCCGATTCTTTTGCTGGGTGAAAGCGGAGTTGGTAAAAGTCTGATCGCCAAATTTATCCACGATTGCAGCCCTCGAAAAGCCCATCCCTTCGTTTCAATTAACTGTGCCTCCATTCCGGATAATCTCATTGAAAGTGAGCTCTTTGGCTATGTCCCCTATGCCTTTACCGGAGCCAGCCCCAAAGGAAAAAAGGGATTGGTGGAAATGGCCAATAATGGCACCCTGTTTTTAGACGAAATTGGCGAATTGCTTCCCAATATTCAGGTCAAGCTCCTTGATTTTCTGGAAAATCAGCGTTTTACCTCAGTTGGCGGCCTGGAATCTAAAACGGTGAACACCCGGATCATCACGGCTACCAATAAAAATCTGGCAGAATTAGTAGCCAAAAATACTTTTCGGGAGGACTTGTACTGGCGAATTAACGGAATCACCCAAACGGTCCCTGCCCTCCGGGAACGACGGGATGATATTTTTCCCATTGCCCAGTATTATTTAAAAGAGTACAACAAAAAATATAATCAAAATAAAGTTTTCTCCAATCAGGTGATTGAATCACTGATTCAATACGATTGGCCGGGAAATGTTCGGCAGCTTAAAAATGCAGTGGAACAGATGGCAGTGATGAGTCTTGGCAGCGTCATTGGCATTGATAAATTACCAGAACAGTTGGGTGCTTTTTTTGCCAACGAGGGTATCAAAAAAAGACAGGTCATTTTTGACGACCTGGTTGAAAACTACAAGCGAGGAATTATTGAAGATTATTATGAGATTTACGATAATATCAATGACATGGCCGAATCGCTGGGGCTAAGCCAAACCACCGCTTATCGCCTGGTAAATAAATATATCAAAAAATAACAAAACCACAACCGGGGGCTTTCATAAGATCCTTGGTTGTGGTCTATTTATTTGGATGGGCTATTCCATTAAAAATTCCGATCAAAATATTAAGGAACGATCCTTTGACCAAAATGATTTTTTATCCCAACTGAACACAACATCGGCATGAATCTCGGTAAAATAATCACGTATCAAATCGTTTAAATCATCCAAATTTTCAAAACGATTATCCTTATTCATCGATTCAATCCACATACTCTGTCCGCCACAAGCATCACTTAAATGAACCTTGTATGCCAAATCGCGCTCTTTGATGCGTCTGTTCACTTCACTAATATTATCCCAGGTAATAATCATCTCCAGATACTCCTTTCATTAATGATTTTGCAATCAACTAATATTTATTCAATCTTAGTTCATGTACCCCAATAAGTCAATTTTATTCATCGATTTTTATTTATAACCATCATTTGTTTCAAATAATAAACGGACGATTGGTTGACCCCGGTGCTGAAGTGCCTTTGGGAACGACTTGTATTTCAATTGCTTCAAGTCTTAATGACAAACCTTGCGAACCAGCTGATGCACCATTTTTTGCCCAGTCCAACCAACCATAGTTTTGACAGTGAACCCGATAATAGACGTCGTAGTTACTCGCATCCGCTCCAGTCAGACGAATTTGAATCGCTTCCAAGCGCAAGGATTGGCCATAAGTGCCGCTGGTTTGACCATTGCTTTTAAAACCCTGCCAACCAATATTTTGAACATGGGTCTGATATTCAATCCCAAGATCATAACCTAGATTATTCATCTTGATTTCAATTCCCTCAAGCCGCAGTGATTGCCCTGAAGTGCCACTGATCTGCCCATCACTTTTCCATCCCTGCCAACCGACATTCTGGACATGGGTTCGGTAGGTACTGCTTACGGTTTCACTTGAATTAATAGAAGCTACTGCTGAATTTAGCTGAATCAAACCGCTACCATAGTAAGGATCACTGCCAACGGTTCCCAGATCCAGGGCCGTATCTTTTAGAATCGTTTCAACCTCATCGGCCTTTAAACTAGTATCGGCAGCCATCAACACCGCACAGGCACCAGCAACAATGGGACTGGAGAAAGACGTCCCGCTGGCATACTCGTATCCACCGTTTCTGGCGGTTGTTAAGACCGATTGTCCAGGCGCACACAAATCAACTCGATCATTGTATTGAGAAAAGGAAGACCGCGTATTGTCCTTAGCGGTAGCACCCACTGAAATAACATGATCATAGGATGCCGGATAGGAATATTGCCCCACCCGGGAACTCCATGATTCACCTTCATTGCCTGAAGATGCAACGACTATTTTTCCCGCTTTAACCGCTTCATTAACTGCTGCAGCCAGCGTCGGAAATGTTCCATAACCACCAAAACTCATATTGATTACTTTTACGTCTGGTCGCTCGGCCGCTTTAAGCAAGGCGGCACAAATATAGGCCACATCCAGCTGCGTATCCCCACTATATTCGCCACCAGCACGATAGGGGGCAATTTTTATGTTAGCCATCCCCGAAATCCCAGCAGTTCCTATTCCATTATTGGTAACGGCAGCAATGCATCCGCTTACTGCCGTGCCATGACCAGCCAGATCCACAGCACTCTCCTGACCAGTTACAAAATCATATCCGGCCACTGTATTACCAATCAGATCCGGATGATTAACATTTAAGCCGGTATCAATAACCGCTACTACCACAGGGTCAGTATTGGACACCTGGTTCCAGGTTTGGTCCGCGCCAATCCGTTGAAATTGCCAGGCTGAGCCATTGACAATATAGGGATCATTGGGCAGGGCAGTCACTTCAATTTTATCATTTTTATCTACCGCCAGAACATTGGGATTTTGTTCCAGATCAGCCATCATCGCTTCCACATTTGTTCCATTGCTGACTTCGATTAAGTCAACCCGATCAGAGACCTGCTCTCCAGAAACAACCTCATCAGTTGTCAGCGACAGATCTTTTACATTGGATTCACCACTATTGGTATAGATAACCACAATCTGCTGATCGATATGATCATTAATATTAATCGCTGGCACCTGTTCAAGGGTTTGAATTTCAGACGGTGTTTCGTTATCCTGAGCAGATGCCAGGTTTAGAGATGAACTCACATTGGTTGGTGTTTCTGTAATAATAGTTTGCTGTTCATTATTAACTACATCTTCTGCCGATATCCCGGCTGGAAACAACAAGCAGAAAATCATCATGATTGCAAGCCATCGTGTTATTATTCCTATTCTCTTATTCATGATGTCCTCCCTCAGTACTGCGTGTCTTGTCTTTAGCAACTTTTTCATTCATGGTGTAATCCTTTACTTTTATAATACCCTTTTCAATTGGGATTTAATACTATAACACAAAATAATTATATTCTGCTATTATTTCAGTCAATGCTTAAAGATTTTAATTTTGTTTTTCAAACAAACTGATATTGTTTTTTTGAGCAGTTCAAAATTCTTTCATATTGCTATACAAATTCAATAATTTTTGTTAACATCATATTAATCTAGCGGAGGTGTTACTATGATTCTCTATGGTTTAAATAAAAATCAGCTAATTCCGACTGCCAAAGCCCAACGGGAAAAAGGCAAAGAAGCTCGAAAAACGATCCCTTTTTCCGCCCAGGCCACACTGTCTCCAGTTAACCGCGATCTGGTTGCACTCATCGAATCTCAAAATACTAACCGTCTTCCTGATCTAATCGATTTGAGAAGAGAAAGAATGTCAACTTCACCTTTTACCTTTTATCGGGGATCGGCTCTACTGATGGCCCATGATTTGTCCAAACAACCTATCACCGGTCATCAGCTGATTATCTGTGGCGATGCCCACCTTAATAACTTTGGACTTTATGCTTCGCCTGAACGTCGCCTTGTTTTTGATCTCAATGATTTTGATGAAGCCGCACCTGGGCCCTGGGAGTGGGATCTCAAGCGTTTAGTCACCAGCGTGATTCTCTGCGGCGAAGATCTACAGCTACGGAGCGACCAAATCCAGGATGCCGCCCTGGTAACTGCCCATCATTATCGCACTGGTCTGCGGGACATCTTAAAACTGAGCTCATTGGATCGTTATTACGTCAGTATCGATGATGAAAAACTGCTCAAAGATATGCCCAAACCCACGAAAAGCTCATTTAAAAAAATAACCAAAAATGCCAAAAGACGAACCTCTACCCAGGTGATTGATAAATTCACCCAAGCCGATGCATATGGCCGCCAACTTTTTGTGGAAGACCCACCGGTACTCACCCATCTGGAGCCGGAACTGGTTCATCAGGTTGAAGATGCTTTTGAACAATATAAAAAAACAGTCCGACCGGATATCGCACTGTTATTATCTCAGCATATTTTAACGGATGCTGCCCGCCGAGTTGTTGGTGTTGGCAGCGTCGGGACGCGCTGTTACGTCCTTGCCTTAACCTGTGAAAATGCCAGTCATCTGGTTCTCCAGATTAAAGAAGCGAACCCCTCTGTTATTTCGCGGTACAGTCAAACCAACTTTTCTACCCCCCACCCCATTACTGCCATCACAAACCAAGGCTATCGGGTTGCCAAATATCAACAGATACTCCAGGCTGTATCTGATCCATTTCTCGGGCATTTCCAGGCAAATGGACGCGACTTTTACGTTCGCCAATTTCGGGATATGAAAGGCTCCATTGAAGTTGCCGCACTTACTGATGATGGCTTCAAGCGTTATGCTGCCCATTGCGGTTTTCTTTTAGCCCGGGCGCATGCCCAAAGTCCTAATGCCAACTGGGTCGCCGGGTACATGGGCAAATCTCCGCTGTTTGATCAAATGATTGTAAACTGGTGTTACGCCTATACCAAGCAGGTTTATCGGGATTATGAAAAATTCATTAAGCGGTAATTATGAAACACCGCTTACCGACGGCGTGCTTGTAATCGGCAACTGCCTCCAACCCGAAGAAATTAGCCATGTAATTTCTTCGGGTTGTTTGGCCTAAACTGGCTTAATCGATGAAATCAGATTAAACGTCATAGAAATCATTCCAGCGGGGAAAATGGATGCTTACCCTGGTCCCCTTTCCTGAATCAGACGAAATTGTAATCCGATGACTCAGTTTTTTGGCGATTTTCTGACTCAGATACAGCCCCATTCCGGTGGCGGTGACATATTTACGGCCATTGCCGCCGGTAAAATTTTTATCAAAAACCCGTCGAATGTCTTCCTCTTTTATACCAGCCCCTTCGTCTGCAATGATTAACACCACTTCATCTTTAAGCGATTCTGCATAAATACTGATTTTACCATTTGCCGCCGAATATTTGATGGCATTGTCGAGGATTTGCTTGATAATAAAGCCCAACCATTTTTCATCCGAATCAATTTGCAAATCAAGATTTTTCAGTTGCAAATTTAACTTTTTATTTGTAATACTGGAGAACTCTCTTTTAATACATTCATTGACCACTTTTTTCAGATTCATGCTGTTGATGAGATAGTCTGTCGCGAAATCATCGGTTCGGGAATAAAACAGTGTCATTTGGACAAAATCTTCAATTTTATCAATCTCATCCTCAATGCTGTATAGCACTTCTTCGGAGGGATGATCCAGACTGTTTTCAATGATCAGTTTTGACGCCGCGATGGGGGTTTTTATTTCATGAACCCACATGGTTATGAATTCACGGTTTTCAATGCTTTTTGATTGGTGTTCACTTAACCTTTTATTAATCGCCTGATATTGTTTTTGCAAGAGCTCATTATAAATCCGTTGTTCTGAGCTCGCTGGTATCGGCAGAGAATTTACCCAGTCCAGGCCCTCCAAATCTGATATTGTTTTTAACCGCTGGTAATACTTACGCTTAACGATAAAATCAACCGCTAAATAGATGGCAAATAACAGCAGCGCTACTTCCACAACATACAACCCGTTTGATTGATTCACAGCAACCGATTCGCCGATATATATCACCGTTCCGGTAAACAAAACCGTGATGGTATATATCAGAATCAAATATTTTTTATCCCATAAATAATCTTTTAGCGTCATATCTTATAACCTAAGTTTTTTATGGTCTCAATGTAGCTTTCAAGTCCAAGATCTTTGAGCTTTTTTCTTAGCCGGGTGATATTGACTGTCAGGGTATTGTCATCAATAAAGCTGGCATCTTTCCAGAGACTTCGCATGATTCTTTCGCGACTGACCGTATTGCCGCGGCTCTTTAATAGTAAACCAAGAATCTGAGCTTCATTTTTTGTCAATTTAACACTTTTTTCATTGACGGACACCACCCCACTGCCAATATTAAAAATAAGCCCCTGATGGGAAATAATATCCATTTCAGTGTTATCGTAGGAATAGGTACGTCGCAAAAGCCCTGCCATCTTGGCCAGCAGAATATCGATGGAAAAGGGCTTGACCAGATAATCGTCGCCGCCCATATTGGTTGCGATGATGATATCCATGTCGGTGCTTTTGGATGAAATGAAAATAATCGGAACCTTTGACAGTAGTCTGATTTGCCCGCACCAATAATACCCATCGTAAAATGGCAAAATAATATCCAACAATACCAGATCCGGCTTAAATGCCATAAATTCAGGCAAAACATCCGAAAAATCAGTGACTGCAAGGGAGTCGTAGCCCGCTTTTACAAGATTTTCCACCACAATATCCGCTATTTTTTTATCATCTTCAATCAACAATATTTTAAACACTAATTTCATCCTTTCCATCAATAACACAATCTATTTGTCATAACGCAACGAGCCTCGCTGCCGGTTTCATAGAAACCAGCAGCGAAGCAAGTAAGTAAGGCTTGTTATTAAAATTTCACAAGTGATTGTCCAGCCGACAATCAGGCCATTAACACGAGTGCTTTTTCTTATTACATTATAACGGAATCGTGGCAAATTATGAATTATTTTTTCCGACCCCAGGCAATGCGCATATAACTATTAACCGATAAAAAATAGAAAAAACAATAGATGATCATGTAGATCCCCACAATAATGCCGGCATTAATCATCGTTGGCATCTCTTTTCCAGCCAGATCCATGGTTCGGTTGTAAGTTAATAAGGCAAAAGCAGAATGCAGCAGCCCAACTGTTAACGACAATCCAAACACAATCGCCAGTTGTCTGGTAATCGATTTTTTTATCTCATCCCTGCTCATCCCGATTTTCTTGAGGATGTCATAGCGGCTCACTTCCTCCTGCGCCTCAATAATTTGTTTATAATACATGATGCTCCCCGAAGCAAGTAAGAACAAGATACCAATAAATAATCCAATAAATACATAAGCACCGTACAGCGAAAAGATCGATTTGTAGACCCCAATATAACTCAGATTGGCAATGCCTAGGGTACTGCTGGAATGGGTATTCTCTGGAACGATTTTGTTTAAGGCCGCCACTGTATTTTCTGATCCGGCCGGATTATCAAACATGATGCCGGTAAAGTTCAGCACATCGTCTGCTCCAGCCTGCTCCCGATATTTATTGTAGTCCGCATCGCTTAATACCATCGTTGGTCTTAAATACAAATCCAAAAAGCCAATGTATTTATGCAAGGAAACTCCAACAATATTATAAGCGTCGGTTTCATTTGAAAATTGCAAATTCATGGCACGACCAGTTAGATTTTCACAGTAATCCTTTTTGGTATTCCCATCAATAAAATAACCTTCGCCATCTTTTAAATCCATATTGAAATCTGTTTTTGAATTGTTAAACGTGCCGGTTTCAACTTTGGTATCCTTAATGATTGACTGATAGGTGCTTTGCGACATAATATACCCATCAACCGTCATTCCTGGGTTGTTCTCGGTTTCAGTTGAGTAACCATCATTCTGAAGCTGTGTTTTTATGATTTCAAACTGATTGGTGGCCGTCACCTTAACTTCACCGGTCTGCTGGATCACTTCAAGCATCCCATTAAACTGTTGATCATCGACATTTTTAACCATATATGAAAATGGCGAGTAGTAAGGTACCAGATTGGACAAAGCGCGGTACATCGAGAATGTTGCGCTCATCATCGTGATTGTAATGGCACAAGTAATGGCAATAAAGCTCAGCATTTTAGAATTGGCCTTAATCCGATACACAATCTGGGATACACTGATAATATTTTCTGTTTTGTAATAAAAGGCTCTGTTTTTTTTCAGCGCCAACATGGCCATGGGAATAAAATTTTTAAATAACAGTAATGTTCCGATGACAATGCAAACTAAAATAATTAGCGCCGGGATCATCAGATGAAATCCCCCTTCATTGACATTCATGACCATGGCGATTGTGTAACCCAGGATAATCAGCACAATTGCCAATATCCCACCTATTACCGAATATTTGGGCAGTTTTTCACTTTCTTTATTTGCGGATAATAACTCGATCAGTTTATAGCGGTAAATAATTCCATAAGCATTAAGCGAACTGATCATGAACAAAATCAGAAATGCCACCACCGTTGTGATAACTGCCTGCCATTGAACTGAAAAGGTCACCGCCGTTCCATCGGCCATCAGATTTAATAAGATCATCGAAAAAAAGCGTGAAAATACAATTCCTAGAATCGTCCCGCAAACTGTGGCAATCAGTCCCATGATGATATTTTCATAAAACATCATCCGGCCAATCTGACTTTTTTTCATGCCCACCAGCGAATAAATAGCGATTTCTTTTTTTCTTGTTTTGACAAAAAACTTATTGGAATACAGTACAAAGACCGAAGAAAATATTACAATCGCAATAGCTGCCGCTCTAAACAAAACGGTAATCTTGCCGGCTCCAAACCGATACCCGGAAAACTGCGGATTAAAATAAATTGAGCAGAAGATGCTAAAAATGGTCACTGCAAAGATGGTGCTGATTAAATAGATTAAATAACTGCCAAATTTCTTTTTGATATTATTGATGGCAAGACTAAAAAAGTTCACTGTTATCGCCTCCTAACGAAGACAGGACTTTTAGAATCTTGTCAAAAAATTCCTTCCTGGTGCTGGTGTTGAATATTTCCATAAACAAGACGCCATCCTTGATAAAAATAATTCGCTTGCAGAAACTTGCCGCAAAGGCGTCATGGGTTACCAGCATAATCGTCGCCTGATTTTTTTCATTCAATCGTTGCATGCATTGTAGCAGATCTTTTGACGATTTGGAATCCAGAGCCCCGGTTGGCTCATCTGCCAGTACCAGTTCCGGAGCATTAACCATCGCTCTGGCCGCAGATGCCCGTTGTTTTTGACCACCGGATACTTCATAGGGATACTTACTTAAAAAGTTTTCAATACCCAGTTCCATGGCGACATGATTAACGGTCTGCTCAATTTCTTGGAGATTTTTTTTAGATAAAATCAAGGGTAAGGCGATATTTTCCTTTAAGGTCAAGGTATCCAACAGGTTATAATCCTGAAAGATAAAGCCCAGTTTGCTCCTGCGAAAATCTGAAAGCTCCGGTTCCTTTATGCCGCAAATATCCTGCCCACCAATGGAAATTTCTCCCGCCGTAACCGTATCGATGGTCGCAATTACATTTAGCAGGGTCGATTTCCCTGCTCCTGACGGCCCCATAATTCCAACGAATTCTCCCTTCTCAATCTCAAAGCTCACGCCATTCAGTGCCGTTGATACACTGCCGCCCTGTTTTGAACCATATACTTTTCTAACATCACTTACTTTTAATACTGTCATAAAACGCCTCCAATAATTTACTTTAAACTAATTCTATCACTCCATTTTTTTAGCTGCCATCGATTAGCCTTACAGTATTCTTGAAGCACCTTACACTATTGAAAGGTAAGCCAACTAAAAAGAGCCTATAACCATAGACTTTTCTTAGTAGTGTTCCGATTTTTCATATTTACAAACTCACCTAAGTCAACCGAACAATGATCCGATGAAGCACATCGACCGTTTCCTCAAGGTTTGTTGAGGCATCTTTAATATGATGATAAACCTCCCGCTTTTTAAGAGCATCCATAGAATCTCCACCTAAAAACAAAGAAGACATCCCCTCAATATAAAATCCCTCTATCTTTTGGTGGGTTTCTCGCATTTTAACAACGGCATCTTCTGACTTATTATGATTCTTTTTTAAATCACCGATAGCTTCGGCAAAGACTTCCACCCCTAAATTTAATTGTTCGACCATGTCAATGATTGTATCATTGGCGTTCACGTCAAAAGCCTTCATCGAGACCAGGGTTGATTGGGCATATTTTAAAACCCGATTCATCCCCACCGATATGGAATAGATGTCGCCACGATCGTAAGGCGTTACAAATGCTTCCGTCAGATTTTTTTCCATTTCCATCCGCGTTTCATCAGCTTCTTTAACATGTTTGGTTACTGCTTCACTATCCTCTTCGGATCCGCTTTTCAACCAATTACATAATGCCATAACACCTAAAGCATTACTTTGCGCCTGCATAATAAGCATCCGATGAAAATGGTATTTTATTGGAAAAATACGGTCAATAATATTTCTTTTTTCCATCACTTTTCTCACTCTCTAAATCACATTAAAAATAATCGTTGTTATGGCATAGATCACGGCGGAAACCAAAGCGGATAACGGAATGGTGATGCACCATGCCACCAAAATTTCTTTGACAATTCCCCAATGGACCATTTTATATTCATCGCCGGCGCCAACACCCATAATCCCGCCGACGACCACATGTGTTGTCGAAACCGGTGCGCCAATAAGGTTAGCTCCCAAAATCGAACTCACCGAGGCCAATTGAGAATTTAAACTATGCAGTGGTTTAATATCGAAAATACCTCGTCCCAGAGTCTTCATGATACTCCACCCCCCCAGTAAAGTGCCCATGAACATGACGATCCCCCCACTACCCCGAACCCACAACGGGGCCGCGTGGACAGCCGTTCCACTCCAGGCTGCCAAAGCCAAGGTGAATAGCCCGATAATTTTTTGGGTGTCATTGGATCCGTGGCTATATGAAAGACCCGCCACGATCAACCACTGTATTTTATTAATCTTACTATTAATGGAAACCTTGGCGTTTCGCAATAGCAGTTTTGTCATTTTTTCCAGAAAGAACGCAATTATAAAACCGATGAATGGCGATAAAAACAAGGCCATGATCACTTTTACAATCCCGGTGATTTGGTGATTCTCGCCAATCAATTCCGACCACCCCCACAAAATATGTTGATAACCAGATGATACAATCACGGCGCCAATGATCCCGCCAATTAGTGCATGAGTAGAGCTGGAAGGTAGTCCTAATTTCCAGGTAATTAAATTCCATAAGGTCGCTCCAAAAACGGCCGCGAAAAGGATGCTTAGCAAAGCCGTATCGGTTGGCAGATCAATTAACCCGGATATAGCATCGGCTACCAGGTTCCCGCCAATTACCGCCCCCACCAAACCAAAGCAAGATGCCACGGCGATGGCTTGTTTAGGACTGGCGGCTCCACAATTGATAAAGGTTGCCACCACTGAGCTGGCATCATGAAGGCCATTTGTCAATGCAAAAACAAGCCCAATTAAAATGACTAAAACTAATATGATTGTCGCGCTTATCGTTATCATTTCCCAACTCCTCAAATTTTATCATTTCACCATAATTTATTTTTCTTACTATACCAACAAATTTGAAAAGATGCAATAGTAACGGTGCTATCAAAAAAATCGTCCCAATCTGCCAAAAGACAAATTGAGACAATTTGGTTTTTATTTAATCAAAAAACATTACGTTGTTCGTCGTACCGTCGGTTAAAAAGACTGCCTGAAGGAGAGATCCATCTTTATTGGCCCAGATTCTAATATAACTTACCTGATTGTTTTCAAAAGGAATCTGGGTGGCATTGGTTTCGATTCCATCTTCGCCCAAAATAGTTTTTATTTGATCATATGTGGCTCCATCTGGAATACTGTCTGCCTGTGCCTGAGTTACCGCTTTCGGAGTTAAAAACGCCAGATCTTCAGCATTTGGATAAAATAAAGTTTTACTCGTTGCCAGTCCATCTTCATTGAACATAACACTCACCCCAAAACCAGTATCCTCGTTGACATACACAAAGATATTTTTCATCTGGGTGCTTTCGGTTGGGGTCACTCCTAATTCGGCATCGACCTGCGCTTTTGTCTGGTCTAACTGAACCTTGTCATAAAATTCAAAAACAGTATCTTTTGAGCCACTGCTTTGACTCCCGGAACTGCTTTCCCTATTGTTTCCACCACAACCTGCTACAGTGAAAACGAATAATAGGCTGATGATAACCATTGAAAGTAATTTTATTTTTTTCATCCGCTAATCCTCCTCATTCCTTTTTAAAATTATTGTCAAACCGATTGCTCTAATTTTATTACCCGATAATTCATTGTACTATCATTTCGGTTCTGATGCCATTTAAATTTACAGTGAAATGCAATCAATTTCCACAGTAGCTAACCGCCATTAAGTTGTTATGTTAAACTTCGCAGATTATCTTTCAACCGATAAAATTAAAATAAAATCTTAAAAAGTCTTAATATTAAGGTAATTATCAGGTTTCAGCTGGTAAACTCTATTTGTTGATGGCCACAACATATACTTTTCATTAAAATTTGTATCAATCAATTGCCAAATCGGCAGAAACGGAGTATATCTATTATGCAAACAGAAAACAACTCGACTCAAAGTAAAAAAAATAAAATATCCCTCGTTCTTTATATTGGCGGTTCCATTGTCGCTGTTATGGGTATCGCATTATTAGTCAATAATATCATCCTTTATAACCAGACCATCGCTCAGTACGTGGCCCAAGGTTATGATTCCGCTGAAGTTGTTGCCCAAATGCCACCAACACAGTTATTGCCAATTGTATTTCAGGCCATTGGTCTCTATGGCGGCGTATCACTGATTTTATTCTGTATGGGTTTGATTTTCAACAAGATTTCTCATTTCATTGATCAACCCGTTCTCTTAAATCAACCAATTGTTGATGAAATTAATCTCACCTCTTTGTCCGTCAATGTTATTGAAGAAGCTGACAGCGCTGAAGCTTTAGAAGCAGCTGATCCAATCTTATCCACTACCGATCAAAACACTGCTGAAATTTCCGAAACTGAAATACCCACCGAACTACCTGATGATAAAAAATCGGCGACTGTCTAAATTAACTAATTAAAGCAATCATTTTTCCAATCATTAATCTGCGTTATTCTAATGCAGATTTTTTTACGTTATCAAGGAAACAATTGCTCCTTGTATATGGCTATTTTATTTTAAACATGGACGTTCTTTTATTTTTTGTGCTATTATACTATAAAAAAGAGAATGAGGATAACCTGATCATGAACACAAGAGACAATATATATAATACAGCCAAGCGCCTCTACCTGGAAAATGGGTATGAAAATACGCCAAATACTTTGATTGCCAAAGAAGCTGGTGTCAACCTGGGTTTAGTCACCTATTATTTTAAGACAAAAGACATCATTGCCAGCGATATGCTCAATAATAACTATGAAACACTCTATTCTCATCTACTTAGATATCTTCCTACTGATGATGAACTGTTGCAATTGATAACTTTTTTTAAATTACATTTTAAATTAACTGAAATTGACGCTCACTACGATCGATTTATTTACGAAATGAATAAATTTGATTTACTTGAAAAAGCGACCAGAGATGGGAACCTCTTTGAGCTTTATAAAACGCTGGTTAACCATAATGATCAAATTAACGCATCTGAAAAAGAACTTCTCTGTGATTGCGCAGTAACTGCATCTTTTGGAGTTATCAGAGCGCTCACGATGAAGCAATTTGAAAAAGAAATTATCCTCACTAAAGAGGAACTCTTTGATCTGTGCATCAATCAAATGCTTTATTCTTTGAAAATTGACTATAATAACCTACTTCTTAAATCACTGATCAGTTCTGCTAACTGCACCATTGATCGTTTACTTGAAGAATATCCACAATTAAAAGAAGTTAAAAATTATTTATATATTGAAGATGATACTATTGTTTGCGAACAATAGTATCATCTTCTCTTTTTTTATTTTATGTGTTAATTAATCGTTTTCTTTAACATTGTTTTAGTCTTTTATAATTATTTTACGAATTTCATTGACTTTTCACCTACTATCGTTTATATTTAAATTGCTTGCAAGCAGTATTGAATGTCCCATCCAAATAAACACACCACAATCAGAATGTACGAACTTATGGATAACAAACTTAAACGATATCGCCTACTGGAAATGGCAAAATTCATAACCCGTGAATTGTGATCGTATTTCGCAATCATAAATAAAACATTAAATAGGAGGAAAAAACATGTCAAAAATTGAAGAAGTCAAAGCAAAGGTTGAGGCTGGAAAGTCAAAATTGGTACCTGGACTGGTTCAGGAAGCATTGGATGAAGGTAGTGCGCCAGCAGAAATTCTCCAGGCGATGGTCGATTCGATGAGTGTTGTTGGTGATAAATTCTCTTCCGGAGAAATTTTCGTACCAGAAATGCTGATCGCCGCTAAAGCGATGTCAAAAGGAGTAGAAGTCCTAAAACCACTGATGGCTGGTGATGGCTCCACCTCTCTGGGAACCTGCATTATCGGAACCGTTGCCGGCGATCTTCACGACATCGGAAAAAACCTCGTTTCGATGATGATCGAAAGTGCTGGCTTTGATATGGTTGACCTTGGCGTTGACGTCCCTGCTGATACTTTTGTCAAAGCGATAAAAGATAATAGCAACGTCAAACTGGTTGCCTGTTCTGGACTGTTGACCACTACCATGCCGGCGTTAAAAGAAGCCGTTGCAACTGTGAAAGCCGCATATCCAGACATGAAAGTGATTGTCGGTGGCGCACCGGTTACACCGGAATATGCAGCTGAAGTTGGTGCTGATGGATACGCACCAGATGCTGGTAGTGCAGCGGTTAAAGCAAAAGAACTGGCGACTGCTTAACCATTCTCCTGATCCATACAACATTTTTTTATAAACCAGATTCAACGACGAAACAAAGATCTGAAAAATAAAAATAAACAGCCAAAATTTTAGGAGGTATTACGATGTTAACTAAACGACAGAATTTGATGGAAGTCATGAAGGGCGGAAATCCCGATCGCTTTGTCAATCAATATGAATTTATGGAAATAATCTTAGAAGCACCAATGGATCTTCCGCTGGCACCAGCTCCAGGCACCAGAGTCAAAAATAAGTGGGGTATCACCTTCGATTGGCCAGCCGATCAGATTGGTTCTTTTCCGATGCATGACGATGAACACAAGGTTCTAAAAGATATCACCAATTGGAAAGAAACCGTCAAGGCGCCCTCGGTTTTCTATACCGACGAAGAGTGGGCAGCAGCAGTCGCTCATGCAAATTCCGTTGATCGCAATGACAAGTTTGTCACCGCTTTTTGCGCCCCAGGCATTTTTGAAATGACCCATCATCTCATGAGTATGGAAGATTCCCTGATGGCCTTATATGAAGAACCTGAAGCGATGAAAGAACTGATTGATTACGTCGTTGAGTATGAACTAGCTTATGCCAAAGAATGTATTGAACACATTCACCCCGACGCATTGTTTCATCATGACGATTGGGGTAGCCAAATTTCCACTTTCATCTCGCCAGCAATGTTTGACGAATTTATTCTGCCCGCTTACAAGAAAGTCTACGGCTACTGGAAAGCAAATGGCGTTGAATTAATTGTTCACCACAGCGACTCCTATGCTGCAACGTTAGTTCCTGAAATGATCGAAATGGGTATCGATATCTGGCAGGGCGTTATGACTACCAATAATGTCCCTGAGCTCATCAAAAAATACGGTGGACAAATCACATTTATGGGTGACATCGACAGTGGTCGGGTTGATTTCCCGGGTTGGACCCGAGAGCTGATCTATGCCGATGCAAAAAAAGCCTGCGAAGAATGCGGCAAGCTATATTTTATTCCAAACTTAAGTCAGGGTTTGAACATCAGCTCATTCCCAGGCGTTTACGAAGCAACCAGCGACGTCATCGATCAACTCAGCAAAGAAATGTTTTAGACTTAAGTTAATTTAATGAATCGGCTCTATCCCAAATTAAAACTTGATCCGTTCTAATTTGGGATAGAGCTATTTTTTGATTAAATATCTTAAAAAAACATTCGTCACTGAGTTATTAATCGTTGATCTCCGTTCAACGATTAATGTAACCGAATACAAGCTTCAACTGTGCGGTTTTCACATACAACTGAACGCCAATTAAAAACACCGATTGCTTTTAATTGCCAAATACAAATGGAAAATATCCTATAAAATTGAATAATATGTAGAAATTTTTGTGATTATTATCTAAGTTTATAGTATAATTATAAAACTGTATATTATTCTTTATAATTAGGTGAATTCCGTTATTTTTTATGGACATTTTCCATGATGTTTTATTATCGTACAGTACAGTAAAATATAAAAATTTACTCACAAAACATGAATAATAATTGTTGAATTATTAATGGGACAATAGTATTCTGTTCATTACTAAAAGATTTTTCTGAGGAAGGTTAAAATGCGTATGAAACACACTAATTTACCACCAAAGCAGGGACTCTACGATCCTGCTTTCGAACATGATGCCTGTGGCATCGGAGCCATTGTACATATTAAAGGAAAGAAATCCCACGATATCGTCCAACAGGCTTTAACGACACTTGTCAACTTACAGCACCGTGGCGGACGGGGTTCTGAACAAAATACTGGTGATGGTGCCGGGATCCTGATTCAGATCCCCCACCAGTTTTTAGAAAAGGCTGCTATTAAAGAAGGTTTTTCTCTGCCGCAACCCGGGGATTACGGTTTGGGGATGCTATTTATGCCCACTGATGCCGGCGAAAGAAGCCAGTGTGAAAAAATACTGGCCGATATCATCACAGCAGAAGGACAAACACTTCTTGGCTGGCGTGATGTTCCCGTCGATCTCTGTGATCTCGGTAAAACCGCCGTTGAAAGCATGCCTTTCCTCAAACAGGTATTTATAAAGAAAGACCCGGCGATTACAGATTCCATGGAATTTGAACGCAAGCTTTACACCATCCGGAAACAGGTCGAAAAGATCACTAAAAAGAAGAAGCTCGCTTTTTATGCGGCCAGCTTTTCTTCGCGAACGGTTGTTTATAAAGGGATGCTGACTGAAGACCAGGTTGGCGAGTTCTATCTGGATCTCCAGGATCCAGATGTAACCACAGCCATTGCCATGGTGCATTCCCGTTTCAGCACCAACACCTTCCCCAGTTGGGAAAGAGCTCATCCGAATCGTTATGTTATCCATAACGGTGAGATCAATACACTGCGTGGTAATGTCAACTGGATGTATGCACGTCAGTCCCTGCTTCAAAGTGATTTATTTGGCAATGAACTGGAAAAAACCTTCCCGGTTGTTGATACTGATGGCAGCGACTCGTCCATCTTTGATAATACTTTTGAGTTTTTAAGCTTAACCGGCCGTTCACTGGCCCATAGCGCCATGATGATGATCCCAGAACCCTGGTCCAAACACCAAACCATGAGCTCTGAGAAAAAGGCCTTTTATAACTATCATTCCAGAATGCTGGAACCCTGGGATGGCCCAGCGGCCATCGCTTTCACAGATGGTGTTCGTCTGGGTGCGGTACTTGACCGAAATGGTCTGCGACCTTCCCGTTACTATGTTACCAAAGACGATATGGTTATTCTATCCTCAGAAGTTGGCGTGCTTGATATACCCCCAGAAAATATTCTCTGTAAAGAGCGGTTAAAACCAGGTCGAATGCTGATGATTGACACTGAAAAAGGTGAAATCATCAATGATGAGGACCTGAAATATTCAGTAGCTTCTCAGGAACCTTATGCAAAATGGATTGCTGAACATAATATCACGCTGGATATGCTTCCCGAACCTAAAACAAAAATAACAGCTGATAAAGAAACCCTGGTTCAGCGTCAAAAAACATTTGGCTATACTTATGAGGATTTAAAAGCGCTGATCATTCCAATGGCCAAAGACGGCGTCGATCCGATTGGTGCCATGGGTAATGATATCCCGCTGGCTGTTTTATCGGACAAATCTCAGGTGCTCTTTAATTACTTCAAGCAAATGTTTGCTCAGGTAACCAATCCACCGATTGATGCCCTGCGGGAAGAATTAATCACCGGCACTGAAGTTTATTTGGGCGGCGAAGGCAACCTCATTCAACCTAAACCAGAAAGCTGCCACCAGATCAGTCTGGATATGCCAATTCTAAGTAACGACGATTTGGAGAAAATTAAGGAACTGGATGATCCATTAATCAAAACGATCACCCTTTCAACCCTCTTTGAAAGCAATACCGGTGGTGATGGTTTAACGCTAGCACTAGATAACCTCTTTGCGGCAGCAGATCAAGCCATCGCAGATGGCAACACCATTATTGTCCTTTCCGACCGTGGCGTGGATGCCAAGATGGTTCCCATTCCCTCGGCCCTGGCCATTTCAGGGCTACATCATCATTTAATAAAAAATCTGACCCGAACCAGAGTCAGTTTGATTGTGGAATCCGGTGAACCACGAGAAGTTCATCATTTTGCTGTTTTAATCGGTTATGGTGCTACCGCAATTAATCCATATCTGGCTTTTGAAACAGTGGCAGATCTGATCGAAAAAGGCTTGCTAACCGATGTGACTTTTGAAAAAGCCGTTAAAACCTATATTAAAACCGTCAGCAAAGGTGTTATTAAAGTGCTGTCAAAAATGGGGATCTCCACTATTTTAAGTTACCATGGTGCTCAGATCTTTGAAGCCGTCGGGATTAACTCGGATGTTATCGAAAAATACTTCACCCGAACCCCATCCCGAATCGAAGGGATTGGCATTAACGAAATTGCCCGGGAATCGCAAATGCGTCATGATGAAGCCTATCATAATCCATTTGCCGATGCAGACTCCCTTGAATCTGGGGGAAATTTCCAGTGGCGCGCTGATGGTGAGTATCATACCTATAATCCCGAAGCCGTATATAAACTGCAAACAGCCTGCCGCAATGCTGATTATCAGACCTATCAGGAATATACAAGTCTGATTAACGAACAGAGTCAGAGTACCTGTACCTTAAGAGGGATGATGACCTTCAAAGACCTGCAACCAATTTCCATTGATGAGGTTGAATCAGTCGAAAGTATTTGTACCCGTTTTAAAACCGGTGCCATGTCCTATGGTTCCTTGAGTAGCGAAGCTCATGAAAGCCTGGCCATCGCCATGAACCGAATTGGCGGAAAAAGCAATACCGGTGAAGGCGGCGAGGATCCCGAACGACATATTCCCTTACACAATGGTGATTCACGACTCAGTGCCATTAAACAAGTAGCTTCGGGACGATTTGGCGTTACCAGCCATTACCTGTCTAGTGCCAAAGAAATCCAGATTAAGATGGCTCAAGGTGCAAAACCAGGTGAAGGTGGCCAGCTACCGGGACGTAAGGTTTATCCCTGGGTTGCTAAAACGCGTTTCTCAACCCCTGGCGTGGGACTGATTTCGCCACCGCCTCACCATGATATTTATTCTATTGAGGATTTAGCTGAACTGATCCACGATTTAAAAAATGCCAACCGTGAAGCAAAAATTAATGTCAAACTGGTTTCTGAAGTCGGTGTTGGCACCATTGCTGCCGGCGTTGCCAAAGCTAAAGCCGATGTTATTCTGATCAGCGGTTATGACGGCGGTACCGGAGCTTCACCTCGAACCAGTATTCGTCATGCTGGTCTGCCCTGGGAACTGGGTCTGGCCGAAACCCACCAAACCCTGGTGCTCAATAATTTACGAACCCGAGTTAAAGTTGAAACTGATGGGAAACTGTTAACCGGTAAGGATTTAGCTGTTGCTACCTTACTGGGTGCGGAAGAATACGGATTTGCTACTGCGCCGCTGGTTATTCTTGGCTGTGTGATGATGCGGGTTTGCCATCTGGATACCTGTCCAGTCGGGATTGCGACTCAAAACCCTAAACTTCGCGAACGGTTTACCGGCGATCCGGGACACATTGTTAATTTCATGAAGTTTATCGCCCAGGAACTCCGGGAAATCATGGCTGAACTTGGTTTTAGAACCATTGATGAAATGGTCGGTCGGTCTGATAAATTGGAAATGAACGATGCCATTGATCACTGGAAAACAAAAGGACTGGATTTCTCCAGTATTCTATATCAACCAGAAGTTCCGGAAGGCGGCGGTTTATACTGCCAAATGGAACAAAACCATAACATCGAAAAATCCAAGGATATCACTGAACTGCTGGAGCTGTGTCAACCAGCCCTTGAAAAAGCTGAAAAAGTTGATATCACTACCACCATCAAAAATGTTAACCGGGTTGTCGGTACCATCGTTGGTAATGAGGTTTCCAAACGATATGGTGAAGCCGGCTTACCGGAAGACACCATTACCCTTAATCTAACCGGTTCTTCCGGCCAGAGTCTGGGTGCCTTTATTCCTAAAGGGATTACCATCAAACTCGAAGGAGATGCCAATGACTACTTTGGCAAAGGTCTATCCGGTGGAAAAATGGTTATCTATCCACCAAAAGAAGCTACCTTTGTACCTGAAGACAACATCATCATTGGAAATGTAGCCTTCTACGGCGCAACCCAAGGTGAAGCATACATCCGCGGCGCCGCTGGCGAACGTTTTTGTGTAAGAAACAGCGGGGTTACCGCAGTGGTTGAGTCGGTCGGAGATCACGGTTGTGAATATATGACTGGTGGAAAAGTTGTCATTCTTGGTAAAACCGGACGGAATTTCGCCGCGGGAATGTCTGGCGGGGTCGCGTATGTTCTAGATCTGGATGAAACCTTCATTGAATGCTGCAACGCTGAAATGGTTGATCTGGTTAAGATCACCGATGCCGCTGAACTGGCCGAACTCAAAGAACTAATCGCAAAACACCAGGATTATACCAACAGTGCACTGGCTCAGAAAATTCTGGCTGACTTTGATAGCTATGCGAAAAAGTTCACCAAGGTGTTACCTCGAGATTATAAACGAATGCTGGATGCCATGGAGCGGGTTAAAGCTCAGGGTCTGACCGGCGATGATGCCTTAATGGCAGCTTTTGATGAAAATAACCGGGATCTGTCCCGGGTTAGCGGAAATTAGAGAGGAGGTAAACAATTATGGGAAAATCAACAGGATTTTTAGAATATACACGTGAAGTACCCAAGGATCGGGAACCTCTCGAACGGATTAAAGATTGGAAAGAATTCCATCTGGAGCTTCCCGAAGAAGTCCAACAGATACAAGGAGCCCGCTGTATGGATTGCGGCGTTCCCTACTGCCATTCTGGGATGATGATCGCCGGCGGTGCCTCTGGCTGCCCGATTCATAATTTAATTCCGGAATGGAATGATATGATTTATAAAGGTTTATGGAAAGAGGCTTTAGTCAGACTGCTTAAAACCAACAATTTTCCAGAATTCACCGGACGGGTTTGCCCCGCGCCCTGTGAAGGAGCCTGCACTGTCGGCTTGAACGAGCCTCAGGTTACCATTAAAACCAATGAGTGCGCGATTATTGACCGCGCCTTTAAAGAAGGCTGGATTACCCCAAATCCGCCCAAAAATCGTACCGATAAGAAAATCGCCGTCGTCGGTTCCGGCCCGGCTGGGCTGGCCTGTGCTGCCGAGCTGAACAAAGCTGGCCATCATGTCACCGTCTACGAACGAGCTGACCGCATTGGCGGACTGTTAATGTATGGGATCCCCAATATGAAACTGGACAAAATTGACGTCGTTCAGCGACGGGTTGACCTGATGTCTGCCGAAGGCATCAACTTCGTCACCAGCACCGAGGTCGGTAAAGATTATGCTGTTGCAGATCTTAAGGCTGATTATGACGCCGTCGTTTTATGTTGCGGTGCCACCAAACCTCGGGACTTACCGGTAGAAGGCCGAGCCCTCAAAGGTGTCGATTTCGCGATTGACTTTTTATCAGCCAATACCAAAAGCCTGTTAGACTCCAATTTAGCCGATGGCAACTATACATCAGCCAAAGACAAGCATGTGGTCATTATCGGCGGTGGCGACACCGGAACCGACTGTGTTGCCACCTCCATCCGTCATGGCTGTAAAAGCGTGCTGCAACTGGAAATTATGCCGAAGCCACCGGCAACCCGGGCGGAAGGCAATCCCTGGCCGGAATGGCCAAAAACCTATAAACTGGATTATGGCCAGGAAGAAGCAGTCGCTATTTATGGAAATGATCCCCGCCAATACTGCACCACCACCAAGAAAATTGTCGGCGATGCCGATGGCAATGTGACCGAAGTGCACACCGTCGAAATCGAATGGATTGCTGATGAAACGGGCCGAATGACCATGACAGAAATTGCCGGAACCGAAAAAATCCTGCCTGCTGACATTGTTTTACTGGCGATGGGCTTCCTGGGACCAGACGACCTGTTGGTTGACCAATTAGGTCTGGATCGGGATCCTCGTTCCAATGTCCAAGCCGATTACGGTGTTTATCAGACCAGCGCCGACAGTATTTTTGCTGCCGGCGATGTGCGCCGCGGCCAAAGTCTGGTTGTCTGGGCGATTAACGAAGGCCGTGAAGCGGCCAGAGCCTGCCATGCTTATTTAGAAAAAAATAACGTCTGAAAAAATAAAACCTTCAATCTTAACAGCCACAAGCTTCGCTCTGAATCTTGTGGCTGTTTTTATATTAGTAATATAAGGTAGCGCTATCTTGATTGCCTTCTACACGATTACGATCTCACCTTCTTGAATCCCGGCACTGTTGATATTTTCAAAATAATTAAAGAGTGTCGTCCGGATATCCTGAACGACTTCCAGCTGATAATCTCCCAATTCATAATTAGTCATTGTCCCTTTAATCATTTCGATCTGCTCAGGCGTATAGACATCACCGACCAGATCCAACCGCAGATTTTTAGTCTCTGGATCGATGGTTGCTCTCATGGTCGTAGCTGTCGATGAATTAACCTCTGTATTTACAAATGCTTGTACCTTACCGGTCAGGTTATTATTCATAATCGAGTTAGTGGCTACATAGCCTGCTGAAGCCGCTGCTGGTATCGTGATCAAAATCATCCCGATAATGATTCCTCGCTTTATGATCTTGTTGAAACGCTCTTTAACCACCTCAGCCTGTTTGAGCTGCAGTAGCTTACAAAAAGCAAAGGTGGCCAGCATGATAAAAAAAGTATTGATCAAAAATAAGTAAGCCGCCGGAAAAATATAATTGGGATTACTATTGGCGATCCCGTAACCAACCGTGCACATTGGTGGCATTAACGCCGTGGCAATGGCCACCCCCGGGATGACATTGGTTTTCTCTTTTCGGGTTATGCCGATAACCCCTGCCGTTCCACCAAAAAAAGCAATCAGCATATCAAAAAAAGAAGGGCCGGTTCTGGCTATTAATTCACTGGTGGCTTCGTGAATCGGCGTCAGCGAAAAATAAATAGCAGCACCTATTAAAGCAATAACAATTTGTAGCAAAAAATTAATGGCCGCATTTCGCAACAGTAACCCGTCATAGGTTGCCAGACTATAGCCCATGGCAATAATCGGGTTCATTAACGGTGAAATCAGCATCGCTCCAATGATTACTGCAGTGGAATTGGTATTCAGACCAACCGAGGCTACAATGATTGCGCAAAATAGAATTATCAGCGGCGCTCCTTTTAGCTTAACGCCAGCGACAACACTTTCATGAATGGTATTGGCATCCATTTGATCGGATTTGATATTGAATAAACCATTTTTAAGATAATCAATCATACTAAATCTCCCAACATCGTTTACTTACTGTAGCCTTTTTTACCCAATCAGACATGAAAATAACTTTAATCAAACACAAAAAATGCTGAAAGCCGATTCCACATTTATTTCTGTAGAATCGGCCTCAGCTTGCAATCTCAGTTGTCATTGTTTGGGACTCACCCCTTTCTGTGTTTCAAAAATCTTCCTTTTCACTTTTCCATTGTAAATGTTCACTTGTTGGGGATTATCATACTCTTTATTCCTATCTTTTTTCAGTATTTTCATACCGTTTTTTTTCAATAAAATAAATTTCCGAACAATTTGTTCTTTCGTTCAAATCTCACCCTTTTGTTGCTCTGAATTTTATTAGAAACCATCATCTCTTCTCACGTCGATTACCTACCCTTGATCCATTATCTTTTATTATGACCACATTTTTATAATATTACATGCAGTTTATCATAATCAGAATACCGATCTCAAATAAATCTAACGGTGATTAACTATGCAATTAACATATCAATGATGCTACACAGTAGAGTCGATGATCGATGAAATTAATTCCTTGAAGTTCTATCTTTTTAGCTTTAAACGCTAAGCCGATCGTCTTCTCCTTAATTTCGATCATTCAGCCAAGTGATTATTTACTTTTCAATGATCTAATCATTCAATTGGAAAGAGATTGGTTGATCCTTGATTCAATTATATTGTATCATGTTTATTCCATAAGTAAATGGTTATATTGTAAACGTTTGTAACTCTTTTGTAAATATCCAAATTATTTTCCTAATCACAGCGTTTTTAACCATTTCACCACCTAATTTAACATATTTTTTCAATTTTTTATACTTTTATGATAATATATTCCCGTTTTATGGGTATTAAATATACGGTGATTAGTTCAATAAAGAGAGGTGTTGTTATGGTAAAAGTTGAAGACATTAAGATGAGCTACCGAATTTACGGAGACGGGTATCCTCTGCTTTTAATAATGGGTTATGGGGGTACCATGAATTTATGGGAAGAACGGCTCCTTCGTTCATTTTCTAAAAAATATAAGGTTATTGTCTTTGATAACCGGGGCATGGGAGAAACCAGTTCAGGCCATAAGGCGTTTACAATTGAGCAATTTGCTGATGATACCTATGAATTGATGCGTGCCTTGAATATCGAAAAAGCCCATGTTCTGGGATGGTCCATGGGTGCATCGATTGCTCAGGAACTAGCTCTGAGGCATCCTGAAAACGTTAACAAATTGATCCTTTATGCATCGCTATGCCATCCTGAAATTTTCCCACCAGGACCGGAAGTCCTATCCAAACTTGAAAACTCATTAGGTGCTTCTACAGAAAAGGCTAACGATTGGTTACGTCTTATTTTTCCGGCAACCTGGATCAAACACAATCAAGATCGGATTCGGGAAATATTTCAACGGCCATTAGGGAATATGAATTCGGAAACGATTATCAAACAGGCCGAGGCTATTAATAAATGGGAAGGAACTTGTAACCGAATACCCTTTCTCCACCACGAAACCCTGGTTATTGACGGAAATGATGATTTGATTTTGCCCTCGGAAAATTCCGAATATCTGGCCAGTAAACTTCCTAACTCCAAACTTGTTTTAATTGCTGAAGCTGGGCATGCCTTGATGTTTCAATATCCTGATAAATTCAGCTTAATTATTAACATGTTTCTCGACTAGCTAGCCGTTTAAATTGATAACTTAGCTTGTAAATTCACAGTTTTGCTGTTCGATCATATATTTTTTTATTAATAAGCTAACAGCGGCTGGCTCTTTTTAGGAGTCAGCCGCTGCTTATAAATGGTATTTAATTTTCCATTATCGCTTTTTACATTTGGGATCAATTCCTTCTGTTTCTTTCATAATTTTTATAAACAATGCCACGATTTCAGGATCAAACTGAGATCCGGCATTTTTCTCAATTTCTCTTAATGCGGATTCTTTATCTGTTGCACGTTGATAGACGCGATTTTCAGTCATGGCATCATAGGCATCGGTAATGCCAATGATGCGTGACAAAAGCGGAATGTCTTCTCCTTTTAAACCCTTAGGGTACCCGCTGCCATCCCAGTGTTCATGATGACTGAGAATATATTCTGAAATTAACACCAGCTCTGGGGAAGCAACTGCGATACGATATCCGATCTCTGGATGTTTTTTCATTTCAATCCACTCTTCATCATTCAGTTTTTCCGGTTTTCCTAAAATGCGGTCATCAATCCCCACCTTGCCAATGTCATGAAGGGTCGCCAACAGTTCAAGATTATCCAGCTCTATTTGTGATAAATGCAATGCTTCACCAACCTTCCTGGATAAGGCTGCTAATCGTTCCGAATGTTCTTCTGTTTCATGGCTTTTTTCATACATCGTTGCCTTGATAGAAGAAATAATCGCACTGTGTGAACTCCGCTGCTCTAAGAGCTTTCTTTGATTCATATGCATTTCTGCTATTTTGATGGTTTCTTTCAAATTACCATAGGGTGTTTCTTTTGTTCCGGTTCCTAGCGCAACATTGATATGGAAGGCCTCATTCAGAATACGTCGATTGTACAAGCGAAACGATTGTTTTATTTCCGACATACATTTTAATGCCATTTCGCGTGTCGTTTTAGGCAACAGGATACTGAATTCATCCCCACCGGTTCTGGCCACCACTTCATTATTATGACAACAGGCTTCCATAATTTTTGCTGTTTCCAAAATAATTCGATCGCCAGCTTCATGACCAAAGGCATCATTCATTAGTTTGATCCCATTAATATCACCAACGATTACTGAGATGGGCAGTTGATTCTCCATATCAATTCGTTTCAGTTCTTCTTCCCAGAACAACCGGTTGTATAACCCCGTCAAATGATCATGATAACTGAGATAGCGATATTTCTGTTCACTCTCCTGGATCGTTTCTTTAGACCTGACAATTATTTTCGCTTGATTCTCCAGTCCATTATAAATGGTTTGAATCAGAAACAGTAAGCCAATTCCTAAAACTTGACTGCTTAACGAAACAATCGGCCATCTGGTCCCATAGTCATTGATAGCAAATTCATGAAAGAATCCAACTGCCAGTAATATAGTAATCACCATAAATGAAAAGAAGTTTAAAACAATAAATATAAAAGTTTGTTTCTTTTCTAACAGTGACCCTGATAAAACCAGAACCACCGTCACACATACCATCCCGGCTCCCATGGGTCCAGCAACAATGAGTACCAGCAAACTGGCAAAATAACCCATACTGACAAGATATATCTTTTTAATATTGATATTAATGCTTTGACTGATGAGCACCATCAGCGAAAGAAAATATAATGTAAACTCAATAGTGGCTACAACAAATTTACCTTCTTGATAAAATAAATAAGCACCATAAAAGAAAAGTATCGGACCTAGAATAACAAAATAGAACGCTACCGTATAAAACAGCTGATTTTTTAAATAATTGAGATCTCTATCCCCATTACTAATCGTTTCATCATTGGAAGGGTTGATGTTTAGACGTCTGAACATTTTTCGTATAAACAACATTCCCTCAATAACCTTTTGTTTAAATATATGATTCACACTTTTCATAACCCTTTCAACAAATATTTTTGTTATAGAACTTCTAAAAAATTTACTGAATTATGATTTCTCTAATTAAATACCCTTTCATTCTCCATTTAGTCATAAATTTGGATCCCATTACCCTATTCCCGATATTTCGATGTGAATTGACCGCTCGTTAAATATTAAATTAATTTGAGAAATTCTTGCATGGATAAATGACTGAAAATAAGATATAATCGTAAAAAAGACCTAATCTAGCCACATTTTCTTTCATTCTTTGTTTCAGGAGGAACCACCATGCTTTATGGACTTACCAAGAGCCAGATTTTACCCAATGCCAAAGATAGCCGTAACAATGGTAAATCTGTCCGCGATAAAATCCCTTTTTCAGCCCATGCGGTATTTAATCCGGTGAATCGCGATCCGGTTGCCATCATTGACGAGCAAAATAAGAATCGATTGCCGGATCTGCTGGCTTTAAGAAAAGAACGCATGTCAATATCACCTTTTACCTACTATCGGGGGACTGCCATAATCATGGCAAACGATCTGGCGAGTCAAACAGTTACGGGTTCTCAGCTTGTTATTTGTGGGGATGCCCATATCGGTAACTTCGGACTCTATGCATCACCTGAAAGACATCTGATTTTTGAACTCAACGATTTTGATGAAGCTGCCCCAGGCCCCTGGGAATGGGATCTCAAACGCCTGGTTACCAGCATTATCCTTGCCGGTGAAGATCTGGGTTTTAATAAAGACCAGATTCATGATGCAGCCCTTCAAGCCAGCACCTATTATCGACTGGGTCTTCGGGCAATTATGAACATCACTTCACTGGAGCGATATTTTGTCAGTGGCGATGAAAAATTATTCTTAGATAGTTTTTCTAAATCTTCCCGGATGTCTTTTGAAAAAATTACCGAAAAAGCCAAAAAACGCACCTCCGATCAGGTAATCAAAAAAACAACTCAGGCTGACCAGTTTGGACGCCGGATTTTTATTGAAAATCCGCCCGTACTTACCCATCTTGAACCGAAAATGGTCTTACAGGTGGAGAAAAATTATAACCATTATTTAAAAAGTGTGCGACCCGATATCAAATTGCTCCTCTCCCAGCACATTCTGACCGATGTGGCTCGTCGGGTTGTTGGCGTTGGTAGTGTGGGTACCCAGTGCTTTCTGCTGGTGCTTACTTGTGAGGATGAAAGTCACTTAGTCTTACAAATCAAACAAGCTAATGAATCGGTAATTTCACGGTTTAATCGACCGAATTTTACAACCCCGGATACCCTCTCCACTAAACACGGTCATGGTTATCGCGTTGTCAGTCATCAGCAAATTCTTCAATCTGCATCAGATCCCTTCCTTGGTCATTTTCAGACCGAAAACGGGCTGGACTTTTATGTCCGTCAATTTCGCGATATGAAAGGATCCATTGAATTGGATACCCTTAATTATGATGCCTTTAAACAATATGTTACCGATTGTGGGGTCGTTCTGGCTCGGGCTCATGCTCAAAGCCGGAATGCCAACTGGGTTACCGGCTATCTGGGCAGCTCCGATGAATTTGATCACGCCATTGTCAAGTGGTGCGATGCCTATGCCAAACAGATCCACAAAGATTTTGAGATTTATAAAAAATCTTAGTTGGTCCCAAACAAAATGCCATGAATCGATTAGAAAATCGACTCATGGCATTTTGTTTGTTTTTATTGTTCAATTCATCCTTATACTTTTTCGGCAATCGTTCGAATCAGATCTTCTGACGCCTTCCATCCCAAACAGGAATCAGTAATGGATTTTCCATAAACACCACCATCAACCGGTTGATTGCCTTCTTCAATATAGCTTTCAATCATCAGACCCTTGACATATTTTTTCATATCCGCATCATAATGACGATTGCGCAGCACTTCCCGGGCGATTCGTGGCTGTTCGCCAAAAAGCTTGTTTGAATTAGCATGATTCAAATCGATCACAATTGCCGGACAGGAAAAATCCCGTTTTTCATACATTCTGATCAGGTGCATAATGTCCTCATAGTGATAATTAGGATAATTACGACCATGCTGATCTACTGAACCTCTCATGATTGCATGGGTCAGCGGATTCCCGGAAGTTTTTACTTCCCAGCCCCGATAAATAAAGGTATGGCCAGCCTGGGCTGCCTGAATGGAATTCAGCATGACCGTAATATCCCCGCTGGTTGGATTTTTCATCCCTACTGGGATCTCCAAACCGCTGACGGTTAAACGATGTTTCTGGTTTTCAACTGATCGGGCGCCGATGGCCACATAGCTTAATAAGTCTTCCAAATAAGCATAATTTTCTGGATATAGCATTTCATCGGCACAGGATAAGCCGGTTTCCTCGATGGATCGGATATGCAATTGACGAATCGCTTTAATGCCCTCAACCATGTTTGCCTTTTTGTTTGCATCTGGTTGATGAAGCATTCCCTTATAACCTTCGCCAGTGGTTCTCGGCTTATTTGTATAGATTCTTGGGATAATGATAATTTTATCTTCTACTTCTTTTTGGATCTTGCTTAAACGGTTGACATAATCAATTACTGCCGTTTCATTATCAGCAGAGCAAGGACCGATAATTAAAATAAAACGGTCATCTTTTCCTTCAAAAACATTTCTGATCATTCGGTCGCGTTCTGCTTTTATTTTTTTGCCGGCTTCAGACAGCGGCATCATTTTAAATATTTCGTCTGGCGACGGAATCTCCTGGATCAACTCAAAACTCATTTATTACTCCCTCTTAAACTATTTTCAGTCCTATTCACACTGGTATGGTTTTTAATCGCCATTTCGTTCTGGCTATTGTATTAATATTCTTTATATTTGTATTTATTATAGAGATTAATGCTCCACATGACAAGTGTTATTATTGATTCCCAAAGGAACTGGTGCCATTGCTGTTTGTGGGCTCTTTTTTTGGGGGGGATTAGTCAAAACAACCGAAACCATGAAAATCTGATCAACTGCTTTAAAACTTGCTTCACCAGCATACTTTTTGGCAATCGCTACTACCGAAATAACCCCAATACCGGGCTCTTCGTTTCTTTTTTGTGAAAGGTACACGCCATTTTTTAGTCTAATGTCGCCAGTAAAGCGATTATCGACAGTAATAAACAACTTGTTGCCAATAAATTGGGATGATAATTTAATAATTTTCTCCCCAAATGTAATTCGTCGACATGCTTCCAGTGCATTTTCCAAGATATTTCCAAAGACCACACATAAATCCGTTTCATCGATTTCCAGATCCTGGGGCACCATTGTTTCGATTATAAAATCGATGCCTTCCTGTTTGCAAATATTGGCATAATAACCTAATATGGCATTTACTGCATCATTTTCACAGTGCAGAATCTCTGAAATACTTAATCGATTTCCCAGCAGTTCGGAAATATATTTTTCAATTTTTTCATTATTCTTTTGTTGGCTCAATCCCAGTACCGCATTTAAATGGTGCCGCAGATCATGTTCGCCTTTTCTGGTTTCTTCAATACACTCGCCAAATTTCTTGTAATATTCTGACTGAAACAATAACTGTTGTTTGATGACCTCATTACTTTCGGCTAAAATGATATTTTTTTCTGATTGTTCCAACATTTCAATGACCACAAAATAGATCAGGTAAAATCCCAAAAACGATACCATATCAAATACTAAAAACTGCCATTGCGCTATTAAAGAAGCATTCATAGCCCCAAATGCCAGACTGATAATGTAGTAGACCATCGGAATAATCCATAGATATCCCCAGGCTTTGTTATGGGTTTGCATAACATGCGTAATTTTTTTTCTGAAAAAGATCCAGATCAACGGATAGGTAATCAATAAAATCAAACATTGAAACAAGTTAAAGTAAAATGAGTAGGAGGTCTGGACATAGACATGATGCAATCCATAAGTAAGGTAAGAAACCTCAAAAAATTTTGCCATACTGACAATAAAATCAGCATAACTTTTTATCAAAAATGCGATAAATATCAGTTTCGAGGAAGTCCCCTGAACCATCACAATGTAAACAACAATATATAAGATCAGGAAAAAAACACTATGAAAAAAACGCAAATTGTTCCAATTGGGAACCCATTGGATAATCATTATTACTGAAACAATGTTCAGTAGCATACACATGGTTCCGACTATAACCACGGTTTTTCGCGAATATCGAAGTTGATTCCAGACCGGAATAAATGCCAATATAAAATAAGGAAAAATAGAAAGCCCAATTCCCCAGACAATGTTCAGATTACTGCTTAGCACTCGGTTCACCTCTGACTTTTGTGAATACAAAATCCAAATACTGCTGTCGAACTGCCACACTGTTACTTCTTGGAATCGCTACTTTGTCGCCATTTTTCATGATAAAATCGGTATTAGTATAATCCTCTACAAAATTCATATTGATGATACTACAGCGGTGGCAACGTAAAAAAGGCATTCCCCCCAGCAGATTTTCCAGCTGAGATAATGGCATATAGGTTTTTATTTCTTCGTTAAGTGTATGAATAATGGATATTTTGTTAAAAACTTCCACATAAATAATTTCTTTCAATCTAATGGCGACTTCCAGTTTACCATTGGAAATTTGAATGGTTTTTGTATCCTCTCTAAGCATTGTCAGACATCGATTTAATGCTTCAAACAGTTTTTCTTCAGCGATTGGCTTAATAATATAATGTCGGGCTTTTAACTCAAACCCTTCAATCGCAAAATCTCTGCTTGAAGTAATAAACACAATTTGGCTATCATCCCCCAGATTCCGGATTTTTTTTCCAATTTCGACTCCGTTGCCATCTTCTAAATAAATATCCAAAAATATAATATTGAAAGATCCCACCTGATAATGTTCCCAAAAATCATCCGCTGAACAAAAAAAAGAGACCCTAAAATCGCAACAATTGATGGTTCCATATTTTTCTATGAAAATACTAATTTTTTCCTGATGTTCCTGTTCATCTTCGCAAACTGCAATATAAACCATGCTGTCCTCCATCCGACGATTAACGCATTGACTGTTCTGATCTAATTTTATCATATTGAATCCAATTTCACAATTTATTTGCAACTTAAACCAGGTGCGAAATACTGTTTTTATTCGCGAATTTGAATTGTTTTCTGCTCTATCTAGTGTTATTATAAATCTATTATGAATTTACTTAAGAGGTGAAAAAATGAAAAAAATGAAATTTTTTAGTGTGGTAATGGTTTTTGCTCTGTCTGTGTTTCTTTTCGCAGGCTGCGGCGGTTCGGGTTCCTCATCATCGGACTCATCATCATCTTCCGATTCAGAACAGACTTACACTCAAGACTTTACCTTAAACAATCAAACAGGTATCGATATCTATGAACTTTATCTCTCTCCAAATGGTGACGACAATTGGGGAACGAGTCTACTGTCATCTGGTACAACGATCCCAAATGGGCAATCTGTCCCCATTACATTTAATACCGATGTACAAGATCAATATTGGGATTTAAAAGTTGCCGACTCCGCTGGTGGAAGTGTGGAATGGACCAAAATCGATCTTTTCACCGTTTCAGAAATTACATTAACCATTGAAAATGGAACACCTACAGCAACATTCAAGTAAAAAATAAAACAAAAAATTCAAAACCGCTGGGAATTTACATTCTCAGCGGTTTTAAATTTCTCTCGTTTTTAAATAATCAGATTTATGATTAATTTCTAAAAATTAGAACATCAACTCGCTCATCTTATCAATGGCTTCGTCGTTTGATTCATAAACTCCTGGGAAACAGCCAAAGTTCAAGCCATGACTTGCCCCTGGAATAAAGTATAATTTCCCACAACGTTCACAGGCTTCCTTCGTTTTTTCAAAAATGATCTCCGGAGTCCAGCCTGGGAAGTCAATCACACCACTGTCAATATCGCCCATAAAGGAAATTTGCCCGCCGTATTTTTTGATCAGCTCTGGCACGTTGTTGGTTGTCATAACTCCCTGCCAGATATCGATGCCCATTTCAATCATTGCGGGAACCAAGTTGGCAGCATAGGAATCACTATGGTGAACAATCAATTCTACACCATTATCTTTATAAAATCCGTAGATTTTTTTGTAAGCAGGGACAAAAAATTCTTCAAACATTTCTGGTGAGACAAACGAAGAACGTTGGCTACCCCAATCATCGTGATGGAAAATACAATCCGGATGAAGGCGGCTGATCATTTCTTTGGCATAAGCCAGTTCATACTCAACCAGATAATCAATCAGATCATGCATGTCTTCAGGCTCTTCATATAATGCCATTAGGGCATCTTCCATACTCATGAGATGATGGGTCATTTCAAAAATACCGGGTGCTACAAAAGCAGTCGCAAATTCTTCATTGCGATCAATGGCATTCGCATGAGCAACAGCTGCTGCCCAGGCTTCATCTGAGGTTTCTACAGCTGGAGCTTTTACCTGATTTCGCCAGTCGGTGATATCTTTTAATACCTTATGGGCATCATCATGTATTGGAAAACCGCCTAATTGACCTTCTGGCCAAGTAAATGTAATTCCCCATCCGTTCTTAATTGTCTGGCCCGGTCCACACATGGCACCAATTGGCGCTTCCATAATGATATTCATAAACTCATATTGTTTTACAAACCGATCTGGATTTCCACCTCTGATTGTTTCCAACACATTCTGTCTTTTTGTTAACACGGTAATACCTCCTATGATTTTTATATTTAGGTAATTTCGAAAGTGCCATGAGCTTTTTTATTAAGGCGAGCATAGCTTTTTTACAAGATGTTAGCGATTACAAATCTACCATCTAAACTGGTCGCCTTTAATCGATAAGCCCCTGCTTTTTCTATCTTTGACATAGACAAATTTTAAATCAATTTAATGTTTATGTCAACCATTATTTATAAAATAATGCGTTTTTACTAATTATAAAAATAAGATCTTTTATCAAACAAACTAATTCTCACTAAATTGACCTGCATAACTTATTTCTGTCATACGTAAATAAATACCCCTTCTCAAAACAGATTGAAAAATCCATTATGAGAAGGGGCGTCTACTGCAGATTAGATGATCTTTATGGGTAACTGTCGCCGCCAGCTTATTTAATTAAATAAAACACAGCCAACATAAGTAAGGGTATTGGGTCCATAATAATAATCAATATCATTCGCTTTACACAGGTCGCTGACTAGAATCCCAAAGGCTTCCATTGATGAAAATGCCTTATCTGGAAATCGACATGGTTCATCCGGATAACTACATTTTTTACATAGGGAACAACACCCATCCCCCAATGGCAGCATATCGACTTCTTTCTCAGCTAATGCATTGACCAATCGATCGAAGCTGGCATTATGTTTTTCCTTGGTTTCTTCCATGCCTTCAAAATCAAAACTATCTTCCAATTCGCCAGTGGTTTGTAGAATCACACCGTATTTATAGTTTTTTACCTTCGCTCCACATTCGTCCAATGTTCCACATCCCGGAGGGCATGCCCAATTCGTATCATAAATTTGACACTTGTTATCGGCACACATTTTTCTAACTTCCGGGTTTAATTCAATGGAAGCTACATCGAGTTTCGCCGCTCTTGTAAATCCACTTCCATTTGCCAAATCCAAAACTTCTGTTATTTCGATCATTGTTACTTTCTCCGCCTTACTGTGGGAAATGATTTTTTAGTTCCCACTAAATTGTAAATCATTTTAGCACAACTTTTCAGAAAATACATTATATTTTTAAAATGCCTTTAAATCGATCTTGTACAAACAAATTTGTGTGCTTCCGTTCATCGTTTATTAGTCACGGACTTCTTACTATAATTTAGACATGGTTAAAGCAACAGATAACTGATAATCGGGATCGTTAATACCGAAGCCAGAGTCGTAATAAAAACACCTTTAGTGGCAAGTGAAACATTATTTTCATATCGATTTGCGAACAATACCGAGGAGGTTCCCACCGGCATCGCAATAATGACAATTACAATTCCCAGCAAATATGGGTTTGTGATGATATTTTTTAAAATCTCCCATGCAAATAAGGGCAGCAGAATCTGCTTAATAATAACATAAGGATATAGTCTGATCTCAGTAAAGACACTCTTGATTGGAATGTTGGATAAAGCAATACCAATAACAATCATGGCCAGGGTGGTGGTGGTACTACCAACAGTTTTTAAGGTTGCATTCAGAATTTCTGGCAGCCGAAGATTGGCAACAAACATTATCACAGCAACAATTGAAGCAATCATTCCCGGAGATAGGAGCTTCTTTAGGCTCAGAGCTTTTTTTCCTTCGCTTGACATCAACATAATCCCAAGGGTAAAGTTACTTATATTGAAAATAAGATTAAAAATGGTGGCATAAAAAATCGCACCTTCTCCAAAGATCGATGCAATCACCGGAAAACCCATAAATCCGACATTGGACCAGATGGTCATATACATGTATAAATTGCGCTCTTCTTTTTTTACCAGCAGTATTCTCGTAATACCATAGGCCACAACGGGCATGACTACATAAAAAAGAATGGCAATGACAAACATTAGTAGTACATCATTTTTATTTGTATCGTCTGGCATCGTTGCCACTGAAGCAATCATCATACAGGGAAGGGTAATGCTTAAAATAAAATTCGAGAGTTGTGTCCCGAACTTGGGGCTGACAATCTTTCCTTTTGCTGAAATATATCCTAATGTCAGAATCAGAAATAACTCCAACATCTGACTAATCACTATTATAATGTCCACGGGCTTTCTCCTTAAATAAGAATAGCCTAACATAAGATCTGCTTAAATTCAACCCTGGGCTGTCACTCAATCGTATTCAAAATAACTTCTGTTGTTTTATCAAATTTTTTTTAAATAATCGAAATTATTTACACATCTGGTTGATTTTCTGCTACAATAAAAATAATTAATCTTTGCAGCAGTTGTTGTTTGACAGCTTTGTGTGCGATAAAGAATCTGAGGTAAAAATGAGAAAAAAGTCGACTCCAAAAGTAAAAATAAAGAATTTACCGCGTTTCATAACGTTCTCTTTTATGAGCCTTATTCTCATTGTTATGATTACCATGTCATTGTTTTTTTTGATGACCAAAATGGTTGAAGTTTTTAATGCCCAGAGACTGGCCTTGCAAACGTCTTCGTCATCAAATTCGACTGAAAACAACACCCCTAAAGCTGCAAACACCCCCACCACGGCCAACAGCAAGCAAGAAGCAAACGCTACTGCCACATCCCCCAAAAATACCGATCCTTTAGAAACGATCAAATCACGCCTTCGAAGCGGTGACACTGATGGAATCAAGGTTGTCTTTCTGACCTTTGATGATGGTCCCACTGAACACACCGGGGAGGTTCTGGATATACTTAATGAATATGATGCCAAAGCCACCTTCTTTACAACTCTTCACGATGGCGAGAATGCTAAAGCTATGTATCGACAAATTGTTGCTGACGGAAATACCCTGGCTAATCATACCAGCAGTCACGATTACAGTCTTTATAACAATCCCGAGGCATTTTATGCTGATGTTGATCAGCTGGATCAATATCAAAAACAGGTAACCGGTCAAACCGAAACCAGCCACGTTTTTCGCTTCCCAGGTGGTTCTTCAAATGCTAACGAAACCTGTGTTCAAGGGATTGTAAAACGAGGATGGAATTACAGTGACTGGAATGTCTCTTCCGGCGATGGTAGTTCAGATCCTCCACTGAAGGATGTTGTTGCACAGACAATTATTGGCGGTTGCCGCAGTCACGATGTTTCGGTCGTTTTATGTCATGCTGAACTTAAACCAGAAACACGAGCAGCCCTCCCCACCATAATTGAGACCCTACAATCTGAAGGTTACACCTTTTTACCTATGGAAAGTGATTATACTTACCCTCGCCAATTAGAAGTTTAATATCAACCGGTGTTAAGCTAAACACCGATTGATGAAATCTCACCACCAAACATTACCTCATCTTAATCACTTTGACAGCCTAATCAATGACAATATAATCAATAATCAATCAAGTAAACCCACCGTTTTCACAGTGGGTTTATTATTTTTGTCTAATTCTCATTGCGGCACTTTGGTATTGCTTGTGGCGATACATGTCATCTTCGGCCCGTTTAAAAATTTCTTCAATGTCTTCTTCTTCATTCTTCTTTGTTTCGTGTCCAAACGAAATGGAAACATCCATGCCACCAACTTTTTCCTCCGAGGTCAGTTTCCTTATTTTTTCGATGATTTCAGTAATCTCTGAACCTTCTGTTTTAGGTAAAATCACAATAAACTCATCGCCACCAAGTCTGGCGACAATGTCATCTTTTCGGCACACCTGATTAATAATCCTAGCCGTCTTGATCAGTAACTCGTCCCCCAGCAGATGTCCCAGTGTATCATTGATCAGTTTCAAACCATTCACATCTCCCAATAAAAGGGTTAATGGCAAATTTTCTTTTTTATCCAGACGAATCAATTCCTGCTCATAATACCTGCGATTATAAAGCCCCGTTAAATAATCATGATAACTGAGGTACAGAATTTCCTTCTCGATCCGCCGTTTTTCATTAATAAAACGCGCCTGCAGGATATTTTGAAAAGCTAAATTCGACAATTGATTGGCAATTGTATAAAGCAACTTTGCTATTTTTTCAAATCTCCAGAAGGACATTTGCGGAACTTCCCTAAATGCCATTAATGCTTCCGCCTCATCTGCACCAATCTCCCGGGCATAGGCGACCAATTGTTCCTCTTTTAGATTTTCATCCCTTACCTGGCCAATCAGCCAATTTGCAACATGTTTGCCACCAACCGTAATGGCCGCTCCGGCATCCCACAATCCCCCGCTTAAACAGGTTTTTATGATGGGTCCATCAGCCGAATATGCACCAATGTCAGCGTCCGATTTATAACAGTTTTCGCGGCCTTTTTCGGTCTTTCGAATAATATTCTCGCAAAGTCTGGTAAAATTTGAGGTTCTTGTTATGGGCGTTCCATCCGTAAGGGTGATCACCGAAGCGACACCGGTAGCGTCTGAAAACTCATCCTGCAATTTTTGAATGTCAGCCAGATCGATTAATTCGGTAAAATTAATATTACCAGCATCTTCCAGCGGCCTGGTTAACTCCAACATCCGTTTTTCCAATCGCTGTTCCAATTTTTTTCGATCAGTGATATCCCGTGCGGCTGCATAGACAAACTTTCCCTGCGGCCGTGAACTCCATTCAATCCAGTGATAAGTTCCATCTTTGGCTCGGTATCGATTGATAAAATTGACCACAGGATTCTGTTCATTAAGCCTGTCCATGACCTCTCGGGTAGCTTGGAGATCATCAGGATGGACAAAATCAAGATATTTTGTTTTGATCAACTCTTCACAGGTATAGCCCAGAATATCCTCCCAAGACTTATTTGTCTTTACGAAATTTCCTTCGGTATCAGCAATGCATAACAAGTCCAAGTTTAGTTCGAAAAAATTATTCAACTCCTCTAATTGCGTCTTCTCTTTAGAAATATCAACAAAATTAGTTGTAAAAAAGCCTGGCTCTTGGGTATATACGGTTACCCGACACCAAATATCCAAAGCTGCCGTATACTGTTCAAATTCTTTTTCGCCACCGTTTAAAGCAACGTCCCCATAAAATGCAATCCAATTAAATTCATCATTTACGATTTCCGGAAGCACCTGAGTTATTCGCTTCCCGATTATTTCGGTGCCAATAAGCCCCGTTAATTTTTCAAAAGCCCTATTGATTTCCAGAAATTCATAATCGCAAGGATTTCCTGCTTGATCACAGATAATTTTATGATAAGCATACCCTACTGGGGAGTGTTCAACTACGGATTTGTAAAAACTGTCATTCATATGTCATCCCCTCTTTTTAAATGGTTTTTATTTTATAACACTGTCAATTAATATACCCCAATATTTGAAAAAAATTTATGATCTATGAATAAAATTTCGTATTAATTGCAATTATTTTGAAATCTATGAGCATTTACTGAGTTTTATCATTGATAAAGCTCAGTAAATAAATAAAAGGGATTTATCCCATACAGGACAAATCCCTTAAAATATTTCAATTATTTATTCGACTACAATCCATCCAAACCAATTTAGGCAACCGTGATGGCTTTCTGAACAACTAGTTTAAGCTTCTATAGCAAGTTCGATTATTGGATTGTTTTTTTAGAAAGCCGCCTTATAAATAGCAATTACATCATCTTTAGTTGGGCATTTGGGATTTCCACCGGTGCAAATATCGGCCAAAGCCAGATCCGCTAATTCGCCGAAGTCCGCTTCTTTAACACCAATTTCTGCCAATCCCGAAGGAATGCCAACATCTTTAGACAGGGTTTTAATCGCTTCAATCGCCAGCTCGTTGATTTCTGCCCGGCTTTTATGAGCAACATCAACACCCATTGCTTCTGCAACGTCTTTTAAGCGATCGCCAACGGCATCGGCATTGAAGGCAACAACGTGGGGTAACAGGATGGCATTACAAACACCATGAGGCAGGTCATAGAATCCACCTAATTGATGAGCCATTGAGTGAACGATACCTAATCCACCATTTGAGAAGCCCATGCCAGTTACAAACTGTCCATAAGCCATATCATCCCGGGCATCGACATCCTCACCATTGGCAACTGCTTGTCTCAAACTACCAGAAATTGCTTTGATGGCTTCTAAATTAAAAAGATCAGTGAACCGGGATAAGCCTGCTGAAGTATAGCCTTCAACTGCATGGGTAAGGGCATCCATGCCCGTTGCTGCGGTTAGTGATTTCGGCATTTTTATCATTAAATTGGGATCATTCACAGCAACCGTTGCTAAACAATTGGGATCGACAATAACCATTTTTAGTTTGCGATCTTCGTCCGTAATGACATAATTGATGGTTGCTTCACTGGCAGTGCCGGCGGTCGTATTTATCGCCACGATCGGTAGTGATTTATTAGCTGTTTTCCCGACTCCTTCATAATCCCGAAGATCTCCTGGATTGGTTGCCAGAATCGCAATCCCTTTGGCCGTATCCTGAGGCGAACCGCCACCAATACTAACGACAAAATCACATTCATTATCTAACAAAACCTGCAGTCCGGCATTGACATTCGTTACCGTTGGGTTTGGTTTAACATCCGAGAATATTGAATATGCTACTCCGGCATTATCCAAAACATTTAATACGTCTTGAACAATTCCTGCTTCAATAAGGACTTTATCAGTTACAACAAGGGCTTTTTTCACGTTCATTCGTTTAATTTCAGGAGCAATCAATTCAATTGCACCGGGTTCCATAATTACTACTGGTGGAAAATAATAGGTTCTTGCCATTAGAGTACCTCCAAAATTTCAGCAACTGTAAACAGTTACATTTATGGTTTTAATTTTATCAAATTATCGTCATGATTCAATTGACAACGCCCTTGAACTGTCACAAAAGTTACAACTCTGCCTAAGTGTAACTTTTGAAAGCAAAAAACTTCAAAACCAACTTGTAGCTGATTGCATTTATCCTTCTCGAATATAATCAGCTACAAGTTGGCTACTTATTTAAAATGATTATTATTTGACTATTACAAAAATAACAAATAATGTTTGAGTTTTTCAGGTATCGCATCAATTAACAACTTGGCAAATTCTTCCGGTTCCATAATCATTCCCTCAGTTACCCACTTGAATGTCATATCCATTGATCCTTGACAATACATATCCAATAAAAATTTGTCATCCGAATCCAATGGTTTCCCAGTTTTTTGGACAATCCGATTGGTATAATAATCAGTAATTAATTTTAAGTCATAATCATAAATTGAATTGCAATCACTTGATTTAAATGCCGCTGTAAAAAAATCTTTTTCTGCCCGGACAAATGCAAATTTTTGTGTCAATCCCTCTTCTAGAGTTAAGCTGACGCCCATTTGTTTGATGGATTGCTGTGCCAACTTATCAAAGTACCAGTTAACCAGATCGTATTTATCCTGAAAATAGCGATAAAAAGTTTGTCTGGTTAACTCACTTTGATCTACTATTTCCTTTACGGTTATCTTATCTAAAGCTTTATTAACCATTATCGCTTTGATCCCTTTTGCCAACCGTTCTTTTGTTCGATCATTTGCATCCATTGCTATCCCTCTTATTTAAATATTTTAAAACGTATCGGTCGATCCATTTACTTACAAATAATCTTATCTACAGTAGTAATCGATGTCAATGAAATATTTTAACAACTCCAGTTAAAAATATTATAAGCTGCCATTAATTTAATTCAGCTCATCTAATTGCCAGCAAATTAAGGCGCTCGTCTGGCGAATAATCATTCGATGAATGATGTTTATTTTGACGCTTAATTCCTTCAAATACAGAAAAAGAACTCCGCTTCCTGATCGTTCCGTAGAATTGATCAGAAATTGGAGTTCTTTTCTAATTACAAGTGAAGTCCGCTAAAACCCTTAGTTTTAGTCAGCTGCACCGCTTTTCTTTCGTGAATAGTGTGTGTTATGCTTTGATTTCTTTTCTGCTGATCAGATAAGCCATTCCCAGCAGTGCCAGTAATCCCATGGTAGCCATTAAAGCTTGTTGAGCCATGTCTTGAGTACCAGTTTTGGGGTTAGAAGATGTTGCATGATGGTGATTCCAATGTCCGCAACAACCTGGTTCCAGATACAAGCAAGATGCGGTAAGATCTACATCACCATAGCAAGGACTGATATAAACGCCGTCACCACCGTAAATAGCTAAAGGATCAACTCCGCCTTGAGTACAAAGATCCAGGATCCCATCTCGAATAACAACCCAGCTATCTGCATATAATGCAGTTGCTATACCAGTTTCGGTTGTTGACTTAACAGTTGTGTATCCGCCTTTAACGATTGCATCATCACCGGCTCCAATTCCTGTACTTCGGCCACTGATTGAATCCGTAACGACATCGATATCGCCACAATTGATAACGAGATCATTGTCTGCCCAGAGTCCCCATGCTCCACCAGTTCCTGTGTTAACTGCAGTTGCGTCAACCCAACCATCATTGATGATTAAATCGCCGTTTTCAACATTAACAGCAGCGGCATCGCCAACGCCAGTAATCGCATACAGTTCATAATCGCCATCGTTAATAACGAGATCGCCATTTGTTACATGGATTGCATTATTAGCTGCAACTGCGGTTAATTCGCCATCGCCACTCATGGTCAAATTCCCCATTACATCAATCGCACAAGTATCATCAGTAGCAACAATATTGGTGCCTTTGAGAATCATGGCAAAATTGCTGCCCATATCTGATGCAACTACTTCTCGACCAACAAAATTGTTGAGTGTCAATGCATTTGCTACTGCATCATATGAGTAGTCAGCGCCAACACTGTTAAGAAGTACGTCAATAAATGTTACGGAATCTCTCCATAAACCTAATGCGGGAACTGCCTTGACTTCAATGGTTCCTTGGTCAACTGCCTGTGTTTCAACAACTGCAGGTTCTTCAACAACGGGAGCTGCTGCTACCGGTGCTGTTACAGCTGGAGTTTCGACCGCTGGTGTTACTACCGCTGGTGCTACTACGGCAGGTGCTTCCACCACGGGTGCTTCTACTACAGGTGTTTCAGCTACAGGCGTTTCAACCGCTGTAGTCAAAGTCCCATCAACAGGGGCCCCCTCAACTGCTAGTACAACTAGGGTAGGTTCTTCTACAACAACTTCTTCTGCGGCAAAGGTTGATACCGGTACAAGCATCAACACCATCACCACTACCAGCAACAAAGCCATCAATTTCGACATTTTTTTCACTTCACTATTCCTCCTTTCAATGGAATCGTTTGCTGCATACATCACACCCGGATTGGTATGAAATTACACAGTTATACATTACGATACTATTTTTACCCTCTTTTTCTATAAATAACACATTAAAATTTTTTTTTGCTTTTTTTTTATTATTTCAATTCTTTTTTTGTTAGCAGTTTGCATTAATCCAGCTAATTGATTATTTATTACGGGGTAATTGATTTTTTTTAATCGGCCTTCATTTCTTTAATTCTTCTTCAATACGCATCCCTCTGGGAGTCCTTGCCAAGCCCCCTTCACCGGTTTCTTTTAACGAGCTGGGCATCGCATCGCCTATGGAGCGCATGGCATCGATGACTTCATCGGGAGGGATTTGACTCCGAATCCCTGCCAAGGCCATATCGGCACTCGCCAGGGCGTTAAATGCGCCAATCACATTTCGCTTCACACAAGGGACTTCCACCAACCCGGCAACCGGATCACAGGCCAGACCTAATAAACTTTTCAGGGCTAATGCAGCACCATGAACAATCGCTTCTTCATCCCCGCCGGCAAGATATACCATCGCTCCTGCTGCCATGGCGCTGGCCGAACCAATCTCCGCCTGACAACCACCAGTGGCACCGGCAATCGAAGCACGATGGGCGATCACCTGACCAATACCGCCAGTTATAAACAAAGCCTCGATCATTTTCATTTCAGCGATCTTATTTTCATTTTGATAGGTTAATAAGACAGCGGGAATGACACCACAGGAACCCGCCGTCGGAGCTGCTACGATCCGTTTCATACAAGCATTGGATTCTCCCATTTTAATGGCTTTTTCCATAACCTGTGCCATGAAATCGCCGCAAATCATCGTTTGATTTTTTCGGGCTTCACTGATTCTTTCTCCGTCTCCTCCAACTAGTTTGCTGGGAGATTTTAAATGACCATTATAATTATCATCTGCATCTTTCATGGCTAAAAATAATTTTTCCATTTTTTCCAGAACTTTTTCTCTGGAAATCTGACTCTCATTGATTTCATCTTCCAGAATGATTTCCCAAAACGCTTTACCGCTTTCTTTTGCTTTATCCACAATTTCTTGTAACGCTTTAAAACTCACGATGATTCCTCCAAACTGAGATAAATCACTTTTCTAATCCCTTTCCGCTCTTTCAGCCAACTAATGAAATCCGGTGATATTTCCTCGTCACATTCTAATACCATAATTGCTTCGCCACCGCGATGATCGCGATACAGCTGCATTGTGGCGATGTTAATGGATTTATGACTGAGCATGGATGTCACTTCGGTTACATAGCCCGGCTGATCCAGGTTATGAACAACTAAAGTAGGATAGTCCCCAGAAAAACTGGCATCCAGACCATCAATCTGATTGATCCGGATCCGTCCACCGCCTAATGACGACGCCAGAATCTCCAGTTCCCTTCCAGATACCCCGGTCAAAATCAACTTCACCGAATTGGGATGTGCCTCCCGAAGATCAATGCCGCCAAACTCAACAGCCATCCCTTCTTTTTCAGCCAGCGCAAAACTTTGTGGAATACGAATATCATCCGGTTTCATTCCCAACAATCCGGCAACTAGGGCTCGATCGGTGCCATGGCCTTTCCCTGTTGTTAGAAACGATCCGTGCAAATAAATCTTTGCCAAATGGATCTTCTCACCCATCAGTTTTCTTGAAAGATAACCAATTTTCACCGCTCCCGCAGTATGGGAGCTGGACGGCCCAACCATAATGGGCCCGATAATATCAAATATACTCATGTTTTCCTCCATTGGTTATTTTTCAAACTTTCTTATGAGCTCAGCATTGTCGTCCTGAACTTGCGGCCCTCTTTTTCATCAGAGATTACCAATACTTTTTTACCGACGAAATTGTTCACCAAACTGCAAACGAGACCTTAACTGATACCACAATAGCTTGTATCACTATTCTAAGTTCTCTTTTCTCGTCTAATTTAAACTGCTCATAAAAGGGAAGGCAGTTGACCCCGGTGCTGCCGAATCTTTTGGGACAACAATGATCTGAATCCCTTCCAGTCGTAGACCCATGCCTTGAGTTCCGGCACTTTCACCATTTTTCGCCCAATCCAACCATCCAAAATTCTGGGCATGAACACGATAATAGACATCATATTTTCCGACATCCGTTCCGTCAAGCTCGATACGGATTCCTTCCAATCGCAGACCAAGGCCGGTGGTTCCGCTAAGTGCGCCATTGCTGACCATCGATTGCCAGCCAATATTCTGAACATGCGTCTGATACTCGATCACCACATTCACCTCACTATTATCAATCAGAATTTTGATTCCTTCCAAACGTAATGACTGACCAACCGTGCCACTGATTTCACCATTTTTTTGGGATGCCTGCCAACCAACATTTTGGACATGGGTGGAATAATAGACATCCACATAAGAAGGTGGCAAGGCCACAAAGGGTCTGGTATTGGCGTAAGCATAGGAATCTGCGGTGGAGCCAGAATACCCATAAATTGTCAGGTTTGGAATCGTCCCAAATACCTGCCCGTTAAAAGTTATCGAACTGTTAAAAAAAGTGATTTTTTTCAGCGCGTCACAACTGGCAAAGGTTGCATAACCGATCGATGTGACCGTATGCGGGATCATAATACTGGTCAGTGCTTTTGCTCCCCAAAACGAGCCGTTTCCAATGGTTACCAACCCATTTCCTAAAAACACCGAATCCAGATTCGGACAATTGTAAAAAGAACGTAAACCAAGTACGGTTACGCTGTTTGGCAAATTGACACCTGTTAAGGCACTTTTTCCGTTAAATGCATCGGCACCAATTTCCAATACGCTTTTTCCATCAATCGTCGATGGAATATCCACATTTCCGCCACTTCCGGTATACGATACAATTTTTATGCCGCCAGCAATATTTTCATACCAGTAGTCACCGGATTGGATACTGCTAATATCAATTCCCGGAGGGTTAACGTTCATGTCCAATATCTGGCTTTCATCCATCATCCCGATCGTTTCATTATTGCCACTTAGCCCGACCGCTTCATTTAATTCTTCGGCCCAGACCCCCATCGGGATGAGACTGACGTACATACTTAAAATGATCAACCAACTGAAGACTTGTTTTCGCATTGCTTTCATTATTTTAGCCTCCTTAAACTTTCAATCATCGTACTTACCATTTTCCAAAGATTAAACGATCATCTTCAACCAGAATAAATCAAATAAAATGGGCTTATTCACATGCATTCCTTTTGTCCTCATACCCGCCAGGATCAATTTTAAACGACTTATCCCACTTTTTTATTACGCTACCAAAAGACCTGCCACCCGGTAACGAATCTCACATTATTTTTTACTGCTATTTTTATTAAATTTTTTCATTAAATTAATAAAGATCGATTCTCCGATCATTAAAGACGGTCATGTTATTTCTAATCTTATCCAGCTCGGCCAAATCCAGATCCCCCAGAATCATCTTTTCTTGTGGTACTTCTCCGGCGTCGGCCAGCAGATTTCCCAAAGGATCAATGATCACCGAATTCCCGGCGTTTTGACGATCTTTCATCGCATCACCACAGCCATTGACAGCCACTACAAACATCTGGTTTTCGATGGCTCTGGCCTGGTTTAAAATACGCCAGTGACCCACCCGCAGCAAGGGCCATTCGGCTGGTATAAAAAGGACTTTTGTCCCAGCTAGGGCTTGTTTTCTGCACCACTCAGGGAAACGGATCTCATAGCAGATCACAACGCCGCACGCTATCCCATCAAGTTGAAAAGTCGCCAGTTTATCACCAGAACGATAGCGTTGGTCTTCGCCTGCAAAACTGAACAAATGAGCCTTATCATAGTCTGCTATAATACGGCCCTCGCGGTCAGCTACGTAACACGTATTAAAATAATCCGCGCCCTTTTTAGTTGCCACCGAGCCACCCACAATATTAATCTTCAGTTCACCAGCCAGTTTTGCCAAAAATGCTCGCGTACGTTGTCCATCCACATCTGCCAGCCGCTCATCCAACTCACTGGTAATAAATCCACCGCTCCACATTTCCGGCAACACCACCACATCTGCTTCAGCAGTTGCGGCTTTTCGAATCCATGCTTCGGCATTGGCATAATTTTGCTCGACCTGTTTTAACGCAACCTTCATTTGAACTGCAACTATCTTCATAAACGTTTCCTCCATTATTTAATTACATCAACGGACCCATGATTCTTAAAACAGACTGCCCCACCTTTTTAATAAATGATGATTTCTCCCAATCCGCATAGCGCACCTCTCGACTTACATTAATGCAGTCCAACAGATCTTTTTTGATCTCCAACACCGTTTCAGACCCATAAATCCAGGTTCCACATTCATAATTCCAGGTCAGACTACGATAATCCATGTTAATTGATCCAACAATTGACACCTGATCATCTGTTACCAGAACCTTTCCGTGAATGAATCCCGGAGCGTATTCGTAAATTCGCACCCCTTCAGCTAAAAGATCCCCATAAAAGGCCCGGGTTGTGGCATAAACCATTTTTTTATCAGGAATCCCCGGAGTAATAATGCGGACATCGACGCCACTACGTGCCGCCAATAAAATACAATTTGTCAGGTCGGTATCTAGAATAAGATAGGGCGTTGTAAGATAAATATATTCCTTGGCATTGTTAAAAACAGTCATATAGGTATTGACCGCCGGATTTTTTAAATTAGTCGGGCCATCACAAAAGGGCATAACCAGACCATCCGCTTTGGGACTTTCCCGGGTACCCCGATAATCTTCAATTTGAGATGATTCCCCAGAGACGTATTCCCATATGTTAAGAAACATGGTTGTCAGGCTAAAAACCGCATCCCCTTCCAGATGCACGGCCATATCCTTCCAATGTCCAAACCTTACTTTTTCATTGATATATTCATCCCCGATGTTGATTCCACCGGTAATGGCCACATTACCATCCACGATCGTCATTTTCCGATGATCCCGAAAGCTAATAAATTTAAAAAGTGAAGCTGACAACGGATTAAAGGGAATGCTTTTGATCTGATGTGCGGCACAGATTTGATAAAAATCCTTTGGTAGCGTTGATAAACTACCCATTTCATCGACCATCATCCGTACTTCAACCCCCATAGCCACTTTTTCAAACAAAGCCGACATCAATTCATCATACATTTTTCCGCCAGTTACAATAAAATACTCCAAAAAAATGAATTTTTCTGCACTCATAATGGCTTCCAGATTGGCCCGATGCATTTCCTCCCCTAATCTTAAATACTTTGTTTTGGTATTTTTCCAGACCGGCAGGCCACATAGCCGATATACCAGGTCTACTTCTTTTTTTATTCCCGAGTCGTTTAGCTCTTCAAAAACAACCCTATTTTGACTCAGTTTTTCATAAGTATTCCGATTAATTTTATCCCAGCGAGCCTTGGACTTTTTTGATACATGCTGCCGTCCCCAAATAAAGTAGAGGACAATCCCCACCGCCGGAAGAATCAAGACAAAGATGATCCAGGATATTTTATAGGCTGCCGTTTTTTTTCGATAAACAATGTTCAATACGACCAGCACTGCAATTGCTTCAATTACCCAATATGCATATACTGCATAATCTGAAAATTGGAGAATCACAATACCAATGATGGTTAACTGCAACAGAATCAACACCACATTAATTAAAAACCTGAACATGCTTTGAAAATGATTTGCTGAATTTCTCATGACAACCTCTTTTTCTACTCGATTTGACTTATCTAAAAACATCGATCCATCGTCTTGCCGTGGCAACTCCACAGCAATTTCATCTCTTTTTAATAATTATATGTTATGTCCCGACGTTATACAACAACAGATCAATGCTTCAATTTAGTCATTATTATAAATGTTCACGTGTTTTTATTCAACAATCGCTAAAATATGATGACGTAAACTTTTAAATTTATTTAACATCAAACGCATTCAACTATTTTTCTTCACTAATTTTTCAAGTAATCTCTGTATTATTTATAGAACGACGCTCCTATCATCACGTTTATCCAACAATCTGCAAACGTTATTATAGTAAATTTAATTATTATTACAAAAGAATTGACAAAACCAACATTGAATATTAAACTTGTTTATAATTCAATACTCAAGGAGGACAAGTATGACAGCTCATTTAACTCAGAAAGAAAACTTTTTGCGAGTGGCCCGGGGCGAAATGCCTGAATACGTACCAGTATCATCGTTTTTCGGCCCTGATGCGCCACTTCTCACGATGGCAGACCCTTGTATTTTAGGTAGTTTTAGAGGCCCTGGTGGTGGCGTTGACCCCTGGGGTGTCACCTTTGTAACCGGTGAAGAAATTAATTTCGCCGCTCTGCCCAAACCCAATGACTTTATTCTAACCGACGTCACGAAATGGCGAGACGTCATTAAAGCGCCAGATTATACCGGATTTGACTGGGAAGCCGCCGCTAAGGCAGACCGAAAAAAATACGTTCAAGACCCCGATCAAACCGCCTTTGTCCTCAGTGGATTTGCTGATTTATTCCAACAATTCATTGGCTTTATGGGCTTCACCGAAGGACTTTGTGCCATTTATGAAGAGCAGGAAGAGGTCGAAGAGTTGCTTGATTACATGCTGGAGCATTCCCTTTATATCACCAAAAACCTGCTGCATTATTACAAACCTGAAGGTTACTATCTTCTTGATGATACCGCTTCAAAACTTAATCCGTTCATTTCTCCCAGATTATTTGAAGAGATCTTTGTGCCCCGGTATAAAAAATGTCTGGACCTGGTCCGGGACGAAAATGTTCCGATTTTTTACCACAACTGTGGCCGTTGCGAAGATCTGATTCCCTCCATGGTCGATATTGGTGTAAACGTTTGGGATCCCGCTCAGGTTGAAAATGATCTGGTTGGCATGAAGCAAAAATTCGGTTCTAAACTTGCCATCAACGGCGGTTTTGAATTCAGAATGCCCAGTACCTGGCCAATTGTTGATGAAGAAGAAGTACGAGAAGCCGTGCGGGAGACCTTTGATCGATTAGCCACCGATGGTGGATTTATCTTCAATGGGATGATTACCTCGCTGGATTATTTTGATCCAAAAGTTCAGGAAGTCAATGGCTGGATCATCGATGAAGCCAGAAAACTTAGCAAGACGGTCTATAACTAAACTGAAGAATTGAATAAACGGTTTTTCCATCAACTCGCATACTGCTCAATTGTTCATCGTTTTTTAAGTCTCAAACAGGAAAATTAGGTGATAATATGAAAGTAATAATTTTAGGCGGATTTCTGGGATCCGGAAAAACAAGTGTCGTGATCCAACTGGCCAGACATGTCATCGGCGCTGATTCCGAAAACAGAACCAAAGTGGTCATCCTGGAAAACGAAATTGGCGAAGTCAGCATTGATGACAAAATTCTGCAAAACAGTGGTTATGAGGTCGCCAATCTGTTTTCTGGATGTGTCTGCTGTACCATGGCGGGCGAGCTTGTTCTCGGGCTTCACAAGATCATCGAGGATTTTAACCCCGAACTGATTATTATGGAAGCAACCGGGGTGGCCTACCCTGAGAATATCAGAAAAACCATCAACCATTCTTTACCTGATCTTGATTGCAGCATCACCTGCGTGACGGACGCCAAACGCTGGCTGCGCCTGCTTCGACCCATGGAAATGCTGCTGGAAGGTCAACTTGATGCAGCGGAAGTTATTCTGATCAACAAGGTTGATCTGGTCGATGAGGATAGCTTATCAAAGGTGGAAGACTCGATCCGAACATTCAACAGCAATGCTCAATTTTTTAATATCAGTGCTACCCAACGTATTGATCCCATTGTTTTTGAAGCCATCCTGGGTGCTAAATAAGAAAGGATACCAATATGAACACCGATCATTCAAAACATCACCACCACGACGAAAATTGCAGCTGCGGATGTCATGATGACCATCCCGAATCTTCCCACCAACCAGAACAACATCACCATTCGCACCATCCCATTACGGTAAAAATCCATGATACCAGTCTGGTGGGCTCCTACAAATTCGATATTGATACATCTTTTGAAGAATCCGAAACTATTCTAGATGGTTTATTAAAACAGGTGTCCCAGCAAGTCACCGCTCTCGGTGGCATCATTGGTCATATTAAAGCGCTTCTAAATGCCCAAGGCAACAGCTGCATGTTTTCAATTACTGAAGATGAATCGGACAAACATCGAACGGCCGGTTCTAGCTGTCATGTTGAGGGTGTTGCGATTGTATTTGGTATTCTTCCTGAACAACTGGAACGTATCCTGAATAAAGCTTTTAACCTATATCTCGACTGATCTTTTCACTTGCCATCTTTTTTCTAGAAAAACAACCTGTTATCGTATCACATTAATTTATGTGAGCAATAACAGGTTGTTTGGATCTGATTCTAATTCAGTAGATCCCGAATCACCAACGAAATTTCGGTATTATCCATATAGGCACCCTTAATCGGATCTGAACCGTTGGCATAATTATTAAACAATTCTGACCCTGATCCTTTGGCAAAGAAGGGCACCAACTGGTTGGTGTGGTTGCTGCTGTTCCATGCCACAGTAGGCATCACACCCTTGCCATTATTGTTCACTTCACCATACACGCCAGTAGCGCCAGTAAGATATCCAGTTTCATGGTCGCCGGTCACTATGACCAGGGTTTCATCCCAGTTGCTGTTGGCTTCAACCCAGTTACATACTGCTTCCACCGAGTGATTGAAATCCGTTTCTTCTTCAATTAAACGCCCACTTAAATTACCATGGCTGGCCCAGTCGATTGCACCACCTTCAATCATCAGAAAGAATCCATCATCGTCATTATCCAGAATATTCAGGGCGCTTTTTGCCATGACATCCAGAGTTGGCACATTATCATTCATTGTCACCGTAAAAGGCGCTACGGTTCCATCTCCTGCTCTGTCTAACTGGAGGGTTTGAAATACCTGCGGTATGCCAATAACCCGCTCCGGCGTATTTCCTGTCTGCAGCGCTTCAAATTCTGCTTTTGTCTGAATCAGGTTCCAATTGTCCTGATCCCCATCACCATCGGCATCGTTTCCCAAATTACCGGTGACCAGACTATCCCAGGTATCTTTGCCACCGACATAATCATAATTGCTATCTTCAACAACCGTTCTGAGCTTGCCATTGTCGTCATACAGAGGATTTCCGGCACCCATGATCACATCGGTGTTACTGTCTTTTAGCATTTCATTTGCAATCTCACTGTAGTTTTGTCTGCTGAGATTATGGGCAACAAAACTGGCTGGTGTGGCATGACTGAACTCAACCGAGGTAATCACACCAGTCGCCTTATTTTGAGCTTCAAAATCTTCTCGGATATTGACTAGGTCTTGTTCTTGCTGATCAACGCCGATCGCCGCATTATAGGTTTTCGTCCCCGAGGCCATAGCCGTTGCTGCAGCCGATGAATCGGTGGGATAATTTTTCAATACATCGAAACTGCTCCAGATTGTTTCCGGATCATAGACACTCACCAGGTCATCAGCTGCACCCAACTCATTATGGGAGTAGGTACTCATACTCAGTTTAGTCGGGAATTGTTCATAAATCTGGGTTCCGGCTTTTCCATCGATGTAGTAATCAGTCGCCAAGATTTGATTGGAACCACAACCATCCGATATCATCAAAATAACATTTTTAATGGACCCGGTGTTCACCGGAGCCGGCGTCCCTTTGGGCAGAATTACGATCTTGATCCCTTCCAGCCGCAATGATTTGCCTTCAGTACCTGATACATCACCGTTTTTGACCCAGCTCAGCCAGCCGGCATTCTGCACATGAACCTGATAATAGATATCATATTTGTCAGCCTCGCTGCCAGTGAGCTTTATCCGGATTGCTTCCAGTCTCAGGGATTTCCCTTCGGTCCCACTCATATCACCATCAGTCACCCAATCCTGCCAGCCGACATTTTGAACATGGGTTTGATAGGATACTCCTAAATTCGGCGAATCGCTGAGTTTGATTTTAATTCCTTCTAAACGCAACGCCTGACCGGTTGTGCCGCTTAATGATTCTTTTGACTTCCAGTCCTGCCAGCCGGCATTTTGGATATGCGTCTGATAACTGCAATTACCTTCAAACACCAATGGTGTCGAAACACCACTGGAACTATTTGTTGTTTCTTCTGCCCTTACACAGGCCGACATTGGTAACATCAACATAGTTACAATCGCTAATGATACCATCCCGCTTCTCATTCTTTTTTTCACAAATACACCTCTTTCATTCGATGGTTTGTTAACTTTATCAGGGAATCACCAATTCCCGAATTACCTTTGATTGCCGATATTATCGATTATTAACTTACCCTTTGCCGAATCTGAACGGTTAAATTTGTAGTTTCAAACTATCCGTCGGATTCTCATATCAGGTTTTTGTAGAAAAAGATGGCCAGCTGAGTCCGATCGCGGAGATTCAGCTTTTCCAATATAACACTGATGCGATTTCTGACTGTTCCTTCACTTAAATAGAGACTATTGGCGACCTCCCGGTTACTCAACCCTTGGGCAACCAGGTCGATGAGTTCCCGTTCCTTATCACTTAAATCAAAATTATGCTGTTCTTTCTGCGCTGAATTACTCATCAAACCCGGTATTTTTGTCACAATATCCTGACCAAAAACACTTTGCCCACTCTGTACCGCTCTCAGCGAGGGTACAATGCTTTCAAAATCCTGTTTGATCAAATAGCCCTTGGCACCAATTTTAAGGGCCTTAATAATATATTCATCATCCAGAAAGGTCGTTAAAAATAATATCTTTGCCTCCTTCTCCTCAGCAAGAATAACAACCGCGGCTTCCAGTCCCGTCATCACCTCCATGCGAATATCCATCAGTAAAACATCCGGCTTTAACGCTTTGTATAACGCAATGGCTTCCTGACCATTGTGACCCATTCCGATCACTTCTATATCCCCCTGGGATTCAATGATCGTTTTCAGCGATGCACAAACCAGCCGGTCATCATCAACGACAAGTATTTTCATGGTTCCCCCTTTTTATGATCATCTTTTCTTCCAATTTATAAACAACGAACAATGATTGCTTTGCGTTAAGTTTCCACAACCAATTCTGTAACGTGTAGGCGAACAGGTGGTAGCCTGTACGATGTACAGTGAAAGAATTGTTTTGTGCGAAACTATTCGCAAAGCTCACGGCACTACCTCGGTTGCTTATTTTATTCATTTTTCGGCACTGAAATAAAAATTCTAAAACCATGATCCGGTGTAATATTGACATTGCCGTTCAAGGCTGCCACCCGATCGGCGATGTTCATCAGCCCGATGCCGTCGCTGTCTAGTTTCGTTCTACCGATGCCATTATCCTTAACCACTAGCTGAATCAACCCCGGATGTTCACGGACCACCAATGAGACTTCGGTAGCATTGGAATGGCGGATGATATTTGAAAAAGCTTCTTTGACCACCCCGATAAAACAGTATTTGACTTCTTTATCTAAACTGGATTCCACATCATAATCAAATTTTACCGGACAAAACTCAAAATTCTTGATCAGCGTCTGCAGTTCCACCTGCAAATCCAAGGATTCATCGTGGAGATCATGGACGCTGCTTCTGATGCTGTCCATGGCTTCAGAAAGCGTTTCTTTGATTTGAATTAATCCCTCTTTGGTTTGTGCTTCTTTGGTGGTCGCCAACAGCGCGCCGGTTTGCAGAATACTCCGGGAAAGCATATGCCCCACATTATCATGAATATCCCTGGCAATCCGGTTCCGTTCGGTTAGTGTGGCCAGGTTCAATTCATAGTCCTGCTTTTCCATCAACATTTTATTCTTTTTTTCTAACTGCAAGGCGGTTTCCCTGGTAGTATCCCGAAGACCGTTATAGTCTTTTCTCAATGTTTCCAGCGAAAGGGTTCGTTTTTTGAGAAAATTGGCTACCACCATAAAAATTGGGATCAGCACCACTGAAGTACCACTAAGCTCCGTGAATCCTGTTGCTGCTGGCAGAAGCGCCAAAGTCCACAACCATTTGTATTGGGAAAGAAGAATGTCATAACCAATCAACGGAATGAATGTGAGATACACCGGTTCAAAAAAGCAGATCACCAGATAACCCACAAACAAGCCAACCGTCACTGACCCTTCTTTTAAATAGCTTGCCGCAGCACTGAAAATGACCGCCACTAAAACCGGGGCAATCAACAACACATTGTCCACGGTCGTTAAATACAATGCCAGACAGAACACAAAAATAATCAGTTTATCAATCAGCTTATTCATCATTACCAGCCCTCATCCGAATCTTATCCAATATCGCATCCCCATCGCTCATGTGATTTTATCACTACTTTAACATAAATGATGACATTTGTCATACCTAATCAGGAGGCAGGTCACTTACAATGTGACATCCGATGGCGTAAAATAAACTCATCAACAAATACAATCCATGCAATATTGATATACGACGAACAATAATTGCTTTACAGTCAGTTTTCACAAACAATTGTGTAACGTGTAGGCGAACAGGCGTTAGCCTGTACGATGTACAGTGTAACAATTGTTTCGTGCGAAACAGACCGTAGAGCTCATCGCAGTATCGTGATTAAACACATAAAGGAGAATTTATTATGGTAATCAATGTAAAAAATCTGGTCAAACGCTACGGGGATCTGATTGCTCTGGATCACTTCAATCTGGAAGTTCAGGAGGGCGAAATCCTGGGACTGCTGGGACCCAACGGTTCGGGAAAAACCACTGCTATCAACTGCATCTTGTCGCTGCTTAAATATGATAAGGGGACGATCGAAATTTACGATCAGCCAATGTCTCCGGATGCCTATGATATCAAGCGTAATATCGGGGTTGTGATGCAAAACGTGGCTGTCTTTAATGAGCTGACTGTTTATGAAAACATCGACTATTTCTGCGGTCTCTATGTTTCTGATAAACAAACCCGAAAAAAACTGGTGGCCGAGGCCATCGATTTTGTGGGGCTCAATGATTTTAAAAAATTCTACCCCAAAAAACTCAGTGGTGGGCTGCTCCGTCGTTTGAACATCGCCTGTGGTATTGCCCATCGACCAAAGCTCATCATTTTGGATGAACCCACGGTGGCCGTCGATCCTCAGAGCCGCAACAATATCCTGGAAGGGATCCTGGAGTTGAACCGCCAAGGTGCCACCATTATCTATACTTCCCATTATATGGAAGAAGTTGAACAAATCTGCAGTCGCATTGCCATCATGGATAAGGGCAAAATCATTGCCATGGGTACGAATGAAGACCTCAAAAAAATGATTAAATCCGGCGAACATATCAGTCTTGAACTGCTCAACCCCGAGAATCTGGATCTCACCGAAATCCAGGCATTGTCACACATTATCTCCGCCGAGTTAACTGATCATCAGCTGGTCGTGAAGTCAAGTCGGGGGAAAAATAATCTGATTGCGATTCTTGATCACCTGAAGGATCAGAATATTGCCATCGGTAAAATTTATTCTGAACCGCCAACTCTGAACGATGTCTTTCTGGAAATCACCGGCAAAGAACTACGAGATTAGGAGGAAGACGATGTTTTTATTTAATTACCGCTATCGTTTGAAGTGCATCTTTAAAGATAAGCAGTTGATGTTCTGGACCTTTCTTTTCCCAATTTTGTTGGCTACCCTATTTAACCTGGCCTTTTCCAACCTTTCGAGCGCCGATAATTTCCTGAAAGTAAATGTGGCAGTGGTTCAGAATCAGGAGTTGGATCAGAACCCGTCTTTCATACAAGCCATCGATGGGGCGGATGATCTGTTTATTGTCAAGTATACGACCCAAGCCGATGCCGATGCCTTGCTCAAAGATAATCAAATCGATGGTTATATCGTTTTTGATTCGGATCTCAACCTGGTCGTCAACCAGTCTGGTCTTAATCAGACGATTATCCGGGAATTTCTGGATGATTTTGTCCAATCTTCTGCGACCATCGTCACTGTTATCAGCCAAAACCCTGCCGCCCTGAATAATGGTATGCTAACTGGGATTTCCAGTCGGACTGAATACCTGACCGCTGTTTCGGCCAGTCACTCCAACCCAGATCCGATTGTCAATTATTTTTATGCCCTGATTGCGATGACCTGTTTATATGGTGGATTTCTAGGAGTAAAAGAAGTGGTAGCGATTCAGGCAGACCTCTCCGCTGTGGGCGCCCGGATCAATCTGGCTCCCACAAACAAACTGACGGTCTTTATTTCCTCGATGCTGGCTGCCACAACCATTCAGTTGCTGGAATTGCTGATTCTGCTAACCTTTCTGACCGGTGTTCTGGGCATCAGTTTTGGGGATCAACTAGGCTACATCGCACTGACCTGTATGGTAGGAAGTCTCACCGGCGTGACCTTTGGTGCCTGCCTTGGTTCCATCATTAAAAAAGGGGAAGGACTCAAAATCGGTATCCTGATTGGCTCCACCATGACCATGTCCTTTCTGGCCGGAATGATGTCTGCCGATATGAAGTATATTGTGATGACCAAAGCTCCAATTCTGGGTTACCTCAACCCAGCCAATCTGATCACCGACAGTTTTTATGCCCTGTATTACTACAATACCCATACCCAGTTTTTTACGGACATCCTGCTGCTGTGCGGTTTCATCATTGCATTCAGTTCGATCACGTATTTTGTATTAAGGAGACAGAAATATGCAAGTTTATAAAGCTTTTTTCAAAGTAATCCAGAAGAATCGCGGCCAGATCCTGATCTACCTGGTGGTTTTCATGGTCCTGGCGTTGTTGCTCAGCAGCACCTATAACCCGCCCCAGGACACTGATTTTACCAAGGTCAAGGTCAATATTGCCTTTATCAATAACGATGGCGATTCTCAGTTAGTGGATGGACTCAAAATCTACTTAGGTGAAAATGCCAACCTGGTCGATGTTCCCGATGATACCCAAAAGCTTCAGGATGCCTTGTTCTTCCGACAAGTGGAATATATCCTCCGGGTACCTGCCGGGTTTACCGAAGCGATGTTAAGTGGCCAGGATGTCCAGTTGGAAAAAACAACCGTACCAGACTCTACCAGCAACATCTACATGGATCTGCTGATCAATAAATACCTGAACACCGTTAAAACCTACACCACCTATTTGCCCGGTCTCAACCAGACTGATCTTAACCAATATCTAAAAACGGATCTGGCGAAGCAAAGTGAAGTGACCATGATCAGTAATGGCACCCACTCAGCTTATGCCGAAAAATCCGGATATTATTTCAACTTTCTATCCTATTCCACTTTTGCCATTCTGATTCTGGGGGTCTGCTCAGTGATGCTGGTTTTCAATGACACTGATTTAAAACGGCGGAATCTCTGCTCCCCGATCCGCTCAACCAACATGAATTTTCAGATGATTCTGGGCAATGTCAGCTTTGCCGTTCTAACCTGGTTGGTTCTGATCTCGGCAAGCTTTGTCATGTATGGTAGTTTTATGTTCACAGCTACTGGTTTGTTATTGCTTTTAAACTCTTTTGTCTTCACATTGGCAGCCTTAAGCATCAGCTATTTAATCGGCAATTTGGTCAAAAGCCGGGGGGCTATGTCTGCCGTTGCCAATGTCTTCGCCCTGGGTACCAGCTTCATCAGTGGTGTCTTTGTCCCCCAGGCACTGCTGGGTGCCAATGTGCTGACCATTGCCAGTTTTACCCCCACCTACTGGTATGTTAAAGCGAATAATGAAATCACCGCGGCCGTCAACTTCAATGCTGACAATCTTCAATCCATTTTCACCAGCATGATACTGGTGCTGGCCTTCGGGGTGGCGGTGCTGGGCGTAACGTTGGTGTTGATTAAGCAGCGGCGGGTGGAAGCCTGATTATGTTTCTCCCAATTCTGTTTAAAAAAGGAAAATGACACTAGCCTTCCGACCTCAGATGCAAAGGCGTGGCAAAATAACTTTTAGAGTTACTTTTGCCACGCCTTTTGTTTTAATTTCTGATCATTATTTGAGCAAAGTCATCAGCGAATTTGATTCTGTTAATTTTTCAGCTCTCATTAGTTACTTTAAATGATCTTCCCCGTCTCTGAAGTATCATAATTATAAATACTTTGTAGATCCATTTTAAAGGAGTCCGACGTGATGATTTCCAGAATCATCTTGTAAGGCTGCTTTTTTGCATCTGACTTCCTGATGACCAGATCATAAGACTCGGTTTGCAGCGGAATGAATTGAACCCCCGGGATACTCATGCAGCCGGTTTCACAGCCAACGCCCACATCAGCGCCACCCCGGGAGACAATGTTGGCAACAGCCAAATGAGACTTGCATTCGCGAAAGTAACCATTGATTTTTTCGCCATCAATCCCTTCAAGGCGGAGTTTCTCATCTAACAGAATTCGTGTGCCACTGCCCTTTTCTCGATTGACGATCCTTAAATCTGGACGCTTTAAATCAGACCAGTCATAAATGCCTTGAGGATTGTTTTTTTGCACATAAAATCCCTGCTGACGTCGAGCAATTCGCATGATTAAGGCTGGAACCCCGGGCATCATTTTTTTTACATAAGAAGCATTGTATTCGTCTATCTCGCCATCCCACATGTGAGCGGTGGCCAAATTAACCTTACCTTGATAAAGGGCGTAGATACCATTGTAACTCCCCAGATAGGAACGATAAACCTGAAGTGCCTCATTGCGATTATTCAGGTGATTTATTAAAATATCCAGCGAAATATCCTGACCGCAAATAACAAATTCCTTTTGCCGGGCTCCCTCAGCCGGGGTTCGTTCTAAAAAAGGTTGGTCATCCCGCTCCTGAAAAAAGGCGTGATCAGTCGACTGCTTGTAGGTGATTTCTTCTCTATTCATGGTTCTGTTTAAATACGCTTCAATCTCACCCCGTGATATTCTGACCTGTTTTCCAACTTTAGAGGAAGATAATTCACCTCGTTTAATAAGCCCATATACGGTATTTCTGGCGATTTTTAAAACATCGGCAACTTCTTGTGCACTTAGTAAATCCTTTTCCACCATATGCCCCCAACATTTTTATATTAATTTATCCTTACGGATTACTATTTCTCTCAACTTATTTTTGAATTTTATCATAGTCTCATTTTTATTACAACTTTAGCCTCGACAAGCACGCCTGATTCAGTAGTTGATTATTCCATGGATAGAGAGAATTTTCAATATCTCGATCTCATACGAACGACAAATGTGACAAACGTCACCAAACGAATATTAAAACCTGCAAACGACCTACTAAATTATTTACTTAAATTGTGTTGACATTTCATTTTTGACGTATTAAAATACATAACAACATATAAAACATTATCAAACAGTATTAAACATATCGATAATAAACATAATCATTAATTTTTATGATTTGCCATTTGAATCCGAAATTTATTTCGTTAAACATTATAAATGTGACAAACGTTATTCAAACCATCCAAATAAATCATCATCCACAGAATAACAAAGAGGTTATTTAATTCCAGTATCATACTGAATTAAGTAGCCTCTTTTTATAATTTATAAAGAAAGATTATCTGAGGTAAAAAAAATGAGAAAAGTAGCAATTTACGGAAAAGGCGGGATCGGAAAATCCACCACACAGCAAAACACCGCCGCCGCCATGGCACATTTTTATGACAAGAAAGTTTTTATTCACGGTTGTGATCCAAAGGCGGATTCCACCCGACTCATTCTTGGTGGTAAACCACAAGAAACCCTGATGGACGTTTTAAGAGAACAAGGCGCACAAAAAGTCACCAATGACAAGGTTATCCGGGATGGTTTTCTCGGAATCAAATGTGTGGAATCCGGCGGACCGGAGCCGGGTGTCGGATGTGCCGGCCGTGGCGTTATTACTGCCATTGACTTAATGGAAGCCAACGGCGCCTACACGGAGGATCTGGATTTTGTTTTCTTTGATGTATTAGGCGATGTTGTCTGTGGCGGCTTCGCAATGCCGATTCGCGATGGCAAAGCTGAAGAAGTTTATATTGTTGCTTCCGGCGAAATGATGGCCATTTATGCTGCTAATAATATTTGCAAAGGTTTGGTAAAATATGCCAAACAAAGCGGCGTCCGTTTAGGCGGCATCATCTGCAACAGTCGTAAGGTCGACCGCGAACGCGAGTTCCTGGAAGAATTTACCGCCGCCATTGGCACCCAAATGATCCATTTTGTGCCAAGAGACAATATTGTTCAAAAAGCGGAGTTTAATAAAAAAACCGTCGTCGAATATGACGAAACTGAAAATCAGGCTAAAGAATATGGCGAACTGGCCCGAAAAATAATCGAAAATAAGAACTTTGTTATCCCTAAACCATTATCGATGGATGAATTAGAAGCAATGGTTGTAAAATACGGCATCGCCGATTAATTTTAGAAAGGAAAAGGTGTTACCAAATGAAAATGATACGCGCAATTATCCGGCCCGAAGCGGCCGACACAATCGCCGATGGCCTTGCCGAAGCTGGATTTATTTCAATGACCAAAAGCAGTGCCTTTGGCCGGGGAAAACAAAAAGGGATTACCTTGGGATCAACCCACTATGATGAATTGCCAAAAACGGTGATCATGCTGGTTGTTGAAGATGAACATGTGGATGAAGTTTTAAAACTGATAAAATACAAGGCCTACACGGGTAATTTTGGCGATGGTAAGATCTTTATCACCCCAGTCGAAAGGGTTGTGGCAGTTCGTACCGGCGACACCACACTTTAGGTGATGTCATGAAAGAAATAATTGCCATCATCCGCCCCAAAAAAGTCGGCGCCACCAAGGATGCTCTTGACAAATTGGGGTACCCGGCCATGACCGCCATACCGGTCCTTGGCAGAGGCAAACAACGAGGACTCATCGGTGAGATCAACATTGAAATTAGACCAGGTATCCTGGAACAGCCCCGAGTGATGAAATATATCCCCAAACGTCAGCTTTCTATTGTTGTCAAAGATGAGGATGTTGATCAGATATTAGCTACGATCGTAGCGATTAATCAAACGTCGGAAATCGGCGATGGTAAAATATTCGTTTGTCCCGTTGACAATGTGGTCCGGGTCCGAACGGATGAAGAAGGCGAAGCCGCCATTATTTAAAAATCAACCCATTAAGGAGGGATTGAATATGCCTTATCATTTGTTTAAATGCAGTGAGTCTATTCCAGAACGTGAAAAACATGCCGTTATCAAAGGCGAAGGAGAAGATCTTACCTCTGCCCTACCCCTCGGCTATCTAAACACCATACCCGGATCAATATCTGAACGCGGCTGCGCCTATTGCGGAGCAAAACATGTCATTGGCACCCCGATGAAGGATGTTATCCACATGAGCCATGGTCCCGTCGGCTGTACCTACGATACCTGGCAGACAAAACGCTATATCAGCGATAATGATAATTTTCAATTAAAATATACCTATGCCACTGATATGAAGGAACAGCATATTGTCTTTGGCGCCGAAAAACTATTGAAAAAAAATATCCTGGAAGCTTTTGCAGCATTTCCAGAAATGAAACGGATGACTCTTTACCAAACCTGCGCATCGGCATTAATTGGTGATGATATTAACGCCATCGCCGAGGAAGTCATGGAAGAACTACCAGATGTCGATATTTTTGTTTGTAACTCTCCGGGTTTTGGCGGCCCCAGCCAGTCCGGTGGCCATCATAAAATCAACATCGCCTGGATTAACCAGAAAGTGGGTACCGTGGAACCGGAAATTACCAGTGATTATGTCATCAACTATGTGGGTGAATATAATATCCAGGGCGACCAGGAGGTCATGCAGGATTTCTTCAAACGCATGGGCATCCAGATTCTTTCCACCTTTACCGGCAATGGCTCTTATGATGATTTGCGCGGGATGCACCGGGCCCAACTTAACGTTTTAGAATGCGCCCGTTCGGCAGAATACATCTGTAATGAACTGCGGGTCAGATACGGTATCCCCCGTCTTGATATTGATGGATTTGGGCATGAAGCGATGGCCTCTTCACTCCGAAAAGTCGGAATGTTTTTCGGGATTGAAGACCGGGCTGAAGCCATTATTGCCGAAGAATCTGCTCGTTGGAAACCAGAATTGGACTGGTACAAAGCCAGGCTCACCGATAAAAAGGTGTGTTTATGGCCAGGCGGCTCAAAACTCTGGCATTGGGCCAATGTTATCCACGAAGAAATGGGTGTCAACGTTGTCTCCGTCTATACCAAATTTGGTCATCAACAGGATATGGAAAAAGGCGTCTCCCGTTGTGAAGTCGGCGCTCTGGCCATTGATGATCCCAACGAACTGGAAGGCATGGAAGCCATTGAAACCCTGGAACCGGATATTATCTTTACCGGAAAACGACCGGGTGAAGTGGCCAAAAAAGTCCGGGTTCCCTATCTCAATGCCCACGCCTATCACAATGGTCCCTACAAGGGCTGGGAAGGTTGGGTACGGTTTGCCCGGGATATTTACAATGGTATATATTCACCGATTCACAAATTATCGCTTCTGGACATCAGTAAAGATGAAATACGAACCGATGTAGGTTTTGAAACCCAGCGCTTACTTTCCGATGTCAACTTAAGCGATGAAATAAAGAATTCCACTACCCTGAGAGAATATACCGGTAAATATGACTGTATCAAAGATTTACGAGACAAAACATATCCGGAATACTTAACTAAAAAAGTTTCTGAAGCCGTCTGATGGAGGTAAAAATAATGGATGAATTGACAAAAGACCGCGTCGAGCAATTAATTGATTATATTATGAAGAAATGTTTGTGGCAGTTTCATTCACGCACCTGGGATCGGGAACGACAAAATGAAAACATCCTCGGGATGACCACCCAACTCTTATGTGATGAAACGGTTACCGCCGAAAGTATAGAAGATAAATGCTACTGGGTAGATGCCGTTTGCCTGGCCGACGCCTACAAAGAGCGATATACCTGGCTGGCAGATCTGGAAAAACCAGAAATTAAGTCATTGATGCAGGATGTGAAAAACCGCTTGGATCACCTGACCATTACCGGATCACTCAATGAAGAGCTAAATGATCCACTTTATTAGAAAAGGAGTGATATGATGTATTGTGAAGTGAACGAAAAAGAACGAGCAGGTGTCATCAATCCCATTTTTACCTGTCAACCTTGCGGCGCTCAGTACGCCAGTATTGGGATTAAAGAATGTATCGGGATTGTCCATGGAGGACAGGGCTGCGTTATGTTTGTCCGGTTGCTGTTTTCCCAACATTTTAAGGAAAGCTTCGAAATTGCGTCATCATCAGTTCATGAAGACGGCGCCATCTTTGGTGCCCTGAATCGGGTCGAAGAAGCGGTCGATGTTTTGTTAATGCGATATCCCGATGTCAAGGTCATTCCCATTATTTCAACCTGTTCAACCGAGGTTATTGGTGATGATATCGATGGGGTTGTCATCAAAATGAATGAAACCTTGCTTCCTGAAAAATACCCCGGTCGGGAAGTCCACCTGATCCCCATCCACACACCCAGTTTTGTTGGCAGTATGGTCAGCGGCTATGATGTGGCCGTCAAAGATTTTGTCAGCTACTTTGCCAAAAAAAGCGAACCCAGCGAAAAAATCAACTTGATCACCGGTTGGGTCAATCCCGGCGATGTCACCGCAATAAAACACCTGCTTGCTGAAATGGATGTTGAAGCCAATGTGCTTTTTGAAATAGAAACCTTTGATGCACCACTAATGCCTAGCGGTAACCATGTCGCTCATGGCGAAACCACGGTGGAAGACCTAGTTGATACGGCCAATGCCCAGGGCACCATCGCCCTGAACCGCTATGAAGGCGGTTCAACTGCCAAGTATCTTCAGGATGAGTTCGATATCCCAATGATCATCGGACCGACTCCCATTGGCATCCGCAATACCGACACCTTCCTGAAAAACCTCAGTGAAATGACCGGTAAACCAATCCCCGAATCACTGGTTCGAGAGAGAGGCATCGCCATTGATGCGATCACTGATGTCGCCCACATGTTCCTGGCCGACAAAAAGGTGGCCATCTATGGAAATCCCGATCTGGTCATTGGCCTGGCCCAATTTTGTCTGGATATGGAAATGAAACCAGTGCTGTTGTTACTGGGTGATGACAACCCCAATTATAAAGACGACCCCCGGATTCAGGAATTTGAAAAAAACATCGATTACAAAATGGAAATCATCACCAATGCCGATTTATGGGAACTGGAAAACCGCATCAAGAATGACGGTTTAGAAGTCGATCTGATCCTTGGTCATTCAAAAGGACGATTCACCGCCATGGATATGAATATTCCGATGGTCCGCGTAGGCTTCCCGGTCTATGACCGAGCGGGCATGTACCGCTATCCGGTTTTAGGGTATGCCGGAGCCATGTGGCTGGCCGAAACCATTGCCAACACCTGGTTTGTGGACATGGAGTACAAGAAAAACCGGGAAACCATCTTAAATGTCTGGTAATACCAAACACAATTGTCAGAATCAAATTAATGACTGACCAGCCCCATTAATTTTACTGAAGTAATTTCGCCAGTCGAGTTATTTTCCACTGGCCAAAATTACTTCAGACCTCCTGTCAAACACAAGGATATAAGTATAGAAAGGAAAACTCTAATGGAAAAAGTGAGTTACATCAAAAGAGATTGCACCGACAAGGGTAAAATTGATTCATTTCTATCCACAACAAGGATCGGAATTCTGGGACTTTCAGATGCGTCCTACCCCTACGCCGTGCCGGTAAATTTTATTTGGCACAACGACTCCATCTATTTTCACGGCATGGGTTCAGGAAAAAAAGTACAGCTTCTGGAAAAAACAGCCAACGTCTGTTTCACCGTTTTTCAGGAATATGGCACTGCCGTAGATCCGATGCCCTGTCATGCCGACACAGCCTACACCAGTGTGATGATTTTTGGCGACGCTCGTAAGGTAACCGACTGTGAAGAGGGCGCTAACATCCTCAATCTCCTGGTCAATAAATACATGCCAGGCTATTATGGCGAAAAACTGATTAACGCGAAATTAATTGAAAAATATCGGTCAGCACTTGACAAAAAAGCCGTTGCTGTTTATTGTATAAAGCCGGTTCATCTGACAGCTAAAGAAAATGTCGTAGACAGCAACGAATTATTTGCGGTCAAGTGATTTAATTAAAAACCTTATGAAGGGGTGATATTGATGTTAAATAATAAAAGTCAACCGATTCAAGGGATAACAAGCTGTACCACCTATGACAATGGCAATTTAAAAGAGTGTAAGGTTAACAAACCCAATATCATTCATACCAATTATGGGGCTTTGACGCCGCACTTCTCCAGTCCCGATGAACGAAAAAAAGATATGAAAGCTCTGTCCTTCTATGAAAATGGCAAGCTAAAAAGTATTGCGCTGGAAGATCGCCAAAAGATCAAAACACCGATTGGTACGTTAACCGCTGAAATGATGACCTTTCATGAGAACGGCGCCATTGACAGCCTTTTCCCCACCAATGGACAAATTGGTTTTGGTTGGTCCTTGGATGATGAAGCTAAAATTACTGAAAAATATGATTTCCAATTTCCCTTTGGCGAATTTTCCGCTCGGATCATCGGCCTGCGCTTTTATGAAAGCGGACAATTAAGCAGCCTGATCCTCTGGCCTGGAGAAATTGTCAAAATTGAAACCCCAGTTGGAACGATTCCGGTTCGCATCGGCTTTAAGCTGTATGAAAATGGCACCTTACAATCGGTTGAACCGGCTCACCCGATTATCCTAGATACCCCGATTGGATCAGTCACCGCCTTTGACTACACCGCCCTGGGAATGGATGCCGATTTTAACTCCATTGGTTTTGATGAAGAAGGCAATTTATCTACCATTACGACAAATAGTGATTTTGTGATAAAAAATTTGAATAGCAGCCAGCGTGAAACAGTTTATCAACACTTGCGTCTAGATATGCTCAGCGATAATTATCTTAAAGTACCCACATCCATTTATTTCGATCGGGATCAGGTTACGTTTAAAACCAATGAAAATAACTTTACCTATACTACTAAAGATAATAAATTTCTAATTCTATATGATGGCAATTATCTGGATGGCGCCTGCAGTCCCAGTGACTGTTCAGAATGTGTCGGATGTTAGGAGGGCCTTATGGAAATAGCAATACTTGTTAATGCGGATGGAAAAACATCCTTATTTACCGAAAATGGAACCATTAAAGTTTTTTTAAAAGATAACTCCGGCTGGCATTTAGTCCGGGAAAAAGAATATATCGTCGAAGATTTAAGCGATGGCAATGCGTTGCGAAATTGTTTGGGTGACGTGGGCGTTTGGTTGGCTGACTGTAAGGTATTAATTGTCAAACGCATCCGGGGCATCCACTACCTGGCACTTGAACGCTTTCAGATATCCATGTTGGAGATTGACGGCTATCCGGAAGATTTCCTGAAACATATTGAAGATTGTACCAAGCACAAACGCACAGAAGAAAAAGTACCCACGGAGGCCATCGCCATCCATGAACGTCAGCCGGGTTATTATTACATTGACTTGAAAGATGTGATGTCCGGTAAAACATCCTATAGCTCCAAACAGGTGCTGCTGCCCTTTTTTAATGAGCAAGAATTCATCCAGCTAGAGATCATCTGCGAACATGTCCCCAAATGGTTTGATAAGGAACTCCCGAATTTAAATTTAAATTATGATGCCCAGAAGTTTGAACGCGTCATTAAAGTTCAGGTTTATCCGATACCAATTAATCAGCAAACAATTTAATTATGAATATAATAATTTATTTATTATAGATTTCCTCTTTACTGAATTGGCAACCAGATCGTACCACCCATAAGTTTCATTGACTTTGCGATTTGTCCGATGAATTTTATGAGATCACTTATGCTAATTCTCTATAAATTAAAAGAGCCTCTCACGAGGTTCTTTTTTAGTATTTTATTCGTCAACTATAATCATGACTGAAGCGGCTTTAACAACTGTGGTTGCTTCCTCGCCAACACCTAATCCAAGATCTTTAAAAAATCCTATTGAAACTCAAATGGTAAACACTTCATCAAGATCTGCAATTCAAATTAATTTAACATTCATCAAGAAACAAGCTAAACAAAGGTTAAGCTTAAGACTTTTATGCTAAATTAAAATCATTATTAAAAACAAAGGAGTGTGTATTATGGAAAAAGCTCAAGTTGCTGGAAAAGAACCAATTGGAGTCGAAGTTAAAGCTGGTGAAACCTATTACTGGTGTGCCTGCGGCAGAAGTTCAAATCAACCATTTTGCGATGGGTCACATGAAGGAACTTCATTTAAACCATTAGCATTTACAGCCGAAAAAGATGATACCGTTTATCTCTGTGTATGCAAACAGACAAAAAATCCACCTTACTGTGACGGAACTCACAAGACGCTTTAAAACCATTCCCTGATTTAAATATAACTAAAACCTTATTACTAAAGCATAAACACTTTTCAGTAATGAGGTTTTTTTATGCTCTGTTAACGAGCCAGATACCGAAACTGACAAAAGCCAGCGCTATTATTATTCGCAAATTTAAAAACTGTTCTCCCAAAAAAATTCCAGAAAGCATCACCCCAAATACGGGAATCATAAAACCATAGATAGCGACAACTCCGACCGGATTGTGCTTGATCAGCATGGTCCAGATAGTAAAGGCGGCTGCAGATAAAACTGCCAGATATCCAAGTAGAAGCATTCCCGGGATGGTAATCTGCGTAATTTCTCCACCCATACTCAAACCCACTATAATAAGCACAACCCCACCAATCATCAGTTGATAGGCGGTCAAGATCATCGCATCAATTTTTTGAGTAAAGATGCGCGTCATGACAGCGCCCAATGCCGAAACAACGCAGACCAGAAAGAGAAAGCCGTCACCCATTAATGAAAAGCCGCTATCGATCTGTCCACCCTTGAGCTGGATGATGATGACCCCGGCCATTCCTAGAATACAGCCAAAAATTTTTGCCCAGGTCATTTTTTCATTTTTTAAGATCAGATGGGCAAAGAAAATGGCAAAAAAGGTGGAAGTAGCATTGATAATGGCAGCCTTCACGCCAGTGGTATTAGCCAGACCGATGTAAAAGAAAATATATTGAAGGGTAGTCTGGACTAAACCCAGACTAATCATGCTGCCCCACTCTTCTTTTTGAGGTACGATTATTCTTTGATAAAAAATACTGGTGATGATCCAGGTCAGAATTCCCGCCAGCGTAAAACGATAACCGGCAAACAGCACCTGGGCACCGGTTGTATTGATATCGAAAAGAACATAACCGATCTTCACGGAGGGATAGGCACTCCCCCAGAGCAGGCAGCAGAGGGTTGCCAGAGCAAAGACAAGGCCTTTGTTTTGCAGTTTATCAGTCATTTGGTCTCCTCTCTGTTTTTTACTCTTTCTATTTTAAGATCCGCGCCACTAAAAAACCTGTCACTAAACGTGACAGGTTCTATCTTACATCAATTTTCAATCGGCGTCCAGCATCATCAAAAAGTTAATAACGGGTTGCCTTTTCTGTTTGCCATATCGCTATTGATTATTCTCTACCATAGCGTTTATTGTAATACGCCAGCGAATAATGATAAAGTTCATCTCTGGCGATGGCATCCTGTGCTGGATCATTGGTCTCTGGCATGATCCAGCACATAACCCGGCCATTTTCGCCGAAATGATCAACAAACTCCTGAACCGCTCTACGGATTTGTTCTTCTTGCCAATCCTGAGCGATCATCAGCGGAAATGTAAAGGTCATCTCTTTGCCGTAGGTCGCATGGAGATAGTCCGGTTCATTGATGAACAGCTGGGGTGTCCACATATCAATTCCCATTTCCAGCATCATCGGGATATATTGAATATTCTTTCCGCAGGAGTGGAGTTCGATAAACTCAACATTTTCTCTTACATAATCCAGAAATCGTTTGGTTGCCGGCATAATCTGATCCCGAAACATTTCATTGGAAAAGAATCCGGCCCGTTGGGTTCCCCAATCATCGTGATACAAGACGCCATCCACTCGTCCGTAATGCTCCAGCACTTGTGCGGTGGACGCTATCTTATAATCAGCCATTTTTTGAAAAAACGCTTCCAATAGTTCCGGTTCTTCATAAAATGCCATCAAGCTTTCTTCAAAAGGAATCAGTTCGTGGAGTCGTTCGAAAACACCTTCCACACACTCATAGATGTGCGGTCGTTCCGGATCCAGCATCTTTTGAATCTTTTCGCCATCGGTTTTAAAATCAACCAGGGATAAATCCGGCCATTCCAGCTCTTCTTTCCACTTGGTGAAATCAGAAATCGTTCGGGTGTCCGGTTTGGTGATCATCCCCCCGGCGGATTCCACCATCATCCAATATACGCCCCACCAGTCAAAACCATCCACTTCCGGCACCGGATGCTCTTCCATGGCGTCCGGCCAGATAATATTGGACTCATAAAAATATGCTGGCATCCAATAGGGCTCATTGCCTTTTGCACAACGAATATAATTTTCTTTAACACTGATGGCTCTTTTTTCGATCGGCTCTTTGGGTCGCTGAAAAATCCAGGGGAAACTCCCCGGTGCTTGCCATTCCTTTGAATAATCCCGCTTTGCCGCCACTTCCATAAATTTACTCATATTAAGCCCCCTGTTTTCGAATTGCATTTCAATAAAGTTTTCAACAATTGTCATGTCTTTACGAAATAGCTCTTTGCACTCATCTTATAAGAAATCAGCAGGAACGTCTATTTGCTTTTTTTCTCCAATTATCAACTAAATGGTTAATGATTGAATCAATCGTCAGGAATGTGTTATACTGGTTTAGATGTGTAACAACGTCTTTTCTCCCTATCTGAATTTATCTCGGAGGATACCATGAATATTTTACAGATGCAACAGTTTCAAATTATTGCCAAACACGAAAGTATTGCACTGGCTGCTGACGAACTGTTTATTTCGTCTTCGGCAGTAAGTAAGGTATTAAAAAATATTGAAACTGAATTTAACTGCTCCTTCTTTGACCGGATCGGCCGAAAAATCTACCTCAACCAAAATGGTACCGTTCTGCTGGAATATATCGACAACATCTTAAGCAACTATGACAGCATGCTTCAATATTTCAATGCTAACCATACGCCTAAAAATTCTTCTATTATATTGTGCGATCTGGGTGAAAATATTCTTGATAAATCAATCAATACTTTTTCACAAAAGTATCCCTATCTCCGGGTAAAAAAAGAAACCGTCTCCTTTGAAAAATCCCTGGAATTATTGCTCAAAAAAAAGGCCGATATCATTTTTACCGACCACCTAAGTATTGAAAAACATCAAGTGGAAATGATTGAACAGCATATTGAAAGTACCTTTTTATTTAAAAACAACCTTTTTTTAGCCGTTCCTTTAAACTCAAAATATGCCACTGCAAAAGAGCTTGATTTAAATCAGCTTCAAAGTTGAGATTAAAGGCGATCTCGATGATGTCATCAAAACTGCACCCTTAATTGACTATCTCCAAACCACAGAAAATATAAAAATCAATTTTGCTTATCATTATAATTTGGATTTTGCTTATAAAAATCTCTTTTTTACGCCCTATCTGTATTTTAGCGATTCACTTCATATTTCTTATTACACCGATTCCAGAAAATACAAGAAATTTATAAAAATAGCCAATCCCTCCGCCTATCAGGACATTTATATCTGCCATCGTCCTAACGAACCACAGATAGCAATTTTTGCCGATGTATTGAAAAAAACATTTATGGACATCTTTGTATTATAAATAAAACAATCCCTGACAGACTCAAAGCCTATCAGGGATTGTTTTACAATAAAATTATTCTTATCAATTTTTATCGATATAAAAGGATTAACTAACGATTATCCTAAATAGACCTTGTCATCACTGATTTGGGTATTTAAAATAATATTTAAATTTCCGTTTCGGCACCGCAGTTGGTCGATAAATTTTTTCTGATCCATATCTGCTTTTGGTTGAATAGAATATATAATTTCAAACAATGAACCAAAATCTGCCGTTTTAACCCGTTGAAGCTTATAACTCACTGTATACTGCTCCATAATATCTTCAAAACAGTTTTGAAAATCAATATCTTCTGGAATCGTAATTTTAAGTTGCATCGTATTGACTTTGGGTTTTGCATATTTTGTGAGGCTGAGCACAACCATCACCGCACATAGAATTAGCGCAAAAAGTACACCATAGGCAATATAACCCATACCACAGGCAAGTCCCACCGCCAAGGTAAAAAAGACATAAGAAATATCGATGGGATCCCCAGCTGTACTTCTAAATCGAATCAGGCTGAATGCTCCTGCCAGACTGAATGCTCTTGCGATATTATTACCGACCAGCAGGATGATGATGGCAATAATAGCTGGCAGCATAATCAGGGTTACAGTAAAACCATGTGAATACCCATCTTTGCCCCGAGTTTTAATATAAATAATACTAATAAACAGTCCCATTATTAATGACGCAAATATTATATTCAATGTCGCTCCCAGCGTCAAGTTTTCATTAATCGCTGATGAAAAAAGTGTTTCCAAATACATTTCTCCCTTTTTTACGTAAATTTCTAGTCTTTTAGTCGTTTTTATCTGTCAACTAGCCTGGATACTTTATATTCCGTTTGCATATTCTTTATATGTTTTTCCATATTTAGAAAAGCTGGAACTAAAGATTTTCAATTCCGATAGAGCCTGTGCAAGCCATAGCGGCATGGCTCCAAAAATTTTAATTTCCAAGATATATTGATTTTGGGGGATAATAAGATTCCCGAAATCTCCTTTTTCTAATAAAAGGTTTGTTTGACGACTTTTTATGTTACTATCAAAAGTCACTCTGAGATTTGGATCATTTTTCCCTACAAAAGCAATCCGTTCATAACTGATAAAAGCTTTTGGTTCAATTCTATGGTTCTCTAAAAAATATTCAATTTCTTTCAAAACCTGATGATCAACTTGATTTAACTCTTGCGGGTATTCTCTTTTCGAAATAAAACTGTAAGCTTCATAAAGTTTTAAACAGGCACGCCGTTTACTGACAATTCCACCAATTTTTTTCTTTAATTCTAAAAAAACCATTTCATCTGGCGTCAACGGAATGGTATAACTTCGTAATCGAAGCTTCTCTTTATAGTAAGGCTTAGTTAGTGAGTGCCTGATCACATCATAGTTTTGAGTATCATAATAAATATTGTAAATAGAATACCCTTCATTTTGAGATCCATACGTATCTGGTTTCATTTCGTTTAAAAGAATTGGCAGTAAATCTTTATACTGACTTTCATCCAATTGATATTTTTTTTCGTAGCGTTTAAATGTTGTCGTAATCATTAGATCTCCAGATTCATCAGTCAAGCTATCTAAGAAACTTTTTTAATAAATTAAACCAAATCATTTCTTTGCTTCAACTATATTTCCTAGTTATTGGATTCTAACATACTATCTGTCAACCGTCAATTTGTTAATTTTTTGTTAAAACTTTAGTTTATGTTGAATTTTGAATCAAAACTCAATACAAATGTCGGATTAGTGATATTAAACTAAATTAAAAGGGCGACTTCGTAAGCATCCCAGATGGCCCCTCGGATGTTTTTGATCTTCTGACTGTCGCCGATATTATAAACCTCGAGGTAGTCATTTTTTATTTGTTTATATAAAGACGTTGATGATTCAAAGCCAACCGCAATAATCACATGATGGGCTGGCATACTTCGTTCCTGACCTTGTACCTCAATCACGGCACCTGTTTCAGTCACCGCTTTAAGTCTGGCATTGGTTATAATTTCGACATGATAAAAGTCCAGCAGATCATGAAGCATCTGCTTATTGGCCGGAACCAGGGGAATGCCGGCTTCCAGAATATCTGAGCCTTGTTCGATAATCGTCATTTTATGGCGATGTTTGGCCAGATGGAGGGCCACCTCGCAACCAGCCAGGCCGCCCCCAATGACAGTACATCTTGGCCCAACATATTTTTTGTCTGAAATTACATCAATGGCGTTGGTGACTTTTTCGCTGTCCATCCCCGGAAATTCGAGTTGCTTAGCTTTTGAACCCTGCGCGATAAAAATAATATCTGGATTGCTATCCGCTATTTTTTCTTTTGTTGCGGTCTCATCAAAACGCATTTCAACATTTAAGTTTTTTAGCTGCTCTTCATACCAATTAATTAACCGGCTATCATCTGTTTTCAAAATGCGTTGACTGCTATACTTCAGTTTGCCGCCAAGACCGTAACTCGATTCAAACAGCGTCACCTGATGCCCCCGTAAAGCGCTGACTCTGGCGGCTTCCATGCCGGCAGGTCCGCCGCCAACGACCACAACTTTTTTAAGGACTTTGGCCAATTCAATTCCTAACTGTAATTCCCGATTACACTCTGGATTAACCGTACAGGAGCCATGTCCACCAGCAAATATTCTGCCCACACAGCCGTCATTGCAACCAAGACATGGCCGGATGTCCATTAACTGATTATTCTTTACTTTATCAGGATAATCAGGATCTGCCAGCAACGGTCTTGCTAATCCCACGGCATCCAATTTTCCTTCCGCAAAGGCAACCGCTGCCAGATCAGGATCATCCATTCGACCAGCCACCAGAATCGGAACATTGACCACTTTTTTTAGTTGTTCACTGAGGGATAAATATATACCCTTCTCAAAATATGTGGGCGGATAAGCCCAATAGGATGAATCACTCCAGCCAGCATTAACGTCAAAACCATCGCAGCCAGCGGCTTCAAGAATTTTAGCAGCTTCCAGCGCTTCACCGACATCCCGCCCCAATTCTGCAAATTCTTCTTCCGGTAAAGCCGCCTGTCCCAATGCTTTAAGATAGCTCTTCATACTAAAACGGAGGATCACCGGATAATCCTTGCCACAGGCTTTTCTAATTGCCTGGAGGATTTCCGTGATAATTCGGAGGCGGTTTTTTAAATCACCGCCATATTGATCGGTTCTGTGATTCAATAGCGACAGGGTAAAGGTATCCAATAAATAACCGGTATGGACTTCAACACCGTCAAAGCCCGATGCTTTGACAATTTTAGCCGAATCAGCAAATTGATTGACAATTTTCTTGATTTCTCCTATCGTCAGTTCTTTGCATGAAATGGCGGGGTCTTCTCGTTTTTCTTTCGTTAAACAATCCATACCAACTGCCAGTTGTACAAATATCTTACAGCCATAAGCATGAATTCGCTCTGTCATTTCTATTCCGATGTTTTTATACGCTTCGGGATGTCTAGCTGGTGTTGGCAAGAAACATTTTTGATTATATTCCTCCTTGCTTACTACTGCATTGGCCCCGGTGATGATTAATCCCACCCCACCTTTCGCTCTGGCAACGTAATACTCAACCGCATCGTATGTGTATGCGCCGTTTTCATCGAAAACCGAAATCCCCATTGGCGCCATAAAAAAACGATTTTTCAGTTCAAGGTTGTTAATTGAAAAGGATTCAAATAAATCATTGTATTTCTTATCCATCAGCTCTCCCCTTGCTTTCAAAATATTCCAAATTCAAACATCTACATTGCCAATAACTGTAATCTATTGATACACGCTCAATTAGTCCTTACTTTATTTTTTATTGATTACTTCGGCAAATTTTTTGATATGGCCGACTATTTCCTCATAGGTGGTCTTCATCATATCCGCTGGCAACTCAAAAATCTCAATGCTGTGTCGCAGCTTTACCATCCCATTGGCCGCTACCTCGTCCTCTGAAATAAAATCAAAATCAGCTTCGTAAACCACCTTGCAATTAATTAATGCATTAAATTTGCTGGCCAACGATCCCAACAGCATCCTGGCCAGTTGGTACTGCTCATTAATCACATAAAAATCCACATAGGTTTCCGGGCAATGGTCGTCCCTTTCGGCTTCGATCAGAAAACCCTGACAGGCGTTCATGGTAAAAAATACGTCGATGGCATTGATCGCATCCACCAATTCTTTAATCCCTTTATCGATTGCGTTTGGATCTTCTAAATATTTTTCCTTATCTTCAACCGTAAACACGGTGATCGGGTTGTTCTCAATTCCTAAAAATGAATAATCCATTTGATTCCTGCTTTCTTTGTTTAATATCACTATCAGAATTTTTTTAATGCCTTGGTCCGCAGACATCATTAAGTCATCGATGCGAAGCTGACAAACAGCACGTCACTTCGATCGTACTTTATTTTCCGGCTGAATCTCAAGCTTTAATACCTTGGCGAAGTATTTTGCGGTACTCGCCTGAAAGGTTAGCGTGATAATGATGGCCATCGAAGTAACTGCCGAAATCAGCTCAGCATTGGGAATATTCATGGTAATCAGCATGCCCGCCAGCGCGGCGGGAATAACGCCGGTTTCTCTGGTCCAGCATAAATAAGTAATTTCTCGGATATTCCACTTGGCTTTTCTGTCAAATGGCACGGTGAGCAATACCGAAATCGGTCTGGCCAGAAATACAAAAGCTAAGATTACGAGTAGCGATGCTCCCCAATACTGTGAAATAATCTCGAAATTCATTTGCACGCCCAACAGGGTAAAGATCATCATTCTGATGATTGAGATGGTAACATCTTTGAATTTTTCATGGATTTCATGACTATCTTCTGCCGCCTTGAGTTTAAAAATCTGCTTATTTCCGCATACCATGCCGACTGTGAACGCAGCCATAAATCCACTGACCCCGATGGCCTCTGAAATGACATAGGCACCTAAGACCGCAGCGATTGCCATCTCGGCTGTAAATCCTCGGCACACGCCAAATTTACCTTCACAAACCAGCTTATTGGCGATGTAACCGACAATTGTGCCTACCAGGACTCCACCGCCTGCTGTTTTCAAAAGATCCAGGAGACTTCCACCCACCGAAAAGCTGCCACCAGCAGCTATTCCTACGATGGCAAAGGTAATAATTGCGCCCGCGGCATCATTAAAAGCGGATTCTGAGATGATGGTCTGTTTCAATTTAGGACTGATGTTCATATTTTTAAATAATGGGACTAAAACTGAAGGATCTGTTGATGCGATGACAGCACCCAACAGCAGTGCATAGATAAAATCAATATGCAATATCTGCCAAGCGAAGAAGCCGGTAACAACTGCCGAGATCAGTACCCCAACAGTTGCCAGCAGGCCGATGGTTATCTTTACTTCATTCAAAACTTTAAGGGATATTTCTCTGCCACCGTCAAATAGTATATAGGCCGCTCCAAACGCCAGGATCACCTGATTGATTACTGCAAATTCACTGAAATCAATGATATTTAAGACCGACGGTCCGATAATAATACCTGCAGCAATATACAATACCACATCCGGTATATTGACGCGTTTACTTACTCGTGTTAAAACAATTCCCAGAAAAATAATGATGGCAAAAATCCGCATCAGATTATCTGCCATTTCTACAACATTTCCCACCATTACAAATCACCTCTTGATTAAATTTTTATATAAGTAATTGCAAAAGTTGCGTGAGCTTCGCCCTTAGTTTCGCAATTGCCTTGAATTTTTTATATTGAATAATTTTATTTTTTTAAAAAAGTATCATCCCAAACCAGGTAATCACATTATAGCCATTCATAAATGACAGCTGATGCTTTTCACAGATATCAGTCACCGAGATTGCATGACTTTCAACACAAGGATACATTTTATCAGCATGTCGGCAGGCTCCATCCGGGTAGGCACAGTCGTCACAGAGGGCGCAGGATTCCGCCGTAAGGATCAATTTATCGCCATGTTCGCCAAAAACATTATCTTTTATCTCCTCGACAATCTGAATATGTTCGCCTCTGGTTGAAAGCATTTCGTCCATATCGAGAATATCACTGACTTCCGAAATGGTGCTGAAAATAAACGCATGATCATAACTTGTACAGCGGTTCTCACATTCTTCCACTGTTCCCACCGCCGGTGGGCAGGACCATGATTTGCCATATTGGGGACATTCAATCTGGCAGATCGTTCTGACCGCCTGCCGAAAATTGATTTCTGCCGGATCAAAAAACGCATATTCAAATATCGGGTACTCGGTGATTTTCTTTTCAATGGTCTCTCTTTTTATCATTAATTTATTACCTCAATTATAGATTTAACCCAAAACAAAAACCCGTTACTCCTTGTAACAGGCTTATCCGACATCCAGTGATGCATTGTTCATCGGTTGCGGAGAAGGTCGTATCAACTCAAAGTTTCTTATTCTGGATGATTTTATATTATAACATATCCCTAAATATTTTCTATGATAATATAAATTTCAACGGGCTAATTTATTATTTTACCAAGTCATTTATACCACGACAAAGGCAGTCAAACATCCAAATTCATTTTTTCTTCTGAAATTTCTGTTCACCTTTCATCTTCACTTTGATTTTATTAGTTTATTAATATTAAAAAAAACTTGAAAAATAAAGCAATCAAATGTATTATATCAATACCATACTAATCATATATAAAAAGAATGACATTAAAAGCGTCGCCAACTGGATTATTTCTAAAGATAAGACCCTCACAGAAAGGATGACACATCATGACAACTAACATATTTGAGACCAAAGTGACCGACAAAAGTATTGATGACAAACAACGACTATCGGAGATCGTCAAAAATGTCAATCGCATGACTCAGGGAGATTTAACAAAAAAAATTGATATTGATGAAAATAGTGGTTTCAAGGATCTCTGCTTAAGCATCAATCAGTTTTTATTAAAAATCAGAGGATTCATCAATGAAACGACCACTACATCAGATAAAGTGATCGTCAGTTATGAAGAACTGCTGGAAAACTCCGAAAGCGTAAAAACGACTATTGCTACCGCAAACTCGGCTATCAATGATATTTCTTTGGATATGTCTGAACAGATGAAAGGGACCGTTCGTTCCCAAAACATCATTCATGAGATCGTGGACGAATTTAAAGAAGTAGTCCATAGCGGTAACCAGATCGAAGATTCGGCCTCTTCGATGATGAACACCGTAGAGCAGAGTATTGAAATGTACGAAGAGTTGATCAGCAAACTCAATGAATCTGCAGGTTCAAACAAGAATCTGGCTCTTGATTTCAATGAACTCAATGAAAGCATCAAGAAAATTCAGAGTATTTCAGATGGTGTTTATTCCATCAGCCGAACCACTCATCTGCTGTCCTTTAACGCTTCAATCGAAGCCGAAAGGGCAAATTCAAACGGGCTGGGGTTTTCGGTCATCGCTAATGAAATGCGACGGTTGGCCTCTGAAACATCCAAACAATCCGAAGAAATACGCACGATTATTGATAATATCACTGGGAAAATTTCCAGCATTTCTTCCCAAATGAATCTGGAAGTTGAGGTTATCAACAAAAACATTGAAGCCTCTCATCTAACCGGTGACAATTTACGAACAATCCATGATCAAAGTGCTGAAACCCTGGATTCTGTTAAAGAGATTAACAAAATAATTGAACATCAGAACCAGGAAATACTGAATATTCAAAACATCATCGAAGAAATCGCTTCTTCCTCACAAAAAACCACCGCCACAACCGAAGAATTGGCTGCCTCTTCAGATGATCAGTTGGTCGCTCAGAATCTGATGATGAAATCCATTAAGGGGCTCATCGGCATGAATATAAATTTAAAACGTCAGATTGCTCAATTTGCCAAAAATTATGAGATCACCCCGGAAATTCAAAAATACATTGATAATGCTTTTGTCACCCTCCGGGAATTAGCCCAAAATAAGATCTTTGCTACAATGTCCTATCGGGATTGTACACCACTACTGCTTGAAGCAGTCAAAAACGACCCTTCCTTTGAACTGTTCGGGCTGATCCAAAAGGATGGATTGCGAAAGGCCATCACTCTGGATTACAAAGAACAGGACGTTTATGTCAGTTTTGCCCACCGCCCTTATTTTAAAGAAGCCATTATCGGGAATGACTATCAATCCGAGCCCTATGTTTCTTCGGATACAAACAGTTATTGTATCGCTGTTGCGGTGCCGGTAAGATCGGGATCCAACCAAATCGTGGGGGTACTGATTGGTGATCTTGTCTTGGGATAAACTAAAAACGCTCGGATCAAACCAGCTTTCAATATAATTTCTCCAGGACTGGTTGCCTCATGCCGCCAGTCTTTTCTTTTTTAAGGTATCCTGTTCCCACCTTCAATTTCCGGTCATTATTTTTTTCATGTTTCACATCCATCTTTTCCGGTTGATCTCAGAAATTTTTTCACTAAAAATACGCCATTAACCCGGAACATCGCAATCCAGAAAAACATAAAATCTCAACTGGACGGTGCGATATTCATGCTGTATAATGAATTTGGACTGTCATTGCAAATGATGTTATTGACAACGATTAATTCTCGGCTTTTTATTCTTTTAATGCAAAATTAATTCCTGAGCAATGTCTTCTCATATGGAGTTCGCGAGAAAAACCGACTTCCTGATAACTTTTTAATGCTATCGATCCTGAGCACTGTTTTTATCTACCATCGCACCATTAAAAACCAACTACTATTTTGGGATTTAGTGATATAACCTCGTAGCTTATCAACATCACATTAATTCCACCTGAAAGGAGGCTTTCCATATTCAAACGGAGAATACTGCTAATCATTATCATACTGATGCTGCCCTTCTGGGGAGGATGCTCCAATCAAAGTTCAGAACCTCAGCAAACTGCCAAAAATGGTCTTCTTGATTTAAGTCAATATGATATAAAAAATGAGATCGTTCCTTTAGATGGAGAATGGTCGTTCTATTGGAATCAACTTCTGGAACCGACCAACATGGAACAGGGCAAACTCATTGGTTATGTCTCATTCCCTTCCTCCTGGAATAAATATGAAATCGACGGTGAATCAATTCCCGGCGCCGGATACGCAACCTACCATTTGACCTTTATCAGTTCCGAAAATGAAATTCTGGCGCTGAAGATCCCCAAAGTCCGTACCGCTTATAAGCTTTGGGCCAACGGCAAGCTGATTGCCACCGCCGGAACCATTGGTCAAACCAGAGACACCATGATTCCCCAGTATCTGCCCCAAGTCGCTTCGTTTGACGCACTCCAGGGTGAAAATGAGATCGTTCTGCAGATCTCCAATTTTTACCGGCCCAGTGGCGGACTGCTTAACAGCATCCAACTTGGCGGGGAAGTTCAACTCCTGGCCCTGCGTTATAATGGGATTGCCTATGAGCTCTTCCTTTTTGGCGCGTTGATGATGATGGGCATTTATCATCTGGCTTTATTTTTCTTTAGACGAAAAGATCCTGCTCCGTTATACTTTGGCCTCTTTTGCATACTGGTAGCCGTCAGAACCTTATTTATCGGGGAAGCATTCTTGTTCGCACTTTTCCCAAACTGCGACTTTGAATTTGTTTATAAAATCCAGACCTTGACCTATTATCTGGGGGTACCGCTGATCATGATGTTTTTCAAATCGGTTTTGCCTGGGTATTTTCATATACGTGTTGTCAAACTGACTCAATTTATTGCCTTAGGCTATGCAATGGTGGTTCTTTTTACTCCAACCTGGATATTTTCAGTTATCAACCCCTTCTATCAGATCTGGACGATTTTTATGATCGGCTATCTGGTCATCCAGCTTATAAAGATCGCCATACATAAGGAAAAAGACAGCTGGCTGATCGTCCTGGGCGGGCTGGTTTTAGTATCAACCTGTTTCATCGATATTATCACCCTAAGCGTGTGGATCGATGACAGCTGGCCGCTCATATTAAGAATGATCTTTCAGGGTGACGCCAACAGTTCCACCGGTCAGCTGGTTTTTGCTGTTCTTTATTCGTTTTTGCTGGCCAAGAACTTTTCAGAATCCCTGGAGTACCGAACCGTGATGGGAGAGAAACTGACAGAACTGAATGATCATCTGGATGATCTGGTGCTTCAACGGACAAAAGAACTATCTGAATCCAATAAAAAAGTAGAACAGCAAAATCTTGAATTGGAACAGATTAATCAGGAGCTTCAACGACTCTCGCTGAACGATCCGCTGACCGGTTTATGGAACCGACGAAAGTACAAAGAAACCGTAGGGCTGGAATGGCAGCGCTGTTTAAATCATCAAAAGCCCATTTCTCTGCTGTTTATTGATGTCGATTATTTTAAAAACTATAACGATTTGTATGGTCATGTAGCTGGTGATGAATGCCTGATAAAAATAGCTGAAACGCTCAAGTCATCCTTAACGCATTCATCGGATATGGCTGTTCGCTACGGCGGTGAAGAGTTTGTCGTCCTTCTTTCCGAAACCGGAAAAGAGGATGCCCTGAAAATTGCCGATCTGTTTTTGAAAAAAATCGAAGCTCTGGCCATTCCTCACGAAGGCTCTTTAGTCAAGAATTGCATCACGGTTAGTATCGGCGTTTCAACCCTGCTGCCAAGCCAACATTCCAGACATGAAGATTTAGTTAAGATCGCCGATAAAGCCCTGTATCATGCCAAGTCAAATGGCCGAAATCAGGCAACCTATCTGGCTGAAACCACCCTTGAAGAGCCGGTTTAGGACTTCAACTCCCTTGCGCAACCACAAGAACCTGCCAGTTATCCTGACAGGTTCTTTTTGATCTCATCTTAAAAATGGTCTATTTCGGTTGTTCTTGTTTTTCCAAATTCTCCGGGGGCACAACTGGTTCTTTTTCCAATTTCTGTTCCATGCCCCTCAGGATAGATTCTTTTATCTGTTTAGCCCGGGGATCATCCACTTTACCGTCCGGATTTAGGTCAACCCCAAGCTTTTCACTGATTAACAGATCAATCAGCATTTCAAAGGCATTGAAGGAACTGTTCTGGCCTTCTCGCCCGCCCATACTCATAACGGTTTTGGGAACAATATCGATTTTCGCTTTTTCAATTGCTGCGGTGAACTTGGTCATTACGTCCTGGACAACCTGATACTCTGGACCGCCATAGGCCTTAACCTGCTCATCAATAGCAATGGCTTTACCAATTCCGACTCGGGCTTCTTTTTCGGCTTCCGCCTCAGCCAGGGCTTTGATCTTGGCAGCTTCCTGGAGGGAACGTTGGTAATCCGCTTTACCGACGTTACTCTGAATCTGAATATTAATATCCGACTCGGTGAGCATCTTCTGCTGCATGGCTTTGGATTCGGCTTCTCTTAATTCTTTTTCTTTGCCAGCGGCCTTTTCCTGTTGAGTATAGGTTTCAATTTCTTCGATGGCTATCTGTCTTGACCGGAGTTGCGTTAAAATAATCTCAATCTTATCATCAGTGGCTGATGCCGCCGGTGTTCCGATCAGAACTTCCTCCAGTTCCAGATTATAATGTTCAAATTTTGCTTTCATCTCGCTGGAGGCAATCCCCTGAATTTCATTTCGATCCTGAATCAGCTGAATCAGGGTTTTGGTCTGACCGATATTTTTGAAATACGCAGACACCATCGGATCCAAAGTCTGATCCACCAGCATCTTGACATCGCCAAACCGCTGAATCACCAGCGGTGCCTTTCGATAATCAATGTGCATAACCACCGATAACGGCAGGGATGGCTCGAACGCATCTTTGGTAATTAGACTGACTTCTTTCAGATTTTCATCGAATTTATGAAAACCAGTCTGATTACTGATCCATTTGAGAATAATATTGGTCGTGGGAATCCAGATTATTTTTCCGGCATAGGTATTAAACGCATATTTACCGGGCATCAACGGTTCCCCCCAAACTCCCCGGTACCCTTTTTCAACCAGCTCGCCATGCTTATAATCGACTCCAGTTGAATCCACCCCTTTGGGACCAATATAGGATACCACTACCCCAACGTAACCAACATCAATAATCGTTTTTTCAATTAATTCCACCGTGGCAAAAAAGCGATTGATGAAATAGGTTCCTTCCACCAGTACCTGATACTGTCGGCCTCTAAAACCGCCGGCCTTGAGGAATTTTTCGGGATCCTGAAAATTATTATGATATATTTCCGCCTGCGATGGATCATTGCCCACTGCCGGTGCGATAATATCATCCTTGGTTAATGACAGTCCATCGTGAACGGTCACAATTCCCACCTTGTCATCGGTCCCCTTGATGACGATCGGAGTAAAGCCATTACGATCTTTTAACAAAGTAGCCATATTCATAATCGTCGCTTCTTCGGCTTTCGTACCCATCGGCTGGTAATAGATCTTATCCTCGGTGATAATAATAAACTGGGCCAAATTAAATGCATAGGTTCCTTCCCGAATAATGCCTCGTTGAGGACCCCGCTGTCCACCGTTAAGCAAGAAATCCCGGGCATCCTGAAAGTTGTTGCACTCAGGAATAATTTTACCCAAGGTCTGGATGGGCTCCAGCGGCTCGCCGTCCCTGGCGAAGACATAGGCAATCTGTCCCTGGGGAACGGTAACCAGGGGTGAAATATGAACCCGATACATCAGCGGTGTCAAAAAATGAATCCCGCCTCGAATGACCTGGGGCTGATAGCCCGCTTCGCCATTGAGGGCAATAATCTGCATATCCAGTGAACCTTTTCGCGACCACCATTTTTCAATGACAGCAATTTTATTATTGGGAACGATCCGGAATCCGATAAGCCATAGGAACAGGATGATGCCCATTATTACAAAAACTATTGTCAGCAAGGTATAAAACAACTGCATCTCTTTCGCCTCATTTCAGTTAGTTATTTTTTTATAACCTACCCTAAATTAAATTGATTAATCAGCTCCCTGGTAATTATTAATGTTTTTACGCTTTGTTCATAATGAATAAAGTCAATAAAATTATGCTTGTCACTACCAAACTGCGTTCAACAAGCTCGCATAGATATAAAAAACCTGCTACAAATAAAATGTAACAGGTTTTTTATTTTTATTTTTCTTCCATCAAATCAATCAATTTCCCTTTGTCATCAAGTTCTTTCAGTTCAGAAAGACCGCCAATACACGTATCCCCGATAAAAATAAAAGGAATGCTGTAATGATGGGTTTCAGCCTGCAATTGATATCGCAAGTCATCATTTCTAAATATGTCGATATCTGTATATGCCACACCTCTTTCATCTAAAAGTTTTTTTGCGCCATTGGAATAAGGACAGAACGGCCAGGTGTATAATTTAATTTCTTTTTTCATAGGACTCCTTCCTTAGGTCGTTTTTCAAACAACCTATTCTAATTTCATTCTATACCTTTGGTTGAAACTGTCAACAATTTTTTTGAAAAACTTAATTTAGTCGCTTGTAAATTATTTTTTCTGTTTTGATAAATTCAATGAATCCCTCTGCTTCTTTCTTTAAATCAGGCACACTTGTTGTGCTAAGCCGAGAAACATTCATAATATTCATCTTCAAATTGTTTAAGAATGATTAAACGATTCAATAACGGTTATTAATATTTAGAAACCTATTTAATATCTTAACAATTAAGCGGTTGGCCACCCGAAATAGCTCGGAGAATCAAAATGAGTTTTAAACTTAACGTCGTTGAGATACGAACCTTTCTCTTTGAAGTTGATGCGGATAATTATGAAAATGCTTATGCTCTGTTAAAAGAAGAAATTTCAGAAATGAATGATCCTTCTGCAACCGTCCATGAGGATATTCGATGCATTGATGATTCTGGTATTATTCAGCTTATTTCGTCAAATGAACCCATCAGTGTTTCTGAGCTGCCCAGTCAGTCCGAAACTACTGACGTTTGTAAAACATCCGAGCAATCGGCTGCTGAGAACACCCCAAAGCTCACGGTCAGATTTTATGACTGGCGCTGCATTTTATTGTTGGAACAAACCAATCTGGATCCTTCTCGACGAATCTGGGATCTCAGTTATGAACCTTACATTGAATACCAGAAAAAGCAGGATATAACCAAACGGGATGTTCTTGAACAAATAAAAAACGATGTCACTACCTTCTGCTCCCGATCTTTGAAATGCGATCGGCCAATTGTCTCAACCATGATCAATGTTGTGGCTGAAATGATTTTTAAAGTCATCGAGCGAACAACCGCGACAGGAGATATCGCTACTGACTTATCATCGCTATTCTTTGATGGCCATTTCATTTTGTTCATGCACGACAAATATGTGACTGTCGGATTAAAAGATATTTACTATCAAAGCTATCTTGACTTGCAGGCAGATCAAAATCTGAACGAAGATGATATTTTGGGAATCATTATGAATGATATTTTTGATTTCGTCTCACAATTTGACGGAACCGACGATTTAATTAATGCTGTAAAATTAAAAAAAATAACAGATATTATGGAAATAATAAAATTCCAGTTGTTTCACTAAAGTCTGCAATCAAAAAAATCGGTACAATCTACTTAACGAGACTGTACTGATTGATAATAGTGATATTAATTAAAATAATAATCTGTTAATCGATGTTTCCAATTTTAAAGGCAACCATTGTAATATCATCAAATTGCGGCGCTCCATTAACAAAGTTGTCAATATCTTTTTTTATAATCGACAGCAACGCCTCCGGCTTTAGCTCGGCATTGCGGTTAAGTACCGAAAACAATCTGTCCTCGCCATATAATTCATCATTAGCATTAGTTGCTTCAGTCACGCCATCGGTATAGAGATACAATTCATCGTCATTTGCCAGCTGCATTTCCAGCTGTTGATATTTAATTTCTTCCATTCCGCCAAGTACAAAGCCGGTGTGCAACTTTAAATATTCAAAGCCGCCAGCTGATCTTTTCAGCAATGGCGGATTATGTCCCGCATTAACACAAGTAAACTGATGCGTCGAAATTTCAAACACACCCATAAAAGCCGTGACAAACATACCCACGTCGTTATTTTCACAAAGCTGCGCATTCACTAATGTAAAAACTTCTACCGGCGCAAGGCCAGCCTGAGTATGATTTTTAATCAGCGTTTTTGCAACCACCATAAATAACGCCGCCGGAACCCCCTTACCTGACACATCCGCAATAACGACTGCTAAATGGTCATCATCAATGGTGAAGAAATCGTAGAAATCACCACCAACCTCTTTCGCCGGTTGCATTGTTGCATAAATATCAAATTCTTCTCTGTCCGTGAAGGCCGGAAAGATGCTGGGCAGCATCGATGTTTGGATCTCTGTGGCCACATTCAGTTCAGCAGAAATGCGTTCTTTTTCCTCATTATCTTTTTTCTGTTTATTCAGCAGCTCCCGAGTGCGATCCATTAAGGTAACACAAATTGGTGCTACTGCTATTAGCGTAAATACTCTCGGTAAATAATAGAACTTAAATGTTCTGATCAGAATACTTCCCGTAATCACCCGCTCTTCTACCCCATCCATTTCAGCCATCATATTCGAGTCCCATAAACCAATATAAAGTCCGACAAAAATAGCAATGGTCATAAAAACAACACTTCCCGCCAAAGTCCATGCCGTAAATTTTTTCGAATAATAGTGGCATGAAATCAATAACGGACAGATCCAAGCAAGGACCGTATGATAAGTCATCATTGTCGAAAGACTGGTCATTCCCAAGATGGTACATGCCATAATCAAATATTTCAGGTACCACTTTTGGCCGCTAATCATTTTAATCATCAACGATGGCAATAGAAATAACGTAATGCTTATGGGCATTGCGATGTTCATCAGCGTGTCCGAAATAATAAAAAAATTGATAAAATTCAAAATCCAGACAATGCCAACAATCGCAGCAACAATTGTCAAACATTTAGCAGCATATTGATTCGCCGTATCTTCATTTTCAATGAATATTTTATTATTTGTTCCAAAATCATTATTTACCATCAGTTTTTTACACCCCCATCTTAGGAATAGTTTACCTTATTTTTTGAAATTTGTGTTTATTTATTTGTTCAACTCGTTTAAAAAGGGACAACCATTTTGGGGTTGTCCCTTTTTTTATAATTCAATTATTGTTTTTAGCCAGTTCACTTTGATTATTTTTCATCATCTTATCCGGCACATTATTCCTTAGTCAAGGGTTCTGCCCAGACCGAAATCGAACCAGACGCACATACAAACGTACCCCACCCATCGGCATTAATGGTTACTGTTTCGTCACGATTGCCTAGATGATCGACATAATCTTTTCCCGCATGCTGCTTTCCGAGATACATATCTTTATAACCGGCATCGCTGTTTGTTAACAAAACGGCGATTCCCCCAGGGTGTTTTTCGTCACCTTCACGAGTCCAGCCAATACAATTGGGATGGTCCAAATAATCGTTTTGTTTGCCATAGGCCTGGTTGATCCGCAATGCTAATAATTGATCGATTAAATCCTGTTTACCGTGAATCGGTTTTTCGCCGACGATCCCATAATAGTCGCCATAAAAAACACAAGGCAGGCCATTTTCACGCAATAAGATCATCCCATACGCTAATGGCTTAAACCAGTCATCAACCCATGATTCCAATGCTTGTGATGGTTGCGAATCATGATTATCTACAAAGGTTACCGCTTTGGTGGGATTTTTCTCCATCAATGTATTTCGAAATATTTTACTCATATCGAAGCTATTTCCAGATTTGCTGGCCTTTGAAAAATTCATATGCAGAGCAACATCGAATAACTCCACATTGCATTCGGTCTCCACGATATAATTTTCTAGTGTTGCATCATTTTTCTTCCAATATTCTCCGACCGCAAAAAAATCATCCCCTTTTTTTGCACGGATATTTTTGATAAACTCATCGATAAATTCGCCTTCAATATGTTTGACCGCATCCAAACGAAAACCATCAACGCCGGTCTCATTGATAAACCATTCACTCCAACGTTTTATCTCTTCTTTGACATCTGGGTGTTCATAATCCACGTCGGCATACATCAAATAATCATAATTGCCAAATTCAACATCGACTTCATCATTGTCCGCCCAGCCTTTAGCCATTCCTTTAATCATATAAATTGCTTTTTTGCCATTTTCCTGATTAAAATCCGTTCCTGAAAAATGTGTCCAATTCCATTGAAAGGCTGAGTATTTACCTTGTCTCCCAGGAAAGGTGAATTTTGTCCAGCCTTCAATATCATAGGCATCGGAAACTTTTTTCTGACGATTATTGGGATCAACTTCATAAACCGGAAACCGTTCGGTTTCATCGGCTCCCGCTTTATGATTTAAGACAATATCAGCAATTGCTAAAATGCCCTGATCCTGCAAGGCTTTAATCGCGGCCAGATATTCTGCTTTGGTTCCATATTTTGTCCGCACGGCCCCCTTTTGATCAAATTCACCTAAATCATACAAGTCGTAAACACCATAACCGGCATCATTGGTGCCCGTTGCTTTTGTGGCGGGAGGCATCCAAACCAAGCTAATTCCGATTTCTTTCAAATGCTGGGCATCTTCTTTTAAGTGTTGCCAATGTTTGCCGTCATCTGGTAAAAACCATTCAAAATACTGCATCATTGTTCCATTTTTTTCCATTAAAAACACCTCTCATTCGTATAATAAATAAATCGACTTAACCGATCACCTTTTTTATCCGATCAAACCACTTTTTTAATAACAGGAGCAGACCACTGTCCATTGAGAACCGCTTCCTGAGGCAGATAAATCCGCAGATACAAATGGAAATCATCGGCTGACACCGGAAGCCAGTTGCTCTGTTTGGATGGATCCGGCGCATTGGACTGAACCAGAATATCAAGTGAGCCGTCTTCATTCAAAGTAAATCCGCTGCGGTCATTGATGCAATAACGATTCAAGGGATTATCAATCAGAAAATTATCGCTGTTATAAGCGGTGATCGACCAGAATCCATTTCCCTGGGTCGGCGGCAGAGCATCTTTATCAAAGTGAATGGTGTAGGCATTGCTACCATTTAGGGTTTCACCATCGCTGTCCTTATATGCTTTTGGGTAAATCGCCACCGAGGCGGGATTTACAGCAATGCCATTGATTGCGATCAAGGCGCGGAATTCGTATTCGGTACCAAACTCAGCAATCGGTTCCCCGAAGTAACTCCAGCTGCCCAACGATACGGAAAATGGTGTGCAGTCAGCAGCCAAATCGCTGGAGCGATTACTGATCATGGTTTGCCATTGGTCCGCTCCATTGTCTCCCAGAACAGCGGCGTCAAATGTAGCTCCCGGGCCAACGTTGATACTGCTCAAGGCTTTCATCAGCGGAGCATCCGCTGCTGTTGGCGGATTATTGACCATCAGCTGATTAGCCGTGTCAAAAAATTCCTGAGGGGTCATCGCATCGACATGAGTGATCGGTACAAAATCGTTTTCCGGATTATAGGTGCCGGTTGGCGGGGTATAGGGTTCACCAGAGAGGTAGGCATCTAATGGAACCAACTGCATCTGATTCTGAATGGCATAGACATTGTCCAGATCGGCGTCCCCGTTGCAGACAACCCGGATTAGTATCCAGGCGAGGTTAGTGGGTAGGGAAACCTGTTTCATCGTGTCAGGTACGGCCCCCTTGTAATTGGGGCCAGTAAACAGATACGTTTGCTGATCCTGAGTATCGCCGCCTGATCCGAGAATGGACACCGCATTAGTATACGCATCCATGACTTCGACTGAACAGAAACGATCCGTTTTGGGTTTGACATAAACCATCGCCGTTTCATTGAGATCCAAAAAAGCCTGGGAATAGACGGTATCGACATTGGGGGTGACGATATCTTTTGATGCGGCTGTCGCCAGGCCTTTGGCGTGAATCAGTTGATTGATCGGAGCCCGGGTATTGCTGGGGTCAACGGTATTGGTCATCGCTACCATGGTTTCATTCACCAAGACAAGGGGCAGACAGTAAACATAGGCATCCGAGACGGTTTGCCAATTATCAGTTTGGGTTGTTGCAGCAGCAGGTTTTCCAGTACAACCAGAAAGCGAGATCGACAGTATGCACACTGCAAAAATCAGCGCAAAAGTTCTTTTCATTGTTTCATTCCCTTCCAACAATATTTAATGTAAAAATTATATCACATTAATGCATTTATTGGCGTGAAGAAAGTTAGAATATCAGCAATTGTTTTCTCCGAATCCAACCTGAACTTCATCTTTTTCTGTGCCACTCAAAAAAGTCAGCTATTTTTTAGCTGACTTTTAAAAGCCTGATCCGATCAGGTTTAGGTTCTGTATTTAGTTTTAATATTTCCAATAAAATTGAAAATTCATTACATTATTTGGTCCATATCCAATGCGGGATGTCCTTTTGATTCCAGGAATTCCAATACCGCTTCGGAGTCAGTGGCAATACTTTCGTCGCAGACCATATCGGCGAAGTTCTCAATGCCAGTCATTTCGAATACGGCTTTGTTTAAACGTTCAGCCACATCATCTTTCAATTCTTTTGGCATCCAGACGATTCGCGTTAAACCACCCTCAGCTGACATGAATTTTTTAGAACCAATTAAGAAACGGCCATGACCCATAAAGCCTGGGGTTTGAACGCCACCACCGGTCATTGACGCCAGCTCGCCAAAGGTCATCCCGACCGGGGAAGTTTCGCTGAATTCCCGATTAACAATGATGACGCCATTTGCTTCTGGCATAATTCCACAGATACACTCAAAGCATCCACAGGAAGTCATCGGATCTTCCAAAATGGAATATAGGGTTACTTTTTCAACGGCACCTTGTGATGCAGCATTGACCACTTCATTAACAGAAGCCCAGATGCCCAGACGTTCGTCAATGGCTTCACCTTTAACAATCGGCTGATTTGGTCCCAGTGGGTCCAGTTCTTTGGTGGCTTTGGCATCCAGCCATGATACAGCACCACACAAGCCTAAACGTTCTGGTGTGACCACGCAAACATGACTTGGTGCAAATGACTGACATAATAAACAAGTATAAAATTCGTCGACGCTGGCATCAGTTAAGGCATTCATGCGGGCATCACGTTCAGCATAAATCGGTTTAACCATTTCTTCGCCCAGACGTTTAACATCTTCGGCATTGGTGTAAATAGTGATTTCGCATTTATCAACAACCTTTTCAAAGTCTGATCGCATTTTTGCGTATAGCACTTCACCAATGTGTTTTAACCGGAACCCTTTTTCAAAGGCTTCTTTGGTCAAGCGGATCCAGGCAATGTTTCGTTGCCCCACATGCATGGCCCCGTCGATGTAATTAGTAAAGTAGTGGATGCGGCGTTCGAGAACGGTTTCGAAATCTTTTTGCATCGCCTTGCCGCCAACTGTCACGACGATTCCCAGTGGTAAACGGACGACATCACTACCGGCAAACTGGGCATCATCGATATCTGGACCGATCAGGGTAATTTTGTGATCTTCCATTTCTGCGGGATCACCGGTTGTCACTAATTCCCAACACTCGGTTTTATTACCGCCAAATTCAGCAAACATGGTGTCTTTACGAACCCGTTCGCCTTCAAATGCTGATGCCACCGAAACGGGCACATCGATTTTAGTAACTTTAATTTTAATTTCTCTGGCTTCTAATGAGAATTCAACTGTTTTGGCATGATCAGCCTGAGTCATTAACGCACCGGGTACTTCTGGTACTGGAACGTCAGCAATAACCGGGAAGCCCAGCGCAATCGCACCAGCGCCAACCGAAACAATGACTTCATTTAATTCCCCGAAGGTATTAACAAAAGCCGGTACCCGTTCTTTGGTATAAGTCAGGAATTCAGGTAATTTACCGGGTTCGATCCCACCGAAGATCAGAGCCGCCCGAATCGCTACAGAGACAACATGAATAACCGAGGTGACTTCATGGCCTAACGGAATGACCCGGTATTCCAGTCCCATTTTCACACCGGCTTCTAAAGCCTGCTCAATGATATTACCAACCATAAAGGTCAGTAAGCCTTTTTCCTGATAATCTTTGACAATCGCAGCCAAAGCAGCCGGATCGGATGACTCTCCTAAAAGAACCGCAATCCCGGGAATATCGCCAGTTACCAATGGTACGCCCAATGAACGAATAATCGGATCAGCGACAAAGCCAATGCCAGAATCATTGGCATAGGGATCGCCATCTAAATAGCGGATCGCTTCAATAATTTCGGCTCCGACGGCGGTGGCCAGTCCGGCATTTAAAGCTTCGCCCAAATCTTCCTTATTGGTAATTAAACTTTTTAGAATGCCGACTGCTGCTGGCAAATCTCCTAATGTTTTAATCTTAACCCCTGTTGCTGCATAAATGATCGGTAAAAAATAAGCCGTATCCGGGTATCCGACGGAATGCCCCTCACCATATTTGGCAATGGCGTCATTAACAGCTCCTTCGGTTAAACCTGCAACTGCATTTGAACCAGCGTAAATTAAATCTGTCAAACTCATACTTTATCACTCTTCCTTTTCAACGAAATTTTATTTAACATTAAGATATAGCAAGTTTTATGCCAAAAAAATAAAATCCGTCTACTCGCTATTTAGACGGATTTCAAAGTTGTGCCGTTCGTTGCACTGTCTAATATTTTTACACTGTCAAAAAAGTATTTACACTTTTTTGACACAATTAGACACAAATAGACGGCCAAAAGGGAAATAATTAAGTTATGTTATACTTTTTAATTTTATTATAGAGCGTTTGCCGGGTGATACCAAGTTTCTCGGCGGCATTTGACTTGTTGTAGTTACAATTTTTGATAACTCTGACGATGAGATCTTTTTCATTTTCGCTTATCTCATTTTTAGATAACACAAAATTGAAACCATTTTGTGTTTTTGCGATATTTAGTTCTTTTAAGATCGCATCATTTGAAATGACTTTTTCATCAACTAAAAACGTCAATCTTTTTAACAAATTTTCTAATTCCCTGATATTGCCGGGCCAATTATAATTCATTAATTCCCGAATCCCGATTTCATCAATTTTCTTCAATGCTGTTCCCGTTTCTTTACTGACATTGTCGAGTATTTTGTCAACGAGTCCAGGAATTTCCTGACGCCGGTGTCGAAGTGGCGGTAGCATCACATTGATGACATTAAGCCGATAGTAGAGATCTTTTCTAAATAAACCCGACTGCATCATTTCTTCCAGGTTCTGGCTGGTTGCCGCGATGACCCTGGCATCAACTTTTTTAGTCGTAACCGATCCCATTTTTTCAAACTTTTTTTCCTGTAGAAAGCGGAGTAACTTCGACTGTATTTCAATTGGAATCTCGGCGATTTCGTCTAAAAAAACGGTCCCGCCCTGAGCCATTTCCAGTTTTCCAACTTTTCCATTCTTATTCGCCCCCGTAAAAGCACCGGGTTCATAGCCAAAAAGTTCGGTTTCAAAGAAATTCTTCGGGATGGTGGTACAATCAATATAAATAAATGGTTTATGCCTTCTGGGGCTCTCCTGATGGACTATTTCGGCAAACATTGTTTTGCCTGTGCCACTTTCCCCTCTCATTAAAACAGAAGCATCGGTTTTTGATACTTTCTTGATATAATTCACTAGCTCAATCATTTCGTGACTGTCGACAATGATGTTTGGGTCACAAAGTTTGGTCGTCTGTTGATCTCCAGCTTTGTTTTTAGAGTCAATTCGCTCTTCTAAATCTGATATTTTATCCAGAAGTAATTTAATAAAATCAGACTCCACCGGGATTACCTGTCTTAATACTGCCTGTGCTTCTAAAATCGGACTTTCAAAGATAATATGTTCCTTACCGGAAATCATCTGTTGCCAAATGGCAGGCTCTCCGGTGGCCAGCACCTCGGTATATTTTGACTCCCATGACAGAGCAATGATATTCGTGTCTTTTTTGAAAGCTGAAGACAAAAATTCCTGGTATTTTTTATTGATCCGGACAACCATTCCCCCACTGTCAATGACAGCCAGATAATTAGGGATGCTGTCGATGATATTTTGATTGAAATTGTCAGCTTCTAAGGCATTTTCAAGGGCATCATTCAATTTTTTATTATCTTGGGAAGAACGCTGGCTTTGAGATTGCATCTGGTTTTTACTTTTTGCTAACTTCAATGAGTTGATCGTTAAGTAAAGCATATTAATATCGGTTTTTCCATAATCACTATCTTCGTTGAAGCTCTTTTTATCATTAATGGCTTTGGTTACTTCAAATTCGCAATATGCGTCACCCAATGCGTTACACTTCACCTCAACCGCATCCATATCCTGTTTGCTGATAGTACTGACTGCACCAGCTAAAATCCCGGCTTCAAAATAACATAACGGTTTGCCAATATTCTCCATCTCACTACAGGTAAAACAGTCATAGAGACGAAAGACGATCATTTCATCAGACATATTGGTAATGACAATTTGTCCAATTCCCAATTCGATGATCTTTTCCGATAAGCTGTTATAATCCGTTACATTTAAGCTACGCCCGACATTTTTGGCGGTATTATAATATATCTCTTCCTCAACAGCTTTTGCATTTTGACTGGTATTTGCTAAATTCAGTACATTTTTCAGATTTTTTTCAACACTATTGTAATTTTTATAGTTCACAATACCGTTATTGTACATAGCAACACCTCCTTGGATTTATGGATTTTCAACAATATCATAACATATTTATTAAAAGATGGTTAAATTATTTTAGCTATGAAAAATAGAACCAGCCTAATATTTATTTGGGTTTGTTCTGCCAGATAATTCTTCTTGACGATCGATTCATTAAAGAAAAATTTATTGCAACCTATGCTTAGTTACTGTAGAATAACATTATTGGTTCGACCACGGATTTCGGGGTCAATTTATGCCACTCTGAGGAAACTATGAAATCTACGAAAAAGGTTTTTTTTCAATTGTTTTTGTTGCTCATTGCCGTTTCTTTCCTAGTCTTTATACTTCATACTATTTCTGGTAAAGAACTAAAAACCATTGAGGCCAGAGCAACCTACGATGTCAGTACTGCTACCCGTGGAGACCTTTTGTTTAATGAGTTTTATCAGACCTTCTCAACCGCCGACTCAACCAGTTTTCTTCAAAAATTAGGGAAAAGCACCACCAAGGAATCAGCCCAATGGTCTCTGGCACAGCTAGGTTCACCAGACTACCCAGTGAATGCCTATATTATCGAATACGTTACACTTAATCATGCTGGTGAAAAGATTCCCTGTTCCGGAGTCGTTCTGATCCCCGAAAAAACCGATTCCGCTGCTATGCCTTTACTTATTTATCAACACGCAACGATCATGACCAATGGCACTGCTCCCAGTGTCAGCATCCAAAAATCTTCCGGGGAATCCAATACTTTAGCCGGGGCCTTTGCGAGCGAAGGATATGTGGTAGCCATTTCTGACTACGTCGGTAACGGACAGCCAAATTGCCTGAAATATCCCAGCGAATATTTATACGCCGACAGTGAAGCCGCCAATGGTGTGGACATCTTAATAGCTACCCAGCATTTATTGGAACAATTAAAGCTGTCCACCAATGGTCAACTCTTTTTGTCAGGTTATTCAGAAGGAGGCCAGGCCGTCTCGGCGCTTGCTGAATTAATTCAGAACAACTATCCCCAGTATCCAGTTACCGCCGCAGTATTTATGGAAGGTCCCTACAACATGAATGCTGCCATGAATAACTTTCTCGAAACCCCAGGAGGTGTTATAATGGATGGCCGACCGGGTGGAAGTCTGGTTTGTGCCAAAGCGGTTTATGCCTATCAACAAATTTATAATTGGGGGGCAATGGATACTATTTTTAACAAACCCTATGACGCCCGTGTTGAAAAGAACTTTAAAAATCCCACAACCCCACTGATCATCCTAGCTTCCAATTACCCCAAAGCAACAGACAACATGTTTACATCTGCTTTCCTGGCCAGCGCAAAAGATGGCGATGTATCACAAGACATTGCTGCTAACAATACCGATGATTGGGTTCCCCAAATGCCCGTCACCTTTCTGACCTCATCCGAGGATGGATTGATCCCGGCCTCGGTAACCGAAAACGCCTACGAAAAAATGTTGGCTGCTGGTGGAAATGTAAAAATGAGCTATACTCAATATCCACTTAATCACTTACAAAACTACATGCAAGCCATTGCCCAGTCAAAGGGAATCTTTGACAGCTACGTAAATGCCCAAAATTAAAACAGCGTTCAAGTAATATCAAACGCCCCCTCAAGACTGAGGAGGCGTTTGGTTTTTATTCATTCTTATTCTGCTTTTATACCATCGCATTGCTTAGGTCCTTGCCAATAAAAAGAACCGATCGTAAAGCAACCGGTTCTTTTTAGTATTAATTACCAATGCGTCATTGCGGATGGCGATAAAGAAGCTTCTGCAACCTTCTCAATTTTCATTTTGATGAATGATATAGGTTATATTGCCGGACTCCGCCCAGGCATTTTGAAATTGATCAAGCCGATACTTGACTCTAACGCCGGCATTACTAGCAGCAGCCGGGTCGTTGATAATAATATAGTCAATGCCATTTTCGTTGGTAAAACCACAAACGACAATCAGATGACCGTTGGTTGATGCAATCGGGGCTCCGTCGATCACCGGTAGATTGCCACTGACATTAGCACTGTTTTTATAGGCCACCGCTGCGATGGCAGGATGTCCATTGGCAATTTCTCGTTTCAGGCCGTCAATCGTTGAATAATCGACGTAGGCACGATAGCCAAGACTTCCTGCATAAGCCGTATTGAAAGGCCAATTTCCAAAGTCCTCATAATCATAATCGTATACACCCCATGCGACCTGTTCGGGTATTAGTTGGGTTCCATAATAATTTAACACCATGGCAATACTAGTGGGACTGCAAATCGAATCTGCGATGGCCGGATCTCTGATCATCTGAGATAGCTTCGGTACATCAAGAACCCTGAGATTTGACAAATCTGGATTATCTGTAAAAACCTTATTAATCCCCTGACTCGTATTTCGCAATGCTCCCGAGACTAACCGAAGCGTCGGCGTTACGCCGGATTGATCCGAATTTAAGATAACCCGATATTGTATTTTATTGGCAGTCTGGCCACTCTTTACCACCAGGGTATCCACATCAACGCTTGCCACCGCGTCATCTGTCAGACCTCCACCAGACCCGCTTTTTATTGATGTTCCCCAGGTCCCCCACGTCAGCCAATTGGACCATTGTCCATTGGCAGTCAATGCTACCCGGGCCTGAACCTGAATCGTCGTTCCTGCGGGCGTATCACTATTCCAGGAAAGCACCAGTTTGTTAAACGAACTGGTACTTAAACTATTAGAGGTGTAAACACCACTTTGGACACCTGATTTAAGCACAATAGCGCCATCACCGTTATTTGAAACTTCAACATTGTCAAAGCTGGCGTCGGCAGTATTAAAATCAGCGACGGTTGATCTTATAAATAAATTCCCCTCAATGGCACTATTTTTTTTATCTGAAAAAGCCGGGATCACTGATGCGGAAGGCGCCCCTTGACCTTTAGGTACAAGCATAATTCTGATCGCTTCAAGACGATAGCCATATCCGGCAGTACCGGCACTTTCGCCATTTTTCGCCCAGCCCATCCAGCCAAAGTTCTGGGCATGAACCTGATAATAGATATCAAATTGATCGGCATCAACGCCCGTCAGCTTAATTTGGATTGCTTCCAGACGTTTGGATTCGCCCTGGGTTCCGCTCATCACACCGTCGCTTTTCCAGCCCCGGCCGGTGTCGGCTTCCCAACCGATATCCTGAATGTGGGTTTGATAGGAAATTCCAAAATCAAAGCCCTGGGTATCTGGATTAATTTTAATGCCTTCCAGCCGCAGACTTTGTCCTGATGTCCCGCTGACCTCGCCATTGCTTCGTAATCCAACACCAGCAGCAACTTCCCAACCAATGTTTTCAATTTGAGTTTGATACGACACACCAGGGTAGGTTATAAAAGCCGGGGTAGTTGTTACCGTCGGTGGATCCTGATCTTTGGGTACCACCACAATTTTGATCGCTTCAAGACGATAACTATATCCGGAGCTCCCGGCACTTTCGCCATTTTTCGCCCAACCCATCCAGCCAATATTTTGGGCATGCACTTGATAATAAATATCAAATTGATCGGCATCCGCGCCCGTCAGCTTGATTTGGATTGCTTCCAGACGTTTGGATTCGCCCTGGGTGCCGCTCATCACACCATCGCTTTTCCAGCCCCGGCCAGTATCAGCTTCCCAACCGATATTCTGGATATGGGTCTGATAGGAGACCCCAAGATCATAGCCCTGCTGATCCAGATTAATCTTGATTCCTTCTAAACGCAGACCCTGGCCAAATGTTCCGCTGGCCTCGCCATTGCTTCTTAGACCAATGCCAGCGTCGACTTCCCAGCCGATGTTTTCAATTTGGGTCTGATAGGACACTCCTGGACTTGCAGCGGCCGCGGAAACCCCAGCGGGTACCAAACCACCAATCATTAATAAAGTAAACAGTATTACCAATTCTCTTTTGAAGAAATGCTTCATTTTAGATCCTCACAACTTTTAGTTTTTCTTGATGAATTTCCTACTTATCGTCCGATTTTTTCCGAACACGGTCTATGTTAATTTCGATTATACGTCGTAACTCCATTATATACAACAAAAAAACCTGCTACTTTTACATAACAGGTTCTAGATAATATTCATATTGAATGAATTATGGCACTTTTTAATTTATTTTTTTCTATTTTTAATAAACTCAATAAATGCATCCGCTTCTTTCTTTAAATAGGGTGCACTTGTCGTCAATTCAAGTTTTTCATCTTGATTCAGCTGTTGCTTAGCATTTGGAATGGTCAGGCGAGGCAGATTCATAATATCCATATTTAAAAAGCTTAACAGCGTAACCAAATGATCTTGGGCAATCCCGGTACCGGACATGCCTGGTGAAATCCCGCTGATTGCAGCTGGTTTGCCAGTTAAAACCTGTCCTTCGGTTGGGCTGACGGGTCTTGAAAGCCAATCAATTAAGTTCTTTAAAACCCCAGGCAAGAAATGATTGTACTCTGGTGTAAAAAACCAGATTCCATCCGCATTTTTAATTTTATCTCTTATTTCCTTAACCTTTTCCGGTGCTGGATATTCATAATCCTGATTTAAAAGCGGAACTTCACTATATTCCAGTATTTCAATATTAACCTTATTTTTCAAATATGATTCCGCCGCTTTTGCCAACTGAAGATTTAAAGAATCCTTCCTTAATGAACCAACGATTATCACAATCTTACAATTGCTATCCAAATATTTTGTCTCAACGTGTCTCGCATCACAGAATGGCTTATTCTTAGATTGACCACAGCGACACAGGGCAACTCGGTTTCTAATCTCATAAATTTCACCATCTGCCGATTCGATGGGAATATATCCTTTAACAAAAATTCCGGCGCTGACTTCTTTTTCAGGATCCTGAACGATTTCGATGGCGGGTTCCAGTTGCGGCTCAATTACTTCTCGTTTTTTGATGACAGCTGTTATCCTACCAGAAGGGCATTCTTTCGCAGCCTGAATCGCTTCATTTCTGTTTTCTTCGTTATCCGACGCTTCTGTCAGCTCCCAGGCATCACCCATTTCCCGATGGCAGAACCGAGCTGAAGCACAGCGGTGGTCATCCAAAAGATCCACTGCAGGTCCCCCCCGCAATTCAGCCCGTTCTTCATATCTATCTTTCGATGCCGTCTCGGTGCCGACGAAACCGATTTTTGCATGCGTGCCATCACAAAATGGCGGATTTTTTGATTGCCCGCAGCGGCATAGAGCATACTCCTCCGACTGGGGTAATTCACGACCATTTTTAAACTCGTATGATTTTCCTTTAGGTACAATTATTTTCTCCGTCAAGGGAATATTTCCCGAAACAATATAAGGCCCATTTTCGGTTATTTTAATTTTGAATTCTTTTTTTTCATTCGTCATTTTAACAGTGCCTGCCTCCGTGTTTGTTTGTTATTCTGATTGTAATTCAACTTTCAGTTAATGTCAAACAGTATCAAAATATAAAAACACACACGTTCTTGATACTGCTTTTTTCGTCCTAAATTGGTTGCAGATCTCAAAACTAATTTCGCTTTGCCTTTGTAGTTATCCGATAATCAAACCCATTTGATATTGGACTAACCACGAACACTATTAATTTGGGACAGCTAAAAACCTGCCCCTTAGGTAACCGGTTCAAACTAACATCAACATATAATGATGGGTCATTCATGGCGTCTGAGATTGGATCAATCTGAATTATCTGTAAAGACCTTATTAGTCGAGGTAGAACACCCCATCATCATTAAATTCGGTTGTACCTTTTATGACAAATCCAAAGTGCTTGTAGATCGTTCCTGCTCCATCCCTATCAACCCAACGTGTTTCAAGATCAGTCTGCGACATCAGGCAATGGCCGACGCAGGCAGGATCATTAAAATAGAATTGATATTCATCATTTATCTTTTTATAGCCCACACAAATTACCCAATGCCCATCGGCAAGATATGCATGATCCGTGGCATTGGGATCCGTTGTGTTATATTTGTCACTCCAAGCCTGAATACACATCATCACCGGATCGCCAGCATCAATCAATGAAACCAGTTCTTCTATCGAAATGTCCTCTTTTTTCTCAACATCAACCCCTTGTGCTTTAAAATAATCGTAAATCTGTTGCGGCGTCGTACCATCCGCCGGGGTTGTTCCAAGATCGTGCTCGTAGGTTGAAAGATTTTTATCGCCAACCTGTGGATAAAGATAATTCATCAGCATCTGCACACAGGTGGTCCCGCACGTGTAATCGCCGTATTGGCGCAGATTTGGGACATCAATGAATTTGTCGGCATCGGTCGTATAACCAACATAAATATCACTTTCTGCTGTCGCTGATTTTTTCTCCATTTGAGTGCTGCAAGCAGCGAGTGTGACTGCCATACATACTGCAAGCAGCACCGCTAATATTTTTTTCATCAGTAATACCTCGCACTGTTTTATTCTTATTATATAGTTACAACGCACAAAATGCCAGATAATCAGAAAGGAAACTCTTTATGTTAAACCATGTCACTAATCAGAGCACCACATAGACAATTGAAAATCTCAGTGTCTTAATCAGCGCTCATCAGATATTCCGTAATTTCCTGTCAATGTTTATTCAAAATATTAATCATTCCTATTCATTTTAGCTAATTCCGCAGACTTTATACCTGGATAAGTATATCTTCTTCTACTCTGTGTCTTGTTTTTATAGTTTATTGCCTTCTTTGGACAATATTGAATACATGCAACACATTGCTCACAATGATGTCTGAAATATGGTTTATTATTGTCATCTAAATCAACATTACCTACTGGGCATACCTCTTTACATATGCCACAACCGATGCAGTCGTCAGACACATTATAATACTTATCCATATTATGTGCGAATCTAATTAAAACCCGATAAGCTATTTCTTGCAATGGTTCTGTTATAGATAATTTATTAATTTCTCTGTTTTTTATTGATTGAATAATTTGCATTAAATCTTTTTGTGACTGCTTGGTTTCTTCTTTAACTGTTTCTCGCATGTCATATGCTACAACATAATTTGAGAACATAACAATCTTTTTTCCGTAGTCCAGGTGTATATTTTTTCTTTTTAACAAATGATTAATGTGCATAAGCGCATTACCATCGTATTTTCCACAAGTTGTTACTGCATAATAATATGTATCCCGATTATTTTTTAGATTAAGGTTTAATATGAATTCACGAACTTTTTGCGGCTCTCCTCGATAATATGTTGGGTAAACAAACCCAATCGTTTCATATCCTGCTTGCAAATCATAGTTTTTACTGCCGCTCATTGAAATAATTTCGCAGTTTTGCATTTCCTTAGCTATACCTTTTGCAACGTTTAAACTGTTTCCAGTACCGGAAAAATAAAACACAACATTCTTACTCATCGTTTAACTCCTCATTTCTATTATTGTTTCAGTGCACACTAATACACATATAGCCTTAATAAAAACGGCATTTCTGCCATCTCTATTACTTACGTTATTTTTCAAGTTTCCATCAATCTTTTTAAATTTATTGTCGTTTCCTCGAATTTATCAAAGATAAACTTACTGTTTACTTCATAAAATACATACCTGTTTATTTTGGTTTTACTGACAATGCCATAACGGTTCATTAAATCCAAGTGCCTCGAAATGACTGATCTATCTTGTGTAAAATTTTCGGCAATTTCGTTAACACTCTTTTTTCCACTACTAGCAATGTATACCAGTATTTTACTTCTCACTGGATCAAATAAAGCCTTATAAAAATCAAAATCAATGTTATCTTCTATAAAATTACCACACACTAATGCGTTTTTTTCACTTCCCATTTTATCGCCACCTTTATTATACGTGCACACCAATGCACACGTAAAGAGTTTTTAAGTTTTATTTTTAGAACGTTCCTACCATTATGAAGTTGTTTCTGCGTAATCGGCAGATAAAATATCACAGTTCTAATTATATCAGAAATTTAAAATAATTAAAGTTACTCTGCTTCTTTTTATTTTTTCAACACAAAAAACCTGCTACTTTCGTAACAGGTTCTAACTAACATCAACGTTGATGCGTAGTTCATGGTGGCGGAGAAGGTTATACTTAACGCAGCTTTTCGAAATTATTTTTCTTTTTATCCAATATATTTCACTTGTCTAATCAAATCACTGCGTTTTAGATACTTTCAAGTCTGTAACGTTTATTTAAAAAATCTATCTCACTACAGAGCAACTTAATTTTATCGAATTCGATTTGTATTCAGCAACGATGAATGATAAAATAAAGTAGTATCAGCTTAATTCAGACGTTCGGAATTTTTAGTGTTTTTGACACAATCTCTTATTGCTTTGAAAAAAAACATTACCGGAGATAACCTATGGAACCTCGATTTATCGTTCATATTGATTGTACAAAAAAAGAATTGCTCAAGGCCTGCTATGATTATCGGTATGAGTCATCTTCTTATCCAACCGCGAGTAAAGTACTTATTTTCTGTTCTATTGGAGGTTTTTTTTAACTCTATTTTTACTAGTTATTCCATCTCCTATTTTTCTGAATAAAGCTAATATCTTTATTCGTATTTTAGCTCCTACGTATTTTCTGGTTATGACTCTTTACTATTTCAGCATTCCTTATATTTGGCAATATCATACCATTGCAACGCAATATAACATTAATCTGAAAAAGCGACTACTGTTAAAAAAAAGTGGTATTCCTGAAGATCTGGAGCGGTTACGCGCCATCAAAACGGGGCATATTTCAGGCACTCTGATTTTTTATTCCGATCACTTTGAATACTCGGACCTGCTGAACAATACCTATCTCGTTCACTTTGTATACGAAAAAGATGATCATTTCATCATCGTTACCCATGCCTATAAAATGGTCTTTCATATTAAGAAAAACCTTTTTTTGAAAGGAACCCCGGCAGAATTCCGAACATTTTTGGATGAAAAATATCAGGCTGCCCGCCCAGGTCAAAGCGATCAAGCTAACCGGGAGAGTAAAAATAGAACCTAAATTTGTCGTTCAAATTGACCGCGCTTTAGAAAATAACGTTAATCTCAAAAAACTATCTTTAATGAAAAAGAAGAACCATTGAAGATTTGGAACAGATCAAAATCCTAAAGAAAGGACACATTACTGGTATTTAGATTTTTTATCAGGATCACTTTGAATACTCCGATATTATAAACCAAACCTATCCAGATATTGAGTACTTCTATGAAAAAGATGATCACTTCGTTCTTGTCTCTAATTCTAGAAAAATGGTTTTTCTTGTTAGAAAAACTCAATTCCTCCAAGGTAATTCAGAAATGTTTGGGCAATTTACAAATGAGAAACGCAATCATTTATAAACAAATAAAATCTGATTAATAATCTACCTCATCGATAAAAAGCAGCTTGTTTTTATCGAATTCGATTTGTATTCAGCAATAGTGAATGACAAAATTGTAGTATTGATATCTTTATTCAAATATTCAAAGAATTTTCAATGCTTTTGATACGATCTTTTATTGCATTGGAAAATAACGTTACAGGAGATAACCTATGGAACCTAAATTCATCGTTCAAATTGATTGTACAAAAGAAGAACTTTTTGATACTGCCAAAGAGTATGTATTAGAAGGAACACCCTACAAAAAGTGGCGTGTTATCATTTTTTTATGTTTATTCATTTGCATTTTTCCATCGCTCATTATTTTAGATAATTTAAATATCTTTTTTCGTATACTTATTGGTATACTTGCGTTAAGCATGGCGATTCACACTTTAAGTCTTCCCTACACTCTACAAAATAAAACCATTGGTAATCAATACCATATTGCACCAATGCAACTTATTCTACTAAAAATGAGGAGAACTACTAAAGACTCGGAACGAATCAAAACCATAAAAAAAGGACATATCTCAGGTAATCTAACCTTTTATTCGGATCACTTTGAATATTCCGATATTATAAATCACACCTATTCTGATATTCAATATTTTTCTGAAAAAAATGATCACTTCATTCTTGTCTCCAATTCCACAAAAATGGTTTTTCTTGTTAGAAAAGCTCAATTCCTCCAAGGTAATTCAGAACTATTTGGACAATTCATAAATGAGAAGCGTAATCATTCGTCAAAAATTAGTTAAAACAGTAAAAGGAACGATTGTATTCTCAACAATAGTTCCTTAATTTTATTTTAAATACTTCTTAAATTAAAAATCACTACTCCTGATCTGATGCAAAACCTAATAATGCTAATAAGCCAGCAATAGCTGAACCTCCACCGCTAATTGATATTTCTGCAAGCATAATAATCATTAAAATAACAAGCCCTAATACCAGCAAAAGATTTGGAACATCATCTTCAATTTGATTTAATTCATTTGAATTATCAGAGTTCCTCTTGATTGTGTAACACACCTCAACGTAAATTGTTTCCGTATCAGTGCTACTTTCATGAATATCCTGCTCAACCTGAAGGTCAACTTGCAGATTTCCGTTGGTATCGATTTTAAAAGCAACGGTCATCGAACCATGCTCAACCGTATTGGCAATCGAAACCACTGGTTGCAAGGTTCCGGAATCTCCAAAAATCACTTTATTGCCGGCATCCATACTATTAAAAATCGATTGTGCACTGGAAAACTCAACTTCATCAAATTGACCATTATTAATTGAAAGGGTGGTTTTATTATTGGACGACACTCTCTCTTTATCCATAATGGGTGTAAACTCTCCACTGATACCCATTTTATACTCTATGTCGACTGCGGGAGTTGTAAAGGTATATGTTACATCGTTTGCCCAGCCGAGAGTTGGTGTCAAGTTAAGGGATTCCAGTGTATATTCGCAGAGAACCCGAGGTAAATTAGCGACGGTAACCGCGTCAACCCCATTGTCTCTTCCCGATGCAATCACTTTATCAACATCCATAGCCAGCCATCCCTGTCCAACTGTTACTTCTGCATATTGATCAAATGCCCAATTGGATGGGATTGTCTGGCCAATATTTCCTGAAAAACCAGTGGACATATCGCATACATAACTGGCGACCGTATGGCCTGCATTGGCAACCTTTTTGCATGCGCTTCTTGATGCGTAAATCCCTACCCGGTAATCAGAATTTTGACTCAGTGCTGTCTTTAATGCACTGAAATATGGGATAATATTAGATTCGACTTCATAATCATATACATCAAAGTCAACGGCAAAATAAATGATTGTTGTTCGCGGCAATCCCAGCCGATCCGCTTTTTCAATGGCATACAAAGCGTCTTTAGTTCCTTGGACGCTGGTGAAATATCCAATTTCAGTGACATGCTCCGCATTTTCATCACTTCCCGATCGTTCAAAGATTGGAATAAAATGAAGTCCAGCTGCCAAGATGCTGTCAAGCTCGGTCAATGTCACTGGCCAGTAGCCGCTCAGATAACGCCCCACATAGTTAATACCCGCATCTTTTAAATAACTTGCTCTTGCCGACGAAATCCGATAGGTTGTATCAACTGCATTTGCACTCCGGTTCACATTTCCTTTACTGACAAGCAATGCTGCCCATGTCGACAGACCCACGATTCCGTCGGCATCCAGAGCCATCATTTCCTGGAATGCAATCACTTTGTTTTCTACCCCATAGCCAAAACCACCATCAAAATCTCCGGGATCAAAGCCATTGACATACAATAGATATTGCAACAAAAGAACAAACTCTGTTTCGTCACTCCATATGGATATCAGCGGTGCTGAATTCTCTGTCATTGGACCGAAGACACCGTTGGGTTCAGCAATTCCCTCGGCCGCCTGGAATGCGTATAAAAGAGCATTGCAGGTATTTCGTCCATAAATACCATCACAGGGAACAATGTTCAAGTCTTTCCAAAAGTAGTCGCTATATTTTTTGTTTAAATTCTTCTGAATTTCCCTAATTCGAGGATCTCCGTTCGAAACCAGGACGACCGCATCGGTGCTTAATATTCCTTTGAAAATTTTCGGTGTAACCACACTGTTTGGTATAAACCCAGCTTCTGACTGGAATTGATTCACACCTGAGATTGTCTCACCATCAAATGTTCCGGTTAAATCGGCTGATGAGAAGCCTTTGCACCATAACGCTCCCTGAAGAATCTTAACTCCGTTTCCCGTTGCACCACTTTGTAGTGTGGGGCAGGCTGCAGCAGTTGCGGGGCCAAACTCTCCCGTTGCTTTTGCTATCCCAATTTCAATCTGTAATGCCGAAATTAAAGAAGCAATTGTTCCATTACCGGTTGCTCCATCTTCATCACAATCAATATAACCATTTTGTCCCGCATAGGTATTGTTTAACCATACCTGTGTCATTAATACTTTTTGATCCATTTTATAAGCCTTCTTTCATAAATTATTTTATGGAATTAATAGTGTGCACGTATTAATTCAGAAGGACCGGCCCTTTTTTCTGCTTTAGTTTTACGCCCTATGCAGCTTCGGGCAATTTTTCTTTGCTATGCTATCAGTTTATCAAAACACTTCTCATTTGGCTGTATACAAATTGTCAGTTTATGTTTTTTAGCTTCTAGCAACATTCCCGATTATTTCATCTTTTTATCAGCTTTCGCGGAAACTGTTCGAATATAACCATAATCATGGTTAAGCTCATCGGCAATTTCGACAAGACTTTTCCCCAAATATCGATGCGCATAGAAAACTTTTTTCTCGAGTTGATTCATCTGTAATATTGATGTTTCAATGATTCGCTTGCTTTTGTTTAACAAGAACAGATTTGTATTTTTTTCTGCAATGGCTTCTTTCAACCCTTTAATCTCTTTGAATAATCCATTTTTCTCTTGAATTCTTTGGGACTTGCTTCACTTAATTCTGACTCTAATCTGCCCAGACGACCTTCGTATCGCTTTTTTTCTTCTTGTTCGATGATTAGTTCCTGATTCAAATCCATCACGTTGACATGCTGATCAATTGTTTTTTTATTCTCTCGTTCTTTTTTTGCTCCCCACCGATTATCGGTAACTATATGATTAGTTTGCAAATTCATTTCTCCCACCTCTCATCATCTTTAGAACATATGTTCTTTTTTATTATCATACGCCTTATATTTCACTCTGTCAATCATCTTAATATTGAGCAACGTAAATTTTCATTCGTTCGCAAAAAAAATTCAGTAAAATCAATGTTTTACTGAATCCTTTTTAATCTTAGATATTTTTGAATTATTAGACAAAGTAAGATAATCCATTCATAATGTTCATAGAAACAAAACTAAGGAGAAACAACTAAATGATCAATCTTGAAACCATGTCTGCACTTTATTTGAACTATTGTCAGTATCAAAAAAATCTGAATGTTAAAACCTTAAAAGCTTATAGGATTGACATCTCTCAATTCTTGTTATTTATGGGAGCTACCGATGGTCAATTAACAAAGATTAATTTATCCAATTATGCCATAGGTCTACACAAAACCTACAAAGCGAAAACAGTCAAGCGAAAAATTGCCAGTATTAAAGCTTTCTGTGGATGGTTGGTGTATGAAGATGTAATAACGGAAAATCCTTTTTCTAAACTGAATTTAAAATTTCAGGAGCCATTCATTCTCCCTCGAACAATTCCACTTGACATAATTGAAACACTTTTACAAACGGTATATAAAGAAAACAACGATAACAATAATACTGTTTATCAAAAGCTAACAGGTCTTCGCAATATCGCAGTCTTAGAGCTCCTATTTGCGACTGGCGTCAGGGTATCTGAACTGTGCTCGTTAAAATCAGATGATATAAATCTTATTAATGGATTTGTACGCATTTATGGAAAGGGCTCAAAAGAACGGATCATACCAATTAGCAACACCGATGTGTTAACTGCGATAACAAAATACATGACCGCTTATACCAAAAATATCGACTGTACCGGATATTTTTTCGTCAACAGAAAAAACTGCCGTTTATCCGAACAATCTGTTCGATTTATGATTGATCACTATGCTAAAAAAGCAAAAATAGCCGTGCATATCACACCACATATGTTTCGTCATTCATTCGCTACACTCTTGCTTGAAGAAGACGTGGACATCCGCTATATACAACAAATATTAGGGCATAGTTCAATAACTACGACGCAAATATATACGCACGTTTCGACTAAAAAGCAAAATGACATTTTGACTTTAAAGCATCCGCGAAATAGAGTTTCAATAAAATAATCCATCGTTAAATAAAAGCATTTATTTTCACATTATTTGTTCGATCACTGAATGAAGGATAATTTGTAATTATCCTTGGTTATTTGATTTCTGGAGGAGTGACTTATGATATTTTTCTGCTTTTCAAGCAAAGATAGACATACCATTGTAGAATCTATTTTTTATCATGTTACAAATTACAGCTTACCCGT
>JACQZP010000030.1 GCA_016213825.1 Acetobacterium woodii | reverse complement strand
GATTATCTGAAATTGATGTTGTCCGATTATGTCAATTGGTACAACAACGTAAGAATTCATTCGTCATTGAGTTACTTGACACCAGTGGCATATCGAAAATCAGCCCACAAAAAAGTGGTCTAAAAAAGTGTTGACGATCCACTTTAAAAAAATAAAGCCCAATAACAAAAGTTACTGAGCTTGTATAAGATTACTCTGTCATTTTACATAAATCTTTTTTCCATTCATCAGGGAATGAGATGCGATTATTTAAGAAACATATCATTATACGCTTCTTTAAACTTATGTGCATTTTTGATTCAATTAAAGAGTTGCGAAAAACTTCTGTCTCAAGAATTCTTTTTAAATCATCTAATGAGCTCTTTAAATTGTACCACTCTAAAACATCACTAAGATCATCTTTAAACAGTTTATTAAAGAAATTTTCTTCACTTTTTATTTCATCTTTAATTTCACTATATATGTCCTCATCTGTTTCGGCATATATTTCATCATCAATTATTGTCATATTTCCATATATCTCAAATCTATCCAACACTTTTTTTGACTTGTCTTTATCATCATCTTCTTTGTTAATATCTTCTAAAAAATTGATTATTTTTTTATATTCCAACTCTTGTGAATCTATCATTTTCACTATGTATACTAAATCAAGCAAAATATCATTTGCAATCTCTTTTAAATTAGATTTAATAATATAACCATGGGCTACATTGTTTCTGATTTTAGGAAAATCAAAAGCATAATAAATGTAACCCCATAAACGATCTTGATTATTCAAACGTTCTAATTTCGTAGTGATCGAATTTCCACTACTGTTAACCCCAATAATATTCATGAAGTCAGTAAACATTCCTTCTATCTGTGGAACTGCTAAGCAAATAAAAGGTAAATAATTTTCGTTGTTAAAGCAATCTACCGCAATCTCAAAAACAGGGAGTCTTTTGGATAAATAACAATTGTTGCTAGTAGTGTTGAGTATTTTCTCGCAGATTTTATAATCTTCAATATATTTTTCTAATTCACTTAAATATTTATCTTTTTCGTTTTTCTTAAGTTCTGCTATTCTTCTACTTTCCGGAATTGGTGCCTCTTGAAAATTAATATTGTGTTTCCAATCAAATAATTCATCTTGCTCAGGTGAACTAAATTTCATATTTCGAAAAAGTTCCGTCATATCAAACATGTTACTGAATGCTAAAGGTTTTCTTCTAGCTTCTCTTATCCAAATATCCTCATTATTGAGTTCCTCGGCTTTTTCAAGTAGTGTTTCATTGTAACTCAATATAAATTTATATTTCTTTATATCGTAATAATTTCCATCACAAGCGACTAATGAATCAATTTTATTATTCAAATCAACGATTTTATCTTGAAATTTTTTCACCCTTTGTTCCGATTCTGAGCGAATCTTGTTATATTCTTCTTCATCATAAAGTGTTTTTTCTAACATGCTATTAAATAACCCCATTTTTATTACCAATTAAATACCTTTCTTTTTTTAATAAAATCCTATATTTTAGCTTTCTATATTACTGAGCTTTACGGGATTTTGTAACTAGAATATGATCCAGTGCGTCACTGGCCTTTGCATCGGCTGAATTGATCACATGGGCATATATATTGCCGGTTGTGGATAGATTTGAATGTCCCAGCCGTGAAGAGACTGTTTTGAGATCCACACCGCTGGCAATGAGTATAGAGGCGTTTGTGTGCCGGAGTGAATGCAGGTGTACCGGCTTTAACCCGTGCTTATCTGTGAATTTCTTTAAATAACCGCCGATCGTGTCCAGGCTCATTGGTTCCCCATTCCACCGGGTAAAGATAAAATCATGATCTTGCCACCGATCCCCCACCTTAAGACGTTCTTCAAGTTGCCAGACCTTATAGGCCTTAAACAGATCAAAGACGAAATCAGGCAGCTTAATGCTTCTTCTGGATTTAAATGTTTTAGTGTCCCCTTCAAACAGCCCCACACCGGCAATGTATTTTAAGGCCCTCTTCACAGTGATGATCTTATCATCGAAATCAATGTCCGTCCATTTTAGGCCGCCGATCTCCCCACGCCGTAAACCACTGAATATTAGAAGATTAAGAGCCAGCTTATATTTGATGGGTTCCTCTTCCAGCAGCTCCAGAAATGCTAGGGCTTCCTTATCATCCATATAGGCCGGTTCTTTACGGTCTGATTTTGGTAGCTCAACCCGTTTTTCAATGGGATTGAATGCTATAACACCCCATTTAACAGCGGTATTCATGATGTTATTCAATAATTTGTGGTAATGTAGCACCGTTTCGTTTGACACTTCTCTTTGTGGGTTTGTCGATATGAAGAGGGTATCAAAATCTTTTCCAATGGCATCGGCCACCTTACAGGCTATTTCATGGGTTGTGTTACCGCCTTTTTTTAATCGTCGCAGAGCATCGTCATTGATCCCAGCTTTATCTGAAATGTCCTTTTGTTTCATACTGGCCACGGTTGCCAGATATTCCGGCGTTACTGTGAATTTTTCCCCGCCTCTTACACCGGTACTACCTTTGATCTTTGCATAAAAGTCTTGAATGTGCTTTGGTGTGATCTGGCCCATTTTAATATGTCCCAGCTCTTCGATTATTTTCAGTGATTCATTCTGATAGCCCCTGACCGTTACCGGGGAGAGGTTCTTATTGCCCACATAATTCTTAAACCAGATTTCAATAAAATCAATGAGCTTAATGTTGCTGTCCATGACATAGCCCAAATTGCATTTTTCTTCAAACTCATGGGCGACTTTATCCAGTTCTTTTTTCAATTTGGCCGGGCTTAAATCCTCTGGAGGGTTATAGGTCATGTAATATCTGATTTTCTTATTATTGATATCATAACCGCCAGAAACAGTAATCTTATAAGAGTTGCCTCTTTTTTGTATGTTGGCCACGGGGTACCTCCTTGTTTGCGTGGAAAGGAAGTGATAAAATAAAAGTGCGTTAACACAACCTTTCAATATTTTTTTAGCCTCTTGATTTTGCCGATCAGGGGGCTTTTTTGTATGCCTCAATTTGCGCTTAATGTAATTATTATTTGATATGTCGTGCAAACTTCTAAACGTAATGAGCCACAATCAAATCACTTAAAGCGTAAAGGATATCATCGTCAATTCTCTTTTGAATGAATTCATTAATATCTATTCTTACGCTGTTGTCTTTAACTTCTAATGCATCTACTATTTCAAAGTTGCCATCTGGCTTAATCAGCAGTTCTTTAGCTGGATGTTCCTCGTTTTTAATTTCCCAATCACCATCTGATTTGATTGCAAGTTGTTTGCGTTGATACTTATCCACAAATTTTAGAAAAGATATACTCTTGTATATGTTTGATAAAACCGAAGCGCAAGGTTCATAGCTCAAAAAAAAGCACCCATCTTCATCAATTAGTCTTTCATCATCATCAATATCTTCAATATTAATAACTTCTTGTTCGATTATACGACTCAATAACGGCAACAATTCACTCTCTTTATTTTTTAATTTACCCAGAATTATAATAGCTTCATCAGACAAACCAATTTTTTTATGTATTGTGCTTATTTCCATATTTATGCTTTTTGATTTAGTTTTACCCAGCATGTAATCAGCAGATACATTGAAATGCTCACATATTAGATTGAAATTATCTATATCCGGTAATCGTTTCCCATTTACATAAAAACTTATTGTCTGCTTTGAAATACCAATCTCATCAGCTAATTCCCTTTGATTGATGTCCCGTTCTTCCATTAATTCACTAAGTCTATCTTTGAAGACATTTTCAGTAATTTTACTATCCATCTTTCACCTCATTACACTTTTGTAGTCATGTAAAATAATAGCGTTATATATGTTTACACTCGTCTTTTTTAATGCTATAATCATTGTAGTCATAATTATTTCACAAATTATCAATGTAGTCAATAAGAACTTAAGGAGGTTTTGTTGAATGAAAAATAAAGATGTTCGAGCATCAATTAAAAATGCCGGCTTCTATCAATGGCAAGTTGCTGAATTTATGGGAATCCATGAAGTCAAGTTTTCTCGTAAAATGCGCCACGAGCTCTCATTAGAAGAAAAACAGCGGATTTTTGAAGCAATCGAAAAATTAAGCAAGGAGGAAAAATAAATGAACATCCCACGGATGCGGACAGTCCCAGAAGCATCAGCCGAATTAAAAGCCCTGGACGAACACACAGCCCTCACCCAATGCGCCATTAGACGGTTGGTATTGGATGGCAAGATTAAGAGCGTCAAAGCAGGTCGCAAGCATCTGATTAATTTTGACGACCTATTATCATATTTACTCGATCCATTCCAGGAAGAAACGCCAGAAGAGGAAGCCCCGGCCGCCGTTACCCATATCAGCACCGACCGGATGACAGAGTATAAAAAAAATATTGGGTTGATTAAATAATGGACGCCTTTGATCATATTAGGAGAAATCTTGATATATTATTGGTAGCACAACGATACGGCATCAATATTGATCGGCATCACAAAGCCCTCTGCATTTACCACCAGGATAAAAAACCGAGTATGAGCTTTAAAAATAACCGTTTTAAGTGCTTTTCTTGTGGTGTTGGTGGATCTTCAATTGATTTAGTTCAAAAACTGTTCTCATTGGAGCCTCTACAAGCAGTTAAAAAGATTAACGACGACTTTGGGTTAGGCTTAGACCTTAAAACCGACTATAAACCGGATATGGGCAAAATACAAGAAATGGAAAGGCAAAGGCAATTATTAAGGGCCTTTGATGATTGGATCGATAAGACGCACAGCACTTACGCCCGGCTTGCCCGTTATTACTGGCAAAATATGCAGAAATACCGGCCGGTTAATGAAGGGGATGAGTTTCATCCTTTATATGTGGAGGCAGTCCACCGGATAGAAACCGTCAATTTTTATCTGGGCATCCTTCTTAAAGGCACCCAGGAAGAGAAAACCGCATTATACAAAGACTTGAACAGAATGGAGGTGAAAGCTGGTTGAACAGCGCAGAATTAAAAATATTAGAATCCTTACAGGATGAGGCCAAAAAAAAACGTGAAGAAGAAATCAGGGAAAAAGAAGCAGCACTTAAAGCCTCCATTGATTTGAGCAATATACCAGAGCCCAAGCTGGAGGACATAGCCAATAAGATTAGTTCATTGGGCGAAAATGACCTCTTCGATGATGATAATTTCAGAATGATCTTTGATTTGGAAAGCCAGATAGACCGGCAGAGGGCCACGGCTTTATATAGGGAAAAAGCAAAGAGCTTTAAAAAAGCAAAATCATTTGATGAGCTACTAAAGGCCTACCGGGTAAAGGAACAGGAAGCAGAAAAGCAAAGGCAGGTACTGGAGCAACAAAAGAAAAAAGCCCATCTTGTTGAGATTGGGCATAATTTCCCTTTATGGGTTGTTGATGGAAAAATTAACGAGGTCATATTTTGCAGGGAATACAGCAAAACCCACAACATGAAATGCATCAATGGCCAATTTTACAATATTGACGGGCTTATTAATGAAGACAAGGTAAAAAATATAATACAAGGAATGATAGAACCATATATCAATCGGCAACTGTCAAAAACCACTGAGGCATTATTTAAGGCATTAAAAAACAGTTGCTACCACGAAATACCAACACCCAGCAAGAAAGAAATTCATTTGCGAAACGGAATATTGAAAACCGATGGTACCTTTATAAAAGAAAAGGTGTTTTGCCTGAATCGGCTGAATGTTAATTACACAGATCATTATGACCCACCGGCGACATGGTGTAAATTCCTTGATGATCTATTGCATAAAGAGGATATTCTGACCCTGCAGGAGTTTTTAGGCTATTGCCTTATACCATCTACCAGGGCACAGGTTATGTTGTTTTTAATAGGTGAAGGTGGAGAGGGCAAATCTCAAATAGGTGCTATATTGAAGGAAATATTCAATCTATCTGCTGAAAGTGGTTCATTGCCAGATCTGGAAAATAATAAGTATACGATGGCCACAATTGAAAATAAGTTACTATTCATCGATGATGATTTGTCCACTGATGGATTAAAGGACACAAAAAACATTAAGCGGATTGTAACCGCAATGGGAAAACTTCAGATTGATCAGAAATACCAACCAATTAGGGAGGCTAATATTTACGCTCGGTTGCTTACGTTTGGAAACACGCCGCTAAAAGCTTTATATGATGTTTCAGAGGGATTTTTTAGACGACAGATTGTAATAAACGTCAAGCCAAAACCGGAAAACCGGATAGATGATAAAAATTTAATTGATAAAATGCTGTTTGAAAAAGACATGGTTTTTCTATGGATGTTTGACGGCCTCCAGAGGCTCATCATGAACGGCTATCAATTCACCATCAGCGAACAGACCCAGGAAACCATGGAAGAGATCCGGGAAGAGGCGTGTAATGTCATTTCTTTTCTAAAAGATAATTCCTTTGTTGTGTATGGGCCATATTATGAGCTTACATCCCGGGATATTTACGACCTTTATAACCACTGGTGCGAGGCCAACGCTGAGCGACCACTTGCACAAAAGACCATGTTGAATTATTTAAAAACCCATGCTAAAAAGCTTAAAATAAAACCGGCCGTGTTCCGGAATTGGGAAAAAAGACAGGTAAGAGGGTTTCGGGGAATTGGAGATGTTCACAAGATAAATGGCGCACCATCTGACTGATAAACATCACCGTGACTAGACGTTACAGGTGTGAAAACGCCTATAAACGCCTATAATAAGCCAATGTTGCAGAAATACACGAAAAACAGCTTTCAAACCTCCCCCCCTATATATATTGCGTGTGCGTGTATTACGTATTAATACGTATATGCATATATGTGTATTAATAATATATATGTTTACGTTTATTAAATTACCTGTCACAGTGTAACGAATAAGATAAAAGCCTTATAAATAGGGGGTTTAGAGTGTGACAGATAGATAAAAAAAAACTGTCACCAATGTGTCAAAAGGGGATTGTATGTCACAGACACTAACGGTTTTATGCGGTTTATGACATACACCCCAAAATCACAGTTTTCAATGATGAAAAAAATTCCCATTGCATAAATTCTAAGTTTAGGAAGGAAAAAATATGCTAACACTGATAACAAGTACCAAAATAGAACGCCCACCGGTGGATCATGAACGCATCTACCTTGACGGCATGATCCGGGCCATAAAGGCTAAACAATTAGAGCCGGATAATAAAGAAATTTCAAAACGGCTTATCTTTTACACCGTGAAATATTTTTCAGTAGTAGAGATCAAAGGCATGTCCCAGGAAAATCTGAAAGGTTTGCTTGTTTTTGATCAGATGCTCTTAAATACAATCTGTGAATTAACCCCGGCTGAGCTGATGACTATCTTCCCGGTCACAAAGTCATATGATGGGGCAAAATACGAGTGCAAGGACTATTTCAGCACCATGGAGGCATTAAAGGCTCACGGGTTATATGAGCCGATCCGGTCACCGGAAACGGCCTCTTCCCTCATATGGGATTATATGAACCCCACCGTTATGATGTACCAGGTGCATCGTATGAGTGTGGTCAGTGAACTTTACAGCATGGAGACCGGCAAAGGTTTGATGGAGCAATTTTTTGAGGATCAGGGCGTAAAGGTTGGGACTGTCAGGAAATACGAAACCCAGAATGGCCAATCCTTTATAGTTGGTGAAGATGGCCGATCTTTGCCGGTAAAAAAGCCAGTGCCATGCCATTTAAAATTAGTGAACTAAGGGAGTGTCCATGAATCTATATCGATATACAGACACTGAGTTAAAGAAGCTGCTTAAGACCATGGTGATCTTGTGTGATACCAGGGAGCAAAGCAACGACCACATTACAGGCTATTTAAAAAAGAAAGAGGTGTCTTACCAGTCCAAGGCCCTGAGTTTCGGGGATTATTCTGCTATGATCCCAGCCAACGCTGAAATGGGCATCATGAGAGACCTCTTCTTTGATCAGTGTTGTGTCATCGAGCGTAAGGGATCCCTGGAAGAGCTGTCAGGAAATTTAACAAATGGCCGTGAAAGATTTAAGGATGAGCTGACCCGGGCATCAAAGGCAGAATTTCATTTGCTGGTGGAAGGCCGCAGCTTCAGCGATATCATAGCCCACAACTATACCACCCAGTTTAATGAAAAGGCTTATATGGCTTCCCTTTTGTCTTTGCAGAGTGAACACGGCTTTAATTTAGCATTCATTGACCGGAATGACGCCGGTTTATATATTTACTCGTTTTTGTATTACCATGTGCGCAATAAATTTTTGAAGGGATGAAAAAATGAGGAATTTAAAAAAGTATGGTTTTTATTTTGAAGATCCGGAATATGGTGCAGGCGTGCCGGTGATTATTGATGTTTACGCCGCAAACTGGGAAGAGGCCTGTATAAAAGGACAAGACCTGTGTTTACTGGCTGACCGGGCAAAAGATGAAGGTGAACGGGTTTATAAAGAAATCAAGAATTACCGCCAAAGAAGGGGGCTATAATGATTACTGAAAAAAATACGTGCCTGAATAAATCAATTGAAACCAGAATCACCCTGGCATTAATGGAATTGGCCCCCATCGTTGATGAAGATAACCCGCTGGAAGATCCGATGAATATTTGTTGTAATGTTGAGACTGCTATTTATCGTTTAGAGCCCGTATTGGAATATTTTAGAGCGTTAAACAAGCCGGAGATTAATTAGCATGATAAGCCCGGCGCACGGCGTGACCTCTCCTTACAGGCAATAAAAAAGACTCCTCAAAATTGAGGAATCCTCTTGTGGAAATTATGAATGCGTTGAAATCATTTTACCACAAGGGGGTATTTATGGCAAAGTCAAACATTGCAATTGGTGTGGATCCGGGTAACGTATGGAAGCACTCGATTTTATCCGGGTACCAGTACCAACTGGAAAAACAGGAACATGCAGAGGAAAAATATAAACGGGCTTTTGAACGAGCGACCATGACGACCCAATACATTAAAGGTGACAGAATAACCGGTGGAAATAAAAAAGACCTGTATGACCGAATCAATGAGCTGCAGCCTCTAAAGGACGAAGTCAGTGTAGCTGTACTGGAAACGACTAAAACATGGATGGAATTAAATGAATATATTAATAGTGTAGAATCGATCAAGTTGAGGCTGTTATTACGGTTACTCTACTTAAACGGTATGGACTACAAAGAGGCCAGAAATAAAATGCGGTTGGATCGGGGCGAAAAAATAGAGGCATTACATAACCGGGCGCTGAGAATGGTTAGGTGTGAACATGTCAAGTAAAACGGGATTAACAGAAAAAGATAATTTTCTAAAGGAATACCAGTACCTCTTCGAAATGGCAAAGAGTTATGATCGTGAAATCAACCGGTTGGTTACTGAAAATGGTGACGTTGTGACCGGGCCTTTATGGACGCCACTGCTTAAACAGCTGGAGCAAAAAATAAATGATGTCATGGTTAGACGCAATAAAATCACAGGCTGTATTGAAGCGATTAAAAATCCGAAATTGCGGACGGTTCTGCAGCTGGCCTATATTGAGTGTATTACCCAGGAAGAAATCATGGAGAGAATGCATTACAGCTCTACCCAATGGGTGCGAGAATTGATCAACCAGGGGTTGGCGCTTGTGAAAATAGACCGCTAAAGTACAACATTTAATTCTAATGGCCATAATAAAAGGGCTTAGCAAAACTCAACATTCAAGAATAATATGCTTAGAAATGCTGAGATTCAAATGATATTAGAAATGTTGACAAATGTTGTCTATTTCTTTTATCGGTAGATGCAAAGGACTTATCAAAACCTGTATTTCAAAATGCTAACTATTGCTAACTTTAAAAGAAGTATACTAACATTTCTAACGCCCTAAAAAAGCAAAGAACCTCACAAAACTTAACCTTTGAAATTAAATACTTAAATTACTATATTTTAAGAGTATTGCATCATTTGCGACACCCTAAAAAGAACCTCATAAAACCTCAAATTAAAAATAGTATCAGGAGATTTGGGCGGCCCTAAAAAGGGAACCATCTGGACATATTGGACACCCTAAAGCCCATTTGTCAATAATCGAGTTATTACGGGGTCCGTGGGAGCTGATACAAGGCCGAAACTTTAGAAATCTTTATAGGTTTTGCATGCTTAGTAATCTGAGTCCCTAAAAGGGCCGATATTCCCTTTTGACCGTTCCTAAAAAAGGGTTACCATTATTTCCCCTCTTCCAGATGTTAAGAAATGTTAAGGTTCATATCTCTATGAAAAACCCATATTTGAATTGAAACCGGACAAATCGGACACCCTAAAAAGGAACGTGTAAAAAAACAACATTCAAAAACAAACAAACAACCGGTGAGGTGAAAACATGAAAAATAAAGGCGGTGCGCCACTGGGAAATAAAAACGCTGCTGGCCATGGTGCACCCTATGGCAATAAAAATGCACTCAATCACGGCGCACCCACTGGAAATAGTAACGCATTAAAAACGGGCGTTCATGAGCGCATTGACCCCGAAACATTACCAAACGATGAAAAGCACCTCTTCAATAATTTGATTAAGCTCTATCAGGATCCAGAACCGGCAGAGGTCGTTTTTAAATATATCCGTGCCATGTGCGCAAGGAAAATAACCCGGATAAATCCCGATGGTGTAGCAATGGTTTTCCCAATTCCATATGATACGATGCTATATTATTGTTTTAATGGCCACTTAGCCAGGATACACCTCTTATTATACGAACGTTATCCGTGGGTTTTTATGGCACCTGAAGAGGATATTCAGAGACTTTAAAGGCCTAAAAAGAAGTATGGTAACATTTGTAAGGCCCTAAAAAGAACCTCTTCAGATGTTGAGAAATGTCAAGGTATGGGCGGTATCAGATGCTAAGAAATGCTAAGGTAAAACGTTGCGGCACCCCCTAAGAAACCCTAAGATTTGTTTGCAACGTTGCAAACAGAATAACGCAACGTTGCATTAAAAAAGTTGCAACCTTTTTGCATAATAGTTGCAACCTTTAAAGGCCATAGTGTGCACCCCTAACCTTTGTCAAAAGCGGTCAGGAAGAGGGCTTAAAGGGATTTGCAAAACGAAACAAATGAGAGTTACAAAACGACGAATACCCTATAATACAGGCTTTATAATGGCCTATACTCCAATGATTTGCGGAGTACTTCAATAGTAACGTTACCATTCCCTGATTGGTAACGTTACTATATGGGCATATCGAACGTTCGTTATTTTAAACCAAGCGTTCGCAACGAAAGACTTCATAAAACTTCATATTTTATCGGGCGTGGCTGCTTGTAATTGTTGGTATAAATGTTAGAAAATGTTAGAGCAAATTCATGAGGATCAATGTTGTCAAAAGTGGTATAGATTTTGGAAAATGTTAGAGTAAAAAAGACTGTGAATGATGGCAAATGATGGCATCCAGTTTTATATAGGCTGGCCAACTATCCGGGAAATCGGAAAGTTAGCTGTTTGAAAGGTATGCTTTTGCCCAAAAAAGTTCAAAAGCCCCGAAACGTGACTTTATCCCAATTACAGGAAAAAGATCCCTCCAATTTTGGCGTTATCTGGTTACCGGAAACATTGGCCCAATTTTCGGCCGATCTGGTAGCGGAATTTTGCGCCGCCAAATGAGTACAGCGAATTTTCCCGTTATACTAGGTGTGCCCAAAATTGGTCAGCCTCCAAATCCGGGTTTTGATAGGTGCCCTCAAAATTGAGGAGACCTCATAGCTGAAAATTAAGCCGTGACGCCTGGACATGGATATTTTACCAGCACCACTGTTTACCCTGAAATACTAGGGGTATCAGGGCGGAATTTTTGGCTGTGATATACCTACAACCGCATTGCTACAAAATAACCCTCTGACAGCCCTATACAGCCGTTTTTATTGGGCGGTGCTTGTAGTTTGTACCTATGGCAATAATGCAAGGCTACGGTAAAACGCAGTATACCCCGGATTAAGGCACACCACGAGTAAAAGCCGATGGGTAGCAAAACACTATATACCCAAATTTAAGATGTTCCCAATTTTGGGGAGAGGTATCCACAATTTACGGAACCCTCTTTTGCAGGCATTACCAATTTGGGCATACCTTCAGGGGCCGGGGATCTGGTACCGACATGCATGACGGCCGCTAATTGTTTGCTGATTGTTTGCAGATACTGGGGCCGGGGCCAGATGTGGGATAATTCGCCCATATCTAGCCCCTGAATTTTGAGGAGCGAAGCCGGGTGTGCAGACCATGCACATCTGAAAACTGCATACCATGCACTATATGCCAGATGTCCTGAAGCCGGACACCGGAAATAAAAAAAGCCAAGGCGCTGGCCCGGGCTTCTATATATATCAGTAAACACATTGTTTTTAATTAATTTTAATTGAATTTTTTACTTGGTTGAAATTTCTTTAATTAATTGTTCCAGTTTATTTCCAGTATCCTTTTCAATCGGATTGTCAATCATAAATCTAAAATTGTCCCACCAAACCATTGATCGAAAAACAATTAATAAGCAGCCAAAAACTGCGAGTAGAGAAACCCAAGTTTCACCAAAAAAATTATTTGTATATAAAAGTAAATTTTCCAAATCCGTGTTTTCGCTTACCAATATTGAACCAATCAATAAAATTAAAAAAATAATATAGTATAAGATTTTTAAAAGTCGTTGTAATCCACCATATGCAAAACAACTTATATATAGACTGCGATCATGTGCGTGGGTTGTCGAATCTTCTACTTTGACATAAATTGCATTTGAAATAATATATAGTACAACAAATATAAACCATAAGAACCCAAAGAAAGCATATGCTAATACAAGATAATTATAAAGGATCAGTACAAACGGTAAAATATCAATACCGAGAAGATCTTCTATTATTAATGCAACACTAGGATTAACTCCTAGTGTAAATGATAAACATAAAAATAATGAAATGAGCATTAGATATATTAATACTCTGTCATTATTTTTTACCGATTTAAATAATTCAATACCTACTTCAAACATTTTTCCTCCTATAAAATAAATATGAATAGCTAGAAGTAGAATCTAGCTATTCACTTTACTTTGCTTACCCGGATAGAAGGCAGCAATCTAATTTAGTAACATATTGCTATTTGTCTGACGGCTTTTTCTTGGGATCTTCTACCCAAATTCGAAAAGCTCTTTTACCGTAATTTTTTGCAAATATACGCTGTCCATTTTTAAGGGTAATGTAAGGTCGGTAAATATACATATCGCAGTCCTCCTTTCCACAAGATTACTCTTGCGGCCAGTCTGGAACCATGATACAATGTTATCGCTAAAGAACATTGTGTTGGCTATCCAATCCAGGTGGCCAGCAAGCTTCCAGCGAATCTGGAAGTATATTAAGTAGAAAGATTGCAGATCTTTCTATTTTTTTATCAATTTTTTAATCTCTTAATATTCTTACTAAATCATAATTTCTATAACGTTTATTTCTTTTTGCATATTTATCGGCATAAATCAATCCTGCTTCTGTTAAGTTGCTTAACGCTTTTCTTGCAGTATTTGCTGATATTCCTACTTTTTCTGCTACTTCAGGGGCAGTTGTAACTGGCTCTGAAAATGAAAAAATCCAAACTTCCTCTTCAGTTTTTGTCTTACATTTACTCATGCCGTCCTTAGCCAATTTATCTGCTGATTCTAATTTTTTTAGTAAATTTTCGGACATTCTTTTACATGCATTCAAAAAAAAGATTATCCAAGGAGCCCAATCTGGAGTAGCCCCCCTAACTCCATTTAATAAATCATAATAACGGCTTCTCTCTTTTTCAAGTTCTTCACTTACTAAAAAAATCGGATCTGAGATTAATCCTTCCTTTATTAAATTAAGAGCAACCAATATACGACCTAATCGACCATTTCCGTCTAAAAATGGATGAATTGATTCAAACTGAGCATGCATAATCGCTGTTTTTATCAAGGGTTGCGTATTATAATCAAAAATAAAAGTATTATCTTTAAATTTTTTTTCAAAACTTGAATGCTTTTCTCCATTAACAAAATATTCTAAATTTTCCATATATGAATCTATTTCATGGGCTTCTACAGGTAAATATACGGCATCTTCAATGCGATTTGTAGGACCAATAAAATTTTGGATTTTTCTGAAGTCTCCACTAGCTTGAGCTGTACCTCTTCCCCCATCCATAAGAGTTTTATGTAGTTCTTTTATCAACCTTGTTGATATTGGATACCCCTGAGAGATCCTATCAGCTCCTTGATTTAAAGCTACCTGATAATTAATTACCTCGATTATTTCCCATCTAGGGTTTTTCTGATTTTTTTCCTCAATCATATCTGAAAAGGTAACTTGCGTCCCTTCAATTCGCGTAGACTGGACTGATTCATTTAATGACAAAACTTGAACTAAAGAACGATTAACAATAGAGCAATCAAATTTTGTTTTAATTTGTCCCATCAATAAGTTGGTCTCAGATAAAATTTCAAATATTTTTATTGCATCTGATGTACTCACTGAAACAGGTAGTTTTGAAACACCTTTAATTGCCATAATATAGCACCTCGCAAATCTTTTTTTTCTAAATTAATTATACTACTTCGTCAGCGATAAGTCAATATTTAAAAAAAAGTTATCTATAAATATTTATAGCGCATTATATTGTTCATTATTGTATTAATTTGGATATCTGCACGTAATAACGCGTACTGGAGCCTGTTTATACCAAAATGCCATATAAAACCACAGCCCCTGAAAGCATTTGAAATATAAGGGGTGCCATTTACACCATTTACGACACGATCCAGAAAATAAAAAAGAAGAGGTCATTGATTGATCCTCTTCTTACAGGCCTATAAAGATGTGCTGAATTTTCGACCGATCTATTTTGGCTCTGGTTAATCCTCTTCCAGGTATTCCATGATACCGCCGAGCTGTTATTCTATTGGTTCCCATTTAATAGCAAAGCCGATAATAAAAGCAATTTCTTTACATTCACTATATTTTATAGTTCCCCTGGTAAGTTTATTTGAGATGTTTTGCGTTGTCGTTTGTTCTTTTTCGCCTCTGGTCTTATTCATTTCTTTTACGATATCGGTTAAAGTCCACCCACTTTTTGCGACATAAGACTTTATTTCGTTTCTCATTTCACCAATTTGTTCAGCATCCATTTTGAAACCTCCTTTTTTTCATTATTATACCCCGGTAAAACAATATATTCAATAATAAATAAAATGTTTTGTTTAAGTGTTTACAAATGTTGCACTATAGTGTATAATGAAACCATAGTAAAACATTGAAGGGAGCCAACACCATGTATAACCTATCAGAAATCGCAAGAACCGCCAACAAACTGGCCACCACCGGATTAACCAAAAGCCAGGCATTTAAAAGATCCTGGGAGCTAGCCAAAGGTAAAATCCTTGTTGTTAAAGGTGTCACTCAGGGGAAACGACAAACAGCCATTGACCATATGAAGCAGTATGACCCATCAGAAGTTACTATCAGTCTGGAAAGAAACACCACTGGTTACTTTGAAGATGATGCAATTGAAGTGTTGGCCACGATTCGGGGTAAATCATACTGTGTGGGTTATCTGGCCTCTTCGGTTTCTGGATGGTTATCAAAGGTCATGGACTTTGGAACGGCCCTAAAGGGTGCTTTAAAACAAATCGTCGGCGGTAATGGTTTATATTATGGATTGAGAATTAATGCAAAGATCGTATGAATGTTTAGGGGATGGCTCAAAATTGAGCCGCCCCCTGCCAAATAAGGCAAATAAGCCTTTAAAAGAAAAGGATGGTTTCAAATTATGAAAGAAAAAGATTATTCGCGTGGGGTTGACTTGGAAGTGCAGAAAAAAGCACTAGCAGAGTATGGGATTTTTACCAGAGAACAGATTATAGAAGCGTCGAAAATAGAACTTAACATCGCAGCATTTGTAACACCTTACGACGAAGTGATGAAAAATGCAAAGGAAGAACTGCAAAATGAGCATGATTGAGTTATCAATGTCAAATAGCTGATAAAGATAGAAAGGACCAATTCCATGAGAACACAGTACACAGAATTACTACTGGTAAAAGAGGCCGTACAGATGGCCCAAAACACGCTGTTGAGTATCAATAACCCCGCTGATGAGGTTTTATCAGCCCTCGATTTTCTGGGTGATATCTTATGTGGCCTTGACAGTGAACAGCTATTGGGACGTTACAAAATGCTTGAAAGGAGTGGGAACCCATGCAAAAGCTTACCAACGCAACAGACCATACCTGTTACCGGCTGCTTTACTTGGCTGGTATGACCCGGACAGCCAAAGCCATGGCGGCCGGATCCGATCATAAGAGCCGATGCTTATTGCTATTTTATGCGGTGAAGTATTTTGAAGCCGTCAAGGTCGAGGGCATCACCCCGGAAGAGGTGGAGCAGCTGCAGGGGTTCAGAAATTTATTGTCGGATGTCCTGATAGGGACGATAAAACAGGCGGACTTGATAAGGGTATATCCACCATCATTAAAGAACATAAATGGAATACCGGACATAAATAAACTTGAAATAGCATAAATAAAAGAAAGTGAGAATGTAGACCGTGGCAAAAGAGAAAAAAGTATTTGAAATGTTGCAGCAATATACTAAAAAATCCCTGGTTGATTTTGGATGGATCAGAGATAGTGACCTAGGAATTTATTTTGTAAATACCGATCATTGTCCAACTATATTTCTTGGGGAATTATTGAAAAATGACCCTAAACAAGCCTCAAAAGTATTGTCCCATGAATTAGGGCACTATTATTTACACAGAGGTAAGCTGGATGTAAAAAAATATAAACATGGCAGCGATCAACGAGACGAAAATTATGTGAAACTTATTGAGGCTGAAGCTGATGCATTCGGGGCCGGTCTTATGACTGCAATACGGCTTGAATGGTGTTATTTGCAGTAAGAGTAGACCTCTACCAAAATAAATAATTTAACCCTGGAGGTATTGAGTTTGAATTTAACGGTGAATGACATCCCAGATATTAAACCTGAACACATCAAAACATTTAAAGTACTAGCCGAATACACCGACTTATTAATCAGCTATGACAACGAAACAATTTTAAAAGAGAAAAATAGGCTGTTAAAGAAGTATCCTGAGTTAAATAACGACAGCTTTCACATGTTTTTCGACGCTGTTCTACAGACCACTTGATGAGTGGTCTTTCTTTATGCCTCTTAGTGGCTTATTTTGGAGAATAACACAGGGTTTAGCTTGTATGATTATGTGTGGAGAATTGCCACCGTTAAAAGGGGATATATGGGCTAAAAACAATAAAACCCTGAGTTAAAATATTAATTTCAAATTATCTGTTATATTTATACCTATAAATGGCTTTGCAGACGTAATATAAAACACATACCTTGGCGACTATTTGGCGACTATTCTAATTTTTTATATATTTTTTGGTTATTATTCGTGATCGTTTATTAAAAGATAAAACGCTAATTTCGCATATTATAGCCATATAATGAGTTAATAAAAGTTCATTGATTTTCACTTGTCTTACTGGCAGTCAGAAGGCCAGGGGTTCGAGTCCCCTCATCTCCACCAATTAAAAACGCATAAGAGAGCCGTTGAGGTTCTCTTTTTTTATGCCTAGAGTGGGTGTAGGCACGATCAAAACAGCCCAGTCTCTTTTAATATTTGCTTTTCAGTGCCTTTTTTAAGATCTTTTGATATAGCTGAATGTAGCAGTTCGCCCGCTTAAGAATTTGATATGTGATTTCTACTCTTCTTATCTGTAACACAAAGCCAGTTCTTCAATACGATTGATTAATTCTGCTCTAATTTCGATCGGACCGACACATTCACATTTAGGCCCAAATCCCAGCAGCATATTATATCCGTAATCATCAGGGATGAACATAAAGTTAACCAGAAACTTATTTTCTCCAAACGGTTTAATCTGTTCCTCTCCGCAGATTTCCATCATTTTTTCATAGAGAGATGCATCAACTAACAGTTTTATTGGTATCAACTTATGATTAATCCATTCTCCGCCATCCAAAGATTTGGGCGAAAACGCTCGCGGTATAAACGAAGTTGTATTAATAACTAAATTTGATATCCGAAATAACTTAAATATGCGAAAATCCTGTTTTTCCAGACAGTAAGCTTGTAAATACCAATGTGTTTCCTTTAACACCAGTTGATATGGTTCAACCTTTCGATTGCTGATAACGCCATTGTTATTGCAATAAGAAAACTGCAGAAGGTGGCTTTCTTTTAGCGACTGTTTTATTTGTTCAATTAGTGAGAGCAACGATTTATTACCCATCCATGTCGTTAGGTCAATTGTAATCTGATTCGCTTCAATGACTTGCTTTTCTGGCAGAAGATTTTTAACTTTTTCAAGCGTTCCAATCATCTCTTTTGATGATAATGCCGTCGAAACACTACTTAGTCCCATTAAGATGGTTTGTATATCGGATCTGGTAAAAAAGTTTTTGTCTAACTTAAACTCTGATAAGATACCTATTCCACCTTCTGATCCCGTTGTGGTAAAAATTGGAATCCCGGCTTTTTCGATAACCTCAATGTCACGATAGATGGTACGCGGTGAAACCTCAAACATATTTGCAAGTTTTGTAGCACTCATTTTTTCGCAATTTAAGAGCACCATTATAATTGAAACGAGCCGATCGATCTTCATTTTTTATTCACTCCTGGAAAAACTAATGTTTTAATTCTATAACTATGACATACTGCTGTCAAGGTTTGTGTGTTAGGCTAAGTATATCTAAAATTGGAGGTATCAAAATGGATTTTGTAAAAGAATTCGACAGGATAATGGCAGAACAGACGGAAATTGCTTTAGCAAGCTGTATTGACAGAGCACCCAACGTCAGAATTGTAAATTTTTGTTTTAAGAATGATTCGAAGGGCATTCTTTATTTTTCCACCTTTGGCGATAATCAAAAGGTATCAGAATTTGTTAAGGATGCATCCGTCGCATTTACGACAATTCCTCACGAAGGGAATGCCCATGTACGGGTGAAACATGGCATGGTCAAGAAAAGCAGTCATACAATTTACGACTTAAGCGCGGAATTCATTAAAAAGGTTCCCGATTATGCAATAACAATTGAACAGGCAGGTAAACATCTTGTGTTGTATGAGATAGAATTTCACGAGGCAGATGTAACGGTCGACTTTGAGAACGTCGGCAGTATCACTCTTTAAACCAATGAGGTGGGGCTCTCTCTAAAAAAAATTTTATCTCCGCTCCACCGTTTCTTGCTAATAACCATCTCAAATTTAATTTTTATTCTTCTAAATCGCTAAAGAATTCAGGAACGTTGTTAAAATTCACCACGGCCTATCAAGCAAAGGTTTTCAGCTTGTATTCTTATATTTACAGATCTTTCTATTCATTATTTAGATTTATTTGCTTTTTTTAATAAGTGTAAAATATCCGTCACAAACATAGATTTCATTTCTAATCATCAACGATTTCTGCTAAAATGAACTTAAAAAGACGTTGCTCAAATGAAGGAGTCTAATGAAATCTCTGTATTCGATTATTCAATCACTCAATCCCTATTCCGCTTATGATAAAATGCAAGCCACAATTTTGAGAAAAACTTTGCTGTGCGATAATATCAAACGCTTGAAGATTATCGGGATAATCGGCTCATTGGTTAATCTGCTTTTGCTGGTTCTTTATTATTTAGAAGATGGCTTAGGGGGATTGACCACTATTGAGGCCGGATTGCGAATTGCCTGGATTCTGGCCAGTATTATTTATATCATTGGGGTTGGCAGTCCGCATTTTCCCGAGGCAGTGAAAAAAAGACAATTTATCTTTTTTTATGGCGCCACCATACTCTGCCTGCTTTTCGCCAGTATGATCACCGCCGTTTTATCCGTCGAGCAAGGCTCCACTTTTCTTTATCTTATCAACGTCCTGTTAATTGGCAGTTTTTTATACCTTTCATTTCTGGAAATAATTTGTATCATCGCCCCCAGTTTTCTGGTTCTGATTGTTTCCATTTTTATTACTCCGGCATCGATCCTGATGGTACAAGGCAATATCGTCAATGTCATTGCCAGCACAGCTTTTGCGGTTGTGATTGCCCAAACAATTCTAACCTCAAAATTAAAACAACTTTCCAGCACCCAGACAATACTGGATCAGAAAAAAGAACTGGAGTATCTTATCGATCTGGATGGTCTGACCCGGATTCCCAACCGACGAAAATTGGAAAGTTATTATTTAAAGAATCCCCGTATGTCATTTGCACTGCTGATGGTCGATATTGATTATTTCAAAAATTACAACGATACCTATGGTCATTTACAGGGGGATCAATGTCTGATTCAGGTTGCCCAATGCCTGTCCCACTATCCATTCGAGGGATTGACCGCCCGTTATGGTGGCGAAGAATTTGTCACGCTCATCAAACTGGCAGATCTTAACGACGTTACAACGCTCGTTGAAGCCATCCGGGAATCGATTGAAGCCCTGCAAATCAAACATGAAGCTTCTTCTTTTAGAGTTGTAACTGTCAGCATCGGTTATGTTGTCCATATGGTTGATGAAATTCTGTTAGATGACAACATCAAGCCGACGGCGGATTGTCTGGAAGATTTCATTTTAAAAGCAGACCAGGCCTTGTATCAGGCAAAGGAAAATGGCCGAAACCAAATTAAGTTGTTTGAAGAATGAAACGACAATTTGATATATCAACTGAGTTATAAACTAATCGCTTTACCCCAACATGCCACCAGTTTTTTCAGCGAATAACTGGCATTGGCAGGACTGGTGGATGGCAGCTTGATGATCGCTTTACCAGTCATTTCATAGCAGTACCGGTTATACAATTCAAAAGCTTTACCACCATTGGCATAAATGGTTTTAATGGCAGTCTTACCCAATAACGCCCGGATATCATTCGGCACCACATTTTTAATTGAACTGTCACTTGAGCCGTTGATGTCGCAGGAATAAATCACATCCCAGACGGCGATATGGTTTTCTAACAACAGCGTCTTTTGTTCTTCAATCGTGCCAGGGCTTGGCTCGCCCGCCAGAGCACTGATGACTTTCCAGAATCTGTTTTGAGGATGCTGGTAGTAAAAACCGTTTTCTCTGGATTTTACTGACGGGAATGTTCCCAAGATTAAAATTTTTGATTTCTGATCATAAACTGGTTCAAAAGTATGGATCATCGGCATCTTTTTCTCCCTTATAACTTTTACATAATAATAGCTGTTTAATCTTAAAGCTCCCACAGATTCGCTCAAAGCGTAACTATGGGAGCTTTAAATCATTAATTTCTCTAAATGCGAATCGCCTGACCGTCTGTCCATTGAGTAATTGTCTGATCAGGTGAATACTGATATAGATTAACCGTTTCAATGGCCGAACCAGCTTTAGGTGGGGTGATGACAATAAAGGTTCGGGTGGGATAACCTTGGGCATTGTCAATCCAGGTTCCACTGTTGGCATAAATGGTTTTTTGATTGTTGAGATTGGTCATGGCAATGACATCTGCTACATGGGTATGACCAAAAACAACAATGCGTTTGGAAGGGTCCAAATCAAAAAACTGTGTTTTAGCCTGATAATCGGTAAAAGACGGAACGGCCGCCCGGGTGATGGCTTCATTGACGGGAATTTTAACCGTTATGCCATTAATTGCTTGTCTTTCGTCCCAGCTATCCTGGATATTGTGGTATAGGGTCGAATCGATGAACCCTGTTTCTTTGTCTTGCTGGGGAATACAGTCATTTATTGAATAATTCTCCGTAAAACCATCAATATTAGTTTTTAAAACCTTGTCATCGAAGCTTTCTTTGACCGGCAACACCGACAAAATGGCTTTCCAGGTTTCGTAATATAAATAGGCGTTAAATTGACTGGAGTCTTCTTTATTGGGAATTATTTCCGGGAAGACATTGTCTGATTGGGGATGGCCCTCAATCACACAGGTCGTGGCGATTCGGGTAAAGAAATAACCTGGCGGCAAAATGTTGGTATCATCGTTTGTGATCGCTCGGTTTGAAATCGGATCGGGAGTACAGAAAAAATTATACTTGTGGCCATGCTCAATGACAATTTCTGAATTGGGACCGGTGACATAGGTGCCCAGCCCCTGCAGCTCCGCTCTGGCCTGACTGATGCCCGGAAAAATCCGAGCCACATCAGCCTCGGTAAGCAACAGATCATGGTTTCCGGGGACATAGGTGACCTTGATTTCCCCGGCTGTGATGATGGCATTAAAGGCGTCCACGATTGCCTGATTGTTAGCCGCCACCTGATCAAAGAAGGCAGCCTTTGAATCTGGCATCTGATAGTCCATGGGCAAAAACCATTCGTCCAGCAAATCGCCGCCGATGACCAGTTCTTTCACATTGGGGGCTACCTTTATCTGAGCTAAAAAATCCACCAGCGCCTGTTTATTTTTTTCCAGCTCGGCAAAAGTCGAATCCACCCCCAAATGAAAATCACTGGCGATAACAATCTGAGTTCGTTCTTCATTTAACTCCGGGTTTCCGGATATATCAAAATCAATATTAGTGGCAAAATAGCCCACATAGTCACACCCCACCGATGCTTTACTCTTTGAACCCAGAGTGCTTTTTATCACCAGCTGATAGACCTCCCCTTGAGCAAACCGGGTGATCTGCTGATTATTGATGCGGATGGTTTTAGGATCGTTGAGATCGATTTTTATCGCACAAACCTCTTCAACCAGATTTCCCTCACCATCGATGCGGTACAACTTCACTGCATCACTGATCGTTGTCGGATCCAATTCATCACTAAATTTTAGCAGAATGGTTTGAATTTTATCATTTACCGGTGGGTTGTCCAGTTCATCTGACATGAACACGTTGGACTCGATGGTCATCTCTTTTGAGCCATCCTGAATGGATGTATAAGCTCCCAGGATAGAATTGGCAATTTTTAAACACGCCAGACTGAAATATTTTGTTGTTTTCATTAATCATAACTCCTTTAAAATTTACTGATGAATGTGATTTTTAACAATCCTGACTAATCTTTGGTTTCTAAAAAAACAGTCAGCACCAACCCAAAGGCGCTACTGACTGTTTAAAATTATGTTATCGTATTAACTTTGTTTGGTTATATTTTTTTACTTATTCATTTTTCGTTTCTGGGCTTCGTCCATAATGTTTTTCAAAGTCAGCAATAAGGGATTGCTTTGAGTATTGCTGAGGGCATCCTTGGAATAGGTCAGTCCGGTCATCGAGTTGGCTTCGCAGATATAATAAGTGTCGTTTTCGCCAAACAGAAAATCGATGCTGCCAAAATAGATATCCAGTACTGCCGCAGCATTTTCGGCAATTTCCACCACCTCAGCCGGTGGCGTAATAAACTGTAAATCGCCGCCCTGAGAAAGATTTGATTTAAAGTTATCGCCATTATCTCGGATATAAGCGGTTGAGAATTTTCCACCACTTAACATAATTCGCATATCCCGGCCTTTTGAGGCAGCAATACATTCCTGAATCAAGATATGATCATCAAAATTCATGGCTGCGTAAATATCCAGAATATTTTCCAATTCTTTTTCCGTTTTGATCTGAACAACGCCTTTGCCTTTGCTGCCATGCATCACCTTGACCACACAGGGCAGTCCCAGTTCATTGGCAATAAAAGACGTTTTTGTTTTCGGGGTCATCAGCACCGTTTTGGGGAATAAAAAACCCTGATTGGCGGCTCCCAATTTTTGAAAGGTCAACAGTTTATCAGCGGTGTTGTTCAGACTTTCAGAGCTATTGACACACAGCACATCCAGAGATTCCAGCATTTTGACAACCGCCTTGCTGTGATAATTATTGCCACCGAAAAATGCTGACAGCGAAAAGTCCGGAACGTCTACGGCTTCGCCGCCGATAAAACAGTGCTGGCTTTCGCCCGGATCGCACATCACTTGGACCTCGCTAACATCAACAGTTCGGATATTGACGCCCATCTTTTCGATTAACGCAATAATTGTCTGGATGGATGGTTCTTCCAGGGTTTCGTGATTAACTAATAACCAGCCTAGCATGTTTTGCCACCTTCCCTCAGACGTTTTTTCCAGATTGGTTCCGGTCTGTTTTTTACCTGCTTCATTAAATCGGCAAACATCACTTTGATGTCAAAGGCAACCCCCGGCATGGCATTAGCTTCACATAAATAGAAGGTATCATTTTCACCAAAGAGAAAATCGACACTGCCCATGTTTATTTTCAACAGCTGAGCCACCTTCTCAGCGGCTTCAATCACTGGTGCTGGTGGGGTGTATTCGACAATATGACCACCCTTGGCAAGGTTGGAACGAAAACTCTTTTCATTTTGACGGATAAATGATTTGACAAATTTACCATTGGCCAGAATCATCCGCAGATCCCGACCAGACGATGCGGCAATACATTCCTGAATAATAATTTCATCGCCGATTTCGCTGGCGGTACTCATGCTAATCAGGTTATCCAGTTCTTTTTCGTTATTAACCAGCACAACCCCTTTGCCTTTGCTGCCATGCATGACCTTCATAACCACCGGGTAGTCAAAAATCTTACTGACAAAGGAGGCTTCGGTATATTCGGTTACCAGCAAGGTTTTAGGAAAACAAACCGCTTCAATGGACTCAGCCACCAACTGAAAGGTCAGTAGCTTATCGTCGACATTTTTAATGGCGTCGTAAGAATTAATACACAGCACGCCCAGGGATTCCAGCATTCTTAACGCTGCCGAGGTATGATAGTTTTTTTCAGTAAAGAAGGCTGCCACCACATAATCCGGCACCTCCATGATTTCGTCACCGACATAAAGTTTGCCGTCAAAATCATGGTCGCAGACCACATGTATTTGCAGTGGATCAACAACAGCCAAATCCACATTCAGTTCTTCCACAACCTTCATAATTTTCACAATCGAAGGATCTTCCATTTTGCCGGGATTTCTTAATAACCAACCTTTCATTTTTACCTCCTGAAATTTGTTATGATAAACTTACGAAATTTGAAACACAACCGTTTATTGCTTTGATGCCTGTTTACATCAAACAATTTCTACACTGTACGACGGATAGTCTAACGACTGTTCGCCTACACGTTACGAAATTGTTTATGAAAACAGGCAGCGAAGCTCACAGTAGTCTATTAATTATCTGATGCACTTAAATATAAATTAGCGTATAAACCGCCCAGTTTCATGAGTTCGGCATGACTGCCAACCTCTTTAATGTCACCTTCCATCATAAAAATAATCTTGTCGGCATTTTTGATGGTAAACAGTCGATGGGCAATAATAAAGGTCGTTCGTCCCTTCATCATGGCTTCCATGGCCTGGGTGATCAGTATTTCGGTTCGGGTATCCACCGACGAGGTCGCCTCATCCAGAATTAATACCTTGGGATCGGCAATAATGGTTCGGGCAATAGCCAACAACTGGCATTCCCCTTCAGACAGGGTAGTGAAATCACCGCCAATCCGTGTCTCATAACCCAGCGGCAGTTTTCTGATAAATTCGTCGCATTGGGCCTTTTTAGCAGCGGCGATAACATCATCCCGGGTTGCCCCGTTTTTGCCATAAGCAATATTTTCTTCAATGGTGCCATCAAATAGCCAGGTATCCTGGAGCACCATCCCAAAAGCACTTCTCAAATTAGGCTTGGTAAGGTTTTTTACATTCAGACCTTCCAGCAAGATACTCCCCTGGTTGATTTCATAAAAACGCATCAGCAGATTAACCAGGGTTGTTTTACCAGCGCCACTGGGTCCTACTACCGCCAGAATTTCTCCCGGCTCTGCTTTTAAAGACACATCATGAAATAAGGTCCGTTCAGGAATATAACCAAACTCGACGTGATTAAATTCAATACTGCCTTTGGCACTGGCCACATCCAGCACCTCAGTACCGGCATCGGGCAGTTCCTCTTCCCGATCCAGAAATTCAAAGATCCGTTCGGCCGCTGCTGCTCCGGACTGGATGAAGTTCAGGTTATTGGAAATCAGAGCCGTGGGGCTGGCTATATTATTGGCATAGATGAGAAATGCCTGAATTCCCCCAATCGTCAGGGTTCCGGTAATAACAAAAATACCACCCACCACACAGATGCCAATATAAGCAATATTATTGATCAGCTTCATCAATGGTGCGCTCAATCCTGAATAGAATCGCGAGCTCAGATAAGATTTAAAGAACCGCTGATTGATTTCATCAAATTTTTCTGCTGATTTTGCTTCATTATTAAATGACTTTACAATTAAATGACCATCATAGACTTCTTCAATCAGTCCATTCAGAGCGCCCAATTCCTTCTGCTGTCGCCGGAAAAGTACCTGAGTTTTTTTGGTGATTAGTTTCATCACAAAATAAGACAACGGAATGGCGATAAAGAAGATCAGACTCAGTTGGACATTTAACACCAGCATCATGATAATTATACCGATAATACTGGTTGCCTGAACCAGTATCTGGGTCAGATTACTTTCCAGTGCTCCTGAGAGGGTAGTGGCATCATTGGTAACCCGGGAAAGAAGATCTCCCCGTTCACTCTGATCCAATACATTCAGAGTCAGTTTATTCAACTTTTCCTGAATATCTGTCCGCAATCGTTTAATCGCCAATTGGGAAAGATAGGTCGTCCGCATGGTGGCGTAATAGGCAAACCCGGCACTTAAGACATAAAGAACAGCCAGGATGATCAGTTGCTGCCCGATATAAGAAAAATCAATATCCGTATTTTGAGCAATACTGTTAGCAATGCTATCAGTCACATCTTTGGTGACAACCGGTGCAAAAATCGCAAAGATGGTACTGGCAATCAGCGCAACGGCAACAAAAAAGATCACATGTCGTTTATCCTTCAAATAATGACTTAGCCGCTTACCAATGGCACCAAAACTATATTTTCTTTTTTTAGCTTTCACAGTGATTCCTCCTTCCCATCATTATAAGATTGGGATTTCAGAATTTCCTGATAAACCAGGCAATCGCGAACCAGATCTTCATGTTTGCCCTGGCCAACAATGGAGCCATTATCCAAAACCAGAATGCGATCAGCATGTTTAATCGTGCTGATTCGCTGGGCGATAATTAACACCGTTTTATCCCCGAATTTTTCGCGAATGGCTTTGCGAACCAGTGAATCGGTTTTAAAATCAAGTGCTGAAAAACAGTCATCAAAAATCGTAATCGGCGCTTTTTTGACCGCCGCTCGGGCAATACTGAGCCGCTGACGCTGTCCCCCGGAAAGATCTTTACCGCCTTGAGAAATCGTGCTGACCAGTTGTCCTTCCCGCTCATTGACAAAATCAAGCGCCTGAGCAATGGATAGGGCTTCGGTTACTTCTGCCTCGCTGGCCTGATCCTTGCCCACCCGGATATTTTCCAGCACGGTTCCACTGAATAACACCGATTCCTGGGGCGCATAGGCAATGATGCTTCTTAAATCATGCTGGGTACAATCCCGAATATCAACGCCATCAATCACAATGGCACCGTCACTGACCTCATAAAGCCGCATAATCAGGTTGACCAGGGTCGTTTTCCCGGAACCGGTAGCCCCAACAATGGCGGTAATTTTGCCTGGTTCCGCCACAAAATTCAAGCGATCCAGGACATTGATTTCGGCGCCGGTATAACCAAAAGACACATCTTTAAATTCAATTCTCCCCTTGATATTTTCAAGCGCAGTTGGATTTTCTTTATCCTGTATTGAAAAGTCTGCATCCAGCACCTCTTTTACCCGGGCTGCCGAGACCGCTGCCTGGGGATAAGCCATTAATAAGGCCGAAACCAGACCAAGGGCTGACATGAACATTAAAACGTATTGGATAAAGACCATCAGACCGCCCAGGCTGACAATTTGCTGCTGAACTTCATCAGCACCTAACCAGAGAATGATTACCATCGTCAGATTCATCATTAATTGCATCAGCGGCGCAAAAAAGGCCACGGCATAATTGGCTTTAACAGCCGCATTCATGCCTTCCTGATTGGCCTGTCCAAATTTTTCGGTTTCATAATCCTGACGGTTAAATGCCCGGATCGCTCGCACCCCGGTCAGTTTTTCTTTCATCAGCAGATTCAACCGATCCACTTTTTGCTGCATGAGCTTAAATAAGGGCATGCTTCTGGCGGTAGTCAAGCCGATAATAATCGTCGTGATCAGAAAAGAGGCCAGCAGTAACAGCGTCAGGGTGACATTTTCTCTAAATGCCATTACCAGAGCACCGACTCCCGTGATGGGAACCAGCAGTAACGATCGTAATCCGTTGATTACCACAATCTGCATCTGGGTGGCATCGTTGGTTGATCGGGTCAACAGAGTCGCTGCCCCAAAACGATTGAAATCCGTTTGTGAAAAGCTCTTCACCTTGTCAAACACGTCCGCCCGAATCCGACTGGTAAAGGACGCCGTCACATAAGCCGAATAATAACTGGAAGCCACCATACAAATTGCCGCAACCAGAGAAACCAGCAACATCAAACTGCCGCTTTTTAGAATATAAGCAGTATCTCCCTGAGCGACCCCATTTTCAATAATGTCCCCCATCATCGTGGGCAGATAAAGCTGGGCCGCCGCCTGGCTGAGCACAAATACAAATACCAGAATCATCTGGATTCGATAATCTTTTAAATATCTTATCAGTAAACTAACCATACCTACTCCTTATCAACTAGCGCAAAAAAGAAATTTTCTTTGATCAGCGTGTCGATGACTCGGACTGGTTTTAACTGATTACCGGAAATCCCTCGCATGATCATTAAATCACGATACAGCGCATAGGTTTCTTCCTGGACAAATGTTATTTCGGATGGGCTTAAGATACCGCTTTTTACCTTGGAACCAATGGATGGATTGGCAATGCCCAGCTTTTCTTCAATAATAATCCGATATTTTTCATGGTTTTCCTTTGACATTCGTTTTTCGGTTTCCATAATGATGACATAACGACCCGGTGATATGGCAACATCAGCATACACGCTGTAATCAACCAACTCGCATTCAGTATCTTTGGCAAATTCTTTAACGGCCCAGGAAATACATTCTTCGGTGGTCTTTTCCCCGGCAATACTAACCATTTGATTGAGCCGATAAACAAATTGAATTTTAGGGCAGTTTTTATACCAGCCCACAACGCGTACCACATCTTTAATGCGATACCGGTAAAAACCCGAGGTATTGGTCAAAACAATCTCGTAGTCTTTTCCTGTTTCCAATTGTTCCATGGTCAGCGTTTCTTCTGAATCTTCCTGATCTACCGGAATAAACTCATAAAAGGCCGAGTCTGGAATCAACACAAACTCCTGTGATTCCATTTCGTTGCAAATCGCCATGATCGACTCTGAAGCGGCATAAACGCTAAAATAAATGGGAACATCCCCCAGATAGTGACGCATTTTATCTGTATAAACCGCAAACCCCCCACTGCCAATAGCATGCACAAAAGCGAAATCCGGCCATATTCTTCGAACGATCGGTGTTTCGAACCCTTTTTTAAATTCAACCCGTAATTCTGCTGCTCGTTTAGGGTCAGGCTTAATCTGTTTTTGCAACTGAACCTTCACTTCATCAGGTATTTTGATATCAGGATTGATCGTTCCTTTCTCAATATCATCCACAATGATTTCCCAATTGGTTTCCAGATATTTCATCAGATCACAAATTCCCGTCATAAAGGCTGAAACGATATAGGTAAGGTTTCGATCCATCAGCGCAAAACGCAGATGCGCATATTTGGTATCCATTATTTCGGTGGGAAAAACAATTTCTTTTGGCGAGGTAAACATTAAAAACAAGAGGTTTTTGATACTGTAAACCCCTCGACCCGAGATCGAACCAGCAAACAAGCCATTCGGAAGCGTCTCAAATTTTACTTCCATCAGATTCAGCCCGCGGCCCCGTTTCCACTTTTTACCTAACGCCCGGGCGATAATCGCAAAACTGAACTGGGTGGCATACTCCCGATAGAGTTTTACCGTTTGTTCAGAAACGGGAATTTTCTTGGGATTATCGACGCTTCCCGAGGTAAGCGCATAATGAACAATCGGATCCTTAGTGATGAGATCTGTTTCACCTGCTATCATCCGTTCAATATAGGGTGCATAATCATCGTAAATTGAAAAAGGCACCATCTTTTTATAGTCCTCAATGGTTGCTATTTCACTAAAATGATATTTTTTCCCATATTCGGTTTCAGCATTCTTTTTTAACATATCTAACATCAGCTGTTTGTTAATTTCCGGTGCATTTTCAGTTAAATAATCAAACTTTTCAATTTTTTTGTTGCCCTTCTTAATATTCAGGGAATACAACATTTTGGGTAATATTTTTATCATTATTCGCCTTCCTTTGCCCAATAAGCCATGCTGCCTTCTTCAGGGTATTCCTTCACGATTGTTTTTAACTTAGTCTGATTAACATTCTTACCCGGCATGATTGATCGGGTGAACAGAGAATCCCGGTATCCGTCTGGCATAACGATGACTTCCAGGGCGTTTAGCTGATTTGAACTTCTTAATTTTTCATAAGCGCTGTTTTCAGTTCGTAATGTTTTTTCCAACCCTTCTCTAAACAAATCACCTGGAAAGTTATTGGCGTAGGGTTCAAGGATAAACACTAACGTTTTCTGCTCTTTATCCAGTAAAATCTGATAAAAGCGAATTTCTTCATTCTTCTGGTCAGATACCTTCTTAATGTACTCATCAATTTGATAAATCATCAATTTTAGTTCGTCGATCTCCAGATATTCAGAGGCTTTGCTGATAAATACAATCCGGGGCGCCTGGTTATTGAAACCAGAAACTCTGATAATGTCTTTCATATTATAGCGATAAAGCCCGGAATATGAGGTAACAATCAACTCATAATATTCGCCTTGTTTTAGTTCATGAGCAAGCACCGTCTCATTATTTTCTGATCCCACCGGTAGAAATTCAAAAAAGTACCCAAAAAGAGCGAGCAGGCCAGCCGGATCTTGAGGTACATCGGGAATGTTGAACTTGCCTTCGCTAGCACCATAACCCCACTCCAAAAACTTCACTGTTGGGGGTAAATTCTTTTTAATATCGGCCACAATTTTCGCTGCACTGGACGACATCCAACAGGAAACCACCGTAAATTCTGGCCAGATCGATGCAACATCAAGCGTTTTGTTCGCCATAAAAATATTTCTTAATTCTTCAGCACGCTGAGGATTTGGCGTTAATTTTGAGTTAAGCTTTTCGCGCAGATCTTCGTTAAGCGTAATTTTTGAATTGATTTGGCCTGCTTCAATATCAGCTAGCAAGTCTTCAACCAGGGTATTCATTTTTTTCAGTAAAATATTAAAGTGGGCAATATTACTGCACACCACACCTGCCAGGTGCTTTTCTGCCAGCGCATAACGGATCGTTAAATAGTCAGTTGCTTCATTACTCAGGTCTTTTGCTAGCATTAATTCAACTGGCAAAACCATTTTCTTCAGCATCTCGATTGGCATATCTTTTGCCGCCTGACCCGAGGCCGAACCAATCGGAATGCCCCCTTCCGTTTTTCCATATTCAGAAGGATTGGCAATGGCCAAAACTTTTTTCCCCGGTGCCATAACTTCCGGAGCCAGCATCAACAGCAGAATGGCACGAATCTGGGAAACCAGTCCTTTGATCAGTTCGCCGTTTTTGCTTTCAGGAATGAGTTTCGGAATTCCGGTAGATCCACTTGTTGCAATAAAGCTGGCCGGTGGTCCATTAAATAAAATATCCGCATCTCCAGCTTTAAGCTTGTCAAGAACCGTTTCCACATATGTATAATCGGAGATTGGTACCTTTTTGCGATACTCATCAGCGGTGGCAATCTTTGCAAAGCCCAATTTTTTTCCAAAGTCACTATTTTCAGCACATTTTAAAATATCCTGAAGCACACGCTTTTGTGTGTCTTCAGGAGTATTTTCTATTAAATAGAAGCTTTTGATTAATTTTTCATTGGGCATTTCTTTTAGTGTCTCAGGAATGCTACTTCCGTCGTGTTCCCCCAAGGTGTAATATGAAATTTCTTCCTGCTTTCTATTTTCTTCCATTACATCACCTTACTCGATGGTTAAAATATCGGAGAATCCTGTCATATCAAATACTTCCTGAATCTCTGGTTTTACATTTTTAATCACGAAATTTCCGTTAAGTGCTTTTGATTTCTTTTGAATTAACAGTAAAACCCTTAATCCAGCACTACTGACAAAATCCAGCTTATCAAAATCCAAAATCATATTAAAGCCATTTTTAGTGTAATATGGTTCCATTTCTTTTTGAAAATCTGGGGATGTATTGGTATCCATTCTGCCTTCAAGTTCAACCACAAATATTTCGTTTTCCTGTTTGATTTCAATGTTCATTTTAGTACCCTTTCTTTCACTTGGATTAAATAACTTGCTCCCTAATTTGATATTTAAATTTCTAATTAGCAGACACTTTATTTCATCTATAATTTGTCAATATTTTGAATTTTAATTGATCATACCACAATAATTTGCCGGGTGCAATTATAAATACATTTGAATTGTAAAAGTTGTATTTGCAGCTAAACCTGTATCTGGACTATCATCGCCTTACAAAAATTATTTTATCTGTTGCAAATGTAACCATTCACATACATTGTAGAATATTTACGTTGTTTATTTTCATTTTTATTTACATTTCAAATTTTCTTTTACAATTTTGTTACATTCTATTTACATCAACCATAAATTATGTTAGAATTACTACACTTAGAACAAATCTGAGCAATTATAATCACTATTAAAAATTAAATAAACAAAAAGGGAAGGAATGTCATGAAAAAGAACTCTATTATCTCCATTATTATTATCCTACTTATCCTCCTTACCGCCATTTTGTTTGTTCGCGGCTGTAGCCAAGAAGGAAGCGAAATGAAAAACTACAATGTAGCGGGGACATACACCGAAACAGCCACCTATCAAAACGCTGAAATTTCGGTTTCCGGTGTAAATATTGAAAACGCGACCTATACCGGTAACGTTTCAATTACCGATGCCGTTGTCGATGGTGATATCCGTCTGACAAACTCCGCAGTGCAAGGCGAATTGCTGGTAAAAGGAGGCGGCACCATTTACTTAGATGGCGGTTCTTACCAAAATATCACCCTGGAAAAACAGGACGTGAAGCTTGTTTTACTAGGTGAGGTTGCGGTCGAAAACCTCACCATCCGGTCAGCTGCTACAGTGGTCGTTGATAACCAGAGTAAGGTAAAAAATCTGAACGTTGAAAAAACTGCCAGTCGGACCTCGATTACCACCCAGGCGAATGGTACCATTGAAAACATCCAGTCCCGTGGTATCAGCGATATTGTGCTGAACACTCCGGCTAAATTGGTTGGTTTTGGCCCCAATGCCGGTGGTTCAACTCTGGTAACCAATGCGATTGTCGATAAAATTGTCGCTGAGTCGAAGGTTGTGTTAACACTTAATGCCAATGTTGGTTCCTTATTGTTAACTAGTACCGGCGAAGGTACCAGTATCACCCTTGGAAACAATGCTGTGATCGCATCCCTCGGCACTGAGACTCGAGTCGAAATTAAGGGTGAAGGCTCTGTCACCAGTGCTACCACCAATGATATCTTAAACATTACTGGTACCATTACTCCGGATGTGGTTTATCTTACCACCAAACCAGTCGTCACCGATCCCAATGGCGGAATGACGATTTCAACGAATACCAGCCGAACTGCTAATTCAACCGGTAGCTCAAGTTCAAGTTCTAGCTGGTTTTCAGAGGATTCCAGTTCCGGTACTATCATTAATTCAAAATACAATGCACCACCTCTTAACCCGGTTGATCCAACCCCAACCCCAACACCAACACCACCTAGTCCACCCGCAAATATTGCCGTAACGGGTATCCAGGTGACACCAGTCGAAGCGGATGTGATTATGGGTAATACCTTAAAACTAAACGCTGTTGTTTTCCCTGAGAACGCCACAAATCAAACTGTTTTATGGGAATCATCCAATCCAAACGTGGCGACAGTAACAAATGGTGTAGTCACTCCTGTTGCCAATGGTGAAGTTACTATTACCGCCCGAACCCAAGATGGTGATAAAACCGATACCAGTAAGGTTACCGTTAAAACAAATATATCTGCTGTCACGATGATCAACACGATTAACGCAGTGAATAACAGCATCGCCGAAACCGTTGCTTATGATAGCAGCTACAGCTTGCCCGTTGTCGTTATTGTTCAAGGCTTTGGCAGTGAAATATTCCCTTGTACCGTTAACTGGTCGCCGAATACGGTTGATACAAAAAAGGTCGGTGAAACGACCTATACTGGCACGCTTGTGATGCCAGCCGGATACGTAAATCTCAACAACATTCAACCCAGCATTGTTCTGACAGTCCAAACTCAACCAGTTATTACTGCCAGTTCTGCGCTGTCTTCCCAACGAATATACTTAAATGATAACCCTGCTCCAATTTTTGTGGAGGCAAGTGTTACCGAGGATAAGGTCCTGACCTATCAATGGTCACAACGGATTGGCGATGTTGAAACCCCCTTGCCAGAGGTTACCGGACCAATCTACGACCCACCAGTTTCAACAACACCGGGCACAGTCTATTACAATTGCATAATTACATCAGAAAATGCTGTCCCAATTACGGTTTTAGCCGGTATTGTTGTTACGAGTGCCGAACCCGTTACGATCGCCGACCCCATTGATCCAAATGTTACACCTGATGAAACTGCTTCTGTCGCTCCGGTTGTAGCAACGGGTTTATCAGAAAAGCCAACGATCACTTCTCAACCAACCAGCATTTCACAACTTACCGGTGTAGCTCTAGCAGCCAGTTTAGCTCAGGCGACCAATACCGCTCAGGCGGCTCTCGGTTCACCCAAAACTGAGTCCATCCCAGCCGCCTTCTCAGTGGAAGCCAGTATCAATGATGGCGGCACGTTGACCTACCAGTGGTTTGAAAGTAAAAGTCTGATCAATGCCGATGGCACCGCCATTGCTGGTGCTACCAACAAAACCTTGGATGTGGATGCTTCCGGTCCGGCCGGAACCACCTACTACTATGTCGAAATCACCAATACCAAAGAAGGCTGTTTACCAGAAACGACCGTCAGCCTCCCTGTCTCGTTCACCGTTGTTTAATATATAGACTAACTAAAAAGAAGTGGTCCCCCAGATTTGGAGGATCACTTCTTTTATTTCAATTCCTAACTTCCGTACCGGCCAATTGTTAATCTGTTGTTTGCTACAGAATCGAACAGGCTAAGCCGTGTCCGCTCTGATGCAAACAACATGATGTAACAATTGGTCGTTACTACTTTATTTGTTTAACTCTTACAAATTTCTTACTAAAGCTTATTCCATTTCAACGATTAATTCGCCGGATTGGACGCTTTGTCCTTCAGAGACGTAAATTCGTTTAACGGTGCCATCTTCGCTGGCTACCATTTCGGTTTCCATCTTCATGGCTTCAACAATAACCAGCGCCTGGTTTTGTTTAACGGCTTCGCCTTCGTTGACTAGAACTTTTAGAACCGTTCCGGGAATACCAGAGCCGATTTGTTTTGAATTTTTGGGATCGGCCTTCAGCATAGTCACTTTCTGTTTAGCTGAAAGACTGCGTTTATCTTCAACATAGATTTCTCGTCGGAAACCATCCACTTCAAACATCACCGGACACATGCCCTCGTCATTTGGCAAGCCAATATTAACCAGTTTGATGATAAAGCGTTTCCCTTTAGATACTTCCACATCGATGACTTCGCCAACTTTGAGACCATAGAAGAAAGCATGGCTTTCCATTCGCATGAAATCGCCATATTCCTGGAGGAATTCAACATACTCTTTCATAACTTTTGGATACAGGGCAACACTTAATACTTCCCGATCACTCAGTTCGCAGCCAAATTCTTCTTTGAAATCTCGTTTTATTTTATCAAAATCTTCATCCGGTAATAACGCCCCAGGACGAACGGTAATCGGTTCAACGCCTTTTAAAACAATCTTTTGCAATTCCGGATCAAAGCCACCTTCCGGCTGACCAATCATGCCCTTGTAGAAATCTACAACTGAATCTGGGTAAGATAATTCTTTTCCCTTGGTCTTGATGTTATCCACGGTCAGGTCATTCTGAACCATGAAGATCGCCAAATCGCCAACAGTTTTTGATGATGGGGTTACCTTGACAATATCACCCAGCATCAAATTAGCTTCCATATATTTTTCTTTTACTTCTCTGAATTTATGGCCTAATCCAAAGCTTTCCACCTGAGCCCGAAGGTTGGAGTATTGTCCCCCCGGTATTTCCAATTTGTAAATCTCAGTGGAACCGGATTTCAGTTCGGATTCAAACTTGCTGTAGACCTGTCGGGTTGTCCCCCAATAATCAGATAAGATCTGCAGTTCGTCTTCATTTAAACCCGTATCTCTGGGGGTATTTTTCAATGCTGCCACAATCGAATTAAGGGCTGGTTGGGAAGTTAGACCACTGATGCCGTTAAGTGCTGCATCGGCAATATCGGCTCCGGCCATTTGACCAAACAATACCGTGGCAACCCCATTTCCGGTTGTGTCATGGGTATGAAGGTGGATCGGCATACTGACCTCAGCTTTTAAGGCTTCAATCAGTTTATAGGCAGCCCCTGGTTTTAGTAAACCGGACATATCCTTAATAGCCAGAATATGGGCTCCGGTTTTTTCAATTTCATGAGCCATTCGGACATAGTAATCGAGATTGTATTTGGTTCGGGAGGTGTCTAAAATATCTCCGGTATAACAGATGCTGACTTCAGCAATCTTATCAGTTTTTAAAACCTCATCGATGGAAATCTTCATGCCATCCATCCAGTTGAGGGAGTCAAAAATACGGAAGATGTCAATTCCGCTTTTGGCGGCTTCCTGAACAAAGGCACGGATCACATTATCTGGATAATTCTTGTAACCAACTGCGTTGGCACCCCGCAGGAGCATCTGGAATAAAATGTTGGGCACTCGTTTTCGCAGTTCATCCAGACGTCGCCATGGCGATTCCTTCAGGAACCGATAAGAAACATCGAAGGTTGCGCCTCCCCACATTTCAAGAGCAAACAGATCCGGTACCAAAGCTGCGGTTTCGCGGGCGATCTTAATCATATCCCGGCTTCGCACCCGGGTGGCTGCGATCGATTGATGGGCATCACGGAAGGTGGTGTCACAAAGCAACAACTTATCCTGTTCTTTGATCCATTTAACCAGACCGTCTGGTCCGCGTTCATCCAGTATTTGTTTGCTACCGACAAAATTGGTATCCACCGGTATGGAGGGAATATAAGGCTCATCAAAGTCCGGTTTGTTTCCAAAGGTTTCGTTGACGATGATGTTTCCAAAATACTTAAGCACATTGGAGGCTTCGCTTTTCTGATCTTCAATCTCAAACAGTTCCGGATGATCGTCAATAAACTTGGTATCGCATTTCCCATTGATAAAGGTTGGGTGCTGCAAGACATTGATCAGAAAATCTTTATTCGTCTGAACACCTTCAATCTTCATTTCTTTAAGTCCCCGAACCGCTTTGCGGCGGGCATCTTCAAAAGTTCTGGAGAACGAGGTACTCTTGACTAAAAGACTGTCATAATAAGGGGTAATTTCCGCTCCGGTAAAGCCATTGCCGCCATCCAGCCGGATTCCAAAACCGCTGCCAGTTCGATAAACGTCTAAACGGCCGGTATCCGGCATAAAGTGATTCTTAGGATCCTCGGTGGTGATTCGGCATTGGATTGATGCGCCCCGGGTTTCGATGGCATCCTGGCTCGGAATCCCGACTTCTTCAGAATCTAAGCGCAAGCCCTGGGCAATTAAAATCTGGGACTGAACCAGATCGATGCCGGTGACCAGTTCGGTAACAGTGTGCTCTACCTGAATACGAGGATTCATTTCGATAAAATAGTGATCGCCCTTTTTATCGACCAGAAACTCAATCGTTCCGGCATTACGGTAATTGACTTCTTTGGCCAGTTTAATCGCATCCTTGCAGATCGCTTGGCGCTGTTCGTCATTAATACTTAAGGATGGCGTAAATTCAACAATTTTCTGGTGACGTCGCTGAATCGAACAATCCCGTTCGAAGAGATGAACCACATTGCCGTGATTATCCCCCAGTATCTGAACTTCAATATGTTTGGGTTCTTCCAGATATTTTTCAACAAAAATGGTTCCATCGCCAAATGCCTTGGTTGCTTCACTGGTTGCTGAATGAAATTCTTTTAATAAGTCTTTTTCATCCCGAACAATTCGCATCCCACGGCCGCCGCCGCCGGCTGCCGCCTTTAAGATAATTGGATAACCGGCCTTTTGGGCAAATTCAATCGCTTCTGCATCCGAAGTGATTGGTTTTTCAACTCCGGGTATGGTTGGCACGTTGACACTTTTGGCGACAATTTTTGATTGGATCTTATCGCCCATTTTTTCCATCATTTCATGGGTTGGTCCAATAAAGACAATTCCCTCTTCTTCACAACGCTTTGCAAAAAGCGGGTTTTCCGAAAGGAAACCATAACCGGGGTGGATGGCATCAACTTCTTTTTTCTTAGCCAGCGTAATGATCTTGTCCATATCCAGATAGGCTTCGACCGGACCAGTGGTTCCGGTAATCAGATAAGACTCATCCGCCTTGGTTCTAAACAGGGACAGTTTATCTTCTTGTGCATAGATTGCCACGGTATGAATTCCCAGCTCCTGACAAGCTCGAATAATTCGAATAGCAATTTCTCCTCGATTGGCGATTAGTACTTTATTAAACTTCTTCATATTTCCTTCTACTTTCTTATATGCATTTTTTTGATGCATTTTTTCATGTGCATTTTTATGCATGAATAATTCTCATCTGTAAAAAATTAATTGTAGCTATTATATAAAATTGCGCCCAAATATTAAAGCTATTTTTTCATGAATTGCGAATTATTTTTTTAAATAACTCATTCTTCCTGATTAACTCTGTTTTATGGGGTCAATTTGTCACTTTTATTGATATTTTCGATATGTATCTCTTGTTTTTTTGCCTGTTTACGATATTTACTGATGACCGGATTATCGCTCTTTTTATTTAGTTTAACGATTTTCTTTTTCGCTCGTTTATGAAATTTGATTTTTTTCAAATCGTCAGTATCGTTTGATCCTCTGTCTTCCTTATTTGTTCCACTTTCATATGGTTGGTTGCGACGATGCTCTTCGGTACTTTCATCCATCTTACTACTTTGAGAATATAGAACTTTGGTAAAATAACTCACAATAAAATACCCGGGAATGACAATAACAGCAACAATAGCCAACATTTCAAGATCCATTTTATTTGCCTCTTTCGAGTATTTCTTGTTTTTGAATCCAATCTTTCTGATAGTCCTTACTGGAGATTAGAATCTCCTGTAAAAAGCGCTCATATTCTTTGGTATACTCCTTATTTTTCAATTGAATCAGATTTTTTTCCAGCATTTTTTCTTCCCGGCTTTGATCGAATATATTACCATGATTACTGAATTTATATTCAGCCACCGATTTTATACAATCCATTCGCTGTTCAAAAAGCACCCGCATTTGTGCATCAATCTCATCTATCTTATTTCTAATTTCATCTAATGACTTCAATTAGCTACCTCCGTAATGTGAAAAATCAAAGTAAAAAATCTGCCATGCAAATCGCCGTCACCGCTTCTACTACCGGAAAGGCTCTAACAACAATACAGGGATCATGGCGCCCCTCTATTTTTAAGGTAGCGTCCTTCATTTCAGCCAGATTAATGGTTTGTTGTTCTTTCCCAATGGATGGGGTCGGTTTAAAAGCCAACTGAAAAACAATCGGCATACCGTTGGAAATACCACCGTTAATCCCGCCATTGTTATTGGTCAGGGTTTCAATCTGCCCATTTTCGATTCTCAGCGCATCGTTGGTTTCCGAGCCGCGATGCTCAGCCATATCAAAACCGGCACCAAAGGTGACTCCTTTGACTGCGGGGATGGAAAACAGCAACGCAGACAAGCGACTCTCAATCGATTCGAAAAAAGGATTACCAATTCCTGGTTTTACCCCGGTGATAAAGCCTTCGACAATTCCGCCCACTGAATCGTCATCCTCCATAGCGGCAATAATCGCTTGTTTCATCGGATCTTCAAGATTGGCATGGTAAAGGGGAAACGCCGGGTTTTCAAAACCCTTGCTTAACGTCTCATATCGTTTCCAATCTTTGATCGGTTCGTCTTTCACATTTGCTATTGAAACGATCCGGCTGCCAATTCCGATCTCCGGTTGTGTTTCGCGGAGGATTTCTTTGGCAATAGCCCCTGCAAAAACCAGTGGTGCCGTCAGTCGGCCAGAAAAGTGGCCACCGCCCCGGTAATCCTGAAAACCGTCGTATCTGGCGTTGGCTGCATAGTCAGCGTGACCGGGACGCATCAGATCTTTTGTTTTGGCATAATCCCCTGAACGGGTATTTTCGTTGCAAATCAGTCCCGCTAAAGGTGCGCCAGTAGTTTTACCGTTAAAAATCCCACTGAGGATTTCAATCTGATCCCCTTCTTTTCGAGGGGTTGCCAGCGGATTACCCCGGGCTGCTCGACGGTTCAGTTCGTGCTGAACCCGTTCCAGATCAATCGTAATGCCTGATGGCAGGCCATCAATAACAGCACCAATCCCATGGCCATGGGATTCCCCAAAAATGGATACCTTAAATTTATTTCCCCATGTCGAGCCCAATCCACTCACCTCCCATTTCTTTGAAATCTTCCCAAAAATGAGGATAAGATTTATTAACCGATTCGGCCCCATCTAAGACAATCTTGCCGTCGGCGCAGATGGAAGCAATGGCCACGGCCATGGCAATCCGGTGATCGTTATGACTTTGCACATGTCCTCCGGTAAACCCCTCGATTCCGTGAATCACCAGTCCATCAGAAGTTTCTTCAACCTTACCGCCCAGTTTATTAAGCACATCTGCCGTGGCCATCAGCCGATCCGATTCCTTGAATCGCAGCCGTTCGCCATTGACAATCGTGGTCGTGCCGCTGCTCAAACTGCCAAGCACCCCTAAAATTGGTACCAGGTCCGGACATTGGGAAACATCGATGACCGTTCCCTGGGTTTGTGATTTTTTTACCACCAGTTTATCCGCTTCAACACGGATATCACCACCCATTTCTTTGAGGATGTCGACAATGACCTTATCCCCTTGCTGAGAGTTATAGTTTAAATCCTGACAATCCATCATTTCACCAATGGTCCCGGCGACCAACCAGAAAGCCCCTTGAGAAAAATCGCCTTCTACCCGATAATGGCAGGGTGTATAGGCCTGATTGCCTTTAATTAGAAAGCGCTGGTCGTTTTCATTGACAATCTCAATTCCAAAAGCGTTTAACACATCCAGGGTGATATCGATATAAGGCTTGGATTCCAGGGTTGATGTCAGTTCAATGACCGAATCCTCGGTCAGCAGTGGTAATGCAAACAGCAGTCCAGTAATAAACTGAGAACTGACCCCGCCGTCGATCCGGTAAGTTCCCGGAGTTAAGCGGCCTTCCAGAGCCAGTGGTAAATCCTGTTCTTTAGTTAAGTGTTCATAGTGAATTGATTTTTCTTCAAATATCTCATAAAAGGGCTTCATCGGCCGGGTAACCAAACGGCCTTTTCCGGTAATCACCGCCCGTTTTGGCTGAAGCAACACAATCGGAATAATAAAACGGAGCGTCGATCCCGATTCATTACAGTCAATTGTTTCAGTCTTCAGTTCCAGGGGATCACACCCTTTTATTGTTAAGGTATAGCGCTTATTTGCTTCTTCCTGATAGGTAATATTTGCCCCCAAGGCGACCATCGCATTACAGGTGGCAATCATATCCTGGGACATCAGCACATTTGAAATCACGCTTTCACCATGAGCCAGTCCCGCCGCGATGATCGCCCGGTGGCTGACACTTTTTGACGGCGGTATTTCCAAACCGCCCGTTAATAACCTCGGTGTAATCTCTATCGTTCTCATTTTCTTCCTCGTTTTTTTCTTTTTACTAGAAATGCTATAAACCTCAAGATAAACAAACAACCCAGTACCGACAATCGTTACATCATGTTGTTTGCATCAGGGCGAACACGGCGTAGCCTGTCCGATCCTGCAGCAAACAACAGATTAACAATTGGTCGGTACGGTAGTTTTCATCGCACTAAGCTATTTCAATTATCTAAAGAGCTCGATGGCCTGTTGTTTCTGAATTTTGACAATCTGTGCCTTACCAATTTTTTCCAGCGCACAGACATAGAGTGAGTCATTTTCAAATTTCTTATCAGTGAACAGAATTTCCTGTACCTTATCCAGTGGCATCTTGGGAAGTTCAGTGGGCAATCCATAATTTTCCAGTATTTCAATGATATTGTCATAGGTGTCTTTTTGAGTGATGCCCTCTTCTACTGTTTTTTTGGTGATCTGAGCCATCCCGATAGCAACGGCTTCGCCATGAGAATATTTTTTAAATTTAAAATAGGTCTCCACCACATGGCCCACTGTGTGACCAAAGTTTAATATCCGTCTTAAACCCTGTTCGTGTTCGTCGGTTTGCACCACATCACGTTTAATCTGACAGCATTTGGAAATGATTTCTTCCATGTCTTCTACCAGATCTTCATAATAGGCATACCCCATCAGTTTGACGAAAAGCGGCGCACTGCTAATGCAGCCATATTTGATCACCTCGCCCATGCCATCAATCATGTAATGATCTTCCAGTGTTTCCAGAAAAAGCGGATCAATGATAACTGCCTTGGGTTGATGAAATGCTCCCACCAGGTTCTTTCCATAATCCAGATCAATCCCAACTTTTCCACCGACGCTGCTGTCAACCTGAGCCAAGAGCGAAGTAGGCACCTGAATTAAATCGATTCCTCTAAGGTAGGTTGCCGCACAAAAGCCGCCTAAATCACCAACAACCCCACCGCCCAATGTCAAAATGGCATCACTGCGGGTAATGTTGCACTTAACCAATTCATTGTAAATCTCAGCGGTTTGTTCCAGACACTTGCTTTGCTCTCCTGGCGGAATAACAATGCTATAAACTTTCGGTCCGGCCAAGCGAACCTGTCGTTCCACCTCGCTTAAATATTCTTTGGCAACATTTTTATCGGTAATAATAACAACTTTATGATACTGGGAAAAAAGGGCTTTCATTTGGGATAACCGCCCTTTAATACCTTTTTCAATGATAATGGGGTACTGGTGTGTATTCTCTGTTTTGCAAATTAATTCCTTCATTCTCTCGGCTCCTTTAAAATCTTATCCTCTATTATATCATAGTTTTTTCATTTTAAAACCATAAAGCACTTTCTGGCTTACATCTATGGTTTGAGTAATGGTGACACCTGTCTTCCAAATAGAGACAGTTTTGGTTGTAAAAGAACCGCCTTAATAAGACGGCCTTTATTAATAAATTTTTGTTTATCGGTCTTCCTTGAAATAATTTTTTCCCAGCCAGGCCGGCTCTTTTTTATTACTGCTTTTTCGCATCGATGTAAAGATCAATACGAAAACAGTTGCCAAGTACGGCAGGGCCGTGAATAAATAAATCGAAACCGGCAGGGTATATTGCTGGAGCCAGAAGCTGGCAATATCCAGGGCCCCAAAGAAGTAGGCCCCCAACATCGCTTTACCCGGATTCCACATGGCAAAGATAACCAGGGCCACGGCAATCCAGCCTCGGCCACTAACTACATTAACCGGATAAATACTAATGTATACCAGCGATAAAAAGGCACCACCTAAACCGCACAACGCTCCGCAAAGCGCAATATTAAAATACTTATATTTATCTACGGGAATCCCACTGGCGTCTGCCGCCACCGGATTCTCCCCGATCATCCGGGTATTCAGCCCCCACTTGGTTTTATAGAGATAAATATAAATGGCAATCACCAAGATATATGAAAAATAGACATAGACACTCTGGTTAAAAAAGATCTGTCCAATATAGGGAATATCCCCCAACAAGGGTAGCTTGATTGGTGCAAAAAAAGTGGTGATCGCTTCCGGCACTTTTTTTCCGACGAAGTTCTTACCGAAGAAAGCCGCAAAACCAACCCCAAAAATACTGAGGGTAAGTCCGGTAACAACCTGATTAGCCTTTAAGCTAATCGTCAGGAATCCATAAATCAAAGCGCCTGCGGCACCGGCAATGGCAGCACACAACACAGCCACATAGGGGTTACCAAAGGTGAACCCGGCAATAAAGCCAATAACCGCTCCCATTTGCATCATCCCTTCAACCCCAAGATTGAGGTGTCCCACTTTTTCAGAAATAATTTCTCCCAATGTTGCATAAAGTAAACAGGTTCCGGCTTTAACAGCCGCAGCTAAGAAAAAGATAAATTCCATTATGCAACCTCACTTTTCGTTTTATCAGAAACAAATCGATATTGTAATGCAAATTCACTTCCCAAAATAAAAAACAGGATAATGGCCTGGATCATATCTGCCACCGACCCGGGAATCTGGAAAGCAGTCTGAATATAAGATGCGCCCTGTAGAAGCACCGCAAAGGCAAACGAATTTAGGACCACAAAAGGAACCTTAAGCCCTGACAACCAGGCAACGATGATGGCTGTAAACCCCAATCCCCCGGTAATTTCAGTCGAAAGGGCTCCACTAACACCAGTTATTTGCATCATCCCGACAATCCCGCATAAGCCGCCGCTGATTAGAGCTGCAATCATAATGGTTTTGGTAACGTTAATCCCAATATATCGAGCGGTATTTTCACTTTCACCCAATACCGAAATTTCAAAACCAATTTTTGATCGATTCATAAAATAATACATCGCCAACACAATGATAACCGCCATCAAAATGCTGAGATTAAACCCACTCACATTGGGAAGCAAAGCATTATTGGGAAGATTGGCAATTTTAGGCATCCCATTGGCTGCCGGATCTTTCCAGAAATCATATTGCAAAGCAGTTACCAGTGTCAGTGCGATATAATTTAGCATCAGCGTAAATAAGGTTTCATTGGTACCATAACGGGCTTTGAAAAAAGCCGGAATCATCAGCCAAACTGCGCCAAATACAAAGGAAACCAGTACCATTGTCAGCAGCATAATCGGTAAGGGTAGATTCGGGAAAGACCGAACCACAAGGGTTGTTCCCACTGCGCCCATCAAAAACTGCCCTTCTGCGCCAATATTCCAAAAACGCATTTTAAAAGCAATCATAACCCCCAGGGACAATACCAGCAGGGGAACCATTTTAACAATGGTCGCAGCAAATCGATGGATGGTGCCAAAGCAACCTTGAAAAATTCCAATATATAATTCAATGGGATTGGCCCCGGCAAAAACAACAATGATTGATGCCACTGCCAGCGCCGCCAAAACGGCTAGTACCCGGACAATTATTTTTTCCCGTGTTTTGGGAACATCTTTTTTTACGATATGGAGCATGTTTCTTCTCCTTCACTCATTACGCCGGACATCATCAATCCAATGGCTTCCTTGGTGGTTTTTCGCGGATCTACAATACCAGTTACGCGGCCTTCGCACAAAACCATAATCCGGTCACAAAGTCCCATTAGAACATCCAGATCTTCACCGACATACATAATTGGCTTCATTTTAACTTTTTGTTCATTTAACAATTCATAAATGATCTGGGAGGATCCCACATCCAGACCTCGGGTAGCATAGGCTGTTACCATTAGTTTGGGTTCCAACTCAATTTCCCGGCCTAACAATACCTTTTGAATATTGCCACCCGAAAGTAAACTGACGGCATGATTTTCAATAGCCGGAGTCGAAACATTCAACCGTTCAACCAAAGCTTCGGCCTTATCCCGGGAAACTACCCGGGAAATCCCCATTCCTTTGGTGTTTCGGTAATCTTTAAGTAATACATTATCAATAATATCCATTGACGAAACCAGACCCATCCCCAGACGATCCTCGGGAACAAAACTCAGACTGATACCCATTTGACTGATTTTCTCCGGGTTTTTGCCAACAATATTTTCACCTTCAAAAATAATTTCACCGGACTTAATATGATACAGACCGGCGATGCCTTCACACAATTCTTTTTGACCGCTTCCGGCAATCCCAGCCACCCCGAGAATTTCACCGGCATAAAGATCGAAGCTGACATGATCGAGAATGTGAACCTTATTACGGTCAATGGCGGTGATGTTTTTGACTTCCAGACATTTTTTGCCCCGTTCCACCGCAACATAAGGGACATTGAGTTCCATTACATCGCCAACCATCATGCCCGCCAATTCCTGAGGAGTGGTTTCTTCTTTATTAACAGTCTGAATCGTAGTACCTTTACGCATAATCGTAATCCGGTCACTGATTTCCATGACTTCTTCTAGTTTATGGGTAATAATAATCACTGAGCAACCGGTTTCCACCATTTTTCTGACAATCTTAAAGAGGTTCTTTATTTCCTGGGGTGTCAGAACTGCTGTCGGTTCATCAAGGATCAAAATATCAGCACCACGATACAACACCTTAAAAATTTCCAAACTTTGTTTTTCGGCCACCGACATTTCATAAACCTTTTTATTGGGATTAATATCCATTCCCAATTGAGCAATCAATTTCCCCATCTCATCTAAAATCTTTTTCTTATTTAAAAAGGGGCTGGTCTTCCGGCTGCCGGCTGCAACATTCTCCAGAGCCGAAAAAACGTCGACCAGTTTATAATGCTGAGGCAACATCCCAATACCCAAATCCAGGGCAATTTTCGGCGAACTAATATTGACAGCCTGGCCTTTCACTTCAATCTGTCCTTCATCTGGCATATAGATACCATTTAAGACATTCATCAGTGAACTTTTTCCAGCACCGTTCTCACCGAGGATGGCATGCACTTCTCCCTTTTTTAATGAAAATTCCACATGATCCAGGGCTTTGACCTTTCCAAAAACCTTTGTGATGTTTTCCATTTTAACGACATAATCATTGTTCATGCTTTCACCTTTACTAAAAATAGCGGACAGAGCCATGAGACTCTGTCCGTTATTACATTTTTTGATTATTTTAAACTACCAACTACGTTATCAACAAACCAGTCCATGCTCAAAAGTGCTTCATCCGTCATAGATGTTCCAGCTGGTACTTTTACTGTGCCGGTTTGATCTTTTAATTCGCCAGCGAAAATAGTCAGCTGACCAGATTTAATGGCTTTTGTTGCAGCATCAACTTGACCTTGTGCAGTTCCAGGAGCAAGGGCTGTTAAGGTATCCAGTAAAACAATCCCATCATTCATACCACCCCAGTATTGTGTTGATTTCCAGGTGCCATCAATTACAGATTGTACGGTATCGGTATAGTACCCACTGAAATCCCAAAGTGGAGCTGTCATATAGACTTCAGGCATTGTTTTGGCTGCACTTAAGTCATAACCGATCGATAGTTTTCCTGCTTCTTTAGCTGCTTCCATCGTTGCTGTTGAATCCTGATGCTGGGCAGTTACATCACAGCCTTGCTGAATTAGTGCTTCAGCTGCTGCTTTTTCAACCGTTGGGTCATACCAGGTATTGGTCCATGATACATTAACAGTAGCGGCAGGGTTTACTGATTTGACACCCAGTGCGAAAGCATTAATTCCACGAATAACTTCAGGAATTGGCATTGCTGCAACATAGGCTATTTTATTTGTTTTGGTTGTTAAACCGGCAACGATACCAGAAAGATATCGGGGTTCTTCAATTTTTCCAAAGTATGTTCCTAAATTATCCGCAGTCATGTAACCTGAACAGTGTTCAAATTTAACATCTGGGAATTCCTTGGCAGCTTCGACCATTCCATCCATGAAACCATAGCTGGTTCCGAAAATAATGGTACAGCCTTGGTCAACCATGTCTCTGATTGAAGAAACAACAGCGCTTTTTTCTTCAGGTACATTTTCTTTTACGATGGTTTCAACTTTTCCACCCAGGTTTTCCACCATTTTTGCACGACCATTATCATGTGCCTGTGACCAACCACCATCATCTGCGGGTCCTACGTAAAGAAAACCAACCTTAACGACGTCATTTTTCTTGGATGTTGAACCGGAACTACATCCTGCAACGCTTACAACCACTAGCATCAGTGCAAGCATCAATACTCCCAATCTTTTTTTCATTCTCTTCCTCCTATTTCTAATTCGGTGTAGAGCCATTATTATAAACAGTCCTACCCACGCTAATATTTTAACTAAAAACTATATAAAATGCAATCTAAAAAACTGGAATAAAATATCAGCCCAGACCATGTTTTTATTGCATAAAATCAGGATATTCGTTATTATTAGACTGTAACCAAGGTGAACTCGAACTTTCACCCTGTTAAATGGTTTATTTTGTTTTGAAAGGAGTGTCATTTTGAAAAAAGAGAAGAAAAACAAGAAACTGGATGTCAAAGAAGTTAAGGATTCAAAAAAAGAGACCAAAAAGAAAAATTTAATTGAAGAAAAAAAAGCAGGTCCTGTTACTAAGAAAGAAAAACCAGCCACCCAGAATGATGTTCAACCCGATTTAGCAGTTGATCATGCTGCGGTTAAAAAACTGATGATTGATTCTGCAGTTCTTTATCAGAATATTCTTGTTTTACCCCAAACCTTTGCTATAAATGGGGTTTCCTATTCCTTATACCCTTCTGAACTCAAAGCCCTCGATATGATTGGACAATTTTCAGGCATCAACCTGACTCAACTGGCCAACAAACTGAGTATTTCCAAAAGTGCCATTTCAAAATGTACGTCCAAGCTTCTTGAAAAACAACTGATCGAAAAAGAAAAATCTTCGGTCAACGTTCGTGAAGTTGTCTTTACGCTTACCCCTAATGGTCAATCTATTTTTGATCAGCTAGGCAGTGTCAACTCTGATCTGTTTGAACCTTTTAATAAATCTTTTGAGGAACTATCTCCCCAGGAGATTAATGACCTTCATCGCATGTTTTTAATTTTCCAGTCTAGTCTGACCGAGATTATCAATCGCGTATAGATTTTTAAAAGCCACTTGTTTGATTCGAACAAGTGGCTTTTAAAGTGATTATGCTACAGTTTTTCCTGAGTTGCAATTTCATTATCATTTCCAAAGGTCTCCTTGGAATAGATCTTTTTCTCATATATTTTGGTACCCGGCCGTTCCAGTGCGCCCATCAAAAATTGGTAATACGCGCCTGGTGTTACAATATTTCCGGTGGCCGGTTTCTCAAAATTAGTATTTTCAAAAAGCGAATCGGCAACTTTAACACAATTGGTATTCAGCGCAAAATAGGTCTTCAATGGACCCTTTTTAAACTTATAAAAGCGAGCTCCGGTTCCCTTGTAAATGATATCTTCAACCCCCGTATATTCCCCGGGTTTTAGCAAACCTTGTTCAGATAGTTGGGTGTCGCAAAACCATTCGAACATATTTTCCTGAAAGTGTTCATAATTCGCCTTTATTATTTCCAATTCTGCTTCTGTAAAAGCGACTTTAAAAGAGATCAGCACCTTCCCATCATTTAAAACTGATTCTCTCAGATAGCGATCTTTATCACAGATGAAAAGAACACCATCGCTCATGGCTCCACCTAAACGATAGGAATGTCCATCAAAATTTCCGTAAGACATTGCCTGATCGCCAAATATCAGATCCACATGTCCAAAAGCTTCCATAAATTTTTTGGATAGATGAACAAGGATCTCAATGTTCATAGGGTTAATGCCCGCCTTTTCCGGAATCAGCACTTCCTGAGACAATATATAGGCATTCGCATCTTCAGATGCTACTTTTTCATCATATTTCCGAAGCAGCCCCATCGGTACAAAAACTCCCAATAAGGAAGGCAAGGCAATTCGCATTTTTCGCTGAATTTTTTTAGCCGACTGGCTCATCTTTTCCTGGGTTTCTTCTTCATTAAAAGCATCAAAAATTAAAGTGAAACCATACCAAAGCAAATAGATCCCCGCAACGATGGCAAAGCTGGCGGTTTTAAAATAACTATTAACGAATAAATAAACCCCAAAAATAAAGCTCAAAAAACCATTTAAAAAATAGAAGCCATAATTGGGTGCTCCGTCGCGCCAGAGGGTTACCGCTGAGATAAATTTGACGATGCTGTTGACCAGTACGTAACTTGCGAAAATGTAGGGAATTAAATCAGCCAGAGCAAACCTGAAATAAAAAAGCAGCAAGGAAAAGAGTAAATTAACCAAGGCTCCGATCAACTTCATCTTCTTGCTTTCACCATGAAATTTGAAAAATACGGAGATTAGATTAATCACGGCAAAAACTACCAATGCCGCCATTAACAGGATAACCATTTGTTCTACAGAAGTCCTCGGGTGACTGATCATGTAAATGCCAATCCCGGCGACTCCGACACCAGACAGTGACCCAACAATTTTTTTTGTTCTTATCTCATTCATTTTTTTGCCTTCCCAGTTGCCTACTAAAGCCCCTGTATATTTTATTCCTTCGGAACACTAAACCCTGTTTTACATTCATACCCCATCTTCTTTTTCGTTAGCAAATTTTTCATCATCCACGTTTATATTAAATCGATCTTCTTCCTGAATCCCAAAACTTTCCAGTTTCAGCGTCATTGTTTTTTTGTTTGTTACATCACTTTCGATTTCATAAGTTAAGACGCTAATAATCGGCTGACATTGATTTAACTCATTTAGAAAAGCAATAAGTTGATCATCATTTCCGGTGCAAATAACAACGAATTTGCAGGCTGTCAAAATTTTTCCGTCTGAAACCTGGATGTTTTTTTCTGCTTTTTCGGAAAACCCTTTTTCGATTCGGTCGCCAATGATGTTGTCGATGTGAGAATCATCTTGTTCAAATTTTACCGAAATCAATCCCAGCTGGCAGGATTCGGCTTTTTTTGCCACCACCTCATAGAGTCTGATGGTATCAATATTTTCCGGCAGACTTTTTTTGCTGATGTCAAGTTGATCCCCAATACTTTTTAGTTCTGCCAAATAGGTTTCTTCTGACATTTCATCGGGTAACGCCATGCTATAACTGACCTTTTCTGCCAATACTTCTTTGTTTTTGGCATAGGCTTTATATTTTGGCATTACAAACAGGGCCAGTAAGATAACCAATAAAGCCCCTAAAACAATCCATTTTTCAATTCTTGTTTTCTTATTCTTTTGAGAATCATCTTTTTTAGGATCGTTTTTTTGATCAAAACGCTCCACATTGTTTCTACTCAATTATTATACCTCATTCATTTGAATATCAAACGTAAATTGCCAGATTTCCTCATTAATCTGATTTTTATTATCACCTGCTGTTTGCTGTTTTGTATTGGTATTGACCAAATTGATCGCTTTGAACAAATCAACAACACTCAGTTTTTCCTTAAACTCCAAGATGGTTTCTTTTTTTCGGGTTTCTCCTGAAATAGTCATCATATCATCCCGAAATGCATAATTTAATACCATCACCCCATCTGGAATCGCATTGTGTATTTGAGTTAGCGCTTTAAGGGGCAGATCTTTATTTCTATTAATGGATTCCTGAATATGGGTCCGATCTTTCAAAACCTCATTCTGAAAAGTTAGATTCGTATAAATAACCTGATATTCTGATTTGCTAGTGATGTTTTCTTCAACTCTTTTAATCTCATTCTGGCAGGACCAATCCAGGAAAAACAACGTTCCATAAATAGCCAGCAAAATCAAAACTGATCCCAAAATAAATACCAGCTCTTTTCTTTTAGGCTGATTTGGCCGTTTCCGTTTCGGAAGATCCAGCGGTAATAAATTCATCTCCTCCTTCATTGCTCCTCACCACTGCTGTTGATCTGAGCCCACTTAATCAGACCACACACCCCAGGTGTAATTAAGCAAAGTTCTGCTTTGGTCATCAGCCGCGGAAAAATCAGTTCCTCCCGCTCATCCAAAAGAAAATAAGTCGGAAGGACGCTCTTATTAATGCTTCGGCTTAAATAGTCCCAAACTCCAGCATGCAGGCTTTCGCCACCCATTATATAAATAGCCTCATTTTCACAGCCTTTTGCATAACCTAAAGGGGACTGCCGGACTTCCCCAACGACTTTTATGATTTGCAGTAGATAGGTTTCTCCATCCCAGCTGGGGTCAAGCTCAATGTGATGATTTTCAATCAGCGAACCCTGGTTATAATAAAAAATCCGCGCACCGGTTTTTCCCATATCAATAATCAACGTTGGATGATCATCATCCGCATTCATCAGGCTGGTGTAGGCATAAAACTGGGGAACAATTGATTTTAAAACAAACCCTGATTTTTTGAAAATTCTGTAATACCACCTTAAACGAGCTTTTTCAACCCCAACCCCCAACACATCCAGTTTTTTATCATCAATCCCCAGATATTCCAATCGCTGAGTTCGTTCTCGGGCGGTAAAATCAATTCGCCAATTATCGATATTTCCTGTTACAAGCAACTGCATTTTCCAATAAATAGCATCTTCCACCTCTTGTAAGGTCATCATTGGAAAGGTAAACGTACCCACCAGCACCTCTTTATGGTTAATTAACAACATCAGTTCATCTTTACGTCGATATCCCTTTAAAAGCGGCCGCAAAAATGCCCCCATCGTTTGCGTGTTTTCGCAATAATTTCCCGGTGTTTTTTCAATGCGAATATCTTCGATATGGACCCGGCCCGAATCTTCAGTAAATCCGACTACTATTTTTGTTAGATTTATACCCAGGTCCACAATCCATAGTTTCTTGCTCATTTTCAAACTGCCCCCAACATCTTCCAATTAAACTTAACAATCGAACCTTTTAGCGCTCCTGCCTCTTTGGCCTTCAGTTCTATTTCACCAGTGAATTTCTTTTGATAGGTTTTATAATCGCTTTCCACTTCCACATAGCGCAGACTTTCTGAGGTTTTAAAAACACGTATCTGGTAGGTGCCCCCATTTTCATCAGCTACCCTGCCATTTGTACCACTATAGTTTACATCATCTTCAAGTTCGGCCTGGAGGATCGCCATTGCATTTTTTCCTGTCAAAATACATAGCTGATAATCCTGATTTAATGTGTTTGCTTGCAACTCCGCCATTCCCTGGGTTAGAATATAAGCCACACCCCCAGCCAGCAGCGCGATCACCACCAAAACCAATGGCAGTATAAATCCATCTTCTCCACGCACTGTCTTTTTCATAATATTACTACCGTTCTTCCATGTTTAATGGTCGTTTCCCGTTGATAGATTTCGCCGTCAATTGCCAGTGTGTAGTTCAGCAGAATTTCTTTATTTGCCCCCAAGGTCAGTGAAAATGACTTAATATTATCGGCAAATTGACTGTTTCCTCCTGATCCAATCGGGTTCAAACCATTTTTATAGACCTTATACCGCCGTAAAAAACCATTATTATATTGATAATAATTATAATACAAATCCGGATTTTCCATATCCTGGAGATAAATCCGGTTGTTTACAAAATAAATTGTTTCAGATTTTAAAATTTGTTTTTGAAAATATAAATTAAGATATCGTTCACTGTAAAATAATTTCTGATTAATTTGCGTTTTTTCTTTAATGGTGTTCACGAAGATGAGACCCGACAAGAGCAGCCCAAGTACCAATGAAATAACCATCAGCGATGTCAGAACTTCAATCAGCGAAAAACCTTGATTTTTTCTAAGTATCTGGTGTCTCATCTTGCCTCCAGAATATTTTAATATTAAATTCCTTATCCCTACTGTTAAAACCTTTGTGTAAAATCTTAAGCTGATATAAATTAGTTTGGGTTTCCTGTTTGATTTCCTGCAACTGATAGTCGGGATAATTGCTTTTTAAAATAAAATCAACGCATTCACTAAGGCTTTCGTCTGTAGCATCCATTAAACTTAAATTAATCTCATCGGAGATACTATTGATTTCCAGCGACTGTTCATAAATTGTTTTGGATACCATTTCTGTTTTGATTGCCATTCCATAGAGACCTAAAATCATGGCCAGACCAAAGCCACAAACCGCGATGGCAATAATTGCTTCAACCAATGTATACCCATTTCGGGATTTTTGCAGCTGTTTACCGATTTTGCTGATTCTATGGGCCATCTAAATAAATCCTTCCATTACCAACCTGAACAACAATTTTTTTAACAGCCCCATCTAAACTGGTTAGATAGAGTGTCCCACCCTGGGACACCGTTCCATGTTCATAAAGATTTAAAACCGCAGCTCCAGTAAAATCTCCAGAAAACGTCAATGTTTTCACCGGTATATAGACTTTATGGTTCACCCGATCTTTTGTCCAGGAAACTTGAACGCCGCCATCCAAAAATCGAACCTGCCGACGATAACCATCCATGATTGCTTCATTTTGATACTCCAGCAAAACAAAAAGAATTTGCTGGCATTCTGACTCATAAGCGTCTTTGCGTATACTATCACCGCTGCCAAATGCCGTCGTAAGCATGGCTACGGTGAGCAGGGACAAAATCGACAACGAAATCAATAATTCCATAATCGTATAACCATTTTTAGATCTTATAATTTTTTTATTCATACTCTTTTTGTTCATACACTTTTCTTCATGATCGCTTTAAATAACCCACTTTTGTATTCGTTTACATTCTATATGTTTTTATTTCACCGAATCGATCAATGTTATCTTGTTTGTCGCCGCATCGTAACTGAAGCTTTTGCCTTTACTAACGGCCAGCAATTCCGTACTTTTAATATAACCAACCCGATTCAGCTCGGTGATCAATTCATTAAAGGAATCGACACTTGCTGGTATCTTTCCAATTTCAGCTTGATAAAGCTCAATCGCACTTTCAACAATTCGAATATTCGCTAAATCTGTTTTCTTCTGAGAGTTTTCAAGAACACCAGTAAACTGTGGGATTGCCAAAGCTGCCAGCGCTCCTAAAATAGCAATCACAACAATAATTTCCATCAATGTAAAGCCTGATACATTATTTAGCTGCCTAACAGATTTGCTTTTATTTCCCACTTTTAATCCCCTATCTCTTTTTATTTGATATTACCACTATTGGAAAATAAAAAAAAGAGTAAAATTTAAACTTTACTCTTCGATTAACGGCAGTCAAAATAAACTATTTCTATAATTCCCAAACTTTTTTGAGGATATCAATTCCCTCGTAAATTTCGGTATCGGTTAATGAACCATATCCCAACAATACCATGCTTCGATAATTTTCTGGAAGTCCATGGATAAAATAAGGGGAAACCGGATAAACCTTAACGCCACCATCTAATGCACGCACATACATCTCCTCCTCTGTCAGTCCGTTGTTCAGCTGCACCAGAAGGTGATGACCGGCATTCTCACCAGTTATTTTAACCTGATCACCCCATTGTTTTAAGGCATTCATTAAAACAATTCGCTTTTCCTTGTAAACTTTTCTCATTTTATTGACATGTTTTTCGAAAACACCGTCAGCAATAAAAGCGGCAATCATTTTTTGCTCCAGACTGGAAACCGGGGAACTGATGGCATCCGCTATTTCCAGATACTTTTTTAGTAATACTGCCGGTAAAACCATGTAGCTGATCCGAATTGATGGAGCAATGGATTTTGAAAAAGTACCGATATAAATGACCTTGCCATTACTATCAATACTTTGAAGTGATGGCAAGGGCTTTTCGTTGTAGCGAAATTCACTGTCATAATCATCCTCAATGATATAGCTTTCAGCTTCCTGATTGGCATAATTCAGCAGTTTAATCCGCCGATCAATGGGCATGCTCATCCCCAGCGGGAATTGATGGGACGGTGTAACATAAACCGCCACGTCAGCATAGTCTTTTAACGGTTCAATTTGTATCCCCTTTTCATCAATATCAACAGAAATGACCGGATTCCCCATTTTTTCAAAAATATTGTATGCTTTCAGATAAACCGGGTTTTCCAAGACAATAAATTTATTCCGTCCCCATAGCAAACCCAATATTTGCAACAGATGATCGGTTCCCGATCCGATAATGATTTGCTCCTCGGTACAGCGCACGCCGCGGGATCGATAAAGTAAATCTACCAGCGCTTTTCGCAGCTCCAACTCCCCCTGAATATCCGGCTTATTTAATAAATTACAATCATATTCATTAAAGGTTGACTTGAATATTTTACGGAACGCCTCATAAGGGAAAATACGACGGTCAATCGCATTGGGTGAAAAATCAATTTTGATGGCTTCAGATTTTATTGTTCTAATGTTCTTTTCTTGAACACAGGCCTTTTGCTCCAATAAATAGGTGTCAATCTCGCAAACAAAATATCCCCTTTTGGGAATAGCCTCCAGATATCCCTCCGCCACCAGCTGACTATAAGCCGTATCCACCGTATTAACACTCACCGCCAGATGACTGGCCAAACTCCGTTTTGAAGGGAGCTTTTCCCCATATTTTAAGCTGCCGTCGGTAATTTCCTTTTTAATAAATTCGTATATCTCCACATAAAGAAACTCACCCTTATTTTTAAACGGTATTGTAATCATCATTGCTCCTTATCTGAACCTCTTAATTCCCCATAAACTGATGCTTTTTACAGGTTCAATTTTATCATATAATAAAGTCGTTTTATAGGAAAATGCGAAATACATAAACTTCGAACAATTATTGTTTTGCGTTCAGTTTCCACAAACAATTGTGTAACGTGTAAACGAACAGTCAATAGACTGTCCGCTGTACAGTGTAACAATTGTTTCATGCGAAACTGATCGTAAAGCTCATGGCACTTTTGTTATCAATAATAAAATAATCAAGGAGATCCAAATGCAAACTAAACAAAAGCGGGTTGCCGCTATTCATGATATTTCCTGCGTAGGCCGCTGTTCGCTAACCGTGGCTTTACCCATTATCTCCGCCGCCGGATTTGACACCAGCGTCTTGCCAACGGCTGTTTTATCCACGCATACCGGAGGTTTTGAGAACTTTACCTACCGGGATTTAACTGCCGACATCCGTCCTATTTCTGATCACTGGCAATCCCTTAATCTGGAATTTGATGCCTTATACAGCGGTTTTCTAGGTTCATTTGAACAGATTGATCTGGTTGCAACGCTGTTTGACACCTTTCAAACAGAAAAAACCCTGATTCTGGTAGATCCAGTGATGGCTGATCATGGCGAGCTCTATTCTATTTATACTCAAGAAATGGCCAAAGGCATGACCAAGCTTTGTGCCAAAGCGGATATTATCGTACCTAATCTCACCGAAGCGGCCTTCTTATTGGACGAACCCTATGTCGGTGAAAATTATGATCAAAACTATGTTGAAGAACTGCTGATTAAATTATCTCAACTGGGGTCTAAAAAAGTAGTGCTGACCGGCATTTCATTTGATGACTCAAAGCTTGGTGCCGCTACCTATGACGCCGATGCCAATACCTTTGATTATGCTTTCAATGACCGGATATCCGATTTTTTCCATGGCACTGGCGATATTTTTGGAAGCACCCTGCTTTCAGCGCTGCTAAACGATTTTAGTTTGAAAGACTCCTCTCAAATTGCGGTTGACTATACCCGGGAATGTATTATCAAAACAGTCGAACTCAACCAGGAAAAACGCTATGGTGTCTGTTTTGAACGCGCCATCCCCTACCTGATCAAACGATTGGGATTATAATCTCTTATAATCCTCACTGCAACAAAACGAATAAAGGGCGATCATTGATCGCCCTTTATTCGTTTCACCTAGTCTTCATTCATCTGATCCAGCTTCTCATTGATCATTTCATAGGGGTAACCCCGACCCATCAGGCTTTTTTTAATCCGAAACATCAAATCTTTGCCCTGTGCGCCCTTATTTCCATGAGTTCTGGCATATTTTTCATAATCCCGATTTAATTTTTCTCTTAATTTATTTTCAGCAACAACAATTTCTTCTTCATTCAACTCCAATGGTTCTTCCTCTGAAATCAATGTGCGGATGATATCAAGAATCATTTCGTTGGGATAGCCCATTCTGCCCAACTTATCATACAGTTTTTTTCGTTTTTGAGCAGTGGTTTGGCCATTTAAGGTTCGCAAATTTTTCTTGGCAACCGCTTCACAGCTTTGATATTCCTCTTCCTTTGGGAAAAGATCTTCCAGCGTAAGCAGTAATTCATCACTAATTCCCCGTTTTTTTAGATCCTGAAGCATCCGTCGGGATCCATAATAATTTAGATGTCGATTATTTTCCACATAGTTTTTCAGATAAACCACATCATCAATGTATCGATAGTCTCCCAACTTTGCGATCACTTGATTGATGATTTCAGCCTCTACATCCTTTTTCTTGAGGTATTTAACCATTTCACTGGTAGTTCGGGACTTGAATGACAGGTATTTTACTGCCAAATCCATCGCTTTTTCCTTTGTAATTGTTGTCATTGCCTTCCTCCTAAAAAAAATCACCAACATCAGCCGGTGATTTTCATATCGAATTAGTGATCGTTATTTTGTATGTGTTTTTAAATCCGCAAGCATCGTCGAAAAGTCTTTTGTGTCTGACAGGGGTACCATTGCTTCGACACATTCCAACTTGCCAATGTTTTTATCCGAATTTATATTTTTATAAGCGTCAATCAGACGCTGAGCTTCGTCCAAAGATGTTGAAGTTCCTATTTTTACCCCATCCAGCATGACCGATGCGCCATTTACATAAAGTTCAATTCCCTTGCTGTTCAAAACTTTGATACAGGTATCAAAATCCATGGGATCCTCAACTCTTGCCGGAATCAGTACAAATCCATCGCCCAAATGAAGATTATCATAATTATAGCATGCAACAAGATCCTTTTCAATTCGATCTACCGCTGATTTAAATACACTGGAAGTTTGGACGTAACCAAGACTTTCGCCATGATAAAAAACTTCATATCCCTGAGTCTGCGCACTAACAACCCCTACTGAAGCCATAATAAACAAAATCATAATGGTTACAATTGTACTTCTCTGTCTTTTTTTCTTTCGTCTAATTTTTCGTTTTTCGCGTTCAATCTTTACAGTTTCATCCATTTATTTACCTCTTGTTGTTATTCGTTACGTTTTCGTTACATTATGATACCATATCCACACAACTTCCGCAAGATTTTTCGCAAAAAAAGACACCGTTTTTACGGTGCCCTCATTTCTAAATATAATCGCCGGTGCTGATACTGAAGTAATTGCTGATTGGCTGTGCTTCATCATTTACTCTTACTTCAAAATGGACATGATTAGCGGTTGATGAACCTGTCGATCCCATACCACCAATGCGTTGACCCTGGGTTACGGTTTGACCTTCTGACACATCTACGGAGCTAAAATGCCCGTATAATGTGGAGTAGCCATTACCATGATCAATGACTACGCATTTTCCATAGCCGCCATACCAACTCGATAAGGTAACTGTTCCTGAAGCAGCCGCATAAACCGAAGTGCCTTCGCTGTTGAGGATATCCACAGCTGCGCCACGATAATGATTACTGTAGTAACCGCCATCATAGTTTCTAAAAATTTCGCCAACTCGACCACTGGCTGGCAGAATAAACTGAGCCTGAGGTGTTTCTGCTGCCGGTTCTGCGACGGGAACTTCAACTACCGGACTTTCCGTCACCGGCGCTTCGGTCACTGGCGCTTCGGCTACCGGGTTTTCCTGAACAGGGGTCTCCACAGCTGGAGTCTCGACGATGGGTGTTTCCACAACTGGTGTCTCTACCACTGGAACCTCAACTGCTGGGGTTTCTGTTACCGGGGTTTCTGCCACTGGCGTTGTCTCTGTGACTGGCACATCAACTTCCTGGGCGGCTATCACCGGGGACTCTAAAACGGGTGTTTCGACTGCCGGTACTTCTGCCGAAGCAGCTGAAAGTGTCGTATTGTCGGCAACGCTAGCAGTATTTCGAGCGGGTTCTTCCGAAGAACCATTCCCAGCCGGTGTTTCAACAGTTACTGCTAACGTTGACGTTTCTGGTTCCTGTGTATCTTCCGTTTGTTGAAGGCTATCGGCCTGGGCCACTTCAACCTTTTCCTGCGTTCTTATTTCCACAATTTCTTTGGCTACTTCTGCGGTTGTCAAAACTTCGGTAGCCCGGGTCGGACGAATTTCGTAATCAGTCCCGCCTCTGTTTATTCTACCGCTTTTTCCTTTGTTGGCATCACTTACTGCCGTTTCTAACACACGCAAATCATCAACACAACCAATGCTCGTGCCTTTGTAAATAACCTCATAAGCACGGGTTTGAGCATCCACTGCACCTGCTCCCAATAATACTAAAAAAGTACTGACGACAACAGCTGAACCTCGCAATTTGAATAGTTTTCTTTTATCATTACTCGTCGTGTCCGCATGATTGACATGCTCAATCTCGACGAATTCATCATGTTCAACTTTTTGGGTCAACCAATTAAATCGGTACTGTTTTAATCTCGCTCTGATTTTTTCAAAAAAATTCTGAGTTTTATTCATGTCTCGCTTCCTCGTTACAATTTATTTACAAATATGATACCATATGGTTTTATATTTTACAAGTATTTTGTATTTATAATTCCATTTTTATCTATATATAGTATTTATTTCTAACATGAGGATTCATATTGTCAACAATCAGCTTGATCATTCACCATTATTCCAGCCTAAGATTTTAATCAGGCGTAATTCTGAATAACCATAGGCACTGGCAGGATAATTGATTCGATCGGTCGTGTTTGAATTGATCAGATAATCCAGCATGTTCCCATCACTATCGGTGACTACATCGGTAATAATAACTGAATGAAGCCACTCATCATCCTGTCCATACTGTAAAATGTCACCGACCGATCCACTGTAGACATTGTCATCTACAATGGCTTCTAATCCGTAGCCATCATTTTCATTGGCATAGGTATAAAATTCTTCTACACCGGCCCAGGCAGGGCTTCGACCCGTCTCATATTCATCAAGATCTATTTCCTCGCCATACCATTTCCATTGGGTATTAACATCGCCAAAATAATCCATTGGGATTCCCCCAGCATTAAGGCACTGGGAAATATAGTTATTGCAATTACCGCCATAGGTGTCATAAACACCAAATTTTTCATCATTACGAACAACTTCGACAGGATCGACCCATCTCATGGCATAATCGATCGCTGCAACGGCATCATACTCGTTGTCAACTTCAGGTTCCCAGCTCTCCACTTCCCCAGAATTAAATGATTCTTTTTCGGATGATAGCTCTTCAACCACCGATAAAGAATTATCCAACAAATCTTCTGCCACGACCTCCGGTTCTTCATAACTGTCGGCAACAGCTTCTTCCAGCATCAGAAAGCTGTCCTCTTCTTTATAATGCTTTGCGATTACGTAACCATCTGCTGTTTTATCTAAATAAAAAGTATGGGCAATCCCTGAACTTGAGGAAACTACATCCGGAATAAAAGCAAAATTCACCGTATGATCTTCAAATAAAGTCACTTCAACCATCCCCGCTTCTTCATTGATACTTGTAACAGTTAAACCACATTGGTAATCGGTCATTTTAAGATCATTGCTCTGATTAAGTCGCATTTTAATTAGATAGTCCATGGCACTTTGATTAATCCAGGCATTTTCACTGAAGGGGTCTTCAAACAATGCCGTTATATCTGTCGTTTCCAAATTTGCGGTTGCCTGGAAATAGGTTTCAAAGTATTCTGTTATGGGCTTAAGCATTTCATCATCCATTTCCTCTTCACCTTCACGAAGCTTTACCGTGCCACTGTCTGCCCCTGGATTTTCACCGACTGAATTATCGCTTAAACTTTCAGGAAGGGTGTAAGAATTAGCCAATACCCCAACACAAATGACACCCATTGCCATTAGTGTCATTAGTGCAAGGCAGATGACAACACGTTTTCTTTTTCGTTTTAAAATTCTTCTTCTTTTCATAATCTCTTCCCCTTCCAGTATTTGTAACAATTATATATCTTAAATGTGTTTTTCTTGTGAACATATTATGAATGTCCAATAAAAAAAGTTATTTTCTCAAAAAATAAAAAAAAACAGCTCTCGCTGTCATCTTTTTAAGTGGTGGTGCCCAAAGGCGGAATCGAACCACCGACACGGGGATTTTCAGTCCCCTGCTCTACCGACTGAGCTATTTGGGCAAATATAGTTTTTTTCAAAATTTTGGCAAAAAAATATGGTGGGCCTTCAGGGGCTCGAACCCCGGACCTACCGGTTATGAGCCGGTTGCTCTAACCAACTGAGCTAAAGGCCCCCAAAATACATTTAAAAAAAATGGTCGAGGTGAGAGGATTCGAACCTCCGGCCCCATGGTCCCAAACCATGTGCGCTACCAAACTGCGCTACACCTCGATACAATACTTATCTATTATAAATGTTTTTTCGGTTTCTGTCAAGGATTTTTTTCATCTTTTTTCTTTCAGATAATGCTTATCTTTGACGACTTGCTTATTATAGCACGTCTAAATAGACTAATGCAAGTCTTTTTTTCACAAAAGAATTATTATTTTAATTCTTTTGTGAAAAAGTCCTGGTTTGTTTATTTTTCCAGAATGGTAGCCTTTGCTGTACTTTTTTCCTTCGCATGGCGGTTTAAAAGTGTTTCGACCTTATCCACTACCCAACTAAAAGTTTTCAGAAGCGGATAGATATCTAGAATCGTGATTCCCAGAATGATAAACATGGCTGGTATGAACTCCTGAATCGGCAGGAGAAAAAACAAATCTTCTAAAAATAATACGCAGCATAAAAATGAAACGGTCATGGCAAAGAATAACGCCCATCGTTTATTATCCAGTGGCTGGCAGACTCGAAAAAGAATGACCAGACCAATTAATCCGGTGGAGATCACTGCTAAAGTCGAAACCTGATCGTGATTAAGTGGCAGATACGAACCGATAATCATAATCATGACAATATTAAATACTACCGTCAGAGCTCCCGGCAGCGATTTCTTCAAAACCTTTTCCAGAAAATTACCAGTAACACGATTCTTATTCGGTTCCAGTGCCAAAAACACCGAAGGGGCACCAATCGTCAGGGCACTGATTAACGTTAATTGAATCGGAACAAAGGGATAGGCCTCGTTGGCAATAATCACAATCACCGCCAACATTAACGAAAACATCGTCTTCACTAAAAATAGCGATGCCGCCCGGGTAATGTTGTTGATCACCCGCCGTCCTTCCATCAGAACCCGTGTAAAACTGGCAAAATTGGAATCTAGCAGCACCAATTGAGCAACCTGACGGACAGCGTCGCTCCCTTCGGCCATGGCAATACTACAGTCGGCCTCTCGCAAAGCCAAAACATCATTGACACCATCACCTGTCATAGCCACCGTATGTCCATCATTTTTAATCGCTTCAATTAACAGCCGTTTCTGTCCTGGAGTTACCCGACCAAAAACCGAATAATCGAGGGCGGCCTTGCGAACCTCTGCTTCTTCAATCAAGGTCGATGCGTCCACGTAATTGTCCCAATCCAACAGGCCGGCCCGGTGAGCTACCTGAGATACCGTTACCGGATTGTCGCCGGAAATTACCTTGATTTCAACGCCCTGGTTTCTGAAAAATTCCAGCGTTTTCTTCGCTTCCTGACGAATTTTATCCCCCATTGGCAACAACGCAATGGTTTTTATAGCCTTTGGCAAACTGCCATCTTCATTAAATGGTTCGGTTGAATGGCCCAGCATTAACACCCGGTTGCCCTCGCTGGCGTAACATTCAACTTTATCCTGAATTTCAGGATAGCGGTCGCCTAAAATAAATTCCGGGGCACCAATCACAAAGGTGCCCTTTTCATTAAAAAAAGCGCCGCTCCACTTCCGGTCCGATGAAAATGGAATAACCCGATCACATTTCCATTTTGGAGCCTCGCCTTTACAGCTTTCACTTAATGCCCGATAAGTCGCATTGTCATCTTTCAGGTTGGCAATCAACGCCCGAATTGCCTGAACCGGGTTTTGGTCGTGACTGATGGTTTCCATTGACAATACTTCCAAATTGCCTTCGGTGATGGTTCCGGTTTTGTCCAGACAGAGCACATCCACCCGAGCCAGAGTCTCAATACAATAGAGCTCCTGAACCAGCGTTTTGTGTTGTCCTAAGCGAATTACCCCAACCGCCAGAGCCACACTGGTTAAGAGTACCAGTCCTTCGGGAATCATCCCAATCAGAGCCGCCACCGTTCCGGTAACTCCAGCCTGAAGCGGCAGTTCCTGAACGATCAACTGCTTATAAAGCAGCAACAGGCCAATTGGTACAATGACAATACTGATGGTTTTCATAATAAAGCCCAATGCCTTCATAATTTCAGAATTGGGTTTCTTGGCCACTTTAACGGCTTCAACCAGCTTTGACGCATAGTTGTCCAGACCCACCTGAGTGACCTGGACTGTGGCTTCTCCAGACACGACAAAACTACCTGAGAAAAGTTTGTCTCCTTCATATTTCATAATTGAGTCTGATTCGCCAGTAAGCAGGGATTCATTGACTTCCAATTCACCTCTGACCACCTGGGAATCCGAAGGGATCTGTTTTCCGGCCTTAAGAATCAGAATGTCATCCAGAACAATTTTCTCAAAGACGATCTCCTGAGGATTGCCGTCCCGCAATACGGTGACATGAGGCTGAGAGATCAATGAAAGTTTATCGATGGTTTTTTTGGCTTTTATTTCCTGTGTGATGCCAATAAATGTATTAATGATAACAATATTAATAAACAAAAGATTTTGAAACGATTGAACGAAAATAACCATCAATGCCAGCACGATGTTAAGAATATTAAATAAGGTTAAGGTATTATCTTTGATGATTTTGCCGATTGTTTTCGTCTTGGATTGCGGTTGAATATTAACCTTGCCAACTTTTACCCTTTCTTCAACCTGGGCTTGGGTTAGTCCAATTTCATGGTTGATATTATTTTCCATTAAATCCTCCAGTAATTTTATTCGCTGTCTGGATTATATCACCACAATCTTAAAAAACCTTGTAGCGTACCTATATTGGTCGGTACGGCAGTACGGAGCCCAATCCACAATTTTTGAGACAAAAAAAGAAGCCTGTCCCACGGACAAACTTCTTTATATTTGTATTGATTAAATTTTTTACTACGCCAGACTTTCTCTGACCACTTGATTAACAAGCTTTCCATCCGCACGACCTTTAACCTTCGGCATCAGGGCACTCATAATTTTTCCCATGTCTTTTGCGTCAACTGCTCCGGTTTCTTGAATCGTTTCAGTCACAATCACTTTGATTTCATCAACCGTTAATTGTGTAGGAAGGTAGCTCTCGATGATTTCTATTTCTTCGCGAGCCTGCTGGATTAAATCGTCTCTTTGAGCTTTCTCAAACTCAGCCAGGCCATCCCGACGTTGTTTGAGCTGTTTTGCAATAATTTCAAGAATCTGATCATCTCCCAGTTCCACTTTCTGATCCTTTTCGACTTGTAAAATAGCCGCTCGAATCATGGTTACTGTCGATTTTTTGACCTTATCCTTTTCTTTCATTGCTGTTTTCAAATCAGCCTGTAATTGATCCTTTAATACCAATTGGTCACATCCTATCTTTTTTTCATCTTTCTTTTTCTAGCTGCTTCTGATTTTCTTTTTCGCTTCACGCTTGGCTTTTCATAATGCTCTCTTTTGCGAATTTCAGACATAACCCCAGCCATTGCTGTTTTTCTTTTAAAACGTCGCAATGCACTTTCGAGTGTTTCATTTTCTTTAATTTTTACTTCAGACATTTTCAACCCCCCCCTCTAATCCGTTGCTAATTTCCGGAACTGTTAATTAACATGGTATGAGTCAAAGTATATTATACGCAATATTTCAGTCGCTGTCAATTATTTTTCAACCTGGAGGCCATAATAATGGTCGACCACCCAATAAATGGTAATGTAAATGGGGAACAGTCTGATTTCCATCTTTTCCACAGTTGTTTACAAGCCGAAAACCGGTTTTGGCAATGCCTAGTTTTAGGGCAATTCGATTGGCCACTGTATGCATGTGACAAATGATATCATTTCCTGCTGGTACAGATAACAGTGAATCAAAATGCTCTTTGGGAATAATAATTACATGTACCGGAGCCTGGGGTGCAATATCATTAAAAGCGATGACCAGGTCATCTTCAAATACAATATCTGCCGGAATCTCTTTATTCACAATTTTACAGAAAATACAGTCTTTGGACATATTTTTTCCTCCTAATATATAGATTCTCCGATTAACTTGTCAGAATACCGATTAGAATATGATACCCTAACTTTTATAATTCTACCATTAATTTTTTCATCTGTCTTCAGAAAAACAGGAACATAGTTCTTGGTATGGCCCTCATAACCAGCTTCATCGTGGGTTGCTTCAAACAAAACCTCGACCACCAAGCCATCATTTTTCTTTAGAAAAGCTTCTTCCAGTTCCCGCGATAATTCACTGAGCTGATGACTTCGCCTATTTTTAATGGTTTCCTCCACCTGGTCTTTAAACGCTGCCGCTTTGGTTCCGGCTCGACGCGAATATTTAAAAACATGGATTTGATAAAAGCCCACTGCTTTTGCAAAAGCCAGCGTCTCATTGAATTCGGCTTCGGTTTCTCCGGGAAAGCCAACCATAATATCGGTCGTGATCGCCGCCAGCGGGAAAACCGCCCGGATTTCATCGACAATTGTTAGATATTCAGCGGTGCTATAGCGGCGGCCCATTCGTTTTAGAACCGAATCACTGCCACTTTGCAGGGATAGGTGAAAATGGGGACAAAAGCTTTCCAGCGCCGCCAACCGTTTCAGTCGATCCGGAGTGATATATTTCGGTTCCAGAGACCCCAGCCGGGTTCGCTTAAGACCATCGATTTGATCAAGCGCTTCCAGCAGTCCGATCAGATCAGTTTTATTCTGAGCAGTCTCTGATTGGTCTACACCATAGGAGGCAATATGAATCCCAGAAATAATTACCTCCTGATATCCCATGGCAACCACCCGATTGATCTCATCGATGATCTGTTCCTGCTTGCGGCTCCGCACTGGTCCTCTGGCAAATGGAACAATACAATAGGTACAAAACTGATTGCAACCTTCCTGGATTTTAATAAAAGCCCGGGTTTTTCCCTTGACCTCAGAAATCATCAGGGGTTCAAAAATCTTCTCGTCCATAATATCCGAAACAAAATCCCGCTGCTGGGCGTCCTGCAAATGAGTATCAATATAGGTTAAAATATCGCCCCGATTTTTAGTGCCAATCATTAGATCGACTTCGGCTATTTTCTCAACCTCTTCAGGGGCCACCTGAACATAGCATCCGACCGCGCAGATTACTGCATCAGGGTTCATCCGCTTGGCTTTTCGCATCATTTTGCGGGACTTCTGATCGCCCAGATGGGTCACGGTACAGGTATTTATCACATAGACATCGGCCAGCTGATTAAAATCGACAATCACATATCCGGCACCTTCAAAAATTTCCATCATCGCTTCGCTGTCATAGGTGTTTACCTTACATCCCAAGGTCATAAACGCTACTTTTTTTTGAGTGTTATTCATACTTAAATTGACACACCTCACTTCCAAAAATTCAATTGGCTAAGAACTACCATCCCAGCCGTTTCGGTTCTCAAGATTCGGGTTCCCAGGGACACACTAATAATCCCAGCGGCTCGGCAAGCCTCAGCTTCCTGGGGATCAAATCCACCTTCCGGGCCGATGATCACGCCAATTTTAAGACATTTGCCTGCTTCACTCTTTTTCTCAAAATCCATCAAGGCTACCTTCAGGGACCGTTTGTTTTCATCCTCGTAGGCTAGCAAGAGTAAATCAAAATGAGCGGCTTCTTTTAGCACATCTTTCAAGGTTTGGAGATCTTTAACTACCGGAATAATCCCCCGTTTGGACTGCTTGGCGGCTTCATAGGCGATCCGCTGCCAACGCTCGATTTTTTTATCTTTCTTATCCTTAATCTGGGAAATGGTCCGCATTGAAGAAAAGGGGACAATTTCGACAACCCCCAGCTCCACACATTTCTGAATAATCACTTCCATTTTTGTACCTTTGGGCAAACCTTGAAACAACGTGACCGAAAGCTCCGGGTTTTCCCCCAGCGAGGGATAATGTTCTTTAATAACGCCCGCAATCGTCTGATCTCCAGGCGTGTTTAAAACGACCTGATAATCTGTCCCTGTGCCGTCGCAAACTTCAACCACATCGTCTTTGCCCAAACGCAATACCTTGGTGATGTGTTTGAAGTCCTCTCCGGAAATGACAATGGACTGCTCTGTAATCTGACCGGGTTCAATAAAAAAACGATGCATGTTAGTCTCGCTTCTGGGCAACCACGCCAACCCATTCGCCCATTTGCTGGACAAAAAGGAGCTTGAAGTTTTCTGCTTCCAGGGCATTGAGCACATCGGCCAACCGATCAATAATAATTCCCGAAGAGATAAAAATGCCATTTTCTTTTAGATAAGGTCGGATGATGCCGGATAATTCAACAATCGCAGCCGCCAGAATATTAGCCACAATCACATCCGCTTGTTCATCGATGACATCCAGCAGGTTTCCTTCCCGAATTTCAACCATATCACCGAGATCATTGAGTTCCGCATTTTCTCGGGCAATTTTTACGGCCAAAGTGTCAAAATCCACTGCTACCACTTTTTTCGCATGTAGTTTACCGGCAATTAAAGACAGTACCCCGGTACCGCAGCCGATATCTAGGACCACATCCCCGGGTTTAATGTACTCTTCCAGTTTAATGGCGCAAAGCTGAGTCGTTTCATGGGTCCCGGTTCCAAAGGCCATCCCGGGATCGATATTGATGACAATCTCATCGCCATCCGCTTCGTATTCTTCCCAGGTTGGTTTGATAACGATGCTTTTGCCCATCTTGGTGGGTTTGTAGAACTTTTTCCAGGAGTTGGCCCAGTCTTCTTCTTCCACTTCGGTGATCATCATTTCACAGGCTCCGGGATCCAGACCAAAGGATGGCAGCATCTTAACTGAGGTAATCAGTTTATGGACGGCTTCCTCGGTATCTTCTACCTCACTGAAATATCCCCGCACAATGGAAACATTGGGATCAATTTCCAGAAGCGATTCATCCACAAAATTAACCTTGGGATCTTGTTGAATTAATAACGCATCCTGCAGGGTCTGGATAGCAACGCCATCTGCCCCGGCATCATAAAAAGCATTGACCACCGCTTCCTCAGCTTCCAGTGTTGTTGTGATTTGAACTTCTTTCCAAAGCATTCCCTTACCTCCAATTAAATCATTGTGGTATTATACCACTTTTTCCGCATGTTTAACAATTGATCATTATAACTCATTTTGCTTATAAAAGAAAGGTTTTTTACTTCTTTGATACTTAGTTTTTTGACTGATTCGTGGGGCGAGGGTCTGCCCTTTGGGTATTATCAATCACCCGCCCTTACGAACTCAAAAATCAGTTGCATTAAATTTAGTGCCGACAATTGTTACATCATGTTGTTTGCATCAGAGCGGACAACAGATTAACAATTGGTCGGTACGGCCCATCGAAACAACAGAAATTTTTTGCCTGCTTAATGTAAAATATGGTTAATGGATGTAACGGGTTCCAATTTAATGCTATAATAATTTTATGTTATTAATAATTTTAATTACTATCAAAATATGATAAGAAAAGGTGACCAACATGGAAACTGAAAAAAAGAAACGCTCCATCCAAGAATACGTTCCTGGTAAACAGGTTACACTTGCCCATATAATTGCAAAACCTAAAAATGATATTTATATTAAACTGGGTTTAGATGACGAAGCCGCTGATGCCATTGGTATTTTAACCATTACGCCAAGTGAAGCTGCCATTATCGCTGCAGATGCCGCAACCAAAGCTGCACCAGTAGAAATTGGATTTTTAGACCGCTTTAGCGGTTCGCTGGTAATTACTGGCCGAGTCAGTGATGTCAAAGCGGCCGTCACCGAAATCCTCAATACCCTTAACCACATTTTAGGATTCGATATTCCTAAAATCACCTACTCTTAATATATGGCAAGTAATAAAAAACGGGTGGCCTTAATCGGAAAAATCGGCAGCGGAAAAACCACCCTGATGCAACGGCTCAATGAAGAAGAACTCAAATATTCCAAGACTCAAATGGTCAGTTACTATGACGATTTCATCGATACACCGGGAGAATTTATTGAACTCCCGTTTTTTTCACGTCAGGCCATCAATATTACCATGGACGCCGGGCTGGTGATTCTGGTGAATTCCTGTGTGGATCCCCAGAATGCAGTTCCCCCCAATTTTGTCCACACCTACAATATTCCCTCCATCGGGGTGATCACCAAAACTGATTTGGGAGAATGCAATCTTAAACGCAGTCGAAATCTGCTGATTTATGCTGGCATCAATCCCAAACATATCTATGTCGTCAGTTCATATAGTGGTGAAGGCATCACCGAATTGGAAGCTGCTATCCATCACTTTATGGATCCTCACCGCAATAAATAAACCTTTTTGAAACAGAATACTAAGAATTTTGAAGAAGCGAACAATAGTTGCTTTGCTAGCTGTTTTCACAAACTATTTTGTAACGTGTAGGCGAACAGTCGGTAGACTGTACGTCGTACAGTGTAAAAATTGTTTCGTGTAAACAGCCAGCAAGGCGCATGGCAGTATCTATATAAGAATAAGGAAGTGAAAAATATGACCTTTGACAGCTATGGCAATTTAACAGTGGCAGGCGTTGCCGACTACCTTAAAGAAAAAGAAATCTTCCCGGCCAACGCCAACCTGACGGTTGTGGATTTACACGCCGTTAAGGAAAGCATTGAGGGATTTGTTAATCTAATCTACCACGTTTACGATGAATCCGGAAAATCCGTGATTATGAAGCAGATGCTTTCCATGCCTCGTTTTCGTATTGAAGATGAGAAAAACAACACCGTCGAGGACAGCAACCGCGGTGGCTGGACCCTTGATCTGGGCCGGATGCGTTCTGAAATTGCAACCCTGATCTTCTGGAACTCCGTATACCCAGGCATTTGTCCGGAAATTTATCTTTTTGACGAACCCAGTCGGATCATTGTCATGGAAGATTTAATGGAATTGAGCTTGCTCCGATTTGAGCTTTGCCGGATGGTAAAACACGGACACTTCACCAATAAAATTGGGGCATTCTTTGCCCGAAATCTTTTTTACTCATCCAATCTTCACCTGACCAATTATAAAAAGTCCGAAGTGGAACGCTTTTTCACCAATCCCGAATATACCGCGCTGGTTGAGTTCCTTTTTCATGAAAACATCGGTGTTTCCTGGGAACGGGATATGATTCCCGGCACCGCCGAGAAAAGAACCGAACTGGTGGAGAATCCCGCCATTCAGGCTGAATTCAAACGTCTGGAAAATAAATTTATGGAAGATAAAGAATGTCTCATCCATACCGATCTTCATAGTTCCAATATTATGATCAGTGCCGACGATGTTCGCATCATTGATGGCGAATTTGCCGGTTTCGGCCCGCTGGCGCAGGACTTTGGCCGTCTGACTGCCAGTTTATCCCTTAATTATGTTTCGTGGTTTGGCGATACCGACCGCACTGCAGAGGAAAAGGCCGATTTTCATAACTACCTGTTAACCACCATTGAAGATCTTTATTCCACCTTTCAAAATGAATTTCGGCAACTGGTGAATACCCACCGGGAAGAAAGTTATAGTCTCAAAACCCTGGATGTGGATGCCTATCTGATTGATCAGCTCCAGAATGCCTTATCCTATACCGGCGTCAACATCATGTCCCGATTGGCCAACCGGGGAATCTGTTACGATCTACTCCGGCTGCCTGAGGAAAACCGATTGATTCCCTGCTTATTGGGACTGGATATTTCCAAAGAGTTGATGCTCAATCACCGAAACTACACCAATATCAAAGAATATACCCAACTATTGAAAAATCTGGTTTAACATTAACAACTAAAAACCACTGTTTTCACAAAACGAAAACAGTGGTTTTTAATTTAAATAATTTTTTCTCCCCCGAACCATCCTGATATCCCGGTTCGCAGGGCTGATCATTGATCGCCCGGCAAACGTCAGTAATTAAATAAAGTACTCGCAGTTGCCCTTGGCATTATATTCCTTAACCAGATCAGCCAAGGTAATATGATCAACCACATCTTCAATCGCTACTTTAATCTTCTTCCAGACATCAACCGTCACGCAGCGATCGGCCCGGTCACAGCTTCCCGGTTCATCCAGACAGGCAACTGGTGACAGTTCCCCTTCCATCAGCCGTAAAATCATCCCAACTGTATAGTCTTCAGGAGCATTAGCCAGTTGGTATCCGCCTTGGGAACCTCGGACACTCCTGACAAATCCAGCTCTTGAAATCTGAGTAATAATCTGTTCTAAATATTTTTCTGAAATCTCCTGACGCTCAGCAATCTTTTTAATGGGAATGTATTCCCCAGTATTGTTAATCGCCAGGTCCAGCATTAGGCGCAAGGCATATCTGCCTTTAGTCGATATTTTCATGATGTGTATAACCCCGTTGACAAGTAGCGTTCACCGGTATCCGGCAGCAACACCACAATGGTCTTTCCTTTGTTTTCCGGCCGTTTGGCAAGTTCTGTTGCGGCATATAAAGCTGCCCCAGAAGAGATCCCGACCAGTAAGCCTTCTTTTCTGGCAATGTCCTTTGATGTTTTAAAAGCATTGTCATTGCTAACCTTGATGATTTCATCATAAATTTTAGTGTTTAACACCTTCGGTACAAAACCGGCGCCAATTCCCTGAATTTTATGCGGACCCGGATTGCCTCCGGAAAGCACTGGCGAAGCTTCTGGCTCAACCGCAACCACCTGTACACCTGGTTTCTTTTCTTTTAACACTTCTCCAACTCCAGTGATCGTTCCGCCAGTGCCGATACCAGCTACGAAAATATCCACTTCACCATCGGTATCGTTCCAAATTTCAACAGCAGTTGTCTGGCGATGGATTTCCGGGTTTGCCGGATTTTCAAATTGTTGAGGAATATAAGCGTTTGGAATGGTTTCGGCCAATTCACTGGCCTTGGCAATAGCGCCCTTCATCCCGGTTGCACCTGGTGTCAATTCCAGCTCCGCACCTAAGGCTGAAAGCAGATTACGACGTTCCACACTCATGGTTTCCGGCATCGTTAAAATTAGACGATAGCCCTTTGCTGCGGCCACAAAAGCCAAACCAACGCCGGTATTGCCACTGGTTGGTTCAATGATTACGGTACCTTCCTTGATCAGGCCGGCCTTTTCACCTGCTTCAATCATCGCAAAACCAATCCGATCCTTGACTGAAGATAAAGGATTGAAGTATTCAAGTTTCGCCACTAGCTTTGCTTCCAATTCCAAGCTTTTTTCATAATTTGATAATTCTAAAAGCGGTGTATTTCCGATTAAATCAGTTAGATTTTTTGCAATTTTAGCCATTTTGTGCCTCTTTTCTATTCTTTTAATTTTTGATTTCCGCACATTTAATTCATATCATTTCTATATGCTTTACTTATTTTCATTATATGCCTCTGCCTTTTCTTTGTCAACTAAAAAATGCCGGATTTCTCCGGCATTTAAGAATACAACTAAAATTTATTATGCGTCTTTTTTTGAATGATTTTCTTTTGCTTCAGCCTCTACCCGGTTCCAGAAACGTTTTCCTTCCGGATGCGCTTCTTCACCGGCAACCTTGGCATACTCATTCAAAGCATTCCGCTGATCACGGTTAAGTTTACGCGGTACCTCCACTTTAATGGTGATAAACTGATCGCCGCGACCATGGCCATTCACATTAGGTATCCCTTTTCCTTTTAGTCGGAATACTTTCCCGTTTTGGGTTCCTTCCGGAATCTTCAGTTTAATCTTGCTGTCGATGGTGGGTACCACAATGCTGTCACCCAAGGCTGCCTGAGCATAAGTGATCGGCAGTTCATAATAAACATCGTCATCGTTTCGCTTAAATAAGATATCTTCACGAACACTAATATAAACAAGCAGATCCCCGGTACTCCCATGGTTTGGTCCGGCATTTCCCTGACCTCTTAATGGCAGAATTGAACCGTCATCCACACCGGCAGGTATTTTAATATTGATGGTTCGTTCTTTGGATTCAACCCCAGATCCATGACAGGTCGCACAAGGTTTATCAATGATTTTTCCTTCACCATGACACTTGTCGCAAGTGTGAACCTGTTGAACTGTTCCAAATGGCGTTTGTTGCCGCACATAAACTTGTCCGGAACCACCACATTGATCACAGGTCTTAACAGAAGATCCCTTTTCGGCACCAGAGCCACCGCAAACAGAACACTCTTCACTGCGTTTGATCTTAATTTTCTTCTCAACACCAAAAACAGCCTCATGGAAGGACAGACTGATGTTGATTTTCATATCTGACCCACGGTTAGAACGTCGACCCCCTCGGGAACCGCCGAAACCACCGCCACCGCCGAAGGCACTGAAAATATCCCCAAAGATATCTTCAAATCCGCCAAAACCACCGCCGCCGAAGCCGCCACCACCGCCGCCATATCCAGCATTGGGGTCAACCCCGGCATGACCATATTGATCATAGCGGGCTTTTTTATCAGCATCACTTAAAATTTCGTAAGCTTCGTTCGCTTCTTTAAATTTTTCTTCTGCCACACTGTCTCCGGGGTTTTTATCCGGATGGAACTCCATGGCTTTTTTTCGATAAGCTTTTTTTATCTCATCCGGGCTGGATTCTTTACTGACTCCAAGCACCTCATAGTAATCTCTTTTTTCACTCATAAATCTATTTCACCTCTTTTGAATCCTGAACACCAATTAAACAACTATTTATTATACCCTTTTAATGAAGATAGATAAAGTATTTTTTCGTTGCCTCCACGAAACGATTCAAAACACTCGCTCGTGTTTTGAATCCGTTCGCGGGCAGTCGCCAAATGTGAGCGAGCTCCCACATGGCTCATTGCCTCCACGAAAAAGAGTGGCAGCCGTGGCTGCCACTGGTTATTTACTGATGACTCAGCAAATCTTACTCTTTTACTTCCTCATATTCAGCATCCACAACATCATCATCGCCCTGAGCAGCAGCTTCTTGCTCTTCAGGTGTTTGTTTTGCAGCTGCTTCTTCATACATTTTCTGTGCTAATGGGTAGAAAGCTTCATTCAACTCTTCAGTTGCTTTGGTAATTGCTTCTACATCTTCCCCTTCACTAACAGTTCGGAGGTTAGCGATTGCCGCTTCAACCTTAGCTTTATCTTCGTCAGAAACTTTTCCTTCCATTTCTTTTAAAGACTGCTCAGTTTGGTAAATTGTCGAATCGGCAACGTTTTTAGCTTCAATTAAAGCTTTTAATTTTTTATCATCTTCAGCATGTTGTTCTGCTTCTTTTACTGCTTTATCGATTTCTTCATCACTCATGTTGGTAGTCGATTTAATCACAACATTTTGAGATTTTCCAGTTCCGATATCTTTAGCAGATACATTAACAATCCCGTTGGCGTCAATATCAAAGGTTACTTCGATTTGAGGAATACCACGTCTTGCTGATGGAATACCAGTTAATTGGAAACGACCCAAAGTTTTATTATCCTTGGACATTTCACGTTCACCCTGTAAAACATGGATGTCAACTGCGGTTTGGTTATCCGCTGCCGTTGAGAATGTCTGGCTTTTCTTGGTTGGGATGGTGGTGTTACGGTCGATTAATCGAGTGAACACGCCACCTAAAGTTTCAATACCCAGTGATAATGGGGTAACATCCAGTAGTAATACGTCATGGACTTCACCAGCTAGTACACCAGCCTGAATTGCTGCACCAATGGCGACACATTCGTCAGGGTTGATCCCTTTATAAGCATCTTCACCAGTAATGTTCTTAACCGCATCCTGTACCGCCGGTGTTCGAGTTGAACCACCAACCAGGATAACTTTGTCTAATTCATTTTTAGAAAGTCCGGCATCCTTCATAGCTTTTTCAACTGGACCAACTGTGCTCTTAACAAGATCAGATGTTAACTCATCAAATTTAGCACGCGTCAGAGACAGTTCTAAATGCTGTGGACCCTCAGCCGTTGCGGTAATAAATGGTAAATTAATATCCGATTTAATAACCGTTGATAATTCAATTTTAGCTTTTTCAGCTGCTTCTTTAAGTCGCTGCAGGGCCATCTTATCATTTTTAAGATCCAGTCCGTGAGTCTTTTTAAACTCAGCTGCCATCCAGTCGATAATTTTCATGTCGAAGTCATCACCACCCAGGTGGTTGTTTCCGTTGGTTGATTTAACTTCGAAGACGCCATCGCCAAGTTCCAAAATGGATACGTCAAAGGTTCCGCCCCCAAGGTCATAAACCATAATTTTGTCATTGGCATCTTTATCTAAACCATAGGCTAGCGCTGCTGCGGTTGGTTCGTTGATAATTCTTAAAACTTCCAGACCAGCAATTCGACCGGCATCTTTGGTTGCCTGTCTTTGGGCATCACTAAAGTAAGCTGGTACCGTAATAACGGCTTTGTTAACTGGTTCTCCCAGGTAGGCTTCAGCATCTGCTTTTAACTTTTGCAGAATCATGGCTGAAATTTCCTGTGGGGTATAGCTTTTATCGTCAATTGTTACTTTTCGATCAGTACCCATATCACGTTTGATGGATGCAATGGTTCGATCCGGATTGGTGACAGCCTGTCGTTTGGCAACCTGTCCAACCAGTCGTTCCCCATCTTTTGCAAAAGCAACGACGGATGGTGTGGTTCTATTTCCTTCTGCGTTTGGAATAACTACGGCTTCTCCGCCTTCTAAAACGGCTACACAAGAGTTTGTGGTTCCTAAGTCAATCCCAATAATTTTTTCTTTACTCATATCTATTTCCTCCTGAAATTATTACTATTTTATTAAAACGAAAATTCCCTTGATGATTTACCAAATGAATTTTCGGCTTAGTTTTTTTTAGGGTTTTTTGTTTGTTAATTTATTCTTAATTTTTTACTTATTACAAACCTTAACCATCGCTGGCCTGATAACCTTACCTTTAAATTTGTAACCTTTTTGAAAGACATCAATAATATCTTGGTCTTCCTTTTCATCATCCTCGCCAACTGCAACACCATGATGGAGATTGGGATCAAAGGGACCTTCACAGACAATTTCTTCCAGACCTTCTTCTTTTAGCACATCTTTAAGCTGTTTAAAAACCATTTCCAGACCATCAATATAGCCTTTGGCTTCCTCACTGGCATCGGCTAAAGCTGCTTCAGCCCGTTCCAGATTGTCCATTACCGGCAACAGTTTAGTGGCAAAGCTTTCTGATGCAAACTGATACATTTCTGTTTTTTCTTTTTGACTTCGCTTTTTAAAATTTTCAAAATCAGCCTGAAGTCGAACCAAGCGATTCAATATGGCCTCATCCTCCTTTACAATCTCCTTTAATACGTCTTCTGGAGATGCCTCGACGACCGTTTCATCTGTAGATTCCTCGTCGGCAACCGTCTCTGCTTCCTCTAAAAGTGCTTCATCATTTTCTGTCATGGTTTCTGTTTTGATTTCCTCTTCTTTTATCATCTAATCACCTATTTCATTAATAAATTTGAGATATGTAAATTTAACTCATTGCGTATGTAATTGAGAACCGATGAGACATTGTCATAGTTCATCCGGGTAGGTCCAATCACTCCAAAAGCGCCCATCATTTCACCATCCAACTCATAAGTTGAGGTGATAATACTAAAGTCTTTCAGATTTTCATTGTCATTTTCGCTACCAATTTTGATTCGGATGACCCGGTTTCCATCACTGGAGGTCATCATCTCGGATAATACCTGTTTTTCCTGGACAATGTTGATCAATTGTTTAATCTTGTTCACATCACTAAATTCCGGGTAGTTGAATAAATTGGTTAATCCGGTGGAATGAACTTCTGAGGCATCTTCCACCAGGGCTTTTTTCAGATGGGGGATGATCTCATGAACCAGTTTGCTCTCCTCTGGGGTCAATTCCTGAATCTGATCAATCAGATCAGAACTCATCTCACTGAGAATGGTATTTTTCAGGAACCCATTAATCACATTGGAAAGTTTCAGTGCCAGAATGGTGTCAACTTCCTGAGAAAGGGTCACCTCAATATTTTTGGCCATCCCTTCCTGAGTTACTACTACCATTAGTACCCTATTTTTAATTAAAGAAACAATTTGAACATGCTTACAATTAAAATTTGTAACTCGAGGTGCCAGAACCACAGCAGTGTAGTTGGTTAGCTGGGATAAAACTTGTGCAGTATGTGACATCGTCGGCCCAAGTTCGGTATTGTGATCCAAAAAGCCGCGATGAATATCCGTCCGGATCATTTTTTCGAGCTTTTGAACCTCCATGATTTCATCAACATAATAGCGATAAGCCTGTTGAGTTGGAATGCGACCCGAAGAGGTATGTGGTTGAACCAGATAACCTAGATCTTCAAGATCGGCCATTTCATTTCGGATGGTCGCCGGGCTAATGCCCAGATTACATCTTTTAGAAAGGGTACGTGAACCAACCGGCTCGGCCGTATTGATATAATCACGGATGATCACTTCCAGTATTTTCTTTTTACGTGCGTTGAGTTCCATGATTCACCTCGTTATTAGCACTCACGATAATCGAGTGCTAACATCTGAATTAAATATAACACCCTATCCCTACTTTGTCAACAAGTTTCTATAATAGCTTACTCACCTTTTAAAGATTTCTTAAGATAGTTTTTCTACCTGATTTCATCTACACAAATGCTGCAAATACGCGGTTTCCAAAGTCCTGTCCCATCGCTGTCAGCTTTAAAACCGACCCATCCCACTCCAGTAACCCTTCATTGATCAGAGAATTAATCGCCGTTTCGTATTGGTCAAAAAAACTCAGACCAAAACGTTTTTTAAATAAATCATCCCGAATCCCGCCAAGTTTTCGTAATCCCAAAAACATCCAGTCACTCATGAGCTCTGCTGGTAACATTTCCGGCTCAGATTCACTGGCTGATTTTCCCGATTCAATTAATTTACAATAATCCAATAAATTATTGGCATTACCATATCGTTTTCCCTTAAAATAACCATGAGCACCCAGCCCAAAACCCAGATAGGGCACCATCTCCCAATATTTAAGATTATGTCGACTTTCATACCCCGGTTGGCAATAGCTGGAAATTTCATAATGGTCATAACCCTGTTCTTTTAAAAAACGGTCGATCGCCCAATGCATTTTTCGCTCGTCATCTTCACTGGGCAGATCCAGCTGTCCAGCATCCACCCAATTTGCCATCGGGGTGCCATCCTCTAAAATCAGACTGTAACAGGAAAGATGGGTTGGCGAAAACGCCATCAGTTCCTGTACCGTTTCCATTACATCCTCAAGCTTTTGCCCTGGCAAACCATACATCACATCCACACTGAAGTTATCGAACCCAACGGTTTTTAAAATTTCCATACTGTCAATAAATTCCGCCTGGTTATGAACCCGGCCAAGAATTTTCAGCAAAAAGTCCTGCCAGGCCTGAAGCCCCACACTGACTCGATTTACCCCCGCATTTTTATAGCGGCGGGCCTTTTCCAAAGTAAGCGTCCCCGGGTTGATTTCGATGGTAATTTCCACCTTGTCCGTCACAAAAAATGCTTCTTTTAATAAGGCCAGGGTTGTTTCAATATAAACCGGCTCAACCGAGGATGGTGTCCCACCACCAAAATAAATGGTATCAACCGGTACTAATGCAGTATCTTTATTCTGCCCAGCAAAATTAATTATTTCCTGATACAGCGCTTTAAAATATCTAGCGACCATTTTTTCATCTTGACATTCAAAAGAAGAAAAATCACAGTAAGCGCATTTTTTTACACAAAAGGGAATATGACAATAGATTCCCAGTTGTTCAAATTGATTGCTTTTTTTTACATTCACAATTGCACCTCGCATTTTAAAGACTATTTTTCGTTAATTTATGCTATAATCATAACATACAAACACGAAATAATCGAAGCTATAGAAAGGAAATCATCAATGAAAAAAGTAACCACTATTGCCCTCATCGCCGGAGCTGCCGCCACCATTCCGGCATACTTTCTCACCCGAAAGCTGATGCAAAAAAAACAGCTTGCCAAAACTGATTCATCCTCGGAAACGCCGATAAAGGAGGTCTTCCCGGATCATCCTTCAGCAGAAGTCCCAACATCTGAAGCTCCGGCCAAGCCCGAAGCGTTTATTAAAACAATTCAGACTGAAGTAAATCCAGTTTTGCAACCAACTCAGGAAACACCTGCTCATCCTGGGTTAATTGCCCCAAACGGACGCATCTTATATAATTTCAAAGACGAAAGCAACCTCATCTTTTGTGAAGAAACTCAATTGGGAAAACGACTGATCCAACTGGAAAACTCTATCAATATCCGGGACATCGGCGGCTACACCGGAATGGATGGACGAAAAATAAAATGGCGTAAAGTTATCCGCAGTGAAGAATTAGCTCATCTGTCTGATAAAGATGTGGACTATTTTGCTGCCCTGCGACTCAAACACGTGTTTGACTTCCGCAACCAATCTAAATCTGAGCGCCAAGCGGACCGTCTGCCCAAAACCGCCCAATATCATTTAATCCCGATTTTTTCCAGTGCTGATATGGGCCTGGATCATAAAGACTTTACCCAACCCGGAGTTATTGATGAATTCATGCGTCATATCTACAAAATCCAGACTGAAGACCGGGCGCAATGCTTTGCTGAGGTACTTAAGTATTTAACCGAATCCTCGGAATACCCCATTCTTTATCACTGCACCAACGGTAAAGACCGGACCGGTTTTATGACCTATCTGATTTTAAGCATCCTGGGTGTTAATGAAGAGGTGATTCTTTCCGATTACACCCTGACCAATCTCACCTTTGATGAGAGCTATAACCTCTTAGGCAATATCATGTCCGAGGAATTGGGCATTGAGAATTACCACCTCTGGGAATTTTATGGGGTCAAGCCCGATTGGCTTAAAATTTCCATGGATTACGTCAATACCAATTTCGGCAATGTGGAAACCTATCTCATGGAAAAAACCGATTTAAGAGAGAAGGATTTCAAGAAAATCCGGGATAATTTGTTAGCGAAATAAACGATCCTTCGTGGTCCGGGTCGATAGTACCCGCCCCTACGAATCAGAAATCACAAATCATTTTTAAAAAACATATGTTACCCATTATAAAGTAGTTGATATGTCAGATGACAACTTTGCATCCAATTTTTAAAAAACATATGTTACCCATTATATAAGAGGCGAGGGTTTGCCCTTTGGCATACCAATCGCCCACTACCAATACTAATTATTTAGGAGGAAACCCCAATGCAAATGGAAGAACTGGGCAAAATTGCCCGTGAGGCAGGCATTCAACTTGCCGCTACCAATACTGAGAAACGAAATGCCGGCCTGTTGGCCATTGCCAAAGCACTTGAAGAAAACAAAGACGCCATCATAACCGCCAATCAGGAGGACATGAAACGAAGTCAGGAAGAAAACCTGGGGGCACCATTGCTTAAACGCCTCACCTTTGATGCCGATAAAATCAGCGACGTCGTCCAGGGCATTCACAGTCTCATTGAGCTCACTGATCCATTAGGCGCAACCAAACTCTCAACCCAACTGGATGAAGGTTTGGATCTCTATAAAGTCACCTGCCCCATCGGGGTCATCGGCGTTATTTTTGAATCGCGACCCGATGCCTTCGTGCAAATATCAACCTTGTGCCTAAAAAGCGGCAACGCTGTTCTATTAAAAGGTGGCCGGGAAGCACTGGAAACCAATCGGATCTTATCTAAAATAATTAGCGAAGCTACTGCCGCTGTGGGTCTCCCTACCGGCTGGGTTCAAAATTTGGAAACCCGGGATGATGTCACCGCCATGCTGAAACTCGATCAGTATATTGATTTGATCATTCCCCGAGGTTCCAACAGTTTTGTTCAATACATCATGGCCAATTCCAACATTCCGGTAATGGGCCACGCCGACGGTATCTGCCATGTTTATGTGCATGAAGACGCTGATTTGAAACAAGCGATCGATATCATTGTTGATTCCAAAACCCAGTACGTCGCCGCCTGCAACACTCTGGAAACCCTGTTGGTCAACGAGAACGTCGCTCAGGAACTCCTGCCCACTCTCAAAACAGCTTTGGAAGCAAAAAGTGTGCAGATAAAAGGAGACGTCGCCACTCAAACTATTATCGCTGTGGAACCTGCCACCGAAGAAGACTGGAAAACCGAATATCTGGATTACATTCTTGCGATTAAGATCGTCCCAGATTTGGATACTGCCATCAACCATATCAATACCTACGGTTCCGGTCATACCGATGTCATCCTGACTACCACCGAACCTACCGCCAAAACCTTTATGACGCTGGTGGATTCAGCTGGTGTTTTCTGGAACTGCTCCACCCGCTTTAGTGACGGCTTCCGATTTGGTTTTGGCGCCGAAGTTGGGATCAGCACCAGTAAGCTTCATGCTCGCGGCCCCGTGGGTCTGGATGGGCTGTTAAGCTACAAATTCAAGCTATTGGGTCATGGTCAGCTGGTGGCCGATTATGCCAGTGGCAAAAGTCATTTTACCCACATAGCCCAGGACACTAGCTGCCCAATTTAGCTTTGAAGAATAGCTACACAATATGACAAACGAAACGTCCCCAACGTCTTGCGGGCGGGTATTACCCGCCCCTACGAACTGTTGCATTACGTCGATATAAATGTTTTGCATTTTTGCTGATGATTCCAGTTCGTAGGAGCGAGGGTCTGCCCTTTGGCAGATCAATCACCCGGCAACACCTGTTTATTAAAAATTAAATATAAAGAGAGGTCTCCCATGAAATCAAAAAAACTGCTGTTGTTTACCTTGATTCTTGTTTCTCTCACGACTCTGCTTTTGGCTGGCTGCACGCCTGCCGCCGAAAAAAAGGATGATTCAAAAACCGAAATTCCCAACCCCATGGTGGAACAGGCTTCGCTGACCGCTATCAAAGATGCCATTGGCTTTACCTTTGAAACCCTGCCAACCGGCATTACCGACGTTAAATACTACACCATCGCTGACAATCTGGCTCAAGCCGATTTTACGCTAAACGGTGTCAAGTACACCGTCCGAAAAGCCGATGCTAAAACTGATAACATCGCCGGTGTCTATACCGATTTTAAAAACAGTCAGACCAAAACCAATCCTTCTGGTGCTACTGTTCTTTACCAAAACAATGACGATGGTATGGGACTGGCCACCTGGACTCAGGGTGCGTTTGTGTATTCAGTCTATTGTGCGAGTGGATTTGATCTGGCGGGAATGGAAGTTGTTGTGAATGGCGTTTTGTAGTTTTATTAATAAAAAGCCAGAATTGAAGTTTGAAACTTCAATTCTGGCTTTTTTATTTTTTGACTATTATTCGCACTTATTAATCAACTTGAATCGTAAGTGCCTGTACACTGGTGGTTTCAGTTCCTTTAGCATCCATGATATCTACATATACTGTATATGTACCGGCCGTTTTTGGTGTCCAACTATAAGAGCTTGTTGTTGAATACTTTCTGATGTCCGTAGGAACACCACCGGTACTATAGTAAAATCGGTACTGATATGGAGACTGACCTCCCGCAACCGTCGCTTTCAAAGTTACACTTTTACCTTTCGTAATTTTCGTACTACTAGACGTAAATGACTTAACCGTTGGCTTATCATAAATCACGAATGATTTTATTTCTTTTTTAGCATCAGGTTTTGGATTTCCTTCAGTATCCGTCACATAAACATAGAATGTATAGGTTCCAGCTTTTGTTGGGGTAAACGCAGCCGTTTGATCGCCATCCGTGTTATCAATCACTTTCTCTGATTCAGAACCCAATTTATAAGTAAACTTATAATTGTATGGAAGTACTCCGCCGCTAACCGTTGCCGTTAAATTAATAGGCGTATCGACATATTGGCCAGATGTTTGATCGGCTGAAAAGCTCTTAATAATTGGGTTATCAATAACTTCATAATCTAAGATACAAACTTCCCGATCATTACTACAAATATTCCCATTGGCATCTTTGATGCTTACATGAATCGAATAATAGCCTGATTTCTTAGGCGTAAAATTCGTCGTGTTTGAACTTGAATAAGAGGTGTTGATGTAAACTGGGTCCACACTGTCTTGATAGATTGAATAGAATTTATAGGTATACGGTGCTTTTCCACCAACCCCGGTGGCAGTCAATTTAATCGTGGTATTAATATTCTGACCAGACTCTAAATTCGCAGTTAAACTTTTAACGGCAACCTTGCTCAACACTGGGTAACTACTAATTGTTTTTACAGCCTCTGATGAGTTTTCATCGGTAACTGAAGCTGTAAATGTATAGGATCCCGGATCTGTTAATATAATTTTTGCAGTTGCTACATCACCAGTGACAACTGGATCAACCGTTTTTGTGATCGTCCCAGCCTTGTACATAAATTTCCAATCCCGATCATTAACACCACTTCCTGCTTTTACTTTCGCAGTTAGGGTAATTTCGTCGCCGATATAAACTGCACTACCCTTTAGTGGCGTCACAGCGAATGATTCAATAACAGGAGGATTCCCAACGGTTACCTGAGCACTCGCAACAACATTCGTGCTGGCTACACCATTAGCATCGGTGATCGTAACACTAAAGACATAGGTCCCTGCGGTTGGTAACTGATATTCAATTGATTTTTCCTCACTGGCTGTTCCCAACGCTGTATAGGATGCTGCGGAAACCTCTTTGAAAGAAAACGCATATTTATATGGCGCTTTTCCACCTGCTCCGCTGGCCGTCAGTTTTATTTTGTCACCAACAATTAATCCGCTGGTCTTGCTGGCTTTAACTGTTTTAACTGAGATCATATCCAGCACTTTAAGACTGCCGATTTTTGAAACACTTGTCGATGTGCCATCCGTTATTCTCACATAAACCACATAGGTTCCAGCATTACTCAGATCAAAATTGCTTGTTGCTTCGTCATATTTAGCTGCACCCGTTTTTACCACCGGGGCTCCAATTTTAACTTCTGTCGTTCCCTGTTTGTAGAAGAACTGATAGGTCAGTGTTGACTCACCACTTCCATTTTGAGCTTTTGCACGTAATTCAACTGTATCGCCTACATATAAGTCAGCAATTAGCGGTTTGACACCTGTTTTCGTGTAAGAAACACTACTCAGATTTGGTGGATTCGTCACCGTAACAATTGGACTGGCAGATAGCAAAACAGCAGTATCATCAGCTGCACTAACCTCTCCGTTTTTATCAGTAAGCTTTACATAGAATTGATATGTTCCAGAACCATATTCACTGGAAGAAAATGAAATATTCATGCTCTTTTCTTCACTCGGTGAACCAATTTCCGTTAATGCACCAGTTTCACCTTTTTTAAAATAAAACTGATAGTTATAGGGGGTTTGTCCACCGGAGCCTCCAGCCGAAATTTTGATGGTGTCACTTACAAGCAACCCTGTGGTTTTGCTCACTTTTACAGGATTAGCAACGACACCGCCTAACACTTTAAAGGAACCAATTTTCGCTTCATTCTTTAAATTTCCGGCATCTGTAACACGTACATAGACAGTATATGTTCCGGCAACATCAGGTTCCAGATCCGTCTCAGCTGCCACATATTGCGACGGGGTCGTTTTTGTAATCGCCGCTCCAATGGGAATTTCAGTTGATCCCTGTTTGTAGAAAAACTGATAAGTTAAATTGCCATCACCGGTACCATTGGCAGTTTCAGCTTTTAAATGAATGGTTGTTTTTCCAGCGTAAAGTGCTGATCCCCCTCCCACAATTGAATATTCGGTATTACTAAGTTGTGGTGGATTCGTCACCGTAACAATTGGGCTGGCGGTTTTTAATAATTCACTTAATTCATCGGTGGTATTTCCACTTTCTACCTTATTATCATCAATAATCTGGACATAAAATGTGTAATCACCCGATCCGGTGGCCGTAGTGAACGGAAATTCAATTGTATTTGCGACCGGGTCTGAATCAATCAAGGTCAAAGCACCCGCTCCATTCTTGAAGTAAAACTTATAGTTGTAAGGTGATTTCCCGCCGGCGGCCGTTGCTGAAAGTTTAATTGTAGATCCCACAATCACGCCGGTCGTTTTGCTGACTTTGACAACTTTCGATGTAACATCGCCCAATACCTTCAGCGTAGCAATTTTCTCATCGTCTTTTGACCCGTTGGCATCTGTTACTCTCACATAAACAGTATATGTTCCAGCTTTATCTGGAATAAAAGTACTGGTGACCTCATCGTACTTTTGAGTTAGAGATTTTGTTTGTTTTGTGCCGATAGGCGTTTCAGTTGAACCAATTTTATAATAAAACTGATAACTCAACGGATCACCTTCACCGGTATTTGTTGTCGTTTTTGCTTTCAAATTGATGGTATCACCGGGATAAATTGATGCTGTACCGGTTTCACCTTTAGTCATATCTTTATCCGCTGAAAAGCTTGCCAGTACCGGTGCATTGACCACTTTATAGTTTGAAACCGAGCCAGCTTTAACAATGTTTTTTCCATTGGCATCTTTAACATCCACATAGAGGGTGTAAGTTCCTGCAACGGATGGATTAAAAATCACCGTACTGGAATCAAGGTAATTTCCGTCTGTCAATTGCGTTGTGACACTCGCCAATTCATAATAGAATTTATAGGTATAAGGGGATTTCCCACCGCTGCCCGTAGCTGTCAGTTTGATATCCGTTCCGATATTTTGTCCCGAGGGCTTATCCGTTTTTAAGGTTTTAACTGCTAAAGATGGTAATACCTTATAATCTTTAATTGTTTTTGTATCACTGTAACCCGTGGAATCTGTTACCTTCACCTCCAGAACATAGGTGCCAGCAACCGTTGGTGTGAAACTTGGTTTTGCTTCGTCAGTAGCGTTTGTATTAATGATCGGTGCTGATTTCCATACCGTTTGCGAGCCCAACTTAGCCGTAAACTCATAGGTATAAGGGCCGGTTCCTGCTTCACTTTGTGCCGTCAGAACAACTGGATCATTAATATAGTGCGCAATTTCTGCCTGAGTTTCAAATTTAGTTATCTGTGGGTTATTATTAATTTTATAGGTGATCGTTTTTGTTTCAGTGATACCATTGGCATCGGTGATGATGACTGAGATCGTGTAGTCACCAGCAGTATCCATGGTTAGGCTGGCTGTGTTGCTTGTTGACGCTTCACCAATTGGCGTCACTCCACCACCTGGCGGGATGAAAGAAAACGCATAAGTATAAGGTGCCTTCCCACCGCTTGTACTGGCTGTCAGCTTGGTTGTCGTCCCTTTGTTTTGCGGTGAAACAGAACTGGATGTCAGTTTCCCATTTCCAACAAATTTGTCATAAACCTCATAACCAGTCACTGTCTTTGTAACAGAAACTGAATTTACAGCTGATTTATCAATTATTTCAACATAAAATTTATAGGTTCCTTTTTCAGATGGCGTATAGTTCATAGAACTACTTGTGATCTCCGAACCGATTGCGTTTTTCTCAGTTCCTGTTCCCAAGGTATAATAATATTTGTAGTATAAGGTCCCACTGTATCCAGATGAATTACTCACTTTCAAGACAATCGGGCTTGAATCGCCAATGTAAAATGGGGTTCCATCAGCTTTAGCTGCTGTAAAACTCCCCCCTGGTGTTGATATAATTGTCATATCAGCGGTTTTTGCTGCTGACGGTACACCCATGGCATTCATAACTTGAACCCCAAATTGATAGGTTCCCGGATCAGTGGGCTTAAACACGACATTAGCGGTGTCAGCGTAATCCTGAAGATCAACTTCGGTTCCCCCATTTAGCTTATAAAAAAAGCGGTATTTATAGCCAGTTGTCTTTCCACCAGCAGCTTCAGCCTTTAGGGTCAAAGCCGTGCCCACTTCCTGAGGTGATAATTTGTCAACTGTAAGACTTTTAACATATACATTGTCGACGATACTGTACTCCAGGGTTTTTGTGCCAGTGAATTCTTTATTTCCAGACTGGTTTTTTACTGTTACCTTGATGGTGTAAGCCCCTGAGCTAACTGGTGTAAAGATGCACGTGCTGGTTGCCGAACTTGCTTGTATTTCCTTGCTATTAGAACCCAGTTGATAAGAAAATTGATAATCATAAGCTGCTGTTGTTATGCCGTCATCGACATCTGCCGCTAAATTTAGCGGTGTACTGATGTACTGGGGTGAGCTTTCCGTTGCTTCCAGTTTAATTGCCGGGAGCACCTCATAGCTGTCAATTGTTTTTATGCAGGTATTCCCATCGCTATCAGTGACCTTCACATATAAGGTATAAGTTCCAGCGATTGATGGGGTAAAGGTGGCTGTGGTAGCTGTACCCGATGCAATGTCAGCAGATGGCTGGGGATCATTGTTATAATCTGTCAGATCATAATAGAACTTGATCGAAGTAATTGTTTTAGCCCAAGTTGAAACGGTAGCGGTCAAGGTTATCGGTGTTTTAATTGTGACGCCAGAATCCTTATTCGATTTAAAGTCAGCAACGTAAAAAACTGCTGTTTTAACAAAATCAAGGTTCCATTCAACTGCATAATTGTCTGCCAGTGAACCCTCGACTCCATAGATTGTTACATTACCATAAAAAATCGCTCCCTCCAAGGATGTAATGTTCGGAGAGATTGTGACCTTTGTTAAGGTAGTACAATTGACAAAGGCACCTGCTTTTATTCCAGCGACCGCGACAACTTTTCCAGCTGTAGTTGTTAAAGTTTCTGGGATGGTCACTTCAGTGTCGGTTGTACCAGTATAATTTGTTATATAAGCTAAGTTGTTTGAATCAACAGTAAACTCATATTTTCCATCTGTTTCCGTGGCCATGGTCGCTAAACTCTCTGCCGTTACCACGGTCTGGCTGGCCTCCTGATTCTCTTCTCCCACTGGTTGCAGTGTCGGTTCAGTAGCCGTACTATCAGTAACATTATCCGTTGCACCAACTTGAGGTACTTGTAGGTTATCGGTTTGGTTGCTTTCATTAGTTGCCAATGCTGTTGAAGGTCCAGTCAATTCTTCTGCCAGCACCCCTAATGGCAAACTGGTTAAAACCATCACAATGCTGACCAACAGGCAAAACACCTTTGTCATCCTTTTTTTCATTTTCCCGCTCCTTCGCTTATATAATCAAATTATCTATTCTTAAGATCCATTAATTTACTTAAACAAACATCTAATAATTTTATCGGCATTTAAGCTTCTAACCTTAGCTGAAGTTCATTTTAATATGTCTTAACATGCAGTTGTCTTCGCACATATCAAAAAACAGGCTTGTTCAATCACAAACCTGCTTAAATCATTTGCAACTGGCTGACTTTCCTGGTGGTTAAGCCCCTTTAGTTTTGCGTCATTATTTTTCAATAATTTTGCCCACTATTCATTTTTAATTTTTTATTCACATTACTATCTAAATTATAATCCAATCATTCTTTAGTGTCAATTAAATTGTTTTAATATGCATCAATTTAAACTAAGTATTATCTGGAGCTTTGCACTTACCCGGGCACTAATATACAAAAGGCTGGTTTTTTAGAAACCAGCCTTTCATTCTTTTGTAGTTTTCACCAAAACTTGTTGTTAACGCATAAAGCTCAACTATTTAATTGTAAATGTTACTTCCGGTGTATCAAAGGCAGTGAAAGCATAAGCAACATCCGGTGACGTAACTGCTAACGGTTCAATGGTGAATTTTATCTTGGCTGTATCGCCAGTACCACCCGTCAGCACACCTGCTCCACTGACTGAAGCACTGCCTGTGTAGCTTGTACTGATAATCGTTATTTTGCACTTATCAGGATTAAAGCCAGCTTCTGATAGTTTAGCTTTCAGAATTGCAATAATATTGGTATTTGCGTTCTGAGCACCAATTTCAGTTGAAATAAGATTGGAGCCCGTTGAGCCGTCAGACTTATACTCAACCAATGCCCATCTTGCTTTAACAAGCGCCGTGGTTGCATTATCATAGTCGGCCTCGGTGTTGTTGTCAGTATGCAACATGGTTGCCGTAGTGAATGTATATTTCTTATAAAGCGCTTCATATGGAGTCCAAGATCCAATGGTATATTTCGAAGTTGCTGCTACATAAGCATTTAAATCATCGCTCCATGTCATTGTCTGTTTTAATGTCCCATATGTTGAAACAGCAACATCAAATCTGTCTGTACTTGCCTTACTTGCTCTTAACAGCAGACTGTCTTTAAATGGCTTAATGGCTGCAGTAGCGGCATTAATTTTTGCCACTGTCGATTTAACAGGAACACCGATGTCATTGTCTGAGCATTTACCGGCGTAAATCGTGTACGAATCAACCGTATAATTCTCTTTACTCATACCAGCATCTAAATTCGCAACTTTGACATATTCTGCATAAGCGATGCCAATATCTCCCGTTAAGGTAATTTTTAACTTGGCAGCGTTGATTGCACTGGTGGTACTCTTAATTTTATCAGCTGCCGATGCACTGGTAATGTCTCCGGCTTTTGTCCCTGCTGCAATCCATTCATAATTTTTGGTCTTGTCAAAACTTGCAACACTTTCGACAAGATTTGCATATGCATTCCATGATTCAGTTGTTGCATTTGCTTTATAGGCATCATTCGCAACTTTATTTTCCTGATATAATTTCAAGCAATCCAGGAATGCCGTTAAGTCACCGGCGTTGACCAATTTTGACTGAGCTGTCCGAATATTGTTCATGGCCGTTGTTACCTGATCAAAGGTATTATCTTTTGACACCTGATTCTGTAAGACAACATTCATATAAACTGCCCATGATGCAGGTGTGTAATCAGCCTCTTTAACTAATCCCAGAAGCTCTTTATAGTACTTCAGATCGGTACCTTTTACCAAATTATTACCTGCTGCAACAATTTTTGCGGTAGCCAGTTCAATCTGAGATTTACTGTTTTCAGAGGTCATGACATTGGTCGTGACAACCTTTTGATAGGCTGTCCATGATGTGGTGGTAGATTCCGCCTCTTTATCTTTATAGGTATTTAAGGCAGCGTTATAGGCTGTGAGGTCACCCTTTATAACCAGATTGAACTGCGCGGCTCTAATTTTATTTACTGCCGCTTCAACCTGAACCTTGGAACTATCTCTTGTCATAATATTGGACATTAAGACTTTTTTATAAATAGTCCAACTTGCAACAGTATAGATATCTTCATTTTTTTCATTGAATATTTTTTCGTAAGCAGCATAATCATCAGCAGTCACTTTAAACACTAGCTTGCTGGCCGCAGCTTTAATTTTACTGGCAGCTGCTTTGATCTCTGTGTCATTGTTGTCCGTGCTCATTTCATTGGCATCCAATACTTTTTTAAAGGTTGCCCAAGATGCTGAGGTATATAATTCTTCTTTGAACGAATTTACTAAATCATTATAAACACCAATCTGACCTTTTGCAGCTAAGTTGGCCTGGGCTGCTTCGATTTTCTTAATGGCGGCATTGATTTCATCCTTTGAGTTGTCGGTTGTCATTACATTCGCTTTGACCACTTTTTGATAAGCCGCCCACGATGCTGTAGTATAGTTTTCTTCTGTTTTTGAACTTAATAAGATCTGATATTCTGTCAGATCGCCTTTTTTTATCAAGGCCGTCTGCGCTATTGTGATCTTTTCAACAGCCGTGTTGATCGCATCTTGACCGCTGCCAGCAGTTACGGCATTTAATTTCACAATTTTCTGGTAGGCTTCCCATGATTTTGATGTGTAATCAGCTTCATCAACTTTTGCTAAGGTTGCTTCATATTCAGCCAAGTCTCCAGCTGGCAGTAATTTCTTCTGCGCAGCCATGATTTTTACGACTGCCGCATCAATTTCAGCCTGGGTGTTGTTCTTCGTCATTTTATTGGAATCCAGGACTTTTTGATACGTTGTCCAGGATTTTGCCATATAATCATCTTTTTGAGCCGCTTCAACCACCGCTTCATAGACGGTTAAATCGCCGGCTTTAACCAGTAATTTCTGTGCCGCTTCGATTGCTTTGATCGCCTTTTCTACGGCTGTTTGGGTGGCATCTTCACTGAGATGTTCGGTATCAATGTAGTTAGCATCGACAATTTTCTGGTAGGCTGTCCAGGAAATGGTCGTATAGTCATCTTCCTTGACGGCTGCCAAAAGTGTCTTATATGCGGTAAAATCAAACTTTCGCGCCATTTTTTTCTGTGCTTCAACAATCTTAGTTGTTGCATTATCCACTTCTTCCTGAGAGTTGTTTTCTGTCATTTGATAAGCTGCCAATATTTTTTGATAAGCTATCCAAGAATCTGATGCATAATCCGCTGCTCTGACCGAATCAACCGCCTGACGATACTTTGTCAGGTCTACCTTTTTTTGAAGTTGCTTTTGAGCTAATAAGATGTTATTTGTGGCTTCATTTATTTCGATTTGAGTGTTCGCCTGAGTCACTACATTTGCGTTAACGACTTCCATGTATGTATCCCAGGTATCTTGAATGTATTCCGCTTCACTAACTGCTGCCAAAGCAGCTTTATAGGCAGTTAAATTTTTACCTTTTACCAGGTTTTTCTGAGCCGCCTGGATTGCCGCTGTTGCCCTGTTAATGGTTGTTGTTGAATCTGTTGTTTTAACGGTATTGGCATTCACAACATTCTGATAGGTGTCCCATGAGGCAACGGTATAATCGTCTTCACTAACAGCCGCCAATGCCGCAAGATAGGCTTCATAAGCCGAATTTACCTGTACTAACTTTATTCTAATGCCTTCAAGGCGAAGCCCTTCGCCAGCAGTCCCGGCCGTTTCGCCGCTTTGAAACCAGGTTGAATCGTCTGTTTCATTTCTTAGCCAGCCTTTGTTTTGCACTTGAACATTATATTTTAAAATATAGCCTGACATATTGTTAAGTACCAGTCGGATACTTTCCAGCCGCAACCCCGCACCTTCGGTCCCAGCATCGCTACCCATGGCAAAAGGTCCCAGATTTCCGCGGTTTTGAACATGAACATAGGTTTCGATTGTAGCGCTACTTGGAAAATCCCCTGTTAATTGAACTTCCAGTGCTTCCAGCCGTTTTCCTTCACCCACTGTTCCTGAAATTTCTCCATTTGTTTTCCAAACAGATTCCCACCCCTTGTCCTGAATATGTGTTTTATATTCCACACCTACTGTCGCTGTAGTGGTCATTTCATCTTGTGCAAAGGCACTCGATGGCAATGCTATCGAAAACAAAAAAACCGCCATCATTGCCGTTGCAACCGATTTTTTCATAATTGAATTCCTTCCATTTTTCACTTTCGTTCTCCTTTATTTTATCTTCGTCATACCGCTCAATTGATTGTATTTTGTCTAGTTAGTATATCGACTATTTTACACGTTTATTTAGGTTTTTTCAAGAGATTCACCAGTTAGGAAGTTTTTAATTTTTAAATATCCAAAATCGTCTGTTATTTTAAGGCTCAAAAACAAAAGAAGCCCTTAAAGAGCTTCTTTTGCAAAAATTAAATATTATTTTGATTAATTAAGGTCACCTGTAGCTACGCTTGCCAGGGCAGATTCGGTAGCCGCAGTTCGTACCAAAACAGTTGCATTCGCAGCATTAGCTGCATCAATTGTAAAATTCGTGGGAATTGGGATATAATCGGTTCCGTTGATACTGTATTCCAGACCTTGTTCCGTTGTTACCTGCGACCCACCCATCATAAACTTTGCTGTTGCTATAATATTCTTATCCAAGGTAACAATCGGGGCACTTGCTGGTGCTGCAATTGTACCAATTGTCTCCGGCGACGAAGCAAATGCTGATGCTGTGGCCTTTGTTCGAACTGTTATCGCACCTGCAGAAAAACTGACGCTGGCGGCTGTTGTTGTGTACGAACCGCCACTAATACTGTATTCATAAGTTGAACCTAAGCCGGTCACCGTTTTTGCAGCAACGCTATAGGTAACATTGCTAGTGGGTGCATTTAATCTTGCCGGCGCGGTCAATGTTTGGATCAGTCCCACTGGATCAAGCCCAATTGCTTTGACTCTAAAATAAGTTACGGTGCCTGGCACTAACGTTATTGGAGCACCCGTTCCAAGGGAAGGTGATGAAAAGCTATTATTATCATCATATTCAACTGTGTTCGGAATATTTTGAACAGTTCTTTCATTCGCATAATCGATCGTATATGCTGGCGCTGGCGGAATGTAACTATCTTCTGTCGGCCCAGTTTTACCCCATTTGGTAATTCGGTTATCGGCTATTGTCACTTCTACGGCCTCAACATATTTTCCATCAATCGCCGATATCTCAAATGCTGCTGTTCCATTTATATTTTCAATCCACTGTGCCGGTGTAATCAAATCACCGATGTTTGGCGTTGACGGATCAGTCGATACCGCCCGATAATATATTTTAAATGTCCCGCTTTGTGCTGCTTGGGCAATTGTCAGATTAACCTTACCGCTCTCAGGGGTACTCTTTGCCGCTACCGACAATGTTAATCCAGACGCTGCTGTTGGGGTAAATGCTGAACCTGAAACAATTGCAGCGCTAGCAGGGTATTTCACGGTTGCCTTGGTTCGCAGATGAACTGTTCCGGTTGCGTATGCTCCCACAATCCCAGTTTGGGGTTTTGCATCACAGGTTTTCCATGTCGCCCCACTGTCCAGACTGTATTCATAATCAGTAGGACTTGTCTGACTTAGATTATTTGTCCAGTTAAACCAATTATTCGCATCATCAACGATTAGCGAAGTTGGTGGCGTCAATGCCGGTTCAACCGTTGCAGTAAAGGTAACCGTTGTATCCAGTTTTGTTCCTCGGGCCAAAGCGGCCGCACCAACTGACACTGCTACATTTATATCAGCATCATAATCACCCGTTGCGTTACCTGAAAGGGTAATATTCAGGTGTGTTGCATCCACATAACTCACCCCGCCGATCGTTACACCTGTTGGCGATCCAGTCAGCGTTACATTAGCTGGAATCACCTGCGCTTGGATGAGGGTATCATTACTCAATGTAACATTGAGTACTTTACCAGACTCTGCACTTTCAGTGATCGGAGCACTCGTCGTCACCGTGATTGATGCTGTGGGCAAAGTAAATGGAGCTGTTGATTCCAGAGCTGCACTAGCTGGTTGGCGCAGCGTTGCTTTTGCCCGAACCTGTACTTTTCCGGCCGCGTATGCTCCAGATATACCCGTCTGTGGATTGGCCGTACAGATCGTCCAAGTCGTTCCACCATCAACGCTGTATTCATAATCGGTTGCATTTTTTTGAGTTGCATTATATGTCCAGCCAAAGGTGTTATTTGCGTCATCAACCACTCCAGCTGTCGGTGTAACCAGAGCACTTTCTTTTACTGCAATAAAGGTTACTGACGCATTTTTGGCAACTCCACCATTTGTAAAGGACGCTGCGGCAACCTGAACCGTTGCCACTATATTTTCATCATAGTCTTTTGTGGAATTTCCAGAAAGCGTAATGGTGATATGTGTTGAGTCGATATACCCAACACTACCGACGGTAATGCCTTCTGGTAAACCAGTCATTGTGATATTGGTTGTATCAATTTTTGATTGGACAAAGGTATCGTTCGTTGCAGTTACTGTCAGTACTTCGTTGTTTTCAGCCCCTTCAACAATACTTCCATCATTAGCCGCGGTAATGGTAACCCCCGCTACTGCACTGGTGGCGGTACTGATTACCGTTTCTGAATATTTCCCGGTTCCCGTTACCGTGACCTTGATAAACTTGCCTTCATCAGAAATAACTGGCTTATACGTATCGGCTGTTGCACCAGTAATATCCGTGTATGTGCCACCAACGGTATCCGCTCGTTGCCATTTGTATGACACGGTTGCCTCGGCAGGTGTTGTCACCGCCGTTAGGGTCGATCCAACAATGGCATTTCCAGTGATGCTGACACCAGTAACCGTTATCCCCGGAACTGTGAGTGGCATTTCATTACTCGCCACTCCTCGGCTAAGAGCACTCGCTTTCGCCTGGATTTTTATATCGCCCCGCTTGGCTGTTCCAGTTAAATGAACAGTAACTTGGGTCGTGCTGTCTCTGGTTACGGAACCGATTGTTAATTCCGTCGTTCCAAAATTACCAGTCCAGTTCGTGACTAAAGCAGCGTCAGTTGTAAAGGTATCATATGCAAGTTTGATGATAACATCCGGATTAAGTTTACCTTGCTCGATCGTTGTAACAGTTGTCAATTCAGGATCTGCCTGGGTATTAACCGTCATCATTTTTTCGCCAACCTTACCTGACCCATCAGTCGCTGTCGCTTTTACGGTTATAATCCCGGTGGTCTCGGCAGTGAGTAGACCGGTGCTACTGATACTGGCCGCTCCTGATCCATTCGTAACCGACCAGGTAATTTTGGGATTTGATGCCTCTGTTGGTTTAACGGTCGCAGTCATCTGTAATTTACTGCCTTTAGCCACTGTGGTGACATTGTTCGCACTGGTGACATTAATACTCGTCACCAAAATCGGGTCCGGTGCTTTTGGCTGAATTTTAACCTTCGAAGAAACCGTTAGGCTTTCAGGTTCAAGCTCATAGGTAACACTGTCGGCGTTCACATACGCCGAGACAACACGTCCCTTGCCTTTAATATCCGCTTTCCCATCCAATACTACATAATCCAATCTGGATCCTGTTTCGAGGGTTAACGTACTGCCGGCACCGTCTTCGCTAACCGTCATTTTTTTAATAACCGTCGTACCCAGCGAGGTAATCTTTACCTTTGGTGCGTCAACCAGCACCGTATCAAAGGTACCTTCTAAGATAATCTCATCACTGGAAACATCATCCGCTACAACAATATCCAGACCTGCCGCATTCGTTGCGACAATCCGTATTTTTCCATTATAAGTACTTTGAACCGTAACCGTATTATAGTCGCCGCCATTAATATGGATACTATTCTCGCCACCGCCACGTACATAGGTTTTTCCCTCAACAGTTACGTTGTTCAAAGTAACGGCACCATCTTTAACTGCTTCTGAAATAATCAGGTTCCCCTTTATCTGCATATTCTGAAGAATCACACCATCAGCCTGAACAATCACATCCTGATTTATTACCGTAGTACTTCCAGAGAGACCATAAGTTCCAGCCTTACTATAAATTACGGCATCTGCCAGGGACTCTAACTCATTGTATGCCGCTTCAATGGCAGCTGTTGCCGTGTCCACTTCATCCTGACTGTTCTGTACGCTCACAATGTTTGTTTCCAGAGCTGTTTTTAATTTTTCCCATGAATAAACCGTGTATTGACCCGCTTCCGTATTTTCAATGGTCGTTAATATTTTGTTATATTCGGTAAGATCCGCACCACTTTTAACAATTCGGATCTGAATCCCTTCCAGGCGCAGACTCTGGCCATAGGTACCTGATACATCCTCGTCAGCGGACCAGGTTTTCTCCCAGCCGACATTCTGCACGTGGGTCCGGTACTCAACTGAATACCCCGGCATGTTGACCAAACGAATCTGAATACCCTCGAGGCGCTGGCCTTTTCCCTCTGATCCTGATACGCCACCAGAATAACGCCAGTTTGCCTCCCAACCTTCGTTTTCGACATGGGTTCGATATTCAATTCTGGCCCCATCCGGAACGTTGCCGGTTAGCTGAATCTGAATCCCTTCCAGTCTCAGGCTACGACCATAGGTTCCCGAAATGGTTCCATCCGTTGCCCAACGTGTTTCCCAACCGTCGTTTTGTATATGCGTTCGATAGGTTACCCCAATCTCATCGGTTGCATTAACACCAATCGATGTTGCTGATTTATTTGCTAAAGCTTCATCATCATTGGTGGCAGCAAAGACTGCCGGTGAAAAAAACATCAACAAAAAAAAGATCGCAATTATGTTTAAACATATTCTTTTCATTTACTTCTCCCTTTATCTCAATACTCATTTTATTCAAAACGAACGAACTATTTTCTATATTTTATCATAAAGCAGAAAACTGGCTCATGTCAATAGCTACTTATATTGTCGACCTTTTTTATCTAAACTTAACATGAATACTGTGCCAACTGTGCTAAAAAGGTTATCATTTTAAACACCAACCCAACTACATAAAAGACTCTCCTTTAATAAACAGATTCATCAACTAATCTGCTTATAAAAGGAGAGTCTTTCAAAATTATAGTTACTTTTCAAACTAACGGTTCTATGAATTAATCAGTACTTCCACATTTGCGGTTGTTGTTGCTGCACCACCATCGATCGGGGTGATGGTAAATGTTACCGTGGCAGTGCCACTTCCGACTGATGTAATTGTTCCTGTCGTCGCATTAATCATCGCCGCGCCACTGTCAATCCGAGAAAAGGTGACCGTATAATCGCTTTTATCGATACCGGCTGCTGTCATTAAATCATTGGCACGTGTCAAAATGCTGCTGCCAACCTTCTGAATTCCAAATGTACCGGAGTTAATCTTTCCATTCGCCACGACATAGGCAGCTGTATAAACAAGATTATTTTGCGCAGCCACAATTTTTCCTGTTGCCGTATCCACCGCCGCCTGAGTATTATCTGGCGTTACTACATTGGCAGTGACAACTGTTTGATAGGTTGTCCATGATGCCGATGTATAATCGGTCAGTTTGACAGCATTCAATGCCCCATTATAGGCCGTTAAATCAGAACCCTTCACTAAAATTCCTGCTTGCAGAGCAATCAGGGTACTGGTATAACCATCCACAACGTTCTGTGAATACCCTTTAAGCGTTTCCGCCGGTATGCTGGTAATCGCTTTTACTTGGACATCATTGGCGTAGGCCGTGAATGAAGCGGTGGTATAAGGCCCCTCCCATATCGTAATGTTCTTTGCCGCATTAAACGCAGTAAGATCAGCGGTTTTCACAAGTTTTGCAATCATGCCATCAATATCAGATGTGGCTGCATCAACTGTGGCTTGAGCAGTGTCTTTAGTAATCATATCATATACCCATACCCCATCGACCAAGGAGCCATAGGTCTCGCATTTAGCAGTATAGGCGTTCCAGGTCGCCATCGTGTAAGGCGCATTGGCAGCATCAGCGCCATACTGAACATAAATCGATATTGCTTTATTGAAATTTGTTAAATCCGAATAGAGCACTAGTTTTTTCTGTGCTTCCAGAATTTTAGCTGTTGCTGCATCCACCTGCACCTGGGTGTTCAGGTTTGTTACCACATTGGCATCCAGCACCGCTTTATAAGTCGACCATCCTGATTTTACCTGTTCTTCCTTGACTGCTGCTACAGCAGCATTATAAGCAGTCATATCCGACAATTTCACCAAATTTCTCTGGGCTTTAATGATGGCAATCGTTGCCGCATCCACTTTTGCCTGTGTATCTTCTTCGGTTACCACATTGGCATCCACAATGGCTTTATAGGTTTTCCAGGAATCCGGTGTATAGTCAGCTTCCTTTGCGTTATCCAAGGTATCATTGTAAACACCTAAATCAGCCTTTTTGATCAGATTTTCCTGTGCCTTTTCAATGGCGACACTTGCCTCGGTAATCCGATTGGCGAGATCAGCTTTTGTTACCACATTCGCAGCGACAATTTTCTGATAAGCGGTCCAGGTGGCGACGGTATAATCTTCTTCTTTGACTTGTGCCAAAACAGAAAGATAGTCGTCATAAGCAATTTTTACGGGTGTTTCGACGACCGTTATTTCAATGGCTTCCAGACGAAGACCTTTTCCTTCTGAACCCGATAAAGCGCCATCGGCAACCCATCCCTGCGCCCAGCCATTATTTTCGATGTGAGTTCGATATTTTACTGAGTAATCTGAGGCATTGGTTCCGGTCAGTCGAATCTCAATGGCTTCTAAGCGAAGTCCTTTTCCTTCCGACCCTGACATGTCACCATTTGAAACCCATCCTTGGGCCCAGCCGCTATTTTGAATATGGGTTTGATATTGAATATCCAAACCGTCCGGTACATTTCCAGTCAATTCAATTTCGATGCCTTCCAGACGCAGGCCCTTTCCTTCAGAACCAGACAAATCACCATCTTTTATCCATCCCTGGGCCCAGCCCTCATTTTCAATTTGGGTTCGATAGGTAACGCCGATTGCATCAGCTGCCTTGGTTTCTGTTTCCTGAGCAAAAACATTTGATGAAAAAGCGACACTCAACAATAATAGTGCTGATAAAATAGATAAACTAAGTTTCTTCACATTTAAATCCTCCTTATATTTTATAAGTAGTCAATTTTTATGGACCGCTTATCGGCAAATTTTATATACCTGTTTGTTACAAATTTTACACTTTTTCGATTTTTTTTGCAATCAAATAATAACAAATCTCATTTTACTTTTCTTTCTTATGTCATTCTTCTCCATGAAAACTTACCGTTCCAAGCAAAATCTATGTTGCTATAATTTTCGGATAACACCAAAGCTAATCCCAGTCAGGCGTTCGATCTGTCTGATGGATAACCCTTGTTGTTTGCATATCCTGATTAAATCGTCGCGTAATTCCTTGTTAAGACTTTGTATTTGAACCGGATTTTGTACTGAAGCAATTTCTTTGATGAACGCCTTTGCTTCTGAATCGTTCCATCGAATGTGATCGTCATATTCTAAAACGTGCGTATCACTTTTTTCAGCGCTAAATTCTTTAAATAAACCAACTGCCGTTTGAGTATCATTAGAAAATATCCTAAGTCCATGTTCGATTTTGCAAATATCCTTTTTATTAATATATTCATTATAACTGCACCAGCGATACTCGGACAATTCGTTCGTGATCCCTGCTTTCAAGGGGTTGTGATGGATATAACGCATTACCGTTAGAAAATAGCCGTCATCCTCTACTGCTTCACTTTTATACCGATCCTGAAACAAATGTCCTCGCCGATTGTATTTCCAATTATACCAATAAACATAACTTGATCCAATTCTTTTGAAGACCATTCCTAAATCTTCATTACCTTCTTTTATTAGCAAATGGACATGATTGCTCATTAAACAATAAGCATAAATTTCAATTCCACTCATTTCCTTTTGGCGAGTTAGTGACTCTAGGAATTGGCTATAGTCTTCTGTTTCTTCAAAAATAATTTGACGGTTAATTCCCCTCATAATTATATGATAGATACCTGTACTACTTTTCGATCGGGCTTTTCTCGGCATGGCTTCTTTTCACTCACCTTCGATTTAATTACACCATTATAACATCTTAATTTATTTAGTGCAACACAATAGAACCGTCCCTTTGTGTCATGCAATAGAACCGTCCCTTTGTGTCATGTCACAAAAAAAGACGACCCGAGTCCCGAAGAACCCGAATCGTCTCTATTCTCTGTTTCTATACCATCCACTCAAAAATTTAAGTTAAATAAGTTAAGTTACAGGCTTCGTTTTTATTATCTAGTTAAGAGTTACTGCGATACCACCAGTTCCGATATCAGCTATGTTACCTACAACATCTGCAATTTTATAATCAGTAGATGTTAAGGTTACACCGCTTGTAAAGTTTGCAGCAGTTAACTCTTTGTTAATTGTTACTGTTACTGTTGTAGAAGGTGTAGCATTCGCAGTTACGGAACCTGTTGTTCCAACTAGTGCTACGCCACCAACATTGACAGTGTAATTTGTACTAGCAGTTACAACAACAGGTTCGCTGTAAGTAACTGTAACCAATGTAGTACCAGTAGTAGCAGGTACTTCAGCTATTGCAGCAGTTACATTAACAGACCATGTATCTCCTGTAGCCGGTGATACTACTGAACCAACATTAAATGTTAGACCTTCGGTAGTTAACATATCTGCTCCACCGAATGAATAACCCGTCGCTGTTTTCTGAAGTGTAATTGTCTTATCTGTAATACCTGTGTATGTTCCAGAAACAGTTACAGTACCTGTAGCAGTATTTGTTCCACCAGGTGTAACTGCAGAAGTGGTTGCTGGAACAGCTGGTATTAGAGCTGTTGCAGGTGTAACACTTGCTACTTTAGCAGAAGTTACTGTTGGTTTGATATTTTCGTTAAGTGAAAGTGAATTAATTGAATATGGAACCATAGTTACTGTAGAGCCTAATGCTTTTACATTTGCAACACTAATATTACGAACACCAGTGAATGTATTTGATCCAGCTACTAGGTTAAGAACTACAGTTTGAGTTCCACCTGATACTGGTTGTAATGTTACAGATTCGATAGTAGCTCCACCAACACTGTAGTTAGCAACTGTAGTTGCTGATGCACCATCAACAGCAGCAGGGAATTGAACATTTACTTTATTATTATCTGAACCTTGAGTAATGGTAGGTGCACCAAGTACAGTAGTGTTAGTACCTGATCCGTCTGTACCACGTGTGAATGTTACACTAGTAGGATTCACAAATGCTACACCTGCTTCACTAGCGACACCATTTAATTGTAAAGCTAATGTGTATACTGCAGTAGCATTATCTTTACCGGTTAGTAAAGTAGCTAATTCTGCTCGTACAACTGTTTTAACTGTGCTGGTTTTAAAAGTAAGAGGTGTATTCGTAACAGTTGTAATTGGAGTTGTTACAAAATCTTTTACAAATGAACCAGTAGTTGAACTTGCAATTTGAGCTGTTGTCAAAACAACATTTTTGTCAAATGTTAGTTCAAGATATTGTTTGCCATTATCTACATCACTAACAACAGCACTAGATATAACTTTAGGTGCTACTGTATCTTTTGTAAACGACACAACCTTAGTTTGTGAAGCTGCTGTTTCACCACTTAAATTATCAAATGTACCAAAAGTAATAGTTGTTAGTCCATCAAGTGCATTTGTAACTGTTACGTTATATACAGTTGCATCTGTTGTGGATTTTACAGTTGAAACCCAAGCATTTCCAGTAATTGTCATTGTTGGAGCCGCTATTATTTCTGTCGAGAATTTAACTGCATAAGTTTTTGCTCCAGTTTGTGTAACAGATGCTATAGTAGGCACAACTCCATCTTTATCACCTTTTGTGAATGAAGCTGTTGCAGGATTAGGAGTAATTAAATTACCTGCTGCATCTGATGTGCCAATAAATGTAGCTGTAACAGTCTTGTTAACAGCAATACTCGTACCTAAAGAGAAAGTCGCATAATCATCACCAGCTGTAAAAGCTGTTGTTACGCCAGTTCCGCCACTAGCAACAACTGTTCCATCTGCAAGTTTGAAAGAAACTGAACCCAATGAATTGATTGGTTCTGAGAAGTTTACTTTAAACTGTGCAGCACTAACTTTTACAGTACTTACGATTGTAGGTGCAACTTTGTCAGCAGTAAAAGTTAATACTTCATCATATTTTGGAACTACAAGACCAGTGGTTGTTTTAAAAGCGTCTAAAACTACTACATTACGACCATTTAAGGCAGTTGTATAAGTTAAAGTTACTGTTTTGCCATTGATTGCTGCAGATTTGAATACGTTAGGTGTAGAAGTACCAACAGGTGTTACTGTTGCTACAAGACCACTCTTTAATGTAGTCGGTACTGTAACATCCGCTAATACTGACGCTGGATCAATATCAGAATTAAATACTACTTGTAATTGAGTAGCGTTAATAGCAGTTACGCTTACTACTTTTGGTGCTAATATCAAGTTAGCTTGAGCTGCTGTAATGTTAGCTGTAGCAGTAGCTACTTCAGAAACAAGATTATCTGTTGTAACAACATTAGCATTTACAACTGCTTGGTAAGCTGTCCATGAAGCTGCTGTATAATCAGCTTGTGTTACTGCTGCTAAAGCTGCATCATAAGCAGTTAAGTCAGGAATGTTTCTGAAGATTTCAATTTGAATTGCTTCTAATCGAAGACCTTCGCCAACAGTACCTGATGTATCGCCATTGTAAGACCAGTCAGTTTCCCAGCCTTTATTTTGAATTTGTGTCTTATAACCAACTGAATAGTCACCAGCGTTAGCGCCAGTTAATTTAATCTGAACGCCTTCTAAACGTAAGCCTTTTCCTTCAGATCCTGACATTGCTCCGTCAGAAACCCAACCTTGAGCCCAGCCTTCATTTTCAATCTGTGTTTGGTAAGTAATACCTAAACCAGCTGGAAGTTTGGTGTTGTCGATCTTGACTTCAAGACCTTCAAGACGTAAGCCTTTTCCGACTGTACCGGATGTTGCGCCATCACTGACCCAACCTTGAGCCCAACCTTCGTTTTGAACATGAGTTCGGTAGGTTACACCATCAACTTGTGTATCAGCAGCAGTTGTTACATTTCCACCGAATAATCCTACAAATGAATCCCAAGCTGAGTTTGTTTTTTCAGCTGCGAATACATTTGAAGAAAAGACCATGGAAAGCATCAGCAATGCTGAAAGAATTTTTACTGCAGTCTTCTTCATACTTTAAATCCTCCGTTGTTAAAATTTTGTTTTTTTTTACCTGGAAGTTCCAGCAATAACTTTACGCTAATCGCCTAAAAATTCCAGAGCTTAATCTTGCTCCATATTGTTGTTCTATATTTACGGTTCGAACTGTCCCTCTTTCCTCCTTCCTAATTTTAAGCTATACGAACCATCATTGCCAGTAAAAAGGCTGGTCCGCCAATACAGTTGAACGGTAAACCTAGAAAGAGCGTTCTTGTATGATTCTACACCTTCTTACGGTTATTTGCAATAAATATCGGTTGTTTTTTGAATAAATTTCGTTACAATCTGATTTACAATCCGATATTTTATGCGTTCAACTCACAAACTTGACATATTCTAATATTTTGTTTTTACAATGTGGTAAACACGTTCATTTTCTAGTCATACTAACGGTGTTTTTTTGGGTAAAGTCTTTTTAATTGTATTCTCTACGATAACCCAAATCAACTCCTTTCAATATATGAACCACTGGATTTAATACTCGTTTTTTGACTCTATGTGTGGTTAACGCTGATGACGGGGGTTTTATTGCATGGAATTTTATTTTTTTAGTTTTTTATTTGTGGCTCGGGTTTAATCATTAAGATCAAGTTCTGGGCGATTGATAATAACCAAAGGTCAGACCCTCATCCCTACGAACCTACAATCTACAGAGTTGCTCGGGCATGACATGGGGACGCGACGGGATGTCATCTCTTAGGAGCCGACACGTCGTATCGTCCCCAAGTCATACCCTAACTGTAATGCTCCCGAGTTAAGCCCTACTTATTGAATTGTTGTTGAGTCTTCTGGGGTGGTGATGGTAATGACTGTTTCGTTTGGCACTTCGGTTTTGGGTAGTTCCAGGGTGGTCTTTTCACTTTCAACGTTTTCCGGTTGTTTCTCGGTTGGCTCAACTGGAGTTACCGGCTCGACTGGTGCGATCACCGGCGTTTCGGTAATTACCGGGACTACTGGTTCAATCGTAACGGTTTCTTTTTTTACATCATTTGTTGTTTCTGTAGTTGGTTTGGTTTCGCTGGTGGGTGTTTCTACTGGTGTTACAGTTGGTGTCGTTGTGTTTCCTTCGACCGGAGTACTGACACCTTTGGTATCCTTTTGCGCGTCATCTACCTGAATGACATTGGTCAAATCCACTGATTTGTCTTTGGATACCTGTAATAAATCGGTCAGGGACATGGCTGCCAGCGATTCCATTGTCAATGAACTGTCGGCGACGACAAGTTCTTTCATAACATTTAATTTGCCGGTGGACACGTTGTACTGTTCCGCCTCGCTGAGTGCTTCCTGATCCGGGGTGACTGATTGTCTGACCACGGTGGCGGTTAAATTCTCTGCTGATGCACTATCGACAATGACCTGATTGAGCGAGACGGCCATGTCGTTGGCTTTGGTGGGATTCTGGTTTTCAACCGATACCATCACAACGTTCTTACTTTCATCCAGATAGCCATTCTTGATCATAGTGGTGATGATCACACTGACGGAATCTTCCAGATTGCCCTGATTGAGATTTTCTTCATTAAGGATCTCCTGAACGCCCTGATCATATGCTTTTACTGACAAGATCTGTTTGTGCTTATTGGCGACAATTTCGACACTCTGGTTTGCATCCAGTGCAATGATGCTGTCCGGCGTTTTAAACTCCAGACACCAGGCCGAAACAAAGACCAGTAAAACCAGACAACTGGCAAAGGCAGCCGATACCGGTTTGAAATATTTGGGCATCCGGTGATGCTTTTTGGCGGTGGTCTCCGGCTGTCTGGTAATGTAATCATGCTCAGTCATTTTAACCACGGGCATGGCAGCCAGTTTTTCGAAATCCAGAGCGGGAGCCTGATTAATGCTTCGCTTAAGGGATTTCTCTATATTCAGTTTTTGTTCGTTGCTCACTATAACACCTCCTGTTCGGTGAGATATTTTTTCAATTTTTTTAAACCGCGATGGTATTTTGATAAAACGGTGGAAAGTTTCATATCCAAGTTGCTGGCTATTTCCCGGTGGGTAAACCCGGAAATGGCATGTAAAAGAATGATTTCGGTTTCTTCATCACTGAGTATTTTTAAGGCGGCCTGGAGAACCAGACGATCTTCATTATCGGTGATGTACGAAAAATTCATGTCATTTTCCAGATCGGTTACTTCGATACTGTTGTCATTTTTTTGTTTGAAGCGGAGTTTGCTGATGGACAGGTTCCGGGCAATTGTAAAAACCCAGGCCATCGGTTTCCCCATTGGTTGATACAAATGGGCAGCGGCCCGAATCTTCAGATAGGTGTCCTGAACCACGTCCAGGGCATCATCATGATTTTTGAGGGTAGATAAAACGAACGCATAGACTGTTCGTTCAGTCAGGCGATAGAATTCTTCAAACGCTGCCATATCAGCTGCTGCGATTCTTGAAAATATGGCTTCGTCGATTATTAATTTTTGGTATTTATCAGATTCTATGTTCTCTGGTACCACCATATTCAAAAATAGATTCATCAGGTATAACCCCCAACATTATATTAACGCTTTAATCAAACGTTTTATTGCATAGTTTATAAATAATTTTTAGTGCATCCACTATTATCGTCGATAATCAGGAGAATTGCAATATGTGGCGTCTTATGTGCCACCTGTTTTTTGTTTTTTCTACATTAATTATAGCATATTTGGATACAATTTTCTGGAATTTTCGTTTATTTTATAATTTTAACATCGGACAACTTATTGAAACATGTGTATTTAAAAAAGCAGGCAACAGCTTCCTTCCTTTAAAAGAACTGAGGATAGCTATAAAGCGAAAATGATATAAATATACAGCTAAATAGTTCAGACGATCATTGGTCGCCTCTATCAATGTAATGCTGCTGATCGTTTTGATTTTGTTTTAAATAATAATTTATGGTAAACAAATTATATTTATCCATGTAGAAGATTATTTTTTGATTCATTTTTTCAAATTATGATCATTTGTGATTATATCATTGTAAATTTTATCATCAACCATTATAATGAAGCTGAGGTGAGTGACATGATCAATGAAAAAATTAGAGATTTAAAAAAACAAACTGGGGTGACTGCTGTTGTCTTGTCTGAAAAATCTGGCATCCCATTGCCGACAATTCATAAATTATTATCTGGGGAAACCACGAATCCCAAATATGAGACCTTAACGGCTGTCGTTGAAGCACTGGGGTATCAATTGGATTTAAAACCGCTTAAAAAAGAGGATGATATTGACTACTCGGACCGGGAAATCCAGCTGATTTCGTTGTACCGACAATTATCTGAGGATGGACAAACTCTTTTTAATGGAAATCTACTTCAATTTATGCACTATGAAAAGCGACTTAGTAAAAATAACGCAGCTGCTCCGATCCGCGAGCTGCCCCTTTATTTGCTGCCTGCTTCGGCCGGAATTGGCAGCTACCTGGATTCAGATCAGTACGAATTTAAGCCCTTTCCCGCTGGAGCAATACCATCCGGAGCCAAATATGCGATCCGGGTGACCGGGGACAGTATGGAACCGGCCTATTATCAGGATGAGATTGTCTTCATTGAACCGGCAACACTTCTGGATGAGGGTGATGTGGGAATTATTGTAATTAATGGCGAGGGTTACATTAAGCAATACCGGGACGATCAATTTATTTCGTTTAATTCTAAATATCCGCCAATTGTACCCGGTGAATTTGATCAGGTTCGGATTGCCGGGCGGGTGTTGAGCAAATTTAAGGCAGAATAGGTGCGAATTTTTATCCCCTTGCCGCCAAGGTTTATAGGTGACTTTTTTTAATTGACGTGATAGAATGTAAGTATTATGGGAATATAGAAAGTATTACTTTTTCTTATGTACACGATGTCACTATTAACTTGAATGATGTCTAAGGGATAATTTTTTTTATGGAGGAGTTAGAATGGAAAAGAAATTAAGCTACACCGTCGATGAGCTCATTGATTTACATGTCTTGCAACAATTTCAAGATAGTTTTGCGAAAGCTTTGGGGATGGCCAGTGTTTCGGTGGATAACGTAAAAGGTACCATTACAGAGCCCAGTAATTTTACTGATTTTTGTATGAAATACACCCGTGGATCAACAGAAGGTAACAAACGCTGTATCGCCTGCGATATTGAGGGCGGGAAGAAATCGGGAAATACTGGTAAGCCAGCAGTTTATTCATGTCATGCAGGGCTGGTGGATTTTGCAGCACCAATTGTCGTGGACGGTGTGCAGATCGGCGCTATTCTTGGTGGCCAGGTTCTTGATGCTCCCCCAGATGAAGATAAATTCAGACGAATTGCCCGGGAAATCGGCGTGGATGAAGATGAATATATTGCGGCTTTGCGAAAAATAACCATTGTCCCCCGGGATAAAATCAATGCGGCGGCAGATATGCTCTATGTTTTCGCCAACTCCATTTCAAAAATGGGACATCACAATCGGTTACTGGTTCATGAAACAGAAAACTTCCAGAATATTTCAGAAAATATGTTTGAAAATATCCGTTCTGTTACCGATGTTGTCAATAACTTCTCAGTTCAGATCGAAGCGTTGATTAAAGCCTCAGATGAGTTGCTGGAATCTTCCACTATTTCTAAGAATAAGGTTAAGGAAACCGATTCGATTCTTAAATTTATTCGGGATGTTGCCACCCAAACCAATCTGTTGGGCTTAAATGCGGCAATTGAAGCCACCCGAGCCGGCGAATTTGGACGGGGCTTTAACGTCGTTGCGGACGAAGTCCGAAAACTGGCGGTTATGAGTGTGGATTCGGCCAAAAAGATCGAAAGCATCCTGGACAGCATTGTTGTAAGCATGAACAGCGTGGAATCTCAGGCTGCCAAATCTTATAAGATTATCGGTGAGCATCAGGCGGCTATGAGCGAAATTAATGAAAAACTGACCATGCTCAATCAAATATCAGATAAATTGAAGGTTGAGATTAATAATCTGAGAAATAGTATCTACTAGACTTTTGTGAAGCGATCACAAATCATCCCTACATAATAATGCAAACAAATTTTAAGACCATTCTTTGTGAGTGGTCTTTTTTTATCTCAAATATAATGCTATCGCAACGCAGATATTGTTATCTGATTTAAGATACTTTTGCTTTTGCGGGCGGGTACTACCCGCCCCTACTAACTAGTAATAGACAAAGATGCCAAGGTATGGCATGGGGACATTTCATACCCTATCTCGTGGCATCTTTTTTGTTTTCCTGCCATTTAATTGATGTAACACAATTTTATGAAAGGAGGTTTATCGGGTGGAATGAAAATAATTTTAGACTATCTGCCCCGGTGCTTAGCTGTTATCGGATCGGTTCTGGGGTTTCTTTTAGGTGGGTTTGATGGGTATTTGTATACCTTACTGGGCTTTATTCTGATTGATTACCTGACTGGTATTCTAGTAGCAATCGTTTTGCGGCAGGTATCCAGTGAAATTGGTTTTATCGGGATTTTGAAAAAAATGCTGATCCTGGTGATGGTTAGCCTGGGGCATCTGCTGGATCAAAATCTACTAGGTGGCGGTGCGACGATGCGGACTGCGGTGATTTTCTTTTATGCCGCCAATGAAGGGATCAGCATTACGGAAAATTTAGCTAAACTAAATTTTCCCATTCCGGCTAAGTTAAAGCAGGTTTTGGAACAATTACAGGAAGAAGAATGAGTTAGGTGCAGGAGGGTGCGGGCGATTAATAATACTAAAGAGCAGACCCTCGCTCCGATGCACCGTAAAATGGTTTTTTTAATTGAAATTCAAATTATTTATGAGGATGAGGAGTTTTGTCATTTTGAGATTTAATTGTGAATTTATATGGCACCTTTTTCGGGTTTGTTCCATTTATAGAGTATACCAGATGAAAGGAGGTACACATAATGCCAGTAACGACTAATTTTGTCAGTAACAAGGTCCAAGTTCGCTCGAACTATGGGATGGTGGATGGTAAAGAAGTGATTAAGTCCAAGACTTATTCAAATCTGAAAGCATCGGCTGCCAATGATGATATTTATGCTGTGGCTGAAGCACTTGCCAGTTTGCAGGTTCCCACCATGGAAGAAGTAATCAAAGTTGAAAGCACCCTATTGATTCCCGGTGTTTAAGAACACCGCACTTAATCTTGGAGAAAGGAGGTAATTGAATATGGCAGATATTAAAGCAACCATGGTATTTCAACGCGCCGATGGTAAAAATTCCAGTATTTCTGTGTCAGATGCTGATCCAGCAGTGACTCAGGCTGAACTGAACACGGCGATGGATTTGATCCTTGCTAAAAATGTGTTTGCACCGGATAACATCGCATTGGTGAAAAAGGTCAGCGGTAAGCTGATCAGCACCACCACCAGTGATTTCGAAATGACGGTTTAGATTGTGGAGCGAGGGGGAACCCTCGCTTTTTTAGTTTGACAGTGACGAGGCGATGCGTCTCCTTAACTTAGGTTCGTAGGAGCGAGGGTCTGCACTTTAGCATTATTAATCAGCCTGCTAGCATTTCGATTTTCCGGGCGATTAATAATCGCTTCTACAATATGATACCTGGACGAAATATGAAATATTTTACGGCCTTTCCATTTCATATTTTTATAAAAAGGTTGAAAAGTGATTTAAAATCATATATAATAGTTATCGAACATATGTTCTATTTAATTGAAAGAGGTGACAATGTGGAAAATAATGAAATGGTTCTTTTAGTTCGGGGAGCCAAGCAAAAAGACCCCCGGTGCCAGTTGGCTTTGATTGATGGGTTTCGGCCCTTAATGCTGTCAATGATTCGTCGTTATGTTTATGAAGCTGATGCTCTTGATGATTATTTAAATGAGGGAACCGTCGTTCTGCTCAATTCGGTGGAATCTTTTAATGAACAATTGGGTATTCCCTTTTCTGGCTATTTGAAAAAAGAATTATTTTATTATTTTGTCAATGTTGCCAAAGGACACCAGAATTTATCTTCATTGGATTCTTCAACTGGCGATAAGGATACGTTTTCTTTATTAGATACACTGGCTGATGATGCAGATATTGAAGGCGATTATCTTCATGCTGAAGATTTATCGGCGTTGCTACAGTATTTACCCCGGCTTAGAGAACGACAACGATGGATTCTTGAAGAACATTATTATAAAAACCGCAGTTTTCGAGAAATTGCTGCCAGCATCGGGGTCAGCTCCAACAGTTTGGTTAAGCTACACCGACGGGCGATTCAGGATTTGCGCACGCATTTTGGGTTGGATCTGGTGAATTAACAAAAAGCGCCAGTTAGATGAAGAGTTTTTCATCTAACTGGCGCTTTTTTATTTTCGTTTCAGATCTTCAGCGATCTGGTTTAGTTTTTTCAAGCGGTGATAAACACCAGATTTTCCGACGGGAGGGTCCAGGCGTTCGCCCAGCTCTTTGATGCTGGCGTCGGGATAGTTTAGCCGGAGTTCGGCAATATCATAAAGATTTTTGGGTAAATTCTTTAAGCCAAATTGATCTTTAATAAGCATAATATCGGCCATCTGATCGTAGGAGGCGACAATCGTTTTATTGAGGTTGGCGGTTTCACAATTCACCTGTCGGTTAACATCATTTCGCATTTCTTTGACAATCCGAATGTTTTCCATTTCCAGAAGACCCCGATGAGCCCCAATAACACTGAGAAAGTCGACTACACTGCTGCCTTCTTTGAGGTAAAGTACCCAATGGGCTTTTCGGTGAATGAGATTTGACTTGATGTCAAATTGATCCAGAATGGTTTTGATGCTTTGCAGATAGGCACATTGTTCGTTGTTCACCGTTGGACTGCGCTCAATTTTTGCATCAGCTTTTGTTTCAGGTTTTTTTTCGATTTTTTTGTTAGTTAAAGGGGTCTTCTTGCCGACCAATTCTAAATGGTAGGTTTTTTCAGGATTAGAAACCGAACCACAACCTAAAAAGGCACCCCGGATATAAGCTTTTAACTGGTTTGTCTGCTTTTTAAATTTTTCCGGCACCTGATTGGCAAAAAAAGCCTGGCCACTCGTGTTGTAGCTTAAAATCTGACAGTCTTCCAAGATTATTTTTGCCGTCCACGGTTCTTCAACCACCACCCGATAAGCCCGATGTTCTTTAAATTTCCTGGTTTTTTCTATTTTTATTTTTGGTTTAATCTGATACAAAGTTTTCATAAGCTGATAGCACCTGGCCGCAACCGAGGGGTTTTCGGTTTTGATACTGATCGCCAAGGCTCCATTTTCATCGACCGAGATAGTTGCCACCGATCCAATCATTCCAGATAGTTCTGCCCGCTGACAGGCTTTTGATCCGAAGGGAAGCTTGGATAGATCTTTTTTTAATATAGCTGAAAATGTCATCGCTTCTCCTTATTAAATGTTCTATTTTATATAGGTATCAAAAATGCGGCGGGCTAGCAGGTCGGCATCATGGCGGACATAGCCGTTTTCCATAATAACATAATCGTCCAGAATATACTCATAACCTTCCAGATGGTTTTCCAATTCGACCACCGCGGCATCGCATTTACTATATTTTTGTTCAATGCTTTTGGGCAGGTTACCGGTGTTGGCTACGATGTAATCAAAGAGTCGCCCTTCAGCCTGATCCATGTGGTCTTCAATGGTCCGGATATGGTCTTCCTGAGTATAATTACCGGTTTCTCCGGGCTGGGTCATGATGTTACAGATATAAAAACGCTTGGCTCGGCTGTCATAAATGGCTCTGGCAACGTCTTTAACCAACAGATTTGGAATCACACTGGTGTAAAGGCTTCCTGGACCAATAATAATCATATCAGCGTTTCTGATGGCTTCAATGGTTTCCGGCAGGGGCTTAATATCATTTGGCTTCAAAAATATTTGGGCAATTGGGCTATTCTGTTCTAAAACAGCAAGCGGAATGGCCGATTCGCCTTCAATGACTACTCCGTTTTCCAGGGTTGCCATCAACACCATTTGGGACAGGGTTACGGGCAAAACTTCACCTTTTATCTGAAGCACATCCGAGGTTCGTCTCACGGCGTCGTAAAAATCGTGGCTGATACCATTCATAGCGGCCAGGAAAAGATTGCCAAAGCTTTGGCCTTCCATACATCCTCCGGGAAAGCGATAGTTGAACAACTCCTGCATGACATTTTCGTCGTCTGCCAGCGCCAGGATACAGCTTCTGATATCGCCAGGCGGGAGAATTCCAAGATCCTCTCTGAGTTGACCGGATCCACCGCCGTCATCGCCGACGGTTACAATGGCAGTAAGATTATCGGTATATTTCTTTAATCCCCGAAGGATAACAGATAGTCCGGTACCGCCGCCAATGGCTACGACTTTTGGGTTTCTCACTTTTACAATATCTTTCAAAGTAAACTCCCTTATATATTCTTTCATATCCATGGAATCACATCCTTATATTTGTTGTTATTGCACAAGGGGACGGTTCTTGTGCACTTATATTGAAATATTGAGGAAAGCACAAGATCAACCGTCCCCTAGTGCTTTTCCTACCTAACGTTTCCTTATTCTCTAACGGTCAAGTCGGTTTCTTTTAATGTCGCGGTGTTTGAGACTGGTTTCGTAGCCTTTTTCTTTTAGTGCCTTATTCAACAGAAAGGCATAGGTGACGGATCGATGTTGACCACCCGTACAGCCGATGGCAATTTCGACAGTGTTTTTTGATACGGTCGAAAACTGGGGAATAACAAATTCCATCAGATCCAATAATTTATCATAAAAAATCTGCGCTTCCCGAAAAGACATAACGTAATCTCTGACTTCCTGATCCTCACCGGTTAAATTCCTGAGTTCCTGCTTATAGAAGGGATTTGGGAGAAATCGGACGTCGAAAACAAAATCTGCGCCCATGGGACTTGCATATTTAAACCCAAAAGAGTATATCTTGACTTTGGGTTTGGAATCATCACGATTATTTTCGACCAATTTTTTAAGTTCTTCTTTGAGGAATCTAATTTTCAGATCTGATGTATCGATCACATCATCAGCAAGTTCCCGAAGGTTTTCCAAACTTTTTCGTTCCCGTTGGATCGCCTCCAATAAATTACCGGAAGTGTGGGTCAGGGGATGATTACGCCGGGTTTCCTGATAGCGGGACACCAGGACATCATCTCTGGCATCTAAAAAGATCAGTTTAATGTCTTCTTTCATGGCCTTATATTCGTTGTATTCCGCCAATGGGAATTCTTTTCCCTCTAAAAAGACGTCACCCCGGACATCGGTTACCAACGCTATTTTTTCAATTTCGGTTGCTGATTGCTGACATAAATTGATGAAAGTCACAATGAGTTGGGGCGGGATGTTCTCGACACAAAAAAAACCAAGATCTTCGAGAATTTGTATGGCTTGGGATTTTCCGGCTCCTGACATGCCAGTGATGATGATGATTTTCACGACTTTCTCCTTTTAAATACTATGTTGCCCGGGTGTTATTCTTCGATGTTGATGATCCGGCTGATGGGGATACCCGAGACTTTGATGGTTTCGGGGGTGTTGCGCATGTCGCCCAAGGCGTGAATGCTGTGGGCATCACTGTTAATGGCGAATTCTACCGGATATTTCATGGCGATTTTAATTTCTTCAGGGTTTAAATGATCGTGACGGGGATTGATCTCTAGAATGACGCCGTTTGCGGCAGCCGCTTTGGCCACCGGTTCGATATTAATGGGCATTTTATCCCCGGGATGGGTGATCAGTTTGATGTTATGCTGCTCCATCATTTTTATGTAGGTACGGGTATTCATATCAATTACATATTTTCTTAGAAATGGCAGTACCCGAGCAGCATAATTGGGAATCGCAAAGACAAAAATATCTTTAATAGTGGCTGGGAAATAGCCGTAATGGTACCCGGCCGAGATCCAGTCGCAATATTTTTTTTCTTCTTCCCTAATATCGATGTTGCCGGCTGCCCCGGTAATGTTGGATTCGACCGACAGATAGATCTCGATGTCGTCGTATTTTTTATTAAGGGCATCTATTTCTGCCCGCATTTTTGCAAAATGTCGCTTTCGCACCCCAAAAACCGGATGGCTGCGGCCATGATCGGAAATGGTAATGGCTTTCAGACCGATTTTACGACCTTGCTCCACCATCTCTGCGATGGTGTTTTTGCCATGACTATAGGTTGTATGGGTATGCATATCATGTGTTATTTTCATTGGTTTCCTAGTCGTTTCCGATGACGATGACTTCGGTTTTTAGGTCGACGTTAAATTTTTCTTTGACACCGGCTTGAATGGCATGAATAAGATTGAGAATGTCGCTGGCGGTGGCACCATCTTTGTTAATGACAAAGCCGCTGTGCTTTTCAGATACCTGGGCTCCACCGATGGAATAACCTCTAAACCCGGCATCTTGAACCAATTTGCCAGCGTAATAGCCGACTGGTCTGCGAAAGGTGCTGCCAGCACTGGGATACTCCAGTGGTTGTTTTGTCTGTCTTTGGTTGTTTAAGTCCAGCATTTTTTCTTCGATGGCCTGGCAATCGCCTTTTGTTAGTTGCAGTTCAACGCTGACCAGAACCCAATTGTGTTGTTGCAGAATACTGGATCGATATCCAAAAGCACATTCTGAATTGGGAATGGTTTTTAAGCTGCCGTCTTCGGTGATCACCTGAATGCTTTTAATGACACCCTTCATTTCGCCGTCATAGGCACCAGCGTTCATGGTAACGGCACCGCCCAGACTGCCAGGAATGCCGGATGCAAATTCCAGGCCAGTAAGTCTTTTTTCCAGAGCGATGTTGGCTAGATCTTTCAGACTAATTCCCGGTTCAGCAATGAGGGTTTCCCCTTCCGTTTTAACTTGACTCAAGGCTTTGGTATTAATGATGATTCCGCTGTAGCCCCCATCTCTCACGATGAGGTTGCTGCCATTACCCATGATATAGAGGTTTTTTTGTGATTCCTTGCAAATTGCCAGCGCTTTTTGTAATTCCTCTTTTGATTGGGGCATTAAAAAAAGGTCTGCCGGACCCCCAACCTTAAATGATGTATGGTTTTTCATGGGTTCGTTTTCTTTTATATTTTCACTGGCCATTATGGCTTTCAAGTTTTTGATTGTATTATTCATATCGTTATTCCTCTGTAAAAATTATTTGGTTGACACAAGAAAACCGTCCCCTTGTGCTTTTTCTTTATTCGTCTTTTTTTATTGTTTGTGTTTAATAACATCTTCATAATACCATTATTTGTCTGGATTCGCCACAAAAAAAGACCCTTTGCAGGTCTTTTTAAGAATCTTTTATTTGAATGACGTGGGGACACGACAACTATCATCCTGAAAAAGGACGGCTGACAGTCGTATCAGTCCCAAGTCATCCCCTGCCGTTAACATCGCTTTTCATATCCTAGTTATTCGGCTACGGCGCAGACAGTGGCGATGCAGACCTGCGCAACTCCAGCTTCCAAAAGGGTGGCACCGGTTTCAGCCAGGGTGGCACCGGTGGTCAGTACATCATCCACCAGCAGGACGGTTTTGTTTTGAATGGCTTCAATCTGTTTAACTGTAAACGCCCCAGTGAGGTTTCGCAATCGTTCTTCCCGGCCCTGACCAATCTGATGAGGGGTATCCCGACTGCGGATGAGATATTGACTTCCCAATGTCAGCGCTTTTTTATTTACACCAGCCTGTGTGATCGCTTCCATGATGCCTTGAGCTATTTTCTCACTCTGGTTGTAACCCCGTTCTTCAAGACGATTGGGATGAAGCGGGACGGGGATGATCAGGTCTATTTCTTTGACCCAACTTTTTTTAGCTATAACTTGTCCCATTTGCGTGCCGACCCAGATACCCAGATGAGGACGGTCTTTAAATTTGATGGCATGAACCAGATTTTTCCCGATAGCTTCATAGCGCAGGTGAGCGTAACCGCCGGCAAATGGGAGATTGTGTTTTGCACAGGGCGTACATAATTGACGATCTTGACGAAAAATCGGCCGGCCGCATTTTTCGCAGGTGGGGTTGTTGATAATTGGCAGTTCATCCTCACATTGTCGGCACAAGAATCGGTCAGTCACAAAAAGCACCTTGCCACAGATCGGACAGGTTCCGTTTTTGAGAAAAAGGTTGTTTTCGAGAAAGGTCAGGAGGATTTGCTTCAGGTTCATGATTTACCTCACAGGGTTCGTTTAGGTTTAGGTTCGGACAGACAGTATGTTACAGAATCACCCGGCCATGAGGTTTCGGCTCGGGCGTGACATGGGGACATTTCATATTTCATCCCTATCGGGCTGACATCTGTAACGTCCCCAAGTCACACCCTACTTACACCATCGGGTGTTTGATGTAAGCGATGATGCGGTCGCGGAGGGCCGTTTGGCGGTTTTGGGATTCGGTCGATTTAATCATCTGCCGGAACATATACTGGTTGCCCATCAGGATCAACAGTTTTTTTGCCCGGGTAACGGCGGTATAAAGGAGTTTACGGTTAAGAAACAGCGGTGGGCCGCCAACGATGGGCATAACCACCACCGGGAACTCGCTGCCTTGGCTTTTGTGAACGGTCATCGCATAGGCGTGGGTGATTTCGTCCATTTGGTCAAAATCATAGGTTACCCGCTTGCCGTCATTAAATAAAATCGCAAACGATTTTTCGCGGTTGCTGATGCTTTCCAAAATGCCGATGTCGCCGTTGTAAATTCCTTCGCCTTGTTCCATGGTATAGGTATCTTCCCATTTGATCCGGTAATTATTCTTGATCTGCATGACCTTATCCCCTTCCCGATAAGTCACCATCCCAAACTCGCGTTGAGCGGCGTTTTCTCGGGGCGGATTCAGCACAGCCTGAAGTTCCCGGTTCAGATTGATAACCCCCACTTTGCCGTTTTTCATCGGCGAAATTACCTGAATATCGTGAATACTGTCGAAACCTTTGGCAATAGGTAGTCGCGTCGTAACTAACTCTAAAATATCCCGCAGGAGCTTATCACCATCATTTTTATTGAGAAACAGAAAATCACTGTCGTTATTAATATCGGGAAATCGCCCCTGGTTGATTTCAAAGGCATTAACCGAAATCATGCTTTCTTCGGACTGACGATAAATCCGCTCCAGGCTCAACACCTTAACGGCGCCGCTTTCAATGATATCCTTTAAAACATTACCGGGTCCCACCGAGGGCAACTGGTCGGCATCCCCTACCATAATCAGGCGGGTGCCGGGCTGAACGGCCATTAGGAGGCTATCCATCAGCAGAATATCAATCATCGACGATTCATCGACGATGATGGCGTCGACATCAAGTTGGTTGGTTTCGTCTTTGCTAAAACTGGGGAAATCGTCGTCCTGGCTATATTCGTATTCCAGCAGCCGATGGATGGTTTTTGCTTCATTGCCAGTGGTTTCAGTAATCCGCTTGGCGGCTCGGCCGGTGGGGGCTGCTAGAACGGTTTTTAAACCCAGGTCTTTAAAGATCCGAACGATCCCATTGATGATGGTGGTCTTTCCAGTTCCCGGGCCGCCGGTAATAACAATAACACCGTTGTTCATCGCCGCGGCAATGGCTTCACGCTGTTTGTTATCCAGAGTAATTGACATATCCCGTTCGTAATCCTTAATTTTTTCTTCAATATTAACATTAGCAATTTTATAGGTCATCTGGCTGATTCTGGCCATCGAAAGAGCGGTGTTGTCTTCAGCTTCGTAGAGGTTTCGGGGATAGTAAACCTGTTGGTCATCGACATCCTCCTGGATGATTCGCCCCAACAAAACCAGTTCGCCCAGTTGAGCATTTATTTCATCTTCATCGACACCTAAAATTCGGGAACTGGTTTGAATCAGTTCGGTTTCGGTCATATAGGTATTGCCCCGATTATAGCATTCACCCAGTGAATAATTAATCCCTGCCAGGATACGCCCAGGGCTATTGAGTTCAAATCCCAGATGGTTGGCAATTTGATCGGCAATTTTAAACCCGATCCCCCGGATGTCATCAATCATTTGATAAGGATTGTTAAGGAGAACCGAAATGGTGTCAAATTTGTAGGTCTTGTAGAGCTTCATGGCCCAGTTGGCCGAAATGCCATAGTCCTGGATCTGGATCATGATCTGCCGGACTTCCCGTTGCTCGTGATACACCTCTTTGATCCCTTCCAGGGTTTTCTTGCCGATACCCTTGATTTCGGACAGCCGCTCGGGATTGTTATCCAGGATATCCAAAGTTTCTTCACCAAAACGGGCGACAATGGCTTTGGCCGTTTTTTCGCCGATGCCAGGAAGGATGCCAGAGGACAGATACCGGGTGATCCCTTCGGTGGAAGTGGGAATTTCCATGGCATAAGTTTCCATTGTAAACTGATCGCCGTAATTTTTGTGTTCGGTCCAGTAGCCGGTCAGTTTAAGGTATTCCCCATGATTCAGTTCGTCAAAATTACCCACTACGGTTACCAGATCACCGTCGATGTCAAAATGAGCTACAGTGTAGCCATTATTGCTATTTCTAAAGACGATGTGCTCCACCGTACCCTTAATGCTTTCCATGTTTCGCTCCTGTGATTAAAATGTTATTTTATTATATCATAAAAAGTGAGTATGGGCGATTGATAATACCCAAAGGACAGCCCTTCGCCCTTAGAAAAGATGTAATGAATGATTTTTGACTAAATAATGATGTGGAGGTGATGGGCTTTTTGTATCAATAAAAAAAGACCCATTATTGGGTCTTTTTTATTGACTATATCGTGTTTTAAATAATTAAACCAATTTTGGTTTTTGTGAGTAAGTAGTGTGAAGCAGGTGATGGGATTTATGACCATTTGGTTCGCCCAAATATTCTTCATAAATACGAATAACCGCTGGACTTTGATGTGATTTACGGTATTTTGTGATTTTTGCATCTGAAACATACAGAGCTTTGGCTCTTTCAGCGCGAATATCAACATCCATTTTTTCTTTTGCTGGCACAATGGATTGACCGCCACCGTTAACACAACCGCCTGGGCATCCCATCAATTCGATGAAATGGGTATCAGCTAATTCGCCGGCTTGTAATTGTTTCATAACCTTATCAATGTTACTTCCGCCACTGGCAACTACTAATTTAACAGCCAGATCAGGTGTTACATCAACAGTTGCGGTTTTGATCCCTTGAACGCCACGAACCATTTCGTAGTCAATTTCCTGAATATCTTTTTTGTTTAAGATATCAGCAAGTGTTCGTACTGCAGCTTCCATAACACCACCGGTAGCACCGAAAATAACGGCTGCTCCAGTGTATTCGCCATAGTAATCGTCAAAATCTTCTTTTGGAAGTTTATCAAAGATAATTCTGGCTTCTTTAATCATACGAGCAAGTTCGCGAGTTGTGATTGAAATATCAACATCAGGAATTCCATCAACTTTTAATTCTTCTCGTTTAAGTTCGTATTTTTTGGCTGTACATGGCATAACTGAAACAACAACCATGTCTTTAGGGTCAATGCCGTTTGTTTCGGCATAATGGCTTTTTAATAATGCACCAGTAATTTGCTGTGGTGATTTACAGCTTGACAAATGTGGTAAAAATTCTGGGTAGTAGGTTTCGATGTATGAAATCCAACCTGGTGAACAAGATGTGATCATTGGCAGAACGCCGCCGTTGGTAACACGACCAAGCAACTCTGTTCCTTCTTCCATAATGGTAACATCTGCACCGAAGCCGGTATCAAATACTTTATCAAAGCCAAGTCTTCTCAGGGCTGCTGCCATTTGATCGGTAACAGGTGTTCCCATTGGGTATCCGAATTCTTCACCCAAAGATGCTCGAACTGCAGGTGCTGTTTCTACGATAACAGTTTTGGTTGGATCTGCAATTGCATCCCAAACACGCTGAATATCAGATTTTTCTTTTAAAGCGCCAACTGGGCAATTGACAATACATTGTCCACATCGGATACAGCCAACATCTGCCAAAGATTTTCCAAAGACAGGTTGAACCTGTGATGTAAATCCACGACCTACGCTAGCAAGAACAGCAACATTTTGAACGTTTGTACATACAGATACACATCGCTTACAAAGAATACATTTGCTTTCATCTCGGACAATTGAGTCAGATTTATCATCAACTAATTTTCCTGATTTTTCGCCTTCAAAAGGAATTTCAGCTACACCTAAATCAGTTGCTAATGACTGTAATTCACAGTTTTCGCTACGAACACAGGTAGTACATTCTCTGTTATGGTTTGAAAGAATCAGTTCAAGATTTACGCGTCGTGCTTCTCTTACTTTTGGAGAGTTTGTTAATACTTCGATGCCATTGGCAACTGGGTAAACACAAGCGGCTTGTAAAGCTCTTGCTCCTGCAATTTCAACTAAGCACATACGGCATGCACCAATTTCGTTAACGTCTTTCAGGTAACAAAGGGTTGGAATGTCAATATTGCATGTTCTAGCTGCTTCTAAGATAGTTGTTCCTTCTGGAACAGTCAATTCTTGTCCGTTTATTTTAAAAGTAATCTCTTTCATTATTCTGTTAACCTCCTCATCAAGCCTTGGAAATGGAGCCAAATGGACAGGCTTCAATACAGGCACCACATTTTATACATTTTGCAGTATCAATGGTGTATGGTTTCTTCTTTTCGCCAGTAATAGCATCAGCTGGGCATTTTTTAGCACAGATACCACAACCTTTACAAGTGTTTTCATCAATTTTGAAGTCTAACAAATGTTTACATACGCCAGCTGGGCATTTTTTATCATTGATATGTGCTTCATATTCATCTCTGAAATAGTGAATGGTAGAAAGAACAGGGTTTGGAGCAGTTTGTCCCAATCCACAAAGGGCTGAGGCTTTAATACCGACTGCCAATTCTTGTAATCGTTCGATGTCGCCTTCGATTCCTTTTCCGTCACAGATCCGTTCAAGAATTTCAAGCATTCTCTTAGTACCAATACGGCAAGGTGGGCATTTACCACAAGATTCGTCTTGAGTAAAGTCAAGGAAGAAACGAGCAACGTCAACCATACAGTTGTCTTCATCCATTACGATCAAACCACCAGAACCCATCATTGAGCCAATCGCGATCAGGTTATCATAATCAATTGCTGTATCTAATAAAGAAGCAGGGATACATCCGCCTGATGGTCCACCAGTTTGAGCTGCTTTGAAAGCTTTACCGTTGGGAATACCACCACCGATTTCAAATACGATTTCTCGCAGGGTTGTACCCATTGGGATTTCGAGAAGACCGGTGTTATTGATTTTTCCACCAAGTGCGAATACTTTTGTTCCTTTAGATTTTTCGGTTCCTACTGATGCAAACCATTCTGCGCCTTTTAAGATAATGGCTGGAATATTTGCATATGTTTCAACGTTATTTAAAACGGTTGGTTTTCCAAATAAACCTTTGTTTGCTGGGAATGGAGGACGTGGACGCGGTTCACCACGTTTACCTTCAATAGAGTTCATTAGTGCTGTTTCTTCACCACATACGAAAGCGCCGGCGCCAAGACGAATTTCAAGGTCAAAAGCGAAATCAGTATCAAAAATGTTTTCACCTAATAAACCATATTCTTTTGCCTGGTCAATCGCGATTTGCAGACGGTTTACAGCGATTGGATACTCAGCACGAACATATACATAACCTTTAGCTGCGCCAACTGCAAAACCTGCAATTGCCATCGCTTCGATTAATGCATGTGGATCACCTTCTAATACGGAACGATCCATGAACGCGCCTGGGTCACCCTCATCTGCGTTACATGCTACGTATTTTATGCCATCTTCTGATACTGCATCATGGGCAAATTGCCATTTAAGACCGGTAGGGAATCCACCGCCCCCACGACCACGAAGACCGGAAGCTTTAACTTCATTGATAACGTCAACTGGTGTCATGGTTAACAGTACTTTTTCAAGTGCCATATAGCCGTCAAAACCAATGTATTCATCAATGTTTTCTGGGTCAATAACGCCACAATTTGCTAACGCAATACGTTTTTGTTTTTTGAAGAATCCTAATTCGTTGATTGACAGTGGATGATGTCCATCACCTTTTTCGGTGTAGATCAGTCGATCCAGTGGACGACCTTTAACAAGGTGTTCTTCAACTAATTCAGGAATATCAGCTGCTTCAACGCGGCTATAGAATGTGCCTTCTGGGTAAACAATAACAACTGGTCCCAATTCACACAAACCAAAACAACCTGTTGCAACAACTTCAACTTCATCAAGTATATCGTGTTTTACGAGTTCTTTTTTTAATTCCTTTACCAATACCATGGAACCAGAGGAAGTACATCCCGTGCCACCACAAATCAGTATCTGCGAACGTTTATATGCCATCTGCTCTTCTCCTCCTCAATTAACCCTTAACCGTTGGATCGATGACCTTACCATCAACCACAGTCATGGTATATTCATCAACCACTTTGCCTTGAGCCAAGTGTTCTTCTACAATTCTTGTAACTTTTTCTGGTGTTACATGGACATAAGTTACTTTGTCATTGTTGGCATCGTAAACTTCTACAATTGGTTCTAATCGACATGATCCGATACATCCGGTTTGGGCAACAGTTACGTCTACTAAACCTTTAGAATCCACTTCTTCCATCAATTTTACCATTACTGGTCGTGCACCTGCAGCGATGCCACAAGTTGCCATTCCGACGACAACACGGTAGCCGTTTTTGCCATGTCGTAAATTGATTTCGTTTAATTTTTTATCACGAATCGCTTTTAGTTCTGCTAAGGACTTTGCCATAAATATTTTCCTCCATAATTTCTTCAAGACCCTCTTGTACGAATTCCCGGATCCAATTAAGAATGTCCGGTTCGTTTAAAGATTCGACATCCAGGATCTCTTTAATTTCACGTGTATTAAAAACAAATAGTTGGTTATTGTAGTCGTGTTCATAGTTAAGATCAGTCTCTCCAAAAGACATTACCATGGTGAGAATCGTATCTGCCATATTCCCAAGGGGTGCACGGTCGATATGATCCCGCATAAAAGTTCCAACCACTTTTGTTCCGACCCCCGGGGTTGAGCTTATCTCGAAAAATCCGCCGCATGCTTCCGCTGCTGCTTTGAATAGGGATAAACCCAGTCCAACTCTTCGGGTTGTTCTGGTTGTAACAAAAGGATCGGTGATGTTCTGAAGCCTATCAGCCGGTATTCCACATCCATCATCTTCGATGATAATGGTGAGTTCATTATTTGCCAAGGATTCAATAATCACTAATCTAACAAGCTTCGCCTGTGCTCTGATGGAATTCTGAGTAATATCCAATATGTGAAGGGACAATTCTTTCATAACTGTTAACTAGAATTTTTCTAGGATTCCTGGAATTTCATCTACGGTCAAACGTCCAAATACTTCTTCGTTAATCATCATTACTGGAGCTAAACCACAGGCACCAACACATCGTGTTGCATCAACTGACCATTTTCCATCTTCAGTTGTGTCGCCAACAGCTGTTCCCAGAATGCCGTTAACTTTGTCAATAATTGGTTGGGCGCCTCTAACATAACAAGCTGTTCCCAAACAGATACCAATTTTGAATTTTCCTTTTGGTGTAAGTGTAAATTGCGAATAAAATGTTGCCACACCATAGACTTCTGTTAAGGGGATCCCTAACTCATCTGCGATGGTTCCCTGTAGTGCAAGTGGTAAGTAGCCGTACTTTTCTTGTGTTTCTTGCAAAATTTGCATTAAACAACCTGGTACTTCTCTGTGCTCGGCGACTATTGCCTTTACTACGTCCAAATTTTCAACTGGTATTAATTCAGCCAATTTTCAAACCTCCTAATTAAATCGTGCAAACCTTTACGCATTGATTGCATATTTTCTAACGAAGTCATTATAACACATAACGAAATCTTTCGTTATATTAATAACAGATAAATTTTTTACTCTTTTTACACCAAAATTTAATGAAAACCTTTAACTTTTTTGATTTTCGAAGTAAAATTTCTACTCATTTGTTTTTTTTTTAAATAAAGTGTAATAATTTTGCACAAAAAAAGTAGGTGTTTTTTTTTTAACACCTACTTTTGCGATAAACTACCGCACCGACCAATTAGCCCAAATAGCGTATTAGCGTTTGCCGCTGCATGTCTGGCAGTTCTAAAAAATACTCCCGTTCGGCCATGTCTTCCAGTTGATGGGCATCGGAGCCATGAATGAACTGATAGTCTTTAAAGAACCGAAAGTTATTTAAGACATTCTCGAAAGTTTCCTTTTTTGAAACTTCACAGGTCTTGATATCCAATTCCAGGGGAATAAAACCCAGCGAGGCAATCAAGCTATAAGACTTTCGGTCGATATGAGCGGGAACCATGACGCCCCCGAGATCCGTGACGATTTGCCAGAGCTGATCCACGCCAATATCGGTGGCTGAAATAAGCAGCTTATCGACCTCACCAATGATGTTATCATTTTTGTCCATGATGTATTGGGGACCAAACAATTCTTTTTCATTCATCACATCCGGCAGGTGCTCATAAATAATTTTATCCAATTCCATAGCCGCTTCCAAGGTTGGCAGATAAGCCAAAATATGAGCTTCTTCTTTGGTGGTGACTTCAATTCCCGGAAGAACACAAATCCCTTTTTCCAGTTCTTTTGCTAATTCCTTGGCAACGGCCATAACAGCCGGCAAGTTCTTGGCGGTATTATGGTCGGTTACGGCAATAAAATCAAGTTCTTTGATAAGCGCCATATTGACAATGTTATTGGGAGTCATCTCTTCTTCTCCACATGGAGACAAGACTGAGTGAATGTGGAGGTCTATGGCTACCTTTTCCATTTTATACGCCGGCGTTTCCCAATATTTTACAGACTTCATAGGCATTGAGACCGGTAATGAGAATAGGGATGTCTTCGATGATCGCACGTTCCAGCGTACTTTCTTCCACTTCGGCGCCTTCGGGAATGATGACACAGGTCATTTCAAGGAGGGTTGCCACGGCAATGATATTGACATGGGTCTGGATCGTTACCCAAGCACATTCGTTGCCAGCATTAGCCATAACCCAGCTTAATAAATCACCAACGTAACCACTTTTAATCACCCCTTCGATTCCTACCTGGGGATTGAGACACTTGAATTCTTTGTTTTCTAATAATTCACTAACCTTCATTCATATTCTCCTTTAAATTTGCATATGTTATCCATAAAATAGATTTGATAATCTTTCGGGTTGTTGACAAACTATCGTACCGATCAATTGTTAATCTTTCTTGTTCAGAGGTTTTTCGGTGGGATGTTCCACTTGCAATAGTTCATTGGTTAAAACAGAGAGATCTCTAACCCGATCTTTTAAGACAAAAACGCAGTCGATTTCTTTGGCTTTTCCGGCCACGATATCTTCGGCTAGCGCCCGACAGCCTGGAGCGCCGCAGGAACCACAATCCAGACCGGGAAGTTTATCTTCCAGTATTTCGATTTGCTTCATTTTGGCAATGGCTTTATTGATGTCCTGATCCAAGGGAACCGGACTTCTTGGCAGAATGCGTTCTTTAATGTGCATCATGCCGGAGTTGTAGATGCTTTTTACATATTCGTCTGACATATGGACAATGGATGTCTGCTTCATTTTTTTGGCCCGATCCTGAATATACATTTTGGCGACATAATTATTTTCTACCGTCAGACAACCGCCGACACAACCGCCGATACAGGCCAGACCTTCGAAAAATTCAATGGTATCCAGTTTGCCGCATTCGATTTCTTCCAGGACGTTGATGACGTTCTGGATACCGTCGACATGGAGGACATTTTTATTTTTAAGATATTCACTTTCACCGCCTGAAAGTGCCCATGAGCAGGATTCGGGAGTCGTATTATGGATGCCTTCCTGAATCGGGCAGTTGCCGATATGGCTGGAGAGATCACTGTAAATATCTTTGATGGCAATGGCACCATCGATCAGATCATACTTATCATATTCGGTGGTAGCCGGATTATTAACCATGGTGGCTTTTGCCGCACAGGGGGTTATGAAGAAAACGCCAATTTCGTCGTTTTTAAAGTCACCTTCTTCGCGTAAGCGTTTTCGCACCAGTCTGGCGGTCATGGCCATGGGTGATTTTAATCGACAAATGTTGTCCGTGAGTTCAGGAAACCGTACCTGAATCAATTTAACAACCGCCGGACAAGCAGACGAAATTAATGGTTTGGGATAGCGTTTAGCATGGTATTCATATTTGAGGGCTTGCCCAACGACCTCCGCGCCATAGGCCACTTCCACCACCTCATCAAAACCAAGGGCTTTAACGGCCGAAAGGATCTCCGTAATGGAATATTTCGGTTTAAATTGACCGATGATTGCCGGTGCCACCAAGGCGACCTTATATTTATAATTCTCCTTTTTTGAGAGGAGATCTGTTTTTGCCAGCTTGGCATGATGGGGACAAATGCGAATACACTCGCCACAATCAATGCATTTCGACTCATTAATAATTGCTTTTCCACCTCGAACTCTGATGGCTCCAGTGGGACAGCTTCTGAGACAGGTGGTACATCCCAGACATTTTTCCTCATCAAGGTATACAGAATGAAGTAATTTTTCCATATGCCTACCTTCTTTCTGTTTAAACTAAAAATTTCATGACAATTTTTGTGCCTTCGCCAATTTTTGAAGTGATTTCAAAATCATCAGCGTTATTCTTCATGTTGGGTAAGCCCATTCCGGCACCAAAACCCATTTGTCTGACTTCGTCACCGGCAGTTGACCAGCCTTCAGTCATGGCCAGGTTCAGATCCTGAATTCCCGGGCCGACATCCTCGATGGTTAAGATCAATTCTTTTTCGCCGACTTCCAGAATAATTTTACCGCCAGATGAATGGATGGCTAGATTCATTTCGCCTTCATAGCCGGCAATGGATACTTTTCTGATAATTTTATTGGAAATTCCTAACTGTTGAAGGGTGTGTTTGATTTTTCTTGATGCTTCCCCGGCGGTTTCAAAATCGCCGCGTTTCACGTCAAAGATAAGTTCATAGCTCATCTAAGGTGAGCTCCTTTCAGACCATTGCTATAGAGAATGCCGCAGCTTTCGAAAAGAATATATTTGGTGGACATCACCAGGAGATTTCTTTCTTTTGCCATAGCGATCATTTCCTGACTTGGCATTTTATTTCTGACAAAGATAATACTGTTCATGTTAGCCATATCTGCAGTGTTAAGAACCTGCTTGTTGACAAGACCAGTTAATAGAATGGCATCTTCTCTGGCAAAGCATAAAACATCACTCATGAGATCACACCCAAAACCAGACTGAACTTCATCGTCGAGATGGCTTTCCCCTGACAACACAACAGCTTCGAGAAGGTCTCTTACTTGACTTAATTTCATAGCACTTTCTCCTTCATTTAAACTTGTTACTATCATTGTAAAGGATTTCCACTATCTAAAGCAAGGTGTTTAGTCGATTTTTTATTTTTCTTTGGATAAACTTTATCAGAAATTTAGATATGATTAGTTGAATGACGATTTCTTGGTTATTGCGCAATTTTGATTTGGCTTGGTGTAGCTCATTGCGGTTCGTAGGGGCGGGTAGCACCCGCCCGCTGTTGTACTTCTAGAGGGTTATTTTATGATAGTTAGCACCTAACTTTTTAAGTTGAATCTCTTCATCATCATCACAGGTGAAAAGAATGACCTGTCGCTTGCTGCTTAGTTCTGACAGCAGTTTAAGTGCCTGGGCTTTTCGTTGTTTATCATATCTGACAAAGGGTTCGTCTAAAATAAAAGGCATCTCATGGTTGATCACATCGCCAATTCCATAGCGAAAAGCGAAATGAACCTGATCCATGGTACCGGCACTTAATTGTTCGGCATTTTTGAAATCTCCACCTTGGGGATCCACGACCTTAAGCTTCATGGACTCATCAATTTTTACCCCTTTGTAATGCTGGGTGATGGATTCTAAAATGTTTCCGATGTTTTTGTTTAACTCAGGAGCCGATTCCAGATGACAATCTTTCTGGATTGTTGCCAGAATTTTAAGGGCAGCGTCGCAGGCCTTGATTTCAATATCGCAGGCCTGGATCTGGTTATCCAACGATTTAATGGTTTCTCTTATTTCTACCGGCAAACCAATCCCGTCGGTTAAGGCATTGTTTTCCCCTTCCAGTCTGGCTATTTCTTTTCCTAAACGTAAAAGCTCTTCAGATTTTGGCGAGGCTTTTTGCCAGACCCTGTGTCCGCCATCAGTTTTGCCACCATTGACAGTTTCCAGCAGATTTTCCAGGAGACGTAAATTACCGTTAAAGCGAATTTTCAACTCTTCTAATTGTTGGCCTTTTTGACAGCGTTCCGCATATTCGGAAACATCTTCAACATCATATTCGGCCAGTTTTCTTTCCAGATCCCGCATGATTCCCCGACGCTGTTCGAAAAGAACTTCAAAACCAGCCTGATGACGGGAAAGCTGAACGATAATCAATTCGCCTTCATTTTGCATCTGTTCCAGTTCTTTTTGGGTTCGGACGGCTTTTTTGTAGAAATTATCAAAACCGACTGCGTCTTTAAGATGATACTTGCTGAGAATTTCTTCCTGAATTGGAATCAGTTTTTTATTTTTCAGCACACGTCTTTTCTTCATCGTCGCTGAAATACCAAAACTAAGTCCCACAATACCAACAATTGCCATTGTCACACCAATGGTCAGCGATAAATTTTCCAAACCCTGACTACTTCCCAGCAGACCCATATTAGCTAATACCACAAGGATCATACCAAACAGGGTTATGGTTCCGGAAACTACGTTGATAATAATGTTGGTTTTCTTCCCAACCTCTTCCACTTCACTTTGTTCTTTTTTGAAGAGTTCATAATCTTCCGCAATGCTTTCCAGATTGTTACCAGCCATGGTTCGGCGTTTGGATTCTTCTTTTTGGCGGATGGTTTTCAGGTGTTCAGAGGAGTCGGCCATTTCCTTCTCAATATAGTCCATTTGATCACTGAATCGCTCGACCTGATTTTGAATGGCTTTTAAACCTTCCAGAGTCTTATAAGTAAAGCCCTCGTATATTTCGTCTTCTTTGATTTTTTTCGCCAGCAGATTATTCTCTTTTTCCAGTTTGTTAATCTTTTCATAGGACTGCAGCAATTCTTTTTTTCGCTTAACCACTGATTCCTGGGTTAAATACTCATTTTCTGCTTCGATATGTTTCATTTTCTTTTGATACAGAGTGATCTTTTCTTGGTTTTCAGCCACTTTAGCATATGCTTCTTCGGCTTCTTTTAACACGGTCCGAAGTTCATCCCGCTCCCGGATGGCAGCGCCAACCCGAGACTTACTTTGTCCAGACCGACCAATGGTGTTCTTTTTTTCTTCCAGGCGGCGAACGATTCCTTTGAAATTAATTTCAATACCGCTGGAATTCTGCATCTCCATGTAAGAATCCCGGATTTCATCCTGGGCACCGGACTCAGTGTCATTGTAAATCTGACGCATGTTAACGGTATTATTGTAAATTACCGAAGTCATTCCCAGCTTGCCCAACGGCAGATTCTGGCGGATAACGCCGTCGTATTTGAATTGATCATTGATTATTTTACCGGTGGTGTTATCATAAATAAACAGGTTGTCTTTAGCTCTTAAAAAATTCCGTTCTAAACGAATTTCCTGCCCATCCACCTCATAAACCAGAGAGCCACTATAATCAAACTGGTTCCAGGGCAGGTATTTTTCATATTCATCGCTGAAAGTTTTCTTTTTTCGGTAAGGCTTGTAAAAGCCAAAAAACATTCCCTGGATAAAGGTCTGAATGGTCGTTTTTCCGGCCTCGTTACTACCATAAACCAGGTTGAGCCCGGGTTCTAAATCGATGGTTTTATTTTCAAATTTTCCAAATGCCTTAATCGTCAAGGTTTTTATTTTCATTTTAAAACCCCCTCGCTGATCATTGCTTCAATGCTGTAAATGATGGCTTTTTTTCGCACTTCCGGTTCTTCGATCTTTCCCAAAGCTACCAAAAGTTGACCAATAGGATTATTTTGATTCTCTTTGATCAGCAAGTCCAAATCAATGTCCGGCTCTAATTGGGAAACATCGGTTTCGACATAGTAAAACGATTCTTCCAAGTCGTCGTTGATCCATTCCAATTGAATTTCGGGATTGATGTATCCCTGAAAACGAAGTCGATAGTAATTTTCCCGGCGATTGCTTTCTGTATCGCAGTTGATGGCCTTTTCGATTATATCATTATAAGAATCTTCTGGCGCAATCTGAATTTCAATGGTTTCGTATTTTCTTGATTCAATGGGATTAAAGCCACTGGATGTAATATAGGTCTGATTTTCATAATCGGATTCCACCTGAGAGATTAAAAAGCCTCGTTCTCCGGTTTCGCCAAAATTAAGCGGCACCGGTGACCCGCAATAGGCGGCTCCGCCTGGGGTGATGCCGGGTTTGTGGATGTGTCCCAAAGCAATAAAATTAAACCCCTTCTTTTCGATCATTCTCAGATCAATGGGAAGATAGAGGCTTTGATTGGTGACTTCCCCGTGAGCCATTAAAATATTATACCGAGTATCATCAAGTTTAATGGTATTAAATGATCGTTCCGGAAACGCCCGGTATTCGTTTTTAACCCAGGACATGCCATAAATTTCGGTGTTCAACTCTTTTATGTAAACGGATCGGAACACATCTTCTCTGAAGATATGAACATTACTTGACCACTCAACTTTTTTGTAGGGTGAGCTGTCACCATGATAATCGTGATTTCCGGTAATAATAACTACCCAGGTTTTTTCCAGACTGGCAAAACCCTCCGCGGCTCTTTTTATATCCATGGTGAGGACATTAACACTATCAAATAAATCTCCGGCAATGAGTACGAGCGGAACTTCTTCTTCCTTTGCGTATGCAATCATATCATCAAAGGCTTTCCATAGTTCTTTTCTTTTATTTTTACCGTAGTAGTTTCCTTGCTGTTGAAAGGTAAAGGGGCGACCTAAGTGAAAATCACCAGTATGAATAAAGGTTGTCAGCATCCTCTTTGCCTCCTCATCTATAAAATTTTCAATTATTTTTATATCGTCAATTCATTGTTATTTTTCATTCTATCTTCTAACTGATTTTTTATTATATCATCTTTTTGCTGATCTTACATTTAATTTTTATTAGAATTTGTACTTAAAGTGACCAGCCACGGAAAAACGCCATTAAAAGATTAACTCTAAATGGCGTTTTGACTGGTTTAATTGACAGATTTAATCGATCGCGATCTGATATTTATTGATTTTACTGTAAAGGGTATTCCGCTGAATCCCCAAAGCATTGGCGGCCTGACTGATATTGCCTTTATATAGTTTTAAAACCCGGGCAATATGTTCTTTTTCCACATAGCAGATATCCAACTTGCTCTTATCGACGGTTTCCAGACTTTCTTCGATAAAATCCAGGGCACTGTGTTCCCGGGTATAGTTGTTTTGACTGCGGGCTTCCTGATTGATATTTTCAATAAAGTACTTGGTTGGAAAGGATTCGGTATTGATCATCAGCTCGACCACATTTTCCAGTTCCCGGACATTTCCCGGCCAATTATAATTTTCTAAAACCATCATCGCTTCCTCCGAAATTTGAAATTCCGGTTTGTCATATTTTGCTGACAGATTTTTCATAAAATAGTGATACAAAATGTGAATATCACTTCTTCTTTCCTGCAATGGCGGTAAATAAAGTGGAAGCACATTGAGACGATAAAACAGATCTTTTCGGAATCGTCCCATTTCGACTTCTTTTTTCAGGTCTTTGTTGGTGGCTGCAATGATGCGCACATCAATGGGAATTGATTTCTGGCTGCCGATACGGGTAATCACGTTCTCCTGCAGCACCCGGAGCAGCCGGGTTTGCATATCCAGAGGCATTTCACCGATTTCATCCAACATAATGGTGCCGTTATTGGCCAGTTCAAATTTACCGATGTTACCACCTTTTTTAGCACCGGTATAGGCGCCTTCCTCATAACCAAAGAGTTCGGACTCAATTAGCTGATTGGGAATGGCCCCACAATTAAGGGCCACAAAAGGTTCATCCATTCTCTTACTGAAATTATGAATGGCTTGGGCAAAGACTTCTTTGCCACAGCCACTTTCCCCTAAAATGAGAATGGTGGATCGATTATTTGATATTTTCTTGGCATACTCAATAGTACTGACAAAATCTTTATCCGTCCCCATGATTTTATCAAAGGTATAGTAGGGTTGCTCGTTTTTGCCAATTTTTTTCGATTGGTCTTCTTTTAAGACAAAGACAATTTCGATGCTGTCATCCTGCGGGTTATAAATGGGACTGGCCGTCATTTGACAATGAAAGTTATTTCGCAAGGCTTTAATGTTGATGATCCGATTGACATGCCGTTCTGAATGGATGGCTTCTTTAATATTTTCCCATTCTTCAATGATTTCAGCCACATTGGTAGCCGCCAACTGTTTGTATTTGTTTCCGAATAAATCCATGGCTTTCTGGTTATATATCTTGATGCCTCCGTCCAGATCTGAAGTGAGGATGGCCACTGGCATGGAATTGAAAATGGTTTTAATATGTTTATTGGTCATGTTTTGGAGCCGATTATATTCTTTAACTTTTAACATTTCTTCGATGGCATTGGAAGCGGCGATAACCATCCCCAGGGTATGGGGATGAACTGAGTCTGAATAACCGGTGAGATCCAAAGCGCCGATGAGGTTACCATTGGGATCTTTAATGGGTGCTCCGGAACAAGTCCAACGATGATAGGCTTTGATGAAGTGATCTTGGCCAGACAATTGGATGGCTTCTTCGGATTTGATGACGACAGACATGGCATTGGTTCCAATGTTCTCTTCATTCATATAGGCACCGGCGACCATTTTTAATTCAAAGGCTTCCGATAATATTTTTTCATCGCCAATGGCGTTAAGGATACAACCCTCTTTATCCGTCAACAGGACGAAAAAATTATTTCCCCTGACGATGCTCATCAGGTGCTCCATATAAGGTGAAGCAGTGAGGATGAGATCCCGGTTTTCAGTAAATTTTTTCTGAAGTTCCGAGTTGTCGATCATTTTTTTACTGAAAACCTGATCTTCTTTAATGTCATATAGGGCACATCGTTCCTTTGATTCTTTGATAAGTGCTTGATATACATTTCTATTCATTGGTTCCTGTCTCTTTTCATCTATTTTTACACATCCACTTTTCCTGGTTCTGATCAAAACATAATTGATAAATACCGGTATAGAGAATTGGCCAGTTGAAGATATGGTTTAGGGTCAAACCCAGAATGCTGGTCAGGATTACCCGAATCACGCCGGCATGGGCCAGAATGATAATTTGATGTTCTTCCTCTTTTTCGGCAATTTCTTTAAATGCCGGCATGACCCGTTGCTGGAGATCTAAAAAGCTTTCGCCATTGGGCGGGGCAAAGCTGGCTATTTCCTGGCCGCGCTTTTCATAGGCGACGGGAAATTTACTTTTGATCTCGGCAAATGAGCGACCTTCCCAGTCGCCCATACTGATTTCCTGGAGATCTGCAATGGTCTCTCGGGGGACGGCTCTGTTTTCCAGAACATGGTTCAGAGTTGCTACACAGCGTTTCAACGGGCTGGTATATGCTTTGTCAAGATTTATTCCAGCGAAAAATTCACGGCGTTTGGCAGCTTGTATTTTACCCTGTTCTGACAAGGGGAGATCAATCTGTCCGATGTAGGCTTTTTCTTTATTCCACTCAATTTCACCATGTCTAACCAGATATATCGTTTTGTTCATCCCAAAAATCCTTCCCGGTGACCGTTTCAATTTTTTCAATAATCATTTCAGCATCCTGATAGCGTTTATTGATTTTTTCCAACGCTTCCGGTTGATATCGGAATTTTTCCTGAATCTCTGCTTTTCTGATGCTCAGCTTCACGAACTGATCTTCTTGGACCAGTTTATCCGCTAAATATAAAATCTCCCTTTCACTGATGGGATCATTATTTTCTACTTCAATATCCATATGAGTTAAAATCATGTTACCGATTTTTTCATACCCCATTTTTTTTAGTATCAAAGCCCCCTTCTCGGGATGATACTTTTCAGTCTTTACGATATCATGGAGCAGCGCTGCCGCTGCCAGAGAATCAGTATCAATTTCCACGCCCATATCGGTTAACTGCGTTGCAATTTTTAGAGCCACTTCTTTAACTTTTTGGCTATGTTTTCTGACCTTGGCAGGCGTTTGGAAAATATCCAACAGGGCCTCGCATTCATTGGGATTGGGGGTATTTTGTCTGGCGTAGTCAAGTAAGGCTTCATAATCCAATCGGGTATCCATGTCCATCAAAATCGACTGGTCGGCCAGAGGTAGATTAAGGGCATCGACTTCATATTTTTCCAATAAATTCTTTAATCCACCATCTTCCTGATTGGCAATAATCAGGTTTTGATAACGGCTGTGAATTAGTGGCGGATGACCTCTTTTGTTAGAAAAGCAGGGATACATGATTCCTTTTTCGGTTTTTTCGAAAAAATTCATCAGCCCTTCAATGGACTGGGGTTTTACAAGGGGAATATCCACCGGATGGATAAAAAAAGCATCTACCGCTTCGGACAATTGAGAGACCCCCTTAATAATGGAAGTATACATTCCCTGTTTAAAATTCTCATTAATCACCCACTTAATGGGTAAGTGCTTGAAATAAGGAGTGATCTCTTCAGCCCGGTGCCCCAGCACCAGAATAATCTCATTGACTCCTGCCTGTTGATAGGTATTGACAACCTTCTCAACCGCCGTTTCGTTTCCGAATTTCAACAACGGTTTGAATCCATCCATTCGGGATGAAAAACCTGCTGCAATAATGATTGCTGCGAATTTATTTTTTTTCATCGATTTTTCCCTCTGATTTAAATTAAGTGCTAACTTCTGCGAACCTTGATCATTTCGGCCGCAATACTCACTGCAATTTCTTCTGGTGTATCGGCATGGATCGGCAAACCGATGGGGCTGTAAACCCGGTCCAGATCGATGAAAGAAAAGCCGTCTTCCAACAGACATTGGTACACGTGGTTGCGTTTGTTACTGCTGCCGATCATGCCGATGTATTTTGCATCGGTCATCAGCATTTGCGCCAAAACTTCCTTATCATAAGAATGACCTCTGGTCACAATAATCACAAAGGACTGAGCGTTAATTTTTACGTAATCGGTGATGTTTTCGAATCCAGGAGCAACCACCACCTCATCCACATGGTTAAAGCGTTTTTCGTTTGCAAATTCTTCCCGATCGTCCACAACACTGACATAAAAGCCCAGGTTTTTACACAGCTCTGCCAGTACCTTACCAATGTGTCCACCGCCCAAAATGCAAACATTCTCGGTATTAAAAATCGGTTCCACAAAAAAACCTTTCGCATGTAAATAGGCTTCTTTATACTTTAATTGATAAAAGTTCTCTTTGATCTCTTTAATCAGACTTAAAATTTCATCGCTTTCACGGCCATAAAAACCGGTTTCGGTACAGGCCCATTTTTCCAATTCAGCATCTTTATCCGCTTCTTGCGGAATTTTTGTGATCACAACAAACTCTGATTTTTTTTCATGAAGATTTGATATTTCCTCAAAAAATCCCCGTGATTTTTCATTTTCCCAATCAATGTATTCCAATAGTATTTTCACATCACCGCCACAAACCATCCCTAATGATGCGGCATCTTTATTTGAAAGCATAAATTCTTCGATACGAAATTTTCGATCCTGGTGAATTTTTGCAGCGGCTTTTATGACTAAAGCTTCGACCAAACCGCCCCCGATTGTTCCTTCGATGGACAGATCCTGTTTGATGAGCATTTTCGCTCCTTCACTTCTGGGGGCTGAGCCGGTCTTCTCCAGAATCGTTGCCAGAACAAAATTCTCATTATTATTTTGTGTTCTTTTTACCGTCTTAAAAAAATCCTTCATCTCCCTTTTCCTTTCGCTGGTCGACTATTTTTCGTTTAATCATGCTGTTGATCATCTGATCTGGCCGCTGTTCCCAATTGATGTTTATTTTTACATTCATTAGTAATTGATAGTGTTTTAAAAAATATCCTTGAATTTTTTGTACCACTTGTTTTCTAATTATATCTTCATTGGCAATATCATAGAGGGTTATATTGATGGTTAATGCCTCATTGTTTTCCAGAATCACCTGATAGTCGATGATTTCTTCAAATTCGAGAATTAGCTCTTCCATAACCTTTAGATCACACCATCCGCTTTCTGACAATTGGAGGCGGTTGCCCAGCCGTCCTTCGACCTTTTTCAGGGTGCGTAAAAAGGTGCCGCAGGCACAGGGCTCAGTGGCAAATGCGCCGATGTCGCCAGTCCGGTAGCGAATCAGGGGCATCGCCTCTCGATTGAAGGTGGTAAAGACAACTTCGCCGTATTCGCCATCTGTTAACGGTTGTCCGGAATCGGGATCGATGATTTCGAAATATAAATCGCCTTCCCGCAGGTGATAGCCGTTAAGTGCCTGGCATTCCACACCGCCGCCGTAACCCATTTCAGTCATACCGTAGTGATTAAAGACCTGGCAGTCAAACTTCTGGTTTAATTCATCAACTAAAACCTGGGGTACATAATCGGTACTCAATAATACTTTTTCTATTTTTTTAAAGGCCTCACTTTTCATCCGGCTGAGATACAAGAGCTGGATAGGAATCCCGATAATACAATTGATGTCATTTTCCAGAATGCTTTTTTCCACCGCTTCCAGATCGGTGAGCAGTCCAAAAACGGTACAGGCAGTTTGGGATTGGTTTAGTGCTTTTTGCAGCAGATCACCAATGGTACCATAGGCTTGTCCCGGCAACAACACCAGTACCCGGTCGGTGCTGTCGGTTAATGAACGCATGCCGTAATTAAAAAAATCTACGGTTTGTTGCAGATCGTTGTTGGTGAAAAAAATTCGTTTCTTTTTACCACTAGTCCCCGATGTGTTCAGGGTAACAATGCGATCTACCTTGGTCTGTGATACACATAAAAAGCTAAATGGCGATTCTTTAATATCAGCTGCATGGGTAAATGGCAGCTGCTTGAAATCCGTCAGGGATTTCAGGTCTTCACACTCAAAATCTTCCAAGTGCCTTTCATAAAAGACACTGTTTTGTTTGGCATAATTCATGGTTTCGATCAGCTTATTTAATTGATAGGCTTCCAATGCCACCTGAGTAGCGCTTGATATCCTGGTTCGTTGGATGATCCAGTCTTCCATGGGTGTTTTCTTCATAAGATTCCTCACTGATTTCGGTATAAGGATTGACCATCCTGATTGGTCAGGTTGTACATACAAAAGGGGATGAGCTCGCCTTTTGGTGTAGCGACGTGGATACAGCAGTCTTTGACCCGGTCCAGATCGAGGTTCCAGACGTCCTGAAAAGCCATCGCTGAGAGTGAAAAAGAATAATGGTTGATGCGATCGAGGATTTCATCCCAGGCATCCTTTGATTTTTCTTCAATTTTCTCCACTGCTGGATTTATTTCCATCGGCATCTGATTCACCGACCATTTTCGGGAAACATGGGCTTTTGTTTTCCTGGCCCCCTCTTCGGCCTTTTCGGTTCCGCAACAACCGGACGAATTGTTCAGAGGAATGAGTTCACCATTCTGCTGATAGATATAATTACCATGAAAAGAGCACCGGGCATTTTCACATCCCGGTGGGGTGAAATTGCTGGTTTTTATTTTTTTACGGTTCTGTTTTTCAATTTTATCCATGACATCACCCAGAGTCAATCTTTTTTCTTCCACCGGAAGGTTGGGAATGCGGCCAAAATAGCTGGCTGGTTGCATATGAACACCTTTAACTGTAGGTATCCAACTGACTGCAAAGTCAATGATATTACCTAAATCGTCATCATTGACATCAGCCACTAACGTCGGTACCAGGACAACACCGATCTGGTATTTTTGGCAGTTTTCCAAGGCTTTTATTTTTGTTGCCAGTAACGGCTTGCCTCTGAGCTTTTCAAAAATCCCATCGTTGGTTCCGTCAAATTGGAGAAAGACGGAATTTAATCCAGCCTCTTTTAGTTGTTTGACAAAGGCTTCGTCCTCACCCAGACGAATGCCGTTGGTATTAATCTGAATAAAGGAAAAACCGATGTCGTGGCCTAACTTGATAACAGCCGGCAAATCATCCCGTAGGGTTGGCTCACCACCGGAAAGCTGGATATTGCAATTTCCTGAAGTCTCCATAATGCTCTGGTACATGGCCTGAATAGTTGCCAGGGAAAGATCATCCACAACTTTGCCATGAGCATCAGCAAAACAAAACGAGCAGCTCAGATTGCAGCGCTGGGTAATTTCAATCAGGGCGGTGCAGGTATTTTGACGATGGTCGGCACAGAGGCCGCAATCATAGGGACAGCCTTTATCCACTGATGTATTAGGGTTTTTAATGGTGGCAGGAATCTTATTGCGCACCCATTTGTTTATTGGTACGCTGCCACGCCAGAGCAATGATTTAAAACGGCCATGCTCTTGACAAGATTTTTCCATGTATGTTTCGTTATTTTTTATCCAAATGATGGCGTTTATTTTTTTGAGGCAAACCGGACAGAGGCTTTGGGTTCTTGAAATGATCCGCTTCATGTTTTTCTTATTCATTTTTTCCGATTTGCTCTCTATCGCCAAATGTATAACCGTTTTCCTGCAGAATCTCAACGACCTTTTGGAAGCCTTCCTGCAGAAGGTCGCCGCATTTCACCGGATAAGACTGATTATTTTCATCAGTAAAATGGTAGACGCCAATCAGATCCAAACATTCAGTACTCTCGAAATGCTCCTCAAACCACTCCATATACTTCCGGACCATGGCACCAAAGTTATCTTTAGTATACTCCCGGGCTTTGCCTTTTCCAGCATATAAACCAATGATGCCAATGCCACCGGTTAAGACCCCACAGGTTTTCTGATTGCCGCCAATGCCGTTGCACAAACCATTCATCACCCGGATCAGGTCTTCATTTTCAATTTCTTCCATATCCAGTGCCAGTTTGAGCATAATCTGGCTGCAGCAATAGCCTTCAGTTCCCAGTTTATAGAGTTCAAATTTCAGTTCATCCATATTCTATTCCGCCTTTCTCGCGATCATCATATAGTAACCCGGTTTACATGGTTTCAACGCTTCCTGAAATCCTGCTGCACAGGCACCACCGGTTTTTTTCCAGAATGCATTCATAGAGCCGAATTCAAAAATGGTTTTCACCAGTAGTTGTTTAAGCAATTCGCTGTGGTCTTCTATAAGTAACACTTCAAAACCAAGCTTTTTGACATCAGCCGCAAGCTCTTTTAAATCATATAAACCACGCATACAACTCTCAAATTGATGGCTTCTCAGCTGATCCAGAGACTCCGGGTTTCTGGCATACACGTCAGTGATATAAAAGCTGCCGCCTTTTTTAAGCACCCGATGAACTTCTTTTAGTGCCGCAACCCGATCTGACATCAGTGAAAGCGTGCATTCTGATAACACGCCCTCAAAGACAGCGTCTTTATAAGGGATGGCTTCACCGCTGCCAACTTCAAAGACCCCATCCGGATTGTTTTTCCTGGCAATATCCAACAATTTCCGGGATGGATCAATGCCCATCGCCTTAAGTCCATGGGAATGATTGAGGTAGCTGACCGTGGCTCCCTGTCCGCAGCCCAGATCCAGCAATAAATCTGCTGCTGTCCACTCACAGAACTTTACCCCTTTGTCGGTTAAATCAAATCCTCCCGGCCGCAGCGTTTCTCCGAGCAGCTCGGTCATCTCCGGACTTTCGTAGGCACAATTTCCTGACAATTTACTTGTCCTCCAGTCCTTCTTCAACTTCCTTCATTTTTCCCAGCGCCAGGGTTTCATCGATATACACCTGGTTACAGGTGGGACACTTCATCAGATCGACTTCAAAATTGCCTTCCATATAACGTACCTTGACCTTGGCTAATTCCAATTCTCGTTGGCATTTATCACATAACCACTTAACTTGATCGACACCTTCTTGTTTCATCTTATTCCTCCACTTCCATCTTCTAATATTTCCATCTTATTCCAATATTTCCATGCGATGACTGTAGACGCTGGTTAAGAGAAACGCTTCGCCTTCTTTACGATATTTTACCCAATAGGTGACGTTTTCCCGCCGCAGTCTGGCCAGATACTCCCCGGTCTCGGGATTACAGAAACGCTCGTTCTGTTCTTCAGCGTTTTTTAGAACCGCTTGAATATCTTCCAATAATATATAACGGTCTTCCAACTTCTTTTGCACATCTTCGGGGATAATCAGTGAATAGCCTGCTTCCATTTCTGCTTCCATTGGTTCCTCTCGCCATATTTCTTTTAACAGGATTTGTTTCACCCGACTTCTATTTTGATGCCGCTCCGACAGGGTTGGCATTCTGCGGGTGGCTGATTCCACATCATCTTTGGGATAAATCAGATCCAGCAAGTGGTAGGTTCGTTTGCCGCCGGCAACAAAGAGATCCTTACACATGGCACAGTAAACCAGCAGATCATTTTCACTTTCACCGACTCGTTCGGAAATAAAAGCATCGGACTGTTCCCGGTTGGCATAATAAACCAGTCCGCCATAGCCACAGCATTTTGTTTTTTCTTTGCTGTATTCCAGTTCCTCAATCCCATAACCCAGTTTTAATACGATTTTTCGCACACTCTCATGAAGGTCGCTGTTTTCCCGGGTTCCGCAGGCATCGTGGATGCTTAAAGTTTGGGGAATTTTAATGTGATCTTTGTTTGGCAGGCCTTCTCTAACATAGACATCCCAGAGCGATTCGATTTTTATTTCCGGCAAATATTTTTCAAAAATACGGATGCAACTGGAGCAGGCCAGGATAAAGGTTGGTTGTTCCATTTCGGTCCAGACTTTTTTGATGGCTTCGATATTTTCGTTCATTAAGCTCGTTTGACCGGCCCAATCCGCCGGCGCACCGCAACAGCCGAGGTAGATCCCCACATCGCCTTTGACATGGCCGACCAGGTATTCATAGATGCTTTTGATGTCATCCGGATAGGATGCTGGCAACTGACAACCGGGATAGAAGAGATATTCGGTTTTTCCGGTGCCCTTGTATAAACCTTTGACATAATCGGAAAAGGAAATCAACGGATAGTAAAACAGATCTTTGGATTCTTCTTTACTGGGTTGTTTGCGCACCAATGAAAACCGTGAGCTGTTGGAAAAAGCCATGTCTTTTAAGGCAAAGTCATGAGCCGATACTGGCATCTTTCCTCGTTCTACCATACTTTCCCGAGTTTCGTGGATAACATCGTTCATGCTGATATCCAAAAAACATTCTTCCTTACAGAGACCGCATTCAGCACAGGAATTAATCATCTTATTGGCATAATGAGTGCCTAAAATAATCCGTTCGTTATGATTGATCTGACGGATATAGGCGTCCGGGGACGTCTCAAATTTCCGCAAATGAACACATCCCTCAATGCATTTTCGGCACTGACATTTGAAGCAGCGTTTGGCTTCTTCCGTAGCTTCTTCCTGGCTGTAAATCGTCACTGTTTTCTCAATGGGTGGGAGTGGTTCTTTTTTACTGATGTCAAAGTGAAGCGGTGTTTCAAATACCCCTTCCCGGTCGCGGGAATCGGTGAGGGATACCTTTGACAGGTACCGCTCAATGGAAATGGCGGCCCGTCGGCCGGAGCTGGCTGACAAAATTACCGAATCGGTTTTGTTAACCAGCCGCCCACCGACAAACAGGGTCGAATTTCCCACCTGGAAGGTGATCGGATCCCATTCGATTGGTTCTTCCCAATCGGACGTTCCCAGATAAACCGCATCATATTCGGTAAGCAATTGCGTTAAGCTGTTTTTATCCACATTTGTTTCAAAGTGAGTGGTCATTTTTTTATCAGCAACTGCTTTAAATTCTTCCAGCAGCATTGCTTCGGTCAGGGAATCGCCGATACAATCCCAAAGCCGCCCACCCAATTGATTGGTTTTTTCATAAATCGTGACAACATAGCCCTTTTTATCAAGATCAACGGCAGCGGTTAAGCCACTTAAACCAGCCCCAATAATGGCAACCTTGCCTTTATTTTTAGGCAAGGGCCAGACTTTTTTCGGTTTATAGCCGCCGTATTCCAGCACCGCTTTTTCAAGATCCGATATCCGGATGGAACCACCAGCCTTGCTTCTTTCACAGGGCGCTTCGCAGGGATGATCGCAGATTCGCCCGATAATTTTGTGAAAGGGCATTTTCTTTTCCATCAGCTTATAGGCATTCTGGAAATTTCCTTTTTCTATTTCTGATAAAAAATCAATGATTTCCAGATGAACCGGACAATTCGCCACACAGGTTGGGGGTTCCTTATGAATACACCGATCCCCGGTTTCCAATAATTTATCTAAATTCATGGTTGATCTCCTAACTCTCTTCAATACTATAGGCCACACACAGACAACGAACAGCACGCACTCTGATGTCTGTTTCTATAAACAATTTTTTATAATCATTAATTATTTCATAGAAACAAACACCGAAGTCTATTGTATTTTAACATTAACAGTTTAATATAAAATAGGAATTGAAAGCTTAGAAGCTTTCAATTCCTTTGGTAATGAGACTTAGTTTGCTTATTTTAAGGCTTCTAAACCTTCAAGTACTTTTTCTGGATAAGCTGGTAAATGTTTGATACGAACGCCGCAGGCATTGAAAATCGCATTTGCGATTGAAGCATGTGGTGCAGACAATGGCATTTCACCAGCACCGGCAGCTCCATATGGTCCTAATGGTCGTGGTGTTTCCTGATGAATCAAGACAATTTCATCCGGAACATCCTTCACTTGCGGAATCCCGCATCCGGTTAAGGTTGTATGTTTTTTAAGATCTTCGAAGTCTTCACTTAAAGCTAAACCAATCCCCTGAGTTAAACCGCCCCATAACTGACCTTCAAGAACAGTTTTGTTGGTAATGGTTCCACAGTCAGAAACAAGCGTCAATTTATCTACATTGGTTTTTCCGGTAGTGGTATCAACAGAAACTTCTGACAATAACACGCCATACATGTAAACTGGGAATGGATTTCCCTGGCTGGTTTCTACTGATGGTGCCGTACAAGGTGCTGTCCAAACACCGGCATAACGTAATGGTAGGTCTTCAGCGACCATTTCATCATAGGTTCTGAAAGTACCATCAGCTTTTTTCATGGCTGCCAATAAGTTTTCACAACCCACTTTGATGGCGTTCCCGGTTAATACGTTGGAACGACTTCCGCCCGCTGGTCCACTGTTTGGTGTCAGTTTCATATTGTTCATAACCAGTTTAATTTGTTCTGGTTTAATTCCTAAAGGTCTTAGCGTTTCATGGGCAAATGTTAAGGTTCCCATATCAGCGCCTTGGCCATGATCTTCCCATGAATCCCCTACGGTAACGCCATCTTTGGTTAATTCAACCCACATTTCTGATGAGTCTGGGCCATCAAGACCGCAACCATAGATGTTTAATGAGATTCCAACGCCATGTTTAGTGTCTCCGCCTGCTGCATTCAGGGCTTCGGCTTTTGCTTTAGCAGCCTGATAAATCGGACGGATTGTATCAATGGCCTGTGGCAGTGCAATAACATCTGGTTCACAACCTTGTGGTGTGGTATCACCTTGACGATAGACATTTTTATAACGGAGTTCCAATGGATCTTCGCCCATTTGAGCAGCCAGCATATCAATTAAGGTTTCAGAGGCGAACAAACTCTGTGGCGAGCCATAGCCTCTAAACGCTGAACCCCAGGCATGGTTGGTGGCAACGGTTCGGCCTTCACCACGAATGTTGGGAATATTGTAACCAGCGCCGATAAATTGAGAACCACGGGTGGTTACCAGATCGCCAAATTCGCAATATGGACCATGATCTACTGACCAGTCAGTTTCCATTGCTTTCAGGATACCATTTTCATCGGCAGCCATTTTTACATTCATAAAGAATGGTGAACGTTTTCCGGTGTAGGTAATCTGTTGATACATGTTGAATTCCAAGTATACCGGTCTTTTGGTCACCAATGCAGCAACCCCTAGTAAACCTTCAATGGTTGGGCTGAATTTATAACCAAAGGTTCCGCCGGTTGGGTTTTGAACGATAAAATATTTGGTTGGATCAACGCCAATCGCTTCAGCCGTCATTAACTGATGAAAATGAAGGGCAATACTCTTGGAATGAACCATCAGGTTATCTTCTTCGTCAAAGTATGCAAATCCAACATCTGGCTCTAATGGTAAATGTGGTTGACGACCAACATAGAAGTCATCTTCAATAACATTTGGTAGTTTTTCCATTAATGGCGCAGGATCATCGCCTTTAACGATATTGGTTTTGAAATAAATATTTGGTGTGCCAGGATGAATTTCAATCGCATCATCAGCCATAGCAGCCGGTGCGCTCATGTAAGGTAATAATTCTTCAACTTCGACAATAACTTTTGCCGCTGCTGCTTCGGCCTGTTCTGGAGTATCAGCCAATACCATAGCGATGGCATCCCCATATTGGAAGATTTTTTTGTCATTTAAAATCGGACGTTCCAAACCATCCCCTAAATTTGTTGGGAATGCCAAACCGTTAATACGATTGGTTCCGGGAACATCTTTAGCGGTGATGACTTTGAAGACGCCTTCCATTTTTTCTGCTTCTGAGGTATCAACAGAAATAAGATTGGCATGAGACACCTGAGCCTGAACCAGTTTAATGTGTAAGGTGTTTTCAGGCAGTTTTAATCCTAAATCGGCACCAAAGTCCCAAGTTCCGGTAACTTTTGCCAGTGCTGAGGGACGAGCCATGTTTGATCCCATAATGGAAGCGCCATCTTTTAACTGGAACCATAGATCTTCTTTTTTGATTTCGCCACGCATTAATTTTGCAGCATCCATAACGGCATCAATGATGGGGATATAACCAGTACAACGACAGACATTTCGATGTTTTTGGAACCAGGCCCGAACTTCTTCTCTGGTTGGACTAGCGTTTTCTGCCAACAACGCTTTAGCCGAAACAATAAAACCAGGTGAGCAGAAACCGCACTGAGCAGCCCCATTGACCATCCATGCCAATTGCAGTGGATGCAGGTTATCATGCGTTCCAACACCTTCAATGGTGATAATTTCCGACTCGTCGTCAACTCGTTTCATTTTGGTCACACAGGACCGTACTACCTTGCCATTTAAAATAACTGAACAGGCGCCGCATTCTGCTTTACCGCAGCCAACCTTTGTTCCGGTTAAACCCTGTTGCTTTCTGATTAAATTTGCCAGAGTTGTTTCTGGATCAACAATTACCGTCCTTTGAATCCCGTTAATGAACAATGTCTTTTTTTCCACGTGAAATCCTCCTTAAAATATTAAAAACTAATTACTCTATATGGATGCTAAAATCAACCTTTGCCAAACCCGCAATTGGGATAATGACATTCCGGACAGGTGGAACAAAGTCCGCCGTGTCCCAGTTTGGAGATGTCTTTGGGGGTTAATCTTTCGCCGACCATCAATTTTGGCACCACCAAATCAAAAACGGTTCGGTGGCTGTACATAATGCAACCGGGTAATCCCAACACGGGAATGTCACCCAGATAAGAAAGTAAAAACATCGCTCCAGGTAAGGTGGGTGCGCCATAAGAAACAAACTTAGCCCCCGTTTTGCCAATTCCTTCCGGGGTCACATCATCCGGATCCACCGACATGCCACCGGTCACGGTGACGATGTCTGCACCTTCTGCGATTAAGTTCAGGATGCTTTGGGCAATCATGCCCGAGTCATCCCGGGAAAAAACCTGTTTAAATACATAGGAATCAAGTTCGGCGAATTTTTCTCTAATCACATCGCCAAATTTATCTTCGATCCGGCCATAAAATATTTCATTGCCAGTGGTTACAACCCCGACTTTGAATTTTTTTAACGGCAGCACTTGCACAATGGGCTCACTTTGCTGGCACAATTCTTCCATCGCAACCAGCTTCTCATTTTCAATGGAAAGCGGGATGATTCGAGTCGAGCCGACCAGGGTTCCTTTTGTCACCATGGTATCGGTATGAAGGGTTGCCATCATCATTTCGCCCAGTTCGTTGATCTCCTGGAGAACTGGCACATTTATTTTTAGCAATCCCGTTTGCGTTGCTGTCATCGTCACTTTCCCTTCGGATGCGCCGACGTATTCGACGCCGATTCCCGCGGCCGCTTTTCCTAATCGCAGGGCCGCGTCGTCTTCATGGATTGTTCCATCATTGAATTCAATAATGGCAATGTGTTCCTTTCCCATGTTCAATAATCGGGGAATATCTTCTTCCTGTACAATGTGCCCCTTCTTAAATGCTGCTCCTTTAAACTCCCCAGGGATGATCTGGGTCATATCATGTGCCAGGAACATACCCACTGATTCACGAACAGGTACTACCTTCATATTGTTTCCTCCATTAGCTTGATCTGTCACACTTTTGCAAGGCTACTGGTGTGATTTTGAGAATACTTGTGATCATAATTTTGTTCATGCATTTGTTCATGCATTTGTTCATGCATTTGTTCATGCATTTGTTCATGCATTTGTTCATGCATTTGTTCATGCATTTGTTCATGCATTTGTTCATGCATTTGTTCATGCATTTGTTCATGCATTTGTTCATGCATTTAAATAAAGCAATAAACGTGCCAATTAAAAAAGAACCGAATTAAGTGGATTCTTGATTCAAACCACAGCGCTATCGTTCAATTATTACGCGTTAATTAATTTTATAATTGTTCTACTTTTGATCAATTGATTATTTCTTGATCACATTATTTTATTTTAACTTGTGCCATTATCTAACCATTTCGTTATTTTTAATTATCTCTGCGTTTATTTATTACATTTTTTCCACATTTTTCATTGTACTCTTCATCTTTTAACATTTTCACTCGCACACTGTATTATTTTTACCCATCAATTCTTGGTTAAACCTTTTTTTCAAAAAATAAATAAATACCCAGTGGAAGTTCTCATTCCACTGAGTATTTATGTCATCTGCTATAGTTATCTCAAAAACTTCATCAATCTAATTTTTTACTTTCCATAACATCATAGAAATGTTTTAAGTTTTCAGGTATCACATATTCCTGTTCAGCAACATTAACAGCTATATTTCCACCATAGACTGCCTTAAGGATTCCTTCAACAACCATCGCCTTAGGCGGCACATTATATTCTTGGCCTTGATAAATCCAAACGCGACAGTCAACGACATCCCCAAACAAATCACCACAGGATTCACACATACTTTCTTTAAATTCCATCTGAATATCATGTCCATTGACACGGATTGTCGGTGAACTGAGAAATTTATAGGTTACTGCTAACTCTTTGGTATTTACATGGATTCTGTTTAGTTGTACCTCTGTCCCAGTTGCTTCAAGTACAGCGGCAACTTCCTTCAAAGCTTCATCTAGGGTATTTTCGGTACCCTGACAGCGAGTACAGACACTCAAATCAAGATATAGAAAATCAATTGTTATTTTGTTTCTTATAATTTTTATCTCTTCTACGCTTCCGCAACACCCTGTTGTTCCTGAACAACATCCTGAATTACTTTCATTCGTCATCTTTAAACACCTCTTTTAATTTAATATCTTCTACCTATAAAGACGTAATACCAAAAAAAGGACGCAACTAAACGTCCTTTTTCTTGCAAAATCTACAATTTTTTTCTTTATGTTCATAGTCAATCACATGACCCAGACTGTCAAATTCAAGATGACAGCATCCCAGTAACATTTCTTTAAGCATTTTTCGTCCCCGCTGAACTCGGGACTTTACGCCGGAGATGGACATTCCCAATTTTTCGCTCATTTCTTTCTGGGATAACTTTTCAAATTCTGAAAGTAGAATTGTCTCTTTGTATTTCTCAGGCAGGTTGTTGATCATCCCCTTAAGACATGCGGCAATTTCCAGGTTGGCGGTCAATTCCACCGGGCTGTTGTCTGAAATATTCTCATCCAGTTCTGTGAGTTGGGGTCTTTTGCTGTTTTTTCGATAGTAGTCAGTGATGGCATTCCGGGCGATGGTATAGATCCATGCATGAATCTTTTTTTCATCTTCGAGATTCTTCAGATTATTATTGATCTTGATAAAGACTTCCTGTAGAATATCTTCGGCATCTTCCTCATTATCGACACGTTTTTTTATATATCCTTTTAGCGGCTTACTAAATTCGTCCCAAATACAACCAATCACTTTTTTCACCACTTTTCTAAAATGATAGCTTATTCATTTTCTCAAAAGCCTCAGGTTTCAGTCAACTTTTTACGCCATTTATATAACTATTTTTATCATTAATTCAAGTGATTGTCAATAAATCATCGTGTTGAATTGGTTTGGGAAATTAAAATTCCTTATTATACACACTTTATAATTGTTCAACAATTTTTTTTGCGACCTCAAGGGAATTATCATGAATTTCTTCTTTGGTCATTTCGTTAATGCCAAATATATTTGTATCAAAAGTAAAGAGTTTATCGGTGATGATCACTTCCGGCTCAGCATCAGGAACGACGCCTTTGATCATTCGTGATGCACATTTGATGAAACAACCTTCCAGCGCTATAACCCGTTCGGCATTTTTGACCAAATTTCTTTGGCCGCCGTCTTTTGTGAAAGCGCCACCCAGACATAATCTAACCGTTTTAGCTGGGATTAAATCGTGGCAAATATGATTGGCTGCCCGTCTTGATATTTCACCACGGAGGCAAGCCCCCTCACAACTCATAATAACGACTGGTTTTTTGGTTTGTTCTTTGGCATAATCCTCACACATCGGACAAATATTATTTATTTTTTCTATTTTTATCACTTCAAAATCAGAGCTCGTTAGATTTTCATTCGCAATGTCGTCTTTGATAAAATATTCCAGACTCTCGACTGAAATTTTAATTTTTTGGGCAAGTTCTTCTTTACTGATCCCTTTATTTTCAGTTCTTAGATTGTTTATCTCTTCTTGAACCTGAAGTACCCAATCATCAAAAATATTCTTTATTTCTACTGTTGAAAACATTGATTCATTCTTGTCACTACAGCAAGAATTAGAACCATGCGTGTTGCTGGTTTTGGCGTTGCCAATTTGCGGAGCCATCATTTGCTGACACATTATTTTCATCATCGACATTTCATTTCCCATCATTTTCGGCATGACATTCATCATCAACTGAGTTTTTTCAGCATCATCTGAATGCTTAATAAAACGATCCAGTATTTGTTCAACCGCTTTAGCCTTTTCTTCCTTTGGCAGATTGTCAAATTCCTTTTCTAAATCATTCAACATTTCAATTATCCTCCTTCAAATTTTTTCTTTATTTTTCAAAATTTTTAAACTAATTAGAATTTCCCCACCAACTGGGGCAGCAAAACATTGGACTAAAATCTGAAACCAGATTTTCTTTTGGCAACATTTCTTCAAAAAGTCCCAAAATATCAAGAATTTTCGGATTTGTTAATTGATAAAAAACAAATGGCCCCTCTCTTTGGGTTTCAACTAAGTGACTGTTTTTTAATACTTTTAAATGATGGGATACCAATGGTTGTGACATACTCGAATTCTTTACAATCTCCGAAACAGAACGTTTTTCTTTATCAATAAACTTTATAATCCGCAAACGGTTCACATCACTTAGCACTTGAAAATAATGTTGCAGTCGTTCAACTTCTTCCATTCATGATCCTCCATATATAAATGTCCATCAATATAAATGACTACTTATATAAATATTTGTTTATATCCTAACAGATTTGAAATACCATGTCAATAATTTTCAAAATAAAAAACGTACCGTAGCGTAAGATTCTTCTTACTTTGCGGTACGTTCTTGGAATTACTAGACTATGTATTTTGTTTCTTTGATGACCTGTTTCAGATATTACGCCTTTACACAATCAACGCTGTTATATTATGGCAGGTTAGTTCACTCTCCTGGTATTTGCTCAGTTTATTTAATTCGTCCAACAGAAAGTCTTCTTTATTTAATTCTGTTTCAAAAATAGCAATCAAAAAAGGATGCTCTGTCAGAACCAACTCTTTTATTTTATAATAAGCAAATTTATTTTGCCGACGGCTTTCCAGAAAACCGGCATCGCTCATCAACCGGAGATGTTTTGATAAATTGGATTGCGAAATACCCAATAAATACTCCAACTCACACACACACAACTCCTGTGCATACAACAGATTAAGAATCCTTAAACGATTGGTATCCGATAAAACCTTAAGTATTTCAACGACTGTCATTTTTCCTCCTCTTATAGGTGCTCGTATAGATAAGTTAAGTTATTTAAGATAACCCAATACGCTTAAACTTTTATTTATTCGTTTTTTCAGGTGGTCTCCGTTTAAGCTCTTTACGAGGCTTCCCGGTGCCACCATTTTTAATCATCAGAATTTCGGCCAGAATAGAAAAGCCGACCTCTTCCGGTGACATGTCACAGATATCAAGACCGATTGGAGTATGGACCTGTTCAAGCAAGTCTCTAGCGATCCCTTCTTCTTCCAATTGCTTATACATTTCTTTTGTTTTTTGAAAGCTCCCCAGCATCCCGACATAAGCAAAGTTCTTTTGCAATGAACCTTTAAGGGCCGATTTATCCTGGGTATGGGTTGAGGCACAACAGACGTAGTAGGCACCATCAGGGATATCCGCTTCAAGAATGGCTTTTTCAAAATCATCACAAGGAATAAACTGATCGGCCTGTTCAATCTGATCTTGGATCTGTTCGGGTTGACGGGTATCAAAAAGGATGGTCTCAAAATGAAGTAGTCTTGCCAACCGCAAAACGGCACTGCCAACATGACCAGCATTGCAAACCACCAGCTTTAATCGCGGGCTTACCACCTCAACGAACAAACTAACAGCGAAGGTACATCCCAGACCAACCGCTTCATAGGTCGGAATGTGTTCGTAGCGCTTAAAATAGCTCTGCCGGTCTTTAATGGCCTTTTTTGCGTCTTCTAACGCCTCACGTTCAAATTCACCACCACCAATGGTTCCCATGGCAGACCCATCTTCAAGCAAAAATATCTTCTTGCCGATTTTACTGGGCGATGTTCCTTCAGTTTCAACCACGGTTAGGATGGCATACGCAAGTCCTGCTTTTTTTGCTTTCAACTGTTCCTGTAAAATATCCATTTTCTTCCTTTCAAATCAAAGCTAAGGGTTGCTGGTTAAGTTGCCTGATGACAACCCCCAAACAACCCTACCTGAGTGAATTTTTATCTTTTTATTTTTTTCTGGAAGTTTTTTGAATTTTCTTAATTTTTATTCGTTTCTTTATGAAAAACATCTGTATTTGATCTTTTGAATTAACAACAACCCGATGACTGAGCTGAATCTTCAACAGTCAACTTTCCTTCATCATCGATTTTCAACGTCACTGTATTTGTTTTTAGCACAGCTTCGCCCTCCATCAATACGTTAATGCCATTAACAACTACTGGTTGGTCATCGGCTTTTTTATTGGTAAAGGTAAAATAAAGGGAGGTTCCGCAGCAGCTTTGTTCAAGCGATGCCTGTAGTGCATCTTGACCATTTTCTTTTAACATTTCTTCCAATACCACTTTTGCTTCGTCTGTAATAATCATTTTGTTTCTCCTCTAGTTTTTATTTTTTAATTTAATTAACTTGGTTTTTTATTTGTCTAAACAGACACGTTTATTTTTTCCAGGGAATAACCACATAATTGCCTTTGGTATCTTCAGCGATTCGCTTAATCCATTTTTCTTCGTTATTAGCTCTTGCCCGTAAGAAAGGATCCTTGGTGTCAGTGGCCAAAAGACTGGCGTTCATTACCCACCATTTGTTCATAATGCCGGCACGTTTTAAATCGGCTTCTAAGCGGAGCGCTTCAAAAACTGGGGTGGCTTCTGGCAACGCCACAATAACAACTTCTGTCTCGGCCTGATTTTGCAGACGTGGCAACAGGTTGACAACGGAATCGGGAATGTCAGCATTGGATCGTTGCATTTCTTTATGATAGCTCTCGGTGGAGTTCAGCAGTAACAAGGTATGGCCGGTTGGAGCCGTATCAATCACAACTACACCATCTTCAGCTTTTTCGACCTGTTCAGCAAAGGCTCTGAATACGGCAATTTCCTGGGTACAGGGAGATTCCAGATCTTCGATAATATAATCAATGTCATTCTGACTCATATTAGCGGCTCTTGCTTTTCCGAGAACCTCATCCCGATATTTTTGCAGTTCTTCGGCTTCATCAATATTACTGACAGTGATATTTTCACCGCCCATAGTTGATGCGCTCATATGACCGGCTGGATCGGTGGTGGTCAAAAAAACTTTTTTTCCCATTTTTGAAAGACCCAGTGCGATTGCAGCTGCGATAGTGGTTTTACCAACACCACCTTTACCCATAGTGAAGATAACTTTTTTATTTGAATCATACAAATCTTTCACCAGTTTTTCCAAACCGGGCATGTCGCTGATTTCTTTAATTTTTTCTACTTCAAGCACATCATCTTCGGTAAATAAGCGACGAATATTATCCACGCCGGCAATATTATAGGCGCGCAGCGGCAGAGTATAAATGTCCAGAGTCTTTAAACTATTGGGAATTTTGTTGACGGCATCTTTTTGTTTGCTATAGAAAGCTGTCGCAATTTCATCGGTTTTGTCAAAATTTTCAAGGGCACCATTGATAATTAGAATCTGATTTTCCACCCCAATTTCTTTTAATTCTTGGGAGGCTCTGGCAGCTTCGGCCAATGGTGATGGTTCTGGACGGGAAACCAGAATCAGGGTGGTCATATCCCCATCGGATAGAGTTTTGACTGCTTTTTCGTACATTTTCTTTTGTTCGGTTAAACCCGACAACTGTCCCAAACAGGAAGCGCCATGGGTACTTTCATCAATAAAACTGTCCCAGGCTGATGGCAATTGCAGCATTCGCAGAGTATGGCCAGTAGGAGCGGTATCAAAGATAATGTAATCATAATCGTTGCTCATCTTTTCATCGGTAATGAATCGGGAAAATTCGTTAAAAGCGGCAATCTCAACCGTACATGAACCAGCCAACTGTTCTTCCATACTGGCAATGGCCACATCGGGTAGTTTTCCACGATATGGTCCAACTACGGATTCCTTATATTCTTCAGCTGCCTGAATTGGATCCAGATTGGCAACCATTAAATTCGGTACGTTTTTAATGGGTACTCCCTGTCCGGTTAATTCGGTTTCGAATACATCCTGTAAATTTGACGCTGGATCGGTGCTGACAAGAAATACTTTCTTTCCTTGATCGGCCAGACTAACCGCCGTTGCACAGGCGGTGGAGGTTTTGCCAACGCCGCCTTTGCCGGTATAGAATAAATATTTAGTTAAATTAATTGTATCGGGGGTAAAATTTTTATACATCATAATCCTGCTTTCTTATATGATTATCAAATCATATGTCTTTGTATTCATATGATAACTCTTTCATGTGATCATGTCAAGTTTTTTTCATTTTATAAATGTAAGTTTATAAGTGTAATGATACTTTATTGATTGATTTCCCATGAACATCATGAAGTGCTTCCATAATGGCTTCGGACAGGGTTGGGTGTGAATGGATCACATCTCCCAGCACTTCTGCCGTTAAACCAAGGTGTACTGCCATGGTTAACTCTGCCAGCAGATCCGTCGCCTCAGGCCCAACAATAGAAGCTCCGATCACCACATCCTTTTCATCCACAATGATTTTAACCTGTCCCTGGATTTTCCCGATGATTTGGGCTTTTCCCAATGCTCTAAAATCAAAACTGCCGATTTTATATGAGATTCCCCTTTTCTGTGCTTCTTTCTCGGTTACCCCAACAGCAGCGACCTGGGGATCAGTATACACACATCTGGGGATAGCTTTATGAACCGCGGTTTTAGTTTTCCCCAACATATTTTCGGCAGCAATAATCCCTTCTTTGGACGCGACGTGCGCCAAAAATGGTGTGTTGATAAGATCGCCCACGGCATAAATCCCTTTGACACTGGTTTCCAAAGTATCGTCGACTTCAATATGGCCCTGGGGGTCCGTTTTAATTCCGACTGCTTCCAGATTGAGTCCTTTAGCATAGCTGGATCGGCCTATGGAAAGCAGTATCATATCAGCTGCTAAAGTTTTGTCATTTGTCAATGTTACTACCACGCCGGAGTCCTGAATCATCACGTCAGCAACACCGCTGGCTGTTATTACTTTTATTTTTTCCCGTTTAAATTGCCGCAAAAGTTGTTTCGCCACGCTCCCGTCCTCGGAACTCAAAATCTGGTCGGCCATTTCCACAATCGTAATCTGCGTCCCCATTCGACTAAAAAATTGTCCCAGTTCGCACCCGATAACACCACCACCAACAACAATCATCGATTTGGGTAGTGTTGTCAAAGCCAATGCTTCGGTGCTGGTAACCACTTTTTCTCCATCATACTGAAACATATCCGGACAGATGGGCGCAGAACCAGTGGCCAATAATATTTTATCACTTACCAGGATTTCAATACTGCCATCATCGCATCGAACTTCAACCGTTTTTGAATCGATCAGTTTGCCGATACCGCGAACCAAATTCACACGGTTCGATTCGAAAAGAAATTCAATTCCCTTAACTAAACCGGATACCACCTTATCTTTTCGTTCAATCATTTGTTTTAGATCAGCAGTCGTATGATCATTATAGACCCCAAACTTTTCGGCTTCCAATGAGGTTGTCAAAACATCTGACGATGCCAGCAAAGCCTTAGTCGGAATACAACCAATATTTAGGCAGGTTCCGCCAACTTCCTTTTTCTCTACAACAGTCACTTCTGCACCTAATTTAGCAGCCATAATGGCGGCCTCATACCCCCCCGGGCCAGCACCGATAATCGTAATTTTCATTTTTGCTCCCTTTTTATCTGATCAGCGTACGCATAGACTTCAAATAAACATCCGTTCATATGATTATTTATTCATACGATATCGCGTTCAGATTAATTTGTCAACTGTAATTTTTTATCTCTTTTTTAATTCTATTTGTAACATCTGAATTTTTATCAACCCAAATTCTACCTGTTAATTTTATTGACGGATTTATTTTTAGCGTCTATGATAAAAGAACAACTAAGCATATTATTATTTGATTATAGAAGGAGACGTTCATGGATATTTATTTAGATAATGCCGCAACCACCTTTCCTAAACCATTAGCTGTCCCGGAAGCGATTTATGATTATATTGTTAATAATGGTGGGACTTCCGGTCGCGGTTCCTATGAAAAGGCAATTTTGGCAGATGGTCTCGTCTATCAGACCCGAAAAAGTCTGGCCAAACTTTTTAACCATACCGATCCCAAAACTGTGGTCTTCACCTCTTCTGTTACCGAATCTTTAAACCTGGCTCTTCAGGGTATCTTAAAACCCGGCGATCATGTGGTCACCAGCGCTTTGGAACACAACGCTGTCTGGCGATGTTTAAAAACGCTGGAGCGGGATCTGGGCATTTCCATTTCCATCGTCCCAGCCACCGCCCAGGGCGAAACAGATATCAGCGATGTGGCAGCTGCTTTAACTCCAGACACAAAAATGATTGTCTTCACCCATGCTTCCAATGTCTTGGGTACCATTCAACCGATTGACGCGATCGGCGCATTAGCTCATGAAAAAGGAGTTCTTTTTCTGGTGGATGCCGCCCAGACGGCCGGGGTTGTTCCGATTGATGTCCAGGCTCAGCAGATTGATCTGTTGGCCTTTACCGGTCATAAAAGCCTACTAGGACCAATGGGTACTGGCGGATTGATCGTGAATTGCGATGTGGATATCCATCCCCTCATCTCTGGCGGCACCGGCGGTGACTCAGCCTATGAATACCAGCCGGATTATTATCCCAACCATCTGGAGGCCGGCACCATGAATGTCAGTGGCATTATCGGTCTGGGCGCTGCGCTGGCGTTTTTAAAATCGGAAGGACTGGAAACAATTCGTTCCAAAGAAGACGCCCTGATGGACTATGCCCTAAATGCTTTAGCTACCGTTCCTGGAATTGAATTATATGGTCCTCAAGATTCTTCCAAAAGTGTTGGGGTCATTCCGTTTAACATTGAAGGACATATCCCGGAAGAAATCGCTTATTTCTTGGATCAGGAATGCCATGTGATGATCCGAGCGGGTTTGCATTGTGCCCCCAGTGCTCATCGTCTGATTGGCACCGTTACCCGGGGTACCTGTCGTATCGGCATTGGCTATTTTAATGAGTACGCTCATATTGATGCTCTGGTTAATGGCTTAAAATCATATTTAAAGGAGAATGTCTAATGTATTTACCTTCAATCAGCCTTGTTTATATCAAACCTTGCACCACCGGTGGCGGTCGGATTAAGTTTCGGGCTAAACTGACTCATCCGGTTCCTGAAGTCATGCCCTATTTGAATACAGTCATAAAAACTGGTCTCTATATACCATCAGCACATACTTTTACCTACAAAATTGGCAGCCACATTATTAATATTGCCAATGATCGTCTCACCTGTACCCAATTAACTAATGAATCTCAGTGTTACGAAATGATCGATCACATTCATGAGCTTATCAATGAGACCTGGGAAAACCGGGCTAACATCACGCCCAATGAGGAAACCCGGGAACGCCCCAGTGCCATTCAGCTTTACAAACTGCTGCCAAAAAAGATCGGCTGTAAGGTCTGTGGTCAGGGTTCCTGTATGGCTTTTGCATCTAAATTGATCTTAGGCACCTGTCGGCTTCATCAGTGCACCCTCATGAAAGAAGAAGCATATGCACCCAATTATTTAAGCCTGGAAGCCCATCTTCAATTGCTTGGGTATGAAACCGACGAAGCGTGATTGTTTTTTAAATTTATAATATAAAAAGTCATATCAACTCAGCATTTGAGACAATATGACTTTTTCTCGTTTAATTTCGATAAAACAGATATTCTTCGACACTGCTTATTATGATGAAATCCCATCATAGATTTCACACGTTTTTTCTGCTGTTTGCTTGACGAATTCGAGATGTTCCGCTGTCAGATTTCGGGTCGACAACGGTTTTTCGAGCGCTTTATCTTCCCCAATGATTTCTGATATATCGATGCTTCCAGCGACGGCATTACTGTATTTTTCAATGGCCCGTTTGGCACAGCATTTTGAACAGCCATCAATGGAAATAGTCGGGTATTTCTCTGCAAATTCCCGTTCACCGCCATCTCCTGCAATAAAAAGAGGCAAGCATAAGGAAGTGGTCATCCCGGGACGAAGTTCTTCCAACATTTTTCGCACCACCAAACGGGAAATTGTTCCCCCTAAGCATTCTTCTCCACTACATCCAATAACCCCAATTTTATTCACGATCATTTATCTCACCTCTTCTTGCATTTCAATGACTGTTTTTGCTAAAATATCCGAGAGTTCTTCGGCAAATTTCCAGCCATCCGCTGTCAAATAAGTGCCAGTACCGTGTTCTTCGCCGCGATGCGGTTTCATGAAATCGGGAACTTTATAACTGTGATCGACTTCACCACCGGCTGCTTCCACACTTTTTTTGGCACAATATTTGGGACATCCATCCATCGTAATACAAGGTTGCCCTTTTATCTTGGCCACTACTTCATCATCCCCCGTAACGACATGCGCCAAACAAAGTGTTTCTGATTCATTGGGACATTTCTCCTGGGTTACCATCAAAACCGATTCTCTGGCTAATAAGCCTAATACCTTACCAATCCCACTGCAGGGAATTACTTTTATTTTAGACATCTACTTCTGCTACCTTTCGTTGTAAAAATTCAAAATAGGCCGGGCAATCGTGGAGGAGATCCTGATCTTCTTCGAAATCACTGAGACGTACTTCCACTAACCAGCCCTTTTCATAGGGGCTTTCGTTAACCAGCTCCGGGGCATCATTTAACCCGGTATTAACGGCAACCACGGTACCGGATACTGGCGAAATAATCTCAAATACTGCTTTGCTGGATTCGATGCTGCCTAAATCATCAAATTGTTCAAATTCATCGCCGATTTCCGGTGGATCCACATAAAGAATATCTGATAAATTCTGCTGGACATAATCACTGACGCCGATTCTGGCCAACTTACCGGACACCGTCACCCAACAATCATTTTCGTTGAAAAAATAATTAGCTGTTGGTACTTTGAATATAAACTTGCCATGGGAAAAGGTATTATAGTCGATGGATTCCGGTTCAACAAATTCCGACTCGGCTCGGTCAATCACGGAGCTGTTTATTTTTTCCAGCACAGCCTGAACCACAGCCTGTGTTTCCTGATCTTCCCGAATTTCAACCCCCAGCTTGATATCCAGTGCTTTGGCTACCTCGCTGACATTGACTTTATCTTTAATGGCAAGTCCCAAATCTCCGGCCAGTTTGCTGGCACAGCGGGTGTTGCAACCATCAATAACAGTTAAATCCCCAGCTTCCAGGGCTTTTTCGTAACGGCTTTTGTTCTGATTTAATAAAACCGGACAGATCAACTCCACGTCTTCCGACTGGGTCAGTTGCAGAGCCGCCCGACGAGATAAATCCCCGGCGCATTTATCCAAACCATTACAGGGTAATACACAAATTGTCTCACTCATTGGCTTCGACCTCTTTTTCTGCTGCTTTTTCTGCTTTACGGATGGCTTTGATCATCTTGGTCGTTTCGGCTTTATCGGGAAAGGTAATCGCATCGGGACCGCAGGTTTTACTGCAGGCGCGGCAGAAAACAACACAATTATTGGGGTTTTTAACTTTTAATTTCGGTTTGGCATTTTCATCCACTTCAAAAACCTGGTGGGGACAAAATTCGACGCAATCCATACAATCATTACATTTTAAAAAATCAATTCGGGGAGACCAATCAATCCGATCCCGTTCCACGCCCATAAAGGTCGATTCACTCATGACTACACCTCGTATCCCATTTCTTCCAGCTTATTTTCCACTACTTCAAAAGCTTGCTCATTCGTCATATCCCGGATATCCAGCATAACAGCATCTTCTTCAATATTAAGTCCCGCTTCTTTAAACGCATCTTTAAACATCTTACGCTGCATGTTGGGCGCACAGGCACCAATGATCAGTTTTCGATGGGACTTCAAAAAATCTGCTAAAAAACGGTCCCCATCTTCTTCACATAACTGAGGATGAATAAAGGCATATTCAACTGGTAATTCGACCCGCACCTGATTGATAAAATCCCAAATATCCATAGCTTGAAATCCCGGACATTTTCCTGTACAAACACACATAATAAAGCCTGGTAACTCTTGACTCATTCTTTATACCTCGTTTCATGATATAATTATTTCCTTATTAATATTTTTATTATACGCTTGTGAATAATGCGTGTCAATATTTGATTCATTTTAACGTAAAAAAATAACCATTAATCTTTCAAATGGTTATTTCACAACTTCATTATTAACTTTTTAACAAAACAACTATTTTAAATCAATTGCTTTAAAAATGCCGCTTTTCAATTGGTAGCCGGTGTTTTTAACACACATCTGCCCGGCAAATTTTGTTTTGCCGATCATTTCTACGCACGCTTCATTGTAAGTAATACCGGGCTCGACCTCAATATTTCTAAAAGTTGCCTTCTCAGTTCCAACTAAAGCCAAACTTGTCTTTGGGCACATCTGAACAATCATATCCCCATCGATTATTTCCTCAATTTCTTTAAGTAGCGGATAGGTAAATGTTTCCACCACTGTTTCAGTAAATTTGGGGCCGACGATATTTAATCCCCCCGAAGAATCCGCATAGCCAATGATGTTGACTTTACTTTCCTTCGCCTTTTTTACATAGTTCACCAATTGACGCCTGAGCTTATCAAAAACCTGTTCCATCACATCTGGTTGTTTTCGCAAAGCCTTTAATACCACCCCCGCATCAATAAGCCCATTGAGGATATTAAAGGGACCTGATATTTCCAACATGACATTATGATGCGCTGCTCGCAGATTTTCGCAGGCTCGCAATACTTCGGCAATTCGCCCGCTGTCAAAATCAATTTCAGGCAATTCCAGCAGCTGTTCCGCTTTGTCATACCGATAAGATTTAGCACGCGGTCCCACCTCGCCATTGCCATAGTTCACATCACTTCCGAGAGCTTCGCCTTCGACAGTATGACAAAATGGTAAAATGGAAAATGGGTTTTGCTTATATCCCTGAATCGAAGCTGCAATCTTTGTCATATTTTCAGCCGTCTGATATGCTTCTGGAAATGTTAAATTCAGTTGTGTTGATATTTCTGGCGGTATGCCTGCCAAGTCCAGAAATGTGCAGTTAAAATCAAGTATCTTTTTCATAAAACCTCCTTGCAAAAACATTAGTGATTGAAATCTAATGACCTCTTTCTCTAAATTCTGAACAATCTCAGAAACCACCTTTATTTTTTATTTAATTCTTATATGTTTACTATGTTATTATGATAGCATGCTAAAAACTAACCGTCAAAACTATTTTTTAAATTTAACATAACTTATCTCGTTCGTATTTTTTGATTGTGTTAACATTATAGTCAAATCTTTATTGACAGGAGTTTAAACGATGATTAAAGTTCTTTTTGTCTGTGTCCATAATTCCTGCCGGAGCCAAATGGCTGAAGCCCTGGGGAAAAAATTTGCCAGTGATGTTTTTGAAAGCTATTCTGCCGGAACTGAGACCAAGCCGCAAATCAATCAGGATGCCGTTCGGTTGATGAAAGAACGATATGATCTTGATATGGAGGCAACGCAACACGCCAAGTTACTAACCGAACTTCCGCCGATTGATATTGTCATCAAAATGGGCTGCAACGTAGTCTGCCCCTACCTGCCTAGCCGCTATGTCGAAGACTGGGGACTGGAAGACCCCAGTGGGAAAAGCGATACGGAATTTATAGCGATTATCGACCAGATTGAAGCCAATGTCAAAAAACTAGCTGAGCTAATCAAAAGCGATCAACTTAACCTATTTTAAGTGTATTCAAAAATAGCCGGTTGGATTTAATCCAACCGGCTAAATAGTTTATTTATTGCAGATATTTTTTCAGTTCCTCAACCGACGGGATCTTGCCAGAAAACTTCATCAGTTCATCTACGCCCAGTGCCGGTGTTGGCTTCCCGCTTTTATATTGATCATCTTAATGTTCCGTATTATCATAGCTTTCAAACTTTATCTCTTTATATTTTAAACAGCCGTTTATCGCAACATTTATCAACTTCTGCCTGTAGTGTCACATGGCAGATACCATAATGTTCCAGAAGCAAATGTTCAATTTTATCATAAATCGTTTCTACCTCGGATAACGGCATATCTTCCATATCAACATGCGCCTCAAAATAAATCGTTTTTTCATTCGTCATCCATGAATGAACATGATGAAGGTTCTTGACCTTATCAATTTTTTCAATATCGATTTTGATTGCTTCATAATCCAGAGGTGCCGAGGATTGCATCAGAATTTCAACTGTTTTTCTGATAACATGCCAGGTTTCCCTAATAATATATAGTGAAATTAACACTGTAATAAGTGGATCGATCCAGACAACATTCCATAACTGAATCGCAATCCCACCAACCAGAACCCCGATGGATGATACCGTGTCACTGATCAGATGAAGATAGCTGGACTTGATGTTTAAATTTTCATGGGAATCCTTCTCCAGCAAAAATACTGAAATAAAGTTCGCTACCAATCCTATCGATGCCACAATGATCATTAGGATACCGTCAATGTTTTCCGGAGACTGCCATCGCTTAATTGCTTCAACGATTAATACAGTAGACAAAGCTAATAGCACGGTTGCATTTACAAATGCGGATAGAATTTCAGCCCGTTTATAGCCATATGTTCGCTTTTCATCATGTGGTTTTTGAGCAATACGATTAGCCAAGTAGGAGAGGGCTATGGCAACCGTATCACTTAAATTATGAACGGCATCGGATAATAATGCCAGACTGCCCGATAAAATACCGCCGATGATTTCAGCAATGGTAATGGTCGCATTTAAAACGGTCACCCAGAATATTTTTTTACCAGATAATTTCAATGTATCGTGGTTATGAGCCGTTTCTAAATGATTGTGTTCGTGATCATGTTCAGACATTGCATTTCACCTACTTTGCTATTAATTATTTATGAGCTTTTTTGCAAATACCGAGACCACTCCGTATTTTGGACAATCGTTATTCCAGATTGACTTTCAGAATTTATTTTATCATCCCCTCAGCGTCCAACAGTTGATAGAGGGTTGGTTTGAACGAGAATGTCTGGATCACCTGATTGACCTCATTCAATGCTTCGTTCCGCTTTTTTTCACTCGATTTTGCTTTCCTGGCCCGGATTAAAATATTTTTGGGGGTGTGGGCCAGATCTACAAATTCCAGCAGCTGTACCTTGTAACCACAATATTCCAGCAGACTTCCTCTAATGGCATCGGTCATCAGGGCTGCCGTTCGTTCCTTGATAATGCCGTATTTAGTCAACAATGACAGCGCTTCGGTTTCCATCTGGCCGTTTAACTCGTGCTGACAGCAGGGCACTGAAAAAATCAGCTTGGCATCCCATTTGACGGCATTGAATAAAGCAAAATCAGTGGCGGTATCACAGGCATGCAGGGTGATAATCATATCCACGGGAAACTCACTTTCGTAGCTATGGATGTTTCCCAATTCAAAGGACAGCTGCTCGTACCCGTATTTCCTGGCACTTTCATTGCACCGGGCAATGACATCCTGTTTTAAGTCCAATCCGACGATGCGTACCTTCATTTTTTTTATTTCAGTGAGATAATAGTATAAAATAAAGGTCAGATACGATTTTCCACAGCCAAAGTCAATGATATTTAATGGTATGTCGGGATCAAGATTCTTGATTTCATCATCGATGATTTCCACAAAGCGATTGATCTGTTTGAATTTGTCATACATGGTGTTGACAACTTTTCCTTCTTTGGTAAAAATCCCCATATCTATCAACGGCTCAATGACAACCCCTTCTTTAAGGAGATAGTTTTTTTCACGGTTGTGATTGATTGCCATTTTAGGCGCTTCTTTAACGGTTTTTTTTGATGCTGAGAGCTTCCCTTTTTTACTGACCTGGATAATATATTCATATTGCTGATCCCAGGCATTGTATTGCAGGAAATCATCCGCCAGCGCTATCAGCAAAAAATCTTTCAGCGCTTGTTCATTCAGATTCTCATTAAAAACCTGAGTATCTGTAAATTTTTCCAGATGATAATCAGCATTTATCTGGCTGATGGTAATTTTTTTATAGCTCATTATATTCTCTGCTGATTTTTTTTTCGGTTTGCTCAGGATGATTTTATATATTTGCTGATTAAAGCAAGATTCCATCGCTTTGATTAATTCACTCATTTTTAACCTCATTTATTTTGCGTTTTTTTATATTGATTTTATCATATTAATATCCTAACATTCTTTTTGCCATAATAAAAGAATAAACGGTTTCAAATATTTTCCCCCGCAAACTCACGACCGCAATCATGCTTTATTCTTTATTTGACAATCATCATAAATCGGTGTTAAACTCAATGAAACTGATCTTGTTTTTATTTCGATTTTTCTATCTATATACTAAAGGAGGATTTTTGATATGGCGATGGCTGCAATCTTTGGTTTCATCAGCGGGTCTACCCTTTTTATTGGGGCACTTTTTGGTATGTATCTGAAAATACCCAAATACATCTTAGGGGCAATTATGGCATTTGGCTCTGGCGTCATGATCTCCGCCCTGACCTTCGACCTGATGGAACATGCTTTTGTAACCGGTGGTTTCGTATCTGTCTCCATTGGTTTCTTAATCGGTACCCTATTATTTGTAATCGGTGATTATCTAATCGATCATGCCGGCGGACATTTCCGCAAACATGGTCATGGTAAAATTATGGCCCACAAAAACAGCACCCCGACCAGTAACTCCGGTTCGGCCATCCTACTTGGCGCGGTCTTAGATGGGATTCCCGAATCCCTGGCTATTGGCATTGGTCTGGCGGCCGGCGAAGGTATTGGAGTGAGTATGATGATCGCCGTTTTTCTCAGCAACCTGCCGGAAGGAATCTCCGGCGCCCAGGGGATGAAAAGCGCCGGAAAATCCCACCTTTATATCTTATCAATTTGGGGGATCACTATTTTAGCCTCGGCCGTGGCTTCTGCTTTAGGCTATGCCATTTTAGGCAATGCCTCTCAGGAGATCATCGCGGTAACTCTCTCCTTAGCAGCTGGTGCAATCCTGGCAATGCTGGCCGACACCATGATGCCAGAAGCTTTTGAAGAAGGTGGACGGTTCATCGCCCTGGCCACGGCCTTAGGATTTTTTATCGCTTTTTTCATCAGTCATCTGGCTGGTTAAGTTAAACAAAAAGGAGCTGCCAAATGGCAGCTCCTTTTTTATAGTGTTCTTGTGATTGATAATAATCCTGGTGATTTATTTTGTTCCCATAAATAATGCGATATCTTCATCAACAGAACCAATTCCGGCGATTCCGAAGTTATCAATTAAGACATTGGCCACATTAGCTGAAAGGAATGCTGGCAGGGTTGGTCCTAGATGAATATTCTTGACACCGAGATGTAACAAGGCCAGCAGCACGATTACAGCTTTTTGTTCATACCAGGAAATATTATAGGCAATCGGCAAATCGTTAATGTCATTAAGTTCAAATACTTCTTTTAATTTCAGGGCGATTAATGCCAGTGAATAAGAGTCGTTGCACTGTCCGGCATCAAGTAGTCGGGGAATGCCGCCGATGTCGCCTAAATCCAGCTTATTGTATTTATATTTTGCACAGCCGGCGGTTAGGATAACCGTATCTTTTGGCAATTGTTCGGCAAAATCGCCGTAATAATCTCTTGATTTCATCCGTCCATCACAGCCTGCCATGACAAAGAATTTTTTAATAGCGCCGGATTTAACAGCATCGACAACCTTGTCTGCCAGGGCAAAAACCTGTTCGTGGGCAAAACCGCCGACGATTTTTCCGGTTTCGATTTCAGTTGGTGCTTTAAGTCGTTTGGCCATTTCAATAATCTGCGAAAAGTCTTTTTTGCCGTTGGCATCTGCATCAATATGAGTACAGCCGGGATGGCCGGAAGCACCGGTTGTAAAAATACGTTTTTTTACTTCATCACTCTTTGGCGGAACAATACAATTGGTGGTAAAAAGAATCGGTCCGTTAAAAGAGTCAAATTCTTCGATCTGTTTCCACCAAGCATTTCCGTAGTTTCCAACAAAGTTGTCATATTTCTTAAAGGCTGGATAGTAATGGGCCGGCAGCATTTCACTATGGGTATAGACATCTACGCCAGTTCCTTTGGTTTGTTCCAACAGCTGTTCCAGGTCGGTTAAATCATGACCGGAGATTAAAATCGCCGGATTCTTTTTAACACCGATATTAACTTCAGTTATTTCTGGATTGCCATATTTTGAAGTATTGGCTTCGTCGAGCAGTGCCATCACGGTTACCCCAAACTGGCCGGTTTTTAAGGTAAGGGCCACCAGATCGTCAGCACTGAGTTTATCATTAAGGGTTGCTGCCATTGCTTCATATATAAAAGCATACAAGTTTTCGTCTTCTTTGCCAAGATTCAAGGCATGTTCAGCATAGGCTGCCAAACCTTTTACCCCATAGGTGATTAATTCTCTTAATGAGCGGACATCTTCATTTTTGGTTGCCAGTATGCCCACAGACGCTGCTTTTTTAAGCATTTCAGCCTTGGTACCCACTTCAAATCTGGCAGCATCGTGAAGTTCAGAAACGGCAATTTTTTTACCTTTTTGCTCTTTCTTTAAGCCTAGCAGTTTTTGAAAAAAGTTGGGGGCGTCTTTTTTATTGGCGACATCCACCATATCTCGCAACCGATTTCTCATGGTTGTCATTTTCTTTATTTCTTTTACAAATGCGGCGTCATCGAAATTGGCATTGGTGATGGTCATAAACAAGCTTCTTAGCACCTCGTGGTTAACATCTCCCAGCTCCTTAGCATTCAATTCGCCTTTTACCACAATTTCTGAAATTCCTTTAATGGTATAAATCAGTAAATCCTGAAGTTTTGCAACCTCTTCGTTTTTCCCACAAACACCTTTAACACTACAGCCTTGTCCCTTGGCCGCTTCCTGACATTGATAACAAAACATACTCATTAGATAATCCTCCAAAATTTTTATTTATTTTTGATCTTTTATTTCTAAACTAAACTGGTATCGCTACCTCGTTTCTATGATGCTATTATATCCGGAGCATTCTCTTTGCGCCGTTGCAAATGCAACGGTATTGAATTTTTTTAAGTACTTTTTAAAATAACTGAATTTTGAGCATAAAAAAAACGCCTTTCGACGTTTTTTTTGTTATGCTTATTCGCTTTTTTTATCGTCTGTCTGAATGTTCTTATTTTTATAGAAAATACAGCCGGTTTCTTTCCAGGGATTTTTTAATACATCCATGTCTGGACATCGTCCGCTGACATTGAAACTGCAATTTAAATAAGAACATGTATTTTTCTCAGTTGATTCCATTTGCTCTCCTTTTGATTAATAATTTAAAAACATAAATTAAATGTGTTTTAAATATTGATTTTGCCATTATAACAGTTAAGTCTTAAATAAACAAGAGCCTCATTCTTCCATATTAGTGAAAGAAAATTAAGAATAAATCCATCAAATAAACCGGATTTTTACAATAGACTGCTTTTTTTTAAATCGATTTAACCGCCTGAATGTTGACACCAGCGATGAAAAAGTTGGTTCTTTTCGATTGACAGCTTGTTACCAAACCTGGTATAAAGATTGTATAAAGAAAATACCTTAACGTATAAAGATTATATTCATATTAGCCGTTTTATATATTTTTTTACTGACAACTATGATATAACTAATCCTAAATGATTTTATACGAATGGTGGAAAAAATATGTCTGATCCTTCAAATTCTTTTGAAGCACAATATGAACTGAACAAAAAAGGCCGACTGGAAATCTTTTTCGGGTATGCCAAAGGTTCCGGAAAAACCTATGCCATGCTTGACGATGCCCAGGAACAAATGAAACGAGGCGTGAACGTTTTAATCGGATGCGTGGAACAAAATGCCCAACCAGAGACCATGGAATTAATGCATGATTTTAAGTCATTGCCACTCAAAATTCTGGAACATCAAAGCAGCCTCCTTAAAGAATTTGATTTGGATGCCGCTCTGGAACTTAAACCTGAATTAATCCTGGTCGATGATTTGGCGCATACCAATGCGCCGGGCGTTCGAAACAACAAACGCTACCAGGATATTGAAGAACTTCTCAATGCCGGCATTGATGTTTATACAACTGTTAATGTCCTGCATCTTGAAAGTCTGAAGGATATTGTTGAAAGCATTACCAAAGAAAAGGTCAAAGAGACCATCCCTGATCACGTCTTTAATAATGCTGATAAGATCCAGTTAATTGATATTGAACCAGAAGAATTATTAAAACGCTTTAACAAACAAAAAATGGATGGTTCAACGTTAACTGATGATCCTATCAATACTTTTTTAACCGAAGAAAACCTACGTCTGTTACGGGAGATCGCCATGCGAAAAGTGGCCAACCGGATCAGCTATGCCAATCAGAAAGAATCTCGCTTGTCCCGGAAAATGGCCAATATAAAACTGATGGTCTGTATCAGCAGCTCCCCTTCATCGGCTAAGTGTATCCGCTGGACCCAGCGGACCGCGGAAGCTTTTCATGCGCCTTGGACTGCCGTTTACGTTGAAAACCTGGGGGTTGATTATGTTCCCGATATTGAAAAACAGTGTATTCGGGATAATCTCGATTTAGCTGAGCGAATGGGCGCCGAAATTGTCAATCTCAGCGGTTATGATGTACCGACTGTCATTGCCCGTTATGCCAAACTCACTGGTATTACCAATATCATTATCGGAAAAAGCAGAACCAAAAAAAGCCTTCGAAATCTATTTAAACCAAGCTTAGAAGATCAATTGATCAGTCAGTTGCCAAGTATTGAAATACATATTATCCCAGGCGAACTTCCTTCAATCGGAGCCAAGAAAAAGAAATATAAACGATTTTCATTTGGCGAAAATATGCGTTTCTCGTTCCAGGACGCCTTGAAAACTATAATAACACTCGGCGGAACTACGCTCTTTTCGATGGCGCTTCATACCCTGGGTTTTGAGAACCAGTACATCAATATGATTTATATCTTATCCGTACTGATCATCTCCAGAGTAACCTCAGGTTATATTTATGGTATTTCCGCCGCTATTTTAAGTGTCTTGCTTTTTAATTTCTTTTTTTCATTTCCCTATTTCTCTTTGCACACCATCGAAAGAGGATCACCGATTGCTTTCTCACTGATGCTGCTGGTTGCATTGACCACCAGCACACTGACATTGCGGATCAAAAAGCAGTCGCAATTTTCGGTGGAAAGAGAACATCGAACAGAAGTGCTGTATGAGATTAATAAAAAGTTGTTGGTATCCCGAGATCTGCAGAATACCGTGGGGTTACTGAATCACTATCTGGTCGATATTTTCAAACGTTCAGCAATTTTTTACACCCAGGATCCGATTAATGGCAAACCGGAAAACTTCTTGCAATCACTGGATGACCCGGATGCTTCATTTTTATTGTCTGAAGACGAAAAGGCAATTGCTCACTGGACCTTTATCAATAAAAAATGTGCTGGCAAGGGTACTGATACCTTTACGAGTGCGGGTGCCTTTTATATGCCGATTTTTTCCGAAAAAAGAGTTTTTGGAGTGATTGGCCTGTCCTGTACAAACGGAAAACTCGACCAAAATAATCGCCTGTTTTTAAGCATGATTGCTTCCCAGGCTGAAATGGCCCTGGAACGACACTACCTTTCAGCTGAACAAAGCCGGATGTTAATTGAATCTGAAAAAGAAAAATTGCGAAGTAATCTGCTTCGTGCCATTTCCCACGACTTGAGGACACCGCTCACGGGTATTTTGGGATCAAGCTCAGCCCTTTTAGAAAACCGAAAGAATTTTGATGATGAAACCCTTGATACCTTGATCGTCAACATTAAGGAAGAATCGCAATGGTTAATTCGAATGGTTGAAAATCTTTTATCGGTAACCCGCATCAGCGAAGGACCGATGACGGTTACCAAATCGCCGGAGGCCGTCGAAGAAATTGTTGCCGAATCGATTAGTCGCATCCGCAAGCGCTTCGCCACACAAAAAATATTAGTTTCAGTTCCAGAAGAATTGCTGGTTGTCGAAATGGATGGAACCTTAATTGAACAAGTCCTCATCAATCTTCTTGAAAATGCCATCAAACACTCTTCGGCCGATTCAACCATCCGGGTAGAAGTGAAAAAAACCGCAGAAAATGCCGTGTTTGAGGTGATTGATAATGGCTCTGGCCTAAGTGATCAGCATCTGTCGCATATATTTGAATCCTATATCCCTGATGGCAAACAAAGTGCCGATTCCTCCCGGGGTATGGGCATTGGTTTATCTATCTGCAAATCCATCATCAACGCTCACCATGGCAAAATGGAAGCAGCAAACAAAAGTTACGGCGGTGCCATTTTCAGATTTACGCTACCTTTAGAAGAATAAGAATTTTTAAAAAACATCTTAACATCCAAAACAGAAGTTGGTATATTTTCACAAAGAATAGCAGTATCAACTTCTGTTTATTCACAGATCATTACTTCAGAAATCATATAGACTAATCTAAAGTTACCCAATTTTTCGCGAACAAACGCTAATCATTACTAATAAACAATAGTTGTAATTTTAAGCATACTTTTATTAACAACAATTCACTTTATCAGACTAACTAATTATTTATGAGCGATGCTCACAATTTATTAAATCAACTTCAATCAGCTTTAATTACTTTTATCCAACTTTTCTCGATACATGTTTGTTTCAGCTAGAAAAAAAATTTTTCATACATTCTCCAATCGATTTTTGCAACAAAGACCTTTCTAATACATCCTTAGGGGTTTACTATGTCGTAATTTACTAATTGCTTACTCTTTACAGTAATTTTTTATCAAATAATCTGTTTGTCCTAGAAGAAAATCTATACCAATAATAATAAACAAAAAAAAACCGCTACGAATAGCGGTTAAATAATTTCGATTTAGTATTGACCTCGAACAGTAAAGTAACAGCAATGTTTAATCAAATTTTAGCATTAGGATAAGGAAGCGCTAAATGATTTAGTCGACTCAAGCAAACAGTTTGAAGCATATCTTCTCAAAGCGTTTTTTAAAATACTCGCGACCAGCAAAGTCAATCATTTCCTGCAATCCAGAAAATTTTGTTATTGATGAAACAAATGAATCAAATTCTGATTGATCAATCGAGTCATATTCTTCTTGACTATTTATAGAAAACCCGCCACCTTTCAAAAATTCCTCAAAATCATTATAAGGTGTATTTTCTGTCATGAAAGATTTCGTGATCACGTCCTCAAAGGGAATGGATTTTTGTTTTGATAGATATTCAACTTCTTTTGAAATGTTTTCAAGAGTTTTACTTAATTCTGTCAAGCCTGTGACTTTTACATTACTCATAGCAAGTACCTCTTTTAAAATATTTCAGTGATGTGACACCGATATTTTAAGTATAAGAGCATAGACAAAAATAAACAATAGCTCAACCGGAGTGATGTAATCAAAACACATAATATTGTAACAAAAATTGAATATAAATTATAAAGGAGAAAGAACACAATGACCAAAGTCTTATATATCAAATTATTGGAAGAACATGTGAACGATTTAACCACAGCTGCAAAATTGATGCAGTGTTGTCATTACGGAAAATAAAAAAATCAGAGATTAAAAAAGTGATATTATGGTTGCATGAAATCAAAACGTTGAGACATCGGGGAACCGGCGTCTTTTCATCCTCTTTCGCATTTGGTACCACAAAAGCACCTCTATTATCTTAGAAAATTTTAGGGTAATTTTTTGACAATAAAAAAAACAGAGTCGATAAACGGCTCTGTTATGCGCTATTATTGGTGCTCCCTCAGAGACTCGAACTCTGGACACCCTGATTAAGAGTCAGGTGCTCTAGCCAACTGAGCTAAGGGAGCGATAGTGGTGCCGAAGGCGGGACTCGAACCCGCACGTGATCACTCACAACGGATTTTGAGTCCGTCACGTCTGCCAATTCCATCACTTCGGCGAAATAAAAACTTTATTGAGTTGTGGAAATTGTACTCCAAATACAATAGAAATAACTAAGTGATTCACACCAAATCGAAGATTTGGGTTCTCTACTTATGCCAATTCCATCACTTCGGCGAAATAAAAACTTTATTAAGTTGTAGAAATTGTACTCCAAATACAATAGATATAACTAAGCGATTCACACCAAATCAAAGATTTGGGTTCTCTGCTTATGCCAATTCCATCACTTCGGCGTAAACTAGATTTCATTGCATCTCATAGGACACTGTCATAAATAATAACACAACTTAAAACGAATTTCAATCATTTTTTTTAATTTTAAATTATTTTTTTAATTTGAAAACACGACAAAATATTATCTTGTTTTTTTTTATATATGGGGTAGTATATTACTTAGTAGATTGGTTATTAAACAAGCATTTAATTGCCATTCATTTGTACTATTTTTAGAAAGTTAGGTGAAGTGATGAGCATGTTTGAAAACCACAAAACAATTGCTTATAAGGAATTCCGAGAGTTTGTAAACGAATCGGTTCTTGAACTGATTAAAAAAACAAAAGACAAAAAATGCAATGGCTGTATTGATTTTGTATTCGACGAAGAAACCTCCACGGGGCATTGCGAAGCACTGGAAACCACCTGGCCTGTTAAAAACCCCGATGCGGTACAGCGCTTGACCGACTGCTATATTTGCGACCTTAAGGCGATGAAATAATACCGGAATCAGAATCAAAAATTGAAATCAACAAAAATTATGGCACCGATCAGATGATCGGTGTATTTTTTTGTCCTATTCTTTTTGATATGCTTTGATAATCCTCTGACAACAGGCTTCAGCTGATAAGTTATCGGTTGAAATTTTCAGATCGCAGGTATCATAATACGGTTGTCGTTCTGACATCATTTGTTTGATTCGTAATAAGGGATCTTCACATTGCAGGAGGGGCCGGGTTTTGTCACCTTTTACCCGATCAAAAATTGTTTCGGCCTGAGCCGCAAGACTGACTACGAAAGCTTTTTCTGCCAATAATTTTCGATTTCTCTCAAAAAGAATGATGCCGCCCCCAGTGGAAAGAACACTGTTTTCCATCTCCAAGGCTTTTTTCAATGCCTCATGTTCGGCATTCCGAAAAACATCTTCGCCCATCTCGGAAAAGATATCGCTGATTTTCATACCCATATCTGCTTCCACCATGGCATCAGTATCAACAAATGTGTATCCCATTTTTTCAGCCAACAGCGGACCAATGGTGGATTTTCCAGTGGCCATAAAACCAATTAGCGCGATGCATTTTGTTGAGTTCGATTTTATTGTATTCAATTTTTTTGAGTTTGCCATGTCAGTTTAATCCGTCTTTCAACAATTTCATTCCCAGTTCAGGGTCCGGAAAAACATTTGTCCATAATTCAAAGGCTAACAGCCCCTGGTATAAGAGCATTTCCAATCCATTGACCGTTTGGGCACCAACTGCGCTTGCATCGTTCATAAACTGAGTAACCGGAGGACTATAGATCATGTCATAAACTAACAGATCCTTTTTCATCAAGTTTTTGGGAAGCGGGGTTTGATCGATGGTGTCAGCCATCCCCAGGCTGGTTCCGTTAGCAATTACGACTGACTGATTGACTGCCTTTTCCAGTGCCGAGACTTCCATGGAAATCGCCTGGGCTTTTCCTGGCCAACTTTCGTTGATTTGATTAGCTAATTCTTCAGCTTTTTCGACCGTTCGATTGGCAATGATAACTTTTTTAATACCCCAATCGGCCAATGCCATGGCGACTGACTTAACCGCTCCCCCACATCCTAAAATAAGGATGGTCAAATCTTCTTTGAGAATATCTCCAATTTTATTTTCAATCGATTTGATAAAGCCAAAGCCATCGGTATTGTAGCCAATCATTTTTCCGTCCTGATAAACAACAGTATTAACCGCGCCGATTTTTTCGGCCAGTGGATCTAACCCATCCAAATATTTCATGACTTCCATTTTATGCGGTTTGGTAATATTAAACCCACCAAAATTCATCAGCCGGAATCCATCAACTAATTTTTCCAAATCCTCAGCTTTTACCCCAATCGGCAGGTAAAGGGCATCCACTCCGATCGTTTCAAATAGCCCATTGTGTAGCTGCGGCGATAAGCTTTGGGCGATGGGATCGCCGATGACGGCATATATTTTAGTGTTGACTGATATTTTCATGAAAGTCTCCTTAAATTCTAGATTTATTTTGCATTGTAACACAGGATTGGTGGTTGGTAAATGCACGCTGAATGTCAAACCGTACATTTTTTTATTATTATGCAGATAATTGCATAAAGTCTTTGCGCCCCACCGTTCCTATGTTATAATTTCAGAGGAAAATGAAAGAATGGAGGATATTTTTTGAATACTCAAAGAATTATACAAGTGGATGAAAAGGTTCCACTGAATATGCTGGCGCCCTTAAGCTTGCAGCACATGTTTGCAATGTTTGGGGCCTCTGTTTTAGTGCCGTTCCTATTTGGCATTAATCCCGCCGTTGTACTTTTGATGAACGGTATCGGAACCTTGTTGTTTATGTTTATTACTAAAGGAAAGGCCCCGGCCTACCTTGGTTCAAGTTTCGCCTTTTTGGCACCGGCTGGCATCGTCATCGCCACCTGGGGATATTCCTATGCGTTAGGCGGCTTTGTGGTTGTCGGTTTATGTGGTTGTATCCTGGCCGGGATCATCTACAAATTTGGGATTGACTGGATCAACGTGGTTTTACCGCCAGCTGCTATGGGTCCGGTTGTTGCTCTCATCGGTCTTGAACTTGCCGGCACTGCCGCCAAAACTGCTGGCGTTGTTACTTCTACCAGCTATGTTCTTGATCAAGCTACTGGTCTTTATCAACAGGTTGTTACCAGCATCGAGCCTAACAATGTAATTGTCTTTCTCGTTACTCTGGGCTTTGCAGTTTTTGGATCGGTTTTATTTAAGAAATTTCTGGCTGTTATCCCAATTCTCATCTCTATTATTGCCGGATACATCGCTGCTCTGATCACGGGTGTCGTCGGACCAGCAACCTTTGAGGCCGTTGCAGCAGCTCCCTGGCTTGCGATTCCGAACTTCCAATTCCCACAATTTAAGTTAGAAGCCATTATTATTATTCTGCCGGTGCTGCTGGTGCTTACTTCTGAGCACATTGGCCACCAGATTGTAACCAGTAAAATCGTTGATCGTGATCTTTTAAAAGATCCAGGTCTTCACCGTTCACTGCTGGGCGACTATATTTCAACCGCACTTTCTGGGATGGTCGGTTCGGTGCCAACCACAACCTATGGTGAAAACATCGGTGTTATGGCAGTGACCAAGGTTTATAGTGTGCAGGTTATCGCTGGTGCGGCGGTCTTATCGATTGTCTGCTCTTTTGTTGGCAAACTGTCCATGCTGATCTCAACTATCCCTGGCCCTGTTATTGGCGGGATCTCCTTTTTACTTTATGGGATGATCGGTGCTGCTGGGATTCGGATTCTGGTTGATGCTCAGGTAGATTATGGCAAGTCACGAAATCTTGCTTTAACTTCGGTCGTTTTTGTTGTTGGTTTATCCGGTGTGGCCGTTACTTTTGGCAGCATTCAATTATCCGGGATGGTTCTTTCCACCATCGTCGGGATGATCTTAAGTCTGATTTTCTTTGTTTTAGACAAGTTAAACCTGACCAATGATCGCGAAGAAGAGCATCTTTATGACCAACCTTAGATCGATTGTCATAATATCATAAAAATATCAAATAACTGATCCTCGTGATCAGTTATTTTTTTTGTGAAGTCTGTGCTGTTGTAAAAAAGCAAAATTTCTATTATACTGATAGTAACAAAAAGATCGATAACTAATCATCACGATAGAAATAGAAGGTAACGCCGATGAAAAATGATATGAAAATCGCAGTCTTGATCGATGCAGACAATGTTTCTGATAAGTATATTAAATATATTTTTGACGAAATCTCCAACCTTGGTATGCCAACATATAAACGCATCTACGGTGACTGGACCAAACCCCAGCTGGCATCCTGGAAAACCGTGCTGCTGAACTATTCCATTACCCCGATTCAGCAATACAGCTATACCACCGGAAAAAATGCCACCGATGCGGCTCTGATTATTGATGCCATGGATATTCTTTATTCGAATAATGTGGACAGTTTTTGCATCGTATCCAGTGACAGTGACTTTACCCGATTGGCTACCCGCTTACGGGAAGCCGGTATGTATGTGGTCGGCATGGGTGAAAAGAAAACGCCAACGCCATTTATTTCTGCCTGTGAAAAGTTCAAATATCTGGAAGTCATTGCCAGTGAGCCCGGAGATACTGAAGTTCTGCACGAACAGAACGGGAAACACGAGCATCAAAAAGAAGGGATGACCAACCGAAAGGAATTGATCCAATCACTCAAAACCATTATCACCGAGAGTTCTGATGAAGATGGCTGGGCAAATTTAGGGGAAGTCGGCTCCCGTCTCAATAACCGTTACCCGGATTTTGATACCCGAAACTACGGTCACTCAAAACTGCGACCACTGATATTATCTCTGAATCAATTTGAAATTGAAGCCCGAAAAACTAGCAAAAACCAAAATTCTCACTACGTTGTTCGAAATAAAGCAAAGCAAAGGTAATCCCATGTTGTTATATCGTCTTGAAAATGATACCTTGATGATTGATGCTCTTTCACAAACAGGTATTACAATTGATCAAAAGCATTTATGTCTGACTGACTTTGATGAACTCCCCAGCATTAATGAACAATTGGGGATCAGTGACAAAATTGTCAAAGAGTGTATTCAAAATGGTGGATCGCGTTTGGAAAGTTATGATGGTTTTGATTTCATCACCCTTCATCTGCCCGATGCCATTGTGCTGGATCAAAAACCAAAACGAATCTGCATTTATTTTAGCGTAAATTTATTGGTTTTTATTTCTGATCGCAGCGATTTCATCAGCGATATTGTTGTCAACGCCCAAACTGAAGGCATTAAGATACCTACTCTAGGTAAATTTTTGCATTTGTTTTTTGATAAACTGACCATTGATGACCGGTTGGTTCTGGCATCCATTGAAGAGGAAATCTCCAGTCTGGAAGAAGAATTTATTGTCTCCATTAAAAAAGATTTGGCGGAATACCTGATTGCTTTTCGCAAACGGCTACTCAGTCTTAAGCAGTATTATGAGCAGCTTTTAGAGATTTCGGAAGCGATTGAGGAAAACGAAAACAATCTGATCGATAAAAAGGAACTGCGCTATTTTAAAATTCTTACCAACCGGATCAATCGCCTTTTTACTAATGTTTTAAACCTGAGGGATTATGGCACCCAGGTCCGGGAAGCCTATCAGGCTCAACTGGATATCAACCTGAACTATGTGATGAAAATCTTCACTGTCGTCACTTCGATTTTCCTGCCACTGACATTGATCGTCGGTTGGTATGGCATGAACCTCATGATGCCGGAATTCGATTGGAAATATGGTTATCCCTTTGTCATTGTCTTAAGCATCACTGTTGCTGCCGGTACTCTGATATACTTCAAAAAAAACAAGTGGTTTTAATGCCCACTTGTATTTTTTTTTATTCTTTACCAAAATAACTTTTAGCTCCCAAGTATGTAAGAATTTTAAATGATTGTAGCAACGAAAATTTTGCTTCCATATCGTTCAAAGAGGTGTCCATAATTTCTTCTATTTTTTTGATGCGATATTTCATCGAGTTGCGATGAATTTGAAAATGCTGGGAGGTTTTTGTCACATTGCCGTCATTCTGCAGATGGATAAACAGGTTATGACAATAGTCGGTTTTGTATTGCTGATCATAAGCTATTAAATCAAGCAATACCGGATTGCAGAAATCCTTTAAGTTAGTTTGATCTCCTGCCAGTTCAAGCAAGTGATAGAATGAGTATTCCTCATAATAAAAACGCTTCTCATCTGGATCGATGGATACCCCCAATTCCAACGCTTTAACAGATTGAGTATAGTGATTTTTAAGCCCTGCCAGCTCCTGGAAACAGGTGCTTATTCCGGCATTCATTTCATTACTTTTTAAAAATTCAACTAGTTTATCTTCGGTGCTACTTGAAAACGGCTCTTTTTTGTCACTCAGCAAAAGTACGGTAATTTTATTTTGATAAACGATTGATTTTTCAGTCCCTAATAAGCGATTGATGATGCCTCTGACATAACTCAAAGACATTCCATTTCCCACCTTTAATTCAGAACTGATTGTGATAACAAATGCGTACTTTTTTGCATTTAAGTTCAGTTTTTTTGCTTGCCTTTGAATTGTTTCTTCTTTTGATATTTTCTCGCCCAGCATGTCCATCAGAAAATGCTCAAACTCATTTTCAAATTGACTGCTCTGGACATTTTCCTTTTGCAATTCACTGGCGACAATACTACATAAAAACTGGAGTAGTTCCAGATCCGCATCTAAAAATATTTTATTTGATTCAACCACGGCAATATGACCAATGTTTTTTTCTTTGATTGTTAATTTATGGGCCATCCACCGGCTTGGTGAATAATCAAAATGCTCAATGCAGGGAACTTCACTGGTATAAAGCCGCTCAAAGACGCCGCTGTCATTGAGCTTTTTAATGCGTTCATAGGCTTCAAATTCTTCTTCATGGTCGGCCGTAGGCCAGGAGGGATCACCCACCTCGGCATTTTTATTGAAAGCCAGCACATTGTAGCCCATATCACTGACAAACATCGGATTTCCAAGCACTTCGTAACCCACATCAATGATATACTGCAGACCCCGGCATGATAATAATGCCGCCACCAGTTTTGCTTTTTTTCGTTCGAAACTCCGTTTTTGGGCGAATAAGGTTTTGATCATTTGAGTCGGTTCCTGATCATCCGTAAGACTTTTCACCCGGATCCGATTCGGATTTTTCTGGTCTTTCATATCCATTATCTTTAACCTGCTTTTTCAAATTTTTGAACCGCTTATTTTTGCTCATATTATACGCATTTAATGATTTAAAAGCAAATCAATCTGTTGTCATTTTGCAAAAATATTATTATATAATTTTTGCTCTTTTGACATTGTTTTAAATCTTATTCCTGATAGAATTTGTTTAAGTAAACGATTTACAAATAGAAAGAGGTTTAAAATGAATTCCAAATATGCAAAGATTTTCACCCCGATTAAAATTGGCAGCATGATAGTAAAGAATCGGATTGAAACCGCCCCGGCGGCTCCCCGGCTTGCTTCACCTGAAGGACTGGTCACACCGGAGCTGATTGAGTGGACCCGAGCCCTGGCTAAAGGCGGTGCCGGGATTGTCACTGTGGGAATTTCCATGGTAACTCCGCCTTTTGGACATATGAACGGCTTCTGTGTAAACATCGGCGACGACAATGTGGTTCCCGGTTTGGCGGTACTGGCCGACACCGTTCATCGCTATGGTGCCAAGGCCTCCATCGAGCTGGCCGGATTTGCCATGGGGCACGATATGCCGGAGGAAGGCAAATCACCCATTGACATGATGAGTCAGGAAGATATCGAAAACTGGATTAGTCTTTTTGCCAACGCCGCCGAACGGGCCATGAAAGCTGGAATGGATATGGTTCTGATTCATGGCGGGCATGGAATTCTGGTCAGCAACTTCTTCTCGCCATTGTTCAATCACCGCACCGATAAATATGGCGGCAGCACTGAAAATAGAGCCCGATTTGCCTGTGAATTATTCGATGCCATTCGCAGCAAGGTCGGCACTAAACTGGCCATTGAATTTCGTCTAAGTGCCGCTGAACTGGTTCCTGGGGGCGTTGAATTGGCCGAAACCATTGAATTCATAAAAATCATCCAGGATAAAATTGATCTGGTTCACGTTTCTGCCGGAATGTTGCTGGATGATGAAATGGTGCCGATCACCACTCAGCCCACTTATTTAAAACGTGGCTATAATGCCCACTACGCCGCCAGTATCAAAAAAGCGGCAGGCATTCACGTTCCTGTCACCACCGTTGGCTCCATTGATCTGGATCTGGCTGCTGAAATTATTGAGAACGACGACGCTGATATGTGTGCAATGATCCGTACGGTGATTGCCGACCCCAATAGTGTGAACAAAGCCCGCACCGGAAAAGAAGAAGAAACCCGGCCCTGCATCCGATGTGTGCTCTGCCTGAATCGCACCCACGGCATGGAACCCCTTCGCGTTGCCTGTGCGGTTAATCCGAAAGCTGGACGGGAATGTGAATTAAAAGACCTTCCGACTCTGGCTGATCAAAAGAAAAAGGTGGTTGTTATCGGCGGCGGACCGGCCGGGATGGAAGCCGCCAGAACCGCCGGTGACCGCGGCCATGAAGTGGTTCTGTTTGAAAAAAGCGATTGTCTGGGCGGCACCCTGCGCCTGGCGGTGGCTCCGGATTTTAAGACTGATCTGAAAAACTATCTGGCCTGGGCCATTCGCATGACCAGCCGCCATCCCAATGTTTCGCTGCGATTATCCACCGAAGCAACCACTGCAAACATTATGGCGGAATCACCGGATGCGCTGGTTATTGCGGTCGGTGCCCAAAGCAATATTCCCAACCTTTCCGGTTTAGACGGAGCTGATGTGGTTTGGGTTGGCGATGTCGAATCCGGAACGGTTGACGTTGGTCAAAACGTCGTCATTGCCGGCGGCGGATTGACCGGATGCGAAACAGCTTTGGATCTGGCCCGAAAAGGCAAAAATGTGACGATTGTCGAAATGGTCAGTGAAAAGAAGATGCTTGACCCTTCGCCAATTCCCATGACTGCCTTGCTGCAGCTACTTAAAAAGGAAAATGTGACCATTCTGGCCGATCACAAGCTGATCAAGGCCAAGGATCATTCCGTTTTGATTAAAGGTAGTATCGAAACCAATGATGGTGAAAAAGAAATCAGCTTTGATACCCTGATTCTTTCGCTGGGCGTTAAACCCAACCTTCTGGAAGTATCCAAATTTGCCAATCTCATTGATGATGTTTTCGTCATCGGTGATTGCACCACCAGTCAGGGCACCCTCTACACTGCCACCACCGCCGGTTATAATGCCGGTTTGGATATCTGATCTTAACAAATATCCCCAGTATCTACAGTCTCAGGAAACGCAATACTGTGTTTCCTGTCAGGTTGTCGACAAACTACCGTACCGACAAATTGTTAATCTGTTGTATGCTGCAAGATCGGACAGGCTATCGCCGTGTCCGCCTTGATGCATACAACATGATGTAACAATTGTCGGTACTGCGTCAGTGCTTTGTCTACAGTCTCTCAGGAAATGCAATGCTGCGTTTCCTGTTTTTTTACCGCCAAAAAAATCTTAATTCCATGTCTTAATCCGCCAAATAAAACGCTTGCATTATGATCCATGATCAGGTATTATACCACCATGGTGGCATCTATATGAGCTGCACATGATTAACGCACATACTTTTTATTTTTATTTTAATTTTAGTTTTTTATTTAAATTAAATAATAATAATATAAAAACCTGCTCTAATCCCTGGTGATAGAGACTGAATAACGCCAAGCTATTTTGCATTTTTATAATGCATTCTAGGTCTTTTTGCAGTTGTTAATTTCAGTGCAAAGGGCCTTTTTTCTTTGCACAAAATAACAGCCCAGGTTTGCGTACCATGTGTATTCTGGTATTTGTCGGAACAACCAAATAATATTTAAGGTGAAACGCATGAAAATCGGATTTATTGGCGCCGGCAAAGTCGGCACATCCTTGGGCATCTTTTTCAAAAATAATGGATTATCCTTGTCGGGTTATTTCAGCCGCAGTGAGGCTTCATCTCAAAACGCCGCTAACCTGACTGAATCTTGCCTTTTTTCTGACATTTCCGCCCTCATCAAAGCAAGCAATCTGGTTTTGATCACCACCGGTGATGATCAAATTTCCTCAGTTGTCAACCAAATCGCTCAATTGTCATGCCTCACCGAAAATCATACCCTGATTCATACCAGCGGTGCCCTGTCCACCGATCTCTTTGATCCCATCAAAGCTATTGGATGTGGCTTGTGTTCCCTTCATCCGATTATGAGTTTTTCGGACATCATCAACGCTGCCGAAAACCTCAGTTCAACCGTATTCACCCTGGAAGGCAACAAAAATGGTTTGGCTGATGTAGAAAAAATCCTTGAGATCACAGCGAACCCTTACTTTATCATCAACAAGGAACATAAAGTTCTCTATCACGCAGCCGCCTGCATTTTATCAAATTATCTGGTCACCTTGATGAATTCCGGTTTTGGTTTACTCAAAGCCACCGGTATTGCCGCGGATCAGATCACGAAGGCATTTATGCCACTAATCACCGCCACTCTGGGAAACATTGAAAACTCCGGAACCGTCAATGCTCTCACCGGCCCTCTGGTACGCGGGGATGAAAACACCATCACAGCACACGTCCAGGCCATTAAAATCCAGAGCCCTGAGTTTTTACCCCTCTACCAGACCATGGGGTTGGCCACCATCGATATGATTAAAGACAAACGAATCGACACCAAAAAATATGATCAATTAACAAAAATTCTAAGTTAAACATCTAACAATTGTTTCGTGCGAAACTGATCGCAAAGCTAACGGCGCCTCCGTTAATAACCATCCGTAATTAAAATTTATAAATAAAGGAAGATAACAATGAAAAGTAAATTTACTGTCAGCTCATTTTTACAAGCCAAAGCAAACAAGGAAAAAATTACCATGCTCACCGCCTATGATTATTCCATGGCTAAAATCGTCAATGATGCCGGCATCGATTCCATTCTGGTGGGTGATTCTCTGGGGATGGTTGTCCAGGGCTATGAGTCCACCCTGGAAGTGACCATGGACGATATGGTTTACCATTGCCGAGCCGTCGCCCGGGGAGCTGAAAACGCCCTGATCGTTGGCGATATGCCCTTTTTATCTTATCATATTTCGGTGGAAGACGCCGTCCGCAATGCCGGACGGCTGATTCAGGAAGGTAAGGCGCATGCCGTCAAGCTTGAAGGCGGTGTGGATCAGGTTGAAAATGTGCGTGCTATTGTCAAAGCGCAGATTCCGGTGATGGGACATATCGGTTTGACGCCTCAGTCCGTTAACATGTTTGGCGGCTTTAAGGTTCAGGGCAAGGACATTTCCCAGGCCCAAAAAGTCATCGATGATGCTTTAGCTCTTGAAGCAGCCGGTGCCTTTGCCATTGTTCTGGAAGGGATTCCCGAAAAGCTGGCTAGCCTAATTACCGAAAAAATTGCTATCCCCACCATTGGTATCGGTGCTGGCCGTTACTGTGACGGTCAGGTTCTGGTCATTCACGATTTACTGGGGATGTATTCCGGACAATCGCCCAAATTCTCCAAACGTTATGCGGCCTTGAACGAAACCATCAACGAATCGGTCAAAGCCTACGTGGCAGAAGTGAAAGCGGCACAATTCCCGGAAGAAAAGCATACCTTCACCATTGATGATGCCATCATTGCAGAATTGACAAAATAGACGATGAAGATTGCCAAAACCATCACCGAATTAAAGGACTTTCTTGGGAGCGTCGCCAGGGATAAAACCATTGGTTTTGTCCCCACTATGGGCTATCTTCATGAGGGTCACCTTTCATTAATCAAAGATGCACATGCCCATAATGATGTAATCATCGTGAGTATTTTTGTCAACCCCACCCAGTTTGCTCCCGGTGAAGATCTGGATGCCTACCCCCGGGATTTTGACCGGGATGCCCAGCTTGCTGAATCAGCTGGTACGGATATCTTGTTTTTCCCCAATGCCGTCGAAATCTACCCCAACGGTTCTTCTACCTTTGTGGAAGTGGAAGGCAGCATTACTGGCAAACTCTGCGGCCAGTCCCGACCCACTCATTTTAAGGGGGTTACGACGGTAGTTAATATTTTGTTCAACTTGATTAACCCCAACAATGCCTACTTTGGTCAAAAGGATGCCCAACAGGTTGCGGTGATAAAAAAAATGGTTCGGGATTTACATATGACTGTTACGATTGTGGTCTGCCCAATTGTCCGGGAAGCCGATGGCTTAGCCTTAAGTTCCCGAAATGTCTTTCTGAATCCCGAGGAACGAAGCCAGGCCTTGGTTCTCAGCCAGTCCCTGGCTGAAGCCAAAGCGCGTTATAATTTGGGCGAAACCAAGGTCAAAATCTTAAAAGAACAGATTATTAACCTGATTAACACGATGCCCCTGGCCGCCATCGACTATGTGGACATCCTGGATTTTGAAACTCTGGAAGACATCGAAACCATCACTTCTCCCGCGCTGGCTGCCGTGGCTGTCCGCTTCGGCAACGCCCGGCTGATTGATAATATTATTTTAGATTAAGAGGTACGTTATGTATATCACACTATTTAAATCAAAACTCCATCGGGCCACTATCACCGAAGCCGATCTCAATTATGTAGGGAGTATCACCATTGACCAGGATCTGCTGGAGCAGGCTGATATTCTTCCCGGTGAGAAGGTTCAGGTGGTGGATGTGAATAATGGTCAGCGATTTGAAACCTATACCATCCTGGGTGAACGGGGCAGCGGAATTGTCTGCGTGAACGGCGCCGCTGCCAGACTGGTGCAAAAAGGGGACAAGGTAATCATTATTGCCTATGCCATGATGGATCGGACTGAAGCCCTGAACTTTAAACCCAGGGTGCTGATTCTTGACGATAATAATGGCATTCAAGAAGTTAAAGATCATGAGATTCATGGGCAGATTCAGTAATCAGCCAGCCTGATCTTAAGAGCCTCTTCAAAGGCCCCTGCCATAATTTAAGGCTGTTTATCTTTCAGTTTTCACACGATAACCGAAAGATAAACAGCCTTATTTTTTTGTTTTTATCAATAACAATTTCTGCTATCTCATTAAATGGATGGCATGGCCATTCACTGCATGAGCAGCTTCCAGCAATGACTCACCAACCGTGGGATGGGCGTGGATGGTGGTGATCAGTTCTTCCACTGTTGCCTCCAGCCGGATGGCCAGTGCCCCTTCCACAATCAGATCCGTCGCCCGCGGACCGGCCATGTGGAGCCCCAATATTTCTCCGGTAACTGCATCAGCAATGTACTTGACGACCCCGCTTGTTTCACCCATAATCATCGCTTTGCCATTAACGGCCATGGGGAAATTGCCAACCTTCACTTCATACCCAAGGTCCCGGGCCTGAGATTCTGTCAGCCCGACGCTGGCCAATTCGGGTTTGGTATAAACGCAATAGGGAATGGTTTTAAAATCAATTTTTGATTTTATTCCCATGATGGTCTCAACTGCAACGATCCCTTCGGCAGAAGCCACATGGGCAAGCATCACACCGCCATTGCAATCTCCCACCGCGTAGATATTATGCTTGTTGGTCTGCATTTTTTGATTGACTCTGATGGCCCCTCTCTCCGTCTCAATTCCAGCCTTATCAAGTTCCAGGGTATCCAACTCTGGTTTTCGGCCAACTGAAAGCAGGATTTTTTGAACGCGAACGATGTTCTCACCTGACTTTGACGTGGTCTTAACCGCCAATCCTTCGCTTGTCTTCTGGATTGATTCGACCTTTGTGCTGGTGAAAATTTCGACTCCATCTTTAATCAGTTTTTCTTTAAGCGGCTTGACGATATCCCTATCCATATTGGCAATCAGCTCCGGTAACATTTCAATGATGGTTACCTTACAGCCAAAGGTATTGTAGATGCTGGCAAATTCACACCCAATCACACCGCCGCCAATAATGCCCAGGCTCTCTGGAACGGTTTCTAAGGATAACGCTGTTTCACTGGTGATCACATCTTCCAGATCGAATCCCGGTACGGGCGGAATAACTGGTTTTGAACCGGTTGCAATGATGGCAAAATCAAAATCGATAATCATTGCTGCTTTTGTATCATCACTTTCATCATTATAAAGCACCTTAATCTGATGATCATTGAGAAACGTACCTGTGCCCATGATTTTGGTAATGGTGTTGTTCTTTAATAAGCCATTAACACCGCTAACTAATTTTTTGATGATTTTTGTTTTTCGCTGCTGAAGTTTCTGCCAGTCGGCTTCATAGCCTAGAATATTGATTCCCAATTCTTTGGCATCATTTTCCAGAACTTCAATAAGTTCAGTGGTATGCAGCAGCACTTTTGTGGGTATACAGCCCACATTGAGACAGGTTCCGCCTAAGTACTTATTTTCAATCAGGCTTACCTCGGCACCTAGCTGGGCCGCCCGGATAGCCGCCACATAGCCTCCCGGGCCTCCTCCTAATATTACAATCTTCATAGTTTCCCCTCCATTACAATAGTAATAATCCGGGTTTTTCAATGACCTCTTTAAGTCTGGCAACAAAAGCAGCGGCAACCGAGCCATCAACCACCCGATGATCCGCAGTCAAACTCAAATTCATCATCGGTTTAATAACTACCTGGCCATCGATTACCATGGGCGTATCGATGATGGTGTTAATACCTAAAATGGCCACCTCTGGCTGATTGATAATCGGGGTAAAAGATTCCATACCAAACATCCCAATATTGGTAAGCGTAAAGGTTCCCCCAGTGATTTCATCTGCTTCCAGTTCATTGCTTCTGGCTTTTTCTGCCAGCGCCTTGATTTCATTGGAAATCTCTCCCAGATTTTTTTTATTGGCATATTTAACCACGGGTACAATGAGGCCATCCGGGAGTGCCACCGCCACGCCGATGTTCACATAATTTCGAGTGATCATATCCGTTCCATTAATGGAACAGTTAAGCAGCGGAAATTCTAATAGAACCTTGGCCAAAATCTTCACCAGAATATCGGTATAGGTAATTTTTGCTGTGCTTTTTAGTTCATCTCGTAACAGCTTCATAGCCGTGGTATCCACCCGTTGGTTGTAATTAACGGTGGCCGAGGTTTCCTGACTTGCCGACATCCGACTGGCGATAATTTTTCGCATGGCTGACATGGGTTTGGTGAACTCCTGAGGATCGGCAAATTTATGAAGCTCAGCATCGTGTTTAAAACGAAGCACATCGTCTTTCATAATCCTGCCGGCCTTTTGAATGTGACTCGGATCAACTCCCAAGCCCTCGGCAATTACGGCGGCTGTCGGTGATATTTTAGGCTGTGCCACCTTGGCTTTTTCAGCATATTCAGTGACATCCTTTTCCGTAATCGCGCCTTGCGGTCCGGTACCCGGTACCAGAGCAATATCAACATTCAAATCCGCTGCTATTTTTTTGGTTCGAGCTGAAGCTTTTACTCTGCCACCAGCAGCCGGCTGAGGTGATGCTTCCGCAGCTTTGGTCTGAGCGACAGCTGCCGCCGGTTCGGCCGGAGCTGCTGAGCTTGCAACCGCCTTTTCGGCCTCCGCCAACAGCGCCGAAATATCTTCATCCGCCTTGCCAATGATCGCAATGGGTTTTAAAACCTCTACGGTGCCCTCACTGACCAGGATCTTTCGGATAACCCCAGCTCCGGTGGATTCAAATTCCTTGGTTATTTTATCCGTTTCCACATCAAAGATAATTTCACCCATCTCGACACTGTCACCTTCCGACTTACGCCAGTTGGCAATATTTCCCTCGGTCATCGTCAGTCCGAGTTTTGGCATTACTAAAAATTTTGCCATTGTTCAATCCTCCTTTGTTTTAAACTTTCATACGTATTCAAGCAATTTAAAAATACGAACAATGGTTGCTTTGATGTCGGTTTTCACAGACAATTTCGTAACGTGTCGGCGAACAGTTCATAGAACTGCACTCCGTACAGTGTAGAAATTGTTTCGTGTAAACTGACAGCGAAGCTCACGGTAGTTTCGCAATTAGTTTATAAAACGTTAAAGAAGCCATGCTGTTGTCCAACTTCAATGGCTTTTTTTACCTCCACATGCCAGGGGCCTTTTCTGCTGATTTTAAAGGTAAAAGTCTGATCCGCATTGAATTCGATTTCCCGTTCACCATCCAACGCAATGGTTCCTCGACAGCTGGTAGTCCATTCATATTTTTCATCAAAACCTAAAAGTGTTGGCTGATTTGTACCAATCGGCAAAACAATCCCTGCAGCCATCGGGATGCGTATTTTAGGTGAATTTTTATCAATGCTTACATAGGCGCCAAAATCATCCTCTTCCCTAATGATAATCTTACCGCCCACTACTGAAGAAAAGCCGATGGAAGCCGGGTGGCTTCTGGCGACAAATATCTTTTCGATGTCATCAATTTTCCAAATGGCCCGAGATCCCACAAATACATCTCTTGAAATCACCGCATCAATAAGAGCAATATCCTTTAACTGCCCTTGATAATCTATTTCAATAATCTTATCTTTTTTTGAATAGACTTTTTTATCAAATTTATTGGAAGCCACCACCGCAGCTGCAATACCTGCAATTGTGCCTTCGATCATATCCGGATAGACATTATTGGTTCCTGTCGAAATGGAAATAAGCGGTGTCTCTTGTAGTTCTTTGGCCACAGCCCGATTGGTTCCATCTCCGCCCAATGTCACAATGCATCCCACTTTTTTTTCAATCATCATCTGAACCGCTTTATAGGTATCTTCGACAGTGTCCTCTTTATAAAAATCGAACACTTCAATGTCACACCGTAGCTCTCTGGTGGTTTTAAGTTTATCCGCAACCCGGTAACCCATGTTGTAAGGATCCGGCATCATGTAAATTTTTTCCACCCCATTTTGTTGCGCTCCAAGAATGATTCGCTCGACAATATTTATTTTCTCATTATTATCAATTACCGTGGCATGAGAAACCAGTCTTCTGATATCCTTTCCTGAAGCAGGATTGGCAATTATTCCAATTGAATTCATAAGTCCACCACCTTTTCTACTCTAAAAAAGTTCTGGAAATAATATCATCGTTTTTAAACTCCATTATTTCCAAAACCTCGTCAGTTATTATTCATTAAAATAATGATTTAACTGCCTGAACCACATCCGCTGCATTCGGCAATACATATTCTTCCAGAACACCGCTAAACGGGATCGGCGTATTCAGTGCGCAAACCCGTTTGATGGGCGCGTCACATTCGTAAAAACATTCATCAGCAATGATTGCCGCCACTTCACCGGCATAGCTGCCTCGCTTTGCTTCTTCGGAGACGATAACCACCTTATGGGTTTTTTTGACCGATTCAAAGATGGCTTCTTTATCTAACGGATAAAGTGATCTTAAATCAACCACTTCCACATCGATACCGTCTTTTTCGAGAATTTCTGCTGCTTTAAGCGCATCATAAACCTGTTTTCCATAGGTAATGATGGTCACATCATTGCCCTCTTTTTTAATATTGGCTTTGCCAAAGGGAATCGGTTTGACTTCATCTTCTACCTGTCCCGGCATGGCATACAGGGTTTTATTTTCCAGATAGATAACCGGATTGTCGTCATCAATGGCTGTGAGCATCAAGCCGATGGCATCCTGTGGGTTTGACGGATAAACAACCTTGAGACCCGGCACATGAGTAAACCAGGCTTCCAGAGATTGGGAATGCTGGGCTGCTGCTGCGACACCACCGCCAGATGGTAAACGAACCACCATCGGAAGTTTTAATTTGCCACCGAACATATAACGCATTTTAGCGGCCTGATTGACCAACTGATCCATCCCAACTGTTGCAAAGTCGACAAACATCAACTCGGGTATTGGTCGTAGACCGACAGCTGCAGCACCAACGGCTGCACCAATGATTGCCCCTTCTGAAATGGGTGTGTCCCGTACTCTTTTTTCGCCAAACTCTTCAACGAGTCCCGAGGTTACTCCGAAGCAGCCACCGAAAAGTCCAACATCTTCACCGAAAATAAATACATCGGGATTTTCCAACATTTTTATCCGCATGCCTTCTTTGATTCCTTGTCCGTATGTGAGCTCTCTCATCTTGATCGTCCCTCCTCTACTATATCGGTGTAGACATCTTCAACAGCGGATGATATATCTGGGAATTTACTTGCCAACGCAAAATCGACAGCTTCTTCAACCATTGCATCAATTTTTTCATTGAGTTTATCCATTTCCGGCTGAGTCATGATATTATGCTCAAGAATGTATTTTTCGGCTCTGGGAATCGGATCTTTTTTCTTCCACTGTTCCAATTCACCTTCTGGTCGGTAAACCGTTGGATCTCCTTCAAAATGGCCTCGCCAGCGGTAGGTTTTACATTCGATCAGGGTTGGTCCCTGGCCTTTTCGGGCTCTGGCGACGGCTTCCTGAACGGCTTCAAAAACAGCAAACACATCGTTGCCATCGACCGTGATGCCAGGAATATTATAAGATACCGCCCGTTGGGAGATATCGGTGATATTCTGATGTCTGGCCTGACTGACTGAAATTCCGTAGCCATTGTTTTCGCAGATAAAAATGACTGGCAGCTTCCAGGTACTGGCAAGGTTTAAACCTTCATGAAAGGTACTTTGATTGGTGGATGCATCGCCAAAGAAACAGGCACAAACCTGATCGGTGCCCTTGTACTGGATTCCCAGTCCCGCACCGGTTGCAATATTATGACCGGCACCGACGATCCCATTGGCACCAAGGATTCCTTTAGTTGCATCAGCGATATGCATGGATCCCCCTTTACCTTTACAGTATCCAGTTTCTTTACCAAATAGTTCAGCCATCATGTATTTTAAATCTCCGCCTTTGGCGATAATGTGTCCATGTCCACGATGGGTGCTGGTGATGTAATCATCCTCACGTAAGCTTGCACATGCTCCGGTGGCAACGGCTTCTTCACCAATATAAAGATGAACAAACCCACCAACCTGACCTTCAGCAAAAAGATTCATGGCTCTATTTTCGAACTTCCTGATTTTTACCATTTTTTCATACATTTCAATGATATTTTCGTTTGAAATTTTCAAAATATTTCCTCCTTCTTGATCCGCTTCGTTTCTTACCAAATCCTACGTGTTTGATTCTTATACACTCACCGTGACACAAACAATGGCCGCCTCGATAGTATCGTCAGTATCACCAAAACCAGGGAAGAATAGACCGGCTGTTGTTAATCCTCCTTTCTGTGTTTTGATGGTCACTTTTCCCACCGGAAAGAGCTTTTTCAATTCCTCGGTATTTAATTCTTCTGGTCTGGAAACCCCGATGATTGCCTCAATCATCATTCTTTCATTGATATTCGCTTCGGTTAAATTATAGATTTCATTTAATCCGATCAGACAACTCCTGGAAATTGCATCTTTGATGGCTTTTCCGGCTGCAACATTGACGTTCTGCCCATGAAAATCCATTCCCATTCCAAATTCAATAATGAACTTTTTTATATTGGTCACCTCCCAACTTACAAAAGCCTTATTGGTTTTATCTTTCCGCTAGAAAATTTCATCCCCACTCTTGTTTCCCAGTCCGGGATGAATATCAAACCTTACTACGCCAACCGCTGCTTTACCTTTGACAGCCTCACTGATCATAGCTGTTCCTCGGTGTCCAAATCCACCGCACAATTCAAAGGCTCCTACCCCTTCTTCGACAAGTTTCAGAGCTACATCCACGGCACTTTCATAAGACGAAACCCCAACTGAAATCAGGGTAACCTGTTCAGTTTCAACCGTTGCACGGTGAATGGCCGGATCCGCATTTGGGGCAATAAAAATAAATGCTGCTTTTAATGCCATCTACAAACCTCCTTGTTTTGATGTTGTTTTTGGGCATTGCTTTGTGTATTGATTATTAATAGAGCAATATTTGTGCCAAATTCTATGGTTTTTATTTTTATTTAAACGTTTACTAAAACCCTGCAAATTTCTATTTTTGGGAACGGATACTCCAATCGGTGCTGTGATTAATTCTCATTATGAGAATTAAAGTCTCATAATGAGAAAAGCAGTCTCAAAAATGAGACTGCTTTGGAAAACCGGCGGTCATGAGCCGCCACTGCAAAAAATGTCGATTATTTGTGTTAATTGAACTATCAATACTTGGTTCATAATATGGGTGGCTAATGGCCACCCTTACAAATCACGTCTTGTTGCTTGTATTCATTAATCTGACTGGTCTAGGTGTCGGGTCGAGCTTTGCTCGCCCAAGGGTGTCACAATCGTTTTAAGATGTCACGGCGAAGCTGGCTTAGCTCACTGGAGACCAAAGCCGCTTGAGTTTCTTTATGCTTCTGTGGCACTTTGAACTCTTCCACAATGTGCGCCGGGGAGCCGTTGATGACGTAAATACGATCTGATAAAAAGATTGCTTCATCAATATCATGGGTAATAAATAAAACTGATCCCTTAATTTTTTTTAGTATCGCCATCAGATACTCCTGCATTTTAAGCCGGGTGATGGCGTCCAGTCCCCCGAAAGGCTCGTCCAGCAGCATTATTTCTTTTGAAAACATATAGGTTCGCAACAACGAAACCCGCTGTTTCATTCCACCGGAAAGCTGATTGGGGTATTTATCGCCATCACTTTCCAATTCAAAAACTGGCAACATCTCCCGTACTTTTTCGCGCGCTTCCTTTTTCTTGATTCCCCGAATTTCCAGTGGCAAAATGCCATTGTCGACAACGGTTCGCCAGGGCAACAACAGGTCTTTCTGATACATATAGCTGACAATCCCGGTCCTTCCGGTGACCTCGGCATCGTTCACAAAGATCTTTCCTGTTTCCGGCGTCAGCAGTCCAGCAATAACGTTAAAGAGCGTACTTTTTCCACAGCCACTGGGGCCAAGAATCGTCACAAACTCGCCCTGATTCAAGTAAAGATCAATACCTTCGATAATATTCTTGTGATTATATTCCTTGGTGACCTGTTCAACTTTGAGCACCGGTTTATTCTGGCAGGTATTCATTCGTAAATGCCTCATCTGCATTCAATTGATTTTCCAGCAAACCATGATCATACATCCATTTTCCATAGTTTTCCCAGATACTAGACTTCATCACGCCCCATTTTGCGGCATCACTCTGATATTCGCCAGCTAGATATTTTTGGGATGCCACAGCCAGATCACGGTCAATCTCCGGGTTTTCAACAAGCAGCAGATCGGCCGCTGCTTCGGGATTGTCAATAGCATATTGATAGCCTTTGGAGACTGCTCTTAAAAACTTCTTGGTCGTTTCCGGATTTTTGGCCAGATAATCTTCACTGGCAATAATTACCGGGGTATAATAATCGAGATTTTTGTCCACATCCTGGAGACGGATAAAATTGATGGGATAGTTCTGCAGTTCTGCTGAAACCCCATCCCAACCATAAAAGATCCAGGTGAAATCGACATGCTCCTTAACCGCTGTAAAAAAGTCCAAGGCTCCCACATCAACAATTTCAAGTTGATTAAAATCAGCATTGTCGGCTTCCATCAACCCTTTCAGCGTCGCTACTTCCATCGGTGAACCCCAGCCACCGTATTTTTTGCCTGCGAAATTTTTAGGAGCGACAATGTTGCGATCAGCTGGTGAGGCAAACCCGGAAGTGTTATGCTGAATAATGGCGGCGATGGCCTTAATCGGCAGTGGGTTGGCCGCAGTTCTTGCATAGGTGACCTGTTCCTGATAACTGATCCCAAAGTCTCCCTGACCAGCGGCGATAAGATCGGCACTGCCGCCCTCGGATGGTTGGATTATTTCAACGTCTAGACCCTCTTCTTTAAAATAACCTAACTGTTGGGCGACATAGAGTCCGGTATGATTGGTATTCGGCACCCAATCCAGTACTACGGTGATTTTCTGATCTTCTTTCTGGGCGCACCCGGTTAATGTAATCATCAAAATTCCGACTGCAATCAACATTAATTTCTTTTTCATCCCTCTTCCTCCTTTAATCTTTCCCAGGGCATCAGTGCCCGTTGAATCATCGCGATCCCATAAAAAAGCCCAATCGATAAAATCACAATGACCAGAATCGAAGCAAATACCAGATCCAGGGCAAAAGCATGCCTTGCTCTGAGCATATAAACCCCTAACCCGGCTTTTCCTCCCAGCCATTCACCGATCACCGCACCCATAATGCTATAAGTCACCGCTATTTTCAGCCCTGAAAAAAAATAGGGCAACGCACTGGGAAACTTGATTTTAGTAAAAATCTGACGCTTCGACGCCCCCATTGACCGCGTCAAATTGATGAGTTCGCCATCCACACTTTGCAGTCCTTCAATCAAATTGACGGTAATCGGGAAAAAACAAACCAGTACCACTACGAATATTTTTGGCGCAATCCCAAAACCAAACCACATCGCCAATAAGGGGGCAATGACAATAATGGGCACCGTTTGCGACATGACCAGCACCGGATAAACGGCTTTTTTGACCATCGGATACTGATCCATGGCAATAGCCATCAACAGCGAGAGTGAAATAGCAACAACGAGGCCGACCATGCCTTCGAAAAAAGTCACCCCGGTGTGCATCATAATCTCTGACCAATTTTCAACCAAGGCCTTAATAATATCCATTGGTGATGGCAATACATATCTTTCCACCCATCCCAGATCGACAACCAGCTGCCATAAAATGAGAATAGCCAGAATAAACACAATTGGTATTAATCGGTCAACGATATTTTGATACTTTCTCATTAATTGTGCTCCTGCTTTCATTTCTTCTTTACTTTCTTTTTCTTTTCTTCTTGCCAATCTATATTCTAGCATATTTCATGCCAAACATGTTTCTAAAAAAAATCTGCAACCATATCCAGTTGCAGACTTATAATATTTTTTATGCGCCAGTGACATGAATATCATAGGCTTTGATTTTTCGATAGATTGTCGCCCGGCTGATGCTTAACTCCTCAGCCGCCTTTACCGCATTGCCGTTGTTTAAAAATAAAGCGTGTTCAATGCTGTTCTTTTCCAGGTCTTTTAAGGTTTCGCCTTCACTTTCTGAAACCTGCGATTTTTCTTCTTTGTCTTTCAGCAAAACTTCCATATTTTCAATCTGATCTCCGGTTGACATATAGTAACCGCGCTGGACAATATTTTTTAGTTCTCGCACATTACCTTCCCATTCATATTCCAGTAGTTTATCCTCAAATTTTTTACTGAAGTATTTAGAAACCCCACTGTTCTCTTGGTTTAATTGTTGCAGAAAGTATTTTCCTAATACCAGAATATCTTCCTGCCTTTTTTTTAACGGCGGTAACCTGAGATTTATAACATTAAGCCGAAAATAAAGATCCTGCCGGAAAGCCTCTTTGGACATCTCATTTAAAAGATTTCGATTGGTGGCCGCAATAATCCGAACGTCCAATTCTCGTTCATAATTCCCACCGATCCGCATCACCTTGTTTTCATCCAACACCCGTAAAAGTTTGGGTTGCATCTCTAGCGGGATCTCACCGATTTCATCAAGAAATAAGGTACCGCCATTGGCCAGCTCAAATTTTCCCGGCATGCCGCCCTTGATGGCTCCGGTAAATGAACCGGTTTCATATCCAAAAAACTCGCTCTCCACCAGCTCCTTGGGAATGGCTGCGCAGTTGATGGCAATAAAAGGCCCGTTTCGGCGCTGGCTTTCGTTATGAATGGATTGGGCAAAAAGTTCTTTACCAGTACCGCTTTCCCCTTCAATAAGCACCGAGCAGTGGGTTTTAGAAATTCTTTTAGCGGTGGTGATCAATTCCATCATGGTTTTGTTATTGGTTATGATCTTCTCAAAGGTATAATTTGCTCGAAAACCAGCTAACTTATTGATTTCTTTACGGACCTGTTTGGACTCCCGAATGACCAATACCGCGCCCATTACCTTATCATTAAAAACAACTGGGGTAATATCCAGAAAACTGTCAATTTTTTTATGCCCAATAAAAAGGGTAATATCAGAGTAACTGAATTTTCGTTTATTAATAAAAATGTTGTTGACGATATCGATATCTTTTAAGACCACATTCATATCCAGCTTGAAAATATCATCATCGCCCATTTGAAAAAGTTCTGAAATTTTATTATTGATTTTTTTAATTTTCAGATCTGTACCAATGATCATCAGACCATTGAGGATTGAATCCAGAGCCACATCCATTAATTTGTAGGAGTCAATGATTTCATATCGCATTTCCTGGGTCAGTTCGTCTCCATTTTTAAATTTTTCCATCAGCGTCCTTGGTTCCATGAACTTTACCTCCAAATTAATAATTATTCATACAATTAGGAAAGTAGTTTCGCTTGGCTGTCTGCTTTGAAATTTATCAAAACTCAGTAATTATTTTTTTCATTTCTGGACTTAAGGCCACCATCAGCTCCGCGTTATAAGATCCCGTTGGCATCATGTCGGTCCGGCCATTAAAAGTCTGCTGAGCTGCCACCGCGTAAGATCGGGCAATGCTGGCAAATGATCCCTCTTTCACCGTGGGACTAATATTTTTAGTGACAATTGAGATGGTATTATCACTGTTTTTGAGGATTTCAAAGGTTCGAAAATTCTGCGGAAAATCCCGGAGTGATGCTGCTTCAACCACCCAGAAACCACGTTCCGGCTGAATTGGGTCCGGTGATTTCAGGGGCGTTACCGTATTACGGTGCCGATGTCCGGCAACCCATAAGATCAAGTTGGGATAGGAGTGAAGTTTTTCGATAATTTCCGGTTCCGATACTTGAGAAATCGTGCTCCAGGACATGAAGGGTTTAGTGAGTGGTTCCAGATATTCCACCCCGATAGGAATATGGGCGGCAATAATCATCAATTTCCCCTCTTCCTGGCCCTTATCCAGTTCATTGATCAACCAATCAAAGCGCAACCGATCCAATGAACCATGAGCATAGCCATTAACGTTGGGATCATCATCCGGTTGGGTATTGTCCAGCACAATAACCTTTAAGGGGACACCTTCCTTTGGTTCAAAGGCGTAGCAGGCAAAACCGCTCTCAAGATGAGCCGCTGTAAATCCGTGCCCAATCGGTTTGGTACTGGTCTTGAAAAATTCCTTCATCCAGTCTGCCCGAAACAAAAACCGTCGGCTGGGATCGTCGGAAACGACTTTTGGTTTTTTATCGGGCCAGATGTGATCATGATTGCCGATGACCTGATACCAGGGAATCTGTTGATTCAATCCCACTGCCATAAAATCATCATAAAAATTTTTTCGCGGTCCAATTCGGGGATTATTATTGATGCCGAAGTCCAGATTAATTTCGCCCCCATCAAATACGTCGATAGACCATCGGAGTTCGTTGTATCGGGCATTATTGGTATTATCGCCCATTGACAAACCAAAATCCATGGGATTCTCATGGTGAATGGCATTAATCGAATGGATAGCACCATCCAAAACATGGGTTGTATAATGCATCATCTCAGAATAGACGGACACAATCCCGCCACCATACTTTGTATAAATCCCATGGGCCGGAAATTCTCCGTCAGTGATATGAAGATCGGTCATGGCGAAAAAATGGAGCAGTGTTTCTGCCTGATTGACTGCTGGACTTTGATAGTCTTCCGTCAGCAGCTCCATCCGCTTTTCCAATTCAGGATTGCTGTTTGACGTCCATCCGCCATAGCCCTCTTTGCCATACTTAATAATTTCGGAGCTTTCCACATTGGGTGATGTGGCAATTACTGGATCCAGAAAGAAGGTATAGCATTGTTTTTCTGAATGGAAGTCCAGATCCAGATCAGTTATCGGTACTGGAACTGGAACAATGAGCTGTTCGATTTCTTTAATCTGCTTTGATAAGCGATTATTTGTTTTTTTTGAACGTTTATTTCCCATTTATAGCGCCTCAACAATTTCCAGCATAGACAAATTCCAGGGACTCCCTGGCTATATCGGCAAGATGATAAACCTCATTAACCTCAGTGGCTTCCCGATCCACCATTTCGTATCTCGGGAAAAACCGTGACAAATGCAGGGGAATGGTCTTGTTGACTGAACCCAGCCATTGAGACAGTGCCCGGATTTCCGCTTCACTATCATTTTCACCAGGTATAATTAATGTGGTTACTTCCACATGACTATACTCACTGGCAATTTTGATGGTTTGTTTCACCGTTTCCAAATCCCCTTTTATTTTTTTATAAAACGCCTGGGTAAATGCTTTCAAGTCAATGTTCAAGGCATCAATCTCCGGCAGGATCTCTCGAATCGGTTCTTCACAAAAGTTTCCGTTGGTAACCAGAACATTCTTCAAACCGTTTTTCTTGATCTCTTTGGCGCAGTCTCTGACAAATTCATAACCGACCAGCGGTTCATTGTAGGTATAGGCCAGACCGATATTCCCTTCATCGACCAATCTAATGGCATTGTTGACAAGACTTTCGGGGCTCATTCTGCGCCCATGAGCTTCTTCGATGCCGGCCATCGAAATTTCGTAGTTCTGACAAAAAGAACACCTTAAATTACAGCCGAAGCTCCCGACTGAAAGAATTTTAGTTCCCGGGAAAAAGCGACGCAATGGTTTTTTTTCAATGGGATCCAATGAAATGGCTGTTACGATTCCATAATTCAGCGCTTCAATCACATCTGATTTGTTAATTCTGGCGCGACAAAATCCGATCTCGTCCTGATCTAATTTACAGTGATGCGGACAGAGCTGACATACTATTTTACTCACAATTATTCCACCCTTCATTGATTTAACTGATCTTTTGCACAAGAGATCATCCTGTGTCAAAATATGAACTTTCTGACGCAACTAAAAAAGGAAAACCACCTGATGTCTTCCTTTTTTTATGCTATTCTTTTCATACCCAAATTTCTGATTTAAAAATCACCCGGGGTGATTAAATATCCTTTTTCTTTTAAACTCTTTTCCACTGCCTGAAGAATGATGTCCGAAACTGCTTCGACGGTATGATAATGATATTTGTCGGTGAGCTTCATCAGCGGGCTGGTCTGCTTTTCATCCAGCCCAGCCACAAAAGCATCCACGTCCGCTCTGGTGGCCAGAAACAGATCGACCTGGATCTTTCCATAAAGATCATGAATGATGAACACATCCTTCACAAAACCACCAGCATCGACGATGGTGTAAAGCTCATCCGCGATTTCTTCATGCGTATGATAGACCTTAAAAACCTGCTCTTTGGGCGGCGGGTCGATCAGAATATAGCCCTTATTGGTTGAGATAATATTGTAGTGCGCCGCTTTCAGGAGTGCAATATCCTGGACAATGCTCTGACGACTCACTCGATAAATTTCTGACAAGGCCGTTCCCGAAACGGGTTCCCGGGAAGACCGCAGGGTTTTAATAATATCTTCTTGTCGCTGCTGTTTTTTCATGGTTTACACTCCCTTCTTTGATAGTCATAGGTAATAGCGAAACTGCCGTGAGCTTTGGGTGCAGTTTTGCACGAAACAATTTCTACACTGTACGGCGGACAGTTCGCTGAACTGTTCGCCTACACGTTACGAAATCGTTTGTGGAAACTGTACCCAAAGCAACCGTTGTTCGATGTTTTTTAATTTCGCAATTAACTATTAATAGTCAACGAATGCTATAAAATCCGCAGATTTTTCATCGACAAGTCAAGAATTGGCGATGAGTGGGTCAGGGCTCCGCAAGAAATAAAATCCACGCCAATACCGGCCAATTCTTTTAAGCGTGCTTCGGTTACATTCCCGGAACACTCGGTTACCGCTCGGCCAGCGATGATATTAATGGCTTCTTTCATGGTGTTGGTATTCATGTTATCCAGCATGATGATGTCGGCACCAGCTTCCAGGGCTTCTTTTAACATCCCCAGATTTTCCACTTCCACTTCAATTTTCCGGACAAAGGGGGCATATGCTTTAGCCGCTGCAATAGCTTCTTTAACCCCGCCAGCGGCATTGATGTGATTGTCTTTGATTAAAATTCCATCTGACAAATTATAGCGGTGATTATAGCCGCCACCAACAGTGACCGCATATTTCTCAAAGATGCGCATATTGGGGGTTGTTTTCCGGGTATCCAGTAATTTTGTTTTGGTGCCGATCAGGTGTTTTGCGACTTTTTGGGTGTGGGTGGCAATGCCGCTCATTCGTTGCAGATAGTTTAGCGCCGTTCGTTCCCCGGTCAGCAAGGTTCTAGCATCGGCATCGACCACTGCTAGGAGATCTCCGGGTTTGACACTATCGCCGTCATTGACATATTTTTCCACGCTGGCAGTTTCATCCAGCAGTTCGAAAACCCGTTGATAAACCGTCAAGCCGGCAATGATGCCAGCTTCTTTGGAAATCAGGTCCACCTGTCCTCGTGAGCCTTCCTTGACAACGGCGTTGGTGGTAATGTCTTCACTGGTAACATCTTCTTTAAGCGCCAGCAATATCAGTGGATCCATGTTAAGCTTTTTTGTTATCGATTCGTTCAATGACCTTGCTCCTTTCGATTTCGTCCAGGATGATTGTTTTATAATCCGCTTTTAATTGCTCCAGATCCTGATAGTCATCCACATTAATGTTCAGTTGATAGTCTTTTGAAATTTCATATTTATTTATTGTATCATTGGCAGCTCTTTTTGCAAAGACCAGGCTTTCCAACAGGGAATTGCTGGCTAACCGATTGGCACCGTGAACGCGATTGCAGCTGATTTCACCAATGGCATACAAATGATTCATGGAGGTTCGGCTTTTTAAATCCACCCGAATTCCGCCCATAAAATAATGCTGCGCCGGGGTCACCGGGATACATTCTCGGGTAATATCGTAGCCTTCTTCCAAACAATGCTGATAAATATTGGGAAAACGGTTTTTGATAATATCGCTGCCCATATCCTGCATCGACAGCCAGACAAAATCACTCTGGTCCTGTTCCATCTGTTCGTGGATAGCCTTGGTGAGCAGATCTCGGGGTAACAGTTCATCCACGAAACGTTGCATCTTACGATTATACAGCACCGCCCCTTCTCCCCGAACCGATTCGGAAATTAAAAAACGACGGCCCGGTTTTTGTGAATAAAGGGTGGTGGGATGGATTTGAATGTAGCTGATGTTTTCCAATTCAATTTGTCGCTTCAAAGCAATGGCGATAGCATCACCGGTGAGATGCTGTAAATTAGTGGAACTATGAAACAGCCCCCCTAATCCGCCAGTTGCCAAAACCACATAGTCGGCCTCGAATAAATGGATTTTACCAGCCGTGTCACTGGCAACCACCCCATTGCAGGTATTGTTTTGGCAGATCAGGTCCACCATTGCCATATTTTCGATGATGGTAATATTATTTCGTTTTTTCACCTGAGCTAACAGTTTGCTAGTGATTTCTTTGCCGGTTAAATCTTCATGGTATAAAATCCGGGCCTTTGAATGCGCCCCTTCTTTGGTATAGGCCAGCTCGCCATTGTTCTTTTCAAATTCCACGCCCAACGAAATGAGGTCTGAAATGATTTCCGGGGAAGTTCGGATCATCACATCCACTGAAGCGCGATCATTTTCATAATGTCCGGCTTTTAAGGTATCTTCGAAGAAACTGTCATAGTCATCCTCGTCCCTCAACACGCAGATCCCTCCCTGGGCCAGGTAGGAATCACTTTCATCCACGGTCGTTTTGGTAATCATTAGTATCTGCTTATCGACCGGGACATTAAGGGCATAAAACAAGCCAGATGCGCCGGTTCCCACAACAATAATATCTGTTTTCCCGTTCATTTTTGCATCTCCATCATTTTAAAAGCTCCGTCATTTTGACAGCTCCAGCATTTTTCCCAGAGCCAAAACAGCTTTTGTCCGGGTTTCGTCGTCGACTTCCACCTGATTGATTTCATTTTCCAGGGCATAAGCCACCTTAGGTAAGGAGATTTTTTTCATATTGGGACAGATCTGGTTTTTATTGACGAGATAGAATTTTTTATCGGGATTATTTTTCTTGAGCTGATATAAGATACCAATTTCGGTGCAAATTATAAACGCTTCGGCATCGCTGGTGGTGGCATAATCGATAATCCCCGAAGTACTGCCGACATAATCGGCAGCCTCAATAATCGGCATGGTACATTCGGGATGAACTAATACTTTAGCCTCGGGATGCGCCGCTTTGGCGTCTTCGACCTCATCGATCATGATTTCATCATGAACATGACAATAGCCATTATTAAAGATAAAATTCTTTTCAGGAACTTTACTGGCAATGTATCGGCCCAGGTTTTCATCTGGCACAAAATAAATATTCTGCTGGGGCAGTGCCTTGACAATTTTTAAGGCATTGGAGGAGGTCACACAGACATCCACATATTTTTTTATCTCGGCAGTTGAATTGATATAGCACACCACCGCCAAATCATCGTATTTCTCCCGAACTTCTTTAATTTTTTCAATAGAAGCCATATGGGCCATGGGGCAATCGGCATTGGCCTCAGGCATAATCACCATTTTTTCCGGGCTGAGAATTTTCGCACTTTCGCCCATAAAGGTAACCCCGCAAAAGACAATCACCTTTTGGGGCACCTCAACGGCAATTTTACTCAAGTAATAGGAATCGCCCACGTAATCTGCGATTTCCTGAATTTCATCATTCACATAATAATGGGCGAGGATCACCGCATCCTTTTCTTTTTTCAGCAATTCTATTTTTGACAAGATCTCTTTCAACTTTTTGCCTCCTACTTTTAACCAGGGGTTTTCTTGCTTAAAAGTATAGCACTTATCTTTACAGCTGACAAGCTGAGTGTAAAGTTATTTGAGATATTTCCTGATTTTTTGATTCCCCGTCATCATCTGCCAACCGATGATGATTCCAGCCTGATAGTAGAGTTGACAATTTTCGCTGGCTGAAATGAATTGATCAAGCATTTGTTTATTGGCAAAAACATCGTGAAAATAGCCCAAATCATCCTGAATCTTCTCAAATTGATCCATCGATTTTCGGGTCTTCTTATCAAGAATCGCTGATAATTGATCAATCACATAGCGGAGTTTTTTGCTTTTTATCCGTACCTTATGTACCTCGTGCTGCTGCTTTACATCGAGATTTCTCATGCTTTTTTTTATTTTTTTCAACCAAATGTCAATATGATTTTTGGTGTAGGTTTTTATCGAAATATTAAGATCTGGGGAGCCCTCCAACCAGGGCTGATTTAGCTTCCAAACCAAAATGTCCAATAAATCCAGGGCAAACTGATTGGTCTGCAAGTTATCCATTAGATTTTTGAATGCTGTTTCTCGTTTTCCCACTAAATAGTGTTTAATTTCGGTGAACTCACAAATGGGCAGAACACTGTCCCCTTCGATAACAGTAATTTCTTCTAAAAGCACATCTAACTGCCGCACGTCACCAAATAAAAGCCCCAAATTTCGCAAGGTTTCCTGTTGTATTCGGTATTTTTCGGCTTCGAATATCGGCATAAAAAAAGCCAGTACTGCCCGATATTTTCTGATCCGCACCCGAACCTGATGAACACCTTCCGGATCATCGGGATTTTCAAAAAAATAATCGAAAGCATTAATGATTTCATTAAAACCATTTTTCAGAATGATATCAACCGAAGCGACCACCTTTTTTTTTGATTTTAGATTCAGGCTTGGTTGATCGCTAACAATTTTAACCGATTTTATCGGTGGTATTTCGGGGAGCAGCACCCCCTTCTGATAGCGACCCTGATTTTCCATCAATAGCCGCGACAGCTTTTCCATCATCATTTCCATTTTTACCCGCCTTTCAGATATCTTGTGAACATCACTTTTTATCTATATACCCATTAGCATCTTAAACCAATCAAAAACAGGAAACCAGCGCCTTTGCTGATTTCCTGTTTTTAATTATGAGACCGTATGGTGGCTTAAATTATTGATTCACAAAGAAAACATAGTTCGGATTGATATAAATGACAAATGGTTCCGAGAGGTCATATAAATGATTCCGTTCTTCTCGGCTGATCTCACATTGAATGTGGAAATCATCCAGACTTTTGGGTTTAGATCCTATTTTTAAATACAGCGACGTCCGGAATGGACCGTCGCTTTCATCGGCAATCCAGACCTTGAAACAGTTCTCGTCTTGGCAATCCCGCTCATCGATGAGTTTGACCTGATTCGCTCGAACTCCCATGAATCCGGTATTGTGTTCGATCTTCATTTCAGTTCGCAGGGTTATCCCCCACTCCGCTACAGCCAATTGATTATCAGAAATCCGCGTGGCTTTGACGATGTTTTTACAACCAGTTATTTTGGCAGTTTCCAACGATGCCGGCCATTTAAAAATGGCATCTTTCTGTCCGAAAACTTCAAGCTTTCCGGTATTGAAAACGGCAATATAATCAGATAAGCGATAGGCTTCCTCACGATTATGGGTTACAAAAAGGGTCAAACCCTGATATTCTTTTAGTGATTCTGACATTTCTTTCATCATATGATTGCGGAGATGCACATCCAATGCCGAAAATGGTTCATCCAATAATAAAATATCTGGTTCAACCGCCACCGCCCTGGCCAGTGCCACCCGTTGCTGCTGTCCTCCGGATATTTGGGTGGGATAGCGTTTGCCAATATCACCCAGATGGTATTTTTCCAGAAGAACCGTGACACGATTCTTTTTCTCAAGTTTAGGCAGCTTGTCGAGCCCAAAAGCAATATTTTCTTCAATGGTCATATTGGGGAAAAGGGCATAGTTCTGAAAAAGGAATCCGACCTTTCTGTCCCTCATGGAAAGATTGATTTTTTTCTCTGAATCGAAAAATGTTTTGCCATTGATGATAATTTTTCCTTCATCCGGCTTCACCAATCCGGCGATGCATCGCAGTAACATACTTTTTCCTGAACCGGAAGCTCCCAGTATACCAATGATTTCTTCTTGCGATTGAAGCTTCACATCCAGCTGAAAGCCGTTAAACTTCTTTTTTACATCAACAAAAAATTCCATCTGATCATCCTCCAAACCCCTGCCGTTCTTTCTTTTTATAGCTTTCCCAATAGTTGTTAATCACTAACACCGATAATGAGATGACAAAAATAATCAGCACCCAGATCAGGGCAACCTGCATTTCTCCACCCGAGGTGGCAAAATAGATGGCAATGGGGATGGTTTCAGTTTTTCCCGGGATACTCCCGGCAACCATCAGGGTCGCGCCAAATTCTCCCAGACTTCTGGCAAAGGTTAAAGCCGTTGCGGCCGCAATTCCCGGCCTCGCAACAGGTACCGCGACTCGCCAAAAGACCTTCCATTCAGAAGCTCCCAGGGTTCTGGCGGCACTTAGAACGTTGGGGTCAACTTGTTCAAACGCGCCCATGGAAGTTTTATACATCAATGGAAACGCCACAACAATTGCAGCCAGAACAGCCGCATACCAGGAAAAAATAATATTTACTCCGAAGATCTCCAGAAAATTTCCAATCGGACCATTTTTGCCAACCAATAATAATATTCCAAAGCCGACTACCGTTGGCGGTAAAACCAGAGGGAGTGTTAGTATACCATCAATTAAGCCTTTCCATTTTCCTTTATAGTTGGTCAGCAACCAGGCGATGGATAATCCCAGAAAAAAATTGATGACTGTCGCAATTAGTGTAACTTTGATAGAAATCCATGCTGGTGAAAAGTCAAAATTGATAATAATCACTCCCTTCTTTTATTGTTTTTAGGTAATTGCGAAAGTGCCGTGAGCTTTGGGCCCAGTTTCTCAATCACTTATTTATTATTTATTTGAATCGTTACTCATTTTTATAGGGTAGTAAATCCGTATTTAACAAAGACCGCCTTGGCTGCATCACTGCTTAAGAAGTCCACAAACGCCTTTGCCGGATCCTGATTGGTACTTGCTTTAATGACAGCGGCTGGGTAAACAATCGGTTTATGTGAAGCCGCTGGGGCAGTAGCCACAACTTTTACACCGGTTGAAGCTTTTGCATCAGTTGAGTATACTACACCAGCACTAACATTGCCAGTTTCTACCCAGCTTAGCACTTCTTTTACATCTTTACCATAAACAAGCTTAGCTGCAATTTGATCCATCACATTATAATAAGTAAAAACGTCTACCGCATATTGACCGGCAGGCACCGTTGTTGGTTCACCGATCCCAATATTAGCGATGGCCGGATCTACGACCTGGGCAAAATCATTAATGGTAGCAGTTGAATCTTTAGGCACTACCAAAACCACTTCATTTCCAAGGATGTTTTTTATTGTATCATCATTTAATAACGACGCATCTTTTAATGTTGTCATATCTTTGATTGACGCTGACATAAATACATCAACTGCTGCACCTTGCTGAATTTGCTGAGCCAGTGATCCCGATGAACCAAAGTTAAGGGTTAAGGTAGTATTTGGCTCCTCTTTTAAATACAAGGTCTGAATTTCTGCCATCGCATCTTTCAAACTTGCTGCCGCTGAAATAGTTAATGCTACCGGTTCCGACTTGGTCTCTTCTTTAGCGGTTGACTGACAACCGGCCAGGGCAAAGACCATTGACAACAATGCCACCAATACAATTCCTCTTTTAAACAATTTCATTTCTTTTCTCCTTTTACTTTTTTTAGTTATGTTTTGTTGCGTTTAACTGTTTTTCATTATACAAAACATAAGTACCAAAGTCAATTGATGAAATGTTTTAATTTTGTACATTTCCTCGATTCATTTAAGCAGAATCACTGAATATAATAGAAAACCCTGTTTTATTTCTTTGATATTCAGTGATTCTTGTATATAATAGAAACAAGAATCAAAAGGAGGCAATCATAATGAATGACGAACTTTTATATACCCCTGAAGAAATTAGCCAAAAACTTAAAATAACCAAAAACACCGTTTATGAAATGATCAAACGAGGGGATCTTGATGCCCATCGACTTGGTAAACATCTACGTATTTCCCAATCTCAGTTTGAAACCTATTTATTAAAATCTAAGGGCTCTGCCAATCAGTATCAAGGCATTGTTTTGTTAGAAAATGATGAACAATTTGTCCAGGTTAACGATGTCAAAATTCATGTTCACACCGACTTGACCGGAGAAGTAAAACTCTCGATTCGGCCTGAGGATATCATCCTCAGTCTTGAACCCTTTACCAGTAGCGCCCGAAATATCTTTAAGGGTACCGTTGCCGATCTCGTCTCAAATGACGATGGCGTTAAGGTCATTTTAGACATTGGCATCCCCATTATGTCCCTTATTACCAAGAAATCCTTGGAAAATATGAACATCAGCAAAGGTTGCGATCTTTATGCTGTTTTTAAAACCATGTCCATTAATGTTTATAAATAGAATCTAAGGAAATCATAAACTCGACTTCCCATCTTGACCCGTTACATAACGTTTCGAAGCGTTACGTAACGGGTTTTTTAGTTTCTTTTTCATTTATTATAATTACTTTTATCCTGTTTGTCAATAAATATTAGTATTTAAAATTGTCAAACGTGATGAAACGTGTTATAATTGTTTTAATAATAATTAAATACTGGAGATAATTATGGAAAATAATACCGCTTTAACTGCTCAAGATGTTGCAGATATATTGAAGATCGCCAAAAACACGGTTTATGAGCTGATTAAACGGGGCGAATTGAATTCCTATAAGGTGGGCCGAAAGGTTCGCTTTACGCTCAGTGATGTGGAAGAATACATCGCCCGTTCCAAATGTATTCAAAAACCCCTGTCTGGCGAATTAATTCAGCCTGCTCCCCAGCCTCAATCTACACCAAATTCTATACTCTCAGGGAGTGATTTTATTATCTGTGGTCAGGATTTAATGCTGGATGTTTTGTCCAGTCATATTGAAAAACAGGCTCCGGGAACGCGTACCCTGCGCTCGTACATTGGCAGTTACAACAGTTTGGTAGCCTTATATCAGGGTCATGTTCAGGTTGCCACCGCTCATCTTTGGGATGGCGACACTGGAGCCTATAACATCCCCTTTGTCCGACGTCTGCTCCCGGGCATTCCAACTGTAATCATTCATCTAACCTGCCGGATTCAGGGTTTTTACGTGGCTAAGGGTAATCCTAAAAACATCCACACCATCGCCGATTTAGCCCAACCCGGTCTTACCATCATCAACCGGGAAAAAGGCTCCGGATCCCGGATCCTCCTGGATGAACACCTGCGCTTACTGGGCATCGATGGCAATTCCATTGCCGGTTATCATCGGGAGAGCCAGTCCCATTTTGCCGTTGCCAGCACCGTCGGCCGAGGCGGCGCTGATGTTGGAGTGGGCCAGGAAAAAGTGGCCAATCAGGTTAAAGGGATTGATTTTATTCCGCTTCAAAAAGAACGCTATGAATTAGTTATTAAAAAGGAAGACTTTGCTTCTGCACCGGTTCAGGCGATTCTTGAAATTCTCCGCTCGGAAGAATTCCGGCTGGAGTTTGAAGGAATCGAAGGCTATGAGATTTCCGAAATGGGAAATATTATCGCCGAAATATAAAAAAAAACGGCGAAAGCCGTTTTTTTTATGCATCACCGAGAAATCCGGTAATATGAGCTGCTATCTGGTCTGGTAAAAATCCACAATAGTCATATAATGAAGTTAAATCGCCTTGCTCCATTAAGGGATTTTCAATGGCCTGAATTCGGATCTTTCCTGTTTTCATGGTTTCATTCTGAGCAAACGTTGCCGCCAGTTTTTCGCCAATGCCACCGCTTCGGATGCCTTCCTCCAAAATATAAACGAGTCTGGGGTTGCCAACCAACGCCATAATCTGTTCGGCATCAAAGGGATAAACCTTCACTAGCTTGATTAATCGGACCGGATGCTGTTCTTTTATTAACTGGATCGCTTCATAGGCATTACTGGTGATTCTGCCATAGGTTATGATCACAACTTCAGGATTGATCGGCTCCATTTGCTCCTGATTATCATTTGAAAAATCCTGATAACTCAAGCCATCACACGCGGTGAAGCCACTGCGGTCGTATTGCTGCTGGGCTCCTTTGGGATAGCGAATCACTGTCAGCTTTTTATCGATAAAGGCCTGATCAAAACTTGTTCGCATCTCATCATAGGTTTCCGGGCTAAAGATCTCAATTCCCGGTATGGATGATAAATAGGTGCAATCGTAAATCCCCTGATGGGTAATCCCATCGCCGGGAACCAGACCGCACCGATCCAAAGCCATGATCAGCGGCAGTTTTTGGATCGCCGCGTCGTGGATCAGCTGATCATAAACCCGCTGGACAAAGGTTGAATAAATGGCACATACCGGGGTTTTGCCATTGGCCGAAAGTCCGGTTCCAAAGGTGACGGCATGTTCTTCGGCAATCCCCACATCATAAAAACGTTTCGGATGAACCTGACTGAACCGATCCAATCCGGTTCCTCCGGTCATGGCGGCAGTGATTGCACAAACGGACGCATTGGTATTGGCGGCCGCTACCATGATGTCACCAAATACTGATGAAAAATTAATATCAGCATTATTTTTCTCAATTCCCTTTGCCATATCAAAGGCACCTGATGAATGATACATTTCGGGATGTTCCTCAGCTGGTTGGTAGCCTTTTCCTTTGACCGTATGGACATGAACCAGACAGCAGTTACGCTTGCTCTTAGCTTCACTCAGTACTGATTCCAGTTTTTTAAGATCGCATCCATCCACCGGTCCCAGATAATCCAGACCCAGATGTTCAAAAAAGTTTTCGGAAACCAATCTTTTTTTTACATGCTTTTTAATACTTCTGGTTCCCTCAACCAGGCCATCTCCGATTATGGGGATTTTGTGTAAAAAAGACTGGGTATGATGTTTTAAATTAAAATAATTTTGACTGTTTCTTATTTTTGATAGGTGATTAGACAGACCACCGACATTTTCAGAAATCGACATTTCATTATCGTTTAGCAGAATAATCAGTCTTAGATCCTTACGGGTACAATTATTTAAGGCTTCATAAATCATCCCATTGGTGAATGAACCATCGCCCACAACCGCAATGACATAATTTTCCTTGCCATCCAGTTGATTAGCCATGGCCAGACCCAGGGCGGCTGAAATGGATGTCCCGCTGTGGCCGGCCCCAAAAGCATCCCAGTCACTCTCTTTGCGATTGGTAAAGCCGGAGATCCCGTTCCACTGGCGAAGGGTTGGGAATTCATGCTGCCTTCCGGTTACCAGCTTATGAGCATAGCATTGATGCCCCACATCAAATACAATCTGGTCCTCCGGGTTGTTAAAGATCCGATGGATCGCCAGGGTTGTTTCAACAATACCAAGATTTGAAGCCAGATGTCCCCCATTTTTTGATACCGTTTCTAAAATTTTATTGCGAATTTCCCCGGCAAGCTCGTTAAGGTCACTATATGACAGGTCTTTTAAATCCTGGGGGGATAAAACGTTATTTAATAAAGTCAATTTGAATCCTTTCATCATTTCTACCTCTTAATTGGTGCGCATTAATAAGAGGTCATCGAAACCATTGCTACTGAATTCCAGCAATTATTTATTTGTGTAAACCCCTTCAGATGGATCTACGAATGAACGTTTATTATATCATATGAAATTTTTTTTTGCTTTAATCATCTTTTAAGTGATGATCCTCGGTTTTTCCCAGATGAGCCCCTTTGTTTAGCAGCTGCTCAAAATCATTGGCTGACATCGGTTTATGGAAATAGTAACCCTGGATCTCATCACAGTCATTTTCTTTCAAAAACAAAAACTGTTCCAGCGTTTCAACCCCTTCGGCCACAACCTTTAGTTGCATTTGCCCGGCCAGATTCAAGATAGTTTTAGCAATGTTGCCATTGTCGTTTTTCGGATAATCCTTGATGAATTCACGATCGATTTTTAATTTGTCAAAGTTGAGATTTTGCAGATATTTTAGAGATGAATATCCGGTGCCAAAATCATCAATGGCTACTTTTACACCCATGGCCTTTATTTTCTCCAGTTCACTTCGGATACTGACCATATTCTCGACTAAAACATTTTCTGTAATTTCAATTTCCAACAGCTCAGCTGGCAATTGATATTTTTCCAAGAGTTCTTTGATGATTTTAACAAGATCAGACTTTTTAAATTGGACCGGGGATAGATTTACAGCCACGACAATTTTTCGCCCTGTCAATTCCATCCATTTTTTATTTTGTTTAATGGCTTCTTCTAAAACCCAATTTCCAATGGGAATAATTAGTTCAGTCCGCTCTGCTACCGGAATGAATTGTACCGGACTGACATGTCCAAGATTCGGGTTACGCCATCTCAGCAGGGCTTCAATCCCAATGATTGCTTCGGTTCCAACCTGTATTTGGGGCTGATAATGCAGGCTCAACTCATTATTTTCAAGGGCGCTTCTCAGTTCGGTTTCCAGTTTTAAATTATTAAGGTAGTTTTCTTTAATTTCTTTTTCATAAAAAACATAGGTGTTATCGCCGGTTTGAATAGCATAATTTTTGGCAATATTGGCAAATTCAATGAGTTTATCCAAATCGGCACTGTCTTCCTGGAAAATTGCAATACCCATTGAAACATTTAAATAGACCTTTTCGTTTTCAATTTCCACCGGTTCTTTTAAATAAGTCATTAATTTATTCAATAAATGGCCTATTTCCAATTTGTCCCTGTTCTTGACATGAGCAATCACAAACTGGTCCTTGTGAAGAACACCTAAAAGATCCTCGTCTTTTAAAAAAATCTGGATCCGTTGAGCGGCTTCTTTTATTAAAAGAGTCCCTGACTTCTTCCCTAAATTATCATAAAGGGTATTAAAATTGGTAACCTGTAATACGATGATGGCCATCGCATCATATTGTTTAATGAATTCCTTGGTTTTTATTTCAAATAAAACCTGGGTGGGAAGGCCGGTAATCTGATCATAGTGTTTAATCTTATTAATGGCTTCTTCAGTTATCCTGGTATTGGTCAAATCCTCAAATACTTCCAGGTAGCTGCTTAATGAATCACTTTTACTATCAAATATTTTTGAGAGTGAAATGTATTTAGGATACCTACTGCCATCCTTTCTCTCATCAAGAATTTCACCCTGCCAATTGCCTTCTTGATTGACCTTTTTCCAGATATCGCTGTAAATAGCTTGTAATTCTTCACTATATTTGAAATCAATGGGTTTTTTCCCCAGTACCTCATCAGCTGAATACCCGGATACCGTTGAGAATGCCTTGTTAACATAAATAATATTTGCCTTGGCATCCATGATCATAATGCCTTCTTTGGAATTTTTAAAGATATTCTCAGTAATTTTTTCTCTGGAGGAAGCTTCCTTTTTTAACATCAAAAGCCAGGCGACAATTAGACTGATAATAAATAAAATAAAGATTAATAACACTGAAATCAGTACAATGTTTCGATTATCAACATTATTGATAATCCCCAAAGTATCCAGCGGCGCAGCGCCCACCAATACCCAGTGAAGATTTCGATAGCCTTCTAAGGGATAAATGGGGGTATAAAAGTAGAGATCTTTTCCATCATCAAAATAGCCGCTTACGTTATTTGAGGCAGCCTGCCAAATTGCCGGTTCTTCCTGGCTGAATGAGACCTCTTTTTCGTTTTCATACATAAATGAAAAATCTTTATCACTATTCTCACTTAATAAATAATAACTGTCTTCATTCAACAGCAGAATTTTCATATCGATGCTACTTTTTGAGTCATTTTCAATTTGATCCAACATGTTTTGAGCCAGATAGTTTAAAATTAAAATACCCTGTCGCTCATTTTTATCATTAAAAATAGGGATAACCAGTCGAATTAGCGGTTTGATGGGGATTTCAATTTCATTGTCTTTCATACTCAAATCCATTGGCGAAATATAAATTTCCCCCGGATTAAGCTTCATCCCTTCCTGAAAATAATATCGGTCGCCTTTATATTGCAAATCAATATCGGCTACGGATATCGTTCCGCTGTTCCCATTATTTACCCGAACTTTTTCGTTACCATCGCTTCCGATGAACCGAATCGAATCATAGATTTTTTTATTGATCATCATATTAGAAAAAATTCGCTTTAATTCGTCCCGATTGATAACCTCTGATGAATTACTGACATAAGCCTTCATTTCACTTGAATTCAAGATAATATTTCCATCGGAATTAATATCCTCAAAAATCGAATTGACATTAACGCCAACGATCTCACTGTTATTCAATTGTCTGATTTTTATGATATTTTTTCCATTTTCTATGTTTATGTAAATGAACATACTAGCTAAAATGACGATCATAAACAATCCCGGTACAAAGATCATAACAAAATTTTTCAAGATCTGTTTTATTCGCTTACTCTCAGCCTTCATCATAACCGTCCTTTCAATCTTATTAATTAGCTATTCTATGTGAAATCATTATACTAGACTAACAGAAGCGATGCAATCAAATACACAAATCCGCTAAAGTCAATTCAATAAAAGCATCCATGAACTTTTTCTTCATGGATGCTTGATCTGCTAATGTAAAATTTTACCTATTTCTGCCTCGGTGCGGAAGTCCGGGGTGTGGATTACCGGGTTCTTTGATATCCGACGATGGAAGCGTCGAAAAATGAGCCTCCGCAGCCAACGATTCGGTCGCATCAAAGGTCCAACTGGTTTCGGTACTGACACTAGTACCAGTCACAAACCAGCCGTCAAATTGGTACCCGCTATTAGGAGTCGCAGTTAATGTGACCGCTTCTTCCTGCCCGAATGATCCGCCTCCAGTTACCGTCCCACCTTGTTCAGGCACAGCCTTGGCAGTAATGCTGTATTTTCCCTGAACAAAATGAGCGGTATAGGTTTTGCTGCCATTAACCGTCGTCTTAAAGACTGGCGAGATCGCTCCCTTAATTCGGCCATTTTCATCCGACCAGTAGCCAAAGATATAACCGAGTTCCGTGGGGATGGCGGTTAATGTGGCCGTATCGCCATAGTTATAAGTTTGCTGGCCGGTGATATAACCGGCTCCCTGCGGATCCACATTGGCACTGATATCGTGGGTTGTTTTTTCAAACACCGCTGTCAGGGTCGTATCTTCATAAATTCTTAAGGTGTAATTTCTGGCATTTGAAAGCTTTAAGCCATTTTGGTTTACCCAATGAAGGAATTTGTAACCCGGGTAGGCCACTGCATAGGCCATTACATATTGGCCGGATTCGACGGTCTTTTCGCCAGAAATAAGGTCCCCTACCAGAAGCGCCTTGCCTTGTAAAACAGATTGTTCCGTCACGGTCAGTTTAACTGTTGCATTAGATTTAAAATGGGCCATCACTACAGTATCACCCGTGACAGTAAAGGTATAGACCGCATCCGAACTGATAACATTCCCTTTAAGGTCCGTCCAGTTGGTAAATTCATAGCCATAACCGGGGATGGCTTCTACGGTTGTCTGATTCCCAACGGTGGCATCCAGATGATAGCCTCTGGCGATATTGCCACGCAGGTACTCTTCGGCCAAAGGAATAATCAGAGCCCCTTTCGTATTTTTAAAGGTTGCGGAAATCGTGATCGGCGTCCGATTAATCCAGTCTTCATTTAAGGTAAAGGTATAATCCAAGTCTGTCGAAATACAAGACTGCGTTCCTTGAGCGTCAGTCATCATCCACCCGGCAAAAGTGTATCCACTCTTGGCACTGGCTGATAAATTGACGGCGTCGCCAAAATTGTAATAACCAGCCCCGGTTGCCGTTCCGCCATCATCAACGGTTACGTCCACCTGATAGACATTGGGTGTAAAGACTGCCGTAAGATTGGTGTCTTTTGTCAGGGTAATGGCATCACTGCTCAGCGTTGAGACCTGTTCTCCGGTGTCTGCATCCAGCCAGGCCGTAAAGGAATAGCCAGGAAAGGCCACTGCTGAAATACTGGCCTGATCGGCATCCGAAGTAGGATTATAGCCGCCCTCACCGGATAGGGTTCCGCCGGTAACCGGGTCAGCCATAAGGGTCAGAACAAATTCCTCGTTACTGAAATCAGCTTCCAGATTGCGGTCAGCGGTGGCAGTGAAGCTATAGTTGGGTTGCTGACTCACACATTGGCCGTTTTCAAACCAGCCCACAAATTGCGAACCGTTTGTGGGTGAAGCCTGCAGTGAAACCGCAGAACCAGCTGGATATATCCCATCCGGATCGCTATTGGAAACACTCCCCAAGGCCGGATCATTGACCGTGGTGGTCATCGTATAGGTTTGTGGGGAGAAGCTGGCGGTCAAGTCGGTTTCTGCTCTTAAGGTAAAGGTATAAACGGCATCGGAACTCAACAGATTTCCAGTGGCATCCATAAAGCCATTGAAAATATAGCCCGCTTCCGGAGTGGCCGTTAAAGTGACTGCTTTTCCGTAATCAGCGGTTCCAGCTCCGGTAACGGTGCCCCCGCCATCTGGCGTAATACTGACATTGACAGCAAATTGTTCGAGCTTGAATTTGGCAAAAAGCACCCGTGAATAATAGGCTACAAAATCATATTCCGGGGTATCACAAACCTTTATTCCGGCAAGATCGTACCAGCCTACGAATTCATAGCCGGTAAACGGCACCGCATTCATGTAAAATTCATCTTTTGTTTCGGATGTCTGGTAAACCTTATAAACCCGTCCGCCCTCAAGGGGATCTGGGAAGGCCAATGCCATGATCCCTTTATGAGAAAAAGCAGCGACCAAGGTCCGGTCTTTTTCGGCCGTAAAAGTATAGGTATCTTTCTTCGCTACTTCCTTTCCATTTTCATACCAGCCTTCAAATTCGTAGTCCTTCTTCTCTTCAGCTTTTAAAGTAACCGACTCGCCATTTGTTGCGACCAATCCCGTTTCCGGGATGTCTTTATCATCGGCGGTCACCGTTCCCCCCTCGACATAGTCGCATTGGACGAGAATTGTAACCGACGGTTCGGCCTCAAAATGAGCGGTTACGGTTGTATTTTCGGTGACATCAAAGGTATACTCTGCGGTTTGCGAAACAACCGCATTATTTTCATCGGTCCAGTTGGTAAAGGAATATCCTTTTAGCGAGGTCGCACTGACCGTTACTGAATCTGAACGTTTGTAGGGGCTTGTTCCCGTTTGGGTGACCGTTCCCTGAGCAGCGTCTGCGGATTCTGCTGTTACGGTAAAGGCATTTTCTTCATAACTGGCAATGTAGCTGGTATCTGCCGTTAAATCAAAGGTATACATCTCTGAAGTCGAAGCCGGCACATCATCCGTCAATGCGCTGAACCAGCCTTTAAAGATATAATTATCAGTATTTGCATCATCCAGAGTCGCGGTGATGGTATGTTCCCCGGTTTGGGATAAGCCCGCTCCGGTAAAGGTCACCAGGGTGCCCATTGTACTCGGATCAGCCGTCAGGGTTACATTGGCACCTAACTCAAACTGAGCAGTCAGACTGTGATCAGCCGCCACCGCTGTCAGCGTATAGGATTCGTCTTCGGAAACCTGGGCTTCACCTTCATACCAGCCATTAAAAACATAGCCTTCATTTGGCGTTGCTGTGACGGTGGCGTCATTGCCGATCGTGACCTGCTGAGTCGGGGTAACCGTTCCGCCTGCTTCCGGGGTAGCACTGGTGCTTATGGTAAATTGCTCACTATAACTGGCAATGTAACTGGTGTCTGCGGTTAAATCGAAGGTGTAGTTTTCTTCGGTTGACACCGGTGCCGGGTCGGTCAGGTTGACATACCAGCCATTAAAGACATAATTTTCGGCTTCAGTATCTAATAAGGTCGCCGTAATGGTATGCTCTCCTGTTTTGGATAAGCCATCTCCGGTTAAGGTCACCAGGGTAGCCATTGTCGCAGGATCAGCGGTGAGGCTTACATTGAAGCCCGCTTCAAATTGGGCGGTGAGATTGTGATCAGCTGCCACCGCTTCAAGGGTATAGGATTCCTCAGTAGAAACCTGAACGCCATTTTCGTACCAGCCGTCAAAAATATAGCCTTCATTTGGCGTTGCTGTGACGGTGGCGTCATTGCCGATCGTGACCTGCTGAGTCGGGGTGACCGTTCCGCCTGCTTCAGGGGTGGCACTGGTGCTTATGGTAAATTGTTCACTATAACTGGCGATGTAACTGGTGTCTGCTGTTAGATTGAAGGTGTAGCTTTCTTCGGTTGATACCGGTGCCGGGTCGGTCAGATTGACATACCAGCCATTAAAGACATAATTTTCAGCTTCGGTATCTAATAAGGTCGCCGTAATGGTATGCTCTCCGGTTTTGGATAAGCCATCTCCGGTAAAGGTCACCAGGGTATCCATCGCCACCGGATCAGCAGTCAGGGTTACGTCAAATCCCGCTTCAAATTGGGCGGTGAGATTATGATCAGCGGCCACCGCTTCAAGGGTATAGGTTTCTTCCGTGGAAACCTGAACCCCATTTTCATACCAGCCGTCAAAGAGATAACCTTCATTAGGAGTGGCCGTCACGATAGCACTTTCCCCACTAACAACTTTTTCGGTGGGTGTGATTGTTCCCCCAATTTCCGGGGTAGCGCTGGTAGTAATCGTAAATTCCTGATTGAAGTGAGCGGTTAAAACGGAACCGTCATCGGCTTCATCAACCAGAAATGAAATGCTCTTTGCCTCCGGATCATCAATCACCACGGCACCCTCACTGGTCCAGTTATCAAAAACCCAGCCCGGATTAGCGGTGGCTTTTAAGACGGCCATTTCACCGACCCGATACGTTTCGCCGCCAATTGCCGTTCCGGCATCTGCCGGCGAAGCGGTGGCGGTAATCAGGATATCCGTTTGATCATCGGGATTGTCAGGATCCGGGTCCGGATCCGGCGGATTATGATCAACGACACCGCCAGCCAATTCGTCCAAATCCTCTAAAGCTACCTCGGCGGTGTCCAATGCGGCATCAGCCAACAGCTCATCGCCGCCAAAATAGATGGCCGCAGCAATACCGGCGGCAATGGCGGCGGCCGTAGCAGCAGCGGCGATGATTTCGACGATCTTTTTGGCCTCACTGCCGGCACTTTCTTTATAAACCGCCACCACGGTTGTATCACCAGTCATATAAAGAGTTAGTGTGCCAGCTTTACTGTTTGGAGTCGTACTCGTCAAGGTGTTGCCGTTACCGTCTTCAAAATGGGAAAACACATACCCAGCCTGATTTCCCTGGGAGATGGTCACCAGGGTTCCATAGGGATAATATCCCGATGGAGCTGCCTGCCCACTGCCTTTTGGATTGGCATTCAAGGTCAGGTAGTAGGCATTCGGTGAATAGTTGGCCTGAATCGGGGTTGCATCAACGCCTGGTTGTCCGGCTACCGGATAGTCAAAGCTGGCCTTTTTACTCAAGGTGGTACCACCCTGAGTCCAATTTTCAAAACTGTAATTATCATCCACCGTGCTGCTGATATTAAAAGATTCCCCGACATTTCGATAACCGCTGCCGGATACCTCACCGCCGTTTAAGTCCACTCCAGAAATGGCTTGATTCGGAACATAGGCATTTTCTACCATGATTCCAATGTCCTTTAAATGCAGCTTGGCCACCAGCGGGGTGCTGTCCAGCAGCTGATAGCTGAAGGACGGTTCACTGCTGACTAAAACCGGTGTTTCCTCATCGGTATACCAGCCATCAAAAACAAGATTGGCATCTACTGTTCCATAGTTAAGAGTAATGGCATCCTTAAAATTCCCACTTACCTGCTGATTGGGAAATTGAGTGACCTGGGGAACAACCCCGGGCAGCAGGTTCCGCTGATAATTATCGGTCCACTTGGCCGAAACAGGGACCGTCACAGTATATTTCTGAACAAAATCATACTGAATTTCCATCGGTTGAGTCATGGCTTCGATGGTATAAACCGAATTGTAGGAAAGCAGCGCTCCGGTGCCATCGAGGTAGTCTTTGAAAATCACATTCGTCATGGCGGGATTGGTGGTTGCTGTCAGCACCACCTTATCCCCATAATTGGGGATGGTACCACTTGGTGCCAGTACCCCATTCTGATAGACATCCATTTCCACCGTACCATAAGTGGAACGGGCGGGATCGATAACATTTAACGTGACCGGGCATTTCAGCACATCAAAGTTTGCCGTATACGTGATATCTTCCGATACATTCACCACCATTTCAGGCGTCGTTACGACGGTATCATCCAAGTTGTTTGTCCAATTCACAAACTCAAAACCGGTATTGGGGATCGCTGATAAGGTCTGCTGAGTTTTATACGCAAACGTGCCCCCGCCAGTAACCGTCCCCATATTAGCGGGTTCGGCGATCGCCGTAATGGTGTTCTGACTGACGTGAAACTGTCCCGTTAAGGTGTCATTTCCGATGACCGTATAATCATATGAGCTGTTGGTAGAAACGCAGACACCCTGGGCATTAATCCAGCCATCAAACACATAATTCTGTTCTGGCGTAGCGATAGCAGTGATAACGGTTCCATAGTAAGGCCCTGCGTTTGGATAATCACCCCAGGCTACCGTTCCCCCGCCGTCCGGATCAGCGTTTAAACCCACGGTATAAACGATTTGATTGAAATTAGCCTGCAGCGATGTGTTTTGAGAGGGTTGAAAGGTCCAACTGGCATCGGTACTTAAGACTGCCCCGGTTGCAGAATCCGTCCAGTTTAAAAATGCATATCCCGTGTCGGGGGTAGCTGTCACCGTTACCTCCTGACCATATTGAATCGAATTCAACGAGGTGGTTGCGGTTCCGCCCGGAGTTTGACCAGCGACTGCAACCGTAAATGTTTTAGGGGTATAATGGGCCACATAACTCTCAACCCAATCTGGTCCAACCGTGACATCGAGGGTTGTTTGGGGATATTGGTTACCGGCTGTATCTGTCCAATAAGCAAAATCATAAAGCGACGATGTTGCTGCGCTAATCGTTTTTGTCGTATTCATCGGTGCAATGACAACCTTTGACTTTTGAGCAGCAGTGGGATCGCCATAATAGATGATGGCACCGTAATCGGTAACAAAAACCGCTGAAAGATTGGCATTTTGAGTCACCGTATAGTTAAATGCCTGGGTTTTGCTGACTAATCGTCCGTTTTCATACCACCCCAGAAAATGAATGGCCGGATTAGCAATCGGGATTACGGCATTAACAGGCACAACCGACCCATAGTTAAAAATACCGCTTGATGGCGTAATGGTCACCTGGTTTGCTATGGCTGCCTGAGCATCCAGTTTGAAGTTCACCGAAAATGTCTTTAAAGCAAAGACCGCGGTGTAATTTCCCTGGGTTGCTGCGCTGGCCGTAAAGGTATATTGGGGATTGGTACTCACTGCCAAATTTGATCCGGCCTGTGTCCATTTGACAAAATTATAATTTGCTCCGGGTGTGGCTGATAAGGTGACTTGGGCACCATTAACAAAAGATCCGCCGCCCGTGGCAGTGCCGCCGCCATCGGGTGAGACCGTTACTGCGACCGGATACTCAATCGCCGAGAAATTGGCAGTGAGTGACATGTTCCCGGTGATGGCAAGATTATAACTGGCATTGGTTGAAATGCTGTTGCCGGAAGAATCGACCCAGCCATTAAAAACATAGCCATCTGCTGGAGTGGCCTGAATGGCTACTGTCTGACCGTAAATCAGATTGTTCGTCGTGTTGCTGCTGACCGTTCCGCCAGCGGATGGATTTGCCGCTAAACTCAACGTGTATTTACTTTGGGTAAAGTTTGCAATCAAACGGGTGTTTTTAACCGGATTAAAGGAATAAGATGCCATGGTGCTGACCGTTTGGCCGGTGTCGCTATCCACCCATTTTGCAAAGGTATAGCCAGCTCCTGGTGTAGCCAAAACCGTTGCCGTATCGCCATAAGCCACAGTCGCGGCTGAAGTGACCAGAGCAGTTCCCCCTTGCGTCGGGTTAGTTGCTGTCGAAATGGTATAGGTCTGCGGGGTAAAGATCGCCGTATACTGACCGGCTGTTGATGTACTGGCGGTAAATGTATAACTGCTGCTGTTGCTGACTACGGCCTGAGTGGCCGCATTGATCCACTGTTTAAATTGATAACCCGTTGCCGGAGTGGCCGTCAGTGTGACCGCCGAACCCAGATTGTAAAGGCCATTCCCGGTCACGGTCCCACCTGCTGTTGGACTCCCGGAGACTTGTATATTTGCCGCCGTCATCGAAAAGTTCGCAGTGTAGTTCGCATTACCACTAACCGTCACTTGATAGTTTGCTGCGGTGCTCACGGTATTGCCGTTGGCATCAGTCCACTTACTGAACTGATAACCGGGATTGGGCGTGGCTGTGATGACATGCGTCGAGCCATATTCAAATGCGCCGCCACCGGTGACGTTGCCATTGCCGTCGCTGGTGACCGTCAGCGTATAGGTTTGCGGCTGAAAAAACAATTGGTATGTTCCCGACTGTGTCACGGGTACGCTGATCGGTCCTGAATATTGATACCAAATCGAATCATTTCCCGATGTAAAACTATAGCTGAGGCAGGTATAACCCGGGGCCGGATAAGCACTTAAACTAACATTTTGTCCATAAAAATACGTTCCTGACGTATTCGCCACCGTTCCCAATGCAGTGTTGGAACTTTCCACCGTGATCTGATACGGGATATCATTAACTGAAACCAACAAATCGACATCATCTTTTACAACAAAGGTTGCGGTTGATGTATTGTAAGCATACTGATAATATGTCCCGTTATTAAACCCAGCCTCTATATATGCTACCGTAAAACCCGGGGCTGGCGTAACCGTCACGGTAATCGTTGAGCCCATCGGGTAGGCGCCACTACCGGTTTGACCATTTTCGCCGCTGATTTCCATACTTCCAAAGATCGGGTTCATTCTATTGGTTACCTGTACCGATTTGACGAAATTTGCCTGATAAGTAACATTATTAGACACTGTGAAAAGATAGCTTGCCTCAGTGCTAACCGTATTGCCGTTTGCATCAGTCCATTTGCTAAACAAATAACCGGTGTTAGGGGTGGCTGTGATCGTTGCTATTGTGCCGGATGTATAGTTTCCTCCGCCGGCTACTGTCCCATTGCCACCGCTGACCACCGCCACACTGACAGTAGCTACTGCGGTTGTGACATTTTCAGAAATATTTGTCTCTTGGGCAAAAACCAATGCTTGGGGTAATATGGTATTTAATACCAAGATCAATGAAAGAAATAGTGCCAGGTTTTTTAAAAATCTCATCTTTCTTTTCTCCTCTTTTTCTGATTTGATGATTGGTATAAATTGACAAATAAAACATTTTTTATGACACGATCGAGTCAAGACTACGCGACATTGTGCAATCAATGGTTAACAAAATTTTTATACCCTTTATTAAATGCTGCAACCAATCCAGATAATGACCAAAAACTATATTTTTTATTTAATCGGCAGAAGAATACATTACTTTAATCAAATCATGAATGCGCTTTCAATAAATTTGTCTTGAATAAATCGCATTTGACAATGAGATTGTGTCACGAGCAGATCAAAAAAATTGCTCGAAGCCCCCCTATAACTAAGGAGCTTCGAGCATTTTTTCTTTATCTACAGGTCTATATAACAATTAATCGTTTGTTGTACTCTTTTTCTTTTAAAGAATAAATATATTTGCCGGGGGTTGTATTCGTCAATTCATAAAAATCTCTAATCATGTGAGATTGATCATAATAACCCAATTCAATGGAAAGCTGTGCCAGATTGGCATCAAAGCTGTTTTTGTCAAACTCATTTAAATTACTCAGCAAATGTTGAAAACGCATGAGTTTGCAAAATATTTTTGGCGGTAACCCAAATTCTTCTGAAAATATTTTATTAATATATCGAACCGTATAACCAGCCTGTTCGGCCAATTCACTTATTTTAATCTGTCCAGCCGTTTCATTTATTCTTTTTAGCATAAAGTTTTTTAAATCAAGAAACTTATCGGTTGTTTGGGCTTTCTGGTAGAATTGCATATACATCTTCATGAATTCCTGAATCTGATAGTTAAAATCTCTGCTACTCGTAATTTTATCAAACAGCTCTTGATCTTGGATCACTTCCAGAAACGGAATTTCATTTTCGATGAAATCTGACATTGCTGCATTTTTTAGATTTAAGGACAGACCTGGTAAAAATCGGATTCCAAAATAATAATTGCGTTCATTTTTGACAATTTTCGGGTGCAAAACCGTTCCACATACACTTGCATATGGTTTTTTATCATCACAACAGAAGAGCATATCGATACATCCGTCAGGAACCGCAATCACAGAATTTCCAATCACATCATTGTTAAAACAGTAAAAATGAGAAATGCCATAGTTCATTACCACTGCCTTATAATAACGGGAGGTTGCCATCACAAAATAAGGTTGTTTGGGACTGACAATTTGTTTGTTTTGATTTGAGTTCATTCGTTTTCTCCATACACTTATTTCTGGATGTTTCAGCATAGGTGTATTATAACATATGAATATTCTATAATAATAGCTGTTTTTCAGCGTTTATTACTTTTATCAGTCCCTTCTAATTTCTTAATCTGCTACTAAAGTCGTTCCGATCACTGCGTCTGTTTCAATTTCTACCAATTGGGTGGGACGATTGAGCATCGTTGTTCCCACCATGGTAAACAGCGGTTTTACCGGTTTGAAAATCTCAGTATAGGCTTTGGCAATCTCTGGCCCATATTTCATATCTGTCGTGTAGATTTTTATTCGGATGACGTCTTCTTTTTTGGCTCCAGCTTTTTCAAGCAAATCGACATGTTTTTCCAGCACGTACTTTGTTTGGGCATAGGGATCATCTTCGCCATAAACGGAGCCATCCGGCAAAACTGAGGTGGTCCCCCCAAGATAAATAAACGGTCCGACTTTAACCATCCGGGAATAGCCCGCTTTTTCTTCCAACGGTGCACCGGATGAATAATTTGTTCGTAATAAATCCATTTGTTTCTCCTTAAATCTTCGCTTTAAATCGGTCATATCGGAAGGCACTCAGATCCAGGGTTGTTTTTCCTTCGGTGGCCATTTCTGCCAAAAGCATCCCGACCGTTGGTGAAATCCCAAAGCCGTGACCCGAGAAGGCCGCTGCCAGAATGAGTCCCGGTACCTCTTCTACCGGACTGATCACCGGTACCATGTCGGCACAGACATCCATCCAACCGGCCCAGGTTCTGACAATCTTGGCATCCTCCAGAATCGGGAAATATTTCATAATCCCGCGACAAATACAAGGTGCCGTAATACTTGAAGTCGTAGGGGTACCATTGTCTTTATTCACGCCTTCAAACCCTGATGAGCCACCAAATACAAACGAGCCATGGGTACTCTGGTGTCCGTAAAAATCAGCGGCGGCAGTTCCCAGCATCTGATAAAACATCGGTGGCTGGGCTTCGGTCACCAGTACTTCCAGCAGTGCCTGGGTCATTGGAATATCAATTCCCAGTTGTGAGGCCAATTCCCGGCTTTCATAGCCAGCGGCGAGGATAATGGTTTCGCCTTCATAAACACCATTTTCGGTGACGACCTGTTTTGCTTTCCCACGGATCTTGCGGATTTCAACCACGCCCTCACCGGTAATGAATTGGACCCCCAATTGACGGGCCTTGCGATAATAGGCCAAGGTCGTTAATAGGGGATTGGCATGGCCATCGGTGGGACACCAACTGGCACCGGTTACCTCTTCGGAAAGGTAGGGGCAGATCGCGCGCGCTTCATCCCCAGTAATCATTTTTACGTCTAAGCCACAATCAACGGCATTTTTGGTCAGACCAGTCAGTACATTGAGGTGGGCATCCGTTTTTCCTAAACGTAAATTGCCTTCCTGATAATACTCCACATCCATTTCCAATTCTTCGGACAAGGTCGGCCAGATGTTTTTAATGCCGTACATTGCCAGGGGGAGTTCGCGTTTATCCCGGCCGGACTGTCTGACACCGCCACCGTTTCGTGATGAGCCGCCATCTCCGATACTCTCGCTTTTTTCCAGGACAATAACAGAACAGCCTTTTTTAGCAAGATAATATGCTGCAGCATTTCCAATGACGCCACTGCCGATAATAATTACGTCTGCATTATTTTTCATGTTATTTTCCTCATCTTATTTCATTTCTATCGTTCATTGGCTAAAACCTTCATTTCAATGGGCCGCATCGGTGCCCGGGACATAGCAGGTTCTAAATCCAATGGGGATATCCCCAATTCTTTGGCCACAATTCCCTTAATCAGACGTCCGCAGGTTTGACCCTGACAGAGTCCCATACTGGTTCTCAGGTAGCGTCTGATTTCAGTAAGGGTAAACATTCCGTCATGAACCGCTCTTCTTATTTCTCCCTTTGTGATTTCCTCACATCGGCAAATGATCATTTCATCATCTGCGCCAGGAATATAGTCACCAAGATCTCGTGATCGATCATTGATTTTACTCATTGTCACACCTCCTGCACGCATTTAAAAAATCGGGCTTTCATTCCCATTTCAAGGGGAACCTTCATCGTCAACAAGCTGGTCCGGTCAAATGCACGTACATTTTTAATTTCCACAATTTCCGCCTGACAAATTTCTGCTCCGCTACGATCCAGGGCAATTCCTTTGGTTCCTTTTTCTGGCAGCGGTAAAAACTCATACGGAATAGTCACGGCTGTCGTGCCATCCTCGACATCTTCATTAACCAGAAAGATCGACTGCCCAGAACAGGCGGCCACACACATGCCACAGCCGGTACAACTGGCGGTTTCATCGACCACTGGCAGGGATGTAATTTTTTCGCCGATGGTAATACATTTTTTAACACAAGCATCCTGACAGGGATTGCAGGGTATATTCTGAGAGCATTCAATCACCGGATGAATACCACTCGATTGGGTTACTCCCGGATAGGTCAATACTTCCTCAGCAGTGAGATAGCCTTTTGTCAGCAGATTACTAGAAACCAAATAGCCTTCTTCGGTCTTTTTAACTTCTTTCCCCTTATTTTCCGGGCTGAACATGCCTTCTCTGAGACTTAACAAGGCGCGTTCCAGTTCCTGGGATTTTTCTTCCAGTTCCAGCGCGTCAATGAAGCCCAGTCGATGCGCTGCAGCAACGCCAGCAATCCGACCTTCGATCATTGCCGAGCTGGCTTCTTCGATTCCGGAAACATCGCCAGCCACAAAAAGACCGGGAATGGATGTTTCGCCATAGCTGTTGCAAGTTGGCACATAGCCACCCTTGGCTGGGTTTTCGGCCATGTCACAACCGGCCATTTTAAGCAACTGCGACATTGGTGATAACCCCACGGCCAGACAAATGGTGTCCACCTCAAATTCTTTTTCCGATCCCGGAACGATATTCCAGTTGGCATCGACCTGACCGATGGTCACGCCGGTAACATAATCTGATCCATGGGCTTTGATAATGGTGTGGGATAAATAATAAGGAACTCCACAGCGGGCTACCTTGGCAGCATGAACGCCATAGCCCCCAATACGGGGGGCTGCATCTACCAGTGCCACCACTTCACAACCAGACTGCATTAACTGATAACTGACCACCAAACCAACGTTGCCGGTGCCCAGCATCAGCACCTTTTTTCCCGGTCGGATATGATGGAGATTCATCATGGTTTGGGCCGCTCCTGCACCAATGACCCCCGGCAATGTCCAACCATCAAAGGTAATCATATTTTCCGAGGCACCCGTTGCTACAATAATGGCATCACCCTTAAAATGGTTCACTTCGCCGTTAAGCTGGACCACCACTTCCTTGTCGAGGTATAGCCCCACGACTGCCGCATTGAGCACGACTTCTACGCCGGCCGCTTCAGCTTCATTTAGCAGATCTTCGCCAATTTTAAACCCACGTATTTTCGCTTTATGTTCTTTTGAACCAAAAAATTTATGGATCTGCTTGAATAATTGTCCTCCGGGCTTGACATTTTCGTCAAATACAATTACCTTGAGCCCTCTTTTTGCCGCTTCTATGGCAGCGGATAGCCCTGCCGGACCTGCTCCGACCACTATTACATCATATCTTTTCATAACACTACCAATCCTTTTTATTGTCCTCAAAGCGTGTCTGTTCTTACTGCTTTGCCGAAACCCCATCCTGCGTTTGAACAGTCATTCCTTCTGTCAGGGGCGTAACACAGGTTCGCACATTAGGCTTACCATCAACCACCATGACACAGTCGGTACAGCGTCCGATGGCACAAAATATGCCCCGTGGCGAGTTTCCTTTTTGAGTATGACGATGAACCATTACCCCGGCTGCTCGCAATGCTGCGGCAATGGGTTCGGCTTCGTATCCTTCGATTGGTTTTCCATCGAAGTAAAATGTGACCAAGCGGCCTTTATTACTTTCACCCAAAATCGGGTGTTCTGTGATTCGCATTTTCATTCTCCTTTCGGTACAAACAACTTATTCGTTATTTGAAAACCTACCGTGAGCTTCGCTGCCAGTTTACACAAAATAATTTTTACACTGTACGCCTACACGTTACAAAATTGATTGTGGAAACTGACATCAAAGCTGCCTTCGTTCGATTATTTTAAAATTCCTGACAGCTTAAGCCAGGTGGGGTTTTTCCCAAAGATTCAGTTTGGTACCGATGCCTTTTTCCAGTGCTTTACGATATAGTTTGGTACCCCAGGCAATATCTTCCACTGGCATCCCGCCGACGGTGTAGAGAATAATCTCATCATCTGATTGCCGGGCTGGGGTTCGGCCGGCAATGATGTTGCCTAAATCACTGATGTCTTCCGGCTTCATCAGTCCTTTTTCAATGAGATCCATGTAATGAACAGCTAATAGTCCCACTATTTCGTGTCGGGGAGCGGGGAGTTCCTCACTCCAGGCCTCATATAATTTATAATTATCAACTACATTTCTGGCGCGGTTTAAAATAAAGTCGTCATCAAATTTGATATTGGCTGGCATACAAAACAGTGCGCCCGATTTAATCCAGGCTTCTTCAATATAGGGATAGGAATCCGATCCAACGGATCCGGAGGTGGCCACACTGATGATGTCGGCACCTCGTACTGCCTCTTCCATGGTATCGACGATTTCGATAGTGGTGATCTGCGGAAATTCGGCTTTGACATAATCAGCGAATGCTTCTGAAGTAACGCTTCTTCGACCATTGATTTTGATGTGGTCAATGTTTGGACAGGTAACCATAAAAGACGCCAGAGCGGTTTTATTCATCACGCCGGGGCCAATGATTCCAACAACTTTAGAATCTTTTTTTGCCAGATATTTTGCACCAACTCCGGGAATCGCACCCGTACGGGTGGCACTGAGAATGTTTGCTGACATTAACGCCATCGGTGCACCGGTATCTTTTTCGTTGAGCATCACGGTCAGGATGGAACGGGGCAGACCTTTTTCTTTATTGGCAGTATTGGAACCATACCATTTCATCCCTGCCATATCGAATTCCCCGCCAAGATAAGCTGGCATCGCCATATAACGTCGGTCCGGGCCATTCAGGGGCATATTGGGAAATGGTGATGTTTCCGGAAAGGACAACATAATTCCGTGAGAATTTTGATTGGCGCCACCCATGATATAATCACCATCACTCATCAGTTTAAACATTTCAATCATCGTATCCACACACTCCGCCATGTTCTCAACTCCGGCAGCAATCATATCTGGTTCACTCAAGTATAAAAAATCAATTTTAGTATCGTTCATCATTTTTCTCCTTATTGCATTTAGTTTGGCGAGAAATGCACGATACACTTCTCGCCTGGTTTGCTGGCTTAATCAATGCCCACACTAAAAGCGACTGATCAAACGCTGTTTAATAAAGAAAGACAAAGCAGCCCCTTTTCCATTAAGAAACTAGACTACTTTGTCTTTCTTGTTTATAACTTTACCTTATTTATATTCGATCATATTGTAAAAATCGGAACTTTTTTTAAAAGCGCTTTTAAATTACTCCGTCTGATCAAAGTTTCAAACTTAGGCTTTTAAATGGTTCCAAATGAATTGACAGACCTCTTCCAGCGCCTCGGTTGCTTCTGGAAACATCGGTGCCAGCAAGGGGAAGCAGTGAAACATATCTTTCCACACTTTTATCTGAATCTCCGACCCTGCTTCTTTTGCTTTTTGGGCAAAGCGTGTTGAATCATCCCGTCCTGTTTCATTATTGCCAACCTGAATAATGGTTGGCGGCAGACCGTTTAAATCCCCAAATAACGGCGATGCATAAGGATGTTTGCGATCACCTGCCCCAACATAATAGCCAAGATAGGTTTCGTTTGCCCCTTTGGGCGTACAGGGGTCGGCTTTGAGCCGAGTTTTATGGGACTCTCCCGAGATTGTCATATCGGTACATGGCGAAAATACGGCACAGACTCCCGGCAACGGGATGCCATCGTCCTTGCATTTTAATAGGGTGGCCAGTGCAATCCCACCGCCTGCCGAATCACCTGCAAACACAACATTTTCCGGTTGATGTCCTTGTTCAAGAAGCCAGCTGTAAATCGCTGCTGAATCATTAACGGCGGCCGGTGCCGGATATTCCGGAGCCAGCCGATAATCAAAGACCAGGGCGTTGATGCCCAAATGTTTGACAAAATTTCCGACAATATTTCGGTGCGATCGGGCGTTGCCCATCACAAAACCGCCGCCATGAAAATAAAGAACGACTTTATCTTTAGGGGCACCTTTAAATTCGACCCATTCCGCATAAAAATCCAGATAATCACTTTCTCGATAACGGATACCATCGATTGGTTTAAAAAAACGGGCGGCACTCTCATCACATTCTTTCCGCAATTTTTTGATTGATGTGTTGTTGTCAATCACTTCCGGTCGTAATTGACCTTTTAACAGATGCCGATATTTCAGGGTCAGGTGCATCATTTTTGCTTTTGTACTCATCTTATATTTGTTCCTTTTCCTTATTTTTCCAATACTTACTGCCATCTGGTAATCGACATAAAAATCCGGTTTCCACTAAACCACGTCTTAACAAAATAAAATCTCCAAAGGTATGCCAGGAATTAATTAACTGATTAACTGACTTTTCCGAGTATTCCTGATCACAATCGAATTTTTCTGCCAAATACTTATAGACCAGTAATTTTTTTGATTGTTTTGCCGGAATCTGGGTGATTTTCCCTTCTTCATTTAAAAACGGTTTTATCTTTTGCATGATTTTTATCCTCTCTTTCGCTTTCAATCAAAAACATCGCTGCAATAACACGATAATCCAGTTTAACTTCTCTGTTTTTATTGGTGGAATAATATATTGCCAGGCCGTTAATGCTGGTCCAGAAAAAAATAGCCAACATTTTAGGATCTCCAGCTATAATAGTTCCTTCTTTTTGTCCAGCTTCCATAATTTTTTCGATGACCTGATAAGGGATGTTCCGTTTTTCCTGAATCAGATCCTGGGCCGCCTGAGGGATTGCGGTCGAATTGGTTGCCTGGGTAATCAGCCGACAGGTATCTAAAAATGTCTGGCTGTTTTCAATGGTCTCAACCAGTCGTTCTAAGGAAAAACGAATTTTTTCACAGGGATCGGTGTCCATATCCCGCACTGAATAAGATGCTCCAATGGTTTTATCTAATGCATCATTGATAAGATCCACAAAGATTTCGTCTTTTGATGCATAGTAATGATATAAAAGCCCCTGAGCTATGCCAGCTTCCGTAGCAATATCCTGGATCCGGGTGGAAAACAAGCCCTGTTTGACAAATTGACTAAGTGCCGCATTGCGAATTACCTCTTTGCGGGTTTCCCTGATTTTTTCATTTTGTTCCTTTGTTCGTGCCATGATGCCTCCCAAATGATATATTGAATATATGTTCAATATATCATTTGGGAAAATTTATGTCAATCATAAAGTCTGATTTTTTATAGCACTACTGCCCATACTCCGGTCATCGTTTTCTTAGGTAATGCCTCCTTATTTCATGTTTTTCTTAAGGAAACGTTTATTTGCCATTTTATGTGGTATCATTAATGTAGTGATTATCGAGCGCACTTTATTCTCAAACTTTATTTTTATATCTAATTTAATTGAATCGTTTGTCTTGTAAAGAACTTGTTCTTGTCCACGTGAAAGGAGTATTATACTCTATGAAAGAAAAAGCTTTACTCTACTGTGAAGGTCAATTTGGTGAATCCGATGGAAAAACTGCCAATGGTTTAATCAGACGTTCTCAAAAATACCACATCACATGTGTTATAGACAGCTCAAAAGAAGGCCAGGATGCCGGAAAAGTATTGGAGGGAGTCGAAAATGGGATCCCGATCTACCGCGACTTAGCTGATGCCATGGATCAATTGGCCGAGGTGCCCAAATATTTTATTTACGGCATTGCACCAAAAGATGCGATTTTATCAACCAAAGAAAGACGTATTTTTCTTAAGGCCATGTCCTTGGGAATGGATATTGTCAACGGTCTCCATGAATTTATTTCCGAAGATTCTGAATTTAAACAACAAGCTAAGCGTTTTCGGGTTAAACTTTATGATATCCGAAAGCCCCTTGCCAATCGCTACCTCCATCTTTTTACCGGGGATATTTTGAATGTAAAAACGCCTAAAATTGCCATTCTCGGTACCGATTGTGCCGTCGGTAAGCGAACTACAGCAATGTTGCTGATTGCGGCCCTGAAGGAACGGGGACTTCGTGCCAGTTTTATCGGCACTGGTCAAACCTCATTGATTCAGGGCGAAAAATATGGTATTGCCCTTGATGCGATTCCCTCTGAATTTATGACTGGCGAATTGGAAAATGCGGTGGTCGAGGCAAATATTCACGAAAAACCTGATGTCATTATCCTGGAAGGACAGGGCGCACTCAGTCATCCAGCCTTTATCAGCTCCTGCGCTATTATCCGCGGCGGAAAACCAGATGCCATCATTGTTCAGCATCCACCTAAACGAAAACGTCGAGTGGATTTTGACTATCTGCAAATGCCAACGCTCTCCAGTGAAATTGAACTTCTTGAACAGTTTTCCCAATCCAAGGTTATTGCGATCACCCTCAATCATGAAGATATGAGCGAAAGTGAAGTTCACGATACCATCAAAACCTACGAACACGAATACCATCTGCCAACCACCGATACCTTGACCTACGGTTGTAATAAATTGGTTAAATCGGTTTTAAAAGCTTTCCCTGAATTAAAAGAAAAGATCACCAATTAAAAAAAGCCCATGCGTTTTTTTTCGCATGGGCTTTAGTATTAACTATCGGGTGGCGTGGTAATAAGCGTAGGTCATGGGTTCTTCTTTGCTGAATCCGTCCCCGTCAACAACCTTGCCGATGAACATGTAGTGGGTTCCCAAATCAATGGTTTGTTCGACTTCACATTCAATAAAGCACAGGGTTTCCAATAAACCAGGACAGCCGGTTTTTTCTCCGGTTACATAGCTGAGTGTTTTAAACTTGTCCACGTCGCGTCCACTTTGGTAACCAAAATGTTTGATCAGATCATGATTTTCTTTTCCCAGAATCGAAACACCGAACACGCCGGATCCTCTCACATATTCAGATGTCAGGGTTCCTTTTCCCAAGCATACGCTTGCTCTTAATGGGGTGCTGGTAACCTGAATAAAGGTATTGGAAACCATGCCATTGAGCTTATCATCTTTAAGCGATGAAATAATATATAAGCCGTAGCTGACATTAAATAATAAGGTCTGCAGCGCCTCTCTTTTCTTATCGGACAAACCGTCCGAGGCTTCTTCAACTAGAACAAATTTTTCTGGACCCACCCCGCAGATCGGGCACTTATCTGGTGGTGTTTCACCTATATGGATATAATTACAAACGGTACAACGCCATTTTTTCTCTTTATTAGGAACAATGACTTCGGTATCTTCGATTAAAACAAACTTATCCGGGCCCACTCCGCAAATTGGGCATTTGTCGGGAGGAGTATCACCTTCATGTACATAATTGCATACTGTGCAGCGCCATTTTTTCATTTTGTTCACCACTTTCTTAGAATTACTTTTTACTTTATAATTATTATAATTTATAAGTAAGTTGAAGTACAGGGATAAATGCATGTTCTAATTATCATTATAACCCTTTTTTGAGCATATTCATATAAAAATTGCATTTTTTTGTAAAAAAAGGGAATATTCTAGTATATAATTATGCATTATACCATTTTAATTCTATAATTTTAGATAGGCAGGAACATGAGAAACTATAAAGAACTACTCGAAAAAAATATTGCCATATCCAGTGGTTTTGAAAAAGCGGATCTCGTTTTGAAAAATGGCAGGATTCTCAACGTATTTTCCGAAGAAATCAATGTCGGTGATCTGGCTATTTCCAATGGAACCATCGCTGGCATCGGGTCATATCAGGGTAATGCAGAAGTGGATCTCGGCGGAAAATATATTGTGCCGGGATTTATTGATGCTCATATGCATATTGAATCCACCATGGTCACCCCTTTTGAGCTTTCAAAAGCCATTGTCCCTACCGGCACCACGACGATTATTGCCGATCCCCATGAGATTGTCAATGTGGCTGGTAAAATCGGGCTGGACTATATCCTTACCGCCAGTGAACATCTTCCTTTAAATGTCTTTGTGATGCTGCCATCATCGGTTCCGGCCACCCCATTTGAAACAAACGGTGCCGGATCATTTGTCGCCGCCGCGATGCAACCCTATCTGGATCATCCCCGGATTCTGGGATTGGGTGAGGTTATGTGTTTTCCCGCTGTGTTGGCTGGCGAGTCGGTGATTCTTGATAAGCTGACCCTTTGCCGCCACAAATTGGCTGATGGCCACGCTCCTGGGCTTTCGGGAAAACCGCTCCAGGCCTATGGCTGCGCTGGTATTAACAGTGAACACGAATCCACCAGTTTTTCCGAGGCGCTTGAAAAACTAAGGGCTGGATTTTTTATTCTCATTCGAGAAGGTTCTGCTGCCAAAAACCTCACCACCATTGTGAATGGTCTACTTGAACATGAACTGCCGCTGGATCGATTTCTCTTCTGTACCGATGACAAGCATCTGGAAGATATCCATCAGGACGGACATATCCGCTGGAATATCAAGCTGGCTATCGATCTAGGGTTGGGTCCCATTAAGGCCATCAAAATGGCGACCCTTAATACCGCCCAAGCCTACGGGCTGAAAAAGCTTGGTGCCATCGCACCCGGATATCGGGCCGATCTGGTAATTCTCTCGGATCTTGAAACCATGACCGTTGAACAGGTTTATAAAGATGGCGGTTTGGTTAACGACACCCTCTGGGAGGGCAAACCGCATTATCGGATTGATCCCGTTCTTCTTAATTCGGTTCACGTCCATGCGCTTACTCCTGATAAATTAATACTTCCAATTCACGAAAAAGACCATGTCATCGAAATTGTACCTAATCAGATTGAAACCCATCATCTGGTTGAATCACTGCCGGGACAAGACGGTCTGTTTGTACCCAATGAAAGTTATAATAAGCTCTGTGTCATTGAACGCCATCGCTATACCGGTAATGTCGGCGTGGCGGCCATTAAGGGTTTTGGGATCCGTAATGGTGCCATTGCCACCACCGTCGCCCATGATTCCCATAATATTATTGTGGCTGGTGATAATGATGAAGATATCCTGTTGGCGGTCAATCATCTGGCTGAAATCGGCGGTGGCTATGTAGTTGTATCAAATCACCAAATCATCGGCGCTGTTCCATTGACGCTGGCCGGACTGATCAGTCTTGATTCGGGTGAATTGGTTCAGCAGAAAGTGGCTTCACTGATTGAATGTGCCCATCAGCTCGGCGTACCAGCATGGGTCGATCCCTTTATTACCCTGTCCTTTATGGCCTTGCCAGTGATCCCGTCCCTGCGTTTAACGGATATGGGATTGTTTGATGTGGATACGTTTCAATTAATTATAACTTGAACCGATTGCTAATTTAATCAAAGAAACAGCTGCTCTGGATTACCTTAAATCTGTTAAATTCCAATATTATTAGCGGCTAAAATCAGACTCACTTCTATTTCGGCCGACTTTCGGGTGATATTCAAGTATGCCAGTCCAATCATATTAACTTTAAAACGGCTAAACCCAAAAGTAGGTTCAGCCGTTTATTTTTTATATTTTATTCAAATATTTTTTCTATTCAAATACTTTTTTAGCGATACCGGCGCCTTCACGAGCGTCTTTGCCATAATAATCGGCGCCGATGGTTTTGGCGTATTCCGGATTTAAAACCGCACCGCCAACCATAATGGTGGCATTCGGACAGTTGCTTCTAATTTCTTTGATGATCTTTTCCATATTTTTTACGGTTGTTGTCATCAAGGCACTGAGCCCCACCAATTTAACATCCTCATTTTGGATGGTCTGGATGATGGTTTCAGCTTTGACATCCTTGCCTAAATCGAAGATTTCATAGCCGTAATTCTCCAGAATAACCTTGAGAATATTTTTCCCAATATCGTGAACATCTCCCTCAACCGTGGCTAAAATGATTTTCCCTTTGACAACCTGGGCTTTGCCATCCTTGAGCATGGTTTGCTTGATGACTTCAAAAGCTTTTTGGGCGGTTTCAGCGGCAAAAATCAGATGTGGCAAAAAACATTCTCCGGTTTCGAAGGCATCGCCTACGGCATCCAAAGCTGGGACAATCTCATGATTGACAATGTCCAGGGGTTCTCTGGTTTTTAATAGCACGGCTGTGGCTTCGGCTGCCTGATCACTGAGACCTTCTTCAATAATCTCCCGTAAGCTGGGGTTTTCGCGAATCGTTTCTGGTTTAACTTCATTTAAACCGCTATCTTTATAGGTATTGGCGTAAGCAATACATTGACCGTCTAATCCCCACAATGCCCGGAAGGCTTTGATGGTATCCATCATTTCCTGATCACTGGGATTCATAATCGGGGTTGTCAGACCGGCTTCCAGGGCCAGGCCTAAGAAGGTTCGGTTTAGCAGTTCCCGATTTGGCAAGCCAAAGGAAATATTAGAAACGCCCAGCACCGTGGGTACTCCCAGCTCATCTCGCAATTTTTTGAGTGTTTTCAAGGTTTCCCGAACTTCCGCCTGTTGGGCTGAAGCGGTTAGCACCAGAGCATCAATGAGAATATTTTTCTTGCTGATGCCATAGGATTCACCAGTTGCGATAATTTTTTTAGCTATTTCAAAACGGTCATTAGCCAGGCTCGGAATACCCGTCTCGTCCATGGTCAGCCCCAGCACCAGGGCGCCGTATTTTTTGGCAATCGGAAAGATCTTTTCCATTGATGATTGCTTGCCATTAACCGAATTAATAATCGCCTTCCCGGGATAACTGCGCAGCACCGCTTCTATGACATCCGGATTGGATGAATCAATCTGTAATGGACAGTCAACCAGTCGGCTGACTGTATCCACGGCTTCTCGCATCATTTTTACTTCATCAATATCCGGCAAGCCTAAATTAATATCCAGAATATGAGCGCCGTCTTTTTTCTGATCGGTAGCCAGTTGGCTGATCACCGTCAATTCCCCGCGACGCAGAGATTCTTTAAGCACTGGATTGGTGGTGGGATTGATACTCTCGCCAATAATATCAATATCCGCTCCCAGAATAATGGTTTTAGTACTGGAGGATACCGCTGTATAACCCTTGTCAGTCACCTGATAAAGCGGCAAATTTTTGGTGGCCAACTTCATTTTTTCGATAAAAGCAGGGGTTGTCCCGCAACAGCCACCGAGAATCAAGGCGCCTTTTTCGGCTATTTGCACCATATAATCAACAAACACGTTAACATCAATATCATAGATGGTATTTCCATCGACCATCCGAGGCAACCCGGCGTTGGGTTCCACCATAATCGGTACGCTGGCGTATTGAATCAGCTTTTCGATGATCGGCATCATGCCGTCCGGGCCGGTGGAACAGTTGATTCCAATGACATCAGCGCCGACGCCTTCAAGGATGTTAACCACGGTTTGGGGATCAGTGCCTGTCAGGGTTCGGTTATTTTCCTGATAGGTCATCGAAACGATCACCGGTAAATCTGACACTTCTTTGGCCGCAATCAGTGCTGCCCGGGCTTCACAGATATCAGTCATGGTTTCAATGATGATTAAATCAGCACCCGCCTTATCACCGGCGCTGATAATTTCTTTAAAAAAATCAACCGCTTCTTCAAAGGAGACTTCGCCCAGGGCACCGATAAGAGTTCCCAACGGACCCACATCTAAGGCTGTATAATCGGGATTCAATGCTTTGACATTCTTAACCCCGGCCGTGACCAATTGTTCCACCGAGTAGCCGCTGTCTTTTAATTTGTAGCCATTAACCCCAAAGGTATTGGACAGGATGATATTTGCCCCGGCATCAATATATAATTGATGGATCTCTTTGATCAACTCCGGATGGCTAATATTTAAAGCTTCCGGTACTGGCCCAATGGTTTCAATGCGGTTCTGAATCAGGCTGCCCATCGCTCCATCCAGATAAAGCCGTTTATTTTTCAGTATTTCTTTTATATTCAATGGTGTGTTCTCCTTTAATTCTATTAATTTGTATTAACTTCTATTTACCCAATTTATCCCAAATAACTGGTATTAAAAAAGTTTAAAACCTAAGAAAAACCTCGTCCATGACGAGGTTAATGATCTACATTAATCCCATCATTGCAAATAAATTTGCTGGTATTGGCACCGTGCTTGCGCTGGTTGCCGGGTTTCATAGGGCCTGTCCCTCCACCTCTCTGGATAGGTAAAATATTCAATTGCTTTTGTGCATGATACACTTCAATTTTTTCTTTGTCAAGTAAATAATTCCTTCCCGATCTTTCAATGCGAACTCTTTTTCTTTAGAGTTAGAATTATATCGAGCAATCTTATCCGATGTTTTCCCTAACCACTGCTTTGAAAGTAGCAATCAGTGGTTTAAACTAGCGCAAAAATATTTTTTTAATATAAGTATTGCTTTTTTTAAACGCGAACGTTATAATCTTATCAATCATATATGCATACTATGAAATTTATAAAAGAGGAAAATATTGTGGAAAAAAAAGTTTCAAAAACAGCACTTATCACCGGAATTAGTTTTATTATTTACGCTCTGGCACTGACTGTCGGTCCGAAAACCCTGTACCCGGGCTGTGACCCGGCCATGATGATGAAGTGTACCCAGTCCTTAAATGTGCTTTTCGGGATCGGCATTGTTGTCGGCATTATTGGTATTGTAAATTTCTTTATTAAGACCGATATCTATCGAATTATTGCCAGCATTGCCGGCATCATCTCAGCGATTTTCGCATTTCTGATTCCCGGCATTATCATTGGCGCCTGCGGGATGGAAACCATGCCTTGCCGGGCTTTGACCTTGCCGGCCATCTACGTCATCTCAGGAATTTTTATTGTTGTCACCATCGTCAACCTTGTCTTACTATTCAACGCCAGAAAGCTGAAACCAACTAATGACCAGGCAAAGCTTGTTTAAAATTGCCCAAAAAAATCTGAGATATCGCATTTATCGAACCTCAACCATGGTCTTTTTTGTGATGCTGCTTTCTTTTACCATGTTTACGGTGTCCATCATTTCCGATAGTACTGAAAATGGTTTAACCAGTGTGGTCAACCGATTTGGGGCTGACATCATGGTAGTTTCGGATCAGGCTGAAGAAGCTGTCCAGAAATCACTATTTCAGGGAACTCCCTGCACCACCTATTTTGATGCCGGGATTGAAGACAAGATTAAGGCAGTGGAAGGTGTTGAAAAAACATCCCCCCAGCTATATCTGGCGACCTTATCCGCATCCTGCTGTGAAAGTGCCTTACAGCTAATTGCCTTTGATCCCAAAACTGACTTTGTGATTCAGCCCTGGTTAAACAACCAGATTCATAATGCTCTGCCCACCGGTTCGGTGGTGGTGGGGAGCGCCGTTACTAAACAAGTTGGTGATGATATTACCTTTTACGGCATTAAATTTAAAGTGGCCGGCGTCATGGAGCGCACCGGAATGGGTTACGATAACACCGTATTTTTAACCTTTGAAGATGCCAAAAAAATATTGACTTCGCCAAACATTGTCAAAAACAAAGATTTAACTCAGGTTGATGATATTATCTCAACAGTGGTTGTGGATGTTGGTAACAATAAGCTGTCTAAAGTTTCCCGGGATATAGAAGATGTATTAAGAGGAAATAATGTCAGCGTTTTTACCACCGAGTCGATGACACACTCGATTGCCGACAGTATTGAGAATTTTAAAGTCTTCGAAAAATTTACAACGTTTGTTTCATTTCTTTCGAGTGCTGCTGCACTGATCATTTTGTTCTGTATCTCGATCAATGAACGAAAAAAGGAGTTTGGTATTTTGCTCTCCATTGGCATCCGCCGCCGACAGATTTTTCAGATCATTGTGTCCGAGGCCATCATCATTACGGTACTTGGGGCCATCCTTGGTATTCTAGTTGCTTCGATCATCGTGTTTCCCTTTAGTATCGCGATTAGTCAAAAACTGGGGCTACCCTATTTGTTGCCTGAATTTGGGGCAATTGTCGGTCTGATTATTAAAATCCTGGCTATTTCGGTGTCCATGGGAATTGTGTCCGCCAGCTTTGCTACAAAACGGCTGCTGGCCTGTGATGGCAGTGAATTAGTTAAGGAGACCGAATAATGTTACTTGAAATACAAAACCTCACCAAAAGCTTCACTCGCAATGGTGCTCCCTTTTTTCCAGTGAAAGATGTCAATCTGACTGCTGAAGCGGGGCAATTTATCAGCATTTCCGGACATTCGGGCTGTGGGAAGAGCACCTTGCTTAATCTGATGACGGGAATGCTCACTCCTGATGCGGGAATAGTCGCCTTTGACGGTGAAAATGTCTTTGATATGTCAACCAACCGGCTGGCTGCCTATTTAAATCAGGATATTGCTTATATTATGCAAGGGGATGGACTTTTACATAGCCTTAGTGTCAGGGATAACATCGCTCTGGTTCATGCGATACATCATCATGAAGATGTACCGCATGAAAGAATTATCCAGCTGGCTCAATCGCTGGGAATTGAAAAGTTGTTAGCTTCCTATCCATCTCAATTATCCGGCGGCGAAACAAAACGGGTCGCCATTGCCAGAGCATTGCTGAACCAACCAAAACTGATTGTTGCCGACGAACCGACCTGTAACCTTGATCCCCGTAATGGCGAAAACATTCTGGAAATTTTCAAAAACCTCTGTGACGATGGCACGGCCGTTATTGTCAGCACCCATGATCGGCGATTTTCTGCCATAACCGATTATGAATATGTGTTTGAAGATCATTAAAAATATCAACACAATACTGAATGATTAAAATGCTTTTCCCTGTTGAAATATCAGTTCATGGTCAGCACAATTCAATTTCTCCCCAGGCTCCCAGCTGATCTTCGATGATAACTAATACACCCAATACCCCGGGGATATTTCTCACCCAGGCCAATCCTTTTTCGACATCAGCCGGTTTTTTGATGCGATTTCCCAGTCCGGTCGCTACAGCATCAGACAGCGGAATATTTTCACTAAGGATCGTCACCGCATCGGCATTACCAAAGCTCAGCGAATGTCCCATGACTCCAGAGGAAGTGCAGATGCCCAGCGGCTTTACTCGAGGTTTTATTTTTATTCCCAGGTCTGAAAAGCGGGGATTGCCGGTGTGAATAGCAATGCGCCGTTCTTTGCTGGTTTTGATCAATAAATCTCCACCATTTTCGACGATAATTTCTGAAGAGGATACTTCCAACAAACGGCCGATATATTTGGATACCGTCCCAGCCACTGCGGCCATCGGTCCCACCCCAGCTATTTTACTGACCTCCAGCATATCAGCAACGATCGGCGCTGCAAGCCGATCCAATTCCAGCGGGATCAGGGACGCTATAAAACCCGGATGGGTCTGATTGTAGTCAACAATCGCTTGTCGCAATTTTTTTAGTTCAATGGCGACAGTTTTTGGTAAATCGGTTGACATCGCCTGATGTTCGACCCCGATAAAAAGGTCCGATTCGAATTCGAGGACCTGGAAATATTCCAGGTCCTCGGCTTTCATTTGCTTTCGATAAGTTCGGGCTTCGTACAACATACTAAATAATCGCGTGAATGGCCCGCATCGGACAGGCTTTTACGCACAGCAGACATTCCAGACATTTGTCATCATGATGAACCAACGACCAGTCATCGGTCATTTCAAGGGCTCCCACGGCGCAGACGGCAGTACAGGCACCACAGGAAACACACTTTTTCTCATCAACTTCAACGATTGACTGAATATCTTTAACGCCGATCTGGTTTTGCCGTAAAAAGACAATCCCGGCTTCGATGTCCGCTTCCTCACCTTTGATTTCCAAAAGGAGGGTACCTTTGACATTGTCATCAATATAGGCTTTCAGAATATTAAAGTCCAGATGATAGGTTTTGATTAATTCCATCGCCATTGGCTGACCAGTAGCCTTTTGAGGAAAAGACAGTAGTATTTTTTTTGTCATCATCGGGATTCTCCTTCCTTGATTTCCAGCCCCTTAATGGCATTTCCCATGGGGAAGCTTTGAATCGGTTCCTGAAGGAAAAACTCGCCTTTTTTGATCCAGTTGGTGAGTTCTTCTGCAATTTCTCGGGCCATTTTTAAACTTGACAGCGGTGAAGTCTTGATAATTTTGCCATTAATATCTACCGATCCGCTGCGAAGCTCGGCATAGGAGACCTTTTTCAGACTCGGTTTGGCTTTCTTCGGAACACTGTAGTCAATGACATTGGTGTAAAGATCCTTATTCTCCACCGAGACAAAGGCCATAATTTCTTCATTGAGAATCGGAATCGGAATACCCACGCCAACAAACATGGAGGTCCCGTAACCTTCATAGACAGCTCCGCGAATGTATTTGGGGTTCATTTCTTTCATGTTGCCAATTAACGCCAGGGTTGCACCGGGGGTCTGAGGATAGCCCTTGTCATCCCGGGGACAGGCGGTATTAAATTGGGTGCCCATCCAGGAGACATGCCCCTGAGCCCCGCCAAAGAAGATCCGGGTTCCCATACCAATGGTTTTAAGCAGCGGATCATTAAGCAAGGGGCTTAGCTCGCCGGAGGTACTGTAAGTGATATTGCCCATATTGGGCTGTAAAATCCCCATATAGGTATACATCCGGTGACTTGAAGCATTAATTGCCGCATTATAATTCTGATAGACATTTCTCGGATTAAACAAATAGGCTTCGTTCAGATCTTCCAGTTTTACCCAGGTATCCAGCTCTTTTCTGGGATAGCAGTCCGTTCCCTGGGATTTGGCCACCAGATGAACCTCTTTGCCGGCAATCAGATCATGAATAACATGGGCGCCGCCATATTCGATGCCTTTATCCTGAGACGGCTGCGTCGCACCCAAATAGGTGTCTACCGCGGCCAGACCGCCATAAGCTTCAACCCCATTCATGGTGATCTCTCCCATTCGGATTGGTGGATCGGAGTGTCCAAAATTAAGAAACGCCCCGGATGAGCACATCGGGCCGAAGGTTGCGGTTGTGACCACGTCCACATATTCGGCAGCTTCTTTAACGCCCCGTTCTTTTACAATATCGATGACTTCTTCAGCTGTGACAACCACAGCCTCGCCTCTGGCGATTTTTTCGTTGATTTCCTGATAGGTCTTTGCCATTTTCCCCTCCAACAATTCTTGTTATTTAAGTAATTGCTAAACTGCCGTGAGCTTCGCTGCCAGTTTACACGAAACAATTTTTACACTAGGGCGTACATCATTTTCTTGTACTGTTCGCCTACACGTTACAAAATTGTTTGTGGAAACTGACAGCGAAGCAATCATTGTTCGACTTTTTTTAATTTCACAATTATCTATTTTTGTTATTTATTCGCTGATTTATGACGTGCAGATTTACACCATGGTATTGAGATAGGCGTTCATGAAGCCGTCCAGATCGCCATCCATGACGCTGCCGACATTGCCGACTTCGACATTGGTGCGGTGGTCTTTAACCATGTTATAGGGATGGAACACATAGGAACGGATTTGGCTGCCCCAGGCGATTTGGCTATAGTCGCCCTTGATGTCTTCAATGTGATCCATTTTTTCCTGTTCCATGATTTCCACCAGCTTGCCTTTAAGCATGTTCATGGCCACCTCTTTGTTTTGATGCTGGGACCGTTCGTTTTGACATTGAACCACAATCCCGGTTTTTAGATGGGTAATCCGGATGGCCGAGTCGGTGGTATTAACGTGCTGTCCCCCGGCTCCACTGGAGCGGAAGGTATCAACCCGAATATCTTCCGGCAGGATTTCAATCTCTACCGATTCATCCACTTCAGGCATCACATCCAGTGACGCAAAGGAGGTATGCCGACGGCCGGATGAATCAAAAGGTGAGATCCGCACCAGGCGATGGACGCCCCGTTCGGTTTTTAAATAGCCATAGGCATTGATCCCTTCAATCAGGAGGGTGACACTTTTGATGCCGGCCACATCACCTGGCTGTAAATCCAGGGTTTTAACCTTGTATTTTTTCTTCTCCGCCCACCTTGTATACATTCTCAGCAGCATTGAGGCCCAGTCCTGGGACTCGGTTCCGCCAGCCCCAGGATGCAACGAAATAATCGCATTGTTGCTGTCGAATTCACCGGAAAGCAAGGTCTCCGTCCGAAAATTGTCGAGTTTCTCGTCAAGTTCCTTAATCGACGCGCTGAACCCGTCCAGCAATTCCCCTTCTTCGGCCAACTCCAGCATGACCATAATGTCGTCCAGCCCTTCGGCCAGCTCATTATAATGATCAACCTTTATTTTGATCAGTTTCAATTCTTTTAAAACGATCTGGGCACTTTTCTGATCATTCCAGAATTCGGGATTTTCGGTTTTCTTTTCTAACGCTTCCATTTCTTTGACAAGCCGTGGCAGGTCAAAGTGAATTCCCCATTTCCTTTAGTTTCGTTTCCATTGCATTGATGATCTGTTTTTCTTCATACAAATCCATCATCAATATCACACCCCTTCTTATTTAACTTTTATTAAACACTTACTGAATTTAAGACACTGAACAATGATTGCTTTGCGTTCAGTTTCCACAACCAGAAGAAATCGCTCTGCGAATTTCTTCTGGTTCGCGGGCACAAGCAAGCTTGTGAGTGGCTCATTACCTTCGCGAAAACAATTTTGTAACGTGTAGGCGAACTGGCGGTAGCCTGTACGCCGTACAGTGTAAAAATTGTTTCGTGCGAAACTGGACACAAAGCTCACGGCACTTTCGCAATTATGCCTTATGCACCACAGCATTTCTTATATTTTTTTCCGCTGCCACAGGGGCACAGATCATTGCGGCCAACCTTGTTCTGGGCACTGGCAGGGCCAGCTGGTTTGCCTTCAATTTCATTTTCGTTGGTTTTCATCTGACTGAAATCCACGGCTTTTACCTGTTCCTCTTCGGCCGGAACCACTTGGATATTCAGGTTGAAAAGATATTTAACGGTATCTTCCTGAATTCGCATAATCATGTCGTCAAACATGTCAAAGCCTTCTTTGGTGTACTCTTTGACCGGATCATTCTGTCCATAGGCCCGCAGACCAATCCCCTGCTTCAGCTGTTCCATGTTATCGATGTGTTCCATCCAGGCCGCATCGACACTTCTTAGCAGGATCACCCGTTCAATATTCTGCAGCTGTTCCAGACCCAGTTTCTCCTTTTTATCTTCCAGCACTTTTCGGCATTCACCTAAAATGGTTTCAACTAAAATTTCTCGACTGTCCGGTTTTTCAGGCAGGGATACCATTTCCTTTGGTAGAACGTTGGCTTCCAGATGCTTGTGTAAGCCTTCCAGATCCCAATCATCATAATATTGTCCATCTCCGGTAAACATGTTGACATAGGCATTGACCAGCGTTTCAGTCATACTCCAGATTTCATTTTCCATGTCTTTACCATCAATGACTTGTTGACGTTGTTCATAAATCAGTTCACGCTGACGATTCATAACATTATCATATTGGAGGACGTGTTTCCGGATATCAAAGTTTCGGCCTTCCACCCGTTTCTGGGAATTTTCAATCCCTTTGGTCAGCATTTTGTTTTCAATCGGGGTGTCTTCGTCCAGTCCAATGGTTTCAACGAGGCCCTGGATTTTTTCAGATCCAAACACCCGCATCAGATCATCTTCCAGCGAGACAAAAAACTGAGAGGAACCCGGATCGCCCTGACGACCAGCCCGACCACGGAGCTGATTATCGATTCGCCGACTCTCATGACGTTCGGTCCCAAGAATATGAAGTCCGCCTAATTCGATGACGCCTTCGCCGAGAACAATATCGGTACCACGACCAGCCATATTGGTTGAAATCGTAACCGCATCTTTTTGGCCCGCATTGGCAACAATTTCAGCTTCTTTTTCGAGGAATTTGGCATTCAAGACATTGTGCTTAACCCCATTGCGTTTTAAATAACCGCTGAGGAGTTCTGATCTTTCAATTGAAATAGTCCCAATCAGAATTGGCTGTCCAGTTGCATGGCGTCGTTTGACCTCTTCGGTAACGGCCAGAAACTTACCCTGTTCACTTTTATAAATCAAATCATTGAGGTCTTCTCGGATCAGTGGTTTATTGGTGGGAATGGTGAGAACATTGAGATTGTAAATGGTCTGGAATTCGTCCTCTTCGGTTTTAGCTGTCCCAGTCATCCCGGATAATTTATTAAACATTCTAAAGTAGTTCTGGAAGGTTACGGTTGCCAAAGTTTTGGATTCACGATTGACTTTGACATTTTCCTTGGCTTCAATAGCCTGGTGAAGCCCATTGGAATAACGGCGACCGGGCATCAAACGTCCGGTGAACTCATCAACGATGATGATTTCGCCATCCTTAACCACATAGTCCCGATCTTTAAACATCAGGGTATTGGCATGAAGCGCCTGGTTAATGTGATGGGAAATTTCCATATTTTCCATATCTGCCAGGTTGGTCAGGTTAAAATAATTTTCGGCTTTAATAACCCCTTCGTCAGATAACATCACAGATTTGGCTTTTTCGTCTTTGATATAATCATCAGCCTTAAGGCCCTTTGCAAAACTATTAGCCAACGCGTAGAGTTTGGTACTCTTATCACCGCTGCCGGAAATAATCAATGGTGTTCTGGCTTCATCCACCAAAACGCTATCGACTTCATCGATAATGGCAAAGTTCAGTTCCCGCTGAACCTGTTGAATTTTGGCAGATGCCATGTTATCCCGCAGGTAGTCGAAACCGAATTCGTTATTGGTTCCATAGGTGATATCACAGGCATAGGCATTCTGTTTTTCCTGAAATGATAAACCGTGAACCACCAGCCCGACTTTCAGACCCAGAAATTCGTGAATTTGGCCCATCCACTCACTGTCACGTCTGGCCAGGTAATCATTGACGGTGACGATATAAACACCACGACCATCCAACGCGTTAAGATAAGCTGGCAGGGTAGATACTAATGTTTTACCTTCCCCAGTTTTCATTTCGGCAATATTACCTTCATGCAGTGCCATACCGCCCAGTAACTGAACCGGGAAATGTTTCATTCCCAATACCCGGGCGCCAGTTTCACGAACAGTAGCAAAGGCATCTACCAATAAATCATCAAGGGTTTCGCCCTGAGTAAGTCGTTCTTTTAGTAAAAGGGTTTGACCTTTTAACTCATCATCACTCATCGCCGCGAAACGGCTGTCGAGTTCCAGAATCTGGTCCACCTTTTTTTGCATGCGTTTCAATTCTTTTCTATTACTATCAAATATCTGATCTAAAATTCCCAATACGTTCACTCCTTCATAACTTTTTCACTATATTTATACATTAAACTTTATTATAACATAATCTCTTTAATGAAACTTTATATAATTGAAAAGGGACTGTATTTTTTTATACAGTCCCCAGATTTATTCTTTTATTCGAATTAATTACCCGCAATAAATGCTTGTATTAAATTTGATTTGAAACTATTTTTTCTTGCGCCAGAAGGCCACATCTTTGCCATCAAGTTTTAATTCAACCAATTCATAACCCGCCCGTTTTCTTTCGTCGACGGTTTCCTGAAAATTTTTCCGTTCATCGTCATCCATATTCGCCAGCATCTTTTCCTTGTCTTCGTCGGAACTTTTGTAGACCCGCCCGACCACCGACTCCGTGACTTCTTCAATTTCCTTTAAGGGAATCCCCACATCATCCCGGGGTGAAGCACTCATTAGGGTTTCAGCTTCACGACTGGTTTCTCGCATCAGTTGCTTGCGTCGCTCGGCTTTTCGTTTTTCGTCTTCCAGATTAAGTCGTTGCCAAACAGTTAGCATTTCATCTTCTGAATATTCTTCATCATCGTCATCTTTGCTTTTTAAACCACTGTCAAAGGTGCTTTTCTCACTGCGCAATACAAACGGCTGATCGAGATCGGTTAACTTAAAGCTTTCAACGATTCTTAAATCCGATTCGGGGACCGGGTGGGGTTCGCCGTTGGGATCACTGAGAGATTTGGCAACCTTGTTCAGTTCCATTTCCCGCATTTGAAGAATTAGCCGTTCTTTTTCAACGGCCAGTTTTTCTTCATAATATTTCTTGGTAAAGAATCCGGCATCATCACTATTGAGGATCTCTTCCATATCAGCAGCTTCCATTTCTTTTTCGCCCTTGATATAGGTTCCCACTTCCTGGATATTGCTGATAACTTTGGTGCTGCCGTCATCAATTTCTTCGATTACCCGGGTTTCCTGAGCACTATTGTTACTGATAATAATCTCTTCCGTTTCGGTTCCAATTTCTGAACCCACCCCTTCCAGGGCTGCTGGAATAAGTCTGGTTTCATAGCTATCTTTTATTTCAACTGTTTCATCAGTATTAAATCCTGTTTCGGGGAGAACCATGGTCGCATTTTCGTCCCGATCACCACGAATACCGCCGGTAGCTGCCATATCGCGATAGTAATCTTCAATATCTTCCGGCTCATCATAGCCTTCCTGATAGCTATTCTGAATCGATACCCCGTCGATGCCGTTATCGTCATCATCGCCAAAAATACCCTCATCTTCGCCACGATCATTTCGTTCCTCAGTCATAATTGAGGCTTTTTTGTTCATCACATATTGAATAAACCCAATTAAACCAATTAGCGTAACGATGGTGCCCACCGTTACACCGGCGACCGATCCGTAAAGACTCATGATCATCGGAACGTATGGTACCGGAATCGGCAGATTAATGCCCAGGAACCACAACAGCGTATTCGGTTGAATCAATGAGTACAGTGCACTTGTTCCTTGAGTAATCTGCTCACCAAAAGCGGTGGGCAGAATATCGATAACACTCTGGGCAACTGGCATGTGTCCACCATTAATAAAAATCACCACAAAATTGGAAGTAATTCCAACAGCCATTAAAATAACCCAGAAATCGTCCAGATTAAATACCAGCATCACTAAGATCAGGATGTAACTTGCAAAATTGACTATCTCCAGATAGGGTTCAATCAGCGCAATACCACCGGTGTAAATGTAAAGATGCAAGGCAATTTGTAACACCAACCCTAAAATTCCTACAGGTAACAAGGAAATTTTTCTGACTTTAAAGCCACGCAGGCTTCCTCTACGTATTTTCCCAATTAAAAAACCTAAAATAATCGCAATTAGTATTAACATATTTGTTTTAACCCCACTATTTATTTATAATCATTTCTCTTTATATTATTAGGTATCCTCATCTATGTTCATGCTTAGATAAATAAACCTGAATGCATATAGATCTATTTTAAAACAAAAGAAAAGTTCTGTCAAAACTTTATGCCTAAATAATGCCCAAATTCAAAAATAATTTAAACTTATAAATAAAAATCATTAAAAACACCCCTTAAATCGATTATTCAAGGGGTGTCCGTCATTCATTTCAGTTTTTTCTTAAGAAATTTTTAGAAAGTTGGTTCAATTAAACCATAGTTTCCATCTTTTCTCATGTAAACAACATTGACATCATCGGTATCTCCGTTGAGAAAAACGAAGAAATCATGTCCAAGTAATTCCATTTGTAATGTTGCTTCATCCACATTCATGGGTTTTACTGCAAATTTTTTGGTTCGGACAACCTTAGGTTGGAAGATCTCATCTTCTGTACTGGCTTCAATCCCATCCAAATTAAATTTAGTCGCTTCATCCTGATTGCGTTTTTGTAATTTCGTTTTATGTTTTCTGAGCTGACCTTCAAGTTTATTAACAACATCTTCGATGGATGTCACCATATCCTCAGATCTTTCTTCTGCTCTTAAAATGGTCTTTCCAACAGGAATAGTTACTTCCAGCATTTGATAATTTTTTTCTTTGCTGAATGTTGCATAAACTTCTGTTTCCTGACCAAAATAACGATCAAATTTCCCTAACTTCTTTTTTAATGTTTCTTTTAAACCTTCTGATACATGCATATTTTTTCCGTAAATTGTGAATCTCATAACGACAACTCCTTTCAAAAGGTCAACCTTACTCGTTTACACTTACAATTAAGTGCTTTCAAGTGTATTCTTATTATACCCAATAGTATCCCATTTAGTCAAAATCATTTGTGTCAAATTCTTGTCACGAAATATCATCTAAAAAAGATGGTGTTTTAAAAAAGCTGTCTCAGTTGACCTGGTCTTTTCCCCCACACTCGCCAGCTGGAAGTTTAGCTCAGTGTTCGCATCACAACTCCTTCTCTCGGTGTACCCGGCTGGACTTACTTCTAAGACGCACCATGATCAACAACTCTCTATTGAATTGTCTTACGTGGATCGCTTCGCCTGCATCTGGCATCGACTTTCAACCACAAACCTGAGACAACGTCTATTATAAGTACAGACTTTAGAAAATGTCAAGCGAATTTCAGATCGTCTCGCTTTTGACTGTTTTGGGGGGCTGCTTTATATGCTGTCTTATGCTATAATGTAGCGTATAAATACTTTCGGAGGTCTCTATGTTTTTGGGTATTACTGCCGTCTTATCAATCCTTATATTCATCGTCAATATTTCTCTGACATTCACCATTATCTTTCTGGAACGAAAGAACCCTCAAAGTACCTATGCCTGGTTATTATTTCTGTGGATGGTTCCGATCATCGGTTTCTTGTTTTATATTCTTTTTTCTCAGAATTTAACAAAGCGCAAAATTTTCAGATATAATACGCCCGAGCATATCCAATACCTTCATCTGTTGCGACAACAGCAACGATCCCTTTCCCGGATTCTATCCATCGATCCCAACAGCCCCATTGAAAAATATCGCCATTCTATCGAATTTCATTTGAATGTCAGCGAATCCCTTTATACCAATAATAATGAAATCACCATTTATACGGATGGTTATAAAAAATTTGATGCCCTTTTTCATGCCATGGAGGAAGCACAATCATCGATTCATGTGGAATACTATATTATTAAGAATGATACCCTGACCCTGAAACTTTTTGATATCCTTACCCGGAAAGCCCTGGAAGGGGTGGAAGTACGGCTGCTTTTTGACGCCATGGGGGGCCGTTATATTCCCGATTCAGTTCTCGATGCCTTTATCTCAGCTGGCGGTCAAATCGGAGAGTTTTTCCCTTCCCGCTTTAAAATGTTAAACCTTCGGGTCAACTACCGAAATCACCGGAAGATTGTTGTGATTGATGGCTCGGTTGGCTTTGTCGGTGGGTTTAACATTGGCAACGAATACTTGGGTCTTGATCAGAAAATGGGTTATTGGCGTGATACCCATTTAAAAATAATCGGCTACGCTGCTTATGAACTCCAACTGCGGTTTCTATTAGATTGGCGCGCCAGCTCCAATGAAGAACTGCTGATCGACGATGACAAGCTTAATAGTTTCTTCCCAACGATCCCTCAAAAACCTGGTGCTGGCATTCAGATCGTTTCCAGCGGTCCGGACAAGCTCAGTCAGCAAGTCAAGCAAGGTTTTTTGCGGATGATCAATACCGCCGAGGACTATATTCTGATCCAGTCACCTTATTTTGTGCCCGACGGCAGTATTATGGAAGCTTTGAAAATTGCTCTTTTATCTGGTATTGATGTTCGCATTATGATTCCTAATAAGCCGGACCATATTTTCATCTATTGGGCGACCCTGGCTTATGTCGGTGAATTAATCGAATTTGGAGCAAAAATTTACATTTATGAAAATGGCTTTCTCCATGCTAAAACCATTGTGGTTGATGATTCGGTGTGTTCAGTTGGTACCTGTAATTTTGATATTCGTAGTTTTAGTTTAAATTTTGAAACCAACGCTTTTATCTATGACCGAAAGGTCGCCATTCAGCTTAAGGATATTTTTGTCGAGGACATCAAAAAATGCACGTATTATAATAAAGAGCTTTATCGTCGACGCAGTCGCCGGGTTAAGATCAAAGAATCCATTTCCCGATTATTTTCGCCATTGCTTTAGTTTTATCTGATCTTTATAGATTACTCCATAACAACATCGGTTTATTGATAACTCGATGTTGTTATGGAGTTTTTAATTATTTAAAAAAATGATTGACTACTCATACTATGTGTTATATAGTATTATGCGAAAGGGGGTATTTAAATGGACATACAATTAAAACGCGGTCTACTGGAAATATGTGTGCTGACCGTTCTCAATCGTGGCGATTCCTATGGTTATCAGATTATTAAGGATGTCAGTCCTTATATCGAAATATCTGAATCCACGCTTTATCCGATCTTAAAAAGATTGGAATCAAACCAGTGTGTGGTTGTCAACTCAGTAGAGCACAACGGCAGACTTCGAAAATATTACAAAATAACTGAAACTGGTCGTAATCGCATTGTTGATTTTCTTGACAATTGGAAAGAAGTTATGACTGTTTATAATTTTATAACTGAAGAAATGAGGTGTTATACAGATGAATAAAACAGAATTTTTATTAAGTCTAGAGCAAAAACTTGTTGCCCTGCCCCAAAATGAAATTGAAGTCACCCAGGGGTTTTATTCGGAGATGATTGATGACCGGATGGAAGATGGCATGAGTGAAGAAAATGCGGTGGCTGCCATCGGTGATATTGATACCATCGTCCAGAATACCCTCCTGGAAATGCCCCTGCCAACCCTGATGAAAGCCAAAATCCAGCCCAAAGCCGGATTAAAGATTTGGGAAATCGTCCTGATTGTGCTTGGCTTCCCGCTCTGGTTTCCACTACTGGCAGCGTTTTTTGTGATCATCCTCTCTGTTTACGTGTCAGTTTGGGCGGTTATTATTTCACTTTATGCGGCGGTTGCAGCATTTGTGCTCAGTGGTTTGGCTGGTATTCTCAGTCTCTTCTTTGCCCAAAGCTTTCCCGCTGGTCTGCTGATGTTTGGTTTATCGCTGATCTGCATCGGAATTGGGGTGCTGGCTTTTTTCGGGGTCACAAAGCTATCAATATGGCTGATTGGTCTGACCCGAATATTTCTCCGTTGGGTTAAATCATTATTTATCAAGAAGGAGCTCGTATAAATGGAATCTACTAAAAAAATAATAATGCTGGTCGCTGGTGGTTTAATTATCATTGGCGTGGTTATTGCTTTGCTTGCTTTTGCACTGGTCGGTTTCAATTGGAATTCGTTTAACACCAGTCTGCCTGATGAGCAAAAGAGCTACAGTTATGATTTGGCCAGTGTTTCCAACTTGACGATCAGCGAATTAGATGCGGATGTCATCATTGTCGGAACCGATGATGACAAAATAAAAATAACCAGTTATGAAAATAAAAAAGATGCCTATACCATCGACCTACAGGCCAATGGTAATCTGAATGTCAACCGCTCTGTTTACAAACATTGGTATGAGTACATTGGTTTTAATATAAGCAATCAAAAAAGAACCCTGACTATCGCTGTTCCCCAGAAATTCACTGGTCAGATCGAAGCTTCCACGATGAGCGGCAATCTTGACCTGAGCGGCTTTGAATCTTTAGATGCCGTTGGCGCCAGTACTGCAAGTGGACAGATTACCCTGAAAAATGTGATTGTTGCCAATCAAATTAAGGCTTCAACCATGAGTGGCAACTTTGATCTTGCCAATCTTCATCCCGGTAAAGACGTGGATCTGAATACATCCAGCGGCGAAATCCAGTTCAATACCGGAAAAATTGACGGTAACCTGTCGATCTCCTCACTCAGCGGCAATATCGATTTAGCCGATATCAATATCAAAGGCGATGGCGACTTTGAAAACAGCAGCGGCAAGGTGAACTTCAATCGACTTGCTGCCAATAATGTTTCCATCTCCACCCTCAGTGGCGATGTCCAGGGCAGCATCCTCGGCGACCCCGCTAATTACAAAATCACGGCCGACAGTCTCAGTGGTAGAATTGATATCCCTAACTCCGGCAATGGAAAAATTGCTGTTGATATCTCAACCAGTAGCGGTAATATTGCTATCGAATTTGCCGCGGCTAATTGAATTATTGATTGATTCAATTAGCAATTCATCGAATTATTAATCTATTGACTTCCTAATTAAAAGGGACTCACGCAAATTTTTGATCATTTGCATGAGTCCTTTTATTTTTATTATATTTTGAATCTAGAATCTAAAATCCCGTTTGCCGGAATTCAGCTCGGTTAAATGCGCTGTTGCAATCCCTCTTACCTTGTCGTTAGGGATCGACGCCAGTTCCCGGGCAATGGTTTTTTCGCCATTTAATTTGGTCTCCGGGGCGGCATAGTCTTCCAGATATTCTTTAAGGGTCATGATGGCGTTGGGCTGACAACAGTTCGCAATCTGACCGGATTTAACCAGTTGCATAAAGCGGTCGCCGGTGCGGCCTTCCCGGTAACAAGCGGTACAGAAGCTGGGGATATGACCCATTTCCAACAGCCAGTTAACTATTTCATCCAGCTTTCGGGTATCATTTAGTTCAAACTGGGCGGAGTTTTCATCTTCCGGTTCCGGGGTATCATAACCGCCGACGCTGGTGCTGGAACCGCCACTGATTTGGGAGATACCCAGTTTTAACACCCGTTCTCGAGAAGCCTTAGACTCCCGGGTGGAAATAATCATGCCGGTATAAGGCACCGCAATTCGCAGCACGGTGACGATTTTTTCAAAAATTTCGTCAGAAATAGCATTGGAGAAATCACCAGTGTCGATATCATCAGCCGGACAGATCCGGGGTACACTGATGGTATGAGGACCAACACCCTTAGCAGCTTCCAGATGCTCAGCATGCATAAGCATCCCGACAAAATCATAACGGTACATGTTCAGACCAAAGAGAACCCCAATACCAACATCATCGATACCACCATCCATGGCCCGATCCATGGCTTCAGTATGCCAGGAATAGTCATGCTTGGGTCCGGTGGGATGAAGTTCTTCGTAATTTTCCTTGTGATATGTTTCCTGGAATAAGATATAGGTTCCGATCCCGGCTTCTTTCAATTGTCGGTAATCATCCACTGTGGTAGCGGCAATGTTGACATTAACCCGACGGATATCGCCATTTTTATGTTTGATGCTGTAAATAGTTTTAATGCTTTCTAAAATATATTCCAGCGGATTATTTTTGGGATCTTCGCCAGCTTCCAGCGCCAGACGCTTATGGCCCATGTCCTGCAAGGCAATGACTTCTTTGGCAATTTCTTCCTGGGTCAGTTTTTTACGGCTGATATTTTTATTTTTAAAATGATAGGGACAATACACACAGCCATTGACACAATAATTTGAGAGGTAAAGGGGAGCAAACATGACAATGCGATTGCCATAGAATTTATTTTTAATATCCATGGCCAGTTTCACCAGCCGGTCATTCTGCTCTTCCAGCTCACAGGCCAACAGAACTGCTGCTTCCCGATGCGTCAAACCCTTAAATTCTCCTGCCCGGTCAATGATATCATTGATTAAGGCTTTATTATTTTTATTTTCCTCAGCATAGGCCAGAGTGTCCAGAATTTCCTGGTCATCAATAAATTCAACTGCTTTTTTTGACATTACATTATACATCGTTACTCTCCTATAGTTTTATTTTTTGAAATGATTGTCTTGATTTTATTTTTGGGGGTAATCGCCCCGGTGAGTTAAAATTTCGTAGCCGATTCCTTCCATTCGCTTACTTAAGCAAACCCGGCATTCGGCGGCTTCATCACCGGTACAGATTTTATTATCATAAAGGCTGTAATCTTTTCGCACCGATACCGGCGACAGATTGGGCATCACCACATTGGCACCCGCCAGGATTCCCAGTTCGCGGCCATTGGGATCAATCGTTCCCAAGGCGGTAGTGGCTGGAATCAAGGCTTGTGGCAACATCAGCCGCAGGATTGAAATGAGCAGCAGGGTTTCTTCCAGAGTACCTGCCTTAGCGTCTTTATAGGGGGTGTGCTGGTGGGGGATAAAAGGACCAATGCCGATCATATGAGGGTTTAATGATTTAATAAAGACCAGATCCTCCACGATATTGTCCACGGTTTGATGAGGCGAACCGACCATAAACCCGGTGCCTACCTGAAAGCCGATTTCTTTGAGGTTTTCCAGACAGGCTTTGCGGTTTTCCAGACTCAGCTCTTTGGGGTGGAGTTTTTTATAATGATCCTCGGTGGCGGTCTCGTGGCGAAGTAGATAGCGGTTAGCACCGGCTGCGAAGAACCGTTTGTAAACTTCAGTTGCTCGCTCGCCCAAAGACAGCGTGATGGCACAATCCGGATATTTATTTCTGATTTTACTAATCAGTTCAACCATTTGGTCGTCTGAAAAATCTGGATCCTCACCGCCCTGAAGAACAAAGGTACGGAAATCCAGGTCATAGCCCATGGCACAGCAGTCCATAATTTCTGACTCGGTTAACCGGTAGCGGTTGGCTTTTTCATTGCCGCAGCGAATGCCACAATAATAGCAATCATTTTTACAATAGTTGCTGAATTCAATCAGTCCGCGGACGTAAACCCCTTTGCCAAAACTCTCATTGGCGATTATTTGAGCTCGACGTGATATCTCGGTTCTCAATTCGGCGGTATTGTTTTCCAACAGCCATTTAAATTCATCCCGGTCAAGATTTTGTTGTTGCTCCAGCTTCGCAATTATTTTATTCATTATTCCCATCCACTTCTTCGCCTTTTGGCAGTTTCGAATAAACTGTTTTGATACTCACGCCATCGATCATCCCCAGCTTTCCGGAGAGGGAGCTGATGACATTGGTGGATGCATCCACCACCACACTGATCACTGAAACATTTCGTTGGTGATAAGGGATTCCCATTCGTCCGACAATGTGTTCACCATAGTCATGCAGCACCTGATTCAACTTTTCTACAGCTTCTTTTTTTTCTACGACAATTGCGATGAGTCCAATTCTCTTTTCCATATTTATCTCCTCGTTCACCTTCTTTGTTTAACAAGCTACCTTCATAATTACCAAAAATAACTACGCTTCCACTTCGCTCCATCTTTGGTTCGTGGGCTAGTCGCCAACTGCAAGCAAGCTTGCGATTGGCTCGTTGCCTTCACGCAACCACGATTCCGCTTCGCTTCATCTTTGGTTCGCGGGCAGTCGCCAACTGCAAGCAAGCTTGCGATTGGCTCGTTGCCTTCACGCAAAAAAATCCCTGTACCGAGGTAGGTACAGGGAAAACACGTAAATAACCAAACCATCTTTAGTCAATGGTGTTGGGTTAATGAGACATGATTCTCTCGCCTTTCCAATAGGGACGAACCCGCTTGGCATCAGTACGATAACTTTGTTTCTTTTTAATTAATACTTTATAAATTGTTCAATTTGCCGTCAGACTCAGACGCATCTTTATCTTTCAGTTCACTGTTGTTGAAAAGGATATCATATAATGGGATCAGCTTCAATCACTAACTAAGAGAAATTTTTGCTCTTTTTTTCTAATTTGCACTCAAAACGAACTCAAATAAAATAAAAAAGACAATTAATTTTCCACTTTTGGGCACGCTTGCAAAAACAAGCGTGCCGCCGCGGATAAACTAATTGTCTGATCTTTATTATTTTATAATTCTCTTACTAAAGTTTAAAATCATTTACTCCCTATTAATAAAGATTATGAATAAATAAGCCACTTCTTAATTTTGGCTCAAACCAGGTGGATTTTGGCGGCATCAGCAGATCGGCATCAGCAATGTTCATCAGCTCTTCGATGGATGTTGGGTACATCGAGAAAGCCAGCACCATATCTTCATTGACTCGTCGTTCTAACTCTTTCAAACCGCGGATTCCGCCAACAAAGTCAATGCGCTTGTCCGTCCGAATATCGCCGATGCCCAGAATCGGAACCAGCACATTATTCTGCAGAATGGCCACATCCAATGAATTAACCGGATCAGCTGGATCATAGACCCCTTCTTTGACAGTTAATAAATACCATTTACCATCCACATATAAACCAAAGCTACCCTTTTGTGGTGGTTTGACCGGTTCTGCATCCTTAGGGGTCACATCAAATTTTTCAGCAAGAGCATCTAAAAACTCATCAACACTCAGTCCGTTGAGATCTTTCACGACCCGGTTGTAATCCATAATGTAGAGCTGTTCGTCTGGAAATAAAACCGAGAGGAAATAGTTGAATTCTTCAGCTCCGGTATAATCGGGGTTTGCTTCCCGACGCATCAGACCGACCTTAACGGCAGAAGCCGAACGGTGATGGCCATCAGCGATATATAGACTTTCGACATTGCTGAATTTTTCAACTAACCCATTAATAATGGCTTCATCATCAACAACCCAGGCCCGGTGGGTAATCCCATCATCTGAAACGAAATCATAAACCGGTTCGTTGGCTTTTCGCCATGCGTCGATCATTTCATTGATGGTATCTTGTGAGCGGTAGGTCAGAAAAATTGGTCCGGTGTTAGCATTACAGGCATCAACATGCTTGATACGGTCTTCTTCTTTATCAGCCCGGGTCAGCTCATGTTTTTTAATGGTGTTGTTCAGATACTCATCGATGGCGGTACAAACAACCAGACCGACCTGGCTGCGGCCATCCATGATCAATTCATAAATATATAAACAGTCTTTGGTATCCTGAGTTAAGGCCTTGCGATGAAACAGTTTTTCCAGATTTTTCCGGGCCGTTTCATAAACAAAGGGGTCATTGATTTTGATGCGCTCGTCCAATGTTGTTTCTGGACGATCGACCCGTAAAAATGAATCCAGTTTTCCTCGGGCGGCAATTGCTGCTTCTTCCCGATTATACACATCATAAGGCAGCGCTGCGACATCCTGAGCCTTTTCTGGAAACGGACGAACTGCTTTAAAGGGTTTGATTGTTGCCATTTTTTCCTCCTGTTTTTTAAAGAAAGAAGTGGTCTTCATTGATCCGAAGCCACTTCTTTTTTTATCGTTTTAAACTATTTAATAATCCGTACGCGGGTGACGCCTTTGATGCTTTTTAAAGCTGTTTTAACATCTTCGCCAACATTGCTGTCAACATCGATCATGGTATATGCCCAAGAACCGCGGTTCTTATTGGTCATAACCGAAATATTGATGTCATTATCAGCCAGAATTTTGGTGATTTGTCCTAACATATTGGGCACATTGGCATGATTGACGGTGATTCGGTTTTCTGCTTCACAAACCCCCATATTGCAATCAGGATAATTCACAGAATTAATGATGTTCCCGTTTTCCAGATATTCTTTTAAAGAATGAATGGCCATTTCCGCACAATTTTCTTCACTCTCTGGCGTTGAAGCGCCTAAATGTGGAATATTGATGACATTTTTCATTTTTAGAAGTCGTTCATTTGGGAAATCGGTAATATAGGTTGCGATGGTTCCTTCTTCGATGGCATTTTCCAGGGCATCATAGTTAACCAGTCCACCTCGGGCAAAGTTAAGAAGTCTTAACCCTTCTTTGGTTTCTTTTAATAGGTCGGCATTGACATAATCCTTGGTTTCATCCATATAAGGAATGTGAAGTGAAATGTAATCGCAGTTTTTAAAAATTTCTTCTTTACTGACGGCACGTTTTACTTTTCGGCTTAAACCCCAGGCATTGTCGATGGAAATGAATGGGTCAAATCCGTAAACCTTCATCCCGAAATCAACGGCCATATTGGCAACCAGGACACCAATGGCACCTAAACCAATAACACCCATTTTCTTGCCGTAAAGCTCTGGTCCGCCAAACGCGCCCTTACCTTTTTCGACAAGTGCTGGTACTTCATCACCCTTGTCTACTAAGGTGCTTGACCACGCAATCCCATCAACTACCTTACGCGAAGAGATCAGCATCCCAGCGATCACCAATTCTTTAACGGCATTGGCGTTAGCTCCTGGTGAGTTACAGACAACGATTCCTTTTTCTGAACATTTTTCCAGCGGAATATTATTGACTCCGGCTCCGGCTCGTCCGACAAATTTAACTGATTCCGGAATATCCATATCATGCATTTTAAAGCTTCTTAGTAAAATGGCATCGGGATTTTCTGGTTGGTCAAGAACGGTATAATTTTCACCTAATAATTTAAGGCCTTTTTTTGAAATATTATTGAGGGTTTGTACTTTATAATTCAATGGTCTGTTTCCTTTCTTAGCGAAAATGCTTAGGCGTTTTCTTTTTCAAATTTCTTCATGAAATCAATCAAGGTATCGATACCGGCCATTGGCATGGCATTGTAAATACTGGCACGCATGCCACCAACGCTACGATGACCTTTAAGATTTTCCATCCCGGCTTTTTTGCTTTCCTTAACGAATAGCGCATCTAATTCGTCTGATCCGGTTATAAAAGGTACATTCATCAATGAACGGTCTTCAGGAACAACAGTCCCTTTATAAAGTGTACTATTATCAATAAAGTCATATAGTTTTTGAGCTTTTTCTTTATTAACAGCTTCCATTCCAGCAACGCCGCCGTTTGCTTTAACCCATTCATAAACCAGTTTGCAGATATAAATGGCATAACATGGTGGGGTGTTATAGCTTGAGTCGTTATCGGCATGAATTTTGTAATCCAGCATCGTTGGGGTAAAATCTTTGGCGTGTCCCAGTAAATCATTTCGGATGATCACTGCGGTTACACCAGCTGGTCCCATGTTTTTCTGAGCGCCGGCATAAATTAAACCGAATTTAGAGACGTCATACACTTCTGATAAGATGTTTGATGACATGTCGCCAACTAATGGTACATTGCCAGTATCGGGAATATTTTCAGGTTTGAAGCGAGTTCCGTAAATGGTGTTATTAACGCAAATATGGAAGAAATCAGCATCAGGTGTAAAATCCTTGGGATCTACCTTTGGGATGTAGGAAAAGGTTTTATCCTGGGATGATGCAATAACCTTTGCTTCTCCATAACGAGCAGACTCTTGATAAGCCTTTTTTGCCCAACTGCCAGTGATCATAAAATCAGCTTTATTGGTTTTTGAATAAAGATTCAACGGAACCATTGCAAACTGAGTTGATGCTCCGCCCTGTAAAAACAGGATTTCATAATTATCAGGAACATTCATTAATTCTTTGTAAAGACTTTTTGCTTCTTGAAGAATATCAATAAAATAGGATGATCGATGACTCATCTCCATCACGGACATACCGGAATCTCCATAGGATACCATTTCATCCGCAGCTTTTTGTAGGACTTCCATTGGTAAACATGATGGTCCTGCTGAAAAATTATAAACTCTTTTCACTTTTAATTTCCTCCTTAAAATAATGTTTTGGTGTGATTTGTAATTCTCTGAAAAAATTACTTCCTGCTATTATATGTTAAATTATTGTCAAATGCAAGATTTTGTATCAAATTTTATGTAAATTTTCTGATTGCAAATGATTTCTTATTCAATTATTACTGTTGTTTTTGCCGGTGTGATTGATTGCACCAAAGACTGTGATAAATTGGTCTGAATCGGCAATTCATATTCTCCCGGTCCTAAATTGGCGCAGTCAACAGAAGCCTCAACCTGATCAGCATTCAAGCTGTTCAAAACACTGCTTGCTCCTTTGAGCTTGATAACAACTCGGCTATCTTTTATTTTTGAAGTCATCAGACCGGTGCCTAAATTCTTTGCGGTAATCTTATCAACTGTAAAACTCTTTTCAACCGGACTCTCAATAGAAACCGTCGCCTTGACTTTGCCACTACCATCAAGGAAATAACATCCTGCCGGCGGGGTGAGATTGATGTCTTTGGTAAATGTTTTAGATTGACCGGTGACATCGATCGGATCCATGGGAATGGATTCAATGGTTTTGAGCAATTCTTCCTTTGCCCCAATGGTTACTTTGGATGGTTCTACTAACATCCCAGTTACCATGTAGCCATTGGCGGGACTCCCCGTGGTGGATGGGATAATTCCCAACGACTTGGTTTTGCCCAGGATAATCTCGGTGGTAACAACGTTTGGTAACATGTCTAAGTCTGATATCAGATTGCCGGATTCGTCATAGGCTGAGACCTCCAGATGCTGGGTTGTGTCAGTTTCCATACCGTTTACGTTGGCCGTCGCCGTTATCTTACTAATTCGCGCGATGGACTCTTCCGGACCTTCCACTTCAACTTTTTCCAATGCTTCCGCGGAAATTACCGACAGGTCATTGGCGGGTTTACCCTCGGGTACAATTTCGACCTCCAGATCTTCTTTGATGATGTTGTCCACCACAATCTGGAGACTGGAAGGATTCATACTGCTGATAATCACTGAGTTGGAAAGCCCCTTCACCTGAACATCTAAATCATAGGTTCCTTTCGCATCAATATCACTGAGATCCACTTCGGCGGTTATTTCTTTCATATTAATATTCTTCAGGTTTTTATCAGTTCCTTTTACCTGTAAATTGAGATAATAGTTTTTGTTATCTGCCAAAACCAAATTTTTTGCGGTGAGCGATTCCGTGTTGGTTAATGTAATCGGGATGCTATTAAAATCCTGGGTGATCAGCATATCAGCGTTGCCGTTGACCATAAACCACAGCGTTATCGCGATGCCAATCGCCGCCAGCATCCGGATTAATCGTTCATGTACGGGAATTTTTTTTCTATTTGCCATCTAATCGCCCCCAGAGTTTGTTTAACCAGCCGCTGTCGATACTGCTTTCCTCGCTGACCGTATAACTTTCTAAAATAATCTGTTTTAGAAACTCCACGATAATATCCTGAAACAAGGTTCCTTTGGAAGCATAGGATATTTGACCGGTTTCTTCGGAGACAATAATAACCAGCGCATCTGATTTTTCAGTCATGCCCAAACCGGCTCGATGCCGGGTGCCCAATTCACTGCCCAGATCCCGGTTATCCGAGAGCGGTAATAAACACCCGGCGGCTCTGATCTGTCGGGACCAGAGTTTAATAATCACGGCACCGTCGTGAAGCGGGCGATTGGGGGTAAAAATGTTTTCCAATAATTCGCTGCTGATATCTGAATCCAGCTCCGTTCCGGTCTTGACAATATTATTAAGACCGGTGTCTTTTTCCAGCACAATTAAGGCTCCGGTTTTTTCAGCCGCCAGCTTTCCAACGGCTTTCATTATCTTTTCAACATCTTCTTCCAAAAAATCCATCGATGGTTTTTTCATTATTTCCTTAAATAACCGATTATTGCCCAGTTGCTCCAATGCCGAACGGAATTCTGGCTGAAAGACAACTACAATAAAGATAAACGCCCAGGTAAAGACACTATTAATAATTAAATTCAATGTTGTAAAACCCAGCCATTCGCTGATTGGCGACAAAAAAAGCAGCAGGATCAAGCCCTTAAAAACTTGTTCTGCCTGGGTTCCTCGAATCCACAACAACAGTCGATAAATAATAAACGTGATGATTACCACCTCAATAATACTGGCTACTGTTATGCGTGATTGAATATATAACAAAAACTCTTCCATTTTAGTTCCCTCATTCATTAGTTACTGTTAATTATACACTAACAACGCCATTACGTGAAACGGAAATTCGATTTTTTCAGATTATTACAGTCGCAGTTAAGAAAATTTTTAAGGGATATTTGTGAAATAAATGCTAGAATAGAATTTAATTAAAAACCTTCCCAATCTTTTGTTAAGAAAAAGGAGCTCTTTTATATGAAAAACCATCTGTTTTATTTGTTACCCAAAAGCGAAACCGTCTTTTTAAACAACACCGATTCATTCAATCAGGCCTATAATATGTTTGTCATTACTAATTATACCGCCCTGCCGGTCATCAATAAAAAGGGGCAGTACGTGGGAACCATCTGTGAGGGCGATCTCCTCAGAGTTTTATCGCTGAGTTTAACCCACCCGGAAATTGATTTAAATTCTTTTGAGATCAAGGATATCGAGTTCAAAATTAATCTGGAAGTTGCCAAAATTAATGAAAGTTATGAACACTTGGTTGAAATGGCAGTCAAACAAAACTTTATTCCACTTGTTGATGACCAGGGGATCTTTATCGGGATCCTCCGTCGGCAGGAACTGATTAAGGAGTTGATTAGCTTTTTGTCCAACAAAGTGGCTGAACAGGAAGCCGTCTGATGCTAACCTTTCCCTAATAATAAAAGCCAATTAGCAATCTTGTTTATTCTTCGATCCAGCGATGCTGCTCCGAAGTATAAACAAGATTTAACTAATTGGCTTTTTATTAATTCATTCACATGATCAGATTTTGATTTTCAAGTTCATGTCAAATTTTTCAGTTTTTTCATAATTGCTGTTCCGCTCCGCGGACAGGGAATCGCTTCGGCCTTTAACAACTTTTCAAAAAGACCGCCAAACCCACTTAGTGGCTGACGCTTTAACAACTTATCCTTTAAACCATCTTCCAATAAAAAACACGCCAAGGCCTGATACACTTCAGGCGCTACTTTCTCATCACATTCCAATGCTGGTATAATTCGTTGTAAAATCGCCAGATCAATGACTTCTTTTTCGGTGAACAAACCTTCAACCCCGCTATTGATCCCAAAGGCCAGAATTTCATTTTTACCCCGGTATCCCATTGACCGGTCAAACTCAATCAATAACTTTTGAACTTCGTTAAGTAAATGCATCAGTTTTTCGAGAATTTCCGGTAAACCTTTGGCATGACTGTGCATTTTAAACGCGCTGTTTTCCCATTCACGATCACCCACTGGACTGCCATAATCAGGAAAAATACCAATCTCAACTATCGGCATTTTAATAACGTTGCCGCAGTCAATGACCCGGGCGTGAATCGGTGAACTCTCTGGGGCCTCATTGATGGTTCCAATGATATAAAGATTATCAGGAAAACTCAGATTTCCGTACTCTCTAAATGCGGTGATATCGGCCCCAAAATCTTCTCGCATTAACAGGGGCTCCTTGTTGCCATTGATCCCTTCCAGCAACAATCGGAGATAATCCGTTGCCGGAGACTGATCCATTTCATCCAGCAGCAAAAAATGCGGTTTTTCAGGATATTCTTTAGCCGTTTTTAACATCAACATCATCGGTCCCGGGATAAAGTGACCTCGACTGTCCAGCTGACCCCAAAGATGGGTATCATCTTCCCAATGTTTTCCCACCAGGACTCGTTTAAATCGTCCGTTTTCCGAATTGGCTCCAATGGCCTCTGCAAAAAGACGGGGAAAGCTGGTTTTGCCGCTGCCAACCCGACCTTTAATCATCACAAAGGGTTTCGATTTAATCGACAGATAATAGCTTTTTATCAGCTCCGCCGGGTAGTAATATCCCTTGTTGCCCATTTTGGCCTGAATCAATTGGAGATCGGTGGGCAGGTAGTCATTCTTGACCGGGTAATGCATAACGGTTTGCGACAATTGGTTTAGCTCTTCTGCTATTCTCTGGTTAAAGCTATCCTCCACCGAAATGCGCTCCGCGATCAAATCCGAATCAGCTGCTTTTAACGGTTGCTCCTGCTCTTTAATTATTGAAGGAGCACTCGTTTGAATGCTATCGGTAGGCTGTTGATCGACTGAATCATCTTGGACTTCTCCAGCTTTTTCAGATTCATCCTTTGTGGTTTGAATTCGTTTATCTTCCTCTGCTGTACCAACAGTCATTGGTGTGGCTATTTCCGCGTCGACCGATCGCTTTTCATCACTGTCACGCGTTGTTTCAGATAAATCTTCCAATACAATTTCTACGGTTTGTTCCTCTGGCAACGGTTCCACTGCTACTGATTCCTGAATGGGTTCCTTTTGCTGATCTGCTGAGTTGGTTTCGTTACTGACTGTTAATTCTTCTAGTTCTTGATTTACTGACACTTCTGTTTCCACTGAGTTGGCAGTGAGGCATAAGTCATACATTTTTCTGAAATCCTCAAACTCGTTTTGCAGCACCTCGTCATCGGGCATCTCAGCTTCGGTATATTCTCGGAAACAGACAATTCCTGAAACCAGGGTGGCATTAGCCAATAAGACCTCTTTATGATTGGTTTGATAGTTCCCGGTTTGAATCAGTTTCCGGTATTCGGTCGCTTTTTCCGAGAGGCTTCTGACCCCGACATTATCAGCACCATAAATAATCGCCAGATAAAGCTTACGGCTGTCCATCGCCAGAATGTAGGCCAGATAGAGTCCCCCATCATTGATATTTTGAAGCTGCTTAGCGGTCACTTTAACCCAGGGAATTTCCGCCCATTGGGTGTCTCCCGCAAATCCCAATACCTTATAATTCCCGGATTTAATCCCCTCAAAGTTCTCAATTACTTTGGGGATCTCTTCATTAATAACATCTTTAAACGAAAACCGAAAATCTCGCGGATAATAATTGGGATAGCCGGCAATCCATTTTTTCAGCAGTTCACTTAATCCCGATTGGCTTGTTTCTGTATTTTTAACCGTCTCGAGTGGTTTTATCCCATCACTATTAGCTGCTTCAATATTACTCGCCACTTCGTTTCCACTAATTAAGCGGAGAACAAACGCTTCATTGGCTTTTGTCACTTCAAGTTTGGGCGTTTTTGATTCATCACTGTTCCCATTAAACCAGGCCTCATAGTCCGGAAATGCTTCTCCTAATTTCCGAATCAACACCTTGCTCCACTTCAGCTTAGCATTACCGCCTTCGGTTTCCAGATAGGATGGATACTCCCGATTCTGATAGATGATGGCCAGCCGTTCCCCAGAACTTCCAAAAAAGTGTATCAGTTCTTTTGGGATCATCATCTCTGTATTGATGAAGTCCGATAATTCCATTGTTTTTATTATTCGATCCGATTCTAATAATTCCCAGCTCATTCTTACAGCCTTTCTCTTTTTCAGTGTTACTCTATTTAATGGTGCTTTATTCTTCGGTTGTTTCTTTTGTCTTATTCTCTTCTTCCAGCATCAAACGACGTTCTTCTCGCATTCGCCATTCATTTCGCATTTCTTCTTTGATTTTTTCCTGTTCATCTTCATATTCTTTGCGCTTTTCATAAATCAGCGCCAGTTCTTTTGGGATGGTCGCTTCCTCATGCTCAGCCAGAGTTGTTCCCGAAACGCTCATAAAATACTGTCGCTCTCCCGACCCCTGAAATTCGACAAAATAAATACTCTGGTTCTTATCCAGAATCAGCGTTCCATCATGAACCATTACCTGTAATGCAGGACCAAAAATTGATGCTTTCACGCAGGGGGTTGTCCAACCGGTGAATTTCATCCCGTCATATTTGGGCAACAGATGGTTCAGCTTGTCAAAGAACTCTCTCTCCAGACGCCAGTCATCATTAATCGAAATCATTACGGCGGCTGTTCTTTCTGGAATTTGAATGTGCACAAAGCCATCCTTTAAGCGGGTCTGATCCACATATTCCCGGACGCTTTTGGTAATATCAATAAGTTGTTCACTGCTTGTTGTTTCGATCGTGTTGGCTTTCATTTACGCTCCCTAATTTTGTTGATTGTCGTTCGTTTTATTTAGTATGTTTTGGGGTATATCATTCATTATAAACCATTCGATTTCAAAAAACAAAAACATATCCATCGTTGTCCTGTAAATATTTGCGTTCTTAAATTAGTTTGATTAAAGATTTATCTAGGAGACAGCAATTTGATATGTTAAAATGATTCTAAATGTTATTAATTGATAATTACTTTGAAAGGAATCATTATGTATTATACTCTGAGTCTGCTATTTATTTATTTTTTTCTTTATGCCATCATCGGATGGATGTGTGAAGTCGTGTACTGTTCCATCCCGGAAAAAAAGTTTATTAACCGTGGTTTTTTAAATGGACCGTATTGTCCGATTTATGGGGTCGGGGCCCTGATCATCATCACCTTTTTAATGCCCTATATCCACGATCCGATTCTGGTCTTTTTTATTGGTGTACTTCTCACCAGCACCCTTGAATACATCACCAGTTGGGGAATGGAAAAACTCTTTCATGCCAAATGGTGGGACTATTCGGATCATAAATTTAATATTAATGGCCGGGTCTGTTTATTGAATTCAGTGCTCTTCGGCATCTTATGTGTGATTCTGATGTATGTCGTCCATCCCTTTGTCAATAATTTAGTCGATAGTTTCTCGTCTTTCTGGATCCAGATCATCGCCACGATTGCTGCGGTTTTCTTTCTCAGTGATCTTGTGGAATCGACCCGTGAAACGGTTTCTTTCAATAAAAAACTCAGCAGTGTTTACGAAGCAACGACCGAACTAAAAGACAATTTAAAAGAAAAAGGTATCAATACTGCTCATGAAGTCACTGCTAAAGTACGAGACTTGAAAGATGGCAAACTTGCCGATGCCAAAGATTCGGCTCATCAGTTGATCGAATCTTTAACCAATCGAATTGGCGAAACCAAAAAAATCAACCGTTATTCTCACCGCCGAATTATGAATGCTTTCCCCAAAATGTCGCATCAGCACCATCAAAGCTCGTTGGAAATCTATAAAGCTTTTATGGAAAAAAACAAGTCAAAAAAGAATCAGACTGCAGCTAAATAATTTTAGTCTTTTATATCTATTTCTTATATACATTTACAAAATTAAAAAACATCGAACAATGGTTGCTTTGGGTGCAGTTTCCACAAACAATTTCGTAACGTGTAGGCGAACAGTTCATCGAACTGTCCGCCGCACAGTGTAGAAATTCGCGAAGGCAATGAGCCAATCACAAGCTTGCTTGTAGTTGGCGACTGCCCGCGACCTCGAAGAAATTCGCATCGCGATTTCTTCTGGTGTTTCGTGCGAAACTGGGCTCAAAGCTCACGGCACTTTCGTAATTATCTATTTATTTCTTACCAAAGGAGGTAAGAACCATGTTGTATCATAGCGAACTTAATTTAATCAGCCAGTTGGCCGCTTTGAATCCGCCTGTCGAGCCAGCAATCCTGCCAGACTATACGGTAGGCGAAATGGTGGGGGCTTTGCTGCAAAATGTCAATGAGCTTCAGGGAGATTGCGCCATGTCTGCGTCTGAATGGGAAAAATCGCTGCTTTTAATGCAGCAAGATCCCCGTCTCACGTCCCTGAAAGTCCTGGCCTATACCAATCAACCGGATAATGGTCTGGTAGCCTATTGTTTCTCTGATCACACTGACGACTCCGGTATCATTGCTTTTCGAGGAACCACCGGAATCGGTTGGGTTGATAATATTAAGGGTGGTTTCGTAACCGACACACCCCAGCAACTAAAGGCACTGGAATTCTTTCATGATGTGGATACGGTTTTTAATTTTGACCATTATACCATGACTGGTCACTCAAAAGGTGGCAACAACAGCCAGTACATTACCATTGTCGATGGTGACAAAATTGATCGTTGTGTGACCTTCAACAGCCAGGGCTTTTCAGCTGAATTTATTCGCAAATATGCGGCCGAAATCAGCAAAAACCAGAACCGTATCATTGCCTATGAATCCGCCTGGGATGTCGTCAATCTTCTTTTAAACAGCATTGCCGGCAAACGGGTTGTGGTTGGCGGTGAATCCCGACTTCCCCACAATAATCATCCCCCCAACCGATTGCTTGACCAAAGCGGCGATATTCGTAAACAGGATCTGCGCCACCCCTTTTATACCGGCTTTCAAAATTTTACTGTCAGTTTGACACTGATTGCTTCCAAAGCCAAACAACAACTGGAAAAAAACAAAATACCAAAAAAATAATTTTAAAAAGCGTCCCTTGCCTCGCTTTGACCAACAGGTCAGCTGAGGCAAGGGACGCTCTTTTTAATAGTTCGAAGCTAATTTATGACTGTTTCTTCCTGCGTTGCCGTCATTTTTTCAATCCGCTCGTTGGTGATTTTTCTAAATACGGCATAGAACACGGCAAAGGTCGGAATTCCCAGAATGATCCCCAGGAAGCCAAATAAACTACCGCCGATCAGCATCCCGATCAGCACCCAAAGCCCGGATAAGCCAATGGAGCCACCAACAACTCGCGGATAAATGATATTAGTTTCCACCTGCTGTAATGCAATAATGTAGATCACGAAGATCAGACAATAGATTGGATTGACAACTAATAAAATAAACCCGCTGGGAATGGCTCCCAGAAATGCTCCAAATACCGGAATCAGGCTGGTTACCCCTACTAAAACACCAATCAGCAGGGCGTATGGAATCTGCAGGATCGCCAGACCGACGGTACAAAGAGTTCCCAGAATAAAGGCTTCGGTTATTTGCCCGGCGATAAACCCATGAAACACCTGATTCGCAGTGACGCTAACATCCTGAATAAAATCGGCCCGATCTTTTCTGATGTATGCATAGATCAGCTTATCCTTCAACGCCAGTAGATTCTCTTTATCAGCCAGTAAATAAATAGAAATTACAATCCCCATGATCGCATTAAAGAAGCCGACCGTGATATTCTTGGTAGCGTTAAATATTTCTGGAACTGAACTAAGTAAAAGACTCCCAAATTGTTCCATCACCGTATTCCATTCAATCGTTATATCTGTCCATAAGGTCGCTGGCAAGTTGAAAAATGTCAGGGTCTGATCAACCAGTGAATTAAATGAGTCCACATATCCTGGCAATTTGACCATCAGCGTGTCAACACTGGCACTCACCTGAGGAATAACAAAGGTTATAATCCCGGCGATGATCCCAAGCACCAGCAGAAAGGTCAAGGTGATTGAAATAGTCCGCTTGCCCTTGTTCAGATTACGGTTTTTTTTGTTTTTAAAGCGATTCATAAAACCTAATAAATGATGCTCCATAAATGTCATCGGAATGTTCAGGATAAACGCAACGCCCAAACCGATCAGTACCGGCGTTATAATATTCACAAACATGGCAAAATAGCCAACCAGATAATTTATATTCAGGAGCGCCACTAACAGACAGATCCCAAAGGTTATCAAAAATAGGTTATTTCTAAAGGTCTTGTCTCTCAAGTCATATTTTTTGTTTTTGTCGTTTTCATTATTTTCCACATGTTCACCACCTTTTCTTAATGTTTTATTATAGCATGCAGATATTAATATTACTTAGTTAAATTTATATTTTTAGCCAAATTAAAAGCATCGCCACGGTGGCAATGCTTTTTTTTTAAATGCTTCGATTTTTGGTAACGACCTAGTAGGACTGAATCAGTGTAATACCGCCGATAATTGGAAGAGGTTTTGCTTCAAGTTGAACAACATTGATGATCCCGATAATTGCGAGGGCCAAAATCCCCAATGAACCCACCGAGCTGACCAACATACCAATTGGCCAGATAATCCAGCTTAATATGTTGGAAACAACCACCACTACCAGCGAGGTCAAAAATAGCACCAAACCCTGATTTGCATGGAACTGGGTAAAGCGATTATCGCGGCCGGCCAATAGTGGAATAAAGAAAATGATGTAGGCAAAAATAGCTAGAACTTTGCCTTCTTCGGCTTCTTGCTTGTCAACATTAATCATTTGTTGTTTACCTCCTATCTAAGATATTTACATAATATCACACTAAAAGTTTGATGGTCAATTGTTATTTTATCCACTACTGCATTCGCAGCGATTATGACCTTCATGTAATTCTCGCAAAAAAAGAAACGCCGATTAAGCGTTTCTTTTTTTCTAGCGGGAACTACGTTTTCGTTCCAACTCATTTAATACTTTTTTACGGATTCGAATATCGGTTGGTGTTAATTCTACCAATTCATCGTCTTGAATAAATTCGATCGCCTGCTCTAACGTCATAATACGAGGCTCAATCAATTTTAACGCTTCATCCGTTCCGGAAGAACGAACGTTGGTCATTTTTTTATTCTTAGTCGGATTAACCGTCATGTCATCACTACGATTATTGATTCCAATAATCATGCCTTCATAGACTTTCGTTCCGGCTCTAACCAGCATTTCGCCACGATCGCTTAAATTAAACAATGAATAGGCCATGGTTTCACCAGCGAATTGGGAAATAAGAACCCCATTGAGACGTTGGGGAATATCACCCTTATGCTCTTCAAAAGCAGAAAAGCGACGGACCATGGTACCTTCACCATGGGTATCGTTGATAAATTCACTTTGATAACCCAATAAGCCACGAGTCGGTACAAAAAATTCCATCTTTGTCCAGGCTTCGTCGGTGTACATGCTTTCCATACGACCTTTTCGGATATTAAGCTTGGAAATAACGGCACCAGAATATTTTTCTGGAACCGATACAATTACCAGTTCAACCGGTTCCAGCAGCTTATTATTTTCATCACGGTGCATGATTACTTCTGGTTTGGAAACAGCGACTTCATAGCCTTCTCGACGCATGTTTTCCAGCAGAATCGATAAATGCAGCTCGCCACGTCCAGAAACCTTGAAGCCATCAGTGGTATCTTCTAATTCTTCAACTAAAAGACCAACATTGACTTCCAGCTCTTTTTCCAACCGCGCCCGAATGTGTCGGGTGGTTACAAATTTACCGGAATCACCAGCAAAAGGTGATTTGTTAACCAGGAAGTTCATCGACAGGGTTGGTTGTTCAATCTCAATCAGTTCCATCGGCTGAACCTGATTGATTTCGCCAATGGTTTCGCCAATGGAGATATCTGGTATTCCCGAAATAACAACGATGTCCCCAGCTTTCGCTTCCTTAACTTCCACCCGGGCTAAACCACGGTAAACAAAAACCTGATTAATTTTTTCCTTTTTAAAGGTGCCATCAGTCTTGCAGATTTCGATTTGTTCGCCAGCATGGATGGTTCCAGAATAGACCTTACCAATCCCCAAACGGCCAATATAATCGTCATAAGCCAGTGAAGAAACCTGCATCTGCAGAGGTTCAAGGCTCAGATCATCCTGAAGGCCAACATGTTCGACAATGGTTTCGAAAAGCGGCGCTAAATCCACGCCTTCGTCTGCCATATCACGAATGGCAATGCCTTCTTTGGCAATCCCGTAAAGAACCGGGAAATCCAATTGCTTGTCATTGGCTTTCAGTTCTACAAATAAATCAAATACCATATCAACCACCTCTTCGGCACGCTGATCTTTTTTATCGATTTTATTAATGAAAAGGATTGGGTTTAAACCTTTTTCCAAAGACTTGTTAAGAACAAAACGGGTTTGGGGCATCGGGCCTTCACTGGAGTCAACCAATAAAACCACGGTATCAACAGTCTTCAGAATTCGTTCAACCTCTGAAGAAAAGTCGGCATGGCCTGGGGTATCGACAATATTGATTTTAATGTCTTTGTACATAATGGAGCAGTTTTTCGAGTAGATGGTGATTCCACGTTCACGTTCAAGGTCATTGCTGTCCATTACGCAGTCCACGACCTCCTGATTTTCTCTAAAAACATTGCTTTGTCCTAAAAGGGCATCTACCAGGGTAGATTTTCCGGCATCGACATGGGCGATGACTGCAATGTTAATAATGGGTTGTTTGTTATTCATAAATTCCTGCTTTCTTAATTTAGTATGGCGTAACACTGAAAAGTCCTGCAACATTGAATGTCGCAGGACCTTGTAAAAAGTCTGATATTAACGTTTTGAAAACTGTGGTGCACGACGGGCTTTTTTGAGACCGTATTTTTTTCTTTCAACCATACGAGAATCTCGAGTTAAGTAACCGGCACGTTTCAGTGCTGGTCTCAGGTTGATATCTGCTTCAAGCAGCGCACGGGAAATCCCATGTCGGATTGCTCCAGCCTGTCCGGTAAAACCGCCACCATGAACATTAACAATGACGTCAAATGTTTCACGTGTTTCAGTTAAAGTTAAAGGCTGTCTTGCAATAACCTTTAATGTTTCCATTCCGAAAAATTCATCAATATCACGTCCGTTAATAATGAATTTTCCACTCCCTGGTAATAATCGAACTCGGGCAACCGAGGTTTTTCTTCGTCCTGTTCCAAAATATTGTACTTTAGCCATTCTCTATTTCCTCCTTCTCAGCATTAAAATTCGTAAACTTCAGGCAATTGTGCAGCGTGTGGATGTTCATTGCCAGCATAAACTTTTAGTTTAGTCGCAATTTTATCCCCTAACTTGTTATGTGGGATCATACCCTTCACTGCTTTGAAAACCAAAAGTTCTGGTTTTTCAGCTAAGAATTTTCGGTAGGTCATTTCTTTTAATCCACCGCAATATCCAGAATATGTTTTATATAATTTCTGATCTAACTTGTTTCCGGTTAATACAATCTTATCAGCATTGATAATAATTACAAAATCTCCGCAATCCATATGTGGTGAAAAAATTGGTTTGTTTTTTCCTCGTAAAATATTTGCAACTTCTGTCGCCAGACGTCCTAATACCTTACCTTCAGCATCAATCACATACCATTTACGGTCTATTTCATGAGATTTGGCCATTATTGTGGCATTCGCATTCATCTCAAAAGTCCTCCTCAGTTAATAATTTCTTTATTTTAATATCTATTGGCTTTCCGATAAGTGGGAGTTATCAGAAATCGTTTTTTATCGTATCGGGGCTAGTGATACATTAACGTCCATCGTTAATTCTATAGCATCTTCCCGGGTGTGTCAAGTTATTTATGTCCATTTGACTGATATTTTTTAATAGTAGACTTCCTTTAAGTATAGGCCTTGGGCAGGCGCTGTCACCCCTGCCTGGTTACGGTCCCGACTTTCGATGATCTTTGTCATATCCTGAGGGCGTAAACGATGATAGCCTACTTCATAAAGGGTTCCGACCATGATCCTGACCATATTGTAGAGAAAGCCATTTCCCCGAAAGGTGATCTCCCGCAGATCGCCATTTTTGTCAAATGAAATTTCTTCAATCGTGCGGATCGTTGTTTTAATCGAGCTGCCGCTTGCCATAAAGGTTATAAAATCATGCTCGCCAATAAAATGGGCTGCTGCCTCTTTCATAGCCATCCAGTCCAGCGAGCGACTGATGTGGAAAGCCAGATCGGAATAAAAGGGACTACCTATCGGACTCTCATAAATCTTGTAGATATAACTCTTACCTTTGGCATGATAGCGACTGTGAAAGTTACTGTCACATTCCCTGCTGCCGATAATACGGATATCGTGGGGCAGCCTGGTGTTCAGGGCACGATAAAAGACATCCGGTGGAATGGTTGATGCGGTCAAAAAATTGGCACTTTGACCTAATGCATGGACGCCGGCATCTGTTCGGCCTGAGCCGATCAGATTCACCGATTCGCCTGTCAACTCCCGGATGCCTCTGACAATGACTTCCTGAATGGTTAGCCCATTAGGCTGGACCTGCCAGCCGCAATAATTGGTGCCGCGGTAACTGATAGTTAATTGTATGTTTTTCATTTAATCTCGATTTTTCTTATACCGGAAATAATAACGGTATTTGAATCCAGGTAGTCAGATAAAGCCCGATGATCATTACAAACATCAGCACCAGACTGGCACCATCACGGAATTCAAAAGCCAGTTGTTTCATTCGGGTTCGGTTTTCACCACCGCGATAACATCGTGCTTCCATTGCGGTGGCCAATTCATCCGCCCGGCGAAATGCTGAAATAAACAAGGGAATCAGAATCGGGATCAGATTCTTGGCCCGGGCGATGATATTACCAGTTTCAAAATTAGCCCCTCTGGCTTTTTGGGCCTTCATAATCCGCTCCGTTTCTTCCATCAGCGTTGGAATGAACCGCAGCGCAATTGACATCATCATCGCTAGCTCATGGGCATAGCGCCGCACAAATGGAATAAAACGCATGCACCACTCCATCCCGTCGGTTAGGTCGATGGGTGATGTCGTCAGGGTCATAATACTGGTTCCAATAACCAGAAAGATCAGCCGTAGTGCCATATAGGTAGCTACCTTTAGACCCTCGATGGTTACCGTCAACGGTCCCAGGGTTGCCACTGGAGTTCCCGGGGTCATAAATAAATTTAGAACAACCGTCAGCATGATAATCAATACTAAGCCTTTGATCCCACGGATAATATACCCGACGGGAATTTTTGACAGGAGCGTGATGGTCAATAGTATCAGAAATGTGGCTAAATAGCCCCATAAATTGTTCAAAAAAAACAACATCACAACAAATGCTGTGGTAAACAGTATTTTCGTCCGGGGATCCAGTTTATGGATCACTGACCCGGTTGGATAATACTGTCCAATTGTAACATCTTTTAACATTATATTATCCTCTTATGACTTTGAGAATTTCTTTTTTGGCTGCTTCCACAGTAAAAATATCTTCCCTGATTTCTGGATATTTTTCTTTAAGTCGTCGCATCAGATAGGTCACTTCCGGTACCGCCAGTCCAATGCTTTCAAGTGTGGTTATTTCTGTGAAAACACGATTCGGGGTATCAAAAAACACGACTTCACCTTCATTCATAACCAGAATTTTATCGACCATTTTGCCAATATCTTCCATACTATGGGAGACCAGAATAACCGTAATTTTTTTCTGGGTATGCAAGGACTTAATCTGAGCCAGTATTTCTTCCCGACCCCGGGGATCAAGGCCAGCAGTCGGTTCATCCAGAATCAAAACCGAAGGCTCCATCGCTAAAACCCCGGCAATGGCAACCCGGCGCATTTGTCCGCCCGAGAGTTCAAAGGGGGACTTGTCCTTCACTTCTTCAAAATCCAGACCAACCATTTTGATCGATTGTCGCACTCGCTGGTCAACTTCCTGATCACTAAGGCCTTGGTTTTTGGGACCGAAAGCGACATCTTTTTGAACGGTTTCTTCAAAAAGCTGATGTTCCGGATACTGAAAAACCAATCCAATATGGTGTCTGAGTAGAATCATATCAGATTTTTTTGTTGCAAATATATCTTTTCCGTCCACCAGAACTGTTCCGGATGTTGGGGTCAATAGCCCATTAAGGTGTTGAATCAAGGTGGATTTGCCGGAACCAGTATGACCAATAATGCCGATAAAGCTGCCATCCTCAATGGTGATGTTAATGTCCTTAAGGGCCTTGAATTCAAAAGGGGAACCTTCGGAATAGGTATGCGAGAGATTTTTGATTTCTACTGACATAACGCATTCACCATTTCCTCAATACTTAAAATATCATCCGACATTTTCATTCCTTCGTTTCTGAGCTCATAGGCAAGCTCGGTCATTTGGGGTACGTCCAGACCAATCTCTTTCAGGCGTTTGACCTGTCTGAAGATCGAGCGGGGTTCACCTTCCATAACAACCTTCCCTTTATCGAGGACGATAATTCGATCAGCATCGACGATTTCTTCCATAAAATGCGTAATGTGAATAACCGTCATTTCTTTATCTCGATTGAGTCGTTTAATGGTCTCCATAACTTCCCGTCGTCCCGATGGATCAAGCATCGCTGTTGGTTCATCAAAAATAATGCACTCCGGCTCCATCGCCAGAATACCAGCGATAGCAATTCGCTGCTTTTGTCCGCCAGATAATTGATGGGGTTTTTGATGGGCATAAGCCTGCATTTCAACAATTGCCAACGCCCGGTCGACCCGCTCTCTTATTTCCAGCGGCGGTACGCCCAGGTTTTCTGGACCAAAGGCCACATCTTCTTCGACGATGGTAGCGACCAGCTGGTTGTCCGGGTTTTGGAAAACCATGCCAGCAGTCTGACGGATCGTCCACAGATTCTCTTGATCTTTGGTGTTAAGGCCACTAACAATTACATCCCCCTGGGTCGGGAAAATGATCGCATTTAATAATTTGGAAAGGGTGGATTTCCCCGAACCATTATGTCCGATGATTCCGACAAATTCACCTTTTTCAATATGTAAACTGACACCGTCCAGTGCCACGACTGCTTCATTTTCGTTATTATGAGGATATGTGAAATGAACATCCCGCACATCAATCATTCTATTATTACTTTCCTTTGTCACGATTTTCACCTTCTTTGGTGTTAATTAATTAGATTTAAAATTAGGTAATTGCAAAACTCAAAACTGACGAACAATGATTGCTTTGTGCTCAGTTTCCACAACCAGAAGAAATCGCGATGCGACTTTCTTCTGGTTCGCCGACTACAAGCAAGCTTGTGATTGGCTCGTTGCCTTCACGAAAACAATTTTATAACGTGTAGGCGAACAGTTCAGCGAACTGTCCGCCGTACAGTGTAGAAATTGTTTCGTGCGAAACTGGATACAAAGCTCACGGCACTTTCGCAATTACCTAAGCTTTATAATATAAGAAAGGGATTAAGCGTAAACAACATCTTAATCCCCTTTTTGCATCTTAAATTATACTAATTCAATTATAGCCATTTCTGCGCCGTCGCCTCGACGTGGTCCAACTCGATAAATTCGAGTGTAGCCGCCGTTTCGTTCAGTATATTTAGGTGCTATTTCGTCAAACAATTGTTTAACCACTGCTTCTTGAGTGATATATGAAATTGCCTGTCTTCTGGCATGTAAGTCGCCTCTTTTACCTAAAGTGACCATTTTATCTGCTATTCTTTTAACTTCCTTCGCTCTGGTTACGGTTGTTTCAATTTTACCGTGTTCTAAAAGGGCAGTGGTAAGATTACGCAATAATGCTCTTCTTTGATCAGAGGGACGGCCTAGTTTTCGATATCCCGCCATAGTGTTACTCCTTTGCCTTTTCTTCTTCTTGACTCAAGGACAATCCAATCTCTGCTAGTTTGTGCTTGATTTCATTAAGAGATTTACGTCCGAGGTTACGAACTTTAATCATATCCTCTTCGCTTCGTTGTGTTAATTTTTCAACTGTATCAATATTCGCTCGTCGCAAGCAGTTACTGGATCTTACTGAAAGTTCCAATTCTTCAATCGACATTTCGCGAATGCGTTCTTTTTCGCTTTCTTCTTTTTCCACCATAATTTCAACAGTAGTGGCATGTTCAGTTAAATTAATGAACAGGTTGAGATGTTCACTTAAAACCTTAGCTGCCAAAGAGAGCGCTTCTTCCGGGGTTGTGGTTCCATCGGTCCAAATATCGATGGTTAATTTATCAAAGTCAGTAATTTGACCAACTCGGGTGTTTTCCACTAAAAAATTAACTTTAATAATTGGCGAAAAGATAGAATCCATCGGAATGGTTCCAATGGGCATACCCGGATATTTATTTTTATCTGCCGCAACGTAACCTCGACCTTTTTCGATGCGCATTTCCATATTTAGGGTTGAACCCTTGGATAAGGTCGCAATGTGCATTTCTGGGTTAAGAATATCGACGTCAGAGTCTGCAATGATATCACCAGCTGTGATTTCACCTTCTTCTGAAGCTTCAATGTAAATAACTTTAGGCTCATCAGTGTAAATTTCCGCAGCCAATCCCTTAAGGTTCAGCAGGATTTCAATAACATCCTCTTTTACCCCGGGAATAGTAGAAAATTCATGCAAAACGCCTTCAATTTTTACGGATGTAACTGCCACACCTGGTAGGGATGACAGCATTATTCGTCTCAGACTGTTACCGAGGGTGGTTCCATATCCCCGCTCTAAAGGTTCAATGACAAACCGCCCGTAGGTTTCGTCGTCTTTTTTATCAACAATTTCGATGACTGGTTTCTCGAATTCGATCATTTATCAGACCCTCCTACTTATTTATAATCCATACATTAACATGAGGGTTAATTGGTTCCCGAACATGTAGCCTATTTAGAATACAATTCAACAATAAGATGTTCAGCAATTTCGACATCTAAGTCTTCTACTGCCGGTCTGCCAATGACTTTTCCTGATAGTGTTTCAACATCTTTAGACAACCATGGTGCAACGGTTCTATTTTCAGTCACTTCTAAAATGTCTTTGAATTTCTGAGATTTTTTGCTTTTTGGTCGAACTTCAATTACATCGCCCTCTTTCATGATATAAGAAGGGATGTTTAATTTTTTGCCGTTGATCAGGAAATGTTCATGATCAACCAATTGGCGAGCTTCTTTACGAGATGTTGCCATTCCTAAACGGTAAACAACATTGTCTAAACGAGATTCTAAGTGAATTAACAGGTTGTGACCGGTAATCCCTTTTTGTTTTTCAGCAATTTCAAAGTAACCACGGAATTGTTTTTCAAGAACCCCATAAATACGTTTTGCTTTTTGTTTTTCTCGTAATTGAAGGCCGTATTCAGATAATTTTGTTCTTCTTTTACCATGTTGACCTGGTGGTGTAGGACGTCTTTCGAACGCACATTTATTTGTTGAATAACAACGTTCACCCTTTAGGTACAATTTTGCACCTTCACGTCTACATTGTCGGCATGATGCTTCTATATTTCTTGACATAATTTTCGCCCTCCTATTATACTCGTCGTCGCTTAGGTGGTCGACAACCGTTATGTGGAATAGGCGTAACATCGCGGATCAGGGTAATTTCTAATCCAGCCGCCTGTAAGGCTCGAATTGCTGCCTCACGTCCGGAACCAGGGCCTTTGACTAAAACTTCTACGCTTTTAAGTCCATGCTCCATGGCCGCTTTTGCTGCTTCTTCTGCTGCCATTTGAGAAGCAAAAGGAGTGCTTTTTCGCGAACCTTTAAAACCTAATCCACCAGAACTTGCCCATGAAAGAGCATTTCCTGACATATCTGTAATGGTAACAATTGTATTGTTGAAAGAAGATTGAATATGGGCCTGGCCACGTTCGATATTCTTTTTAACTTTTTTTACTTTTCTTCGTGCTTTTTTAACTGCCATTCTTTAGCCCTCCTTATTTCTTTTTACTAACGAGACGTTTAGGACCTTTTCGTGTTCTGGCATTAGTTTTAGTCTTTTGCCCTCTAACAGGAAGTCCTCGACGATGACGTAATCCTCTATAAGATCCAATTTCTATCAGTCGTTTAATGTTTAAGTTGACTTCTCTACGAAGGTCACCTTCAACGGTGTATTTATCAATCGTATTTCTCAGATCATTAACTTCAGTTTCAGTTAGATCTTTAACTCTGGTATCTGGATTGATATTTAAATCTTTTAATATTTGCAATGATGTTGAATGTCCAATACCATAAATGTAAGTTAATCCAATTTCTACCCGCTTATCTCGGGGCAAATCGACTCCGGCAATTCTTGCCATAGGGTGTGTACCTCCTAAATTGTTTTCTTAATGCTGGTGGATCAATCAAATTAGTGACGTAATTGATTTTTTTCCCAGTGTATTGTTTATATCATGAACATGACTAAAATTGCCGCGGTCATGTTCTTTTTTTCTGGACTCGACGGTTCAACCTTGTTTTTGTTTGTGTTTTGGATTTTCACAAATAACCATAACACGACCATTTCTTTTAATAATTTTGCATTTTTCACAAATCGGTTTTACTGATGGTCTAACTTTCATTTGTATGCCTCCTTTATGATTTCCCTTTTCCACGCCATACGATACGCCCGCGGGTCAAATCATATGGGGATAATTCAACAACTACCTTATCTCCCGGTAAAATTCTTATGTAGTTCATGCGAAGTTTTCCCGAAATATGTGCAGTTATCTGATGTCCATTTTCCAATTCAACTAAGAAAATAGTGTTTGGTAATGACTCAATAACTGAGCCTTCTACCTCGATAACATCTTTTTTGGCCATTGATCAAACCTCCTCACGATTCTCATCCCCAACACCATCAGGCATGTGATAGGACTCGAGTATTTTTCTTATCTCAGCGTTAGTTATCTTTTTTCCAATTAATATTTTATCACGAATATCTGTGGCAATGTGATTCGTCTTCGCTAAGTGTTTGACCTTTTTTTTCTTTGGATTACTCACTTTACGAAGTTTTCCATTCGATACATAGGTGAAATGGTCGTCCACCACTTCAATAACCACCATAAACTGACCCTTATCTCGGCCAGCAGTAGAACGAACCACTTGTCCAACTTTAAATTCATTCATCCATTCACCAACTTAAATCGCAGTCAAAAGTTCAGGTTCGCCGGTGCCGGTGATCAGTATGGTATGTTCATAGTGTGAAGAAAGCTTACCATCCGATGTTACCACCGTCCAACCATCTTTTAAAGTAACCACATCATAAGTTCCAATGTTTACCATTGGTTCGATAGCCAAAGTCATTCCCTGTCGTAGTCTGGGACCTCGTCCCTTCGGGCCATAGTTTGGAATGGGTGGATCTTCATGCATTTTCTTACCAACACCATGGCCAACATAGTCGCGAACAACAGAAAATCCGTTTTCTTCAACGTATGATTGGATGGCATTTGAAATATCCGATAGCCGATAGCCATCTTTAGCAAAGGCAATTCCTTTATAAAAGGACTCCCGAGTGACTCTGATCAGTTTTTCTGCTTCTTCGGAAATATTGCCAACACCATGTGTTACTGCTGCATCACCAACGTAGCCGTTATAGGTTGCGCCAATGTCAATGCTGATGATGTCACCATCTTGCAACCGGCGTTTCTCGGGGATCCCATGAACCACGACTTCATTAATTGAAGCACAAATGGAGTTCGGGAAACCACCATAGCCTTTAAATGTTGGAATAGCACCTGCATTACGAATATATAGTTCGACTGCATGATCCAATTCTTGTGTTGTTACCCCAGGTTTGATCATTTCGCCAACTAGGGCATGAGCGCCTGCCACAATCTTTCCGGCATGACGCATCAGATCAATTTCCTGTTGGGATTTTATGGTTATCATCTTTAATTAACTCCACTTAGGATTTCTTTAATATTCTCAAAAACATCATTCATGTGTTGCAGACCATTAATATTGATAATCTTTTGTTTATCTTCATAAAATTCGATTAATGGTTCTGTTTGATCCTGATAGACTTGTATTCTTTTTTGTACTGTTTCGACTTTATCATCTTCACGTTGATACAATGGTGTTCCATCTAAGTCGCAGACACCTTCAACCTTTGGTTTACTGTATTTAATATGATAGGTAGCATGACATTTAGGACAAATGCGACGTCCTGAAACCCGCTCAATTAGAATATCAAATGGTACTTCCAGGTTAATTGCAAAATCCAGTTCACAATCACGCTTGGCATTAATTTGACATAAAGCTTCTGCTTGAGCCACTGTTCGCGGAAATCCGTCTAGCAAGTAGCCATAGTTAGCGGCTTGCACATCGTCATGAGTTAAACGATCTTCTACCATATCAAGAACGAGTTGGTCTGGCACCAAAAGGCCTTGAGCCATATATTCTTTTGCTTTTTGACCAAGTGGTGTGTCATTGCTCATGTTTTCTCTGAAGAGATCGCCGGTTGAAATATGTGGTATATTGTAGGTTTCACAGATTTGTTTTGCCTGCGTTCCTTTACCAGCTCCCGGAGGTCCTAATAATACAATTCTCATTTTTCACTTATCTCCAGTTCATTTTAAGATTTTAAAAATCCCTGATGGTGTCTCATCATCATTTCTGATTCAATCTGTTTAACCGTTTCAAGGGCTACCCCAACAACAATCAGCAGACTTGTTCCACCGAACTGAAGATTGACACCCATGAAATTACCTACAAAAATAGGAATAACAGCAATGATCGCTAAGAAGACGCCACCAAATAATGTTAATCGGTTCATAATTCTCGAGAAGTACTCTACGGTTGGTTTCCCAGGTCTGATCCCAGGAACATAACCACCTTGTTTTTTAATATTTTCAGCAACATCAAATGGATTGAATGTAACTGCTGTATAAAAATAGGTAAACGCTATAATTAATATGACATAAATTGTCGTTGATAACCATGATCCCCAAGCAAAATAGGTGGAAATCCAATTTGCAAAAGCTGATGTTGGGAAAAAGCTAGCCAAAGTTGCCGGGAACAATGCCAATGAACTTGCAAAGATGACTGGAATAACGCCGGCCATGTTAACTCTCAATGGAATATGGGTGCTTTGACCACCATACATTTTTCTGCCAACAACACGTTTTGCGTATTGAACAGGGATTCGTCGTTGACCTTCTTGAATTGCAACAACACCGAACACAACCACAACAATAAATACAACAAACAGTAAGATGCTGATGATACTAAGGGTACCAATTGTGACATAGTTGTACATTTGATAAATTGCCGTCGGAATCCGTGATACGATACTGATGAAAATAATCAGTGAAATACCATTTCCAATGCCATTTTCAGTAATCTGCTCGCCTAAGTACATCAGGAAAGCAGTACCAGCGGTGATACATAAAACGACAGTAAATACTGTAAATGTTGTCTTTTCAAGCAATAAATCACCGAAAGACAGGCTCATGCCCAGTGCTTGAATCAGTGCTAAAACAATGGTTAAATAACGGGTATATTGGGCCAGTTTTTTTCGGCCTTCTTCCCCTTCTTTTTGCAATTTTTCAAGAGCTGGAATGGCAAAAGCCAATAGATTCATGATAATAGATGCATTAATATACGGGGTAATACTCATGGCAAAAATCGTGAAATTACCAAAGTTACCACCGGAAATAATATTAAACAGACCAAAAATTCCATTATCATTGACGAGCTGACTTAACTGTTCAGTATCAATAAAAGGAACCGGTATGAAGGATCCCAACCGATATACAAACAGCAATGCTAAAGTAATTAATATCTTACGTCGTAGATCTGGAATTTTCCAAGCATCCTTCAAGGTAGAGACCATATTAGATCACCTCTACCTTTCCTCCTCCAGCGAGAATTTTCTCCTCAGCTGATTTGCTGATTTTATGTGCTTTAATGGTGAATGCCTTTTCAACTTCTCCGTTTCCAAGAATTTTCAGGCCATCATTTAATTTTCGGATGAATCCGTATTCTAACAATAATTCTGGTGTGATCACTGTGTTTGCATCAAAAGCATTCAGTTCTCCGACATTAACTATTGCAAAAGTTTTTTTGAATCGAGCGTTTGAAAAACCGCGTTTTGGTAAACGACGTGCCAATGGCATTTGTCCACCTTCAAAACCAGGTCGAACACCACCACCGGAACGTGATTTTTGTCCATCTTGTCCACGACCAGCAGTTTTTCCAAGACCAGAACCTGTACCGCGTCCTTTTCTCTTGGGTGCCTTTTTTGAACCTGGGGCTGGACTTAAAGTATGTAACTTCATATTGACACCTCCTATACTTCTTTTACATCGAGCATGAAGTCGGTTATATGAATCATGCCACGAATCTGAGGAGTGTCATTATGAGTTACGGTTTGGCCAATTTTCTTTAGGCCTAAAGCTTGAATGGTTGCCCGTTGTTTCGGGTTACGACCAATTAAACTTTTCTTTAAAGTAATTTCTAATTGCTTAGCCATAATGATTCCTCCTAATCTAAAATTTCTTCAGGTTTTTTACCACGTTTTGCTGCTACTTCTTCAAGTGTAGTCAGTTCAGCAAGGCCTGCCATAGTAGCATTAACCATGTTACGTGCGTTGTTTGATCCTAAAGATTTAGTACGAATATCTCTGATACCAGCTAATTCCAGTACTGCACGGACAGGGCCGCCAGCAATAACTCCGGTACCTTTTCCAGCAGGTTTCAATAATACATGGCCTGCACCAGCTTCACCATTGACTAAGTGAGGAATAGTTGTTCCAACCATTGGCACTTTGATTAATGATTTTTTTGCTGCATCGATACCTTTACGAATCGCATCTGGAATTTCCATTGCTTTTCCTTTACCGACGCCAACATGACCGTTTTCGTCTCCAACAATCACAAGACAGCTGAATCTGAAGTTACGACCACCTTTTACAACCTTAGTTACGCGGTTGATGGCAACGACTTTTTCCTTCAAATCTAATGTACTTGGATCGATTTTTTTGTTTTGCATCAAATGACCTCCTTTACTTAGAATTTCAGGCCGGCTTCACGAGCGCCGTCAGCCAATTCTTTTACTCTACCATGATATACATAACCGCCTCGATCAAATACAACTGCTTCAATACCTTTTTCAAGAGCACGTTTGGCAATTGCCTGACCGACTGCTTTAGCTGCTGCTTTATCTCCACCTTTTGACAATTGACCTTTAAGATCAGAGTCATTGGAAGAAGCAGAAACCAATGTGATACCTTTGGTATCATCTATAATTTGAGCATAAATATTTTTATTACTTCTAAAAACGTTTAAGCGTGGTCTCATTTCAGTTCCAGAAATCTTGTTTCGGACCCGAAAGTGACGTGCGACACGTAATTTATTTTTAATGGGTTTCTTAATCATCGAGTTTTACTCCCTTCATCATCTTTGACGGGCTAGCAGGTTATTTACCTGTTTTACCTTCTTTACGTCGAATTACTTCGTCAGAATATCGTACCCCATGACCCTTATAAGGTTCTGGTGGGCGTTTCGCTCGAATATTGGCAGCATGTGCACCAACGGCTTCTTTGCTAATGCCTTTAATAACGACTTTAGTATTTGTTTCCGGAACTGCTTCAACGCCTTCAGGATCTTCCATCTCAACGGGATGTGAGTATCCTAAGTTCATCACTAACTTAGTTCCTTTTTTTTCTGCTCTATATCCTACTCCACTGATTTCCAATGTTTTAGTAAAGCCAGTGCTTACGCCTGTAACCATGTTTTGAATTAAAGCCCGTGTTAAACCGTGAAGCGATTTATGCAGCTTGCTTTCAGATGGTCGAGTGACAACGACTTCGCTATCTTGAACATCGATGATGACATCAGGATGAAAAGTTCTAACGAGTTGTCCTAATGGACCCTTGACTGTCAAAGTTTGACCGTCTTTTTTAATGTCGACTCCTGGGAGGATCGCAACGGGTGCTTTTCCTATTCTTGACATCTTTTTACCTCCTGTCTTAATTTGTTACCAAACGTAACATATCACTTCGCCGCCAACGCCGGCTTTTCTTGCTTTTTTATCGGTCATTACGCCTTTAGATGTTGATACAATGGCAATACCTAAGCCATTTAATACCTTTGGCACATCGTCTTTACCAGCGTATACTCTCAGACCTGGTTTGGAGATTCTTTTAATGCCTGCAACGACACGACTTTTGTTTTCTCCGTATTTCAATGTAATTTTAATTACGCCTTGCTTTTCATCAGCAATGTAATCGACTTTAGTAATGTAACCTTCTTCTAAAAGAATTTGAGCAATTGCTTTCTTTTCTTTTGAAGCAGGCATCTCAACTGTTTTATGACCTGCATCATTTGCATTTCTGATGCGTGTTAACATATCCGCAATAGGATCAGTCATAACCATACTCGGTACCTCCTTTTCTTTGCTAGTGTGATTTTTACCAGCTTGCTTTTCTTACGCCAGGGATTTCGCCTTTATATGCTAATTCTCGGAAACATATACGACAAATGCCAAATTTCTGCAAAACAGAGTGTGGTCGTCCACAAATTCTGCATCGTGTATATTCCTGAGTCGAATATTTGTGTTTCCGCTGTTGCTTTTCTTTCATCGCTTTTTTTGCCACTGTACCGTCCTCCTTATGCTCTACTGAATGGAATGCCAAGCAGTCTTAACAGTTCGTGAGCTTCTTCATCAGTTTTTGCCGTTGTGACAAACATGATGTCCATGCCTCGGACTTGTTCAACCTTGTCATAATCAATTTCAGGGAATATGAGTTGTTCTTTTATACCAAAAGCATAATTACCACGTCCGTCAAAAGATTTGTTGGACAAACCTCTGAAGTCACGTACTCGAGGAAGGGCAACGTTGAATAACTTATCTGTAAATTCGTACATACGATCACTTCTTAAAGTTACTTTCGCTCCAATGTTCATGCCTTCTCGGACTTTAAAGTTGGCAACTGACTTTTTCGCCTTTGTTATTACTGGTTTTTGACCGGCAATAATTCCAAGGTCAATCACTGCGGCTTCTAAAGCTTTAGAGTTGTCTTTGCAATCTCCTAAACCCATGTTGAGCACAACTTTTTCTAGTTTAGGAACTTCCATGATATTTTTATATTGAAATTTCTCCATCATTGCTGGAATGACTTCAGTAAGAAATTTATCTTTTAATCTGGGCATATTGGTCCTCCTTCCCGAAATTAATTATTAAATGTTTCATTACATTTTTTACAAAATCTGACTTTATTTCCATCACTTAAAACTTTATGTCCGGTTCTGACACCCTTATCACATTTTGCACAGTAGAGTAACACGTTAGAGGCTTCAAGTGCGCCTTCTTGTCGCATTATTCCACCCTGTTGCATTTGCTGTGTTGGTTTTTGGTGTTTAGTAACCATGTTTACATTTTCCACAAGGACTTTGCCATCTTTAGGATAAGCTTGAATCACTTTTCCCTTTTTTCCTTTGTCCTTACCGGAAATTACCATTACGATATCATCTTTTTTAATATGCATCTTTCATTTCCTCCTTAAAGTACTTCAGGAGCCAAAGATACGATTTTCATGTATTTCTTGTCCCTTAATTCTCTTGCGACAGGTCCAAAAATACGTGTACCTTTTGGGTTTTTATCATCTTTTATAAGAACCGCTGCATTCTGGTCGAATTTGATGTAACTGCCATCGTCTCTTCTAATTCCGCTCTTTGTTCTAACGACAACGGCTTTAACAACGTCGCCTTTTTTAACATCGCCACCGGGTGCCGCACTTTTAACAGCACACACGATAATGTCCCCAATATTTGCATATCGACGACCGGAACCACCAAGAACTCGGATGCACAGTAATTCCTTTGCACCGGTATTATCTGCTACTTTCAGTCTCGTTTCTTGTTGAATCATCCGAAATACCTCCTTCCGCACATTGACTTATAGTGCTTTTTCTACGATTTCTACTAATCTCCAGCGTTTGTCTTTGCTGAGTGGTCTTGTTTCCATTATTTTAACGGTATCACCGATATTACATTCGTTTTGTTCGTCATGGGCTTTGAACTTTACAGTGTGTTTCACTCGTTTTGAGTAAAGTGGATGTTTTACAAAACTTTCGACAGCCACAACAACGGTTTTATCCATTTTATCGCTGGTCACTTTACCAATTCGAGTTTTTCTGTAACCTCTTTCTTCCATAAGCTAAACCTCCTTATCTATTGGTTTATTATGCTTGATCCGACTTCATCGCACGTTCTTGCATAATTGTTTTGATCCGTGCATAAGTCTTCTTCACTTCTTTAATCCGCATTGGGTTTTCCAACTGGCCTGTCGCATGTTGAAATCTCAGGTTGAATAATTCTTCCTTAAGGTCTCCCAATTTTGCTTCAAGCTCAATTGTAGTTAATTCTCTTAATTCACTTGGTTTCATGCTTCATCACCCACTTCTTGTGCTTCCTGATCTTTTCGAGTGATAAACTTCGTTTTGATCGGTAATTTATGTTGAGCAAGACGCATGGCTTCCCGAGCAACTTCCTCAGAAATCCCGGCAATCTCAAACATTACTCTTCCTGGTTTTACCACTGCAACCCAATACTCTGGAGAACCTTTACCGGAACCCATTCGAGTTTCTGCTGGTTTTTGTGTCACAGGTTTGTCTGGGAAAATTTTGATCCAAACCTGGCCACCTCTTTTAATATATCTGGTCATGGCGATACGGGCAGCTTCGATCTGATTAGCAGTAATCCATGCTGGCTCCAGTGCCTGAATAGCGAAATCTCCGTAAGTGATTTTGTTACCACGAAGCGCTTTTCCTTTCATACGACCTCTATGTTGTTTTCTACGTTTTACACGTTTAGGCATTAACATATGCGTTGGCCTCCTCTCTTAGTTTTCTGTCCTGTTAGTAGGAGCTTTGCGGCGTGTGCTTTTTTTAGCTTTTGCGTCGTCTTCAGCAGTTACTGCTAGAATATCTTCGCGGCCAGTTAAAATTTCGCCTTTATTGACCCAAACTTTTACACCTAGTTTACCATAGGTGGTATCAGCTTCAGCAAAGCCGTAGCTAATATCAGCTCGGAGGGTTTGAAGTGGAACCTGACCTTGGGCATAATGTTCGTTTCGTGCCATTTCAGCGCCGTTCAAACGACCTGCAACAGCAGTTTTAATCCCCTTAGCTCCGGCTCGCATGGTTCGTTGCATGGTTTGTTTCATTGCTCGTCGGAAAGAAATTCGTCGTTCCAGCTGAGCGGCAATATTTTCTGCTACTAATTGAGCATCCATATCAACGTTTTTGACTTCAACGATGTTGATAAATACAGTTTTCTTTGTCATTTTTTCAAGTTCAAGACGTAAAGCATCGATACCTGCGCCACCACGACCAATAATCATGCCTGGTTTTGCTGTATAGATATGAATCTTAACCTTGTTACCAAAACGTTCGATGACAATTTTAGAAATGCCCGCCTGGTATTGATTTACTTTTATATATTTACGAATATCATGATCTTCAATTAAACAATCTGCAAAATCTTTGTTGTTAGCAAACCATTTTGCGTTCCAGTCCTTTATAACGCCAACTCTTAATCCGTGAGGATTGACTTTTTGACCCATCTATGCCCTCCTTACTCTTTTTCTTTTAATACGGCTGTAATGTGAGACGATCTTTTTCGAATAATTGTCGCACGTCCCTGTGCACCCGCTCTGAATCGTTTTAGTGTTGGACCCTGATTTGCATAAATCTGATCGATATATAAGTTTTCAGGATTCATGTTAAAATTATTTTCAGCATTTGCTAAAGCAGATTTAACAACTTTATCAATTATTTTCGCTGCTTTATTTGGTGTTAATGCTAGAATACTTAATGCTTCTCCAATGCTTTTGCCTCGAATTAAATCAGCCACTAACTTAGCCTTTCTGGATGAAACACGTACATATTTAGCTGTCGCTCTTGCTTCCATATCGTATACCTCCTTCTGGCTATCTTAATTTAGATTTCTTTTCTCCAGCATGACCTCTAAAGGTTCTGGTTGGTGCAAACTCTCCAAGTTTGTGTCCTACCATATCTTCGGTAACATAAACTGGAACGTGTTTTCTGCCATCATGAACTGCGATGGTGTGTCCTACCATTTGTGGGAAAAGTGTGGAGCTTCTAGACCAGGTCTTCAGCACATTCTTTTCACCTTTTTCATTCATAGCATCGATGCGTTTTAGTAACTTTTCGTCACAAAAAGGTCCTTTTTTTAATGATCTACCCATTATTCAACCTCCTCTCGGTTCGTTATCTTATGGTTGTATGCTTATTTTTTATTTCGTGATCTTACGATATATTTATCGGAAGGTTTGTTTTTCTTACGTGTTTTATAACCAAGTGCTGGTTTACCCCAAGGTGTAACTGGGCCAGAACGTCCGATTGGCGCACGTCCTTCACCACCACCGTGTGGATGGTCATTCGGATTCATAACAGAACCACGTACGGTTGGACGAATACCCATGTGTCGGGTACGACCGGCTTTACCGATACGAACATTCTGGTGATCCAGATTTCCAACCTGGCCAATGGTTGCTCGACATTCAATTCGAACAAGTCTCATTTCGCCTGAAGGCAAACGCAATGTTGCGTAATTTCCTTCTTTCGCCATCAACTGAGCGCTAGCGCCAGCTGAACGAACCATTTGAGCACCTTTTCCGGTTTTCAGTTCAACACAGTGAACCGTTGTACCAACAGGAATGTTTTTAAGTGGCAGACAGTTACCAACGGTAATATCTGATTCTGGTCCAGAGAAAATAACATCTCCAACCTTTAACTTTAATGGTGCGATAATATAACGTTTTTCACCATCTGCATAGTGAACAAGTGCTATATTTGAACTTCTGTTTGGATCATATTCGATTCCGGCAATTTTTCCAGGAATGTTATCTTTATTTCTTTTGAAGTCAATAATTCTGTATTTTCTTTTAGCTCCACCACCATGATGTCTAACGGTAATGCGTCCATATGCATTACGACCAGCATGTTTTTTAAGTGGCTTCAATAAGGATTTCTCAGGCTCATGCTTGGTGATTTCCTCGAATGTATTGACGCTCATATTTCTACGTCCTGGGGACGTTGGTTTATACTTTCTAATACCCATTAATCGCTACCTCCTTTTTTTGTATGCTTCTCGGGTTGTAGTCTCGTTTGTTTGCTTATACGCCTTCGAAGAATTGGATACCCTTACTTCCAGGTGTTAACTTCACGATTGCTTTTTTCCAATCTGATCTTCGACCAACGAAACGTCCGGTTCTTTTCAGTTTGCCTTTCATATTCATGGTGCTCACTTTTTCAACTTCAACACCGAATATGACTTCAACAGCATTCTTTATCTCAATTTTATTCGCTCTTTTGTCCACTTTAAATGTGAATTTTTTCTCTTCTGCATCGGCCATACTACGTTCGGTAATAATTGGCTTGATGATAATATCGCGAGGATTTTTCATTATGCGTATACCTCCTCAATTTTTTGTAATGCTTCCTGAGTCATGATCAACACGTCATATTTCAACATATCATATACGTTGAGTTCGTTGACAGTTGTTGTTGCAACTTTTGGAATATTGTTTGCGGAACGGATAATTGCTTCGTTGTTATCAGGAAGTACAATCAAGGCTTTTTGAGCATTGATATTATTCAGTACTGCGATCATTTCTTTGGTTTTTGGAGCATCCATCACCAGTTGGTTCAATACGCGCAGTTCATTATCCTGAGCCTTTGCTGAAAATACAGATTTCATAGCTAAAGCTTTAACTTTTTTGTTAACCTTTTTGCTGTAATCTCTTGATTTTGGTGCAAAGATCACACCGCCGCCCTTCCATAATGGAGATCGGATGGTACCGGCACGAGCCCGGCCTGTTCCTTTTTGTCTCCAAGGTTTACGACCACCGCCACGGACTTCTGATCGAGTCAAGGCGGAACGTGTTCCCTGTCGTCTATTTGCAAGCAGTGCTACCACTACTTCATGTACTACGTATTCGTTGGGTTCGATTCCGAAGATTCCTTCGCTTAATTCGACATCACCAACAACATTTCCTTTTACATCTAAAACGTCAATTTTAGGCATTTGATTTCCTCCTTTCAGGCTTGATTTTTTTATGCTTTAACGCTGCTTTTAATTGTAACAAGTGCTCCTCTAATGCCTGGTACTGCACCTCTGATTAAGAGTACATTATTTTCAGCATCGACTTTAACAACTTCCAAATTAACTGCAGTTACATTTTTGTTCCCCATCTGGCCTGGAAGTTTCTTACCCTTGAATACTCTTGAAGGTGAAGAAGATGCTCCCATGGAACCTGGTCTTCGGTGATATTTGGAACCATGAGCCATTGGTCCTCTGGATTGGTTATGTCGTTTAATAACCCCCTGGAAGCCCTTACCTTTTGATTTTCCTGAAATATCAACTCGTTCGCCAGCTTCAAACACATCAGCCTGAATTAATTGACCGGTTTCATAACTTGCATAATCATCAAGTTTGAATTCCCGGATTACTTTTTTATATTCAACACTGTTTTTATTGTAGTGGCCTTTTAGTGGTTTCGTCATAAGACGTTCTTTTGCTTCACCATATGCCAATTGCAGTGCTTCATATCCATCAGTTTCGATGGTTTTCTTTTGAAGCACAACACAAGGGCCGGCTTCAACCACGGTCACTGGAATGACAGTTCCGTTTTCTGTGAAAATTTGGGTCATTCCAATTTTTCGTCCGATAATCGCTTTTTTCATTATTTCCTCCTAAATATCATTGGATTGCTGTGCAATCATAATACCAATGGGGTCTATAGTTTGATTTCTATATCAACGCCTGCTGGTAAGTTCAATCGCATTAATGCGTCTACGGTTTTTGGTGTTGGGTTTAAAATGTCAATCAACCGTTTGTGTGTGCGCATTTCAAATTGCTCTCTGGAATCCTTATACTTGTGCACTGCTCGAAGAATCGTGATGATTTCTTTGTCTGTTGGCAGTGGTACCGGACCAGATACGCTCGCACCTGTTCTCTTTGCTGTTTCAACAATTCGTTCAGCAGATTGATCCAAAAGTTTGTGATCAAACGCTTTTAATCTGATTCTAATTTTTTGTTTTGCCATACCTAAATTTTACCTCCTTATCAATTTTTACTCGTCATTTAGGTACTCCAACCACTCGTCAACCCATCCGGGTGTTTCATCATTATTTTTTTTCGCAAAATGAAGGTCTCATTTTGCAAAAATCACATGATTTTAAGCGGTTGTCGTCCGATTCAAAGATCGTGACATACTCCATGGGAAAAACCTGCCTAAGGCGACAGCAACCTCTCACTTCATCGCTTGTGTGTCAACCTTTCACATTATACAAGAAAAAAACGCCTTTGGCAAGCGTTTTTTTAGATTTTACAACTATTATTACATTTTTTTCATATTTAATATTTTATCACTTCAGTATCTCATCCGGTGGTGCATCCAGAAAATAGATCCCCGTTCCCTGCAACCCTAAATGAGCCGCCAAAACGCAACCAATCGGTACCGGTTCGATTTTTTTCACCCCCATCAGTCGCAGGGCCTTTTCATAGTCTTCCACCGGTTTCATGGAGCCCGTATAAGCGATGCCAACATTCTGATCCAAATAACCAGTGATATTTTCAGCCGTTTTTTCAATCACTGCCTGTTGCGCTTTTTTGTTTCCCCGGGACTTGCCAATGATTTTCAGTTCGCCATCTTCAACCGAAACAATCGGATGAATCTTCAGGAATCCACCAACGACCGCTGTTCCCTTTGAAACCCGACCGCCCATATAAAGCCAGTTCAGATCTTCAATGCTAAAATAAAAATGGGCATGGGGAATCAGCTTAACCGCAGCTCCCGCTAAATAATCCAGGTCTTTTCCTTGATCGATCAGTTTCAACAATTCCGCCGCAATAACGGCAATGCTTCCCCCGCTATGCAGACTATCAACGATCCGGCACTTAAAATTCGGATATTTTTCGAGGACGTCTTTTAAAATCAAACAAGCCGTTTCATAGCTCCCGGATAGTTTTGATGTAAAAGCCAGATAAAGACATTCCACATTATTTTTAGCACAATTCTCAAAATATTCCATAAAATCCCCTGGATTTACTTGAGATGTGGTGGGAACAATTCCCTGCTCCATAAATTTATTCATGCCATCGAGATCGATTTCCCGTTTGTCCCGATATACTTTTCCTTCAATAATGACATTCAGGGATACCATATCTAGATTCGGGTGATTGATATATTCTTTTGGCAGATCGCACATACTATCAACTAAGAGTCTAATCATTTCGAACTTCTTTCTAATCCTATTTCTTTGAGTCGCTATATTTTTTTTCGTAAATCGTCTGTATTTGATCTAAGCTTTCAAATATTTCTTCTCGGGTATAGTCTTGTTTCAGTAAATATTCATCACTCATTTTAGAGATTTCCGAATAAAATTTTTCAGTCAATTTCAAATATTCAAGTTTAGGGTCTTTTTCAATTGTTTCAAACAAGATATTTTCAGCTTCGTTAATTTTACCATCATAAACCATTTCCTGCAAACGGTAAAATAAATATTCTGCTTCGATGAATTCCCCTTGTTCGCCTTTGATTTCATATTTGAATTTTTCTTTTCTAAACAATCCAACAACAAATTTGGAAAAGTTCTCTATTTCCCGCATAAAAAAGTCTTTTTGGAACATCTTGTCTACACTTTCTTTTTAATTAATCATACCATAAAAGATCGACGTTCTCTATCGAATCTGTAAATTACGGTTCCTCTATCATTACAATCGTCTCATTAAAAAAACCGCCCCCAAGAACAGGAGGGCGGTTCAATATTTTTATTTATATGTTTTTATGCGTCAGCAAGCATTTTGGCAACAACACCAGAACCAACGGTTCGGCCGCCTTCACGAATCGCAAAACGTAAGCCTTCTTCAATCGCGATTGGTGTGATCAAAGTGATTTCCATTTGAACGT